>NZ_CP127390.1:1200000-2400000 GCF_030286045.1 Propionimicrobium sp. PCR01-08-3
GCGGCGAGCGAGGTCCGCACGGTGCGTCCGCTTGCCGCGGTGTATTCACCATCGGACCCGAGATGGTATTTGACGTCGCCGCTGATGACTTCTTCGTCGACCGCCCGGTTGTCGAATTCGCGGAAGATCTGCGAATAGGCCTTGCCGACGATATTGGCGAGCACATTCAGCCGGCCGCGGTGCGGCATGCCGATGCAGATCTCCGCGATCGAGTCGTCGGCCGCCAGCTCACAGATCTCCGACAAGATCACGATCGCCGACTCGGCACCCTCCATGCTGAATCGGGTCTGGCCGACGTACTTGGTCTGCAGAAAGGTCTCGAAGACCTCCGCCTCGCTCAGCTCGTCGAGGATACGCAGGTGCTCGGTGCGGGGCCGGGACTGGTGCGGCGCTTCCAGCCGTTGCTGGAACCACTGCCGCTGCTCGGGATCGTGAATGTGCATGTACTCGATACCCATCGTGTGCGAATAGGTATCGCGCAGCACGTCGAGAATCTGCCGCAAGGTCATGAAGCCGAGCTGCTCGCCGGCGAAGCGTCCCACCGGGAATTCGCGGTCAAGATCCCACAGCGTCAGGCCGTGGGTTTCGAGCTCCAGGTCGGGGTGGGTCCGCATCTTGTACTCGAGCGGATCGACATCGGCCTGCAGATGGCCGAGATGGCGGAAGGAGTTGACCAGCGACACCACCCGCGCCTGTTTGCTGACGTGATTGGTGCGGTTGGTCGGGATGTCGGCAGCCCACTTGAGCGGCGGATAGGGGATGCGCAGGGCCTCGAAGATCTGCTCATAGAAGCCGTCGGCGCCGAGCAGCAGTTGGTGCATCTTGCGCAGGAATTCGCCACTCTGGGCGCCCTGGATGACCCGGTGGTCATAGGTGGAGGTCAGCGTGGTGACCTTGCTGACGGCCATCTGGGTGAGGGCGACCTGGCTGGTGCCCTCGAAATCGGGAGCGTAGGCGATCGAACCCACGCCGAGGATCAGACCTTGTCCGGGCATCAATCGGGGCACCGACATGTTGGTGCCGAGCCCACCGGGATTGGTCAGCGAAGCGGTGGTGTGGGCGAAGTCGTCGACGACCAGCTTGCCGTCGCGTGCCTTGTGAATGAGGGCTTCGTATTCTGCATAGAACTGGGCGAAGTTCAGATCTTCGCAGGCCTTGATATTGGGCACCAGGAGCTGGCGCTGATCGCCCTTGACGACATCGACGGCGATGCCCAGATTGATGTCCTGGTGCTCCACCAGCACCGGCTTGCCGTCGGCGGTCTCGTCGTAGGAGCAGTTCATCGAGGGCACGGCCCGGATGGCCTGGATCATCGCATAGCCGATGATGTGGGTGAAGCTCACCTTTCCACCGCGGCTGCGCCGTAAGAAGTTGTTGATGGTGGCGCGGTTCTCGAGCACGAGCTTCATCGGAACACTGCGCACCGAGGTCGCCGTCGGCATCGACCGGGAGGCGTCCATATTGCGGGCGGTGCGCATCGGCGCGCCCTTCATCACGGTGCGGCGCGGGCCGTCCTCGGAAAGCCGGGTACGCAGATAGGGGTTGGGCACCTCGGGGCCCAAGCCGGACGCAGTACCGGGCTGACTGGGAGACTCGGTACGTTCATCCTTGGGCTCGACCGTGGCGACCGGGGGAGTCGGCGATACCGCGGCGGCGGCCTTCTGCTGAGCGCCGGATGGCTGCTCGGCAGCCGTTTCGGTGGCCGGGGCACCTTGTTGGTGCACTGACGGCGAAGCGGGGGTTGGTGGTGGTGTGGGGGAGGACGGGTCGGGGGTGGTGGTCGTATTCGGTTGAGAGCTGAAGAACGTCACCCACTGTGGGTCGACCGAGGAGGGATCGTTCTCGTAGCGCTCACGCATATCTTCGATGAGCCAGTCATTGGCGCCGAAATCGTCAAAGTTGGACATACGTGCTGCGGCCGGACGCCGCTTCGCCCCTTCCCTGATAGGCACTGCACGAACCGCGGACCCGCCTCCCGGCCACGGCCGGGAACCAGATCCCACCCCGACCTACCGGTGTTCGATTTCGGATCTGCCGCATCGCGCCTGGCATAACGGCGTCCATCGCCAGATCCGAACTGCCGAACACCCATCGGTAGTTCAAGGTGCAATTGTTTTGTCAACTCTAACGGGCGGAATCGGGTTCCGGGTGGACTCGGCCACACCGCCACGCCGATTTCAGTGCGAGCGTAACCGAGGTGAGACAAAGCGCGACCATCACGAGATTGCGCGCGACCAGCAAGCGGGTCTCGCCCGGATGTGCATGCTCGCTGATCAACCCCGAATAGTTCAACGGGAAGACGAGATGGGTGAGGGCTGCGCAGACCAGTCCGAGGCCCGCCAGCAGGCGTGCGGCCACCTTGTCCTTGCGGGGCAGCGGCCTCGACAGCAGAACCGCGAGCGGGCCGCCCAGCCAGATCATGTACTGCGGGCTGAAGGTCTTATTGGCCATGATCGTCAGGCAGATGAGCGCCACCTGCGCGAGCAGAATGGCGTGGCCGCGCTGGGAGATGCAGGCGGCATCGTTGGCCTGGGCCAGACGATGCCCGGGCAGCCCCGCTCCGCCGAAGGCGATAAGCCAGCCGAGAACCAGCGCCAGGACGACACTCGCGGCCAATAGGCAGTCGGCGGCGATGAGCCACTGGTCGACTCCGGGCCCATAGATCTCCCAGGCGTTATACTGCGATAACTCCGTGTAGTACCGGTCGACCGGCGCAAATGCGTGCCGGATCATCGGCACGGTGGCCATGATCGACTCGATCTGCAGCCCGCGGTCGGATTGCCAGCCGAGGGGAGAAGCCGATCGCGTCCAGCCGAAGAAGGCGAGCGAGGCGAGCCCGAGTGCCGCGCCCGTCGTCAGGAATCCCCAGCTGCGTCGTTTGCCCCACCGATCGGTGCCCAACATGGGTGCTATCAGCATCGCAGGCCACAGCTTCGTCGCCGCGCCGACGGCGATCGCTGCGCCGGAGGCGACCGGACGCCGGACTATCCAGATGGAAGCCGCCAGCACGGCCACCGCCGGCAGGAGATCGATCCGGAACCAGATCAGCGAGCCGATCGCGAAGGTGTAGCCGGCCCAGTAGCAGGCCGCGGCATGGCCCTGCGAATGCCACAGCCAGACAGTGGCGATGCCGTCGAGAACGGCCATCACCAGAACGAATGCGGCGACGTAGGCATTCTCTGATGGCCCGGCGACCAGCCGGATGGCGTCCAAGAAGACCGCGATCGGGGTGGGGTACTCGATCAGTGCACCGGCGACGCCGTCGTTCGCCAGCTGCCAGAAGTAGTAGCGCACGTCGTGGTCGATGAAGGTCTCGGCGTCGCTCCACAGCAGCGCCATCAATGCCCGGCTGAGCAGCCAGAAGGCGAATGCGACGAAGCCGGTCACCCACGCCATGCGCGCAGCGGCAGGCCGCTCGCCGTCCAAGAAGTGCAACCGGAACTCCCAGGTCTCAAACCCTGATGGGTGTGGTGGCGCCCCCGGCGCGATTCGAACGCGCGCTCCCGCCTCCGGAGGGCGGTGCTCTATCCCCTGAGCTACGGGGGCAAGCCTCGCTGGACTTGCCTGGCAAACCGTTCGAGGCTTGCTGGGCACGGTTCAGGTTAGCACCGTGAAGCGCCCGGCAGGAAATGCGCGGTGCCACCGCGCAGATGGGCGCGGCGGCGCGTTCGCGGGCGGCCGGTGAACGCGCCCTGCCGGCCCAGTGAGTATCGGTACAAGACTCGCATCCCGGGGATCAGGGGCCTGTGGTCCGGCGGGTTCGAGTCGGCAACCTGGGGGTCAGGAGTTGCGGTTCAGCCAGGCGGAACCGGCGGGTTCGAGTCGGCAACCCGGGTCAGGGGTAACGGTTCAGCCGGGCGAAACCGGCAGGTTGGACATTGTGGCAGCAATTGAATCGGTCTGGGAGAATAGGTCATCGTGACTCATATGCACGTCGCCGGCGCTATCCATGCCGATGTTTCGTCTCCGGGCCCGCAGTGGCTGGAGCGTCCGGCCGACCCCAATGAACTCGATGCCGCCTTGTGGAGTGTGACGACCAAGCGGACCGCCGACGGTGTGGTCAGTAGCGGCGGAATACGTGTCACCGATGCCGTCGAACAGTTCGGCAGCCCGCTGTATTTGCTGGACGAACAAGACTTCCGCACCCGGGCCCGCGACTTTCGTGACGCCTTCGCCGGATGGACGGTCTACTACGCGGGCAAGGCCTTCCTGACCCGCACCATCGCGCGCTGGGTGGACGAAGAGGGCTTGTCGTTGGATGTCTGCTCGGCCGGCGAGCTGGCCACCGCTCTGGACGCGGGCTTCGATCCGGCACGCATCGGCATGCATGGCAACAACAAGAGCCTCGGCGAGTTGGCGACCGCGCTGGAGGCGGGCATCGGACGCATCATCGTCGACTCGCTGGACGAGCTCGACCGCATCGTCGGCCTGTGCGAGGCCAACGACTGGCATGCCAAGGTGATGGTGCGGGTGACCCCTGGCGTGGAGGCCCACACTCACGAGTACATCGCGACCGCGCACGAGGATCAGAAGTTCGGCTTCTCGATCACCAACAATCAGGCCATGGTGGCGATGGTGCGTTGTCACTACGATCCGCACATCACCTTGCTCGGCATTCACTCGCATATCGGTTCGCAGATCTTCGATACCGGTGGTTTCGAGGTGGCCGCCAAACGCACCATGAAACTGCTGTCGCAATTCACCGACGCCACCGGGACCCAACTGCCCGAGCTCGACCTGGGCGGCGGATTCGGCATTGCGTACACCAACCAGGATTCGCCCTCGACGGCCGACGAGTTGGCTGCCAACCTGCGCGAGATCGTCGAGCATGAGGCCCATGGTTACGGCATCACCGAGCCCAAGCTGTCCATCGAGCCGGGCCGGGCGATTGTCGGGCCCAGCGGCATGGCCATCTACACGGTGGGCACCGTGAAGCCGGTCGATCTCGAAGGCGGAGCCCAACGCGTCTATGTGAGCGTTGACGGCGGCATGAGCGATAACATTCGTCCGGCCCTGTACGCAGCCGAGTATTCGGCGACGCTGGCCAACCGGGCGTCCCAGGCAGACACGATGCTCTGCCGAGTGGTGGGAAAGCACTGCGAGGGCGGCGACATTCTCGTCCACGACGTCTTTCTGCCCGCTGACGTGCATCCCGGAGACCTGCTCGCGGTGCCCGCGGCGGGCGCCTACAGCCGCGAGATGGCAAGCAACTACAATCACACTCCACGGCCACCGGTGGTCGCGGTGAACGACGGCGCCACACAGGTTCTGCTGCGCCGGGAGACCTTGGAAGATCTGATGGCATTGGATGTGGGGAAGTGATGATGCGAGTGCGTCAGGAGGGTGCCGAGCCCCTGAAGGTGGCTTTGCTGGGATCGGGGACCGTGGGCACCCAGGTGGCCCGGCTGATCCTCGAGCACGGCGACGACTTCGCTGCGCGAATCGGCCACCCGCTTGAGCTCGTGGGCGTCGCCGTCCGCGATCTGACCAAGGAACGCGCCGGCGTGCCTCCCGAGCTGTTCACCGATGACCCACACGAACTGGTGCAACGCGGAGACATCGAGATCGTCATCGAACTCATCGGCGGCATCGAACCGGCCAAGAGCCTGGTTCTGGAGGCCATCGAGGCCGGCGCGTCGGTGGTGACCGCCAACAAGGCCTTGCTGGCCGCCCACGGCGCGGAGATCTTCGACGCGGCCGAACGTGCCGGCGTCGACGTCTATTACGAAGCAGCGGTGGCCGGCGCGATCCCGATCATCAGACCACTGCGGGAATCGCTGGTCGGCGACTCGATCAACCAGGTGATGGGTATCGTCAACGGCACCACGAACTACATCCTCGACAAGATGACCACCGAGCAGACCGACTATGAGGCTGCCTTGGTGCAGGCCCAGGATCTCGGGTTTGCCGAGGCCGACCCGACCGCCGACGTGGAGGGCCATGACGCCGCCGCGAAGGCCGCGTTGTTGGCGAGTCTCGCCTTCCACACCAGGGTGAACAGCGCAGACGTGCATTGCGAAGGCATCACCCGGATCGTCCCCGACGATATCCGGGCGGCCCGCGAGGTCGGCTGCGTGGTGAAGCTGGTCGCGATCGCCAGCCAGGTGGACGAGGCCGAGATCTCGGTTCGTGTGCACCCGGCGCTGATCCCGACCGGTCATCCACTCGCGGCGGTGGGCGGGGCCTATAACGCCATCTTCGTCGAGTCGGAGGCCGCCGGACGGCTGATGTTCCTCGGGCCGGGCGCCGGTGGCGCCCCCACGGCAAGCGCGGTGACCGGTGACCTCGTGGCGGTTGCGCGCAACCGGGTGCGCGGTGTGGCCGGCCCCAATCAAACCCACTACAACAAGCAGACAATCGCTCCGATGGGCGATGTGCGCACCCGGTACTTCCTGCGGCTGCGGGTGGTGGACGAGCCCGGCGTGCTCGCCGCCATCGCCGGCATCCTGGCCGGACACGGCATCTCGGTGCAAACGGTCCTGCAGTCCTCGTCGGACGACGCCGCTCGCAGCGACGGGGAATCGGCCGAGTTGAGTCTGATGACGCATATGGCCGCCGAGGCCGATTTGATGGCCTGTCTGTCGCAGCTCAAGGCCAGCCCGAAGGTGCTCAGCGACGTCCGGATCTTGCGAGTGGAAGGCATGTAGATGCAGATAGCCTGTCTCGATCTGGAGGGCGTGCTCGTCCCCGAGATCTGGATCGCGGTTGCCGAGACCACCGGCATCGACGAACTACGCCTCACCACGCGAGATGTCACCGACTACGACGAGTTGATGACCCACCGGCTGCGGGTGCTTGACGAGCACGGCCTGAAACTGCCGCAGATTCAGAAGGTCATCGCCGGGCTGGGACCACTGCCCGGCGCCCGGGAGTTCGTGGACTGGCTACGCGAGCGCTATCAGGTGGTGATCTTGTCGGATACGTTCTACGAATTCGCCGAACCCCTGATGATCCAACTGGGCAGGCCGACCCTGTTCTGCCATCGGCTGGAGGTGGCGTCCGACGGACATGTCACCGGCTACAAGCTGCGGATGCCCGACCAGAAACGTCACGCGGTGCAGGCCTTCCAGTCGCTGAATTTCTGCTGCATCGCAGCGGGCGACTCTTACAACGACACCTCGATGCTCGGCCAGGCCGACGCCGGCATCCTGTTCAACGCGCCACAGCGGGTGATCGACGAGTTCGGGCAGTTCACCTCGACGAGGGACTACGACGAGTTGCGCGTCGCCTTCGCCGCCGCGAGCGAGCAGATCGCCGCCGGACGCAGGTAGCTGCGGCGGCGAGTCTTCGGAGCGTCGATCGTGGCGCGGCAACTCGGCAACCGCAGATGTCGCGTTTTTGTTCGGGTGTTTGCTACTATCGTCAACGCACGGCAAGTCGAATAGCCGTTATGCCTTTGATTGTTCAGGGGCATGCGTCCTCTAGGACAAACCAATCATGCATCCGCGCATCTTCGTGTGCGATCTGTTGGGCTGCATACCTGCCCAGTTTGTGCCGGTCGGACGAGCATCACCACCTCTTTTGGTAAAGCCGCCTCGTGGCGGAAAGGAATCTTGTGAGCGAAACCTCTGCTGGCCCCAGGTCTGGATTGTCCACAATGCTGCTGCCTGAGCTGAAGAAGGTTGCCGCTGGTTTGGGCATCAAGGGTGCGAGCACCATGCGTAAGGCCGAACTTGTGGCTGCCATCCAGGCCACCCAACAAGGCAGACGCCCGGCCGGCGCCGAGACCCGCCCCGCCCCCCGGAAGACCCGAACCTCCCAGAAGGCACCCCGGAACGACCAAGTTGTGGCCGAGCAGGCGCCGACTCAGTCCACCGACGAAACCGAGTCCGTCCCCAAGGCCGATGCCGTGGTATCCGGCGCACCGGACGAGACCACTTCCCGTACCCGCAGCCGCCGCCAGCGCTCTGCCGACAACGCCGGACGGAATCAGGCCCAGCAGCCGACACTCGCCGACGATCAGGCCGAGCAGCCTCGTGCCTCGCGCAACGAGCGCAGCCAGCGGCAGCGGACGGCCGAGAACCAGGCGGACACCTCCGGCGAGACCACGGCGTCCGATAACGACAATGCCGCCGAAGACAGCGTCGGCGCCCGGTTGGCCGCGTTGGGTCAAGACCCCAAGCTCCGCGAACGGCTGCGCGAGCGCGAGACCACCCGTGCGACGGGCGGCGAGAAGCGTGGCCAGGCGGCCGCCGAAGTCGCCAAGCAGCTGAGCACCGCCGGCGAGTCTCGTGGCCCCCGCAACTCCAACGACGACGATCAGGCCGGCGGCAACCGCCGCACCCGCAATCGCCGCCAGCGTGACCGCTCCAACCGCAGGCACCGCGGCAACTCCAACGAGTCCGAGCGGGTCGACGACTCGGTCCATGACGACGACGTTCTGGTCGAGGTCTCGGGCATTCTCGATGTCTTGGACAACTACGCCTTCGTCCGCACCTCCGGCTATCTGGCCGGGCCGAACGACGCCTACGTGTCGCTGTCGATGGTGCGCCGCAACGGCCTGCGCAAGGGTGACGTCGTCACCGGCGCCATCAGGCAGGCCCGCGAGGGGGAGCGCCGCGAGAAGTACAACCCGCTGGTCCGTCTCGACACGGTGAACGGCCAGCCGCCCGAGAAGATGAAGGATCGAGCCGATTTCTCGAAGCTGACCCCGCTCTACCCGCAGCAGCGGTTGCGGATGGAGACCACTCAGCAGAACCTGACCGGACGCATCATCGACCTGATCAGCCCGATCGGCAAGGGCCAGCGCGGTCTGATCGTCTCGCCGCCGAAGGCCGGCAAGACGATGGTGATGCAGTCGATCGCCAACTCGATCACCAGCAACAATCCCGAGGTGCACCTGATGGTGGTGCTGGTGGACGAACGGCCCGAGGAAGTCACCGACTTCCAGCGCACCACCACCGGCGAGGTCATCGCGTCGACCTTCGACCGCCCGGCCGACGATCACACCTCGATCGCCGAGCTCGCCATCGAGCGTGCCAAGCGCCTGGTCGAGATGGGCCGCGATGTGGTGATCCTGCTCGACGGCATCACCAGGCTGGCCAGGGCCTACAACCTGGCGGCCCCGGCGTCCGGAAGGATTCTGTCCGGCGGCGTGGATTCGGCCGCGCTGTACCCGCCGAAGAAGTTCTTCGGCGCCGCCCGCAATATCGAGAACGGCGGGTCGCTGACCATTCTCGCGACCGCGCTGGTGGAGACCGGATCCAAGATGGACGAGGTCATCTTCGAGGAGTTCAAGGGCACCGGCAATATGGAGCTCAAGCTCTCGCGCCAGCTGGCCGACAAGCGCATCTTCCCGGCCATCGACGTGGACGCGTCCAGCACCCGCCGCGAGGAGCTGCTGATGGGGCGCGCCGAACTCGACATCATCTGGAAGCTGCGCCGCGTGCTGGCCGGCATGGACGACCAGCAGTCGCTGGAGACCCTGCTCAGCCGGATGCGCAAGACCACCAGCAATCCGGAGTTCATCGTTTCCATCGCGAAGACGACACCGGGTGCGGTTTAGGGCATTTCGGGATTAAAACAGACACAATTTTGGTTGTGCCGATCGAGCGCGGTAAGATCGCGCGACGGCGCCGGTTCACGTCCGAGCAGGTGGGCGACCCGGCACGATATCTAGGAGAAACCATGAAGCAGTCGACTCATCCCGAGTACCACGACGTGAAGGTCGTGTGTACCTGCGGAAACCAGTTCGAGACCCGTAGCACCATCAAATCCGACGTCATGAGCGTCGATGTCTGCTCTGAGTGCCACCCCTTCTACACCGGCAAGCAGAAGATCCTCGACACCGGCGGCCGGGTCGCTCGCTTCGAGCGCCGCTACGGCAAGAAGAATTAGCAGTCTTCCAGCGGGCGCTGGCAGTGGTTTCCACTGCCGGCGCCCGTTTTCGTTGCAGATTGCAGCCGGAGGGCCGCTCGATCGTCCCGCCGCGATCTGCTGGGGACCGGTGAGATGGACGATCGACCGTTCCCCGATCCTTTCCTTTCTCTTAGAACTTGGCTGACGATGTCCTGCAGGAGGACCGATGTTCGAAGCTGCCGAATCGATGCGTGCCGAGTACGCCGATGTGGAACAGCAGATGAGTGATCCGGCGGTGCTCGGTGACGTCAAACGTTCCCGCAGTGTCGGACGCCGCTATGCCGAGCTGGGCCAGATCATCAAGACCCTGGACGATTACGACCAATTGGCCGCCGACGAGCAAGCGGCCCGTGAACTGGCCGCAGAGGATCCCTCGTTCGCCGGCGAACAACAGACGATCGCCGAACAATTGGAGGCCGTCACCGAGAAACTGACGGCGCTGCTCGCGCCACGCGACCCCAACGACGACTGTGACGCCATCATGGAGATCAAATCGGGTGAGGGCGGTGAGGAGTCGGCGCTGTTCGCGGCCGACCTGCTCAATATGTATGTGCGCTATTGCGAGCAGCGCGGGTTCAAGGTGCAGATCCTCGATTCGGAATCGACCGATCTGGGCGGGTTCAAGTCGGTGACTGCTGCTATCAAGGCGTCGAAGAACCCCGAACCCGGGCAGGCGCCCTACGGGGTGTTGAAATTCGAGGGCGGCGTGCACCGCGTGCAGCGCGTCCCGGTTACGGAATCACAAGGCCGGGTGCACACCTCGGCGGCCGGCGTGCTGGTGATGCCCGATGTCGACGACGACGAGATCGAGATCAACGAGGACGATCTGCGCATCGACGTCTACCGGTCGAGCGGCAAGGGTGGCCAGGGAGTGAACACCACGGATTCGGCCGTGCGCATCACCCACCTTCCCTCCGGCATCGTGGTCACCTGCCAGGACGAGCGCAGCCAGTTGCAAAACAAGGAACAGGCATTGCGCATTCTGCGTGCCAGGCTGGTGGCCAAGGCCGAGGAAGAACAGGCTCAGCAGCAGGCCGCCGCGCGCAAGTCTCAGGTGCGCACGGTCGACCGCTCCGAGCGCATCCGCACCTACAACTTTCCCGAGAACCGCATCGCCGATCACCGGATCGGGTTCAAGGCGCACAATCTCGATCAGGTGTTGGCCGGCGACCTGGAGCCGCTGATCTCGGCCCTTCAGGCGGCGGACCTCGAAGAACGCCTGTCGCATGTGGGGGAGAAGGCCGATCAGTGAGTACTCCGCTGGCCGGCGATCGGCCGGGGGCCGTGCTGCGTGCCGGGGCAAGCGTGCTGGCCACCGCCGGGCTGCCTTCCCCCGAAGCGGACGCAAGGACACTGCTGATGCACGCCGGCCGCCTGTCCGCCACCGGACTGGTGACCGCCCGATCGATCGATGTCGATGTGCAGGAGCGTTTTCACGAACTGATTGCCGGGCGCGCGTCCGGGCTACCGGTGCAGTACCTCACCGGTGAGGCCTGGTTCAGGCGGGTCCGGCTCGAAATCGGGCCGGGAGTTTTCATTCCCCGGCCGGAGACCGAATTGGTGGCCGGCGCCGCCATCGACGAGGCCAAGAGGCATCCCGGTTCGCTGGCGGTGGAATTGTGCGCCGGATCGGGCGCCATCAGCGCAGCGATTCTCGACGAGGCACCCCTGACCCGGGTGATAGCCGTGGAGAAAGATCCGGTCGCGGCCATCTGGCTGCGCCGTAACCTGGCCGGTTCCTCGACCGAGATCGTCGAGGCCGACATGGCTGAAGCGCTGCCCGAAGAGTCGGGGCAAGCAGCGGTCGTTGTGGCCAATCCTCCCTATGTCCCGTTGTCGCAGCGTCCCGAATTGCCGATTGACGTGCAACGGCACGACCCCGAGATGGCACTGTTCGCGTCCGATAACGGCTTGGCCGCGATCAGGGTGGTGATCGAGCAGGCCGCGCGGCTGCTTCGTCCGGACGGACTGGTGGTGATCGAACACGGGGACGATCAACAGCCCGCCGTGCTCGACGAATTGCGCCTGGGCCACTTCACCGAGGTCGCCGGACACGCCGACCTCGCCGAGCGGCCACGTTTCGTTACCGGGCGGCGCGTGCCAGGATGGGACGGTGAGTGAGTTGTCCACGACACCCGATTCGTCCGAGGAACGAGGGCAGCCGCCGAAGTGGCGGCGCTTCGATCTCTCGGCCGACCAACACGACCAGGGCCTGCAGGCCGCGCAGCAGGCGCTGGCCGCGGGGCAGCTGGTGGTGCTGCCGACCGATACCGTCTACGGCATCGCGGCAGACGCTCTGCAGCCCGATGCGGTTCAGGGGCTGCTTGACGCGAAGCACCGGGGACGCGATATGCCGCCGCCGGTGCTGATCGCCGAAGCCGCCATGTTGCGCGCCCTGGTCGCCGACGTAACGGTCGAGGTCGACGCACTGATCAACCGATTCTGGCCGGGAGCCCTCACCTTGATCATGAAGGCCCAGCCGAGTCTGCGGATGGATCTGGGCAAGACCGAGGGCACCATCGCCGTGCGGGTGCCCGATCAGGCCGAGACCCGGGAATTGCTCCGGCAGACCGGGCCACTGGCCGTGAGCAGCGCCAACATCTCGGGCCGGTCACCGGCAACCAGCATCGACGAGGCCATCGAGCAACTCGGAGATTCGGTGGCCGTGTACCTGGACGGCGGGACGACCCCCGGGCCGACCGCCTCCACGATCATCGATCTGGCCGGCGCCACGAACGGACGAATCGTCCGCGCCGGAGTGCTGGGATACGCGCAACTCGCCACCGTGATGCCGAACCTTGCCGACATCGCGGCCCCGCAGGCGCCCGAGCCGGCGCCGAGTGCGGAGCCACAGCCCGAACCGGAGTCATCAGAAGACCTCGCGGCCGGGCCGCCGTCACCATCCGAACCCGTACCCGAGCAGACGCCGGATGCGTGAATATCTGCTGGTGATGCTGACAGCCGCGGCGACGACGTACTTGTTGTCGGGGCTGTGCCGGGCGACCGCGACGAGGTTCGGCATCGAGGCGCAGCCGCGCGTGCGCGACGTACATACTCGTCCGACTCCCTATCTCGGGGGAGTCGCCATGCTGGCAGGCGTGGCGGTGGCATTTCTGCTGGGGTCGATGATGCCCTTCCTGGGGCGTCACCAGGTCGTCACCAAGGATTCGCTCGGCATCCTCGCGGCCGCCGCGGTGATCTGCATCGTCGGTGTCATCGACGACATCATCGACCTGCCCGCCATCGCCAAGGTGGCCGGTCAGGTGCTGGCGGCGGGCGTGGCGGTGCTCTTCGGTGTGCGGATGTACTGGATCTCGCTGCCCACCCGGATCATCGCCCTCGATCAGGCAACCTCGATCATCATCACGGTGGTGTTCATCTTCGTCTGCGTGAACGCGATCAACGTGATGGACGGCCTCGACGGCCTGGCCGCCGGCGTGGTGGCGATCGGTGCGTCCGCCATGTTCATCTACACCTATGTGCTGGCCCGGGAGCAGAACCTGGTGGTGGCGACCACAGCGAGCCTGGTGTCGGTGACCACCACAGGAATTTGTCTGGGCTTTCTACCGCACAATTTTCACCCGGCCAGGATGTTCATGGGCGATGCCGGATCGATGCTGCTGGGTTTGCTTCTTTCCTGTTCGTCGTTGTCATTCACGGGTCAGATCGATTCGCAGTCGCTGAGCCCACAGACCACCGGCGTGCTGCCGTATTGGCTGCCCCTGGCCCTGCCGTTCGCGATCATGGCTTTGCCACTTTTTGATCTTGCGGCTGCATATATTCGTCGAACTTGGCAGGGGAAATGGTGGTTCGTCGCCGACAAACAGCACCTGCACCACCGGCTTCTGAAACGCGGGCATTCGGTAGTCAACGCGGTTTTCGTGATCTATCTGTGGACTGGCGTCATCGCATACGGGGTGATTGCACTTGGCTTGGTGCAAGCCCCGTTCGCGTTGGCTATTATCGCCGGAGGGGCGCTGATCGCGACCGTCGTGACGCTCAACCCCGGGCATCGTGCCGAGAAGAAAACGAACTAACCGCATTAAGAGGTACGTGATCTGTGATCAAATGCCCTACACTCGAATTCAACGGTCGCATGGTTTCATCAATGAGGAGGTGCCGTGGCGTCTGCCGCTGAACAGGGTCATGTCTTCGATGCAGCCGTATGGGTGTGCCTGAGTGCTGGAGTGGTGTGCGCCGTCGTCGCCGCGGCCCTTGATCAAATTCAAGGCCTGGTCAGTGTGCTCGGGGCAGTGACGTTGGTGCTCGGATATTTCTGGGGCGGTCAGGCCGTGCAGAGATATGCACTTCGATTGGCCAACAGTCAAGGCATGATGGTGATCATCATCGGCTACCTGGTACGGGTCGCGGCGCTGGGCATCGTCTTGCTGTCTGCCCACAGCTTCGGTCGAATCAGCACACTCGTGTCGACCGGTTGGGTGGCAGCCGGATCACTGTCCGCCATCGTCGGATGGCTCGGCGGCTTGATCTTTGCCCATTCACGCGCACGAATTCCCGTCTACGATCGGCCCTACGTTGCTCCACAGGGGAGGGACGCATGAACCGCGACACCTCGGCCAGATCCGAGCCGGAGAGCTTCGACGTCGCCCCGGACCGCATTGGCGAGCCGCTGGCCGGCGAGCGGCTCAAATCGGCGCAACGCTCCACCTCGAAGGACCAAGGGCTGACCATCCTCAGTTACCTGCTGGCAGGCATTGGGCTGTACGGTGGTCTTGGCTGGCTCGCCGATCGTGCTTTTCATACGTCATTTTTGATCGCTGTGGGGCTGATTCTCGGAGCGGTCATCAGCATGTACATCATTATCAAGCGATACGGGAGTGTTGCATGATCCCGATGGAGGGTTACACCGCGCCGGGTGTGGAGGACTTCCAATTCCCGGGGCTTTTCGGCACCGACTGGATCACCAAGCCGATGATCCAGGCGATCATCGCCGCGATAGCGGTAGTGATCATCTGGTGGCTGGCATCGAGACGCCTGACCACCGTGCCGAACAAGCGGCAGTTCCTGATGGAGTATCTCTACGACTTCATCCGCAATGGTGTAGGACGCGACATCTTGGGGCCGGGCTTCCGGCCCTACATCGGCCTGCTGGTGGGCCTGTTCACCTATATCCTGCTGAACAACTGGTTTGGTGAACTCTTCTTGTTCATGTTCCCCACCATGTCGAATATCGGATATTCGTGGGGCGCCGTGGTGATGGTTCTGTTCATCTATATCTATGCAGGATTCCGCACTCATGGTCCCGGATACCTGAAGAAGGCTCTCATTCCCGAGGGCGTGCCCTGGTACCTGTATCCAATCATCGTTCCGGTGGAGTTCCTGTCCACCTTCATAACCCGACCGCTGACCTTGGGCGTCCGGTTGTTCGCCAATATGTTCGCTGGTCATCTGACGATCATGGTCTTCGTGGTCGGCGGCACTTACCTGATCACCCAGGCCGACGGCATCCTGCTGAAGATCGGCGGAGGATTCTCCATTATCTTCAGCTTCGTGATGTTGGGATTCGAGTTGTTCATCGGATTCCTGCAGGCTTATATCTTCACGATTCTGACAGCACAGTACATTTCATCCTCGATCAGTGATTCGCACTGATTGCAGCACGCAAATCGTTCAACGAAAGGAACAAAGAATGACCCCCATGGAACTGGCCGGCTCGATCAACGTCATCGGGTACGCCCTGGCCACACTCGGCCCGGGCATCGGTGTGGCCTGGATCTTCGCCTCGGTCATCAATGGCACCGCCCGCCAGCCTGAGGCCAAGGGTGCCATGATGAGCACGGCATACATCGGCTTCGCCGTTGTCGAGGCACTGGCCATTCTGGGCTTCGTGCTCGCCTTCGTCATTCAGTGAGCGGGCCCACCATGTACGGTGTGGGACTGAACCCGATGGAGATTTCGCTGGGGCCGCTGGCTCCGGAACATCTCTCCGAATTCATCGTCGGCCTGGTGCTGGCGATCATCGTCGCCGTCGGCGTACAGAAGATCGCGGTGCCCAAGTTCGAGCAGATGTACAACCGGCGGGCCGAAGAGATCGAGGGCGGTATCAACCGGGCTCAGGTGATCAAGCAGGAGGCCGAAGAGACCAAGCGTCACTATCAAGAGCAGCTTGCCAGCTCCCGCGAACAGGCCGCTGCGTTGCGCGATCAGGCCAGGGCTCAAGCGGAGCAGATCGTCGTGGAAGCCCGCAAAACCGCGGAGGCCGAGGCAGATCGCATCCGCAGGGCGGGCGAGTTGCAGTTGGCGAATGAGCGCGAGCAGGCCTTTAGCGAGTTGCGCTCCGATGTCGGCAATTTGGCCGTCCGGTTGTCCGAGCGGGTGATCGGTGAGACTCTCGCCGACCCAGGGGCCGCTGGACGCACGGTCGACCGGTTCCTCACGGAGCTGGATGCCCAGCCCTCGCGGATGGTTCCCGACTACGTGCCTGATTCCGTCGTGGGGTCCGACAAGCAAGGACCACAGCAGTGATGGAAACCGACACTCGGTTACGCAAACTCGATGCCCAGGCCGACCGCTGGAATCCGCAGCCTGCCGACATCGACGCTTTGGTGAGTGTTTGTGACGCGGTGGCCGGTCAGGGGCAGCTGCGAGGTGCGCTGAGCGACCCGGCGCTGCCCGGCGAGGCGCGGGCGCAGCTGGCAACCGACCTGTTGGGTGGCCGGGTGAGTTCCGGGGCGGTCGAGTTGGTGGCCGCGGTGGCGGCGGTTTGCACTGATGAGCACGATCTCGAAGATCTGCTGGAACGCATGACGGTCAGAGCGACCTTGCGGCAGCAGGGCCAGATCGACCAGGTCGCGGATGAACTGTTCAGGTTCGCCCGGATGATTCAGGCAGATCCCGAGCTTTTGGCGACGCTGACCGACCCCAGACTCGAGTTGCCGGCTCGCCAGGAGCTGGTGGGCACGATACTCGAGGGCAAAGCCTCGCCGCAGACCATCGCCTTGGCGCGGCGAGCGGTCGCCGGACGCAATCATCCGCTGGTGAAGACCCTGGATGGATACGTGGAACTGGCCGCCCAGGTCACCTCCAGCATGATCGCGAAGGTGAGCGTGGCGCAGCCACTGACCGATGATCAGCTCGCTCATATCAAGGCGCAGTTGGTGCGCATCTACGGCGCGGCGGTCGACGTGCGGGTCGAGATCGTCCCGCAGGTACTGGGCGGGGTACGCATCGAGGTCGGTGACGACGTCATCGACGGCACGATCCAGAACAGACTTAATCAAGCTCGTCGGCTGATCGGCTGACGACAACAAGGAGTGGAGACCGCGATGGCGGAACTGACGATTCGCCCCGATGAGATCCGGGACGCGCTGGACGAGTTCGTGCGCAAGTACGAGCCCACCCAGTCGGCCCGCGAAGAAATCGGCAGCGTGATCACCTCGGGCGACGGTATCGCCCGGGTCGAAGGCCTGCCTTCGGCGATGGCCAATGAGCTGCTGCGCTTCGAGGACGGGACCCTCGGCATTGCGCTGAACCTGGATGCCCGGGAGATCGGTGTGGTCGTCCTGGGTGACTCGGACGGTATCGAAGAGGGCTCCCGGGTCACGGGCACCGGCGAGATCCTGTCGGTGCCGGTGGGCGACGGGTATCTCGGACGCGTGGTCGACGCGATGGGCAATCCGATTGATGGCAAGGGCGCCATCGAAGGCGCGACCGAGCGTCGTCCGTTGGAGTTGCAGGCCGCCGGCGTGATGGACCGCCAGGAGGTCAACGAGCCGCTGATGACCGGTCTGAAAGCCATCGACGCGATGACGCCGATCGGACGCGGCCAGCGCCAGTTGATCATCGGCGACCGGAAGACCGGCAAGACGGCGATCGCCATCGACACCATCCTCAACCAGAAGGGCAACTGGCAGACCGGCGATCCGGCCAAGCAGGTGCTCTGCATCTACGTTGCCGTCGGACAGAAGAACTCCACGGTCGCCGAGGTGCACGAGACGCTGACCAAGCACGGCGCGATGGACTACACCGTGATCGTGAACGCCCCGGCCTCCGACCCGGCCGGCTTCAAATACATCGCCCCCTACGCCGGTTCCGCGATCGGGCAGAACTGGATGTATCAGGGCCGTCACGTGCTGATCGTCTTCGACGACCTGACCAAACAGGCCGAGGCATATCGTGCGATGTCGTTGCTGCTGCGGCGTCCGCCGGGCCGCGAGGCCTACCCCGGCGACGTCTTCTACCTGCACTCCCGTCTGCTGGAGCGTTGTGCCAAGCTCTCGGACGAGCTGGGCGCAGGCTCGATGACCGGTCTTCCGATCGTCGAGACCAAGGCGAACGACGTCTCGGCATATATCCCGACCAACGTCATCTCGATCACCGACGGCCAGATCTTCTTGCAGTCCGATCTGTTCAACGCCAACCAGCGTCCTGCGGTCGATGTCGGCATCTCGGTGTCGCGCGTCGGCGGCGCAGCTCAGACCAAGGCGATGAAGAAGGTCTCCGGCACCCTGAAAATCTCGCTGGCCCAGTACCGCGACATGCAGGCGTTCGCGATGTTCGCCTCCGATCTGGACGACGCGTCCAAGCGCCAATTGGAGCGTGGTGCCCGGCTGATGGAACTGTTGCGCCAGCCGCAGTACTCTCCGATGCCGATGGAGGAACAGGTCGTCACCATCTGGGCGGGCACGACCGGTCAACTCGACAACGTGCCCGTCGAGGACGTCCAGCGTTTCGCGTCCGATTTCGTCGATCAACTGCGGCATAACTCGACGCTGCTTACCACGATCGCCGACACCGGTGTGATGGGGGATGATGAGCTGGCGAGCGCGTCGGCCGAGATCGCTTCATTCAAGAAGACCTTCCGGACCGCCTCGGGCGCGTTGCTCGGCGAAGGCGAAGCCGACGAGGTGACCGATTCTGACATCGAGCAACAGCAGATCGTCAAGCAGAAGAGGGGATGACCCATGGCAGCAACCTTGCGTGAGCTGAGAGAGCGCCGCAACTCGGTGGCCGCGACGATGAAGATCACCAAGGCCATGGAGCTGATTGCCGCGTCCCGCGTGAATCGCGCCGAATCGAAGGCCCAGTCGGCGCAGGAGTTCACCCTCGAACTGCATCGCGCGGTCGATGCCGTGGCGACCTTCGCACAGGTCGCTCATCCGCTGACCCTGGAACATCACGAGCCGGTGCGTTCTGCGGTGCTGGTACTCAGCAGCGACCGGGGGCTCGCCGGCGCCTATCCGGGCAACATCACCAGGGCTGCAGAAGGTCTGATCGATCTGCTGCAGTCCAAGGGCGTCGAGATCGAGCTGTACACGGTGGGCAAGAAGGCCCAGGACTACTTCGCATTTCACGGTGAGCAGGTTGCGCAGAGCTGGACCGGGTTCAGCGAAGCGCCACACTATGAGCACGCCCGTGAGATCGGGGAGGTGCTGATGCAGCAGTTTCTGACCCGGCAGGAGGATGGCGGGGTGGGCGACTTGCACGTCGTCTACACCCAGTTCAACTCGCTGGTCTCCCAGAAGGTGCGGATCGTCCGGCTGTTGCCATTGCAAGTCGTCGGCAGTGACGAGGACGAAGAACTCGGTCCGACCCTGGAGACTCCCAGCGGGATCGTGCCCGACTACGAATTCGAACCGGACGCCGAGACCGTGCTGGACGCCCTGCTGCCGATGTACATCATCGACTCGATCAAATACATGCTGCGCCAGTCGGCAGCGTCCGAGCTGGCCAGCCGTCAGCAAGCCATGCATTCGGCCACCGACAATGCCCAGGAGCTGATCCGGGATCTCACCCGGCAGGCGAACCAGGCCAGGCAGGCCGAGATCACCCAAGAAATCAACGAGATCGTCGGTGGCGCAGGCGCGCTGTCGATGTCGTGATAGGAGCGCTGAATTCATGACAGCCACCACCTACGCCCCCGAGGCCCCAGGTGCCACCACCGGTGATGGACGCGTGACCCGCGTCATCGGATCGGTCATCGACGTCGAGTTTCCCGCCGATCGGCTTCCGGCCATCAACACCGCTTTGACCGTCGATGCAGGTGTCGGCGATCAACGGCGTCCGATCACCATCGAGGTGCAGTTGCAGATCGGCGAGAACCAGGTGCGGTGCATCTCGCTGAAGCCGACCGACGGCGTCAAGCGCGGCCAGCCGGTGCGCGACACCGGGTCGCCGATCACCGTGCCGGTCGGCACGATCACCAAGGGCCATGTCTGGAACGTGACGGGGGAGGTGCTCAACGCCGATCCGGCAACCGTCCAGGTCACCGAGCGCTGGCCGATCCACCGAGATCCGCCGCCGTTCGACGAGTTGGAGCCCGAAAGCCAGATGCTGCAGACCGGCATCAAGGTCATCGACCTGTTGACGCCCTACGTGCAGGGCGGCAAGATCGGCCTGTTCGGTGGCGCGGGCGTCGGCAAGACGGTGCTGATTCAGGAGATGATCTTCCGCATCGCGCACAACTTCGGTGGCACCTCGGTGTTCGCGGGCGTGGGGGAGCGCACCCGTGAGGGCAACGACCTGATCAACGAGATGGCTGGAGCCGACGTGTTGAAGGACACCGCCTTGGTCTTCGGGCAGATGGACGAGCCGCCGGGCACCCGGCTCCGGGTGGCGTTGTCGGCGCTGACCATGGCCGAATACTTCCGCGATGTCGAGAACCAGGATGTGCTGCTGTTCATCGACAACATCTACCGCTTCACCCAGGCCGGTTCGGAGGTCTCGACGCTCCTGGGCCGGATGCCCTCGGCGGTGGGCTACCAGCCCAACCTGGCCGACGAGATGGGCCAGCTGCAGGAGCGGATCACCTCGACCCGCGGCCACTCGATCACCTCGATGCAGGCGATCTACGTGCCGGCCGACGACTACACCGATCCGGCGCCCTCGACCACCTTCGCCCACCTGGACGCGACCACCGAGCTGTCCCGCGCGATCGCTTCGCGCGGCATCTATCCGGCGGTCGATCCGCTTAGCTCGTCGAGCCGCATCCTCGATGCCCAATACATCGGCCAGGAGCACTATGACGTGGCCACCCAGGTGAAGCAGATTCTGCAGCGCAACAAGGAGCTGCAAGACATCATCGCCATCCTGGGCATCGACGAGCTGTCCGAGGACGACAAAATCGTGGTGAACCGGGCACGCCGTATCTCACAGTTCCTCAGCCAGAACTTCTACGTCGCCGAGAAATTCACCGGCGTCGCGGGGTCGACGGTGCCGGTCGCCGAGACCGTCGAGGGATTCAAGAAGATCTGCGATGGCGAATGCGACGAGATTCCCGAACAGGCCTTCTTCAACGTCGGTGGCATGGACGACGTGATGGCCAAGTGGGACCAGATGAAGAAAGAGGGCTGAGATGGCCTCTGGCCTGCTTTCCGTCAAGTTCGTCGCCACCGATGGGCTGGTCTGGCAGGGGGACGCTGTCAGCGTGCTGGTGCGTACCGTGGAGGGCGATATCGGCATCCTGGTCGGACACGAGCCGTTGATGGCTGCCCTGGTGCCGCACGGCGCCGAAGCCGTCACTCCCGACGGCGTGAGACACGTGATCGCCATCGATTCCGGGTTCATCTCGGTGTTCAACGATCATGTGTCCGTGCTGTCGGCCTATGGCGAGCTTGCCGATGAGATATCGCTGGACGAAGCCCAGATCGAATTGGCGGCGATGCACTCCAAGGTGCAATCCGCCGAGGTGACCGAGCGTGAATTGCGCCAGTACCGCAGGCTTCAGTCGCAGGTCAAGGCCGGCGAGAAGTACCGGGAACTGGCCAAGAACACCCATTAGCCAAAGTGGCCCTGCCGGGCTGCCCTTCTTCGGCTAAGAACGGCGGTGCGGACGCCCGGTGACGGCGGACGCTGCCGCGCGTGGGCCTGGGGCCATTCTCGGCCTGAAGTTCTTGGCGATCCCGGGTGCGCGCCTGCCGAAGTATGGGGCTCGCACCCGGTTATCAAAGATGATCAAGGTACGCTAATCTCTGGATATGGGTGATCTCGACGGGCTGAGCGGCGGAGTCGCCCTCATTCTGTTGATCGTCATCTGTTGCCTCCTTCTTATCTTTGTGCGCCGCCTGTGGCTCAATAGCCAGGGCGGCCTTTTTGACTGTGGGCTGCATAAAGCGGGCACCCGCAGATGGCGTGCCGGTTTGGCGCGCTATTCCGGCGAACGTTTCGAGTGGTATCTGCTGTGGCGGATCGGGCCCAAACCGTCGAGGGTGTTCGTCCGCAGCAGATGCGAGGTCGTCGGGATACGGAAGACCAGCATCAGCGAAGCCAACCTCGGATATGCCTTTTCGACGATTCTTTCGGTACGGGTGCCCGGGGACAGACCGGGTGAGCTGGCACAGGTGTGGGATCTGGTCTTGAATGAGGGATCGGCGACAGGCCTGGTCAGTTGGCTGGAGGCGGCTCCTCCGGGCCACGGCGGTTATCTGCGCAGAGTCAACGGATAGTCATTCGCTACACCGGTCGGCAGCTCGCCTCGCGCGGGTACGGTTCGGCCGGCTGTCTCAACTCACCAGAAAGGGCTGCTCATGCATGGCGAATACGCAGGGGTGGCGGTCGAGTTGGAGACCGAGGACGGTTCGCTGAATCGGCTGCGCTTCGGCACGGATACGGCGAGCACGTGCGGGCACGGAGCCGGGTGGCGGGGCAACGATGCGCCTCCTCGGATCGATGACGCCGACCGGGCCGTGGCGGATGCGGCGGTCGGGACAGATGCCGCAATAGCTGGCGGCCGCATCGTTGGCCCGGAGCTCCTGCGCGCCGCGGAGAAGGCTTTGACGGGCGCGCCGCTGCAGTCCGGCGTCCAAACCATGATCGAGACGTTGACCGCCGATGTACCCGGTTTGCCGGACGACCTGACGAGAGCAATCGCCATCGCGATCCGCCGGGCGGCACGCGGCGCCTGCGACTGGAGAGACCTGACGTTCGACGTCATCGGTCCGCTGAGTCTGCCGGTGGCTCAGCATGTGGCACTCGATCAGGTCATCGCCGACGATGTGCGTGCCGGCCGCCGTAACCCGACCTTCCGGATCTGGGAATGGCATGACCCGGCGGTCGTGATCGGTTCCTTCCAGTCCGTGCGCAACGAGGTCGATCCGGTGCAAGCGGCCAGATACGGCTTCGGGGTGGTGCGGCGGATCTCGGGTGGAGGAGCGATGTACATGCCGCCCGGGTGCTGCATCACCTATTCGCTGACAGTGCCGGGAGCGCTCACCGAGGGGCTGAGCTTCGAACAGTCCTATGCCTTCTTGGACGCCTGGGTCTTGGACGCGCTCGCCGAGGCGGGCGTGCGCGCCAGATACGTGCCGTTGAACGACATCGCCACCGACAAGGGCAAGATCGGCGGGGCCGCGCAACGCCGTTTCGCCGATGGCACCGTGCTGCACCACGTCACCAGCTCGTACGCCATGGACATGGAGGTGTTGTCGAAAGTGCTGCGGCTGGGCCGCGAACGGATCAGTGACAAGGGCACCGCGAGCGCGGTGAAATGGGTGGATCCGATGAGCTCGCAGACGAAGCTGACGCGCGAGCAGGTCATGCAACGCTTCCTGGCGAGTTTCCGAAGGCGATACCGCTGCGTGGACGCGACCTATTCGGACGACCAGCTTGCCCGCGCCCAAGAACTGGTGGCCAACAAATTCGGTACGGACGAATGGACCTACCGGGTGCCATGAGTTTTTGGACGCGGGTTATCGCATCGCCTGGCCTGTTCACTGGTTCGGGTTGCGCTCCCCGCCGGGAACCCAGAGCACGTCGTCCACTCCGGCTCGAGCGTTGGCGTGCCGGGCGAGGATGAAGAACAGGTCGCTCAACCGGTTCAGGTATTTCAGCGGCAGCGGACTGATCCGGCCGGTCTGGTCGTCGTCCCCGGCGGCTTCCGGTGCCTGACCGCCGACGGGTTCCGACATCTGCTGGCCGGGGGTCGCCTCCGGGTTCGTTTCGTTGATGCCCAGCAGGCCGTATACCTCGGCAGCGGCCCAGGCCTGACGTTCGGCGCGGCGTGTCATGGTGCGCAGCAGGTGAAATTGCGCGCTGGTGGCCGATCCTCCCGGAAGGATGAATGAATTCAAACTCGGCAGCCCCTCGATGAACTCATCGCACCAGCCTTCCAGCCTGTCGATGCTGGGCTGAATGATGCGCAGCGGCTCCCACTTGGGGTCGGGATCGAAGGGGTTGGAAAGATCGGCGCCGAGATCGAAAAGCTCGTTCTGGACGATCCGCAGGGCCGCACGAACATGATCGTCCACGTCGTAGTTCGCCAACAGCACTCCGATGGCGGAGTTGAGTTCATCGACGCTGCCATAGGCCTCGACTCGGGGATCGGTCTTACGAGTCACGGAGTTGTCGGAGAGTCGCGTCTTCCCGGCATCGCCGGTTCGGGTATAGATACGGGTGAGATGAACCATGCTTGCAGCCTAGCCGCAACGCCCTCATCGGGCGGGTCATCGTATCGGTGACCAGCCCGGGCCGGGCGCCGTAGTGAGCGTGGTCGTCAAGCGGCATGTCGGCGTTCGGAAGCAGCACCACCGGTTCTGGATAGGCGGCGCGCAAGAGTGCGAGGTGTGCCCTCGACGGGAGAAGATGCGGAAGCCGTTGACGGACGAAGCGAGCGGCAATCGGTCGGCCGGACGCCAAGGGCTCTCCCGGAGCCGAACCGCCGCGGCCCGCCGCGCGACCACGAATGTGAGGAGACAAGGTTGATGACCGCAAGATCAAGGGCAGGACTCGCGGTGTTCTCCGCGTGCGCCATCATCGCGCTGGGAGGTTGCGCGAGCGGGCCGGGAGAGTCCGGCTCAGGCGCCGTGACTCCGGACGCCCCCACCAGCGCGAGTTCGGCAACGCCCTCGGCCTCCACCAGTGCCTCGGCGACCGGCAGCGCGCCGGCCAGCACGACGGCAGAGACCGTCAGCTGTTCGTACATCGCCGGCGGCGAGCGCTCCAAGCCGGTCGATCCGCCGCCCTCGGAGAATGTGCCTGCCACCGGCACCCTGACCGTCACGTTGGACATGACCGCCGGGCCCGTGGCCATCACCATGGATCGCGCGAATGCACCGTGCACCATCAACTCGTTCGAAGCACTGGTCAAGCAGGGGTTCTACGACGACAGCTCATGCCACCGGCTGGTCGACCAGGGCATCTTCATCCTGCAATGCGGAGACCCGACGGGCACCGGCACGGGAGGGCCGGGATACCGTTTCGCCGATGAACTGAGCGGCGACGAGCAGTACACCACCGGCGTGGTGGCGATGGCCAATTCGGGCCCGGACACCAACGGCTCGCAGTTCTTCATCGTCTGGGGAGATTCACCGCTGGACCCCGATTACACCATCTTCGGCACCATCGACGAGCCCTCGCTCGACGTGGTCAGCACGATTGCCTCACGCGGAGTATCGAAGGATTCGTCCCCGAACCCGATCGCCGAGGCGAAGATCACCCGCGCCGTCTTCGGATGAGTCGAGTGCGCTCAGGCTTCGCGTCCGACGAACTCCGCGATGGCGTGCGCGACAGCCCTGGGCTGATCGGCGTGAATCCAATGCCCGGCCCCGGGTATGGTCTCCAGCCTCTCGCGCGGGAAGTAGCTGCGCATCACCGGCTCGTCGGCGGGCTGCACGTGATCGGAGTTCGCGCCGCGTAGCCACAGAACCGGGCGGTCCCAGCTGCCGGTGATCGGCGGCCAGCCGGTGAGTTGGGTGATGGAGTGCCGCAGCAGCTCGAGGTTGGGCAGCCAGCGCCAGCCGCCCGAGGCGGTGTCACGGTGCAGGTTCTGCAGCAAGAACCCTCGGACGCCGGGATCGGCGACCAAGCCCGCCAGCTGTTCGTCCGCTTGCTTCCGATTGGTGATGGACGCGAGATCAAGGCTGCACAGCGAGTCGACCAGGTGCTGGAAGTCGTCGCTGCCGGTTCTGGCGACCGGCGACATGTCTTCGACCACCAAGTGGCTGATCAGCCCGGGATGGCGCAGCGCCAGGCGCATCGCGATCTTGCCGCCCATCGAATGCCCGACCAGCACCACCGGTGCGCTGGAGGCTCCTCGTGCTTCGAGCTCATCGGCCACCAGATCGGCAAACAGGTCATAGTCGAATCGATCGGTCCACGGCGAACGGCCATGGTTGGGCAGATCGAGCAACACGCTGGTTATCTGCTCGGAGAGCAGTTTCGCGACATTGCCGAAATTCTTGCCCTGCCCGAAGATGCCGTGCAAGAAAAAGAGCCGTATCGGGCCGTGGCCCACCTCGATGCCGTGCAATCTGCTCATCGTCTGTCTCCTGTGCACATGGCCGTCATATGGCCAGGGTATCGGGCTTGCGCCATCTCATGGCTGCCGAGAGATTTCGGGAGCCGCGTGCCCGGCCGCTCGATAGCTGCCTGGGAAGGCAGCCTGCGGGCGGAGTTGTCAGCGTCTGCGCTGCCAGCAGTAGCTGTGGAAATGCCGACGGTAATCGACGCCCGAGCTCGAACCGATCGGGGGAGTGTGCGGCCAGGCGACGACGTGTGCCTGGCCAGGAGGAATGGGATTCTGGCATTCGGGGCAAATATAGGTCTTGACCGCGTTCTCAGGCCTGACCTGACGAACGACCCAGCGTCCATCGGCCTTCTGGGCCGACGAATTGAATCCATCCAGCCGCAATGGCCGGGGTGGACGAGTGTGTTTGCTGGGACGTTTGGCCACGCGTCCACTGTAGTTCGCGCTTACGGTACGGTGGACGCCGTGCGTGTGGTGATCGGTGAATGCCAGGTGGATTACGGCGGCAGGCTGACGGCCCATCTGCCGATGGCACGCAGGCTGATCCTGGTGAAGGCCGACGGATCGGTCTCGGTACACGCAGACGATCGGGCCTATAAGCCGCTCAACTGGATGAGCCCGCCCTGCACCTTGACGGTGACCGCGGCTGCCGATACCGAGCTGGCCGCGACGACCGGTGATATCGACTCGAAGATTCGTGAGGTCTGGATGGTTCGCGGCAAAAACGGCGACTATCTGCAGATCAGCCTGGGCGAGGTGGAACTCGATTACAGCACCGAACTCGGAGTGGATCCGGGCCTACAAAAAGATGGCGTCGAGGCGCATCTGCAGGCGCTGCTGGCCGAGAACCCGGCGGCATTCGGAGACGGCTGGACGACGGTGCAGCGCGAATACATGACCGCGATCGGCCCGGTCGATCTGCTCTGCCGTGACGAACTCGGCTGCTATGTCGCGGTGGAGGTGAAGCGCCGCGGCGAGATCGACGGTGTGGAGCAACTCACCCGTTATCTCGAACTGATGAATCGCAACCCGTTGCTCGGCGAGGTGCGCGGAGTTTTCGCCGCTCAGCAGATCAAGCCGCAGGCACGCACGCTCGCCTCGGATCGGGGTATCTCCTGCGTGGTCGTCGATTACGACGCCTTACGCGGATTGGATCACGCCGAAGACCGACTCTTCTGATCGAGCAGGTGACCCATTATTCGGGCCGATGAATACTGGTTTTCCGCTATCGCCAGATTCTGCTCGAGTGATCTTGCACGAGAGCCGCCGCTGTGGGTGGGCCTTCGAGAACCACCAACGCATGAGGGTTTCCGAATTCGACCGGCCGCGCTGCCAGCGATGCCGGGGACGCGGCTAGCTCTCGTCCGGATTGATCACCTTGGTCGGTTCTGCTCCGTCGGCCGGCATGACCTTGGTCTCTTCGGCCGCCGACGGCTCGTCCTCGTTGGAGGTCGCCGGACCCTTGACATCAGAGGCATCTGCAGGGGAAGAACCGGCCGAATCACCTGCGTCCTGGGCTGCCGGTGCAGGAGCGCCGGTCGCAATCTTGGGTAGCACGGTGGTCGCGCTGGTGTCCTGATCGTCGCGGATCACCGTGGTCTGCTCGTCGGGCTGGGAACCGGCTTGCGGCGCTGCGGCCGACAACCATTGCTGATTGTCGGAGCCGGTCTTGTCGTGGTCGGGAGCGGACTGGTCCGGTGTCTCCGCAAAAGGATCGGTATCGGGATAATCGGTGGTCGCCTCGGTGGCCAACTGGCGAAGGTTGGCCATCTGGGCGATGATCGAGCTCTTGCGCTGCAGGAGCACGCCGATCTCGCGTTCCAGCTGCTCCTTGCGCCAGGCGAATTGCTCCTCCAGCCGGTCCTTCATCATGGTGGCCTGCCGGTGGGACGCAGCAACCTGGCTTTCCGCCTCGCCCGATGCCTTGGTACGCAGTTCTTCGGCGGCGGCCATCGCATCGGAGCGGATCTTGGCGGCCTGCTCGGTGGCTTCGGTGACCTCGGCGGTGGCCTTTTCATGCTGCTGATTGGCGTCCGCCATCAAGGAGGCGATCTCGTCGGCAACGGTCTTCGCCTCGGCGTTGGCCGCGGCTATCTGAGCCTGGGCATCGTCGTGGCTCTTCTGGTTGATCTGAGCTGCTTGCTTCTTGGCGGTGTCGACGAGTTCGGACGCCTGGTTGCGCGCCTTGCTGAGCAGATCGTTGGCTTCCGCCTGGGCTTTCGCCCGGAGCTGCTCCGCATCGCGCGCCGCCTGCTCGGCGAGTTGCCGGTTCTCGGCCTGCGCCTGAGAGGTCGCCAGCGAATTGTTGTGCCGGGCTTCGTCGACCAGGCTGGCGGCCTGTGCCTTGGCGGCGTCGACCGCTGCCCGGCAGTCCTGTTGGGTGGCCTCGCGGGCCTGCGCGGTCTCGGCGTCCAACTTCTCCCGCATCGCGCGCAGGTTACCGAGCGTCTCGACCCGGATGTCGTCCGCCTCGGTCTGCGCGGCGGCCCGCAGGTCGGCGGCGACCCGGCGTCCCTCTTCCTTGATTCGCTCTGCCTCGGTGGCTGCCTTGTTGACCAGGTCGGCCGCCTGTGCCTCGGCGGCCCGCAGCATCTGGGTGGCATGCGAACCGAGCCTGGTGAAATCGCTGTCGCCGTTCTCGCGCTGCGAAGCGGCCACCTCGGCGCGCAGATGCCTGGTCAGCTGGCGAAGGGTCGAGACCTGCTGCTCGATATCGCGAACGTAGTTGTCGACGGTCGGACGATCGTATCCGAGCATCGCATGGGGAAAACTGCCTGCCGCACTCGCCCTGTCATCGAAAAGATTGAGGCCGGTGTCCTCGGTGTATTCCTCATCAGCGCCATAAGTCATCGCGAACTCCTCACGTCCGACGTCAACGGTAGCAACAACGACTATGGGGTGCCCTCGTGGACACCCCATAGCGTTCTAAACCGGGCATTACCCGGATTCAGTTATGGCCCTCGGGCCCGGCTCGGTTTGCCTCGCAGCGGTGGTCAGCAGACCGGAACCGGTGTTGCCCCTCGTGGCTGATTTCGTTTCCGGAGCCCTGCCGGTGGCCGGACTCCGGTCGGTGGATCCTGCTGAATGGCTCAGTGCTCGGCTTTTCCGGGCTCCACGATCTCGATCAGCACACCCTTGCCCGACTTCGGGTGGATGAAGTTGATCTTCGAGCCGCCGGTGCCGATGCGGGGCTCGTCATAGAGCAGCCGCACGCCGCGCTCGCGCAGGGTCGCCGCGGTGGCCTCCATGTCCTTGACACGCCATGCCATGTGATGCAGGCCGGGACGGTTCTTCTCCAGCCACTTCGCGGTGGTGGCGTCCGGGCGGGTCGGCGAGATGAGCTGGATCTGGGTCATGTGCTCGGTCAGCTCGGCGGCAGGCGCCATCATGATCTCGAAGACACCCTGCTCATCATTGATCTCGCGGTGAATCTCGTGCCACCCGAAGACCTCGGTGTAGTACTTCACGGCCTCTTCGTTGTCGGGGCTGACATATGCGACGTGATCGATACATACGAACAGATCAGAGTTTTCCATGTGCTGATTCTTTCATAGTGGGTTGTGATGGCTCGGCCGGGGTAGTGGCTGGCATCCGCTCGAAGTATCGAGCGGATGCCACTGCTCGTCCGGGCCGGTTCAATTGCGGCGAAGGGTGCGTGGCAGGCGGAAACGGTGCATCAATCGTCCCGATCCGCTGCCACGTGTAGTCTCGTCGGCTCAGCCTTCCAGAGCTTGTGAGACGACCTGTTTCGCGGCGTCCTGGATCGCGGCCAGGTGTTCCGCACTGCGGTAGCTCTCGGCGTAGATCTTGTACTTGTCCTCGGTGCCCGACGGACGCGCCGCGAACCAGCCGGAATCGGTGGTCACCTTGATGCCGCCGATGGGCGCATTGTTGCCCGGGGCATGCGAGTAGACGTGGGTGATCGCGTCGCCGGCCAGCTGGGAGGCCTTGATGTCCTCCGGCGCGAGCGCCTTGAGACGGGCCTTCTGCTCGCGGCTCGCCTCGGCGTCGATGCGTGCATAGAAGTAGGTGCCGAACTGGTCGACCAGCTTGTTGTACAGCTGAGACGGCGTCTTCTCCGTCTTGGCGGTGATCTCGCTGGCCAGCAGGTCGAGAATGAGCCCGTCCTTGTCGGTCGTCCAGGTCGAGCCGTCGAACTCCAGGAAGGACGCGCCGGCCGATTCTTCACCACCGAAGCCCAGGTCACCCGAGATCAGACCCGGGACGAACCACTTGAAGCCGACCGGCACCTCGACGAGCTTGCGTCCGAGCAGGCCCGCAACGTTGTTGATCATCGTGGACGACACCAGCGTCTTGCCGATCGCGGTGGCCTGCGGCCAGCCGGGACGGTTGCCGAACAGGTACTGGATGGCGACCGCGAGATAGTGGTTGGGGTTCATCAGACCCGCATCGGGAGTGACGATGCCGTGCCGGTCGGAATCGGCATCGTTTCCGGTGGCCAGGTCGTAGGCGCCGCGGTTGGCCACCAGGGACGCCATCGCGTTGGGCGACGAGCAGTCCATCCGGATCTTGCCATCGGTATCGAGCGTCATGAAGTACCAGGTCGGGTCGATGACCTTGTTGACGACTGTCAGGTTCGGCAGCATCGTCTCCGAGATGTACTCCCAGTACTGTTCGGAGGCGCCTCCCATCGGGTCGGCGCCGATACGAAGCCCGGACGCCTTGATGGCCGGGATGTCTACCACCTGGGCGAGCTCGGCGCAGTACGGGGTCCGGTAGTCGTAGCGGTGCACCTTGGCGGACGCCTGCTCGTAGGGCACCCGCTTGATGGATCGGAAGTCCGCCATCAGTTCGTTCGCACGGTCGGCGATCCAGCCGGTGGCGTCGGTGTCGGCGGGCCCACCGTTCGGCGGGTTGTATTTGAAGCCGCCGTCGCGTGGCGGATTGTGCGAGGGGGTCACCACGATGCCATCGGCCTGGGGGCCTGCGGCATGCTCGCGGTTATAGCGGATGATCGCGCGGGAGACCGCCGGGGTCGGGGTGTACTCATTCTCCTGCTCGGCCAGCACCTCGATGCTGTTGGCAACCAGCACCTCGATCGCGGTTTTCCAGGCCGGCAGGGAAAGACCGTGGGTGTCCTTGCCGATGAACAGGGGACCGGTGGTGCCCTGGGTGGCGCGGTACTCGATGATGGCCTGGGTGATGGACGCGATATGCGCTTCGTTGAACGCGGTATCGAGACTTGCCCCACGATGGCCGGAGGTTCCGAAAGAGACCGCCTGGTCGGGGTTATGGGGGTCAGGCACCTTGTCGTAGTAGGCGCCGAGTACTTCATCGACATTGATCAAGTCGGAGGAATCGGCCAACTGGCCTGCACGTGGATGAGCCATGGCTCTATCTTGCCGCTTGAAATCGGATTTCGTCACCGTTCTCGAGTTCCGGGTTCTCACGCAGCCCTTCTGGTTCTGGTCGACGGTGACTCTCGGGCGAGACCGGGCGGGCGAGGCAATCGCTTCTGGCCCCCTTGGTGCCGTATGGCAAGGAGAGTGTCGGCGCCTGGTATCCGGTGCGGATACACCCAGAAGATCGCGAACGTGCTCGGCGGACCCGACACGCGAAAGCGCGGGCGCGTGGTGTCGGGCGCAGATACACAGGTGGAAGAATGGGGATATGAGCGCTGATCAGAATTTTTCGCGTCCCGGAGCAGTCGATCTCTCCTCCATCGCCGCCTCGGCGGCCACCCAGCAATCTGGCGCCGGTGCAGGCGTCAGTTATGTGATCGAGGTGACCGAGGCCGACTTCGAGTCCGTTGCGCAGCAATCGATGCAGTACCCGGTGGTTTTGGCCTTCGTGTCGCCCGGTGACCAGGGCAGCGAGCAGGTGCGTGCCGCGGTCGCCGACGTCATCAACGGCCTCGGTGGACGCATGATCCTGGGCACCGTCGATGTATCGACCCAGGGCCGCGTCGCTCAGGCGCTCGGCGTGCAGGCTGTGCCGACCGTCGTGGCGTTGATCGGCGGTCAGCTGGCGCCCCTGTTCCAGGGCACCAGGGACGCCGCCGACATCAAGGCGCTGCTCGACCAGGTGTCCCAGATCGCCGTCGCCAACGGCCTGACCGGCCGAGCGCAGCCGCAATCGGCGGCTCCGGTGGCTGATGGCGCGGACGACGAGCCGGCGCTCGACCCCCGATTCGCCGCGGCGGATGCGGCCCTGCAGGCGGGGGATTTCGCCAAGGCCGTCGACGAATTCGACAAGCTGCTGAAGGCCAACCCCAGGGACAGCGAGGCTCAGGCGGGCAGGGCTCAGGCCGCACTGCTGATGCGCACCGCCGAAGTCGACCCACAGACCATCGCCAAGGCCGATCAGGCCCCCGATGACATCGATGCGCAACTCGCCGCCGCAGACCTCGAACTCGTCACGGGCAATGCCGATCAGGGATTCAGCCGGCTGGTCGACCTGGTGCGCCGCACCAGCGATGACGATCGCGACCGGGTCCGCGTCCGACTGCTGGAGCTGTTCGACACCGCCGATCCGGCCGATCCCGCCGTGATCAAGGCGCGCCGGGCACTGTCGATGGCGCTGTTCTGATCACCCCTCGTAGCGCAACCACACCCCGGCCATCGGCGGCACGATAACGGTGGCCTCGGCCCAGGAGTCGTCCGAGTCGGGGTCGGTCCGCGTGGCGAGCACCGGTTCGGCGTTCGCATACAGGCCGGTGCCGTCGAACTCGGCCGCATCGGTGTTGAGGATCTCGCGCCATTTGCCTGCTGCCGGCAGCGTGACCGGATAGGTCTCGTACGGTTCCGACGAGAAGTTGGAGATGCAGGCAACCATCTCGCCGTCGCGATCCAGCCGCACATAGCTATAGACGTTGTGAGTGGTGTCGTCCGCATTGATCCAACGGAACCCTTCGGGCTCGCAGTCGAGTTCGTACAAGGCGGGATGGCCGGCCTGCAGCAGGTTCATGGCGCGGATCAACTGGCGGGTGCCGTTGTGCCCGGGCAGTGAGTCGACCCACCATTCCAGGCCCTTCTCCTCGTTCCATTCGCTGCGTTGGGCGAACTCCTGGCCCATGAACAGCAATTGCTTGCCCGGGAAGCTCCACATGAACGAGTAGAAGCTGCGCAAGGTGGCGAATTTGCGCCAGTCGTCCTGCGGGATCTTGTTGAGCATCGAACCCTTGCCGTGCACGACCTCGTCATGGCTGATCGGCAGGATGAAATTCTCGGAATAGGCGTAGACCATCGCGAAGGTCATGTCGTTGTGGTGGTACTGGCGGTAGATCGGGTCGAGGTTCAAATAGCTCAACGAGTCGTTCATCCAGCCCATGTTCCATTTGAAGCCGAACCCGAGCCCACCCCAATTGACCGGCTTGGTGACACCACCGAAACTGGTCGACTCCTCGGCGATCATCACGACCCCGGGCGTGCGGGCGTACAGGTGCTTGTTGACATAGCGCAGCAGGTCGATGGCTTCGAGATTCTCCCGGCCGCCGTACTTGTTCGGCACCCACTGGCCCTCAGCACGGGAGTAGTCCAGATAGAGCATGGACGCCACCGCGTCCACCCGCAAGGCATCGACGTGGAACTGCTGCACCCAATACAGCGCATTGGAAACCAGGAAACTCTTGACCTCGTTGCGGCCGAAGTTGAAGACATAGGTGCCCCAGTCGGGCTGCTCGCCCTGCCGGGGATCGGCGTGTTCATAGAGCGCGGTGCCGTCGAAACGTCCCAGCGCCCAGTCGTCCTTCGGGAAGTGCCCGGGCACCCAGTCGAGGATGACCCCGATGCCTTCGGCATGCAGGGCCTCGACCAGCACGCGGAAGTCGTCGGGGGTACCCAGCCGGGCGTCCGGAGCGAAATAGCCGGTCACCTGGTATCCCCAGCTGCCGGGGAACGGGTGGGCCATCACCGGCATCATTTCCACATGAGTGTAGCCCTGCCACTTGACGTATTGCGGCAACTGTTCGGCCAGTTCGAGGTAGCTGAGGCCCTTGCGCCAACTCCCCAGGTGAAGCTCATAGATGCTCATCTGGGATTCGTAGACGTTGGTCTGGGCCCGCTCGTCCAGCCAGATCTGTTCGGCGTTTCCCCACTCGTAATCCGATTCCCAGACGATGGAGGCATTGCCGGGCGGCACGTCCGCGAATCGGGCGTAGGGGTCGACCTTCTCCTGCCAGGAGCCGTCGCCGTGCTGAATCTTGTACTTGTACTGGGCGCCGGCCTCGACACCTTGGATCCACAGCGCCCAGACCCCGGTGCCGGGCACGAACTCCATGTCGTCGCCCTGCCACCAGTTGAAGTCGCCCATCACCTGCACGCGCTGCGCATTGGGTGCCCACACGGCGAAACGAGCACCTTCGAGATCACCGCGCTCGTCGTCGTGCACGGTGACCAGATGGGAGCCGAGCCTGCGCCAGGCCTCGGTGTCGCCACCACTGTGAAAACCCTCGAGATCCCACCCGGTCAGATTGCCGAACTTGTCATGCATTGTGTCTCCTTGGGTCTAGTGGTATGCGCGGACGGTGAGGATGTGAGCCGGACGAGCGGTGTCGAGCAGCACGAAGTTCTGCTTGCCCCAGACGAAGTCTGCGCCGGTCAGCTCGTCATGCACCTCGAAGACCGCGGCATCGATGCCGAAGTCGGTGAGGTCCACGGTTATTTCGCCGCTCACCGTCTCGTGCGGGTCGAGGCTGCACACGACGATGATGGTGTCATCGCCGTCATTCTTCGCGAACGCGAAGAGTTCGTCGGAAGTCGTCTTGAGCACCGTGCTGCGGCGCAGCTGCTGCAGCGCCGGATGATCGCGGCGAATCTCGTTCAACCGGCCCATCAACTCGTTCAGGTTCGGTTTGGCATGGAAATCGCGCGGCCGGTATTCGTACTTCTCGGAGTTCAGGTACTCCTCGCCGCCCGCCTTCAAGGGCTCGAACTCGAACTGTTCGAAGCCCTGGTAGATGCCCCACAGCGGGCTCATCATACTGGCCAGGATGATGCGGATGGCGAAGGCGGCCGGCGCTCCCGAGCGCACCGACAGCGGGTTGATGTCCGGCGTGTTGACGAAGAAGTTCGGACGCATGAAGTCTGCGGTCTCGGTGGCCAACTCCAGCAGATAGGAGCCGAGCTCCTTCTTCGTGAACCGCCAGGTGAAATAGGTGTAGTTCATGTGGAAGCCGGCCTTGCCGAGGGTCTCCATCACCTCGGGACGGCTGAACGCCTCCGCGAAGAACAACACCTCGGGATGGGTCTTGTGTACCTCGCTGGTCAGCCAGTCCCAGAAGTTCAGCGGCTTGGTGTGCGGGTTGTCGACGCGGAAGATCGTGACGCCGTGACCGATCCAGAACTCGATCAGCCGCAACGCTTCCGCGTACATACCCTCGGGATCGTTGTCGAAGTTGATCGGGTAGATGTCCTGGTACTTCTTCGGCGGGTTCTCCGCGTAGGCGATGGTGCCGTCCAGCCGGGTGGTGAACCATTCGGGATGCTCGTTCACCCACGGGTGGTCGGGGGAGGCCTGCAGTGCGAAATCGAGGGCGACTTCCAAGCCGAGCGAATTCGCCTTCTGAACGAAGGCATCGAAGTCGTCGATGGTGCCCAGATCGGGGTGCACGGCATCGTGACCGCCCTCGGGGCCGCCGACCGCCCACGGCGATCCCGGATCGTCCGGCCCGGCATTCAGCGAGTTATTGGGCCCCTTGCGGAACTGCCGTCCGACCGGGCTGACCGGCGGCACGTAGGCCACGTTGAAGCCCATCTGGGCGATGTGCTCGAGCATCGGATAGCAGTCTTTGAGGGTGCCGGACTTCCATCGGCCGGTCACCGGGTCCTTGCTGGCGCCCTGTGAGCGGGGAAAGAACTCGTACCAGCTGGCATACAGCGCGCGGCGGCGGTCGACCTGAATCGGGTAGTCGACGGTGGGAGTGATCAGGCGGCGTCTGCCGAAGCGGGTCATGGCCACATCCAGATCGGCGTCCAGCGCGAGCGTCCGCAACTGGCGCGCCGGCTTACCGGGCTGTAATGCCTCGTCGGCGGCTTCGATGCGGGCGGCCTCGGTCTCGGCATCCGCGGCACGGGCACGGGACGCCGCGTCGGCGAACAGATCGTGCCCTTCCAAACACACCAATGCGATGTCGATCTCGGCCTCGAGCTTGGCATCGGCATTGTGCCGCCAGGTGTGCCAGTCGTCGGCCCAGGCCTCGATGTGGAAGGTCCAGTCGCCGACAGTCTCCAAACGCACCCAGGCCTGCCAGATGTCGAGCCCCTCCGGCCAGATCTGCTCCATATCGACACGCACGGTCTTGCCATGGGGCCCGGCCAGAACGGCTGTGGCGCCGACCTTGTCATGGCCTTCGCGATAGATACGCGCAGAGATCGGGAACTGTTCGCCTACCACCGCTTTGGCGGGGTAGGCGCCGTGCTCGATGACCGGAGCAACTTTTCCGATCGGCAGTCGTCCGAATCTGAATTGTTCGAACCGGGCGGGCGTGGTCTTTGCATTCACGAGATCACTCACGTGAGCAACGCTAGCGGCAAATCGACGCCGGTAGCGAGCAGATCGAATCAGAATTCGGTGAAACTGTCCCGATCCGGGTTTACTGGGACGGACACCTCACCGGCGCAAGCTCCACTAGCCTGATCGGGTGCGTGCAATAAGACGATACATAGTTCAGCCGGTCTTGCCGGAGGCCTTACGCCCGCTCGGCGAACTGGCCCGCAACCTGCGCTGGAGCTGGCACCCCGACACTCAAGAGGTGTTTCGGGCCGTCGACCCCGATCTGTGGGCCAGTAGCGGACAGGACCCGCTCAAGATGCTGCCCCAGGTCAGCCCGGAGCGATTGAACCTGCTGGCCCATGATCGTCGCTATGTCCGCAACCTGGAGTTGGCGCGCGAGGATCTGGCCGACTACCTGACCGGTGAGCGCTGGTACCAGAATTGGGCGGCCGAACACGCCGCCTGCCCGCGATCGATCGGCTACTTCTCCGCCGAATTCGGCATCTCGAAGGTGCTGCCCCAGTACTCGGGCGGGTTGGGGATCCTGGCCGGAGACCATCTGAAGGCCGCCTCCGACCTCGGCGTGCCGCTGATCGGCGTGGGTCTGCTGTATCGCCACGGCTACTTCATCCAATCGTTGAACGCCTCGGGATGGCAGCAGGAGCACTATCCACTGCTGGACCCCAATGAATTGCCGATCACCCTGCTCACCGACCCGCAAGGCGATCCGGTGCTGATCGAGGTGGAGATCCGGGGGGTGCCGGTGCACGCCCAGCTGTGGATTGCCGCGGTCGGCCGCGTCCCGTTGATCTTGATGGATACCAATCTGGAGGTCAACGGCGAACCGGAACGCCTGATCACCGACAAGCTCTACGGTGGGGGCTTCGACCATCGGCTCGCCCAGGAAGTGCTGCTGGGCGTGGGCGGGGTGCGGGCCGTCCGCGAGTTCTGCAGGGTCACCGGACGCCCGGCTCCGAGCGTCTACCATGCCAACGAAGGCCACGCGGTGTTCATGGGTCTGGAACGAATCCGCGAGCGGATGGCCGAGGAGGGCGCGTCCTTCGACTCGGCCATGGAGCAGGTGCGGGCCGGCACGCTGTTCACCACCCATACGCCGGTTCCGGCCGGCATCGACCGCTTCGGCATGGACCAGGTGCGCGCCCAATTCGCTTCCTTCGAGCCGCTGCCGATCGATCGGGTGCTGGGGTTGGGGGCCGAGGATTATGCCGGCGGCGACCCGTCCCGGTTCAACATGGCGGTGCTGGGGCTGCGGACGAGCCAACGCGCCAACGGTGTCTCCGAACTGCACGGTGAGGTCAGCAGGGCCATGTTCCAGCCGCTGTGGTCGGGATTCGACGTCAGCGAGGTGCCGATTGGGTCGGTCACCAACGGTGTGCACGGCCACACCTGGGTACATCCCGAATTGCAGAAACTGCTCGAGTCCCCGATCGACGATGCCGAAGGAGTCGTCGACGGCTGGGACTGGCATGCGCTGGACAGGGTGGACGACACCGACATCTGGACGATGAAACGTCAGATGCGTGGCCAGATGATCTCCATGGCACGCGAGCGGCTGGCGGCCAGCGCCTGTTCCCGCGGAATGAGCTCCGACTGGATCGCCACCGCGCTGAACCCGCACACGCTCACCATCGGCTTCGCCAGGCGTGGCGCGTCCTACAAACGGCTCACCTTGATGCTGAACCAGCCCGAGCGATTGAAGAAATTGCTGAACGACCCCGAAACCCCGATCCAGATCGTGATCGCCGGCAAGGCCCATCCGGCCGACGACATCGGCAAGGGACTGATTCAGCAGATGGTGCAGTTCGCCGACCGGGACGACGTGCGCGGAAAGATCGTCTTCCTTCCCGACTACGACATTTCACTCGCGAGGCCGTTGTACCCGGGCTGCGATGTCTGGCTGAACAACCCGCTGCGTCCGATGGAGGCCTGCGGAACCTCCGGCATGAAGGCGGCGATGAACATGGCCTTCAACCTTTCGATCCGTGACGGCTGGTGGGACGAATGGTACGGCCCCGATTGCGGTTGGGCGATTCCCTCCCTGGAGGCGATCAGCGATCCGGCCGAGCGCGACGCCGCCGAGGCAGAGGCGCTCTACGAGATCATCGAAAAGGAGATCGTGCCCAAGTTCTACGCCCGGGACGCCAACGGCATCCCGACCGGATGGGTGGACATGATGCGCAAGACGATCGCAGGCCTGGGGCCCAAGGTGCGCGCCACCCGCATGGTGCGCGACTACGTCACGAAGTACTACACGCCGGCGGCCGCGGCCGCCACGCGGGTGGCGGCCAATGGCACGGCCGAAGAACTCGCCGCCTGGAAGCAGAAGGTGCGCCGGGCCTGGCCCGGGGTTGCGGTGCTGCGCGTCGAGTCGCAGCTACCGGAGACCGTCGAGGTGGGATCGAGCCACACCATCGAGGCCTCGGTGCAGTTGAACGGCCTGGATGCCCGCGACGTGGCCGTCGAGCTGGTGTCCGGCGAGGTGGACGCGACCGATGAGCTGCGCAACGTGCGGATCACTCGTTTCGCCCGTGCCGGCAGCGGCGGCACCACCGACGGTGAGGCATTGTTCACCCTGACGGACGTCAGCCGATCGGCCGGGCTGGTCGGCTACACCGTTCGTGTGGTGCCCGACAACCCGCTGCTGGCCGGCCCGGCCGAAATGGGCCTGGCCATGGTTGCCCAGTAGGCATCCGGCCGGCCCGCCTCAGGCCGGCACGCTTCAGCGTGTCGACTTGCCACGCCGAGTTGCCCTGCGCAGGGCAGTGGCGTCCGAGGGCACCTTGACCGTCATCACGGCCACGGTGCGTCCCGGAAGCGTCATGGCATCTCCCGGCGCGAGCGGGCCTGCCGGCAGCTCGCCGGTCTCTGCGGTGGAACAGATGAGCTGGTAGCTCCAGCCCCACGGCATGCCGGGCATCGTCACCTGGATGGGGTGGGTACCCGAGTAGAACCAGACGAGCATGGCTTCGGTCCGGCTCGACAGGTACATGCCCAGCAGCCGTCGTCCGTCATCTTGCCAGTCGTGGGTTTGCATCTCGCCCGAATAGCCGTTCATCCAGACCAGATTGAAGCGCTGCAGCGATTGTCCGTGCGAGTCGAGGATCTCGTTTCGGTACAGGTAGTCGTCGTAGTGCAGCAGCTGCGAGGACGCCCGCAGCTCGCTGAGTTTCACCGTCAGTTCGGTGAGGCTGCTCCACTCCTCGGCGGTCTTCCAATCCATCCAACTGATCGGATTGTCCTGGCAGTAGGCGTTGTTGTTGCCCAGCTGGGTGCGTCCCCATTCGTCGCCGGCGGTGATCATCGGCACTCCGCGGGAGAGCAGCAAGGTCGCCATCAGGTTGCGTACCTGGCGCTGCCGCAGCGCGTTGATCTCGGGGTCGTCGGTCTCGCCCTCGGCACCGCAGTTCCAGGAGCGGTTGTCGTCCGAACCATCGCAGTTGCGCTCACCATTGGCGCGGTTGTGTTTGTGGTTGAAGCTGACCAGGTCGCGCATGGTGAAGCCGTCGTGGGCCGTGATGAAGTTGACGCTCGCGGAGGGTGGGCGATCGGAGCCGTCGAACAGGTCGGCTGACCCGGTCAGCCGGGTGGCGAGCTCTTGGACGCCGGCGGCGCCGCGCCAATAGTCGCGCATGAAGCCGCGGTAGCGGTCGTTCCATTCACTCCAGCCCCGGCCGAAGCGTCCGACCTGATAGCCGTAGGGGCCCATATCCCATGGCTCGGCGATCAGTTTGATGCCGTCGAAGACGGGGTCGTCGGCGATCACCCGCTTGAACGGATGGTCCTGGTCGACGTGGTGATGCGAGTCTCGGATGAGCGCGGTTGCCAGATCGAAACGGAAACCGTCGACCCCCATTTCGGTGACCCAGTAGCGCATCGAATCGAGCACCAGCGCCAACACCGCGGGCTTCGATGTGTCGAGCGAGTTGCCGCAACCGGTGACGTCGTAGTCGGTGCTCAGGTCGGAATGCAGCCGGTAGTAGTCACGGTGATCGATGCCGCGGAACGACAGCGTCGGACCGTCCACGCCGCCCTCGCAGGTGTGGTTGTACACCACGTCGAGAATCACTTCGATACCCGCCCGGTGCAGAGCGGCGACCATCGATTTGAATTCGTCGACCTGTTCTCCGGTGGTGCCGACCGAGCAGTAGCCGGCATGCGGCGCGAAGAAGCCCAGGGTTGAATAGCCCCAATAATTGGTCTTGCCACGGGCGGTGATGGCCGACTCGCTGATGAAGTGGTGCACCGGAAGCAACTCGAGTGCGGTGACACCGAGCCTGGTGAGATGATCGATCACCGCCGGGTAGGCCACTCCCGCGTAGCTGCCGCGCAGGTGCTCGGGCACCTCGGGATGGAGCCTGGTGAGTCCCTTCACATGGGCCTCGTAGATCACCGAATCGCTCATCGGGCGCCGTTCGGCGACCGGCGGCGGTGGGGGAGTCTCGTTGACCACCACCGAGAGCGGAACCGCGCAAGAGGAGTCACGCTGATCGATCTCGAAACCCGCGTTCGGCAGATGATCGCGTACCGGGCCGGCATAGTCGACGCCACTGGTGATGGCCCTGGCGTAGGGATCGACGAGCAGCTTCGCGGGATTGTCCCGTAGCCCCGCTGCGGGGTTCCATTCGCCGTAGACGCGGTAGCCATAGCGTTGCCCGGGGCCGACTCCGGGCACCCGGGTGTACCAGATGCCATCCAGTACCGACATCGGGAAGGTGCGCTGATTCATCTCCGGATCGAGCAGAACCAACTCGACAGCCTTGGCGCGTGGGGCGGGCAGCCGGAATACGCAACCACGACTGGTGAGATGCGCGCCGGGGGCGCCCGAGGCATCGGTCGGCATGCTGCACTCCTTACCAGATCGGCGTGGCCCGGTCACCGAGTCGGTCTCGCCGGGCCGCACGGTGTGCGCCACGAGATCGTCGATCAGCCTGGCCTACGCTGGTGAGCACCAGCGTAGGCCCAGAAGCCCCCACGCTGAAACGTTGAACCCAATGATAGGCAGCTATGACCCATCAGTTTCGCCGAGACCACGGCGCACCGGTCTACCTCGACCATGCCGCGACCTCGCCGCTGCGCACTGCGAGCAGGGAGGCACTCGGCGAGTATGCCGACCTGGTCGGTAACCCCGCCGCTCTTCATGGGGGCGGACGAGCGGCTCGCGCCGTGCTCGAGGATGCCCGTGAAGAATTGGCCGGCCTGTTGGGTGCCCAGCCCGACGAGGTGATCTTCACCTCCGGCGGCAGCGAAGCCGACGCGATCGCTGTTGTCGGGTCTGCACGCCGGTGGGCGTCCGATCGTCCGGGAATCGTGATCAGCGGTTTCGAGCATCCGGCGGTGCAGTCGGTGCAAACGCTATGGCCCGACCGCGTGCAGGTCCTCGGCTTGGACGCCGGCGGCCACGTCGGTCTCACCGAGGCAAAGAACCGGATCGTCGGTCATCGGGCCGGGCCGGTCGCGATCACCAGTGTGATGCTCGTGAACAATGAGGTCGGCACCATCCAACCGATTCGTGGGCTGGCCGAGATCGCGCATCGGCACGGCTCCTGGTTTCACACCGACGCCGTCCAGGCGTTCGGCCACTACCCGGTGAACTTCGCCGACCTGGATGTCGACCTGGCGTCGGTCTCGGCGCACAAGATCGGTGGGCCGGTCGGTATCGGCGCGCTCGTCGTGCGCAGGGGCGTCCAGTTGCCGCCCTATGGGCTGGGAGGCAAGCAGGAGGGCGGTATCAGGTCGGGCACCCAGCAGGCGGCGCTCGCCGCCGGATTCGCAGCCGCGGCACGGGTCACGGTCGCCGGACGCGAGGCCGAGAGCGCGCGTCTGCGCGATCTCAAGGACCGGGTGCTCGACGCGGCGCGCCGTATCGGGGGCTGCCAGGTGAACGGTGCCGAGCCTTGCAGCCCGGCGATCATCAACCTCGGCTTCGACGGCGCGTCGGCCGACGACGTGATGTTTCTGCTCGACCAGCAACAGATCTGGTGCTCGACGGGATCGGCTTGCCGCGCCGGAGTGCATGGCCCCAGCGAGGTGCTGATGGCCATGGGCCGCGACGATCGGGCTGCCCGCGAGGGTGTGCGGCTCAGCCTGGGCTGGACGACCACTCAAGATGACATCGACCGGTTGATCGCCGAGTTGCCCGGAGCCGTCGAGCAAGCGAGGCGGGTGCCGCACTAAGCACATCAGGTTTGCTCGAAACGGTGCCAGGTGATGGTGAGCCGGTTTCGGTTGCCGACGTTCGCGCAAAGGATAAGCTCACTTCCCGGCTACCGAAACCGCCTCTTGACCGCAGCACGTTAATGCGCGTTGAACAGAGATGGGCTACCCGAACTGAGGATGCGGCTTGCCGGGAAGCAAGTCTCGTTTCTCCCCGGCGAGCGCCGGCATCCCGACTCCCTCCGTAGCCGTCGCTAGACTGATTGAGACGTGAATCAATAGGCATGAGAAGGAGATCACCAGATGCGGGTCTTATCGGCCATGTCGGGTGGCGTCGATTCGTCAGTCGCCACGGCGCGGTTGATAGCCGCAGGGCACCAGGTCACCGGCGTCCATCTGGCCTTGTCGCGTACCCCGCTTGCGCAGCGGGTCGGTTCTCGTGGCTGCTGCTCGCTGGCCGACGTGCACGATGCCCGCAGGGTGGCCGACAAACTGGACATCGACTTCTATGTCTGGGATTTCTCCGATCGGTTCGCCGACGATGTGATCGGCGACTTCCTGGCCGAATACGCGGCAGGCAGGACCCCTAACCCCTGCCTGCGCTGCAATGAGCGGATCAAATTCGCCGCTCTGCTCGAGAAGGGCATCGCGCTCGGCTATGACGCGGTCGCGACCGGGCACTATGCCCGGTTGCTCGAGGGCTTCGACGGTCTGGAGCTTTGGCGCTCGCGGGATCCGGGCAAGGACCAGTCCTATGTGCTGGGCGTGCTCGACCAGTATCAGCTGCAGCATTCGCTGTTCCCGCTGGGAGACTCACTGAAATCCGAGGTGCGCGAAGAGGCTGCGGGGCTCGGGCTCGCGGTGGCCAGCAAGCCGGACTCCACCGACATCTGCTTCATCCCGGACGGCAACACTGCAGGCTTCCTGGCCGAGAAGCTCGGCGATGCCCCCGGTGAGATCGTCGACGAACAGGGCCACCATCTCGGCGAACACCAGGGCACCTTCCGCTATACCATCGGCCAGCGCAAGGGCCTCAACCTAGGTATTCCGGCCGTCGACGGGCGCCCCCGCTATGTGACCGGACTCGATCCGGAATCCCGGCAGGTCGTGGTCGGGCCGGCTGAAGATCTCGCGGTCGACGAGTTGCGGGGCATTCGTCCGACCTGGACGGGCGAGGTTCGCGACCAGCCGTGGCGCGGCAAGGTGCAGGTGCGCGCGCACGGCGAGCCGCGGGATGCGTGGATTGGTATGGATCAGGGCGAGATCGTGATGCGGTTGGACGAGGGCTACCGCGGTGTGGCGCCTGGCCAGTACGCGATCTGCTACGACGGTGACAAGGTGATCGGCAGCTCGGTGATCTCGTCCGCTGTTCGAACCCGTGCGAAGGCTGCCTGATGATCGCCACCGCGCTGGGGTCGATGCCCGGAGATGACTTCCGGGAGTCGGTCAAGATGGCGGCCGATCTGCTGCCGGAGCTGCTCGCCTGGCCCGAGGTGCCCGCCAGAGATCCGTCGTCGGCGATGATCGGACGAACCCTGGGCCTGCTCGAACAGCCCTGCGAGTTGAGCCCGGATGGTTGGCGATTGGCCACTCGTCCGGACCAGGCTCAGCGACGTGCCGCGAGATGGTGGAGCAGCGATCTGGACGATTTCGAAGAGCTCACCCAAGACCATGGCGGCGCGGTGAAGATCGCGCTCGCGGGGCCGTGGACGCTCGCCACATCGATACGTCTGGCGCCCCCGACCATGACTCATGTGATCGCGGACGAGGGAGCCTGCCGTGACCTCGCTCAGGCCCTCGCGGAAGCGGCCGGCGAGATCGCTCGCACACTGGTAACGCGGCTCGGCAAGCCGCTGATCATGCAATTCGACGAACCTGTGATCGGCGCGGTGTTGAGTGGTTCGTTGCCGACCTTCTCCGGTCTGCACCGCTATCCGGTTCCCGACCGTGGCGTGGTCGGCGACAGCTGGCACGCGATCATCGAGTTGGTGCGCGCCGTTGATGGCGTCGAGGGAGTATGGCTGCACAGCTGTGGCCAGGGGATCCCGTTCGACCTGGTGGGTAAGTCCGGATTCACCGGTTTATCGCTGGACGTCCGCTACATTGGCTCGTCCGAGTTGGACGCCTGCGGCCAGTGGATCTCCGATGGCCGAACCTTGGCCTTGGGGATCGCGCGCACCGATGAGGTGAAGGTGCCCTCGACCGATGAGCTCACCGACCGGGCGCTGCAACTGTTGCGTCCGCTGGAGATCGAGCCCCAGCTCTTGAACAAGCAGGTCATCCTCACGCCGGCCTGCGGACTGGCCGGCTGGGACGCCGCCTCGGTAGCGCGCCTATTGACCAACCTGCGCGAGGCAGCCGGGCTGGCCGCAGAGTATGCGTCCTCGTGAAGTTTTGAGCGCGATCGTCATGGTGACCCGCTGGTAAGATTCTAAAGAAACTCAAGAATTTCAAATAAGGAGTCTTGCGATGGACGTGGCAACGATCTCTGCCAACGGACAGATCACCCTGCCGGTCGATGTTCGTAAGCGCCTTCAACTCGTGCCTGGTGACAAGGTGGTGTTCGTCGAGAACGAACAGGGCGACATTGTCGTCGTACGCCCAGCAGTTGCTGCGCTCCTGGAGGCGCAGCGTGCTTTCCGGGGAGCTGCCGCACAGGCCGGTCTTCATGACGATGACGATGTTCAGGCCCTGGTTGACGAGGTGCGTTACACGAGTAGTAAGAAGGGCTCTGCGTGAGTCTTTCAGCGAGGCGCGTGCTCGCGGACACGAATATTCCCGTCTCTGCGTTCATCTTTCCGAGCTCGGTGCCTGATCAGGCGTTGCAGCACATTTTGTCTTTCGACCGACTGGTGCTCACGAATTGGATCCTCGAAGAGTTTGATCGAATTATCGAGACGAAGTGGCCGGAGCGGATCGAGGCGGCACGCACGATGATTGCGGCATTGAAATACGAACTCGCGGAACCGACCGCAATAGAGCTTCAGATCTCTGACCCAAACGGTCAGCCGATCCTCGAGGCCGCAGTGACAAGCGCAGTGGACATCATCGTGACAGGAGACAAGCGATTCTTCGCTTTGGAACTGGCTCGTCCACAGATCGTCACCGCACGGCAGTTCCTTTCGTCGCTCACGTGAATCAGGCGGCGGTACTATCTGAAATATGCGGTTCAAGGCGATGGTGAACAAGCTGAGCGTTCTGTTCAGCGACCTCAACCTCAATTCCGACACGCCCGTGCGGGTGCAGCCGGTGGTGGGGGAGTGGGGGCCGCAGCGGGTACCCACCACCAAACAGAAGAAGCGTGCCCGTTTCACCGTCACCGGAGTTTTCGCGGCGGTGGTGACCGCGCTATTCCTGTTGGGAAACTACTTCTATAAGATCCTGATGGGAATCACTGGATAGCGGTACCCGGCCATCAGCATGGTTCTCCGTAGACGTCGCCAGACGCGCCCGAAATCGGCTCCCGCGCCAGGTATCTCGGGCGCTTCTGCGGATTTCGGGCGCGGATGCGTGTGGCGCTACCCTCAGCTGAAGAAACGGACGAACAGTCCGCCCGCAGCGAGCCCCACCACCACATAACGAGCGACGAAGCCCAAGGTCATGAAGATGGCAAAGATCGCGAAATTGATCTTTGTCGTCGCGGCAAGGATCGTGGTGGGATAGTTCGGCGGCACGCTCACCGAACTCGACAGGAACAAGCCCAGCGGACCCCACCTGGGATGTTCGACCAGCGAGGTGCCCCACGCGATGACGCGCGACCAGCGGTACCGCCACGTTCCCGGGACAGGGGCCGGACGTTGTTTGGGCTTGCGGCGCAGCACGGGCAGTTTCCTGGCGTGTTTCACCGCCTGGAAAAGCACCATCTTCCCGATTCCCTGCCCGAGCCCGAGACAGATGCCGGCCTCGACCGGGCCGATGAGATTGGTCGCGATCGCGGCGACGATGAAGGCCTCGCCGTTGACGACGGGAATAAGTGAGCCACCCAGCCCATAGCCGAACGCCAGCAGCAGCTGCCACCAGGTCTCACTCATGCCTTCAGCTTGTCATCTCGTTCAGGACGCCGGGTGCCGCCACACGGTAACGAACCGGCTAGCGCAGCCGGGCCGCTATTTCCAAGCATGAACGGGCGCTTGGAGTACGGCACCCTCACGAGCGCTGTTCTCACCGGTCTTCCGGACATGAACGGACGCTAGACGTCGTCGGAGGATGCGAGGGACGACGTGGCGCCGTCGGGCCGATCCCACCCGCGCGCCATCCGCACCAGGTGATGCAGCCGGTACAGCTCGGATTCGAGGAAATCGGGCCCGCCATGCCGAGCGGCAACCAGCACCTGGTTGCGTCCGGCGGGAATGACCGCCAGCGATACCGCACCCCAGCCCGGCAGCCACGACTCGGACATCTCCGAGAAATGTTCCACGTCGAATGGTTCGAGCGCCGCGATCTGTTCGGACGCCAGCTCGGGAGCGTTCTCGGTGCCCATCAGCACCTTCTGTTCGCGCAGGCCGATGACCGCGGCCCACTGGGCGTGAAAGACCTGCGGAACTCGTTCCAGCAGCACCTCGAGTCCGCGTTCGCGGCCGTTGCCGATCTCGCTGGCGATGGCTACGTCCGACTCGATGCCATTGCCATCGGGGTAGCGCGACAGCCACAGCACCTGTACGCCGTCCACCTGCAGGCAGGCGGAGACCAGATCCTCGGGCAGGGTGCCGGGCGACAGCTGCAGCAAGAAGTCGTCGATGACGGTGTTCGAGGAGGCCTTGTCAACGACCTCTATCGAATAGATGTCCGCCCCTACCGAGCCGATGGCGGTGGCCACCTGGCCGAGGGCGCCAGAACGGTCAGGCATCTGGATTCGCAGCAGGAACATGGTATTCAGTCTGCCCGCCGCGCCAAGCTGCCATGCGCCGCCCGTGTTTCGATCAGATGACATTGCATCTACTATGTTGCAGCGGAGGCCCCCACGTCCTCCATAGCCAGGAGGAAGAGTCCTATGTCACAGGCCGATGCCACATCTCGGGTGCGCGCACTGCCGCTCGGTGCGGTTGCCCTGATCGCAACCTTGGGGAGCCTGCTGTTCGGATACGACACGGGCGTGATCTCCGGTGCCCTGCCCTTCATGGCCCATCCGGTCGACCAGGGCGGCCTGGGGCTCAGCGATGTGGCCGAAGGCGTCATCACCGCCGCCTTGCCCATCGGTGCCGCTCTCGGCTCGGTCTTCGGCGGGCAGCTCTCGGACAAATTCGGACGCCGCCGGATGCTGGTATGGCTGGCCTTCATCTTCTTCATCGGCGCCGTCGGCGCGGCAACCTCGCTGAACATGGGCTTGATGGCCTTCTTCCGCGTCGTGCTCGGAATCGCCGTGGGCGGCGCGTCCACCACCGTGCCCGTCTACCTGGCCGAGGTTTCTCCGGCAGAGAAGCGCGGCTCGATCGTGGCCATAGATCAGGTGATGATCGTCACCGGGCAGCTTTTGGCCTACACCAACAACGCGCTGATCGCGCATCTGTACGGCGAATCGTCATCGTGGCGGTGGATGCTGCTGTTGGCGTCCATACCCGCGATCGGGCTGTGGATCGGCATGCGGGTGATGCCGGAATCGCCGCGCTGGTTCGTCGCGCAGAACCGCGAGGATCAGGCACGGCATTCGCTCGAACGCGTCGGTGCCGAGCACATCGAGGCCCAACTCGATGACATCCGCTCCACGATCGACAAGGTTGACTCCCAGGAATCCATGGGATTCGGTGCGCTGCGGCTGCCGTGGGTGCTGCGGATCGTGGTGATCGGCATGGGGCTGTCGGTGATTCAGCAGATCACCGGCGTGAACGCCATCATGTATTACGCGCCGCGCATCCTCGAATCGACCGGTATCGGCACCAATGCGGCGCTCACCGCGACGATCGCCAACGGCGTGATCAGCGTGCTCGCGGCCCTCCTCGGCCTGATTCTGGTGCGCAAACTTCCCCGCAAGAAACTGCTGGCGCTCGGCCAGGGACTGATCGTCTTCTCACTGGTCGGTATCGGCGCCATCTCGCTCGCCACCGACGGCCAGGGTGCGACCTGGCTCGTCCTGGTGCTGATGCTGGTCTTCCTCACCGGGCAACAGGGCGCAGTCTCGCCGGTGACCTGGGTGATGATCTCCGAGGTCTTTCCGCTGCGGGTGCGCGGGCTCGGCGTGGGATTGTCGGTCCTCGTGCAGTGGCTGGCCAACGCGCTGATCACCTTCAGCTTCCCGATCCTGCTCGGCCTGGTCGGTCTCGGACCGGTCTGCATGGTGTTCGCCGGCCTCAACGTGCTCGCGTTGATCCTTGCCGCCAGGCATCTGCCCGAGACCTCGGGACGCACGCTCGAAGAGATCGAACAGATCATGGCTGCCAGCAAACGCAGGTCGCGCGTCCGGGCGGCCGACACCCACGTCAACTGATCGGCCGTTGGTCTCGATCGGCCGGTTTGGCTGATGTCAATGCCGCCCGGCCCGGTGGGTAAGATGTGCCGAGTTGGCTGTGCCCGGCCGACGTGCTCGCCGACAGCCGGCGAATCTGATGTCATACAGGAGTGCTCGTGGAGTTGTCGGCGCAGGACGTCGCGAAGCTGGCCGATCTGGCCCGCATCGAATTGACCGAGGAGGAGCTTGCCCGGTTGGCTCCGCAACTGGATGTGATTCTGACCTCGGTCGCGAGTGTTGCCGAGGTGGCGGCCGAAGATATCCCTCCGATGTCGCACGCCGTGCCGATGGAAAACGTCTTCCGCGACGACCAGGTGCGTCCGAGTCTGCCGGCCCTGGCCGTGCTGGCCGCGGCTCCTGCCGTCGAGGACGCGCAGTTCCGCGTCCCCCGTATCTTGGACGCGGAGGAGAACTGATGTCGGCAACCATCAAGCAGACCGCCCACGAGCTCGCCCGCCGGATCGCCTCCGGGGAGCAGTCCAGTGAAGAGATCACCCGCGTGCATCTGGACCGCATCGAAGAAGTCGATGGCGATGTGCATGCCTTCCTGGCGGTGGACCGCGATCGCGCCCTCGAACAGGCCCGCGCGGTGGACGCCAAGGTCGCCGCCGGTGAAAGGCTGGGCCCACTGGCCGGCGTCCCGATCGGGGTCAAGGACCTGTTCTGCTACCAGGGCCTGCCCACCACCGCAGGATCCCGCATTCTCGAGAACTGGATCCCGCCCTACAACGCGACCGTGGTGAACCGGCTATTGGACGCCGGCATGGTGATCCTCGGCAAGACCAACCTCGACGAATTCGCGATGGGCTCGTCGACCGAGACCTCCTACTTCGGGCCCACCCGCAATCCGTGGGATCTCGGACGCATTCCCGGCGGATCGGGGGGCGGGTCGTCCGCCTGCGTGGCGGCCTATGAGGCGCCGCTGGCGGTGGGCACCGACACGGGCGGCTCGATTCGTCAACCCGCTGCTGTGACCGGCACCGTCGGCGTCAAGCCCACCTACGGCGGGGTGTCCCGGTTCGGGGTGATCGCGATGGCCTCATCGCTGGATCAGCCGGGCCCGGTCGCCCGCAATGTGCTGGATTCTGCGCTGCTGCATCAGGTGATCACGGGTCATGACCCGGCCGATTCGACCTCCATCGACGCGCCGGTTCCCGACATCGTCGCTGCCGCGCGTAAGGCCGACATCAAGGGCCTTCGCGTCGGTGTGGTGAAAGAGCTGGGTGGCGAGGGATACCAGCCCGGTGTCGAGCAGCGCTTCAACGAGACGATCGAGTTGCTGGGCGAACTCGGTGCCGAGGTCGTCGAGGTCAGCTGCCCGCACTTCGTGCACGCGCTGGCGACCTATTACCTGATCATGCCGGCCGAGGTCTCCAGCAACCTGTCGCGCTATGACGGCATGCGCTACGGCTTGCGGGTGAACGATGACGGAACGCACTCCACCGAGCAGGTGATGCGGGCAAGCCGCGCAGCCGGATTCGGCGACGAGGTGAAGCGGCGCATCATCATCGGCACCTACGCGCTGTCGGCGGGCTACTACGACGCCTATTACGGCTCGGCGCAGAAGATGCGTACCTTGATCTCGCGAGACTTCGCGTCCGCGTTCACCAAGTGCGATGTGCTGGTTTCGCCGTCCACCCCGACCACCGCCTTCAAGTTCGGCGAGCGGATGAACGATCCGATCGCGATGTACAAGTCCGATCTGTGCACGATCCCGGCGAATCTGGCGGGCAATTCCGCGGCGAGTTTCCCGATCGGTTTGGACGCCCCGGGCGGGCTGCCGGTCGGCTTGCAGGTGATGGCACCTGCGATGGCGGACGACCGCTGTTACCTGGTGGGAGCTGCCGTGGAGGCCGCGCTGAACGATCGCTGGGGAGGGCCCCTGCTGGATCAGGCTCCCGAGCTCGGGCATGCCGCCGGCCAGAAGGAGAGCGTGCGATGAGCGTCTATGTCAGCAATGAGCTGATGGACTATGACGAGGCGATGACCCGCTTCGACGTGGTGCTCGGCCTCGAGGTTCACGTCGAACTCAACACGAAGTCGAAGATGTGGTGCGGATGCACGACCGAGTTCGGCGGCGAACCGAACTCACACACCTGCCCGGTCTGCCTGGGGCTGCCCGGCTCGCTGCCGGTGGTGAACAAGAAGGCCGTCGAATCGGCCATCCGGATCGGGCTGTCGCTGGGCTGCGATATCGCCGAATGGTGCCGGTTCGCGCGCAAGAATTACTTCTACCCGGATATGCCGAAGGACTACCAGGTCTCGCAATACGACGAGCCACTGTGTATCGACGGCGAGGTCACCATCGAGCTCGACGGCGAGAACTATGTCGTCCCGATCGAGCGGGTGCACATGGAAGAAGACGCCGGAAAGAACACCCACGTCGGGGGATCCGGACGCATCCAGGGGGCCGGGCATTCGCTGGTCGACTACAACCGGGCCGGTGTGCCGCTGATGGAGATCGTCACCCGCCCGGTGTTCGGCACCGGACGCAAGGGCCCCGAGGTGGCGCGCGCTTATATGGCGTATCTGCGCGAGATGATGCGGGCTTTGGGTGTTTCCGAGGCGCGGATGGAGCGCGGCAATATGCGCTGCGACGCCAACGTGTCGCTGATGCCGAAGGGCTCGACCGAGCTCGGCATCCGCACCGAGACGAAGAACGTGAACTCGCTGAAGTCGGTCGAGGGAGCGCTGCGCTTTGAGATCTGCCGGCAGGCCGCCGTCTTGGCTTCCGGTGGCCGGGTGCATCAAGAAACCCGGATGTGGAACGAGGCGGGATTCACCACCTCGGGCCGCTCCAAGGAGGAGGCTGAGGACTACCGCTACTTCCCCGAGCCCGATCTGGTGCCGGTGGCGCCCTCGCGCGAATGGGTGGCCGAACTGCGTGCCACCTTGCCCGAGCCTCCTGCTCAGCGCCGCGCCCGGTTGCAGACCGAGTGGGGATTCACCGACCTCGAGATGCGCGACGTCAATGGCGTCGAAGGGGCACTGGAATTGATCGATGCGACCGTCCAGGCAGGCTGCTCGGCCGGTGCCGCCCGCAAATGGTGGGTGGGTGACTTGGCCCGCCGGGCCAACGAGTCCGGTATTGCCTTGGACGAGGTCGCCATGACGCCCGCCCAGGTCGCCGCTCTGCAAGGCCTGGTGGACGACGGCACCCTGACCGACAAGCTCGCGCGCCAGGTGATCGACGGCGTGCTGGCCGGCGAAGGCGAGCCCGCCGATGTCGTCGCGGCCAGAGGTTTGGCCGTGGTCAGCGACGACGGTGCCCTGTCAGCTGCGGTGGACGCCGCCATCGACGCGAACCCGGGCGTCGCCGAGAAGATCCGCGGCGGCAAGGTCCAGGCGGCCGGTGCCCTGATCGGCGCGGTGATGAAGGCGATGAAGGGCCAAGCCGACGCCGCCCGCGTCCGGGAACTGATTCTGGAAAAGCTCAGCTGAGCAGCAGTACTACCGGCCCCGGTGATCGTCCGCCTCCCGCTCAGCTGAAGGCGAAGATGGGCGGGACCACCAGCACGACGAAGAGGGCCCAGATCGGGTAGACGGGAAGGAACAGCGTCTGCCATCTGAGCAGCCGGGCAAAGGGTGATCGGCCCGCACAGAACCCTGCCGCGAGCACGGCCGACCAGGTGAGCTGCACACCGAGAAGGACATTGAGCCCGAGTGCCACGACCTTGTTGGGGCTGGCCCCGAACTCGGCAATGCGGGTGGTCATCGCGGCCATCCCCACGGCATCGACGGCGAGTGCCGCTAGCAGCAGAGCGATGAGCAGCCAGTCGAAGAACTGCGGTGGCGCCAGCGGATCGCGGGCCGAAATCGAGTAGAGCAAGAGGCACAGCACCAGCATCCCGATCGCGTCCATCACTATCAGCAGCGTCCGGTCGGCCTCGGTGAGGTCGCCCGCGTTGATCAGAGCGATCAGGCAGCCGATCAACATCGCCAGGGTGAGCGGCGTGAAGATCTTGGTGAGCACCGGGGCGAGGTTCTCGATGACGTTCTGCTTGGCTTCGACCAGCCAACAGGCCACCACCAAAGCTCCGGGAACCCCCAGCGGCAGAATCCAATCTCCGACCAGCGGACCGCTCACGGCGTACGGCACCCGGGCGAGGTCGAGCACCGATAGCAACAGAGCAATGAGCACGCCTCCTCCGATCGCCAGCAAGCCGAAGTAGATCGCAAATTCGCCGCTGAACCGGACGAAGTTCATCCGGCGTTCGGCAGATCGCCAGCGTCCGGATACGTAGGCGAGCCCAACTGCAGCCCAGCCAACGACAGACGCGTGCAGTACCGCGATCATCTGGGTGCTGCCCGAGGTGTCGAACGGGTAGACATTGAGAGCTGTGGCGAGCACCGCAAAGATCGCTGCGATGGCCACGGCCACAGGCAGTGAGAGCTGGCGTTTCCAACCGAGATAGCAGGCGGCGAAGGGCAGCGCCAGTAGCGCGGCATTTGCGATGAACGACGTCTCATCGAGCAATGCGAATCCGGCCTTGACACAGATTCCTGCGGCAACGGCGATGAGCAGGGTGACGAGCAATTCGCGGGACGAACGGCATCGCGCCGTGGGCCCGGGCGAGACCAATACGAGCTGCTTCCACAGCCGCTCGGAGTGCTCTTGCGCGAACTCTCGCGAGAGCTCATCCAACCGGCCCATCCGCTTGACTGCCACCAGGAACGCTTCCTCATCGTCGAGGCCCGCTGCCTTGAGATCGGTGATGCATTCGCGCAGATGGTCCTCCATTTCGTCCACATCTGCCGCCGAGATCGCCTCGCGGCGCTGCACGAAACGGCGCCATTGCCCGATCTGGGCCTCCAGCGCGTCGGTGGATCCGGCTTCGGAATAGGCGCTCATCAGGCCCACCCTTGGGCTGGGCGTTCCGCCGGACGGGCGCTGTTCCACACCTGTGCGAGTGCCGCGGCCACCACATCCCATTGACTCTGCCGATCGGCGAGCAGAGCCAGGCCCGACTCGGTGATCGCATAGTGCTTGCGGCGGCGTCCGATTTCGGAGGTGCCCCACGATGATTGCACGTAGCCGAGGCGCTCGAGCCGGTGCAGCAGGGGATAGAGCATGCCATCGGTCCACTGCATCCGGCCATCGGACAGTTCGTTCACGCGTTTGAGAATGGCGTAGCCATACGACTCTCCATTGGCCAGAATGCCCAGGACGAGCGGTGTCGCCGAGGCGGCCACCAGATCCTTGTCGATATGCATTGGTCTCCTATCCCTAGATCCGCTAGGTGTCGTAACCATAGCAGACCTAGGGATAGTCATTGGAAACGGCGAGCGCCGACAGTTCATCCTCACTCCACAAATCGATGCCGAAGAGTTCAAGTCGCTGACGCCGTAATAGGCCATTACGAGGTGAGTCGGCGCTCGTGTTTCGCTTCGATGCGAATCCGTTAACGTCAGGAGTTAAGTTTGTGCTCCCAGTCTTGACCACCGTGGAAGACGCCGATGACGTTGATGACGGTTTCGTCTATCGATTCGTCGACTGTGTAGGCCACAACCGTCCGGACTATCACGACCGGGCAACCGCTGCATTGAACAGGTCACCGACCGCGTCGTCCCGGGCGACGTCCTCGCACAGCACTTGGGGCCACCTGGCGACATCTGTGGGCCGGTTGGCGACCTGAAGGGTGGCGTTCGGCATCAGATCGAGCAGGGCATGGGCGGTGGACAGCGGGTGCCCGGAATCCTCGGTCCAGGTGAGGATGGTCGCCGGCGCCGTGATGTCCTTGATCTGCTGACGGGCGGGGAAATTGCTCTTCGCCGCACCGCGCAGCGCGGAGGGCAGCAGAGCCTCGGAAATATCAGGAGTGGTATCCGGGCGTCCGAAAGTTGCCGGTGGTTGCGGGGAATCCTGGTCAAGGGCGATGAATGCGCGGACGCCCTCACGTTCGACCAGTTCGGCCCGTTGCACATAGTTGGACGCCTGCGCAGCGCGGGTCTCCCAGGCCGTCGGCGGCAACAGCAAAGTGAACCCGCTGAAGCGATCCGGCTGCATGACCGCCGCATGCAACAGCGTGCCCACCCCCATGGACGATCCGACGCCGTGCACCTTCTCACCCGGGAACCAGGCGTCCAGCACGATCAGCAGATCGCTTGCGAGTACCGGCCAGCGGTAGTCATCGGGAACCGGGCGTCCGGTGGAGCGGCCATGCCCGCGCGCGTCGTACCGCAAGAGCCGCGTCCCGCTCAATCCGATGCCCAGGTCCAGGTCGAGCAGGCGGTCTCGCTTGCGGCTCGACATCAGGCCATGCAGCTGGACGACCGGATGCCCACCTTCATCGCTCATCTCGACATCGAGCAGCGCTCCGGGAACAGACTGTTCGGGCACCACACACCTCCAGAGCCGACCATGATCATCGATTCAGGGGGCGACCCTGAATCCGCCGATTTCCGCGTCACCCGCTACGGCGACCATCAGCATGCTCAGGCTAACGAACAACCTGGTTGGGCCGTGACACGGTCATGCCTCGTCACGAAGAATTAACGTGGCACCGATCGATATACACCTAGGCTTGCCGAATGCGGCTGACCAATATCGCCCAACTCAATCTGCCGTTCGGAAGGTTGATGGGCTATGACGTTGCGGTGCTGAGCCGTGAAGGATCACTCCCGGTTTCTTTCGATCAAGGACGCCACGTCGGTGCGGGGCTGCGTCCCGGATCATGGATGGCGCTGTCGTTCCAGGTCCCGGAGCGATTGTCGCTGGGCGATCTGGAACAGGCGTGGCTGGCGGTGATCGACCGGCACCTGACTCTGCGGTCGGTCTTCGAGCCGGGCCCTGACGGCCCGCGTCTTCACCAGGTGAGGCTCGGGCCCGGACGATGGGTGGAGCACCCGATCAGTACCGGCCAGCCGGTCAATGCCGCGGTGCGCGATGTGCTCGATCTGGCGTGTGCACCTTATGCCCAGCCTTCGCACCGGCTGTGCGTGCTGGAGACCGCGGTCAGCACCACGGTCCTGATCGCTGCCGATCACGCCCATGTCGACATGTGGTCGATGCTGGTGCTGGCCCGCGACTTGTTGCGGGCGTTGGGGCAGTTGGGCACCGGGCACACCCCTGAGCTTGCCGTGGCTCCGGGATTCGCCGAACACACCCAAGCTTTGCTGTCCCGGCAAACTGCTCCCGAACAGGTGCGCGAACGCTGGACGGAGATACTGGGGGCGAGCGGCGAGGTGATGCCGAGATTTCCGCTGCCGCTGGGAGAGCCTGAGCCGTTCCCCGAAAGGGTGGAGGTGCGCGACGTGCTGGGCACCGCCGAGGACGCCGCGTTCGAGGCTTTTGCCAAGGACCAAGAGATCTCCACGTTGTCGCTGGCGGTATCGGTGATGACGAAGGTGACCTTGGAGGTGGCCGGTCAGCCGCTGCGAGCGGTCTTCCCCGTCCACAGCCGCTACGAGGAGACCTGGCACGACTCGGTCGGCTGGTTCATCACCAATTCGGTCATCGAATCTGCCGATCCCGAGCCCCGGTTGGCCCAGGCAGCGGTACGCGAGGCGATCAGGCTGGGGTCCTGGCCCCTGGACGACATCTTGCAACCGTGGGGCGGTATGCCCGAGGCCCCCGGCATGTTCGCGATTTCGTGGCTCGACCTGCGGAGGCTTCCGGTGCAGATCGACACCACCAGTTTGCAGGCACAGTATGTCAGCGCAGTCATCCGTACCGATGGGGTGATGCTGTGGTTCGTGTTCGACCAGCAAGGTCTGCATCTTCGCTGCCGCTACCCGGACACCCGTAAGGCGCGCCGCAATGTCGGCGGCTGGCTCGATCGAACCGTCGCTCAGATGCGCGAGGTGGCAAACACCTATCCCCACGCAGCAGCTGCCGAAATGGACGATGGCTTGGGGCATGCGGCAAGCCAAGATCGAAACCGGTAGCCAGAACGTTACCCGCCACTTAGCCGCTGCGGATGAGCGTCCACATCGGTGCCCCGCTGTGAGCTGTGAGTTGCGTCCGAAACGGTAGGACGCGCCGTGAGGCCTACCGTTTCGGACAGCTACCGCTCGGCCATCAGTCGGGGACGATGGCCCAGGCGCGCACCGGCATGCCGTTCGCGTCCGCGATACGGGCGGCACCCACGAAGATCAGGGCGCCGGTGGCGGGAACCTGATCGAGGTTGGCCAGCAACTCGACCTGGAAACGGTCCTGGGCAAGCACGTAGCGCTCGCACTGCAGATCGTCCACAGCGGATGAGGTGATCGGGGCATCGGTGTCGAGAGTCTCGTGGCCGACCGCGGCGACGTCGCGCTCTTCGATCAGGTACTTCAGCGCCTCCATCGACCAGCCGGGCGCATGCTCTCGGCCATCGTAGACATTGGCGAGCGCCTCGCCGTCGGGCCAGCGCTTCGACCAGTCGGTGCGCAGCGCAACGAAAGTGCCCGCCGGGATGGTGCCGTGAGTGGCCTCGAATGCCTTGATGTCGTCGACCGTGACCTCGTAATCGTCGTTGGTGGCGGCCTGCTCATGGATGTCGACGACCACCAGCGGAAGCACCTCGTCGATAACCGGGAAATCCTTGTTCAGCCGGGCACCCGGGACGAAGTGCCCGGGAAAGTCGATATGGGTGCCGAACTGGCCGGGCAGCTTATGCCCCTGGATCTTCAGGTTGAAGCCGCCATCGAAATCCATCAGCACGCTGTTCAGGTCGACACAACCGTCGGGCATGCCCTCCCAATAGGGCGAATCCTCGGTGAGCTCGTGCGACAGTTCGACCCAGCGATGCTGCTTCAGCTGCTCGAGTACCGGCCACAGGCTTGACATGGGCATCTCTCCTCATTGCTCGTGGTTGCTCTGCTCGTGTTTGCTCTGCACAGGCTAGCGGGATGCACGTCGGCACATCGCAGCTGCTTTCTACAAGCGAACACCGTTGGCCGCGCCCCGGCAAAGGAGGATAATAGCCACATATCTGATCCACATTCTGGCTACAAGGGGTCTGAGATGGGTGTAGGTATTCGCGAATTGCGGGATGGGCTGAGTCGGCATCTGAAGTCGGTGCGGGAGGGGCACACGATCACGGTCACCGATCATGGTCGTCCGATTGCGCGGATCGTCCCCGCTGATGGGCCGACGGTGCTTGAGCTGATGATCGCTGAGGGCGTGGTCACTCCGGCCCGGGCACCGCGGCGCCCGCTTCCTGAGCCGATCAAGACGGCCGGCCCGGTAAGTGACCTCATCTCGGAACAGCGAAGATGATCGCATATTTGGACTCGTCCGCGATCATCCCGATCATCATCAGTGAGCCGTCGAGCGAATTGTGCCGGAGAATCTGGAGCGACGCCGACCAGCTGCTCAGCTCACAGCTGTCGTACGTCGAAGTCGCGGCGGCTTTGGCTATGGCGGAGCGCCAGGGACGTATTACATCGGACGAGTTCGAACACGCGTGGGCGGACTTTACGCTTCGGTGGGCCGAAGTCGGTGTTATCGCGGTATCGGCGGGGTTCGTTGTCAGGGCTGCACGTGTTGCCCGTTCGCACGCGCTACGCGGATATGACGCGGTGCATTGCACGATGGCGCTCGCCCTCAATGATGCTGACCTGGTGGCGGTCAGCGGAGATAAGGAGCTATTGCGCGCGTGGGATGAACTCGGAGTTGCGACAGCAGACACCAATCGGGCGCGGTAGAAACCCTGCCGAGTCTTGCGTCCGTCTGTGGGGCGCCGGGGGATGCCGGTTGCGGGATGCGAGAGAATAGGGCTCATGCCTGAGTCGATGCCTGCTCTTTCGCCCGAGATCGCGTCCAAGCTGAAGCGCAACGCCGACGGCTTGGTGCCTGCCGTGGTGCAGGACGCCACCAGCGGGCGGGTGCTCATGATGGCGTGGATGAGCGACGATTCGCTCGCTCTCACCTTGCAGACCAGGCAGGCGACCTACTGGTCGCGCAGCCGTCAGGAATTGTGGCGCAAGGGTGCGACCAGCGGCAACACCCAGCAGGTGCGTGAACTGTCCAGCGACTGCGACGGCGACACTCTCCTGATGATCGTCGACCAGCAGGGCCCCGCCTGCCACACCGGCGCCGAGAGCTGTTTTGATGCCGGAGGTGTGCTTCTAGCCGACGACTCGACAGGTGCTTCCGGAGCCGAGATTGACCAGGCCGGCCACCACCGAACCGGTGAGGCTGCCGAATGAGTCTCGACGAGGCCGACATTCACCCGAGCCGTGACGAGTTCGTCGCCGCCGCCGACCGCCGGGTGATCAGCGTCTACGCGAAACTGCTGGCCGACGACATCACCCCGGTCGGAGCGTTCCGGCAACTGTGCGGCGACCGGCCCGGCACGTTCTTGTTCGAGTCGGCCGAGCAGGGCACCTGGTCGCGGTGGTCGTTCATCGGCGTCAACAATGTCGCGACGCTCTACGGCGACCATGGCGAATCGGAGTGGATCGTCAACACCGATCGTCCGATCGCGGGCCTGCCCGCCACCGGACGACCACTCGAAGTCTTGGACGAAACCCTGCGGCTGCTGCACACCCCACGCGACCCAAAGTTGCCGCCGTTCACCTCCGGAATGGTCGGCTACCTGGGATACGAACTGGTACGTGAACGGGAAAACATCCCCGACTCGAATCCGGACGACATCGGCGTGCCAGAGATGGTGATGATGCTGGCCGGAGACCTCGCCGTGCTCGACCATCACACCGGCGAGATCTGGCTGATCGCCAACGCCATCAACTTCGACGCGTCGGCCGAGCATGCCGACCGAGCCTGGCAGGACGCGGCAGACCGCGTCCGAACGATGGCCGAGCAGCTGGCCGAACCCCATCAGCCGATGGCCACCGTGCGAAGCAATGTCGACCCCGCCCCGGCGAAGCGCCAACGCAGCCACGACGAGTTCGTGGCGATGGTGGAGGCCGCCAAGGAACACATCCGCGCCGGCGACATCTTTCAGGTGGTGCCCAGCCAGCGATTCGAAATCGACACCACCACCGCCGACGCGCTGGCGATCTACCGCGAGCTGCGCACCTCGAACCCGAGCCCCTACCTGTATCTGCTGCAACTCGAACGGAGCGGCAAGCGGTTCGCGCTGGTCGGATCCAGCCCGGAGGCCCTGGTCACCGTCAAGGACGGCCTGGCCACCACCCGCCCGATCGCCGGCACCCGGCCACGCGGCGCGAACCCCACCGAGGATCTCGCCTTGGAGACCGAACTGCTGGCCGACGAGAAGGAACGCGCCGAGCACCTGATGCTGGTCGACCTGGGCCGCAACGATCTCGGGCGGGTGTGCGAGCCGGGCACCGTCGAGGTCACCGAATTCATGCACGTGCATCGCTACTCGCACGTCATGCACCTGGAGGCCAGCGTGGTCGGAAAGATCAAACCGAACCTGAGCGCGCTCGACGTCACCATGTCATGTTTTCCGGCAGGAACGTTGTCGGGAGCCCCGAAGGTTCGGGCGATGCAGATCATCGACGAATTGGAGACCAGCCGCCGCGGCCCGTACGGGGGAGTGATCGGATACTTTGACTTCACCGGCGACTCGGACGCAGCCATCGCGATCCGCACCGCGCTGATCACCGACGGCAAAGCGTATGTGCAAGCCGGAGCCGGAATCGTGGCGGACTCGGTGCCGGACAGCGAAGATCTGGAGACCCGGAACAAGGCGGCGGCCGTGATCGGCGCCGTCTCGCGGGCGTCCGGCCATCGGGTTTTGTCAGTGCCAGCAGGTAGCGTCGATGCACGAAAGGGGGACCACGCATGACCACCGTGCTCGATGACATCATTGCCGGCGTCCGGGAAGACCTGGCCGCTCGCGAGGCCCAGACATCGCTCGATGAGGTGATCGCTGCGGTGGAGGGCGCACCTGCGGTTCGTGATCCGATGCCCGCCTTCAGAGCGTCCGGCCTGTCGGTGATCTGCGAGGTCAAGCGGTCCAGCCCGTCCAAGGGGGCGCTGGCCGAGATCGATGATCCTGCCGTGCTGGCGCTGGCCTACGCCGGGGGAGGTGCCGCCGCGATTTCGGTGCTGACCGAGCAACGCAGATTCGGTGGCTCCCTCGACGATCTTGATCTGGTGCGTTGGCGGGTCGACCAGCCGCTGCTGCGCAAGGACTTCATGGTCGAGCCGTACCAGATATATGAGGCCAGGGCCCATGGCGCCGACCTGATCCTGCTGATCGTGGCCGCCCTCGACGACGCGAAGCTCCGCGAGCTCTATGACGTCGCCACCGGTCTGGGACTCACTCGGCTGGTCGAGGTGCACACCCCGGACGAGGCCAAGCGGGCCGTAGATCTGGGTGCCGAGCTGATCGGGGTGAACAACCGCAACTTGAAGACACTCGACGTCGACCTGGCACGGTTCGAGCAGATCGCCGAATCGATTCCGGGCGGCATTGTCAAGGTCGCCGAGTCAGGCATCAAGTCACCGGTCGATGCGGCACGGGTGACCTCCGCCGGCGCCGACGCCATCCTGGTCGGCGAGGCGCTGGTGACCGAAGCGAATCCGGGTGCCATGATCGCCGCCATGATCGCTGCAGGCAGCCGATGATGGGTACCTCACCGGGCACCCTGCCTCACTGGGCCGGGCGCCTGAGCTCAGCCATGAATCTCTCTTCGAACGCACAAGCCGTTTCGGGCGATCCGCGTTCGGTCACGACAATATTTCAGGATCACCATGAAACTCTCTGACTATCCGGACTCCCGCGGACACTTCGACGACTTCGGGGGCAGATACGTGCCCGAAGCATTGGCTCCCGCCTTGCAGCAGCTGAACCAGGAGTTCAACGATGCGCAGGCCGACGCCGGTTTTCTGGCCGAGTTGCACGATCTGCAGGTCAACTACGCCGGACGCCCGAGCCCGCTGACCGAAGCGAAGCGCTTCAGCGAACACTGCGGCGGCGCGACGATCCTGCTCAAGCGGGAAGATCTCAATCACACCGGCTCCCACAAGATCAACAACGTCTTGGGCCAGGGATTGCTGGCCCGCAGGATGGGCAAGACCCGGCTGATCGCCGAAACCGGGGCAGGCCAGCACGGTGTCGCCACAGCGACCATCGCCGCACTGTTCGGCATGGAATGCCGCATCTACATGGGCAAGGTCGACACCGAGCGGCAGGCACTCAACGTGGCCCGCATGCAACTGCTCGGCTCCGAGGTGGTCGCGGTCGCGGCGGGCAGTGCGACCCTCAAGGACGCTATGAATGAGGCGATGCGGGACTGGGTGACCAACGTCGAGAACACTCACTACCTGATCGGTACGGTGTCGGGCCCGGATCCGTTCCCGAAGATCGTCCGCGAGTTTCAGCGCATCATCTCCACCGAGACCAAGGCGACCATGTTGGAGCGCTATGGCAGGCTGCCCGACGCGGTCTGCGCCTGCGTGGGCGGGGGCTCGAATGCGATGGGCATGTTCGCCGACTTCATCGACGATCCCGAGGTGGGGCTGTACGGCTTCGAGGCCGGCGGCGACGGCGTCGAGACCGGACGTCACGCCGCGTCCATCAACGGTGGCTCGCTCGGCGTGCTGCACGGCACCAAGACCTATATCTTGCAGGACGACGACGGCCAGACCATCGAATCGCATTCGATCTCGGCAGGCCTCGACTATCCCGGGGTGGGTCCCCAGCACGCACAACTCGCCAAGAGCGGCCGCGCCCACTACGAGCCGGTGACCGACGCCGAGGCGATGGACGCCTTCAAGCTGCTGTGCCGCACCGAAGGCATCATGCCGGCCATCGAGTCGGCCCATGCGGTTGCCGGTGCACGCAGACTCGCCCTGCGGCAGATCGAAGAGAACCCTGGATCGAAGCCGGTGCTCGTCATCAACATCTCGGGGCGCGGCGATAAGGATGTCGACACCGCGATGAAGTACTTCGGCATTCGCGGCGAAGCCGATCAGTCGACGGGAGACCTGAAGTGAACGCGCAGGCGACGACACCTGACCCACGGCTCGGTATCTCCGGCAAGCGGGTGCGGGCTGCAAATGACTCAGGCCGTGCAGCACTGGTCGGCTACCTGCCGGTCGGTTACCCCGATGTGCCGGGCTCGCTGGACGCGATGCGGGCTTTGGTGGAGGGAACCGACGGTGTGGGCGTCGATCTGGTCGAGATCGGCATGCCCTACTCCGATCCGATGATGGATGGCCTGGTCATTCAGCACGCCACCACCAAGGCGTTGGAGCGCGGGGTACGTACCCGTGATCTGTTCAGCGCAGTTGAGACCGTCGCCACCGCAGGGGCCGTGCCGATGGTGATGATCTACTGGAACCTCGTGCTCCGCCACGGCGTCGACGCCTTCGCTCGCGACCTCGCGGCAGCCGGCGGGGCCGGTCTGATCACCCCCGATCTCACTCCGGACGAGGCCGGCGAGTGGATGGCGGCCTCCGACGCGCACGGTCTCGACCGGGTCTTCTTGATCGCGCCGAGCTCGTCGGATGAACGCATCACGAAGGTGATGGGAGCCTGCCGTGGCTGGGTCTACGCCACCTCGGTCATGGGGGTGACCGGTGCTCGCGACCACACCTCGGATGCCGCCCCGGTGATCGTGCGGCGGGCACGTGAACTCGATCCGAGCCTGCCGGTCGGGGTGGGGCTCGGGGTCTCCAACGGAGACCAGGCCGCAGAAGTTGCCGGTTTCGCCGACTCGGTGATCGTCGGGTCCGCGCTGGTCAGCTGCCTGATCGACGCCGAAGATCGGGGCAGCAGTGATCTTCGTCCGCTTCGGGAAAAGGTCGCCGATCTGGCGGCCGGAGTACGCCGGGCGGACAGATGACTCCGCTCCAGATTCCGGCACCGCCGTCCAGCGGAATCAGCCTGGGCGGATTCACGCTGCATTACTACGCCCTGTGCGTGCTGGCCGGCATCATCGTGGCCGTGCTGATGGGACGTACGCGGTTCGTCCGGCGGGGCGGCAGCCCCGATCGATTCGATTCGGCCGCATTCATCATCGTCATCACCGGAATCATCGGGGCGCGGGCCTATCACGTCATCACCGACCACCAGCTGTACTTCGGGCCGGGCCGCGATCCGTGGCAGGCTCTCAACATCCGTGCCGGGGGATTGGGCATCTGGGGTGGTGTGATGGTCGGCGCTCTGGCGTCCTGGCTGATCTGCCGCCGGCACAAGCTCGACTTCGGATCGTTCGCCGACACCCTGGCACCGGGGCTGTTCTTTGCCCAGGCAATCGGACGCCTCGGCAACTGGTTCAACCAAGAACTCTTCGGACGCCCCACCGATCTGCCCTGGGGGCTCTATGTCGACTCGGCCCACCGGCCGGACGGCTACCGCGAGTTCGAGACCTTTCATCCCACCTTCGCCTACGAGATGATCACCAACACGATAGGTGGCATCTTGCTGTTGTGGGCGGAACGCCGATTCAAGCTGGGCCGGGGCAAGCTGTTCAGCTGTTACATCATCTGGTACACGCTGTGCCGGTTCTTCATCGAGATGGTGCGCATCGATCCGGCAAACGAGATCGGCGGATGGCGCATCAACAACTATGTGTCATTGATCTGCTTCGTCGGCGCGGTCATCCTGCTGATCTGGCAGTTGCGCAAGCGTCCCGGCGTGATGTGGTGGCCCTTCGGGTTCCCCGATGGCGGTGCGGGCCTGTCACCGGCACGTTCCCGTGTGCCGTCAGACGACACCAGCCCGGTCGAGCTCACCGATTCCGATGCTTCCGACATGGCAGGCCCCGAGACTCACCCCGACGACCGGTAGCCGGAGCCGGCCGTGGATCACGTGACGCGCCGCTGCGCCGATTCAGATGGTGTGCCGATGGGCCCGCCGTGGCGCGACGCCTATCCGCGCGATCTCTCAAGCTGACTCGCTTTCGTTACACGCTGTAAAAAATCTGTAACACAGGGGCGTTATTCTCACGCACTGGGCCGCGTCCGTATGCGGTGCCGAGACAGGAGTGCAGATGACCTCGTTTAGTTCAGCACCCGCCAGGCAGGGCCTTTACGATCCGGCCTACGAACACGACGCGTGTGGCTTGGCCTTTGTCGCCAAGCTTGACGGCGCACCCACCCACGGCATAGTGCTCGATGGTTTGACGGCTTTGGCCAACCTCGACCACCGCGGCGCGACCGGCGCCGACGAGGCCGCCGGCGACGGCGCGGGCATCCTGGTCCAGATTCCGGACGCCTTCTTCCGCGACGAGGTCGACTTCCTGCTGCCCGAGCCGGGCGAGTATGCGGTCGGCATGGCATACCTGCCTGAAGACGAAGCCGAACGCGACATGGCGATGATCTCCATCGAGAAGATCGCCCTGGAGGAGCGTCTCAAGGTGCACGGCTGGCGAGACGTGCCGGTCCGAACCGACACCCTGAGCCCCATCTCGCTCGGCGTGATGCCGCACATGGCGCTACTTTTCGTCTCCGATCGCAGCCACGCCGCAGGCATCGATCTCGACCGTCAGGTGTATCCGCTGCGCCGCCGTGCCCGCTTCGAGGCAGGCGTCTACTTCTCGTCGCTGTCGGCCAGGACGCTGGTATACAAGGGCATGCTGACCACCTCCCAGCTTTCCGAGGTGTACCCCGACCTCACCGATGAGCGTTTCGCCTCCGCGCTGGCGCTGGTGCATTCGCGCTTCTCGACCAACACTTTCCCGTCGTGGCCGCTGGCGCACCCCTACCGGATGATCGCGCACAACGGTGAGATCAACACGGTCAAGGGCAACCGCAACTGGATGCGGGCCCGCGAATCGCTGCTGTCGTCCGCGCTGATCCCCGGCGACCTGGAGCGGCTGTTCCCGATCTGCGACGCCCAGGATTCGGACTCCGCGTCCTTCGACCAGGTACTCGAACTGCTGCACCTGGGTGGTCGCTCGCTGCCGCATGCGGTGATGATGATGGTGCCCGAGGCCTGGCAGCACAACGACGACCTGCCGCAGGCTCACCGCGATTTCTTCGACTATCACGCCTGCCTGATGGAGCCCTGGGACGGCCCGGCTTGCATCTGTTTCACCGACGGCTCGCTGATCGGCGCCACGCTCGACCGCAATGGGCTTCGTCCCGCCCGCTACTGGGTGACCGGTGACAAGGTGATCTTCGCCTCCGAGGCGGGCGTGCTCGATGTACCGGCGTCCGAGGTCAAACAGAAGGGCCGTCTGACGCCGGGCCGGATGCTGCTCGTCGACCTGGCCGGTCACCGGTTGATCGATGACCGCGAGATCAAGGATCAGTTGGCCGCCGAACACCCCTACGGCGAGTGGCTCCAGCAGGGCCGCGTGTTCTTGGACGATCTGCCCGAGCGCACCCACATCGTGCACGGCTCCAGTTCGGTAGCCCGCCGCCAGCAGGTCTTCGGCTACTCGCACGAAGACCTCACGATGATCGTCGCGCCGATGGCCAACAGCGGTTCGGAGCCGCTGGGGTCGATGGGCACCGACACTCCGCTGCCGGTGCTGTCAGACAAGCCACGGCCGCTCTTCGACTACTTCAGTCAGCTTTTCGCCCAGGTCACGAACCCGCCGCTGGACGCGATCCGCGAGGAACTGGTCACGTCTCTCGAGGTGCGCTCCGGTCCGCAGGGCAATCTGCTGGAGCCGGACGCAGAATCGGCCAACCAGCTGGTGCTGAGCTCGCCGATCATCGATTCGGAGCAGCTGTCGAAGATCGTCCATCTGGGGGAGCGCGCCGACGATCCGAACGGGCTGACCCGGGTGATCAGCTGCCTGTACGACGCCGCCGGCGGCCCGGACGCGCTGCGTGAGCGGCTGGCCGAGATGCGCGATGAGATCACCGAGGCCGTTGACCAGGGTGCGTTGTACATCGTGCTCAGCGACCGGCACTCCAACGATTCCCGCGCGCCGATTCCGTCGCTGCTGTCGACAGCGAATATGCACCACCACCTGGTGAAGCTGAAGAAGCGCGCCAATATCGGGCTGTTCGTCGAGGCCGGCGACGTGCGCGAGGTGCACCATGTGGCGCTGCTGACCGGCTACGGCGCGGCTGCCATCAACCCATACCTGCTCTTCGAGTCGGCCGAAGACCTGGCCCGCCGCGAGCAGCTGGTCACCGTCACCCCGGAGACTGCGATCCGCAACGTGATCAGCGCCCTGGAGCACGGCCTGCTCAAGGTGATGAGCAAGATGGGCGTCTCGACGATGGCCTCCTATGGAGGTGCCGAGATTTTCGAGGCGGTCGGCCTGAATGCCGAGTTCATGGCCGAGTTCTTCCCGGGCACCAGCTCGCGGATCGAAGGCATCGGCCTGGACGAGATCGCCCGCGACGTGGCCGTGCATCACCGCAACGCCTACCCGGCGACCAACGCGCTGCCGCACCGCACGCTGATCACCGGCGGCCAATACAAGTGGCGCCGCGAAGGCGAGCAGCACCTGTTCGATCCCGAAAGCGTCTTCCGGCTGCAATACGCCACCCGCACCGGACGCTACGACGTCTTCAAGCGCTACTCGGCCAGGGTGGACGACCGGTCGTCCAGGCTGATGACATTGCGCGCCCTGCTGGACCTGAAGCCCGCGGCCGAGCCCATCGACATCGACGAGGTCGAACCGGTATCGGAGATCGTCAAGCGCTTCAGCACCGGCGCCATGAGCTACGGCTCGATCAGCCAGGAAGCCCACGAAACCCTGGCCATCGCGATGAACCGGCTCGGTGCGCGCTCGAACACCGGCGAGGGCGGCGAAGATCCGGAACGGTTGCACGACCCGGAGCGCTGCTCGGCGATCAAGCAGGTCGCCTCCGGCAGGTTCGGCGTGACCTCCGAATACCTGAGCTATGCCCGCGATCTGCAGATCAAGATGGCTCAGGGCGCCAAGCCCGGCGAGGGCGGCCAGCTGCCCGGCCCGAAGGTCTATCCGTGGATCGCCCGCACCAGGCATTCGACTCCCGGCATCGGGCTGATCAGCCCGCCGCCGCACCACGACATCTACTCGATCGAGGATCTCAAGCAGCTGATTCACGACCTGAAGTGCGCCAACCCGAGCGCTCGGGTGCACGTCAAGCTGGTGTCCGAGATCGGGGTTGGCACGGTGGCGGCAGGCGTCAGCAAGGCCAAGGCCGACGTGGTGCTGATCTCCGGCCATGACGGCGGAACCGGCGCCGCCTCGCTCACCTCGATCAAGCACGCCGGCGGTCCGTGGGAGCTCGGCCTGGCCGAGACCCAGCAGACGCTGCTGCTCAACGGGCTGCGTGATCGCATCGTCGTGCAGTGTGACGGCCAGCTGAAGACCGGACGCGATGTCATCGTCGCCGCCCTGCTGGGCGCCGAGGAGTTCGGTTTCGCGACCACCGCGCTGGTCACTACCGGCTGCATCCTGATGAGGGTCTGCCACAAGGACACCTGTCCGGTGGGTGTGGCGACCCAGAATCCGGAGCTGCGCGCGAAGTTCGAAGGCAAACCCGAGTACGTGATCAACTTCATGGAGTTCATCGCCCAGGAGGTGCGGGAATATCTGGCGATGCTCGGCTTCCGCACCCTCGAGGCGGCGGTCGGACGCGTCGACAAGCTGGAGACCCGTAAGGCCGTCGAGCACTACAAGGCGAAGGGACTCGACCTATCGCCGGTGCTGCATCAGGTCGAGGTTCCTGAGGGAACCGTGCGACACCACCGCATCGCGCAGGATCACGAACTGGACAAGTCGATCGACGTCGAGATGATCCAGATCGCCCGGCCTGCACTGGCCACCGGTGAGCCGGTGGCCGCTGTGCTGCCGATCAGCAACATCCGGCGCACCGTCGGCACTACGCTCGGTCACGAGGTCACCATGGCGACCGAAGGCCGAGGCCTTCCCGACGACACCATCCGCTTCGAATTCATCGGCACGGCGGGGCAGAGCTTCGGGGCATTCTTGCCCAGGGGTGTCAGCCTGCTGCTGACCGGTGACGCCAACGACTACCTGGCCAAGGGGCTGTCCGGTGGCAAGGTGGCGGTTCGGGCCGATCCGGCGTCCACCTTTGATGCCGGCACTCAGATTATCGCCGGAAACGTGATCGGCTACGGTGCCACCTCGGGTGAGATCTTGCTGAACGGGGTGGTGGGCGAGCGGTTCTGCGTCCGCAACTCGGGTGCCACGGCCGTGGTCGAGGGCGTGGGCGACCACGGTCTCGAATACATGACCGGCGGCGAGGCGTTGATCATCGGCTCTACCGGACGCAACCTGGCGGCCGGCATGTCCGGCGGCACGGCCTGGGTGCTCGACATGCGTCCTGAGGTGCTGAACGGCGAATACGTGGACGCGGTGCCGATGACCGAGGCCGACATAGAACGGGTCGTCGAACTGTTGAAGCGGCATCTGGAGGTGACCGGTTCGAAGCGGGCGTCCGAATTGCTCGATATGCCCCGGGCACAGCTGGCCGCCCGGTTCACCAAACTCGAGCCTCGCGACTTTGCCCGCGTGATGCGCGTACAGGCCGAAGCCACCGCCGAGGGCCTGCCCATAACGAAAGTGACCGATCGCATGATGGAGGCTGCTCGTGGCTGATCCGACTGGATTCATGACGACTCCCCGCGAGGTCGCCGCCCGGCGTCCCGTGGAGCAGCGCGTCGAGGACTGGAACGAGGTGTACCCGGGCACCCCGGGTATCTCTCTGCTGCCGATCATCGTCAAGCAGGCCGGACGTTGTATGGATTGCGGCATCCCGTTCTGCCACAGTGGGTGCCCGCTGGGCAACCTGATTCCGGAATGGAACGATCTGCTGTGGCGCGACGAGTGGCAGGACGCGCTGGAACGGCTGCATGCCACCAACAACTTCCCGGAATTCACCGGCCGGCTGTGCCCGGCTCCCTGCGAGACGGCCTGCGTGGAGGGCATCAACCGCGACCCGGTGACCATCAAGAACGTCGAGGTCGCGCTGATCGACAAGGGCTGGGCCGACCGCCGCGTCACCCCGCAGCCACCGAACTGGCACACCCTGAAGACGGTCGCCGTGGTTGGCTCCGGGCCGTCGGGCCTGGCTGTCGCGCAGCAGCTCACCAGGGCCGGCCACACGGTGGTCGTCTACGAGCGGGCCGACGCCATCGGCGGGCTGCTGCGCTATGGCATCCCCAACTTCAAGATGGAGAAGTCGGTTCTCGATCGCAGGCTCAAGCAGATGGTCTTGGAGGGCACCACCTTCAAACCGTCGACCAGGATCGGTGACGACATCACCGGCGAGCAACTGCTGGAGCGGTTCGACGCGATCGTGCTGGCCATCGGCTCCACCAGACCCCGCGGGCTGAGCGCCCCGGGCAGTGATCTGGGCGGTATCCACCAGGCGATGGAGTTTCTCACCCAGGCAACCAAGGCGCTGAACGACGAGGTGCCTGGCCAGATCACGGCCGAGGGCAAGGACGTCATCGTCATCGGTGGTGGCGACACCTCGAATGACTGCCTCGGCACGGCGCTTCGCCAAGGAGCCCGTTCGGTGACGCAACTGGAGATCATGCCGCATCCGCCGGCCGATCGTCCCGACTCGCAGCCGTGGCCGACCTACCCGATGATCTTTCGGATTGCCTCGGCAAACGAAGAGGGCGGCGAGCGGCTGTATTCGGTCAACACCACCGAGTTCCTCGGCGAGAACGGCCAGGTCTCGGGCCTGCGCATCACCGAGGTCGGCGGGCCGCAGACCAAGTTCGCCCCCATTGAGGGCACCGAGCGGATCATCCCGGCGCAGCTGGTGCTGTTCGCGATGGGCTTCCTCGGCCCGGAAACCGACGGTGTGGTGTCGCAGCTGGGTGTCGAGCTGGACGAGCGCGGCAACATCTCCCGCGACGGCAACTACCAGACCAGCATTCCCGGCGTGTTTGCGTGCGGTGATGCCGGCAGGGGCCAGTCGCTGATCGTCTGGGCGATCGCCGAGGGACGCGGTTGTGCCAACGGGGTGGACGCGTTCCTGACCGGTGAGGACAGCATCCTGCCCCGTCCGATCAACCCCAGTGATCGGCAGATGCTGGCATAACAGACGCGGTCGGCCCAGGAACGTGGGGTGCCGTCGCAAACCGAGAACAGAGGTTCGCTTCCCGGCACCCCACTTCACCTGGTCCTCAGCCAGGCAAACCAACAAGGATGGCTTGTCGGTTGGTTTGAGTTCCGCAAAGCGAGCCTATTGGTTCGAGCGAACTCAGCGGACCGACGCCCAGTAACTGCCGTCCGGGAAGCTGAACTCGTCGATGGCGGCCTGGGTCATCTCTGTGTTGTATCCCGGGTCGCCGGTGACCTGGTAGCGTCCGTTCGCGACCTTCACCGGATGGACGAAGTACTCGTGCAGGGAGTCGACGTACTCGGTCAGACGGCCCTCGTAGCTGCCGGAGACCGCGACGTAGTCGAGCATCGACATGTGATGTACCATCTCGCACAGCCCGACCCCGCCGGCGTGCGGGCAGACGGGCACCTCGAAGTGGGCAGCCAACAGCAGCACCGCGAGGATCTCGTTGACCGAGGCGAGCCGGCCGGCATCGATCTGACAGTAGTCCATGGCGCCGGCCTCGAGGAACTGCTTGAACATCACCCGGTTGTGGCAGTGCTCGCCAGTGGCGACACCTATCGGGGCGACTGCATCCCTGACCTTGCGGTGGCCGAGGACGTCGTCGGGGCTGGTGGGCTCCTCGATCCACTTCAGGTCGAATTGCTTGAGCGCGTTGACCCAGCGGATGGCGGTGGGAACATCCCAGATCTGGTTGGCGTCAATCATCAGCGGACGATGGGCCCCGATGGCTTCCCGGGCCTTCGTGCAGCGTCGGATGTCGTCATCCAGGTTCGCGCCGACCTTCAACTTGACGGCGGTGAAGCCGAGTTGTTCCTGCTCGGCGATGATGCGCAGCATCTTCTCGTCCGAATAGCCCAGCCAACCCGCAGCGGTGGTGTACGCGGGGTATCCGGCCGCCTCCAGGTCGGCGATCCGCTCCGCCTTGCCGGCCTCGGCTTGCTGAAGAATCTCCAGGGCGCGCTCCCTGGGCAGCACATCGGCCAAATAGCGGAGGTCTGCAATATCGACCAGCTGCTCGGGAGTCATCTCGGCGAGCAGCCGCCAAACCGGCTTGCCGGCGAGCCGTCCCGCCAGATCCCAGACGGCATTCATGACCGCCGATAGCGCGAGATGAACCACGCCCTTCTCCGGGCCGAGCCAGCGCATCTGGGAGTCGGACGCGAGATGCAGATAGATGCCACCCATATCGGCGGCCATCTGGTCGACGTCGCAGCCCACGAGCCGATTGCCGTATTCCTGTGCCGCCGCGCAGACGATGTCATTGCCGCGGCCGATGGTGAAGGTGAGACCGTATCCCGTCAGCTGATGGCCCCGAGCGTCGGTGCCGTCGGTGTGGATCACCACATAACTGGCCGAATAGTCGGCGTCCGGATTCATCGCGTCGGATCCAGACGCGTCCAGTGACGTGGGGAAGCGAAGGTCGATGGTCTCGACCGAAGTGATGGTGGCCATGGTTCTTCCTGTCATAGGTCGCTGCATTGAGACGGACGAGAGGGCGTGTCCCGGGCAACGAAGGTCAGGTCCATTGCCCGATCACATGAAACGAGTGGACGATCAGTAGGTGAAGGCGATCTTGCCGAAGATCTCGCCGGCTTCCATCCGGGCGAATGCCCGGCGGGCCTGGGCCAGCGGCAGCTCTTGATCGATCACCGGCGTGATGCCGGCAGTCTGCACGAAGCTGGCGAGGTTGCGCAGATCGTCGATCGACCCGGAGGTCGAGCCGTGCACCCGTAGTTCGCGGAAGAAGATCTTGGTCAGTTCGGTCTTTTCCGGTTCGCCGGTGGTGGCCCCGCAAGTCACCAGGGTGCCGCCCGAACGCAGCACGTTGATCGAATGGCTCCAGGTGGCCTTGCCGACATTGTCGATCACCGCATCGACCTTTTCGGGAAGTCTGGCACCGGACTCGAATGCCTGCTCCGCGCCCAGACCGAGAGCCCGCATCCGGCGGTGTTCGTCACGGCTGCTTGCCCAGACCCTGATGCCAGCCGCCGCGGCCAGCTGGATGGCTGCCGAGTTGACGCCGCCGCCTGCGCCCTGGATGAGCACCAGGTCGCCCGGCCGCAGCCCTGCCTGGACGAACAGCATCCGGTAGGCGGTCAGCATCGTCAGCGAACAGCAGGCCGCCGTCGTCCAGCTCATTTCTGCGGGCTTGGGAACCAGATTGAAGGTGGGCACCAGAACCGTGGACGCGAAGGTTCCGTCGAAGTTCTCCGACAACATGGAGCGCTTGGGATCGAGCGGCGCAGGCCCGCTCCAGCCGGGGCTGGTGACCACATTGTGAATGATCACCTCGTTGCCGAACTCATCGATCCCGGCACCGTCACAGCCGAGGATCCGGGGTAGCTGTTCCCGCCTCAAACCGACGCCCTTCAGCGACCACAGATCGTGCCGGTTGAGGGTGCTGGCCCGCATCGTGACCTTCGTCCAGCCCGGCTTGGCGTCCGGCTCGGGCCTTTCGCTGATCTGCAAACCGCCCAGGGGATCGGCGGAAGAAAAGGACACTGCGCTGACTGCCAACATGGTTCCCACGCTAGAGGATTTCGGCACGGCCGGCGATCGGTGCGTCCACCAGACGGTCAGAGATCCGGTGGGCAGTCCCGGACGGGCACGCTATCTGCGGAAGCGTCGTTCGGATACGGGCCTGACGGCACCGAGACCGGTAGCGGCGATCACCGGTTCTGGTCGAACCTGAATCCGCAGCGAACGCACATCGGGCGACAACCGGTGGATCTGGGTGAAAGCTGATGGGAGAAGCATGGAAGCCGGAAAGCGGCGTGTTGTCATTCTCGGGAGCAGCGGCGGAAATCTTCGCTCTCAAGGTGGCGATGAGCCCGCCAAGCTGTTGACCGAGATCGTCAAGCAACTGGAGGCCGCGGGCATGGAGGTAGCCGGTGCCCAATTCGTTTCGGCCGCCCAGCCGATGGACCATGCCACCGACCAAACCCAGGCTGCACTGTGGAGTCTCGACGACTCACGTGCCCCGGTCATCACCGCTGAAGGCGTCCTCGGCGAGATCAACATCGCAGCCCGGCGGGCCGACGCCGACCTCGCCCGCCAAGTCGCGGAGGCACAGATCGACGGATTGGTGCTGGTCAGTGCCGACCCCGGTGACACCAACAAACTGACGGTTCAGGCCGCGGCGGCCCAAGGCCTTCCAGCGGCCGGCACCGGGGGCACCTCAATCGCCGGTGCGCAGGCGGCAGGGCTGAATCTGGTGGCCGTATCGGGGACGATCGGTTCGACGAACCGCACCCGCGCGGTGTCTTATGCGTCCGGATTGGCAAAGTACTGGAAGCTCAAGTACCGGCCGTCGCTGGGCACCGCCCAGGCAGCGGGCGGACAAGGTGAATCGCCGTGGCGGCGGATCAGTATCCGTGGCTCGATCGTTCCGGCGATTCCGGCCTTCATCGCGATGGCGCTGGTGCTCGCAGTGTCGAAGATCCCCGGGATGGACGGCCTCACGCCCGCCTTCGACGCTCTGATCGCAGGCATCCCGATCGTCGTCGCTATCGTCGCGGCCCGCAAGGTCTCGGGCATGGACGAGATCGGTGCCGTGGCCGGTGCGGTGGCGGGCATCCTCGCGGTCAACGGTGGGGTGATCGGCGGACTGCTCGGCGGTCTGATGGCGGGCATCCTGGTCTATTACCTGATGAGCAAGACGCTCGCCTGGGGGTGGCCGGTCACCACGGCCAACATCGTGTCGGGTGGTCTTGCAGGCCTCGCATCGGGGCTGGTCATCTTCTTTCTGCTCGCTCCCTTCACGAGTTGGCTCGGCGAGGCCGTGAAGAACGGCATCGAGGCCGCCGTCGGGTTCAGTCCGCTGCTGGCGGGCGCCATCGCCGGGCTGATCATCTGGCCGGCCATCATGTTCGGCATCTATCACTCGGTGATCCTGCCGCTGGTGCTGGTCGAGATGAGCGAAAAGGGGCACTCCTTCTTCGGCGCTGTCGACATGGTGGGGCTGGTGATGGTCAGCCTCGGCATCACGCTGGCCAATATCGTGCGGCCACGCAGCTCGGGCGAGCGGGCGCTGGCGGCCTCGGGGGCCTCCATCAACTTCTTCTTCGGCACCTTCGTCGAGGCGGCATACCCCTTCATGTTCGCCGACCGCAAGGTGCTGGGTTCCGCGCTGGCGGCGGCGACCGTCGGGGGAGCTCTGGTGGGGCTGACCGGCTCGGAGGCGACCGCCTATCTGCCGGCCTTCGTGGCGCCGTTCGTCTCCACCAATGCCTGGGGGCTGGTGCTCTCGATGGTCGTCGCAGCGGGACTGGCTTTTACGCTCACGCTGTTGTCGAACATCGCGGCGCTGCACAAACAAGAACCTGCCGCCGCCTGAACCGGAGGTCATGCTGATACCGTCAGCCCACCGACGTTGTCAAACTCGATCCGGTGGCCCTGGGCGATCCGACGAAAGGCGTTCTTCGCTGACCGCTGAGCCCCCGACGTGCCTGCTATGTGAGCCCGTCCTCCAGGGGTAGGGTGATGCAGTCGCACGTTACGTAGGAGGGCCCAGGTCATGGCGCAGGGATTCGTCCATCTGCACAATCACACCGATTTCTCGATGCTGGACGGTGCGGCCCGCGTCGAAGATCTGATCGTGGCGGCCAAGGAGCAGGGCATGCCCGCCATCGCGATCACCGACCACGGCAACATGTTCGGCGCCTTCGACTTCTTTAAGACCGCCACCAAGCACGAGATCAAGCCGATCATCGGTTTGGAGGCCTACCTCACCCCGGGCACGCCCAGGTGGGAACGCAAACGCGTGCAGTTCGGTGACGGCACCGGCGACGATGTCGCCGCGAAGGGTGCCTACACCCACATGACCATCTGGAGCCAGACCCGCCAGGGCATGCACAACCTGTTCAAACTGAGTTCGCGCTCCAGCATCGAAGGCCAGTTCTACAAGCCCCGCGCCGACCGGGAACTGCTGAACGAATACCATGACGGGCTGATCGCCACCACCGGCTGCCCCTCGGGTGAGGTGCAGACCTATCTGCGGCTCGGACTGTTCGACAAGGCGGTGGCCTCGGCGGCCGAGTTTCAATCGATCTTCGGCAAGGAGAACTTCTTCGTCGAGCTGATGGATCACGGCCTGTCGATCGAGACGAAGGTGCGCGCCGACCTGCTGCGGCTGGCCAAGAAGATCGGCGCCCCGATGGTCGCCACCAACGACCTGCACTATGTCCACGCCGAGGACGCGAAGTCTCAGGACATCTTGCTGTGCGTGTCATCCGGATCCCGGGTGAACGAGCCCAACAGGTTCAAATTCGACGGCACTGGGTACTACCTCAAGTCCGCGGACGAGATGCGGACGCTGTTCAGTAACTATCCGGAGGCCTGCGATTCGACCTTGGAGATCGCGGAACGCTGCGAAACCGGCTTCGACGAGGGATCGGGCACCTTCATGCCGCAGTTCCCGGTGCCCGACGGCGAGACCGAGGAATCCTGGTTCAGGCACGAGGCCGAGATCGGCCTGCGCAAGCGTTTCGGCGACCCGCTGCCACACGAGATCCGGGAGCGCGCCGACTACGAGATCGGCATCATCTTGCAGAAGGGCTACCCGGGGTATTTCCTGGTGGTGGCCGACTACATCATGTGGGCCAAGAACAATGGCATCCGGGTGGGGCCGGGCCGAGGCTCGGGCGCAGGGTCGATCATCGCCTACGCGATGGGCATCACCGAACTCGATCCGCTGCGTTACGGCCTGCTGTTCGAGCGATTCCTGAACCCGGAGCGGCCCTCGCTTCCCGACTTCGACGTGGACTTCGACGAGCGCCGCCGCGGCGAGGTACTCGACTACGTGACCCGCAAGTACGGCAAGGATCACGTCGCCCAGATCGTCACCTACGGCACCATCAAGGCCAAACAGGCGGTCAAGGACTCCGCCCGGGTGCTCGACAAGCCGTTCAACGTGGGGGAGCGCATCACCAAGGCGATGCCGGCCGCGGTGATGGGCAAGGACGTCCCGCTCAAGCAGATCTTCAATCCCGAGCATGGGCGTTACGGCGAAGGGGTGGAGTTTCGCGAGCTCTACGCGTCCGACCCCGAGGTCGAAGAAGTCGTCGACACCGCCCAGGGCATCGAGGGCCTGAAGCGGCAGTGGGGCGTGCACGCCTGCGGCGTCATCATGGGATCGGTTCCGCTGACCGACGTCATCCCCGTGATGAGGCGCGAGCAGGACGGCGCCATCATCACCCAGTTCGACTACCCGAGCGCCGAGTCGCTGGGCCTGGTCAAGATGGACTTCCTGGGCTTGCGTAACCTCACGGTGATCGACGACGCGCTGCACAACATCGAGCGCAACCAGGGCGAGAAGATCGACATCAACCAGATCGCGCTCGACGATCCGGCCACCTTCGACCTGCTGCAACGCGGCGACACCCTCGGCGTCTTCCAGCTGGACGGCGGCCCGATGCGTGCCCTGCTGCGCTCGATGCGACCCGACCAGTTCGAGGACATCTCGGCAGTCGGTGCGCTGTATCGTCCGGGCCCGATGGGCGCCGACTCGCACAACAAGTACGCCAGGCGCAAGACCGGACGAGAACCGGTCACGCCCATTCACCCCGAGTTGGAGGAGCCACTCAAGGACATTCTGGGCGAGACCTACGGCCTGATCGTCTATCAAGAGCAGGTCATGGCCATCGCCCAGCGGTTGGCCGGCTACACACTGGGCGCCGCAGATCTGCTGCGCCGCGTGATGGGCAAGAAGAAGAAGAAAGAACTGGACGCCCAATACGACCGGTTCCGCGACGGCATGCTGGGGCGCGGCTATTCGCAGGCCGCCTTCCAGACCGTCTGGGACATTTTGGTCCCGTTCTCCGACTACGCCTTCAATAAATCTCACTCGGCCGCATACGGCCTGGTCAGCTATCAGACGGCCTGGCTGAAGGCCAACTATCCGACCGAATACATGGCGGCCCTGCTGCAGTCGGTGAAGGACGAAAAGGACAAGTCGGCGGTCTATCTGGCCGAATGCCGCCGGATGGGCATCAAGGTGCTACCGCCCGACGTCAACGAGTCCGAATCGATCTTCACCGCTGTCGGCTCCGACATCCGCTTCGGGCTGGGCGCCGTGCGCAATGTCGGCGAGAACGTGGTGAAGGCGATCATCGCCGGGCGTGAAGAACACGGCCCGGCCACCGATTTCTACTCCTACCTCGACAACATTCCGCTGGCTGCCTGCAACAAGCGGGTCACCGAATCGTTGATCAAGGCGGGCGCCTTCGACTCCTTCGGGCACTCCCGGCGCGCCCTGATGGAGATCTTCGAGAACGCCGTCGACCAGGTGACCGAGCTCAAACGCAACGCCGAACACGGCCAGGATTCGCTGCTCGGCGGCTTCGGCATGGCGGACGAGTCTGCGACGCTGGCCCACGAACCGGTGCCCGAGATCGAGGACTGGGACAAGCGGACCAAACTCGCCTTCGAGCGCGAGATGCTCGGCCTGTACGTGTCGGATCACCCGCTCAATGGTCTGGAGCATGTGCTGCAGACCGAACGGTCGACGACCATCGCTGGCTTGAGTGAACGCGGTGAGGGCGCCCAGGGCTCGACCCAGACCATCTGCGGAATGATCACCCAGGTGCAGCGCCGGCAGACCAAACAGGGCCGCATCTGGGCATCGCTGATCGTCGAGGACATGGACGCGTCCATCAACGTCTCGGTCTTCCCGAATGTCTACGAGCAGGTGGCCGGTGAGCTGGTGCCCGACTCGATCGTCCGGGTGAAGGGACGCGTGAACGTGCGTGACGACTCGGTCGAGCTGCACGCCGACACCGTGACCAGCATGGACGTGACTTCCGCGGACAACCGCCCGGTGATCATCGAGATGAGGGTCAACCGTTGCACACCGGGAGTGGTCGACTCGCTGCGCGGCGTGTTGTGCGCGCACCCCGGCCCGACCCAGGTGAGGTTGCGGCTGAAGAGCCCGGACAGCTCCACCCTCTTCCAGTTAGCCGACGAATTGCGGGTCAGCCCCTCTCAGCCTTTGGTGGCCGACCTGAAGGCGCTGCTGGGCCCATCCTGCCTCGGGGTGTGATTTCCGGCCCTACGGCGAATCCGGTGACCTCGTCCCGGCGCGAAGCATCGCCGATCCGAAGCCTCCGCTCGGCGCCCATTGTTCGTCACGCCCTAGACTGAGGAGCGGTCGCGGCAATACCGCGGCCGCTGGCGGCACGAGCATCCGAGATGAGGAAGGTGTTGATGAGCGACACAGCAGCCGACAACAGGCTCACCGAGGACGTGACCGTGCCCGTTGCCGAACCCGGACGCGGTATCCCACCGGCCGGCGACAAGGCCCGGCGTCGCCTGAACCCGGATTCGTTAGGGGTGCGGATCGGCTTGTACCTCGCCATCGTCGTGCTCTTGGGTGTCGTGGCAGGGCTGGTCTGGCATGCGATCGTGAAGTTGCCGACCTATCTGACCAGTGACGACGGCTCGGTTCAGATGACCGAGCGCGCCATCGGCCAGATCTTCGCCATCGATGCGATCTTCGTGATCATCGGTCTGCTCGTCGGGGTCGTGCTGGGGCTGGTGGCGTGGTTCCTCTTCAACAAGATGGGCTGGCCACTCGCCGTCATGGCGACACTCGGCGGCTTGGCGAGCGGAGGAACCTGCTGGCTGATGGGGATCATTCTGGGCCCGAGAAACTTCGCGGAACGAGTGGTGTCCGCGAACGTGGGAGACCAGGTGCCGATCGACTTCCAACTGCACACAGTGTCCGCGCTGCTGGTCTGGGCGCTCGGCGCGATCATCCCGGTGATGCTGTACGCGAATCTGAGCCGTGAGGACGACGGCGACGAGTCAGCCGACGCGTCCGATGTCGGCGAAGCTCGCTCCGACAGCGCCGGCAAGATCGCGAGCGGCTAGTTCCACGGAAAACCCGCGCCTGCCACCCGACACCAGCATGGTGTCGAACTGCAACGCCGACTCGTCGATGAAGACCGGAAGCTGGCGTTTTTGCCCAATCGGAGAGATGCCGCCGACGATGTAGCCGGTGAGGCGTTCGGCGTCCGCCGGGTCGGCCATGGTGGCCTTCTTGGCGCCGGCGGCCTGGGCCAGGGCCTTCAGATCGAGTTGGCCGGAAACCGGCACCACGGCGCACACGTGCGGGTGCTTGGCGCCGGTGAGTTCGGCGACCAGAGTTTTGAACGTGCGGTGCGGGTCGACGCCCATCACCGCGACGGTTTCTTCACCGAAATGATGGTTGCCGGGGTCGTGCTCGTATTCGTGAACGGTGAACGGCACCTTGGCACGGGTCAAGACGGTCGTGGCCGGGGTGGCCGCCCCGGCAGTCTTGCGTTTGCTCATACTCGACACATACCAGAACCCGGCAACCACGACGCTCGACCGCAAGATGTCCGCGTCTCGGCTCTTCACGTCAATAGCGGACGCTCGCGGAGACGCTCGATCGCAAGATGCGCGCGCAGCTGGCCGCATCACGAGGATGACCGGAAAGAACCGGTGGATACCGCCGGCAAGACTGGTCCGCGCCAGGCACGCGTGCACCATTAGAATCGGGTATGTGCTTTCGGTGATCGACCTGACCAATCAAACCCTGGATGACTATTCGGCCGTGTTGCCGCGCGGACGCTTCGACGTCGACCATGCGGTGGCCACCGTGCGTCCGATCAGCGAGGCGGTGCGCGACGAAGGGGTGGACGCCCTGCTGCGCTTCAGCGAGCAGTTCGATCATGTGATTCCGGCCGATCTCAGGGTGCCCGCCGAGGCGCTCCGAGCCGCCCTCGGCGAGCTCGATCCGAAGGTGCGCGAAGCGATCGAGGTGTCGATCGAACGCCGCCGCAAGGTGTGCGAACAGATCGAGACCGAACCCCAGTGGCGCAGCGTCGAGCTCGCCCCGGGCGCGGTGGTCGGCAACGAGATGGTTCCGGTGCGCAGAGTCGGATTGTATGTGCCCGGGGGGCTGGCCCCGCTGGCCTCCAGCGTCGTGATGAACGTGGTGCCCGCCCAGGTCGCCGGAGTCTCCTCGCTTGCGGTGGCGACTCCGCCGCAGGCCGAGTTCGGCGGCCTGCCGCACCCGGTGACCCTGGCCACCTGTGCGCTGCTCGGTGTGGACGAGGTCTATGCGGTGGGTGGCGCCCAGGCGATCGCGATGTTCGCCCACGGAGTGGCCGGATTGTGTCCCAGGGTCGATCTGGTGACCGGGCCGGGCAATATCTATGTGGTCGCGGCGAAGAGGCTGCTGCGCGGGGTGGTCGGCATCGACGCGGAGGCCGGCCCGACAGAGATCGCGGTGCTGGCCGACGATACCGCCGACCCGCGTTTCGTCGCATCCGACCTGATCAGCCAGGCCGAACACGATCCGATGGCCGGATCGGTGCTCATCACGCCCAGCCGGACCCTGGCCGAGCAGGTGCAGGCCGAGGTGGCCGCCCAGGTCGCCGCACTCGCCACCGCCGAACGCCTGACGAAGGCCCTGACCGGCGAGCAATCGGCGATCGTGCTGGTCAAAGACCTCGACCAGGGTGTCGAGGTCGCGAATGCCTACGCGGCCGAGCATCTCGAGATACAGACGTCCGATGCGGTGCAGGTGGCGCATCGCATTCACAATGCCGGCGCGATCTTCGTCGGTGACTACGCGCCGGTGCCGCTCGGTGACTATTCGGCGGGCTCCACGCATGTGCTGCCGACCGGCAGCGCGGCGCGCTACTCGTCCGGGCTGACGGTGCGCAGCTTCATGAAGTCGATCCACGTCATCGCGTACTCCCGCGAGGGGCTGGCCGCGATAGGCGAGGAAATCATGAACTTCGCGCATGCCGAGAATCTGCCCGGCCACGCCGCGGCCATCGACGTCCGGTTGGGGGAGCAGCGATGAGCGCGGGCAGCGACATCACCTTGGACCAGTTGCCGCTGCGTCCCGAGCTGGTCGGCCAGGAGCCCTACGGTGCTCCGCAACTCGATGTGCCGGTGATGCTGAACGTCAACGAGAACCCATATCCGCCGAGTTCCAAGGTGCGCATCCAGATGGCCGAGGCCATCCGTGACCTGACCAAGACGATCAACCGGTACCCCGACCGGGAGGCCCTGGCGCTGCGGCAAGATCTGGCGCGCTATCTCGGATTCGGACTCGGCGCCGAAAACATCTGGGTGGCCAACGGCTCCAACGAGGTGATGACCCATCTGCTGCAGGCCTTCGGCGGTCCCGGACGCACCCTGCTGGCCTTCACTCCGACCTATTCGATGTATCCGGAGTATGCGCGCAACACCCACACCGGATATGTCACCGTGCCCAGGAAACACGACTTCACCGTGGACGCCGAGCTGGTGCTCTCGGCGATCGCGGAACACCATGCCGACATCGTGCTGATCTGTACCCCGAACAACCCGACCGGCACCCAGACCCCGGTCAGCGTCATCGAGGAGATCTGCGCCGGCACCGATGCGATGGTGATCGTCGACGAGGCCTACCAGGAATTCACCGAGGTGCCGGCCGACTCCTCGCTGGCCCTGCTGCCACGCTTCGGCAAGCTCGTGGTGAGCCGCACCATGAGCAAGGCATTCGCCCTGGCCGGTGGACGCGTCGGTTACTTCGCGGCGGCCCCGGCGGTGGTGGATGCCTGCCGGATCGTCCGGCTGCCCTATCACATGTCGGCCCAAACCCAGGCGGTCGCCCGGGTGGCGCTTGCCCACACCCCCGAGATGCTCGGGCAGGTTGATGCCCTGCGGGATTCCTGCCAGCAGATCCAGCAATGGCTGCGCCACCTCGGCCTCGAAGTCATCCCCAGCCAATCGAACTTCTGTCTGTTCGGCCGTTTCGCAGACCGGCATGCCGTCTGGCAAGCACTTTTGGACCGTGGTGTGCTGATCCGGGAGACCGGGCCGCAAGGATTCCTGCGGGTGTCGGCGGGAACCGGCCAAGAAATGTCAGAGTTCCGTGCTGCACTGAGTGACATCCTTCCCGACCACCAGGTGCTCAGCCCAGATGAGGAGCCAGCCAGATGACCAACGAGCCACGTATCGCCGAGATCCACCGGGCGACCAGTGAATCAGATGTGCACGTCAAGCTGAACCTCGACGGCACAGGGGAATCCACCATCAGCACCGGCGTCGGCTTCTACGACCACATGCTCACCGCTTTGTCGAAGCACTCGCTGATCGACATGGAGGTCGCCACCACCGGAGACCTCTTCATCGACGGACATCACTCGATCGAGGACACCGCGATCGCGATCGGGCAGGCCCTGGGTCAGGCGCTCGGCGATAAACGGGGCATCCGCCGCTATGCGGACGCCACCGTTCCGTTGGACGAAGCCCTGGCCAGGTGTGTGGTCGACGTAGCCGGCCGACCCTATGCGGTGGTCAGCGGCGAACCGGAAAGCCAGATCACGGCGCGCATCGGCGGCACCGACCCGCTGTACGCGGGGTCGATGACCGCCCACGTGGTCGAGTCACTGGCCTTCAACGCCGGCATCTGCGTCCACCTGACCCTGCTGGCCGGACGCGAACCGCACCACATCGTGGAGTCCGAATTCAAGGCGCTGGCCCGCGCGCTGCGCTTCGCTGTCGAACCCGATCCGCGGGTGAGTGGCATCCCCAGCACCAAGGGTGCGCTGTGACGGCTTCGGTCAAGGTCGGAGTGCTCGACTACGGGTCGGGCAACCTGCACTCGGCCTGCCGTGCCCTCGCCGCCGCCGGGGCCGAAGTCGAGCTGGGTTCCGAGCCCGGTGACTTCGCCTCGTCCGATGCTCTGGTGGTGCCCGGAGTCGGTGCGTTCGCCGCTTGCATGGCCGGGCTGCACCAGGTCGGTGGCGACGACCTGGTGCGCGACTGGGTCGCGGCCGGACGCAAACTGCTCGGCATCTGCGTGGGCCATCAGGTGCTGTTCGCACGGGGCGTCGAGCGCGGCATCCAGGCAGACGGCATCGGCGTGTTCCCGGGAACCGTCGAGAGGCTTACCGCCACGAGGCTTCCGCACATGGGCTGGAACACCGTCGAGGTGCCCCGGCCGGCCGGGGTCTTCGAGGACTTGGGTGAGAGTAGGTTCTACTTCGTCCACTCGTACGGGGTACATGCCACCGATGACGATGGCACGCCATCCGTACCGCCAGATGCCCGCATCACCTGGTGCGAGCATGAAAAAGATAGGTTCATCGCTGCCGTTCAGTGGGGAAGTGTGACCAGCACTCAGTTCCATCCCGAGAAATCGGGAGCCGCCGGTGCCGCACTACTCCGCCATTGGCTGATGAGTTAGGCTCGATAGACGTGTCCATGACCCATACTGCACCTGTTGCAGAACCGACCAGGCTGGTCTTGCTGCCGGCGGTTGACGTACAAAACGGCAAGGCCGTGCAGCTCATCCAAGGAGCCGCAGGCACCGAACGGGTATTCGGGGATCCACTCGAATCCGCGCTTCGCTGGCAATCCCAAGGCGCCACCTGGTTGCACCTGGTCGATCTCGATGCTGCTTTCGGACGCGGCTCCAACGCCGACCAACTCGCCGAGGTGATCGATGCCCTCGACGTGGATGTCGAGCTGTCCGGCGGCATCCGCGACGACACCTCGCTGGAGCGGGCATTGGGCACCGGAGCGCGCCGGGTCAACGTCGGCACGGCCGCCCTGGAGAATCCGGAATGGTGCGAGGAGATCATCCAAAGCTTCGGCGACCGGATCGCCATCGGGCTCGATGTGCGCGGGGAAGAGCTGGCTGCCCGCGGCTGGACGACCAGTGGCGGCAACGTCTTCGACACCGTTGCCCGGATGACGGCTGCCGGCTGTGAACGTTTCGTGGTGACCGATGTCGCCAGTGACGGGATGCTGAGCGGCCCGAATCTGGAGCTGCTCGGTGCGGTGTGTGCGCGCACCGATGGCAAAGTGGTGGCGAGCGGCGGCATCTCCTCGTTGCATGACCTCAAGATGCTGTCGGGGTTGGTGCCGATCGGCGTGGAGGGTGCCATCATCGGGACCGCGCTGTATGTGGGCAACTTCACCTTGACCGAGGCGCTGGAGACCGTGCACGCGCCCCAGTTGAGCTGAGAAATGGGCCGCCATGCCAGAAAACCAGCTGCCCTGGGGTGAGGCGATCGTCGAGGGAAGCCTCGAATGGTCATTCCTCGCCCCCAGCGATCTTCCCGAGATCGCCGACCTGTGCCAGGCGATCGAGTATTTCGATGACCCGACCCAGCACCGCGAGTTGTCCGGGCTGCAAGAAGACTTCGACCGTCCGTGGGCCTATCCCTCGAATCATGCGGTGGTCGGACGCGACAAGGGCGGCACGATCGTCGCCTACGGCTGGAACCACATCACCCCGAGCGACGATCTGCTGCCGCATGCCTGGATGGAGATCGGCGTTCATCCCGCGTGGCGCCACCACAAGATCGGCGTCAAGCTGGTCGAGTGGCTGATCGACCGGGCCCGCGCCTGGTACCGGCACATCCGTGAGACCCATGTCAGGATCGGTCCGTTGTGGGTGGGATGCGCAGCCGACGAAGGTTCACGGGTGGCCGACGACCTGCAGGCCAGCGGCCTGCTCGGGCCGCAACGCTGGTTCTGCGACGCCCATCGCAGCCTGACCGACGCTCCGCACCCGCTCGTGGTGCCTCCTGCCGGGGTTGAGTTGCGTGCGTTCGAACGCGAATGGTCGGAGAAGGTGCGCCAAGCGCACAACATGGCCTTCGGTACCCGGCACGGTTCCCACGATGTGCCACAGGACGCCTGGCAGGCGTCGCTGGAACGAACCGATTCCCGCCCGGAGTGGTCGTGGATAGCGGTACCGACCGATGATCGGGATGCGCCGGTGGTCGGGTATGCGATCAACTGCGAGATCATCGACGCACAGACCGGCTGGCGAGAGGGCTGGACCGAACGCATCGGCGTGGTGCCCGCGTATCAGGGAGCGGGGCTGGCGCATGCGTTACTCGCTGCGTCCATGCAGAGGTTCGCCGACCGCGGTTGTGTGCTGGCCGGTATCGGGATCGACACCGACAACCTCGCCGAAAGCGAGTCGCTGTTCGGCGGCATGGGGTACCGCTTCGAGGATCGCGTGGTGCTGTACGGGGCGACGTTCAACGATTGAGAGCGTTCCGGCGAATGCCGGCTGTGGGGGAGTCATTCCGGTTGAGCAGCCGGCTGCGTCGTGCTCGCGGTCGCGTGCTCACCGAGGTTGTCGGCCTGCCCGGCGCACCGATTCCCCGAGGCCCGGTTACCTTGTGCGAGGCCTTTCTCGGGTTCGACTATGATGAGCAAGGTTTGTTGGTAGGGACGTAGGGGGTTAGCCAGGTATGTCAGGCCACTCGAAGTGGGCAACCACGAAGCACAAGAAGGCCGCTATCGATGCCAAGCGCGGCAAATTGTTCGCCAAGCTCATCAAGAACATCGAGGTGGCGGCCAGGATCGGTGGCGGCGACCTGAGCGGCAACCCGACGCTGTTCGATGCGGTTCAAAAAGCCAAGAAAAACTCGGTGCCCAATGACAACATCGACCGCGCCGTCAAGCGTGGTTCGGGTGAGGGCGCCGACGCGGTCAACTACGAGTCGATCATGTATGAGGCCTACGGCCCGGCAGGTGTGGCGATCTTGATCGAGTGCCTGACCGACAACCGCAACCGCGCGATCTCCGATGTGCGGATCGCCGTCACCCGCAACGGCGGATCGATGGCCGACGGCGGTTCGGTGCAGCGGCTGTTCAACCGTAAGGGCGTGGTCACCGTTGCCAAGGAGCAGGAGATCGACACCGACTCCCGCAAGACGCAGACCCGCACGATCACCGAGGACGACCTGCTGGAAGCCACCATCGAGGCCAACGCGGAGGACATCTCCGACGAAGGCGACACCTTCGAGCTGACCAGCGACCCGAACGATCTGGTGGACGTCCGCAAGGCCGTCCAGGCCGCCGGAATCGACTACGACTCGGCTGAGGTGCAGTTCGTCGCCAGCTTCGATCAGAGTGTCGACTCCGTTGACGAGGCACAGAAGCTCTTCCGCATCGTCGACGCCCTGGAAGATCTCGACGATGTCCAGACCGTCTTCACTAACGCCGACCTGACCGACGAGGTGCAGCAGGCACTCGACGAACAGGAGTGAGCCCCTTCCTCCGTCGACCGAGCGTGGGCGGCGCTGCCGGTGCCCTCGCTGAGCCCGATCGCCAGGTGAGTCTGCTCCTTCAGCAGCGACAGCGTGGGTAGCGGTGATGGCAACGGCGCGCCTGCACCCCGGCAGGTGGCCGAGACACTAGAATCCGAACAGACGTTCGGTACTGGCGCCTCGGCGCTCGGCTTGGTGGTGTGCATGCGGATTCTTGGAGTCGATCCCGGATTGACCCGATGCGGCGTGGGCGTGATCGACGCAGCGTCGATACGCAATCCTAAACTCGTCGATGTCGGTGTGATCCGTACTCCTGCCGACCTCGATCATGCCCACCGGCTGCTCGCCATCGAGCAGGGCCTCGAATCCTGGATACAGGCCAACAGGCCGGACGCCATCGCCGTAGAACGGGTATTCGCCCAGCACAACAAACAGTCGGTCACCGGTACCGCCCAGGCGGCCGGCATCGCCATGCTGATCGCCGCGCGGCACTCGATTCCGGTCGTGCTGCACACCCCCACAGAAGTGAAGGCCGCCATCACCGGATCCGGGGCCGCTGACAAGGCCCAGGTGGGGGCGATGGTCGTCCGTATCCTCAAACTGGACGCGGTACCCAAACCCGCCGATGCGGCGGACGCTGTCGCGCTGGCCCTGTGTCATCTATGGCGTGGCGGCGCCGTCAACAGATATGCGGCCGCCGCCGAGGCCCACGCGGCGAAGATCCGGGTCAGGACAGGTGGACGATGATTTCTCAACTCAGCGGAGCGGTGGCGGCTCTCGGCCCGAACTGGGCGGTCGTCGACGTCTCGGGAGTCGGATTCAAGGTGGCCTGCACCCCGGCCACGGCGGCCGGACTGCGGCCCGGTGAACAATGCTTGTTGCTCACCACCTTGATCGTCCGCGAAGACGCCCTCACGCTCTATGGCTTCGCCGAGGCCAGCGAGCGGGCCGCCTTCGATCTGCTGCTGACCGCATCGGGAGTCGGACCCAAGCTGGCGCTGGCGGCGATCTCGGTGTTGAATCCCGCCGAACTGGTGGGCGCGATCCAGCAGGACAACGTCGCGGCGCTCGTCAAGGTTCCCGGTATCGGACGCAAGGGGGCCGAAAAGATCATCGTCGAGTTGCGGGACAAGGTTGCGATACTCGCCGCCGACCTCGAACCGGTGGCCCCGCCTGCGACCGACAGCAGTTCGGAGCTGTGGCGAGAACAGGTCGCCAGCGGCCTGGAGGGGCTCGGCTGGTCGTCCAAGGACGCGGACGCCGCGGTCGAGAAGGTCGCGCCGCTGGTCGACGACGATCCGCGGGTCTCGCTGGGTAGGCTGATGAAGGCGGCCCTTCAATCGCTGGCCCGATCATGACCACCTCAATCTGAACAAGGACGCGTTTTGGCTGATTCTCCGGTTGACCCCCGGCATTCGCCGGTGGACCCGTGGCCGGCACCCGAAGAGGTGGCCGCCGAGGGGGCGTTGCGTCCATCGACACTGGCCGACTTCGAAGGCCAGCCCAGAGTCGCCGACCAACTCAGCCTGGTGCTGCAAGCGGCCAAGCATCGCGGCAGCACCCCCGACCACGTGCTGTTGTCGGGCCCGCCCGGGCTGGGCAAGACGACGTTGGCGATGATCATCGCCAACGAGATGAGTGTGCCGCTGCACATCACGTCGGGCCCGGCCATCCAGCATGCGGGCGACCTCGCGGCCATCTTGTCGGGGTTGAGTGAAGGCGAAGTGCTGTTCCTCGACGAGATTCACCGGATGAGCCGCCCGGCCGAAGAGATGCTCTATCTGGCGATGGAAGATTTCCGGGTCGATGTGGTGGTCGGCAAGGGTCCCGGAGCCACCGCGATCCCGATCGAGATCCCGCCCTTCACCCTGGTGGGCGCCACTACCAGGGCTGGCCTGTTGCCCGGGCCGCTGCGCGACCGTTTCGGTTTCACCGCCCAACTCGACTACTACGGCGCAAACGATCTGCAGCAGATTGCGATGCGTTCGGCGGCGAAACTCGGCATCAGCCTGGACGCCGCCTCCGCTGCGGAGATAGCCCGGCGCTCCCGCGGCACGCCACGCATCACTAACCGGCTGCTTCGCCGGGTGCGCGACTATGCGCAGGTGAACAACGCCGGGACGGTGACCGAGCAGCTGGCCCGCGACGCCCTGGAGCTCTACGAGGTCGATCCGCTGGGCCTGGACCGGCTCGATCGCGCGGTACTGGATTCGATCTGCCGCAAATTCGGCGGGGGACCGGTCGGACTGTCGACCCTGGCGATCAGCGTCGCCGAGGAGACCGAGACGATCGAGGAGGTCGCCGAACCCTTCCTGGTCAGGTTGGGGTTTTTGATGCGTACTCCCCGTGGACGCGTGGCCACCCCGGCAGGCTGGGCGCACCTGGGCCTGAGGCCACCGGCGCGCGAGGAGTCATCCGGGCAGCCGGGACTCTTCGGCGAGAATTAGTATCCCGCGGAGGATTCTCGCCGAGCCAATTCTTTGTCAGCCTCTCGATGACGCCGCGATCCACCTGCGGCTGTCCATGGCAGTCGCATCCGCACCACACCCGCCGAATTTGAGCGGGCCGGCCGCTGCAGTCGGCCGTGCCCGCGCTGGCCACTGAGCGCGAAGGGTTCGTACTGTCTCCAGGTCGTAGTACCGCGCACCGCCGATCATGCTGTGGGTCGAAATCACCGCAACTGCGGTGGGCGGATGTGGTGATCATCGATTGAATCGGTAGGATCGGCGTGGCGCGTGACTTTGCGCGCGTGCTCCTGCACGTCCAGGCAACGGCCTGGTTGCCGACTAGTGAGGTTGTCTTCAATGGAAATCCTGCTCATCTTGGCCGTTTTCATCGGCCTGATGTATTTCATGACCATCCGGCCGCAGAAGAAGCGGATGGACGAGCAGCGCAAGATGCTCGAGGCTTTGCAGCCGGGAGCCCGGGTGCTGCTCAATTCCGGTATTTTCGGCACGATCCGCGCCACCGGCGAACAGCAGATGGTCGTCGAGCTGGCACCGGGCACCGAGGTGACGGTGCTCAAGCAAACGGTGGCCCGGGTTGCGAACCCGGACGAGGAAGAATTCGAGTACTCCGACACCGACACCCCCGAGGCACTGACCGACACCTTCAGCTCCGATGAGGAGCCCGGCGCCGTGGCCCCGAGCGACGACCTTGCCTTCCAGGACCCGGACGTCGAGACTGCCTTCCGGGACCCTGACGCCATCACCGGCGAGGCTGCCGAGGTACCGCCGGCATCGGACGACGATGTGCAGTCCGGCGATGTCATCTACCGGCCGGGTGAGAACTCGATCTATCAAGCCGGCCAGGCCGAGGAGAACGCCACCGACGATGCCGGCGAGCGCCCGACCGAACGCTGACGGGAGCGCGCCCAAGTGGCATCATCTGCAAAATCCACAAGTACATTCAAACCCGGGCGCACCCTGATCGGGTTCGTCATCGTGGTCGCCATGCTCTTCGGCCTGATGGCCTTGACCGGCACCTGGACGCCCCGGCTGGGTCTCGACCTGCGTGGCGGGACGACCATCACGTTGACCGCCCGCACCGAAGACGGCAGCACCGTGCCCAGGGAGAATCTGGAGACGGCGCGCGGCATCATCCAAAATCGCGTCGACTCGCTGGGCGTCGGCGAATCGTCGGTGACGATCCAGGGCAACGACAAGATCGAGGTCGCGGTGCCGAATATGGGCAGCGATGAACTCGTCGAGCTGGTCGGCGCCACCGCCAAGCTGGCCTTCCGGCCGGTGATCGCCGTTCAAGAGGTGCAGCCGGCCGCCACCGAGACAACCGAGCCGTCCGCCGAGGCGACGCCGAGCGACCAGGCCACATCCGAGGCTACTGAGACCGGTAGCCCGAGCGCCGCGGCAAGCACTGCACAACGCCGGCCGGTGCCGCAACTGCCCACGGAGCCGCCGGCCTCAAGCACTCCGCGTCCGACCGCTCCCGGCGATGAAGAGCTGAGCCTGGACGACGAGCTGAACTACAGCCCGACCGACCAGGACGTCGACGACTATCTCGCCTACCAGTGCGGCGACGACTTTCCCGACGTCGTCGATCAGCCGCTGATCGCCTGCGACGAGACCGGCACCGCGAAGTACTTCCTCGGTCCGGTCATCCTGAGCGGCGAACACGTCACCGACGCGTCGGCCGGCATTCCGCAGGGCGAGGTGTCGTGGATCGTCTCGCTGAGTTTTGACGACCAGGGCTCGGCGACCTTCGCCGACGCCACCGAGGCACTTTCGGCCAATCAGCAGCCGCAGAACCAGTTCGCCATCGTCCTGGACAGCGAAGTGATCTCTGCCCCGAGCGTGAGCGAACGCATCTCGGGCGGGCAAGCGTCCATCTCGGGCACCGGCATCACCGAGGACACCGCCAAGGCGCTGGCGTCCACCCTGCGGTATGGCTCGCTGCCGGTCGACTTGGAGACCAGTTCGGTCGACACGGTTTCGCCGGCTCTGGGTGGCAACCAGATGACCGCCGGCCTGATCGCAGGGCTGATCGGCTTGGCCTTGGTGCTGGTCTACAGCCTGGTTTACTACCGTGGCCTGACGCTCGTGGTCGCGGGATCCCTGGTGGCTGCGGCGACCGTCACCTACGCGGTGATGGTGTTGCTCGGCTCTGCGGTCGGGTTCGCCCTCAACCTGCCCGGTATCGCCGGCGCGATCGTGGCCATCGGTGTGACGGCCGACTCCTTCGTCGTCTACTTCGAACGAATACGTGACGAGATTCGCGACGGACACTCGCTGCGTCACTCCATCCAATCGGGCTGGCACAAGGCCCGGGGCACCATTCTGATGGCCGACGGCGTGCAACTGCTGGCTGCGGTGGTGCTCTACTTCTTGGCCATCGGCTCGGTGAAGGGATTCGCGTTCACGCTCGGCGTGACGACCGCCATCGATCTGCTGCTGGTGATCTTCTTCACCCATCCGCTGATGACGGTGCTGGGCCGGACGAAGTTCTTCGGCCAGGGCCACAAGAACTCCGGGCTCGATCCCGCTCACCTCGGGGTGAGCCGCGCGTCCCTGCTCGGACGCCGGGGCACCACCCGCAAGCGGACCAAGACGCGTAGTGCCGGCAAATCCGGCAAGCTGCAGGCGGAGGAGGCCAGCAATGAGTGAGGCCACGAAAACCGCGGCGTCCAAGAAGACGACCTTCGCCCACCGGCTGTATACCGGCGACTTCCAGTTCGACTTCATGACGCACCGCCGTCGCTGGTACACCTTCAGCGCGGTCCTGCTGTTGATCTCGGTGCTGGCAGTATCTGTTCGCGGGCTGAACCTCGGCATCGAGTTCGTGGGCGGATCGGTCTTCCAGGCCCCGACCCAGGTCAATTCGCAGACCATCGATGACTTCGCTCGCGCGGCGAACGACTCGGAAGTCGCCGAGCTGGACACCCAGGTCAATACGGTCGGCGACCAGACGGTGCGCATCCAGACCCGCAGCCTCGACAACGACGAGGTCATCCAGGTGCGCGAGGCGGTCGCCGAACAGGCCGGCATCGACTCCGACGACGTCGCCTACTCGCTGGTCGGCCCGTCTTGGGGCAAACAGATCACCCAGCAGGCGGTTGTCGCGCTGGTGGTCTTCCTCGCACTGGTCGGCGTACTGATCTGGGCATACTTCCGGGAGTGGAAGATGTCGGTGTCGGCCCTGGTGGCGCTGCTTCATGACCTGATCGTCACCGTCGGCCTTTACGCCCTGGCGGGGTTCTCGGTGACCCCCGCCACGGTGATCGCGGTGCTGACGATTCTGGGCTATTCGCTCTATGACACCGTGGTCGTCTTCGACATGGTGCGTGAGCAGACCAAGGATCTCAAGAACCAGTCCCGCACCTACACCCAGGCCGCGAACGCGGCAGTGAATCAGGTGCTGGTGCGGTCGATCAACACCACGATCATCGCGGTGCTTCCGGTACTGGCGATTCTGGTGGCCGGTCTGGTGGTGCTGGGCGGTGAAGGGCCGCTGGCCGATCTCGGCTTGGCCATGCTGATCGGCATGATCGCCGGGGCCTATTCTTCGATCTTCCTGGCCACGCCGATGCTTGCCCAGTTGCGCGAGCGCGAACCCGCCATGATCAAACACCGCAAGGCGCTGGAGAAGGCACAGCGCCGCGGCAAGACCAAGGTGGTCGCGACCCTCGCGTCAGCAGCAGAGGACGTCAGCCCGACCAGTGTTCCGCTGGCTGCGGCGCCCGCCGGAGGCGTCCTCGAATTCGCCTCCGACGACACCGAATCGCCGGACGAAGTCCCCTCCGCCTCGTCCGAGGATGACAACCAAGGTGAGGGCGAGCCCGCAGACCATGATGGCGAAGCCCGGCCGCGCGTCCAACCGAGTAAGAAGAAGCCTCGTTCGGCAAGGAAGAAGTGAGATGGACGAACGGGTAACTCGTGCCGCCGGTCTGATCCGGACCGTGCTCGATTTTCCGAAGCCGGGAGTCAAATTCCGGGACATCACGCCGCTGCTGAGTGACGTGCAGGCATTTCGCGGTGTCATCGATGTGATGGCCGAACATGCCCCGGCCGGTCTCGACGCTGTCTGCGGTGTCGAGTCCAGGGGCTTCATCTTCGGTACCCCACTCGCCTTGCGGCTCGGGGTCGGTTTCGTCCCGATCCGCAAGCCCGGCAAGCTGCCGGGCACCGTGGTGGAGGAGAGCTTCGACCTGGAATACGGATCGACGACCTTGGCCATGCATATCGATGCTTTGCAGGCGGGCGATCGGGTGCTGGTGGTGGACGACCTGCTCGCGACCGGCGGAACCCTGCAGGCGTCGAAGCGCCTGGTGGAGCGGCTGGGGGCGAGCGTGGCGCAGATGCAGGTGGTGCTCGAATTGGCCGGGCTGCCCGGACGCACCCTGTTGGACGCGGCCGGTGTGAACGATCTTTACTCGCTGATCCGGGTGGATGAATGAAAGACCAGGATTAAACGTTCCCGGTTGCGCGTTCTGCCGAGGTAATACACTCGGCATCAACGTTTGAGCGGGTTCATGGTTGGCCGGCTCGGGCCTGAGAACGGAAGGGGGCGACGATGTCTGAGGACAGCGTTTACGGGCCTTACGGATCTGGCCAAGGGACTCCGGGGTCGCCCCGTTCGAGCACTTTGGAGCGGGTCTCGAGTGGGCCCGAGCAGCCCCGGCTGAGAATGCGTCAGCGGCTGGCCTGGTTCGGCGCAGCCAATCGTCCGCCGCAGTCCGCGGTGCTCGATCCGTTGTTCTCGGTGGTCAAAGCGAACCATCCGAAGGCCGACCTGGAGCAGCTGGAGCGTGCCTACCACACGGCGGAGCACTATCACCGCGGGCAGTCCCGCAAGAGCGGCGAACCGTACATCACCCATCCGCTGGCCGTCGCCACCATTCTCGCCGAGCTCGGCATGACCGAGTCGACGCTGTGCGCGGCCCTGCTGCACGACACGGTCGAGGACACCAGCTACACCCTCGACCAATTGCGCACCGACTTCGGCGACGAGATCGCCCAATTGGTCGACGGCGTGACCAAGCTCGACAAATTGACCTACGGCGAATCGGCCAAGGCCGAGACGATACGCAAACTCGTGGTCGCGACCGCGCGCGACGTCCGCGTCCTGGTGATCAAGCTGGCCGACCGGCTGCACAACATGCGCACCATCAGCTATCTGCGGCCGGACAAGCAGCAACGCATCGCCCGCGATACCTTGGAGATCTTCGCTCCGCTGGCCCACCGGCTGGGCATGAATGCCATCAAGTGGGAGCTGGAGGATCTCTCGTTCGCGACCTTGCAGCCGAAGGTGTACGACGAGATCGTCCGGATGGTGGCCGAGGCCGCCCCGCAACGGGAGCGTCAGCTGCGGGAGGTCATCGACCAGGCCCAGAAAGACCTCTCGGACGCCGGCATCAAGGCGACCGTCTACGGCAGGCCGAAGCACTACTACTCGATCTACCAGAAAATGGTGGTGCGCGGGCGCGACTTCTCCGACATCTACGACCTGGTCGGGTTGCGGGTGCTGGTCGACACCACCCGTGACTGTTACGGCGCTCTGGGCGTCCTGCACACGAGGTGGAACCCGCTGCCGGGCCGGTTCAAGGACTACATCGCAATGCCGAAGTACAACATGTACCAGTCGTTGCACACCACCGTGCTGGGGCCCGGCAACCGTGCGGTGGAGTTCCAGATCCGCACCCATGAGATGCACCGGCGTGCCGAGTACGGCGTCGCCGCGCATTGGAAGTACAAGGAGGACGCCGGCAAGAACAGCGCCAAGAACGGCTCCGAGGTCGACCCCGACAGCTCCGAGTTGTCCTGGGTTCAACAGATCAACGAGTGGCAGCGCGAGACCGATGACCCGGGCGAATTCCTGGAATCGTTGCGGTTCGAGCTCAACACCACCGAGGTCTACGTCTTCACCCCCAAGGGAGACGTGATCGCGCTGCCGAAGGACGCCACCCCGGTCGACCTTGCCTACGCGATTCACTCCGAGGTGGGGGACCGATGTATCGGCGCTCGGGTCAACGGCCGCCTGGTGCCGTTGAGCAGCAAGCTGGCCAATGGCGACATCTGCGAGATCCTGGTGTCGCGGGCCGAGGACGCGGGGCCGAGCCGTGACTGGCTGAGCTTCGTGGCAAGCCCCCGCGCGACCTCGAAGATCAAACAGCACTTCACCCGGGAACGCCGCGAAGAGGCGATCGAGAACGGCAAGGACCAGCTGGCCCGCCAGCTGCGCAGGTCTGGTCTGCCGATTCAGCGGCTGCTGACCGTCGAGCATCTGGCGGCGGCCGCCGACAGCTACCGGCTGCCGAGTGTGGACGCACTGTATGCGGCCATCGGTGAAGGAAATGTCGGTGCGCAAGGCGTGGTGCAGCGCATCGTCGAATCTGAGGGCGGTCTGGAGGCCGCCGTCGACGAAGGCTCCGAGGACCAGCAGATCGTCGCCCCCCGCCGCCGTTCGACGGCGAAGAACGATGCCGGAGTCGTCGTCGAGGGACAGCCCGACATGTGGGTCAAGCTCGCGAAATGCTGCACGCCGCTGCCCGGCGACGCGATCATCGGGTTCGTGACCCGTGAGAACGGAGTCTCGGTGCACCGCCGGGACTGCACCAACGCGGCCAACCTGCTTTCCCATCCCGAGCGGATCGTGGACGTCGATTGGGCAACCAGCAGCGGGGTCGGCTACCTGGTGGCCATTCAGGTCGAGGCGCTCGACCGTACCGGTCTGCTGTCGGAGCTCACCCGGGCGCTGAGCGATCAAAGCATTTCGATCACGTCGGCGGTGGTGAACACCACGAAGGACCGGCTGGCGAAGGTGCGCCTCACCTTCGAATGCAGCGATCCCCAGTACCTGGACCACATCATCAACCAAATCCGCCGGGTATCCGGTGTCTACGACGTCTTCCGAGTGAGCCAGGCGAGCTGACGGCCGCCCGCCCGGCCGCTGCCGGAGGGACCTCAGTTCGCGGTGAACTCGTCCAGTGCCTTGCGGGCCTGATCCAGCCACTCGTTGTAGGTCTTCACCTGGTCACGGGTCTTTTCGGCCTTCTTCAGATCGCCACGGGCCTCCGCATCGTCGGCTTGCTTGACAAGCTTTTCGATCTGGGCGGTGAACATCTCGACGGTATCGCTGGCACGCTTGCGCGCCTCGGGATCGGTGCGTTTCCACTCGGCGTCCTCGGCGTCCTTGATGGCCCGTTCGAGGGAGCGTAACCGGTTCTCCAGCGGACGAATGGACTCCCGCGGCACCTTGCCGTACTCGTTGTAGCGACTCAAGAATTCCCGGAATGCCTCCCTGGCGGCCTTCACATCGTCCACCGGAAGAATGGACGCCTCCGCCTCGTCGAGCAGCTGCTGCTTGGCGGCCAGATTGCCGCGATACTCCTCGTCCTCGGCGCTGAAAGCCGCGGACCGGGCATTGAAGAACTGATCTTGCAATCCCCGGAACTCCGCCCACAACTTATCGTCGATCTCGCGCGGCGCGCCGCCGGCCGCCTTCCATTGGCTCATCAACTGGCGGAACTGCGTCGAGGTGGCCGACCAGTCGGTCGAATCGGCGATCTGGCTCGCCTCGACGATGATGGCTTCCTTCTTCTTACGGGCCTCCTCGCGGCGCTCATTCTCGGCGGCAAACTGTGCCTTGCGGCGCCTGGTGTAGGTGGTGCGGGCGCCGCTTAGCCGATGCCACAGCTCGTCGTCGGTCGCCTTGTCGATGCGCGGAAGGGCCTTCCACTCGTCCAGCAAGGCACGGAATTTGTTGACCCCGCCCCGCCAATCATTGCCGGCAGCCAGCTTCTCGGCCCGCGCGACCATCGCCTCCTTGGCCGCCCTCGTCTCTTCGTTCTGCTGCGCCCGCTGCGCCTTGCGTGCCTGTTGCGCGGCGGCGAGTTGCGGGGCCAGAGCATCGAGTTTGCCGACCAGAGCATCCAGGTCGCCGACCGCATTCGCCTCGGCAACCGAGGTTTTCAGACCATTGATGGTCTTACGCGCCTCTTCAGGTGAAACGGTGCCGGACTCGATGCGTTTCGAGATCAAACTGACCTCGGTCTCGAGAGCCTCGTAACGGCGGACGAAAAACGCCAGCGCCTCTGCTGGATCGGTATCTGGAACTTGACCAACTCTGCGTTCGCCCGCTGAAGTGACAACGTAAACGGTGCCATCCGACTCGACGCGACCGAAACTGGCCGGTCCTGCACTTTCACTCATGACACCATCTTGCCCGATAGGCTGCAAAATGTGTTCATCGTGCCAATCATCACCGGGCCCTGGCAGACCAATTGCTATGTGATAGCTTGCGGCACCCCGGGAGTCCAGAAGATACAACCTGCCGTGATCATCGACCCTGGTGCTCAGGCCGCGCCCAAGGTGCGCCAGGTGCTCGCGGAGCAGCAGCTTCGGGCCGAGTCGATCATCTGCACCCACGGCCATTTCGATCACGTCGCCGACGCGGCCACGCTGGCGGGCGAATTCGGCATACCGGTGTGGTTGCATCCCGACGACCGCCCCATGCTCACCGAGCCGGTGCTGGGGCTGGGCCCGGGTTCCGAGCCGCTCATCATGCAGGTCTCCGGAAGCCTCACCCTGCCTGCGCCCGACGACCTTCGCCTGATGAACGATGAAGACCACGTTCAGGCGGCCGGTATCGACTTCGAGGTGATCCATGCTCCCGGGCACACGCCGGGCTGTGTGGTGCTGCGCACCTGGGTGGAGGGCGAACCGCTGCTGTTCAGTGGTGACGTCGTTTTCGCCGGATCCATCGGGCGGGTCGACCTGCCCGGCGGCTCCATGGACGTGATGAGGCAATCGCTTCGCAGGCTGAGTACGCTCATCGGGCCACAAACAGGTATTCTGCCGGGGCACGGTCAGACCACGTCCATGGCCCGTGAGCTGGCTACCAACCCTTATCTGTCCAAGGAGGCTCTCGCCTGATGGCCCGACCCAAGGCGCTTTCCGGCTTTCCGGAGTATCTGCCCGCTCAGCGGATCGTGGAGCAGCGGGTGATCGACATCATCCGCGAGACATTCGAGCTGCACGGCTTCGCGAACATCGAGACCCGTGCGGTCGAGACGATGGAATCACTGACCCGCAAAGGCGAGATCACCAAGGAGGTGTATGTCGTCCGCAGGCTGCACGCCGAACCCGGCGATGCCGGGGACGACCTCGGCCTGCATTTCGATCTGACGGTGCCGCTGGCCCGCTACGTGCTGGAGAACTCCGGCCACCTGCAGTTCCCGTTCCGGCGCTACCAGATCCAGAAGGTATGGCGGGGCGAGCGCCCGCAGACCGGCCGCTACCGCGAGTTCACCCAGGCCGACATCGACATCGTCGGAGAGAACACCCTGGCCGAGCACCATGACGTCGAGGCGCCGCTGGTGATGCTGGAAGCCCTGGAGCGGCTGCATCGAGAACTCGGACTGCCGCCGGCGCGGATGCACGTCAACAACCGCAAGCTGTCCGAGGGCTTCTACCGCGGGTTGGGCATCGACGACACCGCGGCCGTACTGCAGCGGGTCGACAAGTTCGACAAGATCGGCCCGGACGCGGTCGCGGAATTGTTGACCGATGAGCTCGGGCTGCCGGCCCAGGTCGCCCAAAAATGCGTTGAGCTGGCCACCATTTGCACCGAAGACGATTCGTTCGTTGAGCGGGTACGTGCCCTCGGGGTCGGCTCCGAGATGCTGGACGAGGGCCTCGACGCGCTGGCGAACGTGATCAATGCCGCCCGGGCCGAGGTTCCGGGCCGGATGATCGCCGACCTGAAGATCGCCCGCGGCCTCGACTACTACACCGGAACGGTCTACGAGACCGAACTGGTCGGGCATGAGCACCTGGGGTCGATCAGCTCGGGTGGACGCTACGACTCGCTGGCCAGCGACGGCAAGCGCAGCTACCCGGGTGTCGGTATCTCGCTGGGGCTGACCCGGCTGCTGATGCCGCTACTGGACAAAGGCGAACTCGTCGCTTCGCGCAGTGTGCCGACCTGCGTGGTGGTGGCGGTGGACGCCGAGGAGACCCGGAGCACGGCCATGCAGGTGGCCACGGTGTTGCGCGGCCGGGGCATCCCGACCGAGGTGGCGCCGAAGGCGGACAAGTACGGCAAGCAGATCCGCTACGCCGACCGGCGCGGCATCCCCTACGTCTGGTTCGGGGCAACCACCGGCGAAGTGAAGGACATCCGCTCCGGCGACCAGGTCGCGGCCGATGCATCAGATTGGACGCCGCCGGCAGCAGATCTGCACCCTGAGGTCGGGCCGGCCGGAAAGTAGCCGAGTTCTGCCGATCGGGAAACTGCCGCGTCCTGGTCGGCCGACGGGGCAGATGATGGTGACCCGCGCGGGCGCGCACCGTGAACCGGCCGGGGGCCGCGCGATGTGACGAAACGGCTAGAATGTGCGATCGGCCACTGAACTTGGGCCAGACGTGAAAGGACGATATCTGTGATCCGCACCCACGAGGCAGGAACACTGCAGCGACCCGCAATCGGGAACACCGTCAAGCTGGCCGGCTGGGTGGACGCCAGGCGAGATCACGGAGGCGTGGTTTTCATCGACCTGCGCGATGCCTCGGGCATCGTCCAGTGCGTGATCCGCGAAGAGCTGGTCAATGAACTCGGCGCGCACAAGCTGCGCAACGAGTACTGCATCGCGGTGACCGGTGTGGTGGATGCCCGCTCCGACGAGACCATCAACCCGAACATGGCCACCGGTGAGGTCGAGGTCGTGGTGAGCGAACTCGAGGTGCTGAACCCGGCCGCCCCGCTGCCTTTCCCGATCGATGAGCGCGTCAACGTCGGCGAGGACGCCCGGCTCAAGTACCGCTACCTCGATCTGCGCCGCCCCCGCCAGGCCGAGGCGATCCGGCTTCGCTCGAAGGTCACTCACACCATCCGCCAGGCGCTCGATGACCTCGGCTTCGTCGACATCGAGACCCCGACGCTGACCCGCTCCACCCCCGAGGGAGCGCGTGACTTCCTGGTGCCGGCGCGGCTTCGTCCGGGATCGTGGTACGCGCTGCCGCAAAGCCCCCAGCTGTTCAAGCAGCTGCTGATGGTGGCCGGCATGGAGCGCTACTACCAGATCGCCCGCTGCTACCGTGATGAGGACTTCCGCGCTGACCGGCAGCCCGAGTTCACCCAGCTCGACATCGAGATGAGCTTCGTCGACCAGGACGATGTCATCGCGATGAGCGAAGAGGTGATGGCCCAGGTCTGGAAGCTGATCGATGTCGAGTTGTCGCGTCCGATGCAGCGCCTCACCTGGCAGTATGCGATGGACAATTACGGCTCCGACAAGCCCGATCTGCGGTTTGACCTGAAGATCCACGAAGTCACTGAGCTGTTCGCCGACACCTCGTTCCGGGTTTTCCAGGCCCCCTACGTGGGCTGTGTTGTGATGCCCGGGGGTGCCTCGTTGCCGCGCCGTCAGTTCGATGCCTGGCAGGAATGGGCGAAGCAGCGCGGCGCCAAGGGGCTGGCTTACATCACCATCAACGAGGCGGGCGAGCTGGCCGGTCCGGTCGCCAAGAACCTTTCGGACGCCGAGAAGCAGGCCATCGTCCCGGCCGCTGAGGCGAACCCCGGTGATGCGATCTTCTTCGCGGCAGGGGAGCGGGAGACCTCTCAGGAACTGCTGGGTGCGGCCCGGCTGGAGATCGGCCGCCGGTGCAATTTGATCGACGAAAGCGCCTGGGCGTTCTGCTGGGTGGTCGATGCGCCGATGTTCAAGTCGGCGGCCGCCGCCACCGCAGAAGGCGATGTGGCGCTCGGCCACAGCCGCTGGACCGCCGTGCACCACGCCTTCACCTCACCCAAGCCCGAGTCGATGGACACCTTCGACACCGATCCTGGTTCGGCGCTGTCGTACGGGTATGACTTCGTCTGCAACGGCGTCGAAGTCGGCGGCGGATCGATCCGTATTCATCGCCGCGACGTGCAAGAGCGGGTTTTCAAGGTGATGGGGCTGACCGAAGAAGAGGCCCAGGAGAAGTTCGGCTTCCTGTTGGACGCCTTCCAGTTCGGTGCCCCGCCGCACGGTGGTGTGGCCTACGGTCTGGACCGGCTGGTGATGCTGCTCGGCGGTTTCGAATCGATCCGCGACGTCATCGCCTTCCCGAAGTCGGGCGGCGGTTACGATCCGCTGACCGATGCGCCCGCCCCGATCACGCCGCAGCAGCGCCGCGAGGCCGGTGTCGACTTCAAACCGAAGGCGGAGAAGACCAAGGCGGATCTGGCCGCAGACGGTCAGGATGGCGCCTCCACCGCGGCGAAGTAGTAAGTGAGCCGTCCGGTTTTGGGTCGCCGACGCTCGCCGGGAAAAGACGAGGCTCGCTTTCCGGCAACCAAGACCGGTGTATCAGGGCAGAGATTTTGGTCTTTCGCTGGCCGCGGCCCAACTAGTCGAAGGCAGCGAGAAGGGTTGGTAGGTTCGCAGTATGGCTTATGAACCGAATTGGCTCGATGTTGCGGGCCTGGTCAATATTCGTGACTTCGGCGGCATGAGCACGGCTGATGGACGCACCATTCGCGCCGGTGTGGCGATGCGCTCGGACAATCTGGATGATCTGCCAGAACCGTCGATCGACTGGCTGCTGGGCGAACGGCAGGTCAGCGACATCATCGACCTGCGCACCAACAGCGAACGCGCTCACGCGCACGGCTTCCCGTTCGATGGACGCGTCCGAGTGCACGAGCTCAGCCTCTATCCCGAGGACAATCCCGACGACCCGATACCGACCTGGTTCGGTGAGATGTCGGTGCTCGAAGACGGCGACCCGCCCGACACCGTGCACATCGTGGCCGGCCATTACCTCGGCTACTTCCGCACCCGCCCGGAAAACATCGTGCAGGCGGTGCGGGCCGTGGCGCAGGCCCCGGGCGCCGCGATCATCAACTGCGCCGCCGGAAAGGACCGCACCGGAACCGTCAGCGCCGTGCTGCTGAGCGCCCTCGGCGTCCCCGAAGATCAGGTGCTGGCGGATTATGCGGCCAGCACCGACCGGATCGTCGCCATTCTCTCGAAGCTCGGATTCGGGGCGAGCGCCGGATCGGCCGAGCACGACGCCGACGTGCAGTCCCAGTCGACCCCGCCCGAGCTGATGGAACTGGTGCTCAGCCGGGTGACTCGTGACTTCGGATCGGTCTCGGACTGGCTCGAGGTCAACGGTTGGATGCCCGAAGACCAAGAGCGCCTCGAGGCGAAGCTGCTCGGCTGACACGGCGTCCTGCTGGATGTGATGGCATCTCAAGCGTCACTCCTACTTGTCGCAACTCTACCGGTATAGGTATAGTCGTGACATGGCTGCTGATGTGAAGTATCGGGATGCCGTGCGCGAGGTCGCGCGCGATCACTACGGGTATGTCACGACGAGCCAGGCAGCTGAGGCCGGAGTGCCCGCCGTCGAGCTGCCCAAGCTCACGGCACGTGGCGGTCTGGAGCACGTGGCCTACGGGCTCTACCGTGTGTCAGACATCCCACGGGCACCTTACGATCAGTTCGCTGAAGCGCTGCTACGAGCAGGCGAGGGGGCATACTTGCACGGTGAGTCGGTGCTGGCGCTATTCGGTCTTGCTGATGTGAATCCCAGACGGATCAAGGTAGCTGTTCGCCGCCGGACTCGTCCCACGTTGCCGCCTTTCATGGAGCTGACGCAGGTGAAGGGCGAGGCACACACGACGCTCTACGAGGGTCTCGCCGCGCAACCGGTCGCTGACGCCATCCTCGAGTGCCGTGGTCGCATCGAGACCGAGCGTCTGCTGGAGGCGGCCAAGCAGGCACGCAGCGAGGGGCTGCTAACGACGTCCGAGTGGCGGCAGGTGCAAAACGGACTGCCATCATGAGCTACAGCAGTGCGCCGACGAGCGTGCGCTCGCTGGAACAACGCATCCGCAACGTCGAAGGCGACGAAGGCCTTGCTCTGCGTCGCCGGATCACGATGGCTCTGGTTGTGGTCGGGCAGATGCTCCCCGAGGGTGCAATCAAGGGCGGCAGCGCAATGGCGCTGCGCTACGGGCGCCGTACGCGGTTCACTCGCGACCTCGACGCCGCACGAGTCACGCCACTGCGCACATTCCGCAATGAATTCGAGGAGTCGCTGTCCGCTGGTTGGGCAGGCTTTACCGGGAGACTGGTCGAGAAGGCCGCGCCTCGTCCGCCTGCCGTGCCAACGGCGTACGTGATGCAACCCTTCGCGGTGAAGCTCGACTACTGGGGCAGGGCATGGTGCACGGTGAGTTTCGAGCTGGGGCACAATGAGATCGGTGATGCCGACGAGCCCGAGTACCGACTTTCCACCGAACTGGTTGATCTCTTTACGGAAGTGGGACTTGAAGCGCCAAAACCCGTGCCGGTCATGCGAGTCGACCACCAGGTAGCGCAGAAACTCCATGCCGTCTCTGCGGAGGGAAGCGAACGGGCACGCGACCTGGTGGACCTCCAACTCCTCCACGATGGTGAAGACCTTGATCTCGCGCGGGTGGCCGCGACATGCGTCCGGCTCTTTGACTACCGCCAGCAGCAGGCCTGGCCACCGGTCATCGCTGGCAGTAACAACTGGACCACGCTCTACGCCGAAGCCGCAGAAGGTCTCAATGTCATACCGGCCGTGGAGGAAGCTGTGGACTGGGTCAACGAGTTCGTGCGCCGCATCGCCGCATCAATAGGCTGACAACCGCAGAATCAGGCCGATCAAGGCCGGGATGTCAGCGAGAAATGTTCGGCTGATCCCGAATGCTGTTGGCTGTCCATTGAGGTCTTGGTCTATCACCGAGGCAAACCGACCTTATACCTTGCTGTTTGGGAGGCGGTCACTCGTCAGGAACCGAAGTGGAATTACTTTTGCGCAGGTACAAGGTAGCGTCGGCAAGGTGAGTGAGGACCTTTTCGGCAACATCGACCCGGAGCCTGGGCAGACTACCGGCGGATCGCTGGCCGCCGCCGACCATCAGAATCTGCCGCTCGCGGTGCGGATGCGTCCTCGCACCATCGACGAGATCGTCGGCCAGCAGCATCTGCTGGCACCGGGATCGCCGCTGCGCCGGCTGGCCGAGGGCAGCGGCGCCATGTCGGTCTTCTTGTGGGGGCCACCGGGAGTCGGCAAAACCACCATCGCCGCGGTGGTCTCCCATCAGACCGGCCGCAGGTTCGTCGAGATCTCCGCGGTCACCTCGGGAGTCAAAGAAGTGCGGGCCCAACTGGAGACCGCCAAGCGCGAACTTGCCCGCGGCACCTCGACCGTCCTGTTCGTGGACGAGGTGCACCGGTTCAACAAGGCCCAACAAGACGTGCTGCTGCCCGCCGTGGAGAACCGGCTGGTCACGTTGATCGCCGCCACCACAGAGAACCCCAGCTTCAGCGTGATCTCGCCGCTGCTGTCCCGCTCGCTGGTGCTGACCCTTCGTCCGCTGACCGATGACGATCTGAATCAGCTGATCGACCGGGCGCTGGCAGACGAGCGGGGGCTCGGCGGCCGCTACGAACTGGACGATGCCGCCCGAACAGCCATGCTGTCGATGGCCGGAGGCGATGCCCGCCGGGTGCTCACCTACCTCGAAGAGGCTGCCCGCAGTGCGGATGCCAAGCAGGCGTCCACGATCGACCTGGAAACTCTCGAACAATCAGTCGACCGGGCGGCGGTGCGCTATGACGCCAACGGTGATCAGCACTACGACGTGATCAGCGCATTCATCAAGTCGGTGCGCGGCTCCGATGTGGATGCGGCCTTGCACTGGTTGGCCCGCATGATCGAGGCAGGGGAGGATCCCCGCTTCATCGCGCGCAGGCTGGTGATCTCGGCAAGCGAAGACATCGGTATGGCGGCTCCCGGCGTGCTGCAAACCTGTGTCGCGGCGGCCCAGGCTGTGCAGTTGATCGGCATGCCCGAGGCGAGGCTCAACCTCGCACAGGCGACCATCGCCGCCGCGACCGCCCCGAAGTCGAACGCGGTGATCAAAGCGATCGATCAGGCGATAGCCGATGTCCGGTCGGGCCGGATCGGCGACGTACCGGCCCAGCTGCGCGACGCCCACTATTCGTCCGCCGGAGACTACGGGCACGGTGTGGGATACCGCTATGCGCACGACTATCCGCACGGGGTCGCGGCCCAGCAGTATCTGCCCGACGAATTGGTGGGGAAGCGTTACTACCAGCCCACCGACCACGGCAACGAGGTTCAGATCTCCGATCGGCTGGAGATCATCCGGCAACTTCTCGAGTCCGGGGACGATCCGGACGCCGACGCCTGATCGCCGGTCCATCGCAACACGCCGGACAGCCCCGAATAGTGCGGTTCGGCGCGTCCCCTTCGGTCTCAATCCAGGGCGCATGACCGTCGGGCCCTGTCATTCCCTTCGAGGAAGGGGTGTGCGGCGGGTCCCATTCGGGGTGCTCAGGGCCCGTTGGGGGCGAGGATGGACAGCGCAGCAAGGCGGGATTGGAATGACCACAGCGGGCCAATCGCCTAGCTGCGTGATCCGTTAGTCCTCGGAGCGTTCACCGCGCAGCTCGTGGCCCTGGGCGGCCAGCCTGTCGTCCTTCTGCGTCTGTTTCAGAATGCCGGCGCTTTGCCTCGGCTCAAGATCAGCCTCGCGTTCGCTGGGAGCCCCCGCCAGCAACTGCTTGGTGCGCAGCACCTCCATATCGAGGTGAGCGCCCAGCACGATCGACACATTGGTCAGCCACAACAGCCACAACCCGATGATCAACCCGGCCAACGCGCCGTAGGTGGCGTCATAGCTGCTGAAATTCACCGCGTAGAAACTGAAGCCCGCCACAGCGATGATGGCGACCAAAACCGCCACAATCGAGCCGTAGCTCACCGGGCGAAACCTCGGAAGCTTCACATTCGGGCTGAAGTGGTACAGCACGGCGATCAGCATCATCACCAAGGCCAGCATGACCGGCCACTTGGCGATGCCCCAGACGACGAGCGCACCCTCGCCGAAGCCCACCAGATCGCCGAGCCAGCTGGCCACCCCGCCGCTGAGCACCAGGCCCGCGACCAGCACCGCCATGCTGACCAGCACCACGATCGTGAGGCCGAATTGCTGGACCTTGAGCGCCAGCGAATTGCGTCCTTCTTCGACCTGGTAGATGCGGTTCATGGCGCGTGATAGTGCGGCGATGTAGCCGCTGGCCGACCAAGCGGCGGTCAGTACGCCGATCGCCAGGCCCAAGCCGGCACCCGATGACGAGAAGAACCCCTCGATGATGTCCACGATCACCCCGGCCGTCGCCTCGTCGGGAACCGCCTGGGCGATCATCTGCGTCAGCGCAGGCATCAGGGTGTCGCCCACACTGCTCAACTTCAAGATCGAGACCAGCGACAGCAGGGCGGGAAACATCGCCAAGACCGTGTAATAGGTCAAGGTCGCGGCCATGTCGGTTGCCTGGTTCGCGCTGAACCGCTGCATCGTGGACTTGAGGGTGTAACGCCAGCTGGCGGCGTCCATTCGGGGGTTCGGTGTGTCAGATCGCCGGGTCATGAGTCGAATCTACGCGGAACTTGCATGCGCGGTAGTCTTAGTTGCTGGTTTGGCCGGAATCGGCCGGATGCACGAAGCGAGTGAGGATGAGGGATGAAGGCAGCTGAGATCGGACGTCGTTACGTGGATTTCTTCGCCGCGCACGGCCACACCGTGGTGCCGAGTGCATCACTGCTGTACAACGATCCGACCCTGTTGTTCGTTAACGCGGGGATGGTGCCGTTCAAGCCGTACTTCATCGGCGCCGAGCCGTCCCCGTACAAGCGCGCGGTGAGCCTGCAGAAGTGCGTGCGCACCCTCGACATCGAAGACGTCGGCAAGACCACCAGACACGGCACCTTCTTCCAGATGCTCGGTAACTTCAGCTTCGGCGACTACTTCAAGAAAGAAGCCATCGAATGGGCCTGGGAACTGGTCACCGGATCGGTGGACGACGGCGGTTTCGGCTTCGACCCGGCCAAGGTGTGGGTGACGGTGCTCGGCCCGGGCCTGCACCCTGCATATCCCGACGGTGACGTCGAGGCCATCGGCTATTGGAAGTCCGTCGGAGTGCCGGCCGAGCACATTCAGGCCCGCGGCCTCAAGGACAACTACTGGAACATGGGTATTCCGGGGCCGGGCGGACCCTGCTCCGAGATCTACATCGACCGCGGCCCCGAGTACGGCCCCGATGGTGGCCCGAATGCGGACGAGGACCGTTACCTGGAGATCTGGAATCTGGTCTTCCAGCAGGAGGATCTGTCGGTCGTGCGGGCGAAGGACGACTTCGACATTGCCGGGCCGTTGCCCAGCAAGAACATCGACACCGGTGCCGGCCTGGAGCGGATCGCGCTGCTGATGCAGGGCGTCGACAACATGTACGAGACCGACGAGGTCTTCCCGGTGATCGCCAAGGCCTCCGAGATGTCCGGCAAGAAGTATGGCGCCGACCACGTCAACGACGTGCGCCTGCGGGTGATCGGCGATCATGTGCGTAGCTCGCTGATGCTGATGACCGACGGTGTGGCTCCCGGAAATGAGGCGCGCGGCTACGTGCTGCGGCGTCTGCTGCGCCGCTCGATCCGTTCGATGCGGCTGCTCGGCTATGGCGGCTCATCGCTGGTGGAGTTGCTCGATGTCAGCAGGGGAGTCATGCATGCCTCCTACCCCGACATCGATGAGCAGTGGGAGCGCATCCGCGACATCTCCGAGGCCGAGGAGCAGACCTTCACCCGTACCCTGACCTCGGGCACTGCATTGTTCGACACGGCGGTGCGCGATGTACGCTCCGCGGGCGGCACCAAGCTGTCGGGCGACAAGGCCTTCCAGCTGCACGACACCTACGGCTTCCCGATCGATCTCACCTTGGAGATGGCCGCCGAGCAGGGGCTGAGCGTCGATCAGGACGCCTTCCGCACCCTGATGGACGAGCAGCGCCAGCGCGCCAAGGCCGATGCCCGCGCCAAGAAGGGCGGCGTGGTCAGCACCGAGGCCTACCAGGTGCTGCGTGCCGAGGGCGAAACCCCCTTCCTCGGCTACACCGATCTTTCGGTCGACACCAAGGTGCGTGGCCTGATCGCCGACGGTGAGACTCTCACCCAGGCTCCGGCCGGCAGCATCGTCGAAGTCGTACTGGCCGAAACCCCGTTCTATGCCGAGTCCGGCGGTCAGGATTCCGACCGCGGCGTGCTGCGCACCCCGGCCGGCGAACTCGAGGTGCTCGACGTGCAGCGCCCGGTACCCGGGCTGATCGTGCACAAGGTGAAGGTGCCGAACGAACTGGTCGTCGGCGACGACGTGACCGCATTGGTCGACGGATTCAATCGGCGCGGCGCCTGCCAGGCGCACTCGGCCACCCACGTGCTGCACGCCGCCTTGCGCGAACTGGTCGGATCGGGCGCCACCCAGGCGGGCTCATTCAACAAACCCGGCTACCTGCGGTTCGACTACTCGTCCACCAAGGGGCTTTCGCCCGAGCTGCGTGCCGAGATCGAGGAGCGCTGCAATGTCGCGATCCGCGACGATCTCGCGGTCAGCGCGACCCAGATGAAGCTGGAGGACGCCAAGGCTCTCGGCGCGATGGCGATGTTCGGCGAGAAGTATCCGCCGATCGTTCGGATGGTCGAGATGGGCGGGCCTTGGAGCCGCGAGCTGTGCGGCGGCACCCACGTCGAACATTCCAGCCAGATCGGTCTGCTGTCGGTGCTCGGCGAGCAGTCGGTCGGCTCGGGTGCGCGGCGTGTCGAGGCCCTGGTGAGCACCGATGCGTTCGCGCACATGGCGGCCGAGCGGGCGCTGGTGAGCCAGCTCAGCGACACACTTCGGGTTCAGCCCGACCAGCTCGGCGACCGCGTCCAGTCGATGGTCGCCGAGCTCAAGCAGGCCCAGAAGACGATCGCGGATCTGCGGATGGGCCAGTTGCAGGCGCAGACCGCGGGCATCGTGCAGGCGGCCCACGACATCGACGGCGTCGCCTTCGCCGCCCAGGTGCTCGCCGATGTGAACGCGGGCGACCTGCGGACGCTGGCAGCTCAGGTGCGTGACAAGTTCGGTAGCCGGGCCGCGGTGGTTGTGCTGATCTCGACCGGCGTCAAGCCGTCGGTGGTGGTGGCGGTCAACGGGCAAGCCCGCGACCTGGGCATCAAAGCCGGCGAGATCGTCCGGCGGGCCGCCGCCGAACTCGGCGGCAAGGGCGGCGGCAAGGATGACATGGCCCAAGGTGGCGGATCGAACTCCGATACCGCTCCGCAGGCCGTCGAAGCGGCCCGCCACGAGGTGGAGACCGTTCTTGGACGCTGAGTTTCGGCGCGGAGCGAGATTGGCGGTCGACTGGGGCAAGGCGCGGGTCGGGATCGCGGCCTGCGACCGGGACGGGCTGCTGGCCTACCCGGTGGAGACCGTACCGACCGGCCCCGGCACCCTGAAACGGATCGCCGAGCTCTGTGCCGAATACGAGCCGATGGAGGTGCTTCTCGGCTGGCCGGTGAACCTGGCCGGTTGGGAGGGCCCGGCAGCCCAGCAGATGGCGGTGGTGGCCGATCGGCTGTCCGATCGGCTGGCGCTGCCGCTGCGTGTCGTGGACGAAAGGCTGAGCACGGCGAGCGCAGCCCGTAAGCTGGCCGCGAGCGGCAAGTCGTCACGCAACAGGCGAAGTATTATTGATCAAGCCGCTGCCGTGGACATTCTTGAGCAGGCGCTCGAGTACGAGAAGCGTACCGGCCACCCAGCCGGTCGCCCCTGGCCCCAGGAAGGTTAGCCCTGAACGATGAGCCGATTCCTCGATGAAGACGACTACGGCGACTATGACGATGAGCAGGGCGGGTCGGATGATCTCACCCCGCCGCCGGTCAAGCGCCGTGGCTCCTGGCTGAAGAATCTGCTGGCGATCGTGGTCTCGCTCGCCGTATTGATCGGCGGCGGATACTTCGTCTACACGAAAGTCAAGCAGGGGTATCTGAATTTCACCCAGGCCGCCGACTATCCGGGCCCCGGCGAGACCGACGTGCTGGTGGAGATCCCCGACGGAGCCACCCTCACCGATATGGGCGACGTGCTGGTCGCTTCCGATGTTGTCGGCTCGACCAAGGCCTTCTTGAATGCGGCCGAGGACATCTCGGGTTCATCGGGCATCCAGCCCGGCACCTATCAGCTGAAGACGAAGATGTCTGCTGACGGCGCGGTGCGAGCATTGATGGACCGCAGCAATATGGTCAATACGCAGGTCACGATCCCCGAAGGATTACGCAACACGATCCTGATAAGCCAGCTGGCCGAGCAATCCGGCATCCCGGAGGACGACTTCACCGGGGTGCTGGACGCCCCGTCCGAGCTGCCGTTGCCCGACTGGGCGGGCGGCGCGACCGAAGGCATGCTCTTCCCGGACACCTATGTCTTCGACACCGAGCCGAGCGCAACCGATGTGCTGGCGGACATGGTGCAGCAGTTCGATTCGGTCGCCGAAGAACTCGACTTCGAGAACAAGGCCGAGGCCTTGGGCATCACCCCCTATGAGGCGTTGACGGTCGCGTCCATCATCGAGAAGGAGACCCGCGACCCGAAGTACGGCCCCGACATCGCGCAGGTGCTGTATAACCGGCTCGACGACGGCATGTCGCTGCAACTCGATTCGACGGTCATCTACGCGGTGAACTCGTCGGGCACGGTCACCACCTCCGATGAGGAACGTGCCGATCCCTCTCCCTACAACACCTACGTGCATGAGGGACTGCCCCCGGGCGCGATCTCGAACCCCGGAAGAAGCGCGTTGGAGGCCGCGGTTAATCCGACCCAGGGCGACTACCTCTACTTCGTGGCCGTCAACCCGGAGACCGGTGAGACGAAGTTTGCCTCGGATTCAGCCGGTCACGACGCCAATGTCGCCGAGTTCCAGGCGTGGTGTCAGGCGAACGGCGATGCCTGCACCGGAGGCTAGGAAGCTCGGAAGAATTATCGCCGCATCTCACGGATCTTCGGCAGGCCCCGAGCGTGGTTCACTGTTCGCTCGCTGACGATCGGACCGGTCGTCGGCGCTGATCTGGGATACTGGGATCATGCTGCGATACCTGACTTCTGGTGAATCACACGGACGCGCCCTGGTGGGCACCATCGAGGGACTGCCCGCCGGCGTCGCCGTGACTTCGGACGATATCGCTCAGGCTCTGGCCAGGCGCCGGCTCGGCAGTGGCCGCGGCGCCCGAATGAAATTCGAGGCGGACGAGGTGACCCTGCTCACCGGTGTCAGGCACGGCCGAACCCTCGGCTCGCCGATCTCGATCATGGTCGGCAACACCGAGTGGCCCAAGTGGGAACAAGTCATGTCGGCCGATCCGGTGGACGGCAAGGAACTCGCCGAACTCGCCCGCAATGCTCCGCTGACCCGGCCCCGCCCGGGCCATGCCGACCTCGCCGGCATGCAGAAATACGACTTCGCCGAGTCCCGTCCGGTGCTGGAGCGGGCCAGCGCCCGCGAGACGGCGGCCCGGGTGGCGATTGGACGCCTGGCTCAGAACTTTCTCGCGCAGGCCTATGGCATCACGGTGCTGAGCCATGTCGTCGAGATCGGCGGCATCGCCGCGCCCCGAACCGATCGTTTCCCGACGATGGCCGACCTGCCGCTGATCGACGATGACCCGGTGCGCTGCTTCAATCCGGAGGCGAGCGCCCGGATGCAAGAAGAGATCGCCGAATGCCAGAAGGCCGGAGACACCCTGGGTGGGGTGGTCGAGGTGGTGGCGTGGGGCTGCCCGCCAGGGCTGGGCAGCCATATCCAGGCAGACCGCCGGCTGGATGCCCGGCTGGCCGGGGCACTGATGGGCATTCAGGCCATCAAGGGCGTGGAGCTCGGAGACGGCTTCGAGCTGGCCCGGATCCGTGGCAGCCAGGCCCACGACGAGATCGTGCGCGGCGGCCAGGGCATTGAGCGGCTGTCGCAGCGCTCCGGCGGCACCGAGGGCGGCATGTCCACCGGCGAGGTGCTGCGAGTGCGGGCCGCGATGAAACCGATTGCCACCGTGCCGAAGGCATTGCGCACCATCGACGTGGCCACCGGCCAGGCGGCGGTCGCGAATCATCAACGCTCCGATGTCTGCGCCGTGCCGGCCGCGGGAGTGGTCGCGGAGGCGATGGTCGCGTTGATGCTGGCCGAATGTGCCTTGGAGAAGTTCGGTGGCGACTCGCTCGGTGAGACCCGCCGCAACTATCAGGGCTATCTGCGTCAGGTGGCCGAACGGGGTCTGTCGATCCATGACTGAGCAACCGGCGATTGTGCTGGTTGGTCCTCCGGCGGTCGGCAAGTCCACGGTGGGGGCGCTGCTCGCCGCGCAACTCGGCGTCCGGTTCTGCGATGTCGACAAGGCCATCGAGCGGGCCGAACGGCGTCCGATAACCGAGATCTTCGCCGAACGAGGTGAGGTCGGTTTCAGGCAGCTGGAATTCGATGCCACGCTGGCCGCTTTGGAGGCCGGTGGTGTTGTCGCGCTGGGCGGGGGAGCGGTCACGAATACCGGGCTGCGCACCATGCTGGCCGACTACCCGGTCGTCTGGTTGCGCGCCACCGTCAGGGAGGCGGTACGCCGGGTGGGCGCCTCGACCACTCGTCCGCTGCTGAACGGCGATGTGGCCGGCAATTGGAAGAAGCTGGTGGCCGGCCGCCGGCATTACTACGAACAGGTCGCGACGCTGGCCGTCGACACCGCCGGACGGTCGCCCGGCCAGGTGGTCACCGACATCGTCACCGCGCTGGAACGCGCCGACAGACCATGACATCCCACAGTCAGGAGAGACCATGAGCACCGTCCGGTTCGCCACCGACCACCCCTATGACGTCGAGATCGAGGTTGGCGCCTTGCAGAAGCTGCCCGGACTGGTCACCGGCGCCACCAGGGTGGCGGTGATCTATGCCGAGCCGGTCAGCGAAGTCGCCCTCGAAGTCTCGCGGCTGGTGGGATCGGCGAGCGTGTCGGTGCTGTCGGTCGGCGTGCCGGCCGGGGAGGCCGCGAAAACGCCCCAGATTCTGGCCAGCTGCTGGAGCGCGCTGGCGAATGCCGGATTCACACGTTCGGACCTGATCATCGGAGTCGGCGGCGGAGCCACCACTGATCTCGCCGGGTTCGTCGCGGCCAGCTGGCTGCGCGGGGTGCGATACCTGAGCGTGCCCACCACGGTGCTGGCCATGGTGGACGCGGCGGTCGGCGGTAAGACCGGCATCGACCTGCCCGAGGGCAAGAACCTGGTGGGCGCCTTCCACGAACCCGGCGGCGTGATTGCCGATCTCGATCTGTTGCGCACGCTGCCCGACCGGGAGGTCCGGTCGGGGCTGGCCGAGGTGATCAAGGCGGGCTTCGTCCGCGATGAACGGATTCGGGAGCTGGTCGCCGTCTCACCTGCCGGAGCACTCGACGTGACCAGTGCCCGGCATGCCGAGCTGATCCGCCGGGCCGTGCAGTTCAAGGCGGACGTGGTCGCCACCGACCTGCGGGAATCGACCTCGGTGGGCAGCGCCATCGGGCGCGAACTGCTGAACTACGGCCACACCATGGGGCACGCCATCGAGGCGTGGGAAAACTATCGGTTGCGGCACGGGGAAGCGGTGGCGCTCGGCATGATCTATGCCGCCCAGCTATCGAGACGCCTGCTCGGGCTGTCGGACGAAGCCGTCTCCCATCATCGTGAGCTGATCGGCTCGCTGGGGCTGGCGACCAGCTACCGGCGTGCGCCCTTCGCCGAGCTGCGCGAACTGATGGGCCGCGACAAGAAGACCCGCGGCGCGGCCCTACGGTTCGTCGGGTTACGCAACCTGGGTGATCCGGCGATCATCGCGGCCCCCAGCGAACGTGTCCTGGAAGAGTGCTACGCCGAGCTCGCGCACGAGTGAATCGGGCGATGAAACCACCCGTGGCATCTGATCGGCCATAATTCGGTCCGACTTGCCGATTGGCAGTACAATCGACGACTGCGGGTTCACCGCCGAAATCTTTGTGCCGGACGAATTCCGGCAACTTGACAATGTCATGATCGGAAAGGCAAGCGTGGCTACCACCAACGACATCAAGAACGGCACGGTACTCGATCTGGACGGCCAGCTGTGGCAAGTCTTGTGGTTCCAGCATCACAAGCCGGGCAAGGGCAACACCGTGGTGCGCACCAAGATCAAGAACGTGCTCAACGGCAAAACCGTCGATCGCACCTTCCCGGCGGACACCAAGATCGACATGGCTCAGGTGGACCGCTCCGAGATGCAATACCTCTACGCGGACGCCACCGGATACGTGGTGATGGATACCAACACCTACGACCAGATGACCATCCCGGCCGAAACCTTCGGCGACGCCAAGGACTACCTGCTCGAAGGCATGACCATCACGGTCGCCACCCACGAGGGCAACCCGCTGTACATCGACCTGCCGGCCAGCGTCGAATTGGAGATCACCTACACCGAGCCGGGCCTGCAGGGCGACCGCTCCACCGGCGGCACCAAGCCCGCCACCTTGGAGACCGGCAAGCAGATTCAGGTGCCGCTGTTCATCACCACCGGTGAAAAGGTCAAGGTTTCCACCGAATCCGGGGAATACCTCGGCCGCGTCAACGCCTGATGACACATCCCGCCGACGAACATCCGCTCCCGCTGGTGGCCGGTGAACATCCGCCGGTACCCGGGGCGGTCAAGGTTTCTTCGGTCGATATGGCCGAGGCCCACCATTCGACCCGGACGAAGGCCCGCAACGCAGCTCTGGACATCTTGTTCGAGGCCGACCTGCGTGAGCTGGATCCGTTCACCGTGCTCGCCGAGCGCTTGGACAATCCGAACGTGACCGTGCGCGAGTTCACCCGCGAAATCGTCCTCGGCGTACGTGATAATCAGGCCGACATCGATCGCAGAATCAGCGGACTGACCAGCAGCCAATGGCCGATCGAGCGGATGCCGCGCATCGATCGGTGCTTGGCGCGGATGGCGATCTACGAACTCGATTACACGCCGATCGACGCCAGGGCCGCCATCAGCGAGGCCCTGGAATTGGCCGACGAACTATCCACCGACGACTCGGTGACATTCCTGAACGGACTGCTGGGCAGGGCCGCACAGACCCGCCCGGGGAGGAAGGCTCATGGTCAGCAGTAGTCCAGCCATTCTGGTGCTGGAGGACGGACGCACATTTCGCGGCGAGGCCTTCGGGGCCATCGGTGAAACCTTCGGCGAGGCCGTCTTCGCCACCGGAATGTCGGGCTATCAGGAAACGCTGACCGACCCGAGCTACTACCGCCAGGTCGTCATCTCGACCGCCCCGCACATCGGCAACACCGGGTGGAACGACGAGGACGACGAATCGAGCCGCATCTGGGTGGCCGGCTATGTCGTGCGCGATCCATCGCCTAGGCCGAGCAACTGGCGCTCGGCCCGAACCCTGGAGGCCGAACTGGTCAACCAGCAGATCGTGGGCATCTCGAGCATCGACACCCGTGCCCTGACCCGGCACCTGAGAGAGCGCGGGTCGATGCGCGTCGGCATCAGTTCGCTCGGGACCGATTCGGATGCGCTGCTGGCCAAGGTGCTCGAGCAACCCAGTATGGAAGGTGCCGACCTGGTGGCCGAGGTCAGCACCGCCGAACCCTATGTGGTGCCCGCACACGGCGAGCGGCGTTTCACCGTCGCCGCCATCGACCTGGGCATCAAATCGAATACCCCACGCGAGCTGTCCGAGCGCGGCATCGAGGTACACGTGCTGCCCGCCTCCGCCACCTTCGACGAGGTCATCCGCGTCGCCCCCGACGGTGTCTTCTTCAGCAACGGGCCCGGCGACCCGGCCACCGCCGATCATGCCGTCGAACTGGCCAAGCAATCGCTGGGCGCGAAGCTGCCGGTGTTCGGGATCTGTTTCGGCAACCAGATTCTCGGCAGGGCCCTGGGATTCGGCACCTACAAGCTGAAATACGGTCACCGCGGAATCAACCAGCCGGTGCTCGACCGGGCGTCCAACCGGATCGACATCACCTCGCACAATCATGGTTTCGCCGTGGACGTGCCCCGCAACGAACAGGTGCCCACCGAGTTCGGCACCGTGGAGGTCAGTCATATCTGCCTGAACGACGATGTGGTCGAGGGCCTGGATCTGAGCCGGAACGGCGAATTGAAGGCCTTCTCGGTGCAGTACCACCCCGAAGCCGCAGCAGGACCGCACGATGCGGAATACCTGTTCGACCGGTTTACCGACCTGATGTCGGCCCACAAGGAGGGTTCTTTCTGATGCCCCGTCGCACAGACATCGCCTCGATCATGGTGATCGGCTCGGGCCCGATCGTCATCGGGCAGGCCGCCGAATTCGACTACTCGGGCACCCAGGCCTGCCGGGTGCTGCGGGCCGAGGGCTACCGGGTGATCCTGGTCAACTCGAACCCGGCCACCATCATGACCGACCCTGAGTTCGCGGATGCGACCTATCTCGAGCCGATCACCCCCGAATACGTCGAGAAGATCATCGCCGAAGAGCGGCCGGACGCGCTGCTGGCGACCCTGGGCGGCCAGACGGCGTTGAACACCGCGGTGTCCCTGTACGAGTCGGGCGTCTTGGAGCGCTACGGCGTCGAGCTGATCGGTGCCTCGGTGGCCGCCATCAAGCGCGGCGAGAACCGTGAGGAGTTCAAGAAGGTCGTCGAGGGCCTGCCGGAATTCGCCGGTGGCAAGGCGGAGGTGGCGCGCAGCCGGATCTGCCACACCATGGCAGAAATCCGCGCCGCCGCCGGTGAACTGGGGCTGCCGGTCGTGCTTCGGCCGAGCTACACGATGGGCGGGGTGGGTTCCGGCTTCGCCCACGATGCCGCCGAACTCGAGCGCCTCGGCCAGATCGGCCTGGACGCCAGCCCCGTCACCGAAGTGCTGGTCGAGGAATCCATCCTCGGCTGGAAGGAGTTCGAGCTCGAGGTCATGCGCGACCGTGCCGACAACGTCGTGATCGTCTGCTCCATCGAGAACTTCGACCCGATGGGTGTGCACACCGGCGACTCGATCACCGTCGCACCGGCCATGACACTCACCGACCGCGAATACCAGCACATGCGCGACGTCGGTATCGCCATCATCCGTTCGGTCGGCGTCGACACCGGCGGCTGCAACATCCAGTTCGCCATCAATCCCGAAGACGGCCGGATGATCGTCATCGAGATGAACCCCCGGGTATCGCGCAGCTCAGCGCTCGCGTCCAAGGCGACCGGATTCCCGATCGCGAAGATCGCCGCCAAGGTCGCCGTCGGCTACACCCTGGACGAGATCCCGAACGACATCACCCGCGAGACCCCGGCGTCCTTCGAACCGACCCTCGACTACGTCGTGGTGAAGATCCCGCGGTTCGCCTTCGAGAAGTTCCCGAATGCGGACGACACGCTGACCACCCACATGAAGTCGGTGGGCGAGGCGATGGCGATCGGACGCTGCTTCACCGAGGCGCTCGGCAAGGCGCTGCGCTCCCTGGAGAACCCGGACGCCCCCTTCGACTTCGCGTGCGAGATCGGCGACCGGAACGATCTGCTGACCCGCATGTCGCAGCCCCACGATGGGCGCATCCAAGAGGTCATGCAGGGCCTGCGCGCCGGCGTCACCGTCGAGCAACTTCACCAGGCCACCGGCATCGATCCATGGTTCCTCGACCAACTCGACATCGTCTATCAGATCGCCGAGCAGATCCGCACCGCCGAAGAATTGAGCGCCGAGCTGCTGCGGACGGCGAAGCGGCATGGTCTCTCCGACGAGCAGATCGCCGACCTCAGGCAGGCCAACCCGCAGCTGATCCGTGAACTTCGCTGGATCTTGGGAGTGCGTCCGGTTTATAAGACCGTCGACACCTGCGCCGCCGAATTCGCGGCCAGAACCCCGTATCACTACTCCAGCTACGACGAAGAGTCCGAGCTGGAGCCCCGCAAGCGCCCGGCCGTGCTGATTCTCGGCTCCGGCCCGAACCGGATCGGGCAGGGCATCGAGTTCGACTATTCCTGCGTGCATGCAGCCATGGTGCTGTCGGCCAACGGCTATGACTCGATCATGGTCAACTGCAACCCCGAAACCGTGTCCACCGACTACGACACCTCGGACCGGCTCTACTTCGAGCCGCTGACACTCGAGGACGTGCTGGAAATCTACCACGCCGAGCTGAAACTCGGCCCGGTCGCGGGCGTCATCGTCCAATTGGGCGGCCAGACCCCACTGAAGCTGGCCCGCGAACTGGAGGCGGCCGGCGTGAAGATCGTCGGTACCAGCCCGGCCGCCATCGACCTGGCAGAAGAACGTGGCGCGTTCGGCCAGGTACTCGCCGCCGCCAATCTGCCCTCACCCAAGCACGGCATGGCCGCGAGCTTCGACGAGGCCAGCGCGATCGCCGCCGACATCGGCTACCCGGTGCTGGCCCGGCCAAGTTATGTGCTGGGCGGACGCGGCATGGAGATCGTCTACAACGAAGACTCCCTGCACAGCTATATCGACAACTCGACCCTGATCGGCGCCGAGACCCCGGTGCTCATCGACCGCTTCCTGGACGACGCGATCGAGATCGACGTGGACGCCTTGTTCGACGGCCACGAGCTCTACCTCGGTGGGGTGATGGAGCACATCGAGGAGGCCGGCATCCACTCCGGCGACTCGGCGTGCTCGCTGCCGCCGTCGACCCTGGGCAGCGCGGTGATCGATCAGATCCGCATCTCGACCGAGGCCATCGCCCGCGGTGTGGGGGTGCAAGGGCTCATCAACATTCAGTACGCGCTGGCCTCCGACACGCTCTACGTGCTGGAAGCCAACCCGCGCGCGTCACGCACCGTGCCGTTCGTATCGAAGGCCACCGATACCCAGCTGTCGAAGGCGGCGACCTTGATCATGCTCGGGTCGACCATCGCCGAGTTGCGCGCCCGCGGCATGCTGCGGGCATCCGGCGACGGCGCGGACACCTGGAAGGGCATGCCGATCGCGATCAAGGAAGCGGTCATGCCGTTCAACCGCTTCCACACCATCGAAGGCGCCACGGTCGACTCGTTGCTCGGGCCGGAGATGCGTTCGACCGGTGAGGTGATGGGGCTGGCGTCCAACTTCGGGCTGGCCTTCGCGAAATCGCAGGCCGCGGCCTACGGTCAGCTGCCCAAGGACGGCACCGTCTTCGTCTCGGTGGCCAACCGCGACAAGCGCAACGTGATCTTCCCGATCAAACGGCTGGTCGATCTCGGGTTCACGATCCTGGCGACCGAGGGCACGGCCTCCATGCTGTCCTTGCATGGTGTGCAGGCGACGCCGGTGCGCAAACATTCCGCCGGGCGCGGGCCGAACGGCGAGCCGACTATCGTCGAACTGATCCTGGATGGCAAAATCGACTTGATCTTCAACACGCCCAGTGGCCAGACCGCTGACGGTTCGCCACGCAAGGACGGTTACGAGATCCGCACGGCAGCCGTGCTGCACCAGGTCGCGTCGATCACGACGGTGCAGGGCCTGGAGGCTGCGGTCCAAGGCATCGAAGCGGTGCGCGCAGGCAATATCGGCGTCCGCTCGCTGCAGAACTGGGCGAAGCAGATCGAGCAAACCCGGTAGTTCTTATCCGGGCCGAGGGTAAGACCAGTATCCAGGGGAGGAAGCAGGCGATGGTCACCAGCGATGAATTGGTCGTCCGATTGCTATTGACCAGTTATCGGGGTTTGGTTCGTCCGGTCCTGTTCGCGGTGGCGAACGGTGATCCCGAAGAGATCCATCAGCACATGATCACTTTGCTGAGCGAATTGCCCGACCCGGTGCTGGACCAGATTCAGAAGTACATCGGGGAGCGCCGCAACCCGGTGCAGGTCGCCGGAGTGGACTTCCCCGGACGCGTCGGAGTCGCGGCAGGTCTCGACAAGGACGGCCTGGCCGCCATGGTCTGGGGAGCGCTCGGTTTCGGCTTCGCAGAGCTCGGCACCGTGACCGCTCATGCGCAGCCGGGCAATCGCCAGCCCCGGCTCTTCCGCCTTCCGCACAGCAGGGCGGTCATCAACCGGATGGGGTTCAACAACTCGGGTGTCGAGGCGCTTGCCGCCAGGCTGAATCAGTGGAATGTGCGCCGCGGCACCAATGCCCTCGACTACCCGGTCGGGGTGTCGATCGGCAAGACCAAGGCCACCCCGCTCGAAGAGGCCGTGGACGACTACCTGCATTCGTTGCGCACCATCGCACCGTACGCCGACTATGTCGCGATCAACGTGTCGAGCCCGAACACCCCAGGATTGCGTAGCCTGCAAGACCGCGATGCGCTGACCGGGTTGACCACCGCGCTGGTGCAGACGGCTGCGGAGCTCGACCCGGACCATCCGTTGCCGATCTTCGTGAAGCTGGCGCCGGATCTTGCTCCCTACGATGTCAGCGGGCTGATCGAGGTGTGCCAAAGCTCGGGCATCTCCGGGCTCATCGCGACCAACACCACCACCGGACGCGAGTTTCTGCATCCTTCCGAGCTTCATCTGGCCAACCAGGCCGGCGGCCTCTCCGGGGCTCCGCTGACGCGTAAGGCGCTGAGAATGGTGGAGTCGATCGCGGGCCAGACCGACCTGCCGATCATGGGGGTGGGCGGCATCATGACTCCTACCGACGCCCAATCGTTCTTCGATGCAGGCGCCGCACTGGTGCAGATCTACACCGGGTTCATTTTCAACGGCCCGGCGCTGATCCGGGGCATCAACACCTTGACCGCTCCGGAAAGGACACTGCTATGAGCGTTCCTTACCGCACCCGGCTGGCCGAGATCGTCGCCCGCCGCGGGAACCTCTGCGTGGGAGTCGACCCGCACGAACCGCTGGTGGCCGCCTGGGGATACGACTATGACCTGGACGGGCTCGAGCGGGTCTCCCGCGGGTTGATCGAGGCGATCGGTGATCAGGTGGCGGTCTTCAAGCCTCAGGCGGCCTTCTTCGAATGCTTCGGAGCCCCAGGGCTCGGCGTGCTGGCGCGCGTGCTGGCCGACATTGCCGAAGTGGGCGCCTTGTCGATTCTCGATGTGAAACGAGGCGACATCGGGTCGACGATGGGTGCGTACGCGAGGGCCTATCTGTCGGGCGACACCGATCTGAGCGCCGATGCCATCACCGTGAGCCCGTTCTTGGGCTTCGGATCACTGACTCCGGCCATAGACCTTGCCGTGCAAACCGGACGAGGGGTCTATGTTTTGTGCCGGACCAGCAACCCGGAGGGGGAGCAGGTTCAGCAGGCCAGCACTGCCGGGCGCAGCGTGGCCCAGCAGATCGTGGATGCCGCCGAGAGCGTGAATCAGGCGTCCGGCGACGATGCCGTTGGGCTGGTGGTGGGTGCCACGCTGGGTGAAGTTGATCTTGACCTCGATCGGTTTTCCGGATCGATCCTGGTTCCCGGTATCGGCGCTCAGGGGGGTACGATCGAATCTCTGGATTCGCTATTCGGCGTAGCCGCAGCCCATGTGCTGCCAAGTGCATCCCGGGAAGTGATGAAAGCGGGACCCGATCGTGAAGCGTTACGATCGGTGACCGAACGGCTCGGCGGGTACCCAAACTCCCGCTAAATATTCTATATTGTCCACGTGTGTCGGCAGCTTGAGTATGCCAGATGCTCGGCGTCGGCGGACAAGAGATGAAACGGAGAAATTCGACGTGGCAATTCCAACACTGTCTCCCGAGCAGCTGCAGGCTGCCAGGGCCGCGGCTACCGAATCCCGCAGGGCACGCGCTGCGCTGAAGAACGCGGTGCGCGATGGTTCGAAGACCTTGGGCCAGGCCCTGGACGAGTGCGCCGGCGACGACGTGCTTGCACATATTCGGGTGGCTGACCTGCTGAAGGCCGTACCGCGAATCGGCGAGAAGCGCGCGTCCGAGATCATGGAGAAGTACGACATCGCGGCCAATCGGCGCGTCCGCGGTCTCGGACGTCACCAAGTCGCCGGTCTCAAGTCGGAGTTCAACTGACGTCATGGACGATGCGGCGGGCGCGTATGTCATCAGCGGACCCACTGCGGTGGGCAAGGGAACCGTTGTCGCGGCCCTGAAGAAGCGATATCCGCAGGTGTACGTTTCGGTCTCCGTGACCACGCGCCCGCCTCGTTCCGGCGAGATCGATGGGGTGCATTACTTCTTTGTGGACGACCCCACCTTTGACCATCTGATCGCCGCGGACGGCCTGCTCGAGTGGGCGGTCGTCCATGGCGTGCACCGTTATGGCACGCCGAGGCAGGCCGTCCAGGAAAAACTTGCTGCCGGAATCCCGACCATTTTGGAGATCGATCTTCAAGGGGCCCGGCAGGTACGCACGTCGCTGCCGGACGCCCGGCAGATCTTCATCGCCCCGCCCGATTGGGCCGAGTTGGTGCGCAGACTGCATTTCCGCGGCACCGAGACCGAGGAGGAGATGTCCCGGCGTTTGGCCACGGCGCGTCAGGAGTTGGCCGCCGAGGGCGAGTTCGATTGCATCATTGCCAACGTCACAGTGGAAAAAACCGTGGACGAGTTGGTAAAGTTCATAGGTCTGTGATTTCTATCATCAGCTTTTGCGAGGACGTATCTTGAGCACACATATTCCCGAGGGCATCACCAATCCGCCGGTCGACGACCTGCTCGAATCGGTTGACTCGAAGTACCGGTTGGTGCTTTTCGCCGCGAAGCGGGCACGGCAGATCAACGCCTACTACGCTCAGCTCGGCGAGGGTCTGCTCGAGTCCGTCGGGCCGCTGGTCGAGACGCTTCCGCAGGAGAAGCCTTTGTCGATCGCGCTGCGCGAGGTGCAGGCCGGCCAGCTGCAGTACACCGAGATTGATCCCGAGGCCGAGGCCGCTGCCCGCGCCGAGGCATTGAACGATCCGGACTTCTCCTTGTCCGATCCGTTCGGCGACATCGACCCGGCCTGATTCATGGGGCGGCAGTTCACTTCCGAATCGGTCACCGAAGGGCACCCCGACAAGGTCGCCGACGCGATCTCTGATTCCGTTCTCGACGCCATGCTGGCCGACGATCCGGGCTCGCATACTGCGGTAGAGACCCTGGTCGCCAACGGCGTCGTCATCGTCACCGGTGAGGCCACGACCGAGTCATACGTCGATATTCAGAAGCTCGCCCGCGAGCGGCTGCTGGCCATCGGTTTCGACTCGGCCGAGAAGGGCATCGACGGTGGCTCCTGCGGTGTCATGGTGACGCTGAATAACCAGTCACCCGACATCGCTCAGGGCGTCACCGGCTCCTGGGAGGCGCGCCACGGCGAAGCCGTCGACGACTTCGATCTGCAAGGTGCCGGAGATCAGGGCCTGATGTTCGGCTTCGCCTGCGACGAGACTCCCGAGTTGATGCCGCTGCCCATTCAGATGGCCCACCGGATGGCCGAGCGGCTCACCCAGGTGCGCCGCGACGAAACTCTCGGGTATCTGCGTCCCGATGGCAAGACCCAGATCACCATCGACTACGACGATGCCGGCAAACCGGTAGGCGTCGATACCGTCGTGGTCTCGGCTCAGCACCGCGCCGATATCGACGTGGCCGCCCGGCTCGACCCCGATATCCGCCGCGAGGTCATCGCTCCCGTGCTGGAGTCGTTCGGCTTCAAGACCGGCTCACCCCGCGTGTTGATCAACCCGACAGGGCGTTTCGTGATCGGCGGACCGGCGGGCGACGCCGGTCTGACCGGACGCAAGATCATCGTCGACACCTACGGCGGTATGGCCCGGCACGGCGGCGGCGCATTCAGCGGCAAGGACCCGAGCAAGGTCGATCGTTCGGCGAGCTATGCCATGCGCTGGGTCGCGAAGAACATCGTGGCGGCCGGTCTGGCGGCGCGGTGCGAGGCTCAGGTCAGTTACGCGATCGGCACGGCCAACCCGACCAGCTTGTACATCGACACCTTCGGCACCGGCGAAGTGCCCGATCGGCAGATCGCTGCGGCGGTGCGCGAGGTCTTCGATCTGCGTCCGGCGGCCATTGTGCAGACCTTGGATCTGCGGCGTCCGATCTACAAAGAGGTTTCCTGCTACGGTCACTTCGGGCGCGAGCTGCCCGATATCACCTGGGAGCGGACCGATCGGGCCGACGAATTGGCTCGTAAGGTTCGCGGCTAGCTTGCGCGAAAACCCGCGAATTCTGGTCGGGCTCCGGTGGACCGGTGCCCGTCTGCAATCCATTGATGTTCAGCTGGTGGTCTTCGCAACGCGCGTGCGTCGACGGGCGCAGGCTCATGCTGTGTCTGGTGCTCAGCTTTCTTGGGCAGACTGACGCCATGGACTGGTACACGCTGAGGGACCATCTTCTCGACCGGCTGAGCGCGTCAGTGGCCGCGCAGCCGGTGCCGACGGGTGCCTGGCTGGTCACCGCCGTGGCTGTGGCCGCGGTGATCGTGGTGGTCCCGCCCCTGTGGGTGGTGTTGCGTCCACTGGTCACGGTCGTCCACGAGTTGGGGCACGCCATCGTGGGGATCTTGTGTGGACGCCGATTCACCGGATTCGTGGTCAGCGCGGACATGTCCGGGCACACCGTGACGTCCGGGCGCCCACGGGGGATAGGCCTGGTCCTCACCACCATCGCCGGTTATCCGATGCCCGCGCTGGTGGGAGCCGGGGTGATCGCCACCGCGATGTCCGGGCGCGGAGACGTCGTGCTGCTGGTGGCCCTGATCCTGCTGCTGATCGCACTGGTGCGCTCGCGTTCGATCTTCACCGTCGGCGTCCTGGTCGGGCTGCTGGTGGGCGTGGGCGTCCTGTGGTGGACGGGAGACGTGGCCTGGACCTCGACGGTGGTCGCGGCTGCCGGGGTCGTCCTGCTGGTCGGCTCGTGGCGCCAGTTCGCTGCGGTGCTCGGGCACGGTGACCGCTCGGACGATCCGGGGGCGCTGGCACGGATCACCCCGGTGCCGGCAGCGATCTGGTCGTTGCTGATGGCGGCGCTCATCGCCGCACCCACTTGGTGGGCCATCCGGACACTCGTCCTGGTGGTCGGCCCTGCGCTGTCGGCGATACTGCGCTGAGTAGGCCTCACGGCGAATCATCGTCGCGTTTGCTTTCGGGACCGGGTTCCTGGCCTTGTTCTCGTCTTCCTTCTGCCTGGCGTTCCGCCCATGACGGACATCGGCCGCAAGGATGAGGAATCGCCACTCGATCGCGTCACGTGTGGCCGATCCCGAATGCGTCGGCGAATCGGGGCATCAGGGAATCGCAGAATTTGTCATACCCCGTGGGTAGCCTGAACAGGAATTCGGACGTGGCAGATGTCGTGGCATCAGTCATGAACGGATCGCCGAGGATAGGGGTGTGGGGCGCCAGTGCGGAAGGGAGGGGACGGATGATCGCCAGGGTTGCGGTGGACATTCCGCTCGCGCACCTCGACCGCCTCTTCGACTATTCGATCCCGGACGCGCTGGCCGACGATGTGGCGCCGGGGGTGCGGGTGCGCGTCCGATTTGCCGGAAAGCTACGTGACGGATACGTGGTCGAACTCACCGAGCACAGCGAGGTGACCGGCAAGCTGGCGGCGCTGTCGAAAGTGGTGTCCGCCACGCCGGTACTGACCACCGAACAGATCACGCTGATCCGCGCGGCGGCCGATCATTACGCCGGATGCTTCGCCGATGTGGTGCGGCTGGCGGTGCCACCCAGGCACGCGGCCACCGAGAACGCCGAGCAGCGCGAATGGCCGGTGCCCAAGACGGACGAGGTTCCGGGTGCGGGAATGCTCGGCTATCCCGACGCAGAGACCTTCCTGCAGGCACTCGAGAACCGGCAGCCGGTGCGCGCTTACTGGCAGGTCGCGCCCCGCTTCGCCACGGACGCCGCCGGTCGCGACGACTGGACTCGCGGCTTCATCCAGGCCGCCGTACACACCTTGCGGGCGGGACGAGGAGTGATCATCGTGGTGCCCGATCATCGCGACCTGGTGCATGTGCGCGATGCGCTCGGTGAGGTGATCGGGTTGGGCGCGATCGCGGAATTGCACTCCGAACTCGGCACGGCTGCGCGTTACCGCAACTACCTGGCGATATTGCGGGGCCAGGCCAAGGTTGTGGTCGGTACTCGCCCGGCCGTCTACGCGCCGGTCGCGAATCTCGGCCTGATCTGTTTGTGGGACGACGGCGATGACCTGCATGCCGAGCCGCATGCCCCGTATCCTCACGCCCGGGATGTCGCCGCATTGCGGGCCGGCAGCGAGCAAACCGCGTTGTTGTTCGCCGGGCATGGACGCAGTGCAGAGATACAGAACTGGTGCCGGCGCGGATGGCTGCATGCCGTGGAGATGCCTGCCGGCCAGTTGCGCCGGGCCAGCGCGGCGGTACACGCCGCGGCGGACTCCGATCTTGCGGTCGAGCGCGACCCCCAGGGCTCCCGGAGCAGGCTGCCCAGGCTCGCTTTCGAGACCATTCGGCGCGGGCTGGTTACCGGGCCTGTGCTCGTCCAGGTGCCCAGGGCCGGATATCTGCCGGTGCTGGCCTGCCAGAGCTGCCGTACCCCGGTGCGTTGCCCGGCTTGCCAAGGGCCGGTTCGGCTGCGGCACAGCGCGACCGGCCGGCAGTTGGACTGCACCTGGTGCGGACGCATCATCACCGACTGGCGTTGCCCGGTCTGCGGTTCGGCGGAGTTGCGTGCCCCGGTCATCGGCTCCGGGCGAACCGCCGAGGAACTTGGGCGCGCGTTTCCCGGAGTCCTGGTGCGAGAGAGTTCCGGTGATCGGGTGATCGATGAGGTGGGGGTGCAGCCGGCGCTGGTGATCTCGACTCCCGGAGCCGAGCCTCCCGCCGAACAGGGTTACGCCGCAGCCGTGCTGCTGGATGCGACCAGATTGCTGGAGCGTCCGGATCTGCGGGCAGGCGAGGAGGCCGTCCGGCGTTGGATGAATGCCGTGGCGCTGGTGCGTCCGGCGGCCGAGGACGGCACCGTGTGCATCGTCGGGCCGTCCGGGGTGCGAGCGGTACAGGCACTGGTCAGATTGGATGCCGCCCAGCACGCCGAGATGGAGCTTGCCGACCGGGTCGAGGCCGGCTACCCGCCAGCCGTCCGCTTCATCACCGTCGAGGGCCCGGCCGCGGCGATCGACGAGTTCGTCCAGCTGCTGGGCCCCGAGCCGGCAGCGGATCTGCTGGGCCCGGTCGAATTGGGGGGCACCCTGGCGCTGGGCCAAACCGAACCGGCCTGGAGGCTGTCGCTGCGGGTGCCGCTGCGTGAAGGAGCCGAGCTGACGGCCAAGGTGAAGGCGGCGCTGGCGGGTCGCACGGCGCGCAAGATGGCGGGAGCGCTGAGAGTGCGGGTTGATCCGGTGGAGCTATAAGGTCCTTCCAGAGAATTACTGCTGCGTACCGCGACGCATTAATTCTCTGTCAGTTCCTAAGCCAGCGGTCACCAGAGCATGGGGATGGCCCATGCCGCACGTTTCAACCGCCCTGCAGTCGCGGGTCGCGTGACATCGTCCGTCGGGTGATCGCGCTATCCGATGTCTCGCCCATCGGTGGATCGAGGCGTGGCCTGGCCTGGCTCTGTCGGCGAATTGCTGTCGCGATTTGACCCATCCGGTCAACCCCTAGACTTGGGCGGGTGAGAATCATCTTTGCCGGAACCCCTGACACCGCCTTGCCCAGTCTGCGCCTGCTCGCCGATCAGGGCCACGACATCGTCGCGGTGCTCACCCGCCCGGACGCGCCTGCCGGTCGCGGCAAGAAACTCACGCCATCCCCGGTGGCCGAGCTCGCCGCTGAACTGGGAATCCCGGTGCTGAAGCCCGCTAAGGCCGACGACGAGTTCATCCGGCAGATCAAGAGACTGAAGGCCGACGTGGCCGCTGTCGTGGCGTTCGGCATGCTGCTGCCCCAGGCTCTCCTGGACGCGGTGCCGGCAGGCTGGGTCAACCTGCATTTTTCGCTGCTGCCGCGCTGGCGCGGTGCTGCACCTGTGCAACGAGCGATCTGGGCCGGGGACCAAATCAGTGGCGTGACCGCATTCCGAATCGTCAAGAAGCTGGACGCCGGCCCAGTTTTCCGTCGGCTGGAGGTCCCTATCGAACCGGGTGAATCGAGCGGGGAGCTGCTCGTTAGGCTCGCCGAGGTGGGGGCGCCCATATTGGCGTCCGCGTTGAGCGATGCGGTCTCGGGGGTGCAGCCCACCGAGCAGCCGGACGATGGCGTCACCACGGCGGCCAAGATCCGGCCCGAGGATGTACGCATCGACTGGGCCCGCCCGGCCGCCGAGATCGAGCGGCTGGTGCGCGCCGCGAATCCCACTCCCGGGGCGTGGACGATGCTGCACGGCGAACGCTTCCAGGTCTTGAAGGTGCGTCCGGTCGACCGGGGAGAGCAATCGCTATCACCCGGGCGATTGGCGGCTGACCGCAAGCATCTGTGGGCGGGTACGGCCGAAGGCGACCTGGAGTTGCTCCAGGTGAAAGCGGCCGGACGCAAACCGATGCCGGGTGCCGACTGGGCCCGAGGCCAACACGATGGCCTCGATCAGGTGCGGTTCGATGCCTGAGCCAGACCAGCGGACGGCGCAGCGTCCCAGGCGCCACATCGATCAACCCCGACTGATCGCCTTCGACGCGCTGCGGGCCATCAATTCTGGTGGGGGATACGCCAACCTGGTGACCGCCGAGATGACTCATGGTCTGCAGCACCGTGACGCCGGTTTCGTCATCGAGCTGGTGCACGGCACCTGCCGCATGCAAGGCAGCTATGACCGCATCATCGAACACGCCTCGGGCCGCCCGCTTTCTGATCTGCAGGCCGCGGTGCTCGAGGTTCTCAGACTCGCCTGCCACCAGCTCTTCCGAATGAGGGTTCCGACTCACGCGGCGGTCGCGTCCAGTGTCGACCTGGCCGGGGTGGCCATCTCGGAGCGGGTGACCGGGCTGGTGAACGCCATCGTCCGCAAGCTGTCGCGCAAGGACTTCGACGAGTGGTGCGACGAGATCGGTGCCGGCTTCGGTGATCTAGCCGATATGGCTTTGCGGTTCGCGCATCCGAGATGGATCGTCGATGCGCTGGCCGACGCACTGCAAAGCGACGACGATGAGCTGGCGGCGTTGCTGGACGCCGACAATGAGCCACCGATCCCGATGCTGGTGGTTCGTCCGGGACTGGCGAGGCGTCCGGAATTGATGACCGAGGGTGCCAGACGTACGCCGTGGTCGCCGTGGGGTGTGGAGCGTCCGGGCAATCCTTCGGAGCTCCCCGCTATCCGGCAGGGCCGGGCGGGCGTGCAGGATGAGGGCAGCCAGCTGGTCGTCCAGGCCGCGACGGCGGTGACGCCGCGATTGAAGGGACCGTGGCTCGATCTGTGTGCCGGTCCGGGCGGGAAGTCGGCCCTGCTGAGGGGGTTGTGCCCTTCGGTTCTGATCGCTGCGGAGCCGCAACCGCATCGCGCCGAATTGGTGGCGCATGCCTTGCGTGCCTACCCCGGCGGCTATCAGGTGGTGGTTGCCGATGGACGCCACCCGGCCTGGGCGCCGGCGTCCATGGCGTTGACGCTGGCGGACGTGCCGTGTACCGGGCTCGGGGCGCTGCGCAGGCGTCCGGAGTCTCGCTGGCGCCGCGACCAGTCGCAGGTGGCCGAGCTCGCCGAGTTACAACGCGAGCTGCTCGACCAGGCGATCGCATCGACCATGCCGGGCGGGCTGGTGGCCTACGTGACCTGCTCACCGCATCGGGCCGAAACCATCGACGTGGTGGCGGGCGCACAAGGGGTCGAGATACTTGATGCGCCCTCGATGATCCCCGAGGTGCCCGAAGCAGCCAGCCGGCTGGACGACCGGTTCATCCAGCTGTGGCCGCACATCCACGGCACGGACGCCATGTTCTGCGCCCTGCTGTGCAGAACCTGATCTGTGGGCGATTGGATTCGGATGATCGGGTGACCGCGCAGCCACCGCTGGTTCACAATCGTGTCACACGTAGCCGGGACGCGTTGGTGATGACGCTGACGCTTGACAGTGCCATGGCCAATGCGGCCAACATGGGCGAGAGCAGCAGTCCCATGACCGGGTAGAGCACGCCGGCGGCGATCGGGATGCCGATCGCATTGTAGATGAACGCGAACACCAGGTTCTGACGAATATTGCGCATCGTGGCGTGAGACAGGCGCCGCGCCCGCGCGATCCCGTTCAGGTCTCCGGACAGCAGCGTAATCCCGGCGCTTTCCATGGCCACATCGGTGCCGGTGCCCATGGCCAGGCCGACCCGTGCGGCGGCCAGAGCCGGGGCATCGTTGACGCCATCACCGGCCATTGCGACCGTCCGCCCTTGTTGTGTCAACTCCTGAACCGCGGCGCTCTTGTCCTCCGGCTGCACTTCGGCACGTACCTCATCGATCCCCAGCTTGCCGGCGACTGCCTTGGCTGTCGTCAGATTGTCGCCGGTGAGCATGACCACCTGCAGGCCCTGCTCGTGCAGCTGTGCCAGTGCGTCAGGGGTGGTTTCCTTGATCGGGTCAGCAATGGCGAGAATGGCCTCAACTGACCCGTCCACCGAGACATAGATGGCGGTGGCTCCGTCGGCGCGGAGCGCATCGGCCCGTTCCCGGGCTTTCGCCTGGCCGGATGCCACGCCGACAAAGCCTGCATTGCCGACCCGTATCTCCCTCTGGTCCACAATGCCGCGAACGCCGCCGCCGGCCTCGGATGCAAAATCGGAGACATCGGCGATTTTCAGCCCCGCATCATGTGCCCGGGTCACCACTGCTTGGCCCAATGGGTGCTCGGACGAGGTCTCGACGGCGCCGGCCAGCCCCAGCACCTGCTCCTCGCTCAGGTCCCCGAGCACTTCGACGGACGTGACCGCGGGATGGCCCTCGGTCAGAGTGCCGGTCTTGTCCACCACCACCGTGTCGATCTTCTCCATGGCCTCCAGAGCCTGGGCGTCGCGGATTAGCACGCCCTCCCTGGCACCTCGCCCCACGCCGACCATGATGGACATGGGGGTGGCGAGACCGAGCGCGCAGGGGCAGGCCACGATCAGCACACTCACGGCTACGACCAGCGCGTGCGCCAGCCGCGGATCCGGCCCCACCAGCAGCCAGACGATGAAGGCGATCACGGCGATGGCGATGACGACTGGCACGAATATCGCGGATACCTTGTCCACCAGTGATTGGATCGGAGCCCGCGAACGTTGTGCCGCGGCCACCATGTCCACAATGCGCGAAAGCATCGAATCCGCGCCCAGCTTTTCCGCGCGCACCACCAGAGATCCGGAGCTGGCTACTGTGCCGCCAACGACCTGGTCATCGACCCCTTTGCGCACGGGCAGGGATTCGCCGGTGACCATGGACTCGTCCACGGTGCAGCTGCCGTTGACCACGGTGCCGTCCACCGCCACCTTCTCGCCCGGGCGCACCCGGACCAGGTCACCGACCTGCAAGTCCTCTAGGGGGACTTCCTCCTCGTTGCCCTGGGCGTTGATGCGCCTGGCTGTGGCCGGGGCGAGGTCCATGAGTGCGCGGATGGCGCCGGACGTGGTCTCACGGGCACGTAACTCCAACACCTGCCCTAGGGCGACGAGCGCAACGATTACCGACGACGCCTCGAAGTACACTTCCACGCGCCCGTGCATGCGCATGGTGCCGGGAAAGATGCCGGGAGCCAGCAGTGCCACCACGCTGTAGAGGTAGGCCGCGCCCACGCCCATGGAGATCAAGGTGAACATGTTCAGCGAGCGGTTACGCAATGACGCCCAGCCGCGCTGGAAGAACGGCCACGCACCCCACAACACGACCGGAGTTGCCAGCACGAATTGGATCCACTGAGAAACGCCCATCGGGACGAGGTCGTTGAGCGCAGGCACCATGGGCACGACCATGCCAAGGATAAGAATGGGTAGAGCTAATCCGGCGGAGATCCAGAAGCGGCGCGTCATATCCGCAAGTTCAGGGTTGGGGGCGTCGGAGGTCGTGGCACGTTCTGGTTCCAGAGCCATACCGCATTTCGGGCATGAACCGGGATGATCCTGGCGCACCTCCGGGTGCATGGGACAGGTGTACATGACCGGTCCGGAATCCGCCCGGGTAACGGGAACATCATGTTCGCCGTCCGTCGGGATGTACTTCTCGGGGTCGGCGACGAACTTCGCGCGACAACCATGCGAACAGAAATAATACGTTTGACCACCCCACTCCGCACTGGCGGCAGCATCCGCGGGGTCGATCTTCATGCCGCAGACCGGATCTGTAACGGACTGCTCAGTAGGCAGTTGCATGTTTCCTCCTCACTCACGAGGATATACCCCCATGGGGTATATACAGAAGGAATTCAGGCATCAGGCCGATGGCGACCAGACCGGCATCGCTCAGCTGGTGAATCGAGGCGTGGCGCGGCAGTACCTCCCTGACAGGTCGCGGACGCGAAAGCGCAGAAGCGGCGGATCGCAGGTGCCTTCGGTAAACTCACCCAGGTGACGATGAGAATTGCTCCGAGCATCTTGAACGCCGACCTTGCCGATATCGCCGCCGAGGTCGCCAGAGTCCCCAGTTCGGACATGATCCACTTCGACGTGATGGACAACCATTTCGTCCCCAATCTCACTTTGGGGTTGCCGGTGGTCGAGTCCCTGCTCAGGCACACGACAACCCCGATCGATGCGCATCTGATGATCGAGGACGCCGATACCTGGGCGCCGCAGTACGCCGATCTCGGCTGCGAGTCCGTCACCTTTCATGCCGAGGCCACGAAAGCGCCGATCCGGCTGGCGCGCGAGATCCGCAAGCTCGGGTCGCGCGCGTCCCTGGCGTTGAAGCCGACCACCTCGATCGAGCCATACGCCGAAGTGATCGGTGAGTTCGACATGATCTTGCTGATGACCGTGGAGCCGGGATTCGGTGGCCAGAGCTTCCTGGATTCGGTGCTGCCGAAGATCCGCCGCACCCGCGGACTGATCCAGGACACCGGCAAACAGATCTGGATCCAGGTGGATGGGGGAGTCTCCGTCGACACGATCGGACGCGCGGCCGAGGCGGGCGCGGACGTCTTCGTGGCAGGCACCGCCGTCTACCGCTCGGACGATCCGGATGCCATGGTAACCAAGCTCCGGGATCTCGCGGTGTCAGCCTGTGGTCACTGATCTCGAATCTCGCTAGTTATCCACAGCAACCTATGAATTTGAACGGTTCGGTGTCCGTTTGACGATCATTGGCCCGTGATTGCTGAGACTTACGCGGGTTTGTTGAGCCAGGGAAGCTCCCAAAGTGATGTGCGCCGGATGATTCGGTCCGGCGAGATTCAGGCCGTTCGCCGTGGCGGATACCTGCGCGGTGAGGAAGAGCTGGGGCTAAACGATCGGCACCGGGCCCTGATCCGGACGACGGTGCCATTGCTCGGGGCGGACACGGTATTGAGCCATGCCTCCGCCGCGGTGGTCTGGGAACTGCCTGCGCCTTCGCGATTACTCGACAAGGTGCATGTGATTCGCCCATCGGGCAACGGGCAAATCAGCTCATGGATGCACAATTACAGACTTCCTCTGGCGCCGGAGGACATCGACCACGGCCATGATGTGCCTATCACGACCCTCGCCCGAACTGTCGCCGATCTATGCAGGATATGCAGCCATCCGGAGGCCCTCGCGATCATGGATGCGGCATGGCGGCGAACCGGCGGCCTCGAGGAAGTGAGCACGCACGTTGGGCAGGCGTCGAGGAGACATGGAGTGAGCATCGCGAAATGGGCACTTGCGCATGCTGACCGACGTGCCGAGAGCCCCGGGGAGTCCATCAGCCGGTATTGGATGATCCGTTCAGGCATCCCGATGCCCGAACTACAGTTCGAGGTTCGCGACTATTCAGGTGCACTAGTCGGGCGCGCTGACTTCGGCTGGGAGCAACAGCGACTCATCGGGGAGTTTGACGGGCGCATCAAGTATGACCAACTAGTACCGGCCGGTAGAACAGCCGCCGACGTTGTGATGGCAGAGAAAGAGCGGGAGAACCGATTCCGTCGGCTGGGCTACTGGGTGCACCGCTGGGGTTGGCGCCAGCTGCGAGATGGGCAAGTTTTCATGAAGTACCTACACGAGACTATTGGCGTGTAGACAGCAGCGACCGCCCCCGCAGCTTCCGAAGCCGACAGTTACTTGGCTCGCGTTGTGGCGTTTGCTCGTGGTGTAACGCGAGCCAGGATCTATAGCGCGAGCCAGGACGCGGGCTGTGTCCATAACGCGAGCCAGGACGCGGGCTGCGTCCATAACGCGAGCTGCATCCGGGCGGGCGCGGGACCTCAGCTCCGCCCGAGTCTGCCGACCAGGTCCGTCGTCCAGTGCGAGGGCAGCATGGTGAGCAGCAGCCAAACCGCGACCGGCTGCTCGAGGTAGACATTGAACGCTCCCAGGATGCCGTAGACCTGGCGTCCTAAGTAGTAGTTGGACGCATAAACCAGCCAGACGAGCACCGAGACGGCCAGTGCCAGAGCCCAGAAGCGCCAACCTTGAACGACCGGCAAGCGCTGCCCCAGATCGCCGATCTCGCGACGTCCGACTACCTGGAAGAAGACCATCCACACCACATAGTGCATGGTCTGCAAATAGGTGAAGACAACCAGGAACCGCACGGCCATTTCGGGGCTGGAATGCGGTTGGGCCGTGCTGGCCAGCACATATGCCGGATCGGCGAGCCTGGTCACGAAGTCGGGGGAGACCTCGTTGATGAACCGGTCGGCGACTCCGGCAAGAATCAGCACCGGAATGCCAAGCGCCCAGATCAGGTTGACGAGGGCGAATTTCAAACCGGGGCCGAGGCTGGTTCGGGGATGAGCCTGCGCGGTATCTGCACGCAGCCTGCGAGGTGCAGACGACCGAGCGGGGAGACAAACAAGCTTGCTTGTTCGTCCGAGGCGACTGAGGTTGTTGACGAACCAAGTGAGGAACACGCGGGCTGCGTCCCCCGCGCTGATCAGGCTGCCAGGTTGCTCTCGGCCGGCTCCACCCCACCCGTCGGCGGATCTGGGCTGAGGTTGGTTCGACTCCAGGCTCCGATCGCGGCGGCGCGCCCAATCCCACAAGAAGATCAGCGGGACGAGGTTGTGCCCGTGGGCGAGCAGGTGCCAATACCAGGGCAGTTCGATCAGCGACAATGCTGTCGCCGCCGCCACCAACCCGACAGCGAGATAGCGCAACCGGCCGTGCAGGCCGAGCCAGCAGGCAAAACCGATGACCGCCATGCTGCCGAGCAATTCGAGATGATGTCCAAGCCCGGCATCCAGGGTCGTGACCGCTCGCACCAGCGCCATCACCATGACAAAGATGGCCAACTGCCGGCCGAGCTGAGCGCCCGCCGCGAGGCTGACGCGTCCGGCCAGGTAGCGAAGCGCGCAGAGCACATGCGCCGCGCCGAGCACCATCACGCCGATGACATTGACGGCGAACGGCTGGGCGATGACCAGAATTGCCAGCAGCAGCGCCGGCGCCAGCAACCAGGCGGCGGGCACCGCGATCGGCCGAGTCTCTTCGTGCACAGTCAGCGACGCGAGCGCTTGCGGTAGTAGGCGACTAGGGCGATGACCAGCAAAACCGCGATGACCAGGGCAACTACCAAGATCAGGATCATCGAACCTTGGTCCGGGGGAGCCGGATACGGGGCAATGTCGAGAGGCAACATGCGCCAAGCCTAGAGGCGAAGGGGCGTGCCGTCATCGGTGATGATCGTCAGGCCGGCGAGACACCTGGTCCCTTCATGCCACTGCAACCGATTCCGCCTCACCGGTGACGACAGCATTCGGGCTTCCCATTGCCGGTGCTGACAGCGCGCCTTCGATGCAGGTACTGGCTCGGCGCAAAATGTGTCCGGGCTTCTCGTCGCTGCAGGTGCTGACAGCGCGCCTTCGATTCCGATACTGGCTCGGCCCAAACGCGTTTCGGCTTCTCGTCATTGCCGGTGCTGACGGCGCGCCTTCAGTTCAAGAGCAGAAGCTCTGCGCAGGCGCGTCTGGGTTCTCGTCCAGGCGCTCGCGTCATGGTCCGACAGAGCGAGCATGGTCAAGATGTCGAGACCAAGCGTGAGAAAACTGGCGTCGAGAGTGATGCCGGCTCCGGCGGCAAAGTAGTCGACGGCCACGCTGGTGGTGCTCAGGAATGCCAGGATCATGACGAGCAGCCGGGCGCCGTTGTGGCCGCGCCACATCAGCCAGATCACCAACAGAAGACCCAGCATCCACACGATCTGGGTGCCGACCCCCAGCCACATCAGCAGCCGGGCCTCCGCGTGATCGAGGTGGTACTCGGCCTCGATCGCAGGCATCTCGCGCCAGATGTCCACGACGATGAACACACCGGCCAATGCCCGGAGGGCACCAAGCACCGCGCCGCGGGTTATCGCGCCCGGACGCTCCGCCGGGCCCCGATCGTCGGTGTCGTCCGCGATGAGCGCAAGGGCCGGTTCGGTGGCGGGACGCTTCTCGAGATCGCCGGTCATCGGGTCACCTCGCCACGATGCTCGCCGGCAATGAGCATCCGGCGCAGATCGACCACGGGCAGGTCGCCGTCGGTTCGGATGGAGTCGCCGCCTCCGTTGCGGGAGTGATACCCGGTGGAGAAGTCGGCCAGAATATGGACGCCGGCGTCCGGATTTGCCTCCAGCACGGTGCTCACCACATGGTCTCGTTCGATGTCGGTGTCGGCATCGATCTTGTGGGTGATCTGCAAAGTGAAAAGGGAGAAACCGACCGCGCGGTCGAAGGTGCCCGCGGCCAGCCAATCGACCCGCGTGCCACCTGGCAGCAGCCAGCCCTCCGGGGTATGCCAGAACCGGACGTGGTGCCGTTTGGCCGGATTGCCCTCGACCTCCTGCTGATAGGCGAGATCCTGCATGCGTCCGAAGAGAAGCAGTGGGCTGACCGGCGCCTGATCGTAGCTGCGGCGACTCAGCGTCGAGGTGACGATGCGCCACGATGAGCTGACGGTGATCGGGTCGGCAAGCACCCATCCGGCCTGGTGCATCGCCTGTCGTAGTTCGGTCTCGCCACCGAGAACGGCGATATTGACCGGGTCTCCGAGCAGGCCATCGCTGGTGCGGGTGCGTCCGATGAAGTAGTCGGGAACGTAGATGGCGGTGAAGATCCGGTGGAATCGGGGGAGCGCGAGATAGGCGAGCATCACCCAGAATGCGATGAAGAAGGCGATGCCGAGCCAACCCAGTTTGAACGTCTCGGTGAGCAGCAGCCAGGCCAGCCAGATGGCCGCCAGACCCGCATAAACGAAGAAGAACTGGTCGGCGATAGCCGTGATCGAGATGCGTGGTTTACGCGCGGCATCCGCTTCCATGACATCAGGGTAGCCGGACGCCCGGCTGGTCCTCGTCGGTTACGATCAGCAGGTGCAGCAATGGTTCGCGGCATATCTGCTCACCTGTGCGGTCGAGATCCCGATCGTGGTGGCGATGCTGCACGGTCTCGGCTGGCGCTCACCCGGCCGGCATCCGGACGCGAAAGCAGCGCTGGTCGCTTGGCTGCTGCAATTCACCAATCCGCTGCTGTGGCTGATCGGGCCCGGCTCGTGGGCGGGCCTTCTGGCGGCCGAGGCACTGATCGTCCTGGTTGAGGGAGCAGCACTGTACTACTGGGCGCTACTGAGGGCCTGTCGAGACGAGCAACCCTCAACCCACGTGGATAAGCCTGAATCCGCCAATCTGCATATGCTGCGCGTCGTCACCCAAGAGCGGATCCGTGGTGGAGCGACGCCGCATGCGCGTCCGAGATCGAAGCCGGTACACAGTCATGAACTGCGTCCAAACCAGGCAACTCTCGGCTGGTGTTTACTGATCGGCTTCACCGCCAACGCGGCATCGGTGCTGGCGGGCCTGCTGGTCGTGCTCGCCGTCAGTTGGTGGGGCCGCTAGGCCCGGCGTCGCGGCGGCGAAGATAACGCTCGAACTCGCGGGCGATCGAATCCCCGGTGGCCTGCGGGAGCCCGTTCTCGTCCTGCTGCGCCTCCAAGGTTTCGATGTAATCGCTGATCTCCGAGTCCTCGGAGGCGAGCTCGTCGACGCCACGCTGCCAGGCCTGCGCCAGTTCGGGCAGGTCGTCCAGCGGGAGCGCGACATCGAGCAGATCCTCAAGTCTGGCCAGCAGGGCCAAGGTCGCCTTCGGGTTCGGGGGAGCGGCGACATAGTGCGGCACCGACGCCCACAGCGAAACCTCCCGTAGCCCGGCGCGGTGACAGGCATCGCTCAGCACACCGGTGATACCGGTCGGCCCTTCGTAATCCGCCGGCTCCAGGCCGAGAGAATGCGCCAGCCCTACATCCGAGGTGTTGCCGGTCACCGGAAGCGGACGCGAATGCGGCGAGTCGGTCAGCATCGCTCCCAAGACGATGATCATCTCGGGTTCGACACTGCGAAAGGCGGAGATCAGGGTGCTGCAAAAACGCTGCCAATGCAGGTTCGGCTCAGGCCCCGACACCAGGATCAGATCGCGTTCGGGCAGGTGAGATACCTGCATACTCGTCTTCGGCCAGACGATCTCGCGTCCATCCGCGCCGTCCGCGACTCGCGGGCGGACGATCTGATAGTCGTAGTAATCATCCGAATCGATGTCGAAGACTAGGTCGGTGGGAAAGGTGTCGGCGAGGTGCTCGATGACTGAGGTCGCCGCATCTGCTGCGTCGTTCCAGCCTTCGAAGGCCACCACGACCACCGGTCGGGTGTACTGTCCGCGTCCTGCCATGCATCCACCCTAGCGCCGCGGGTGAGACCCGCTATCAGCCCCTCGCGAAGATCGGTGGGCACGCCCCGGACGAACCGGCGCGCGTCGCTATCCTTGGCGACGTGTCTGCTGCCATTCGTGATCATCTGTTCCGCCGAGTTCTCGTCGCCGACGGGGCGATGGGCACCATGCTGCAGGGATTCGATCTCGGCCTGGACGATTTCGAGGGCTATGAGGGCTGCAACGAGGTATTGAACCGCTCCCGCCCCGACGTGGTCGCCGACATTCACCGTGCCTACTTCACTGCGGGCAGCGACTGCGTGGAGACCAACACCTTCGGCGCGAACCATGCGGCTTTGTCCGAATACGGCATCGTCGACCAGATCGCGGAGCTGGCCGAGGCAGGCGCCCGGATAGCCCGGCAGGTCGCCGACGAATTCAGCACACCCGAGCGTCCCAGATTCGTGTTGGGCAGCGTCGGGCCGGGCACCAAGCTGCCCACTCTCGGACACATCGAAGCAACCACGTTGCGCGACGCCTACCAGACGCAGGTCGAGGCGATGATCCGCGGTGGCATCGACGCGATCCAGCTGGAGACCTGCCAGGACCTGCAGCAGGCCAAGGCGGCCGTGATCGGCGCGAAGCGGGCACGCACTGCGGTGGGCGCCACCGATGTGCCGATCTTCTGCTCCATCACCGTGGAGACCACTGGTTCGATGCTGCTGGGCAGCGAGATCGGCGCGGCGCTGGCCACCCTCGCGCCGCTCGGCATCGACATGATCGGGCTCAACTGTGCGACCGGTCCCGCCGAGATGGGCGAACATCTGCGCTATCTGGCTCGCCATGCCGGTATCGGCATCTCGGCGATGCCCAATGCCGGGCTTCCCGAGCTGACCGCCGACGGGGCGCGCTACCCGCTGCAGCCCGAAGAACTGGCGAGTGCCCTGGATGGCTATATCGATGAATGCGGCCTGGCTCTGGTGGGCGGTTGTTGCGGCACCACGCCGGAGCACATTCGTCGGGTCGTCGAGACGATCGGATCTGAGCGTCCGGTCGTCAAGCGCGAACCGCAGATCGTCAACTCGATCGCTTCCTTGTACTCCGAGGTCCCACTGAAGCAGGACATCAGCTACCTGGCGATCGGCGAGCGCACCAACGCGAACGGATCCAAGGCATTCCGGGAGGCGATGCTGGCCGGCAATTGGGACGAATGCGTCCAGATCGCCCGCGACCAATCGAAGTCCGGCGCGCACGTGCTCGATCTGTGCGTCGACTACGTGGGGCGCGATGGTGCCGACGATATGGTGACTCTTGCGTCCAAGTTCGCCGGCGCGGTCACCTTGCCGCTGGTGCTCGACTCCACCGAGCCCGCCGTGATCGAAGCCGGGCTTAACCACATACCCGGCAGGGCCATCATCAACTCGGTCAATTTCGAGGACGGTGACGGCCCCACCTCCCGGTTCAACCGGGTGATGCCGCTGGTCAAGGAGCATGGCGCTGCCGTCGTGGCGCTCACCATCGACGAGGAGGGCCAGGCCCGCACCACCGAATGGAAGGTGCGCGTCGCCGAACGACTGATCAAACAACTCACGAATGATTGGGGCATGGACGAAGGCGACATCCTCGTCGACTGCCTGACCTTCCCGATCGCCACCGGCCAGGAGGAGACCCGGCGTGACGGGCTGGCAACGATCGAAGCCATCCGGCAGCTGAAGCATGCACACCCGCGGGTACTCACCACGCTCGGCGTGTCGAATGTCAGCTTCGGTCTCAACCCGGCAGCACGGGTGGTGCTGAACAGCGTTTTCCTGGATGAGTGTGTGAAGGCCGGCCTGGATTCGGCGATCGTGTCGGTTGCGAAAATCATGCCGACCGAAAGAATCCCCGAGGAGCAGTATCAGACCGCCCTCGATCTGGTCTACGATCGACGGTCCGGCGACTACGACCCGCTGGCCAAATTCCTGGGGTTGTTCGAAGGCGTGACCGCGGCGTCCCTTCGTGAGCAGCGCGAAGCCGAGCTGACCTCGCTGCCGCTCGCCGAAAGGCTGGCCCGGCGCATCGTCGACGGCAACGACAAGGGCCTCGATCATGACCTCGACGAGGCACTCGAAGCCAAGCCGGCGCTGGAGATCATCAATGACGACCTGCTGGCCGGCATGAAAACGGTCGGAGAGCTTTTCGGGTCGGGGCAGATGCAATTGCCGTTCGTGCTGCAGAGTGCCGAAACCATGAAGAAGGCGGTTGCCTACTTGGAGCCGCACATGGACGCCTCCGAGGCGGGCGCGGGCAAGGGCACCCTGGTGCTGGCCACCGTGAAGGGCGATGTGCACGACATCGGCAAGAACCTGGTCGACATCATCGTCTCGAACAACGGCTACACGGTGGTCAACCTCGGCATCAAGCAACCGGTCTCGGCGATCGTGGAGGCCGCCGAGCAACACCACGCCGATGTGATCGGCATGTCCGGGCTGCTGGTGAAGTCGACGCTGGTGATGAAGGACAATCTGCTCGAACTGAACGATCGAGGCATCTCGAAGCAGTTCCCGGTGATCCTCGGCGGTGCCGCGCTGACCAGGCCGTTCGTCGACCAGGATCTCGCCCAGCTCTACGACGGCACCGTCCGTTACGCGAAGGACGCCTTCGAGGGCCTCGACCTGATGAACAGGCTGATGGCCATCAAACACGGCGATCCCGGTGCCGAACTGCCGCCGGTGCGTGAGCGGCGGGTCAAGCCACGCAAGCTCGACCTACCCGATCTGGACGACGATTCGACCCGCTCGGATGTGGCCCGGCGGATTGACGTGCCGGCCCCGCCATTTTGGGGAACCCGTGTCGTCAAGGGCATTCAGCTCGGTGACGTCACCGATTTTCTGGATGAGAAGGCGCTGTTCGTCGGACGCTGGGGACTACACGCGGTACGTGGTGGCGCGACTGTCGCGCAGCTGATCGAAGCAGAGGGGCGGCCCAGGCTGCGCGCACTGCTGGACAAGATCCAGGCCGAGGGCCTCGGCGAATTCGCCGTCAGCTACGGGTACTTCCCCTGCTACTCCCAGGGCAACGAGCTGATCGTGCTCGACCCGGACGACCACTCCCAGGTCAGGGAACGGTTCGTCTTCCCCCGGCAGCCCAGGGATCGCAGGCTGTGCATCGCCGACTTCTTCCGCGACCAGGACGAGGCAGCCGCGCTCGGCCCCGACACCCTGGCCCTGCAACTGGTCACCATGGGTCAGCGCATCTCCCAGAGCACCCAGCAGCTGTTCGAGAACAACTCCTACCGCGAGTACCTCGAACTACACGGCCTGTCGGTGCAGCTCGCCGAAGCCCTGGCCGAGCTATGGCATCAGCGAGTGCGCGGCGAGCTCGGGTTCGCGTCCGAGGACGGGAAGATCGCCGACCAGATCGACGATCAGGACTACCGGGGCAGCCGTTTTAGCTTCGGCTACCCGGCCTGCCCCGATCTGGCGTTGCGTGCGCCGCTCGCCCGGCTGCTCGAACCCGACCGCATCGGTGTGGAGCTCTCGGAGGAGTACCAGCTCAACCCGGAGCAGTCCACCGACGCGATGATCGTCCATCATCCCGAAGCCAAGTACTTCGGCGTCCGGTAGGAGTGTGACGCAATTGGCCCGTTTCGGTGCGGACTGCGACAATGGTGCGGTGCTTACCCAGAACCGACCGGCGGCCGTGCTGTGGGATTTCGACGGAACCGTGGCGGACACCGAGCCGCTGTGGATTGCATCCCAGATCGAGGTAATGGCCTCCTACCAGGTCAGCTACAGCTATCAGCAGGCGGCCGCGCTGTGCGGGGTGTCGTCCGAGGTGTCGATTCAGTCGCTTTTCGACGCTTACGAGCAGCAGCGAGGCGAGCGGCCGCAATTCAGCGGGGACGAACTGTGGGGCCAGGTGCTCGACGGGGTCATCCGGCGGCTCAACCAGGAGCCGCTACCGTGGCGTCCGGGCGCCAAGGAACTGCTGGACGAACTCGGGCACGAAGGCGTACCGATGGCGCTTGTTTCGGCGAGCGAACGCCGGATGATCGACGCAGCACTGGCCAAGATGCCGCACGGAATCTTCGAGGTGGTGATCGCCGGCAACGAGATGCCCAAGAGCAAACCGGCACCCGACAGCTATCTGCTCGCCGCCGAACGCCTGAGCGTCCGGGCCGGCGACTGCATCGTGGTCGAGGACTCGATCTACGGCACAGAGGCCGGACGCGCGGCCGGTGCCGCCGTCATCGCGGTGCCCTGCATGCAGGAGCTCGGCAATTACCCGGGCCAGATCGTCATCCCCAGCCTCGCCGGTGTCGATCTGGGCAGGCTGCGCGAAATCTGGCATGAGACGAAAGAGGTTGTTTATGAGTGAGACCGACCCGGCCGCGTATTCCGGCATCCAGACCGGGCCATTGCGCGAAGGGGAATGGGTCTCACTGACCGACACCAAGGGGCACCGCAAATCGCTGCTGCTGGTGGCAGGCAAAACCTTCCACACCACCAAGGGCGGCCTGCCGCACGACGACATCATCGGCCGGCCCGAGGGCATCGTGGTCACCACCGTCGGCGGGCTGCAATACTTCGTCTTCCGGCCGCTGCTCAACGAATTCATGGTGACCATGCCCCGCGAGGCCGCGGTCATCTACCCGAAGGACGCCGCCCAGATTCTGATGCGCTCCGACATCTTTCCGGGTGCCAGGGTGCTGGAGGCGGGGGTCGGCTCGGGTGCCCTGACGCTGGCGCTGCTTCGGGCCATCGGCCCGACCGGCAGGCTGCACAGCTATGAGCGCCGCGCCGAGTTCGCGGAGGTGGCGAAGGCAAACGTCGAACAGTTCGTCGGCGGGCCGCATCCGGCGTGGACGCTCACCCTGGGTGATCTCGCCGAGGTCATCGCGGATGAGCCGGTTGACCGGGCCGTATTGGACATGCTGGCCCCGTGGGACCAGCTGGATGCCGTGGGTGACGTCTTGCAGCCGGGCGGAATCTTGTGCTGCTACGTGGCCACCACCACCCAGATGGGACGCATCATGGACACCATGCGCGCCCACGGTGGATTCACCGAGCCTGCCGCGTCCGAGGTGATGGTGCGCGACTGGCACGCCGAAGGGCTGGCGATCAGGCCTGGCCACGCCACCACGGCCCACACCGGGTTCTTGGTCACCACCCGCCGGATGGCGCCCGGCGTGCTGGCCCCGCTGCGCAAACGCCGCCCGGCGCCCGGCGCCTACGGCCCCGACTATCAGGGCCCGATCCCGCGCAATGTGCGTCCCGAGCACTTGGCCGCCAACAAGGCCAGGGCCGAGGAGTTGGGTTAGGTATACCCGGCCATCAGGTTGATGGCAGCTAGCCGCTGGCTGCGGGCCGGCGCTCAGCCCCTCTTGGCGCGCAACACCTGCGCCGCGTCGCGCACCTTCGTGCGGACGCGGTAAGCCTGGGTACTGCAAAGTATGAACAGGTCGGTGCCGTCCTCGCCGCCGAAGCAGAGATTGCCGACGTGCTGCTCCGCGCTCGGGATAAAGCCGATCTGTTCCCCGTCCGGGTTGTAGATATGGACGCCGCTGAACTCCGCGCTCCAGACATTGCCCAGTTCGTCCACCCTGATGCCGTCGGCGATGCCGTCGGTGATGGTGACGAAGTCGCGTCCACCCTTGCACAGCCGGCCGTCGATCACCTTGTAGACGCGGATGGCGTGGGTGCCGTCAGGGTTCGGGGTCTCGTCAGGCTGGTCGATCGAGTTGTCGGACGAATACAACAGCGACTCGTCGGGGGAGAACGCGAGCCCGTTGGGCATCTCGACATCCATGATCACCGGTTCACAGTGGCAGGTCACCGGGTCGAGCCGAAATACCCAGTGATCGCGGTATTCGAGCTCGCCGGGATGTCCCTCGCGCCCCCGGAAGATGCCGTAGGACGGATCGGAGAACCAGATCGTGCCATCGGATTTCACGATGACATCATTCGGCGAATTGAACTTGTGGCCATGCCAATCGGTGACCAGCGGAGCGGCCTCGCCGTCGCGTTCGACCTCGACCCAACGATTGCCGTGCGAGCACTGAATGACCTCTCCATCGAGACCGGTGGTGCGTCCGTTGGTGAATTCGACCTCGTCGCGGAAGACGCTCACCAGCCCCGTGACCGAACTCCATTGCAGGATACGGTTTCCCGGAATGTCGCTGAAGCGGAGCGCCTTCTGATCGGGCAGCCATACCGGCCCCTCCGCCCACTGCGCTCGTATCGACCCATCACCGAGGAGTTCCAGCTCGTTGCCCAGCAGCAGCCCGGTGTCGTCGACGAAACTCATGAGTTCCACCTTCATTCACTTGCGCACTTTCGTTGTGCATCTCTTGCGGATCCGTCGGCGCCGATGTCGGCAGCGGCGCATCGCGATGAATTCGTCTGTTGACCCGCATCCTATATCCGGGATCGGCGCTGACGCAGCGAGACCGGTCGGGCGGGGTAGGCTTTGTCAATCATGGAGACGGGGACCAACGAGCTGGCCAGTTCATTCGCGCATTATGCGGCGCGAGTCGCTCCGGAATCATTGCCTGTGAGCGGTGCTTATCCGGGCGAGCTGGCGCCACACGGCACGACGATTGTCGCTGCCACCTTCGATGCAGGTGTGGTGATGGCCGGCGATAGGCGTGCCACGATGGGCAACCTGATCGCGCAACGCGACATCGAGAAGGTCTTCGGGGCCGACGAATTCAGCATCATCGGCATCGCCGGTGTCGCCGGGCTGGCGATCGAGTTGGTTCGCCTGTTCCAGGTCGAGTTGCAGCACTACGAGAAGGTCGAAGGAATCCCGCTGAGTCTGGACGGCAAGGCCAACAGGCTCGGTGCGCTGGTGCGCGGCAACCTTCAACAGGCCATGAACGGCCTGGCCGTGATCCCGATGCTGGCCGGCTGGGATATCGAGCGAGCCCAGGGCCGCATCTTCAGCTATGACGCGACCGGCGGCAGGTATGAGGAGACCGGCTTCCATGCGATCGGCTCCGGCGCGGCGTTCGCGCGCGGCTCTCTGAAGAAGACCCATCGTCCGGATCTGGACGAGGACGCCGCAATCGCTGCCGCCATCCGCTCCTTGTACGACGCCGCGGACGACGACTCGGCCACCGGAGGACCCGACCTGGCGCGCAATATCTTTCCGGTGGTGATGAGCGCAACCGCCACCGGCGTTCGCCAACTCAGCACGGACGACGTTTCGGAAATCACCACGAGAGTTCTGGAGATGCTGTGAGCATGCCGTTCTATGTTGCTCCCGAGCAGCAGATGAAAGATCGTGCAGAATTCGCCCGCAAGGGGATCGCCCGCGGACGCTCCGTGGTGGTCTTGCAGTATCGCGACGGCATCGCCTTCGTCGCCGAGAACCCCAGCCGCACCCTGCACAAAGTGTCCGAGATCTATGACCGCATCGGCTTCGCCGCCGTTGGCAGATATAACGAATTCGAGAATCTGCGCATCGCCGGTATCCAATATGCCGACCTGCGCGGTTACTCCTATGACCGGCGCGACGTCACGGGACGCGGCCTCGCCAACCAATACGCCCAGCAACTCGGCACCACCTTCAGCTCCGGTGTCGATAAACCCTTCGAGGTCGAACTGATCGTCGCCGAACTCGGCTACCAGGCGAGCGGCGACCAAATATTCAGGATCGGATTCGACGGCACCATCAGTGACGAACCCGGATACACGGTGATCGGCGGAGCAGCGGAGACCTTGCGCACCGCCCTCGCACGCAACTTCGTGGCCGATGCAGAACTCGCCGATGCCGTTGAGATCGCATCGGCGGGCTTCTCGGACGGCACCGGCCTCGAGGTGGCGGTGCTCGACCGCACCCGGACGCGGCCGCGCACGTTCCGCAGGCTCGGCAATGCCGAGCTCGACCGGCTCAAAGGCCGGGGCTGAGATGGGCATCGAGCAGATATCACCGACACTGGTCATCGGGGCGGGGCTCGTCGGAGCCTCGATCGGCTGTGCGCTGACCGAAGCCGGTGTGGTCGTCCACCTCAAGGACCGTGAGCGTTCGCACACGATTGTCGCGGCCGGACGAGGAGCCGGGCGCCTGGAGGAGCCCGATCGGGCCGATGTCAAGCTGGTCATCGTGGCAACCCCGCCTGCCGTGATCGCCGAGGTGATCACCGCGAGCTTGGAGCAGTACCCGAATGCGGCCATCACCGACGTGGGCTCGGTGAAGGCTCGCATCGCCGATGACCTGGCAGCGCGCCGCATCAACTTCGCCCGCTATGTCGGCGGACATCCGATGGCGGGCTCGCACCAGTCGGGACCGCTGACGGCCGCACCCGAACTGTTCGTCGATCGCACCTGGGTGATCACGCCCAGGCCCGAGAACCCCGAATGGGTGGTGGAGCGGGTGCGTACCCTGGCCACCACCTGCGGCGCCCGAATCCGCGAATTGGACGCAGCGGAACACGACCGTGCCGTCGCCGAGGTCAGTCATTTTCCTCAGCTGGTCAGCAGCCTGACCGCGGCCAGGCTCGCCCAGGTGCCCCAAGACGACCTTCGGCTGGCCGGGCAGGGCCTGCGCGACGTGACCCGGATCGCCGCGTCCGATGTGAAGATGTGGCGGCAGATCGTCGCCGCGAACACTCCGCTGATCCGCGAGCAGCTGGTGGCGATGCGCGCCGACCTCGACCGGCTGATCTCGTCGTTGGACGATCCGCGAACAGTGGTCGATCTGCTGCGCCGCGGCAACGACGGGGTGCGCGCGCTGCCGAGCAAACGCGGCAAGCTGCGCAATGAGAACGTCTCAGTAGTGGTGGAGATCCCGGACGCGCCCGGTGCGCTGGCACAGCTTTTCGCGAGCATGACCGACAACGGCGTGAACATCGAAGACCTGTCCATCGAGCACGACCCGGAGCGTTCGGCCGGCTATCTGTCGATCGACGTCGCACCCGAGCGTGCCGATGCGTTGCGGCAACTCATCCGCGACCATGGTTGGGGCCTGCGGTCATAGGGAATTCTCGGCGGCCCCAGACCGTGATGTGAATATGGCAGACCCACGTGCGGGCAGCTCACCAAGGGAGCCCGACGTCCTCAGGAGCGCGCTGGGTCTGGCACGAATGATTCGCGAGAATCCCATTTGCCGGTACAGCAATGTCGCGCAGCAGCATTGTTGGCCTCGAAAATGGCAGCAAGCCTCCTTCTTGGCTCACCCTTCTCGTTGTCAGGATGCAGCGGTCTGGCAATCGTCGAATGATGGCTTCGACGTGATGCAGATCGACCGTTCTCGCTAAGATCATTTTCTGGCAAATTCAGCTTGGGAAGATGGGGACTATGGTGAGCACGGCACGAGAACCGAAGCTGGTCATTGCGATCGACGGCCCGAGTGGTGCCGGCAAATCGTCCACTTCGCATCTGGTCGCCGAGCGGCTCGGATGCGCCTATCTCGACACCGGCTCGATGTACCGGGCGCTAGCGGTGTGGTGCTCCGATCGGGGCATCGACGCGGCGGATGCGCAAGCGGTCATCGACGCTGCCCGTGATCTGCCGATGACGGTCTCGCCGTCATCCACGGATTTTGCCATTGCGCTGGACGGTGCGGACGTGACCGCGCGTCTGCATCTTCCCGAAGTTTCCGGGATGGTCTCCGGCTATGCCGGTATTCGCGACGCGCGCAACGCCCTGAACGAGAAGATGCGCGAGATCATCGCCCAGGCCGGGCGCATCGTCGCCGAGGGGCGCGATATCACCACTGTCGTCGCCCCGGACGCCGATCTGCGGATTTTGCTACAGGCCGACGCCGCCCGGCGTATCGCGCGCCGCGAGGCCGAGTTGAATGGCGCTGCCGACACCACGACCGTCACCGAGCAGGTGGTCGGGCGAGACGCCAAAGACGCCGCGTCCAGCCAATTCGAGACACCCGCGCCGGGTGTGGTGTTGATCGATTCGACCGAGCTGACCCTCGAGGAGGTCGTTGAGAAGGTCATCGACCTGGTTCCCGAGCAACTGCGCTGGCCCGAGGAGCACTGATTCCAAGGGTCAAGGCACCTGCTCGCGACGAAGCAGGTCAGATGAAGGGGCGCCTGCTCTCGAAGCCGGGCAAGCTCTCGACGATCGGTAGCCAGCAAGCCGCCGGTCACCGCAGAACCGGTCACCGTGAGGTTATAAGGCGGTACCGGCAGCTATGAGAAGACCACGCACGCCCACGACATCGTCGGCACGATGAGACGACGATGCAAGACAGATTCGTACTTCCGGTAGTCGGGTAGCGTTGGGCGGGTGAGTGAACCCGCAGTGAGTGAAGAATCAGCCGAGCGTCCCGTAGTCGCGGTCGTCGGTCGTCCGAATGTGGGGAAATCCACTCTCGTCAATCGCATCCTGGGCAGGCGCGAGGCAGTCGTCCAGGACACGCCAGGAGTCACCCGCGACCGGGTCAGCTACGACGCCGAATGGGCGGGCCGCGAATTCGTCCTCGTCGACACGGGAGGCTGGGCGTCCGATGCCACCGGCATGGCCGGGCAGATCGCCGAGCAGGCCGAGATCGCCATCCAACTCGCCGATGCCGTGATCTTCGTGGTCGACTCGACGGTCGGTACCACCGATGAGGACGAGGCCGTCGTCCAGGTGCTACGGCGCAGCCGCAAACCCGTCGTGCTGGCGGCCAACAAGGTGGACGATCAGCGCGGCGAAGCCGATGCGGCAAGCATGTGGAATTTGGGGCTGGGGGAGCCGTGGCCGATTTCGGCCCTGCACGGACGCGGCTCCGGCGACATGCTGGACGCCCTGCTGGCGGTGTTGCCCAGCAGCGACGCGTTGCATCCGGTCGAAGTCGGCGGACCGCGCCGGGTTGCCATCGTCGGTAAACCGAATGTCGGTAAGTCGTCGCTGCTGAACAAGGTGGCCGGAGCCAACCGGTCGGTCGTCTCCGATGTGTCGGGCACCACCGTCGACCCGGTCGACGAGCTGGTCACCATTGCCGGCATCGACTACCGGTTGATCGACACCGCAGGCATCCGAAAGCGGGTCAAGGAGGCGAGCGGCTCCGAATATTATGCGTGGCTGCGCACTCAGGCTGCGATCGAACGGGCCGAATGCTGTGTCGTGGTGCTGGACGCCTTTGAGCCCGTCTCCGATCAAGATTTGAAGATCTTGTCGCAGGTCGAGCAGGCCGGCAAATCGATGGTGATCGCCTATAACAAGTGGGATCTCACCGACGAGGAGCGCCGACGCTACCTGAAGCGCGAGATCGAACGCGATCTGCATGCCTGGGCCTGGGCGCCGTCAGTGAATATTTCGGCACTCACCGGCCGCAATGTCGACAAGCTGTCCAAGGCGGTCGAGTTGGCGCTGGCAGGTTGGGAGACTCGCGTCACCACCGGTCAGCTCAACTCGTTCCTCGGACGAGTGGTCGCGGCCCACCCGCACCCGGTGCGCGGCGGAAAACAGCCCCGAATTCTGTTCGGGACGCAGGCACGCACCGCACCGCCGACCTTCGCGCTGTTCACCTCCGGCCAGATGGACGCCCAATATGTGCGGTTCATCGAACGGCGGTTGCGTGAGGATTTCGGCTTCGAGGGCAGCCCGGTGAATATCGAGATCCGTGCCAGGGCCAAGCGCAAGGATCGCTGATCTCTCACTCGGATGGCGCGATGCAGAACTGATTGCCCTACGGATCTTCGAGGGTGTACCAGGAGAAGCCCTGCTCAGATCGACGTCCGACTGACAGGTTCATGCACCAACGTTAACCGAGATTCTCATCGCCACATTTGTTCCTTGTATTTCCAGGTTATAGCAGAGCGGGGGCCTTGCCGCAAGGCCCCCACTAGGGCAGATAATGGCTCTTCGCCCTTCTGGGCGCCATCACGAATCAGTGGAAGTGAGCCATGAACCCGGACACGACTGACATCTTCAATCTCTCGAACCCCGCCAAGACCGACCCTCGGCTGATCGGACCCGACCGCGATCATTTCCTCGCCACCCAGGCCTGCCTCGAGCGGCGCATCGCGAATCTGAAATCCCAGCTCGACGAGCTCCGCAGGCTTCCCGGCGGCAAAGGCCGCGAGGCTACCGAGCGCGACTCGCAGATCCGTCATGCCACGACCCAACTGCGCGTCCTCGAACGATTCGGCCTCGACATCTGTTTGGGACGCATGATTTTCGCCGATGATCCCGCGCATCCGGTCTTTATCGGACGCATCGGGCTCACCGACGACGATGATGATCAGCTGCTCATCGATTGGCGGACGCCCGCCGCCGAACCATTCTTCGCCGCCACCGGTGCCGAACCGATGGGGCTGGCGTCCCGCCGCAGATACCGGTGGCAAGACGGACGAATCCGCGACTACTGGGACGAAGTCTTCACCCCGGAAGGACTCGAAGACAACGCCGCCCTGGACGATCAGTCCGCCTTCATCGCAAGCCTGGGCGCAGCCCGCTCACCGAGAATGCGCGACGTGTTGAGCACCATCCAGTCCGACCAAGACGCCATCATCCGTGCGAGCTCCAAAGGCCCGCTGGTCGTCGAAGGCGGTCCGGGAACCGGCAAGACCATCGTCGCGCTGCACCGGGCGGCCTATCTGCTCTATTCCGATCCCCGGCTCGACGGACGCCAGGGCCAGGTGCTGGTCGTCGGACCCCACCGGCCTTATCTGAATTACATCGCCGACGCGCTGCCGAGCCTGGGAGAAGACGGTGTGGCGACCTGCACGCTCCGCGACTTCGTCCCCGAAGGCGCATCTGCAACCAAGGAACCCGACCCAAAGATCGCCCGGCTCAAATCGTCCCAACGAGTAGCCGAGATGGTGGAGCACGCCGTGGCCTTCTACGAGGAGGTTCCCACGAAAGCGTTCACGGTGGAGACGCAGTGGAATGAGCTCGAAGTGGACGCCTCCGATTGGCAGGAGGCGTTCGATGCCCGAGACCCGGCGCTGCCGCACAATGAGGCGCGCGACGACATCTGGTTCGCGCTGCTCGACATCATGATGGACAAGAACGAGGACGATATCCCCACCGATCTGCTGTACCAATCGTTGATCACCAACGACGATCTGAGGCGCGAATTCGGGCGGGCCTGGCCGATCCTTGAGCCCGGCGATCTGGTGGGTGATCTGTGGAGCGTGCCGGCCTTCCTACACCACTGCGCACCCTGGCTTGGTCGGGACGAGATCGCGCGGTTGCAGCGGGCAGATGCACACGCCTGGACGATCGCCGATCTGCCGCTGCTGGACGCGGCACGGCGGCTGCTCGGCGATCCTCTCGCATCCCGGCAGGCGGAAGAGCGCCGCCGCACGCTTGCCGAGCAGCGGGCCTATATGGATGAGGTGGTCGACTACATTCTCGACACCGACGACAATCCCGACAGCACCTTGCAGATGCTGCGTGGCGACGACCTGCGCACCAGTCTGCTCGACGAGGGCGCGGTATCAATGCGCGGGCGAGACGCGCTCGAGGGACCGTTCGCACACATCATCGTGGACGAGGCCCAAGACCTCACCGACGCCGAGTGGCAGATGCTGCTGGCGCGGTGTCCCTCGCGTAGCTTCACCATCGTCGGCGACCGGGCACAATCTCGTGCCGGCTTCGGTGAAAGCTGGGAGGACAGGCTGAATGCGCTGGGCATGCATGACGTGCGAACAGCGAAACTGACCGTCAACTACCGGACGCCGATCGAGATCATGGACGAGGCCGAAGCGCTGATCCGCACGGTGCTCCCGGATGCCGATGTGCCGACCTCGGTACGCAGCAGCGGCATCCCGGTGCACCACGGCAACGACAGCGAGCTGGACGCGATCCTCGAACGCTGGCTGACGAGTCACCCGGAGGGGACGGCCTGCGTCATCGACATGGCTGACCAGGCTGATACGACGAGTTTGGCCACTGACCTCCATGAAACGGAGCGTGAGAGCCAACTGAACTCGACGGAATCGATATATCGGCAGAACGGACGCGTCCAATGGCTGACCGCGGACACAGCGAAAGGGCTCGAGTTCGATCTCGTCGTCCTCGTCGAGCCAGATGAACTCGTCGACACAAGGGAGTTTGCCACCGACATCGCGCACGTTGTGGACCGCTACGTGGCGATGACCCGAGCCACTCAGAAACTGGTGGTTCTCTCGGAGGCCGGCAGCTGAGCAACTGACTGCACCCCTTGTGCTTGAATCACGCCATGAGCCAGTTCGCCTATCGTCCACCTCAGCAGCCGAATTCTCCGCAACCGAGCGAACCTGCAAGCGTCTGGCTGACCGTTCTCATGTGCGTTCAGATCCCGATGCTGGCGCTGCCGATACTGACTCCTGCCGTGCATTGGATGCAGGACAAGGGCGGCTGGCTCACCACCATTTACCTGTTCTCTGTCACGCCGATCTCGTTTCTCGTGCAGTGCGTGATTCTGGTTCTGACGGTGATCAGAGTTGGCCGGGTGCACCGTTTTCAGCTCGGACGACGCACCGGTTGGCCACTGCTCGGGTATCTGGCGTCAATGGTCGTGGTTGCGCTGTCGGTCTCGGACGTGGGTGACAGTTCTGACAGCGAAAGCCCATCGATCCTGGAACAACTGGGAGTGAATGCCGATCTGTCTGGCGGAATTGCGCTGGTCGCTTTCGTGCTGGCCGTGGGTACGGCCATTTGGTGGCTGACCATGGCGATCGCCGACCTGAACGAAGCCTCGGGAAGGGGGCCGGGATCGGCCTTTAAATTCGGTCCCCCGACCCAGACATTCCGAGGGCCTGAGCCTCGTCAGTTTCGGGGCCCTGAGTCGTGGGGCAAATAGACCACGACCTGCTCGGGCCGTTTAAGAGGATCTCGACTGGCTGCGACAACCGAATCTATCGGTGCAACCTCGAAGCCTCACGAAGACAGCCGCGCCGCAGTAGGTTGGTGGGGACGGACTCTCCAACGAAAGGAGCAGAATATGCCGAATCCATCAACCAGCTCTGCGAAGACCCATTGGGAAGGCAATCTCTTCCAGGGCAAGGGGCAGACCAGCCTCGCAACCTCCGGCGTGGCAACCTTTGATGTCAACTGGGGCAAGCGCGAAGCGGCCGGTCAGGGCACCACGAATCCCGAGGAATTGCTCGCCGCGTCCCTGGCCACTTGTTACTCGATGGCGTTGAGCAATGAGCTCGCGGGGGAGGGTCACGATCCCTCCAGCATCGATACCCAGGTGGATGTGACGTTCGTCGCCGGTCAGGGCGTGACAGGCATCAAGATCACCGTCTCCGGCGACGTACCCGGATTGGACGCCGAGGGCTTCAAGGCAAAGGCCGAGTGGGCGAAGGACAACTGCCCGATCTCCCAGGCGCTCAAGGCAGTTCCGAAGGAGCTCGAAGTCCACTGACGGCGTTCAGCGCCTTCGCCAGGACGCGGGCGATGGTCTGGCGCTGCGAAGCGACAGTTTTCCGAAGCGTCAAAAGAAGTTGCATGAATAGGCCCGGCCTGTTACGAGGCCGGGCCTATCTGCGTCGAGTCCGTTGAACTCTTCCAACTTCCATGAAATGGGTCTGCCATTTCAAGCTGGGGGCTCATAACCTACCTAAGCAGGGCGGGTTTTCGCTCTCAAATGAGGAGCAGAATCGTGACGACCGTTTCGACTCGGGCATTACGACATCCGGTGATCTCAAACAGTCCGGCAGGCCCATCGTCACAACCATGGCCGACCCTGATTCCTCGAAACTGATTACTCGGAGCTCTCTGGCCGACTGGCAAGCCGAGACACTCTGCGAGCGCGTTCGCCGATAGCGGAGGCAACTTCATCGGACCGTAATCCCCACGTGGCAGTCTGGAACTCGTGACCACAGCACTTTCCAACGCCAAACAAGCGCCGCAGCCGACCCATCCGCGAGATCCCGGCGATGCCTGGGTAGAGACGCCGACAGGAGAGCGCTATTGGGGACGATTCGGTGCCGCGGGATTGCTGGCTTTTGACCCGGAGGGACGTGTGCTTCTGCAGCATCGCGCCGAGTGGAGCCATCACGGTGGCACCTGGGGATTGCCTGGCGGAGCGCGGCATGAGGGCGAATCGGCCATTGATGGCGCGCTGCGCGAGTCCAATGAGGAGGCAGGTGTGCCTCGCGAGGCCCTCACGATCCGTGCAACCAACGTGCTTGATCGCAAGGTGTGGAGCTACACCACGGTCGTCGCCGACGTGACCACCCCGTTCGAACCCGTGATTTCGGACGCCGAAAGCGCCGGCCTTGCGTGGGTACCGGTCGAGGATGTCACGACCTACCCGCTACACCCCGGATTCGCCGCGTCTTGGAGCACTTTGAAGGCGGTCCTGGATACCCAGCCGGTCGTCGTCGTCGATGCGGCGAACGTCGTCGGTTCGACTCCGAACGGCTGGTGGCATGACCGTGCCGGTGCCGCGGCGCAGCTGATCAGCAAGATCGCTGCGCTTGCCGAGACCGGAGTTGCTGCGCAATCGCTTGATCTGCCGCTTGATCACTGGTTCCCGGAATTTGTTGTGGTACTCGAAGGGGACGCCCGGGCGGCGTTGGGGTCTCGAGGCGCTGCCGGTTTGAGTCGCGCCGTCGAGGAAGCACGGACGCCCTACCTGCGCGTGGTCTCGGCGTCCGGCTTGGGAGATGATGCGATCGTGGCAGAGGCATCGCGGCTTGCCAAGCTGAGCAAGACAGTGACGGTGGCCTCGAGTGATCGCGAATTGACCTCGCGAGTCCAAGAGGCCGGGTCGGGCTCTCGCCGGGTGAGCTGGCTTCTCGACTTGTTGAGCCAGGCACGAAGCTGAGGACCCGTCGCTGCCCAGGTGGCAAGGTAATAGACGAGCTACCGATGAAGAGGTGCTTGGCTAAGCGGACAACGTTCGGGGGCGATCCTTTGCAGGCACCCAAATCAGTCCTGTCGCGTTTGCATGTGTGACGTCAAGATTGATCTCGCACGGCTCATGGAGTCGGTACGCCTGTGGATTGACTGTGTTTCAGTGCGATGCGCACCGGCCAATAGCTGAGGAGGAATTCGAGTGGCAGCGACGTCAACGTGGTTACCACCACGATCGACTGGCGGCCGGGGCGAATCGCCGATTGCAGGCTGGCACCGGTAGCGACCAAAGCCAACGATGCCGCGACCGACGGCAGAGTGAGGCGCCGATTCGGTGGCGTACCGGGATCGGTGGAGGCTGCCAGCAACGCGGCACTGATCAGGGGCAGCAGTGCTGCTGCTATCAGATTGCCGGTCTGTGATTTGCCGGTGATCTTCTTTGCTGCCGAGCGGTGGCGGAAAAACGCCCCTGCCGCAACCCCTGATGCGGCGATGGCGGCTATCGTCGTGATCTGCGCCGGCGTCAGTCGTTCGGCCGCATCGGCGAGGATCTCGTCGTCGACGTCATCCGCATTGAGCAGCCCCAGGCGCACGGCGACAGCGCCCATGTTGATGGTCCAGCCAAGGCCGAAGACTCGCGGAATGATGAGACGTTCGTCCGACGGGTCAAAGGTGCCCGCGATGCGATCCCCGATACCGCGGGTGAACGAGTTCGGCATGCCAAAAATAGTGCGCGGCTGCTCCTGATTTGAATCCGCGAACTGCTCATTGAGGGCGGACGCATAGTCCTGCGGGTCGCCGGTCAGCGCGATCGCCTCGTCAATCGCTTCGGCTGCCTCACTCAGGGCGTCCCGTAGGTCATCGAGCGCCTGTTGGCGGGCGCGGCTGCGCAGTATCAAGTGGCGGTCGACTTGTGCAATGTAGTCTCCCATCGGCGAGTCGTTCATGACTGAACCTCCTTGAGCAGCGTGATGAGTGAAGTGGACAGTTGCAGCCAGGCGTCTCGTTGCGCATCAAAGCGGCGGACGCCGGCACGGCTCAACGTGTAGTACTTGCGTGGCGGGCCGGCGGGCGACTCTTGCCAGGTAGTGTCGACAAGTCCGGAGCTTTTCAGCCTAGTCAGCAGGGGATAGATGGTTCCGCTGGTGGCCTCCAACCCGCGCCGCTGGCCGAGTTCTTCAACAATCTCAACGCCGTAGCGGGCATGCTGCGCGAGCAAGGCGAGGACAGCCAATTCCAACGCCCCCTTACGTAGCTGCGTCGGCACATCTGTCATGGTTAGATGATAATGCCAGCTAGCTGGCGATACAAGATAGAAGCGTTTGCTGACCACGCTCGGTCACGACCGGGCAGAGACGCAGTTCGCACTTCCAACGGAGTTCGGGTATGGTTTCTTGGCGGGTCAAGCGAAGGAGAACTTCGCAAGGATCCGGCGGGCTGTAGCGCAGTTTGGTAGCGCACTTGACTGGGGGTCAAGGGGTCGCAGGTTCAAATCCTGTCAGCCCGACGAATGCCCTAGTGAGAACTACTTTCTCGCTAGGGCATCGTTGTTTCTGAGGTCAATGTGACCGCTAAAGTGACCGCTAGAGTTGAACTTTCCCGCGCCAACACCCGTGGCCAGCCTCGTGGTGGGCCGTCCTCTTCCGGGAAGACCCGCCTTCACCGGCAAATCCCGTAGGACGTGTGGGTGCGCAGCGACGCAACCTGGCGGCAGCCCCGGCGACCACCAGGTGGGAATGCCCCTTCCAGGAGAACCCCTCCACACAAGGAGAGAGCCGTGGGCGGGTGAAGTGGGTGCAAGCCATCTGGAGCTGGACTGGTAGCCCGAGGCTGCCTGGCTCGCTGCTGGTCCGGCGGCCGACAACCCCTCCAGGAGGACCCCTCCGCGCAGGGAGGTGCCATAGGGCGGGTGGGATGGATGCGAGCCATCTGCAGCTGATCAGGCAGCCACGGGCCGCCTGGTCCCGCAGCATCCGGATACTGCAATATGCCTCTGACCAGGGGTTGTGCAGTTGTGCAGTCAGGTACCCCTATGTCCTCGCGCCCGCGCGTAGGAAAAATAGGGTGGCAAACTGCACAAACTGCACCGGCGCCACCGGTGGCACCACTCAGGAGCAGGTCTCAGGCACCACGGCAACCACCCCGGCACCCTTGTCCATCACCCGCTCAACCCGCCCGCCGTCCTTTGTCTGAGCGAGCGGATGCCTACCTGCGTGGTGGGTGTCTGCTGGCGCGGGCTCCTCGCTTCTGCGCGGGGCCTCCACTGCCTTCAGCGACGCTCAGGTGACCAAGGATTGTCGGTGATGCCGGATAGCATGAACAAGTGGTCAGATCGACCACGACTTCGAGCAGATCGGAGGCCACCATGGCCGACAAGAAGACCGTCTTCATCGCCTTCGCGATCGAGGACGAGCGCCAGCGCGACTTCCTCAAGGGGCAGTCCCTCAGCGCCCGCGCGCCCTACGAGTTCATCGACATGTCGGTGAAGACCCCCTACGACTCCGAGTGGAAGGACCGCGTCCGCACGCGAATCCGCCGCTCGCACGGGGTCATCGTCCTCGTCAGCAAGAACTCCCTCAACTCCTCGGGGCAGAAGTGGGAGATCCAGTGCGCGCAGGAGGAGGGCAAGCCGATCCTCGGCATCTGGGCCTACCGCGACGACCGCACCACCCTCACGGGCGTGCGCACCGTCGCCTGGACCGACGCGAACATCGCCGGATTCATCGACTCCCTGTGAGGTCCGGCATGCACAAGGCGCTGATCGTCGGGATCGACTACTACGAGCGGATCGGCGGGCTGCACGGTGCGGTCAACGACGCCTACAGCGTCAAGGCCGTCCTGGAGCGCCACTCCGACGGGACGCTCAACTTCTCCCAGCCCAAGCTGCTTGCCGGGACCGGACCGGACTCCGCAGTGACGCGCAGCCAGCTGCGCGAGGCCGTCGAAGAGCTGTTCCGCGACGACTCCGACGTCGCGCTGCTCTACTTCGCCGGCCACGGCTACGTGGATAGCACCGGCGGGTTCCTCTGCGCCAGCGACTGCGCGGAGGGACACGACGGCCTGGCCCTCAGCGACGTCATGACCTTCGCCAACGCATCCCCGGCCAAGAACAAGGTCATCATCCTCGACAGCTGCCATAGCGGCATCGCTGGAGCCAGCGCCCACATCAGGCCGATCGCCGAGATCAAGGAGGGTGTCACGATCCTCACCGCGTCGACGGCCGAGCAGTACTCGATGGAGAACGACGGCTCGGGGGTGTTCACCACCCTCCTCGTCGACGCGCTCAACGGTGCCGCGGCCAACCTCGTCGGTCAGATCACCCCGGGCAGCGTCTACGCCCACATCGACCAGTCACTCGGCCCCTGGGCGCAGCGGCCGGTGTTCAAGACCAACGTGAAGACCTTCGTCTCGCTGAGGACTGCGGACGCATCCGTGGAGCTCACGGACCTCAAGCGGATCACGGAGCTGTTCTCCCACCCGGCCACGGAGCTCGCGCTCGACCCCTCCTACGAGCCCGAGCGCGCCGGGAACGAGGACGACTCCGTCCCGCCACCGGACCCGGCCAGGAACGCCGACTTCGCCGTCCTGCAGAAGCTCGCCAGGGTGAACCTCGTGCGCCCCGTCGGGGCGGAGCACATGTGGCACGCAGCCATGGGGTCGAAGGCGTGCGAGCTGACGGTGCTCGGCCAGCACTACTGGCGGCTCGTGGACGAGGAGCTGATCTGATGCCGAACGCAGAACGCGCCCGCGAGGCGCTGGAGAGCCCCGAGGTGCTGGACCGCCTCGCCACGGTCGAGCACGAGCGATGGGCGCACTGGCAGCGCTACCTCCACGACCAGTGCGAGCAGCGCGACGACGGCTCCCTCGTGATCCCGGCGGACCTCGTGCGCCACTGGGAGGAGCAGATCGACACCCCCTACGCGGATCTGTCCGCCGAGGAGCAGCGCAGCGATCAGGAACAGGTCATGAAGTACCTGCCCGTGGTGATCGAAGCGATCGGAGGCACCAGAGACACCCAGACCGCCTGAGGCGGCTCTGTGCCCTCCAGTGTCGGACCCCTCGGTAGAATCGTCGGGAAGACGAACAGAAGAGGGCGGCAGTGGCGAACAAGAATCTGAACTCGGCCAAGGCGGCGAAGTTCGATGAGTACTACACCGTCTGGGCCGATATTGAGCGCGAGATCAACGCCTATTTGGAGTTCGATCCTGACGTTTTCCGGGGAAAGACGGTTCTGCTGCCCTGCGACGATCCCGAGTGGAGCAACTTCACCAAGTTCTTCGCCCTGCACTTCGCGGACTTCGGGCTGAAAAAGCTCATATCCACGAGCTTCGCTCCCAACAGCAACGCGGGGGCGGCCTTCTACACCCCTACGCTCTTCGAGACCGAGGGCCCCGGTTATGACCCTGACAAGTCGCTTGAGCGTGGCCGGGTCTTTACCCTCACCGGTGCCGACGTCTCCGGCGACGGCCGGGTCAACATCGACGACCTGCACTGGGAATACCTCGACGGCGACGGGGACTTCCGCAGCGCGGAGGTGACCGCGCTGCGCGACGAGGCCGACTTCGTCATCACCAACCCTCCGTTCAGCCTTTTCCGGATGTTCGTCGGATGGCTCATGGAGGGTGATGTCAGGTTCTCCGTCGTCGGCAACAGCAACGCAACGACCTACGTCGAGATCTTTCCCCTCATCCGCGAGAACAAGGTCTGGAAGGGTGCGACGGCCAATGCGACTGACATGGTGTTCGCCGTCCCCAAGGGAACGCCGCTCAAGGAGGCCGATCGTCTCAAGGCCCAACGCCTGGGTTACCCCTCAACCGACGAGCACGACTTCACCCGGCTGGGGAACTCCTGCTGGTTCACCAACATCGAGCATGGCCGACGTCACGAGCCGCTGACGATGCTCTCGATGGCCGACAACATCAAGTTCTCCAAGCACAGGGAGATCAAGGGCGTCGGCTACGAGAGGTACTACAACTTTCAGGAGGCGATCGAAGTGCCCTTCGTCGATGCCATCCCGTCCGACCACGAGGGAGTCATGGGAGTTCCCATCACCTTCTTGGACAAGTACAACCCGGATCAGTTTGAGATCCTCGCCCACGGTGACGACATGGAGGCGCTGCGTCTGCTGGGCGTCGACACCCTAGGTCAGGAGTTCGTCAACACCTACTACGCGCAAGGCGGAACCGGCGGGAACAGCCCGGGGCACCGGCGGCTCGGACTCACCAAGCCGACGTACCACACGGCCTACAAGCGCATCCTCATCCGCCACCGCAACCCCGAGCCGAAGAAGGGCTGACCCATGGAGACCAACCTCAAGCAGTACACGGTCGCCGAGGTCGTCAAGGGCTTCGTCTACAACGAGCTCGAAGGCAAGGGCCTGTTCGGCCTTGATGGCGACCTGGTCATCCAGCCGGAGTTCCAGCGGCACTACATCTACGGCGACGGCAAGCGCGACGTGGCGGTCATCGACTCCCTGCTGAAGGGCTACCCGCTGGGCCTGATCTACTTCGTCGACACCGGCGCGCCGTCGGGCCCGCACCTGGAGGTCCTCGACGGCCAGCAGCGCATCACGAGCGTGGGCCGCTTCGTGACCGGCAAGTTCGCCATCATCGACCCTAGCGGCTCCGAGCAGACCTTCAGCTCGCTCGACCCCGACCTGCAGGACCGGATCACCGAGGCGACCCTCCTGGTCTACGAGTGCAGCGGCACCGAGTCCGAGATCAAGGAGTGGTTCCAGACCATCAACATCGCAGGCGTCCCGCTGAACAAGCAGGAGCTGCGCAACGCGATCTACTCCGGCCCCTTCGTGACCGCAGCCAAGCAGATCTTCTCCAACAGCCAGGACGCCCGCCAGCAGAAGTGGTCGCACTTCGTCAAGGGCGACCCCAAGCGCCAGGAGGTCCTCGAAGTCGCGCTCGACTGGGTCTCGGAGCCCCAGGGCAAGAGCATCGACGGCTACATGGCCGCGCACCGCACGGACGCCAGCGCCGCCGAGCTGGAGACCTACTTCAACACCGTCATCGACTGGATCGACGCCACCTTCACCACCGTCCACCCGTCCATGCGCGGGCTGGAGTGGGGCGACCTCTACGAGCGGTTCCACGCCACGAGCTACAAGATCGACGAGCTGAACGCCGAGCTGGCCGACCTGCTCGACGACCCGGCCGTCCACGACTCCAAGGGCGTCTACGAGTACCTGCTGGGCGGCAAGGCGGACACCCGCCTGCTCAACGTGCGCCTGTTCGACGCGCCGGTCAAGAAGGCCGCCTACAAGCGCCAGACCGACGCCGCCAAGGCCGCCGGGGTCTCGAACTGCCCGCTGTGCGCCCACGGCTCGAACGCCAACAAGACCAAGATCTACACGCTCAAGGAGATGGAGGCCGACCACGTCGCCGCCTGGTCCAAGGGCGGGGAGTCGACGCTGGAGAACTGCGAGATGCTCTGCGTGACTCACAACCGCTCGAAGGGCAACCGCTGAGCGGGCCCGACACCGAAGAACCCCGTGGTCCTGCGACCACGGGGTTCTTCGTCTTAGGATGACACTCACGGCGTCAGGGAAGGACCCCAATCACCGTCAGCGGCTCCTCGGTAGTTCGGATACCGAGGAGCTGACTCATCCCTTGGGCGGATACGGGTCGTTCCCGTAGGAGTTCGAGCCACCGATCTCACCACCCTTGTTGTGGATGATGTGCTCGGTGCCGCGACGCATCGCGGTCTCGCGCCCAGCCGCCTGGGCCTCCGCCTTGGTGTCGAACACCTTCGGCACGCGCGAGGCGCCCTCGGACTTGTTGCCCCAGCCGCCACCAGGCATCGGGACGGTGTGCACACGCTTACCTGCCATGGATTTCACCTCCTCTCGGTTCGTCTGACCGGCGTGGAATGGCCACTCTCCGGCGCCCCGATTCTATCGAACAGACATTCGATCACTGTGGTCCCGTGACCGTTGAGCCCGACGTGTCGCAGAGCACCGCTGGCGCGGTGCCGGGAGCCCTCCTGACAGATCACTGCACCCGTCAGGAGGGCTCTCCCATGTCAACGACCACCTACCCGTCTGTCCGGCTGCGCCGGGCCGACGTCGAACTCACCGGCACGCTCACCTACGACCACCGCGCCCAGCGCCTGCAGATCGCCTACCCCGACGGCGAGACCGAGGTCCTGAGCACCGACCTCATGGTCTACGGCTACCTCCCGTGGCCCGGCGAAGCCTTCATCAAGGACTGGTCAGAGCACTTCGGGCTCACCGACGCCCTGGTGACCGCCGGGATCGTGGTCCCCGTCGAGCACGTCGAGGTCGGCCCCTTCCGGTCTCGTGCCTACCGCGTGCGAGTCCTGGAACCGGTCGGAGCCGTCCGATGAGCGCCGTGGCGACCGACTGCACCCCGAGGGTCTGGGTGGGCTGCCTGCACTGCTACAACAGCGGCCGCCTGGTGGGCGAGTGGTTCGACGCCGCCGGGGCCGGAGACGTCGACCTCGCGGCCGTCCACGAGGGCTCTGGGAGCCTCTCAGCGGCCTGTGAGGAGCTCTGGTGCCTCGACCACGAGAACATCCCCCAGAGCGGCGAGATGGGCCTCCTGGAGGCCGCTGAGTGGGACCGGGTCCACGAGGAGGTCGGCCCCGACCAGTGGCCGGCGCTGTGCGCCTGGGTCTCCAGCGGCATGCACGTCGTCGAGGGGACAGGCGACATCCCGTCGGTCTCCGACTTCGAGGAGAGGTTCGCCGGGCACTGGGACAGCTTCCGCGAGTACGCCGAGGACCTCGCCGAGTCCACCGGCCTGCAGCAGGGCTGGCCCGAGGAGGCGGTCCGTTACTTCAACTGGGACTCGTGGACGTCAGACCTGGCCTACGACTACACCGTGGTGGACGCACCGGCCGACCAGGGCTATGGCGTCTTCATCTTCCGAAACCTCTGACGCGATGACCCCGCTGCCCGATCAGGGTGGCGGGGTCTTCCCTTTCAGTCGCCGTACTGCCGCTCCCCACCGGGCTGCACCACAGGCTCCTCGTCCTCGCGCTCGACAACGTAGAACCGACCCTCGGCCATCGCCGTGCGCAACGCCTTCACCCTGGCGAGGTTCCCCTCCTCGTAGGCGCGGCTGGCGGCCGCCTTCATCGTCTCGCGGGCCTCCAGCGTCTCCACCGTGGCAGCGTGCATCACAGCGCGGAACGAGCTGATGTCACGCCGCCCGACGTTCTTCAGCACCGCGGCGTCGATCAGCTTCCGGGCCTCCGTGCGCTCCACCACGTGCTCGTCCACAGCAGCAATCCTGTCGAGGTAGGCCTGGTCCCGGTCACGCTTGGGCTGCTGGTCACGGATGGGGGAGCGGTACCGCTCGTTCGTCGCGGGCGTGAGCGGAGCGAGTGCCCCGACGTGCCCGGCACGAGCGGTAGCGAGCGCTGGGGTCTCGGTCTCCTCCACCGCCTCGTCCGTCGGCGGGAGCGGAGCGACTGCCGCCGGGTCCGCCGGGAGCGGAGCGAGCGGCTCGACCTCAGCCTCGACGGCGTCGTCCTGCGGCTCGCCCTGTTCCTCCGCTGGCGAGAGCGGAGCGAGCGGCCCGGTGTCGGCCTCCACCTCGTCATCACGGGTCCGCTTCAGGAACTCGGCGCGGAGCTCCTCACGCGACCTGGGCGGCGCTGCCGCCGTCGCAGCCACCCGCTGCTGGCGCTGCACCTCGGCAGCCTGCCGCTGGGCCTCGGCCGCACGGCGCTGGCGCTCAGCCTCGACGGCCTGCTGGAGACCCGCATCGGTGAACTCCGAGCTCAGCTTCGAGGCCGCCTTGCGACGACGACGAGGCCTCTTCCCAGGGGTCACCTCGTCACGTGCCACGTACGTGATCCCAACCTCGACGTCGCCCTTCCGGCGACCCTCGCGGGCATCGGTATCCACGACGTGCTCGGTGCGGACCACGTCCACACCACGGGTCTTGCACTCGGCCTCGAAGACCTCGTTGAACGCAGCGAGATCACCCTTGAGAGCGACCTCCTTCGCCTCGGCCACCCGGTCACCGATCGACTGCTCGAAGGCCTGGAGATCGGCACGCCGGTCGGTCCACTTCTCGCGCGCGGCGACGTACTGATCGTCGACGACGCGCATACCTTCCTCGCGCATGAGCGTGTCGTTGAGCCGCTTGATCGCAGCGTGCGTCCTGTTCTTCTTCGGCGCGAGGCCCGAGACCAGGTCATGGTTCAAAATGACCACATGGGCGTGGACGTGACCACCATCGGCGTCGTCGTGTACCACGACCATCGTCGGTGAGTTCGGGAACGCCCGCCGGGCCAGTTCCAGGGCCAGGTCACCACCTCGCTGGAGGTCGTCGGGGTTGCGCACATCCAACTCGTCGGGGTGGAAGTTGACCAACATCCCGTGGGCCTTGACCCGGCGCTTGTGGCCTGCCGCGAGCCGGTTGCCCAGCTCGATGAACTCGTCGATGGAACCGGCGTCACAGTGGAACCCCGGGGCGATGCGATTCGTGCCCGCCTTCGCATGATCCCTCTTCTTGGCACCGACCCCCATTTCGAGGTAGTCGGCCCGCGTCCCGAGGTCGTAGACCGGCGCGATGTGGGTGGTGCTCACGGGCTACCCGACCCACCCAGCAGCGTGACCGCCTCAGCCAACTGCGAGCGCAGCTCCTCGATCACCGGGGCCAACTCCTCCAGGTCGATCTCGCCCCGGTTGGCGAGCCGCGTCAGCTGGTTCAGGTTGGTGCCGATCCGACCCAGCGCGACGCGGTCCTCGTGCCGCAGCGCGGCACTCGACGTCGAGGACGACGCCGCCGCAGACGGCACCGTCACCGAGTCCTCGACGGGGTGGCCCTCCGCAGCATGAACCGCCGCCATCGCCGCTGCGCGGACGAATGTCGACGGCGCGATGCCGCGCCACTTCGCCACCTTCCGGATACGACGCACTTCCTCTTCGAGGAACCGCGTGTCGATCCGGTGGCGAAGCGGGCGCGGTGCCTGCTGCCGGGCCGTATCACGCATGGACGGGGCTCCCATCTCGTCGGGGTGGAACTGTGACCAGTCTACCCCTCCGGAGACCCGTCCATACGTGCGCGGCAAGCAGGCACGCTGTCGGACAACACTCGCTCCGCTCCTGGTCCTCCGCGTGCTGCTCGCCAGGGGGTGGGGCTGCGCCCCTCCCCCTGGACCCCCAACCCCGCTGGGGCACGGCAAAGGGTCCGGCGCATCCGCGCCGGACCCTCCGTCCCTGTGCCAGAATCGGCCGCCTACTGGCCGTAGCCGATCCCCGCCGACGAGACAGACTCGTCCTCCTGGTCCTCCTCGTCGTCATCGTCGGGCAGCTCGCCCATGGTGCCGTCGTCGGTCGCCGTGGCGACGGCGAACCGGCGGTCGACCTGGTCGAACTCGGGTCCGCCGATCAGCTCGACGACGAGGTCCACGTTGGCGAGAGTCGTGTCGCCGAGACGGGCGACGACCGCGTCGGCGATGGCCGACCTCGCGGCCTCGCGGGCCTCGGCAGCAGCCTGCGCCGCCTCCTTCCTGGCCTCGGCCCTGGCCTTGCGCAGCTCTGCGCGCTTCTTGGCCAGCTCGACCTCCATCTTCTTGACCTTCTCGTTCCAGTTGCTCATGTACTTGCTCCGTTCTCGTTCAGTTCTCGTCGTCGGTCTTGTCGATGTCACGGGTCCGGATCAGCTTGATCGTGGCCCGCTCGGTAATGCCCAGGGCGGCCGCGATCTTGCGACACGTCACCCCGTCGGCCCGTGCCGCCCGGATGGCCGCGATGCGGCCCTCCGTGGCGTCCACGAGCGCCCGCCTCGCAGCGCTCAGCTCCTCGACAGGGTAGGCGTCCACGCCGCTCATCTCCGGGCCCCTCACAGCACGATCCCGGGGTTCGAGGCCTCGGCGGCTGCAGCCGCGACAGGCTCCTGAGAAATGACCTTCGCGGCAGCCTCGTCCATCTGTCCAGGAGGAGGAGCACCCTCGACCTGAAGGGCCAGGAGCCGGACCATGCCACGGCGCTGCTTGGTCGCCTCAAATCCCATGGCGTCGAGGGCCTGGCCGAACATGCCGCGCCCCAGGATGTCGCGCTTGTACATGCCCTCGGCCGCGCACCACTCCTGGTAGGCGTCGTGCAGCCTCTTGGTCGTGTCGCCGAGACCGTAGTCGTCGACCTCGGTGCACTCCTCCTCGACCCAGCGGCGCACGTCGTCCTGGGCCTGGGCGTACTCGTCGGTACGCGACGAGACGGCATCCGGCTCATTCAGGCCCTGCTCCCAGTAGTCACCCAGACCGGCGACCATCCACGTCAGGATTGCGTCGGCGGCCAGCTCCAGCTTCTCCGGCAGCCTCGGGTCCTGCTCGTGCTTGGGGATCACCTCATCGAACGGGACCACCCTGATCCTCGCCCACACCGCCGGGTCGGCCTCCTTGCTCGGCAGCTCGGGCAGGTGGTTGGTCACCATCAGGAACTGGTGGCTGGGGTTGAACTGGATCGGGTCCTTGTGCAGCGCCCTCGCCTTGATCGCGTCACCGCCGGTCAGACGCTTCAGCACCGAGGCCGACAGCCGGATCTTCGTGTCGGTCTCCGACAGCACCACCAGGCGACGGCCGCGCAGGTCGAAGAACGCCGGGCTCGGCGAGTTCGGGTTGGACTTCACGACCTCCATCAGCGCCGGATCTGCCACCCCGGCGTAGTCGCCCAGGGCGTGCATCACCGCGCCGTAACAGACACCCTTGCCGTTGCGGCCCGAGCCCGTCGCGATCGTGAAGATGTGTTCCAGCGTCTTGCCAACCAACCCCAGGCCGAAGAACCGGCCCAGGTAGTCGCGGACCTCCTCGTCGGGGAGCACACGCTCCAGGAACGCCGTCCACACCTCCGACGTGGCACCGGGGTTGTAGGACGCCCGCGCCACCTTCGAGATCCGGTCACGCGGGTCGTGCGGGCGCAGCTGCAGGGTGTGCAGGTCCAGCGTCCCGTTCGCCACGTTCAGCAGGTAGGGGTCGGCATCCATCTCGTCGGGAGCCACCGTGATGCCCGGCAGCGCAGCCGCGAGGGCGAGCACGCCCTTCACGCCCGAAGCCGTCGAGCAGGTCCCCAGGTCGGAGCTGAGGTCACGGGCGCCACCCTTCAGCCACATCTCACGGATCACATCCATCACCGCGGCCGACGCCCTCTTGTCCCCGAGGTCCTCCGCCCAGCGGCGTCCGTCCCAACGGAACCAGCCGAGGCCGGTCACGTGGATGAACTTGCGGATCTGCCCGGCCGCGAAGGCGTGCGCCACCCGGATGTGCTTGCGGTGCACCGCTTCGTCTCGGCGGAGCCGCTCGACGGCGGCGTCGAGGTCTTCAGCACCGAGAGCCCCGGTGGTATCCTTGATGTCAGCGCCGCCAAACGCTTCGGAAGCCGCTTCATCCACCAGGGTGGGGCGGCTTTCTCGTGCCGTCATCGCGCACCACCACCCACACTGTTCGCGGCGAGCCAGGCGTCCAGGTCGACGATCCGGTAGACGACGACGCCACCGGACTTCACGTAGGCCGGACCCCGGCCCAAGGTCCTCCAGTTGGCGAGGGTCTTCCGGTTGATGCCGATGTAGCGGCTGGCCTCGTCGAGGGTGAGTGCCGCGGGGGCCGGAGAGTGGCCGCTGTCGGCGGCAATATGGGTGACAGACATCTGTGGTCCTTCGGGAGAAACGACGGGTGACCGTCGGCCTCACCGAATGCCGATCCAAGACAGCTCATGCGCCGCACCTTCGGAAGCGCGACGTGGGGGGTCGATGCGACACCCCAGCCCCCTCTCGCCGAACGGGGGGACAGACCACAGTGGTTACCGCCCAGTCGGCCACGGGGCGGCCCAACAACATCCTCTCGGGCTCGTCATTGGTATTGCTCACGAGCCTAGCAGCCCTGTCAATCCCGATCAAACCCACCCTGCTCGGCCCTATCCTGACCGTTCTTGCACCTGCGAGAAAGTGACCGTATGGTCGACCCGACTTGAACCCGCGAGAAAGTGACCTGACCATGGCACGCGCAGCCACCACCCGCCTCGAACCCGGCCAGCACTCCATCGACCGTGCCACCCCGTTCGCCTACCGCGACGGCTGGGCCCTGAAGTGGCGGCTGCGCCTGCCCAGCGGCAAGCTCGTCGAGAAGCTCACCCAGGGGCCCACCAAGGGCGCCGTGCGCAGCCGGGCCAAGGCGACGGCCGCAAAGCTGCTCGCCGCGCCCGGCAACACCGCCTGGTCGCCCACCAGCCCGGTGCTCGACTACATGGAGAAGGTCACCGCGCCTGCGATCCAGACCGACCGGCTCTCCGACAGCACCACCCGCCGCTACGCGCTGGCGCTGCGGCTACTGCGCGGGGAGTGTAGGACCTCCAAGTGCAAGCACAAGCACTCCCTGGCCGGCCTCTCGCTCCACGACGCCATGCGCTCGCGCAACCTCAAGGCCTGCCTAGAAGAGATCGCCCAGCTCCACGGCCGGGTCAACGCCAAACACGCCAAGACCGTTGCCAAGCGCTATCTTGCCGCCCCGCTGAAGATCGACGAGATCATCGAGTACAACCCGCTGATCGACCTCGACCTCGACCTCTCCGACGCGAAGCGGCCCACCGTGGACCGGGGAGGCCACGCCCTCACCATGGATGAGTACCGCCGCGTCATCGACCACCTGCTGGCGGCCGACCCCACCGCGATCACCAAGGCTCGGCAAGGTCGCTGGACCGTCGAGCAGCTCGTGCGCCAGCGCGGCCAGGTCATCGACGTGATCCTCACCCAGGCGACCACCGGCATGCGCACCTCCGAGCTGTGCCAGCGCACCAAGGGTGACGTCGAGGTCGACAAGGACGGCACCGTGGTCTTCAACCTCTCGCCCGAGGCCACCAAGACGCGCTCCGGCCGCAAGGTGCCGGTCCTGGACCCTCGCGTCAGCGCGCGCCTAGTCGCCCGCCTGGGCGTCATCAGCGACAAGGAGCATCCGCTGTTCCCGTCGCCCACCAACCCCGAGATGCCGTGGGACCCCCGCGCCCGCGACCGCAAGCTCGCCCCGATGTACCAGCACCTCGCCGAGGAACTGGAGATCCCCCTCCTGGAGTACGAGCGCGGCCACGTTTGGAGGGCCACCCTCAACACCCTGTTGTTCGACCGCATCCCGGAGGCGGCACGCATCCGGCTGCTCGGCCACACCGAGGCGGTCAACCGCCAGTTCTACACCGCCGTGACCGACACCAAGAGCGTCGTGCAGGCTGCCGCGGTCCTCCGCGGCGACCCGGAAAAGTGACCGCAAGAGTGACCGCTAGATCAAGGATTTCGGGGGTACTATCGGGAACCACAGGGATCCTAGCGGTGACGAAATGCCCAGTCAGAACGCGTAAAACCCGGTAATCCCCGCTCAATCCCTAGATTGTGACAGGAGAGTCAAGGGGTCGCAGGTTCAAATCCTGTCAGCCCGACCATGTGAAGTCCCGCGACATCGTTCAGTGATGTTGCGGGATTTTTCGTGTTTTTGGCGCGGGTATGTTGCGGGTCATCGTGCATGGTTTGGGGTGGGTGTTGCGGGTCATCGTTCACTTGGTGTGTCGGGTCATCGTTCATTTTTTCTTTTGGTAGTTGCGGGTTGGGTCGATGGTGTGTTCGGCGATGATTTCGCCGGTGGCGCGGTTGATGGTCATGGTGTGGGGGCCGTGTGTGAGGAGGAGGACTCGCGTGTTGGCGTGGGGTCTGCCGATGGCGAGGTGTCGGAGTTTTCCGGCGTATCGGATGGTGATGGTTCCTCCTTTGTCGACGAGGTCGTAGCGGACTCGCCAGACGGGTCTGATGCAGGAACAGGTGACAGTTCTGGTTAGGCCGCGAGGGCCAGTTCTTCGTTCATGATGGTCTCGAATTCGATCGGCGTCAAACGACCCAGGCGGGCCTGCCGGCGACGGCGATGATAGGTTCGCTCGATCCACGTGACAATCGCGATGCGAAGCTCCTCACGCGTGGCCCAGGAGCGCCGGTTCAGCACGTTCTTCTGCAACAGGCTGAAGAACGATTCCATCGCCGCGTTGTCACCGCAGGACGCGACTCTGCCCATCGAACCGACAAGTTTGTGCGCAGCGAGTTCACGGCGCAGCTTCCGGCTTCGGAATTGGGATCCTCGGTCCGAATGGACGATGCAGCCCGCAACGTTGCCGCGCATCCGGACGGCGTTTCGGACGGCGCGGACCGCGAGTGACGCTTTCATTCTCGAGTCGATGGAGTAGCCCACGATCCGGCCGCTGAATGCGTCTTTGACGGCGCAGAGATACAGCTTGCCCTCGGCGGTCTTGTGCTCGGTGATATCGGTCAGCCACAGTTCATTCACCCGAGAGGCACTGAACTGGTGACGCTCACGCCCGTCCTCGTCGATGACGACGCAGCGGTCGTCGTGAACGGCAGGGCCGGGCTTCTTGCCGTTCTTGCCACGCTTCTTCCCGAACACGCTCCACCACCCATTCGACAACGTGATCCGCCACGCCGTTCGATCCGACATCGACTCGCCCTCCTGGCGGGCTTCGTCGGCGAGGAGCCGATACCCGAACTCCGGGTCATCGCGATGCGCGTCGAACAACGCGTTCGCGCGATACACCTCGTCCAGCTCCCGCCGGGAGACGGGACGACGCAACCAGCGGTAGTAGGGCTGGCGAGCAAGCTTCAAGACCCGGCACGACACCACGACGGGGATCCCGTCCACGGCGAGCTCACTCACGAGCGGGTAGAGCTGTAATGGCCTCTGGCGGGCCCGCGGCCGGCTGGGATGCTGAGCCGTAGCTCGGCCGAGTGACTCCGGGTAGAACCGACTCGTGAATAGTTCGCGATGTCTTCAAAAGGACGTGTCCTCGGCTGAGCTACGGCTCGGTCTCTCCGCGCAGATGCCTTGATCAGAAGCCTGTCCGTCCCCAGGGGCGTGACTCATTACAGATGTGACTCTGAGCGACCCGGGCCAGTCCGCTGATGTGCTGACGACTGGAGGAACTCACCATGACCACCGTTACTGAACGCTACGAGCACGTCGTAGGGATCGATACCCACGCGCGTACTCACACGTATTGCATCATCGAATCCCGGACGGGAGCGGTGGTCGATACGAGATCGTTCCCGACTACTGCCCCCGGGATGCAGCGTGCAGTCACCTGGATCCGACGAAGGACTCACGGGAAGCCGGTGCTCGCCGCCGTGGAGGGTACTTCCTCGTACGGTGCCGGCATCACCACCGCCCTTCTGACAGAGGGGATCGAGGTGGCCGAGATCCGACCTCTCTACCGCCGTTCCCGAGCACAAACAGGCAAGTCGGACCCGCTGGATGCAGAAGCAGCCGCTCGAACGGCGCTTTCCACGGACGTCGAGAAACTTGCTCAGCCACGTCGCTTCGGTGACCGCGCGGCGCTCCGCGTGCTGCTGGCGAGCCGGTCACTGATCGATCAGCAGCGCACGGCCAACAAGAACGCGCTCACAGCACTCCTGCGCACCACCGACGTCGGAATAGATGCGCGCAAACCGCTCACAGACGCGCAAATCGCCACCATCGCGACCTGGCGAACCGGGCGAGATCAGCCATCGAAACGAGTCTTCCGGGAAGAGGGAAGAAGGCTGGCCAAGTCGATCATCGAGCAGACCAGGTCACTTCAGCAGAACCACCAGGCGCTGTCCGTGCTGACCGAGACTCTTGCCCCGGGCCTCCAGAGCATCCCGGGGGTCGGCGCGGTCACAGGAGCGATCCTGGTGGCCTCGTACTCGCATCACGGGCGGGTGCGCTCTGAAGCGGCTTTCGCCGCTCTCGGCGGTATAGCTCCATTGCCGGCCTCCTCGGGCAACACCAGTCGCCACCGACTCTCCCGCTCGGGCGACCGGCAACTCAACCGTGCCGTCGATGTCGTCGTCCGCACGCGGATGAGCTACGACCCCGTCACCTGCGAATACGTTGAGCGCCGGCGTGCCGAAGGGCTCTCCAAGCGCGAGATTCGACGGTGCCTCAAGCGATACGTCTGCAGGTCTCTGTTCCGAGAACTTCGGACTCGGATGGCTTGACACGGAGGCATAGAAGCGTCCTTTTCCCGGCAGATGCGCCTGCGCGAAATACGCGGCCGCGCGACGCAGCACCTCGTTCTCCTGCTCGAGGAGCCGGTTTCGCTTACGCAGCTCACGTACCTCCACGGACTCCTGCTTCGTCTCGCCCGGCTGATCACCGGCCTCGATGCGGGCTTGTCGCATCCACTTGTCGAGAGTGCCGACATGGACGCCGAAGTCTTTCGCGATCTGCGCGAGAGTGACTTCTGGATCACGATTCTCCGCGACACGGACCACGTCGTCACGGAACTCCTTGGGGAACGGCTTGGGCATGATGACATCCTTCCAGGCCAGCGCTCTTGACTAGCCATGTTCAATGTCACCTGTTCCTGCATCAGACCCATGTCCTGAAACACTAAGTGAACGATGACACGGGACACCAATGAACGATGTCCTGCAACCAGACACTGTCAGCCCGACCATGTGACGTCGCGGCACATCGGAATAGGGTGAACCCGCATTTGGCGGACTTCACGCTTTCGTTTTGTTTCGGCGTAGTGTCTCGCACGCTCAGTGTTGCGACTGCTTGGGGGGCCGGTCAGGGAACTCGGACCTCAATGCGGTTTGGTTTTGTCAAGGATCCTGCCCGTCTGAGCCCATAGGAGCGGCGATGCCACCCTGCTACTGCAGGGACGAAATCGTTCAGGACGAAGCGATAACGCCAGCGATGAGCGCGACCGTCAACGCGAGCACGAGCGTATTGAATGTGAAGGAGACGAGCGTGTGCGTACGCACAGCCGTGAGTCCCGCACGAGTACGGGGAGTGCCGGCAGACATTGCTGCGACCGACGAGACCATCACCGACATCGACAGGAACTCCGAGAACTCCGGCTCGTCATCGATGTCGAAGGAAATGGTTTCGCCTGCGGCATGAAGGCGAAGGTAGCGCAATGCGAAGGCGTAGACGATTGAGGCCCACGCGAAGGAGACGGTGAGCAGCACGACGAATGGCAGCCACAGACTGCCGGCACCGGTTCCGAGCACGGCCGCCGCCCCCGATACGCCAAGAGCGATTACGGCAGCCGAGACGCCCCAATCTGCGGCCGAACGCAGACCGATGATCCACGAGAGCATGCTCGAACCCCGCCTGTGCTGTGCCTCGGCGACCCGCAGCATTTCGCGCGGCGGCGTTCTCGAGAACAGACGTTGCGTCCAAACCAGGTAGACGAGGAAGAAGAGAATAAATGAGCCGCACAATGCGATGAATAGGGAAGACAGGTCGGGATCGTCCGACTCTGTGCGCGGCCAGGCCTCAAACACACCGAGCAGTAACGGCGGTACGGATATCACCAGGGCGATCAAGCCGCGGAAGCCGTCGTCGTACTGCAGTGGAACTGAGCGCGAGGGGCGGCTTGACATGTGAACCAGGCTACACAGTCTGCAGGCGAAGGCCGATGCTCTGCTGCGAGGTCGTTGCCGTCTTCAAAATAGGTCGGAGTTCGCGCCGAGCACACACGCCAAACGCATCCGGTCACGCCGTAGTCTGAATCTGCAGGACCAGAATCCGTGCGCTGACGAGGGGCATCATGAGACTCACAATCTGCGATATGTCCGTTTCGCTCGATGGGTATGTCACCGGCCGCAACGACAGCCGAGAGAACCCGTTCGGCGATGGTGCCGAAGGCCTGCACGCATGGCTCGGCTCGACGGTGACCGCGCGGTGTTGGACGCGGTGATCGGCAGCGTTGGCGCGATTGTCATGGGGCGCAGGTCGTTCGATAAGAACGAAGGCGACGGTGGGTGGGGCGACGCCGGCCCGATGGGCGATATCCCCGTGTTCGTTCTCACGCATCGTCCGCCGACGCAGCCTTACCCTGACGTGTTCAGCTTCGTCTCTGAAGGGGTGGCCGACGCCATTCAACGAGCCCAGCAGGCTGCGAAGGGCAGGGACGTCCATCTGTTCGGCGCCACTGTCATGCAGCAGGCGCTTCGGTTCGGCCTCGTTGACGAGCTTCACCTGCACGTCATGCCGATTCTCCTCGGCGGTGGAACTCCGCTCTTCGGAACTCTGGACGCGGCGATTCCGCTGGAACGAACCGGCGCACACGTCACCCCCGATCGCCACGCATCTGCAGTACCGCGTCCTCGGCAACTCATCCGCCTCGTCCTGGTACGGTCAAGGAAATACGTGAGGATCTTGTCGTTCCTACTGCTCTGAACGGCGTCGAGGGCCGAGCCTCAGGAGAATCATGCTCACTGACTTCTTGCGCGATCAGGCGTTTGCCGTTGCGTGGCTTGCCCTGATGGCGTCCGCGTGGTTCGGATGGGCGCAGGAAGACCCCAAGCCGAGACTTCGCGGTCTGCTGGGAGCCGGATCTGTTCTCGGGATCATGCTCTCACTCGGCTTCGGGATGCTCGTGTGGCGCAACTGGCAGACTCCGACAGCGCTCGACGGCCGCTACTGGGTATTCGGCATGATCGTCGTCGCTGAGGCCATCCTCATTGCCGTGGGTTGTATCGTGCTCGCGCGACGCGGCCAATCGCGCTGGTTCGGCTGGTGGATCGGATTATGCGTCGCCTTGCACTTCATTCCACTGGCGTGGGTATTCGGCGACTGGTCCTACCTTGCGCTCACGGCAGTGCAGGTGGCAGTCCTGATGACGATGTTCCCGTCACTGCGACGAGGCGAATATGCGACCAGTCGATGGGCATGCCCGTGGGTTGCCATCACATTTCTTCTCTTCGCCCTCGTGTCCGGGGTTATCCTCGTGAGCCGGTACGGTTATCCGCTCTGAAACGATTCTCGTCCACAAAGCGGATAACCGTACCGATCACTGCAGCTGTTCAAGTCAGGAATCACTGGGCGCGAGCCTTTGGCGTCCATGCTCGGTGTGACCGCCAGGCTGCCACGAGGACGACCGCTGCGACCACGGCGTGCAGACCGATAAGCGCACCCATGGCTGCCAGATTCGTGGCTCCGAGCGGGCCCATGGCCGACACCAGCGTTACCGCGACGACTAGGATCGTCCACCATTTCAGAGGCCGCTGCATCAGGCGTTCCATTATTCGCAAAGTCACGAGGCCGAGGGCGGAAGCCACGATGGCGGTAATCGCTACAGAAAGGCCCGTGACGTGTTGTAAGCCCCCACCGACTTGGACGGTGAGATCCACGCCGGACAGCCGTGTCGTCAGCCAGGCGACCAAGGCACAGATGGTAGCGGCACCTACGATCACCAGATCGATCCACAATGGCGGACTCACCGTTAGTCGCGGGTGGGACAAATTTGCTGCGCTAGTCATGACATCCTCCAATCTCACGTAACCACTACTTACGTAGTAGGCTATCACGACGGTCGTAGTATTAAGTGTCCTCGAGTGGCTACCCAAGCCTTTGCGTGCGTCGCGGTGAAACCGCGAGAACAACTACGATGGTCGTGAATTGCAGGATGCAGACATGGATGGTGACGAATGAGCAGGCGGCAAGACATTGCCTCGGCAGCGATAGAGCTGGTGGCCGAGGGCGGAAGCCACGCCCTGACTCACCGCAAGATTGACCGCCGACTCGGCCTGCCGCAAGGGACGACGTCCAACTACGCCAAGACCCGGCGGGCGCTGGTGCGCATGGTGGTTGACGAGATCGCAGCTCTGGCCGACATCCGCGGTGGTGACCAGCGCGCGTTACCGACCACGGTGGCCGAGGCGGTTGATCAATTGGTGCCGGCGCTGGACGCGACCATTGAGCGTGGCGTCGACACCCGTGCGCGGATGGCCTTGTCAATCGACTATTTACAGGACGACGAGTTGCACCGGCTACTCACGACCGACTCGCCGGTGCGGACGAAATTGCTCACCGAGACCGAGCGGATGCTGACTTCGTTGGGTGTTCCTGAGCCCGATCGGCGAGCCGTCGACTTCATCGGAATCATGAACGGGCTGCTGTATGACCGCTTGGCCGGCAATGGAGTGCGCGGTGAACAGGTGGATGCCAGAAATGTGCTGACCGCATGGCTCACCGGCATCGGCGGTCGACAGTAACACCGGCCGATTCTCGCCGGGCCAATCCGGAGGGCCGCCCGATTCTCGCAATCACGAAACTCGCGTGAACTCGACAGGTCACCAAGGCGTCCGCATGGACGCACTGATGATGTTCAAGAACGTGGTCATCTGTCTCAGAGAACAAGTGTCGCGGCACAATAGCGCCACTCGGCGTCCACCCCTCGTCGCGGCTGCTTACCGGTCTTTTACAACCCGGTAGTGTCCGCACAAGAAGTCCCGATTGCGGGCCCAATCCAACAGCTCGAGACGCAAGTTCCGCGGCAACAGCGGCTGGCCGGACCCCAATGTCACTGACGCGAACTGGAACCAGACTTCGTCCAACAATCCTGCATCGGCGAATTGTCCGGCGAGGTCGCCGCCGCCGACCACCCAGATGTCTTTCCCACGCGCGGAGGCCGCGATGTCGGCATACGCCTCGCTCACGCCTCCTTGAACGAATCGCACGTCGGCGTCACCGATGGTGGGTAGCGAGCGATGGGTGAATACCCACACAGGCTGGGTGTACTCCCAGGTCTCCTGGTGCGCCAGGGACCATTCATAGGTGGAGGCGCCCATCACGATCGCGCCCATTCCCTTGATGAAATCCGGATAGGCCATCGGGCCTTCCATGTCGAAATCCTGAGCGAACAGCCACTCCAGCGAGTGATCGGCAGTAGCGATGAATCCGTCGAGACTGGACGCGGTATAGAAGTGCGTAGTCATAGTCGAAGTTTACGTGACAGCGTGCTCGTCGAGGCTCGTCACCCAGAGCGAGAGGAGCCAGCCGCGCAATAGATCCGATTCGCCGAATGCCTGGGCTCGTGGCTACACCGACAGGAACCGGTACCACCTGGTGAGTGTCAGAGGTCTAGGGCATGATGTGGTCTGACGAATCGAACGATGGAGTCTGGAGTGGTCCAAGCAAAGGAAACAAACCTTGAGGGTGTGCTGGAAGGCAGGAAACAGTACGTCGTGCCGCTGTTCCAGCGCCCATACTCCTGGAAACGGGAACAAATAGACAGGCTTTGGGCCGATCTCATCGACATTGCCCGGACCCGACGCACGAGCCCGGATGCGACGCATTTTATTGGTTCGTTGGTGCTCGCGGTGAGCCCGGGTGTCGGTGCCGTTGGGATGAATGAGTTCTTGGTAGTTGATGGGCAGCAGCGGTTGACAACTCTCACGCTCTTGCTCGCGGCACTGCGCGATCACCTGGTCGAGACCGTCGGTGGTTCTGAACGCGAGGGCATAGACACGCAATACCTGATCAACCGATTTGATAAGGGCGCGCCAACGAAGTTTCTACCGACACAAGATGATCGCCAGGCTTACGAAGCAATTATTCGCTCGTTGGGAAATGCCGGCGACGGGACGCGAATTGAGAAGAACTACAATCATTTAAAGGCAAAGCTCGCCAAGCTCAACAATGAAGATGGCTCCGTCTCGGCGAAGGAATTGGAGGATGCCATCTTGCGAGGCCTGGAGTTGGTTGCAGTACAGGCGGAGCAAAGCGACAATGCACATCGAATCTTTGAATCCCTCAACAACACGGGTATGCCGCTGACACAAGCGGACCTGCTGAAGAACTACCTGTTTATGAGGCTGGGGGACAATAGGACAAATGCGGTCTATCAGTCCATCTGGCGGCCACTTGAGCAGAAGCTGGCTCCGAAGGACCTTGAACTGCTGTTCTGGCTCGACCTGGTCTTCGTGGACGAGAATGCCAAGCAGACGGATACCTACGCGGGTCAGCAGAAGCGCCTCGATAGGCTGGCAACACCGAGCGAGATCGAAAACGAAATCAGCCGAATCGCTGCCCTCGGTGATGTCTTGGTCTCGATCCTCGAGCCATCCCGTGAGTCTGATCCGGAGATCCGGATTTGGTTGGAGCGCATCAAGGCTTGGGGATCTACGACGGCCTATCCGATTGTCTTGCGGATCTTGGCGCGTCGGGCTGCCGGCACCGCTACAGCCGAGCAAGCGACGAGCGCATTCCACACGCTGATTTCCTACTTCGTGCGTCGCGTTGTCATCGGCCGTGCTACCGCGGGCATCAACAAGACGCTCCTGCAAGCAGTCGCCGCAGTCGGTGACGAGCCCGACGTGGCCGTTGCGCTGCGCAGCTATTTGTCGAATGGACGGAAATACTTCGGCACGGACGCTCAGGTAAGAGAGGCGGTCGGTACGGTCGATTTCTATCACAACGGCCGCAAGGCGCAGCAGAATCTGATCCTACGATGGCTCGAAGAATCATACGAGGGCAAGGAGACGACCAATCTCACCGGTCTTACGATCGAGCACGTACTGCCTCAGACGTTGTCCGAAGAAACCCGGGACGAGTTCGCCGAGACACTGGATGGTGATGCGGATCTCGTCGCTGAACACGGACGCATCGTTCATACCATCGGCAACCTCACTCTAACTGGCTATAACAGCGAATTGTCGAACCGGCCATTCGCCATAAAACGAGATCAACTCGGGAAGAGTCCCCTCGAGATGAATAAGACAATCGCTGCGCACGAAAGCTGGGGCACGGAAGAGATCCTCTCTCGCGGTGCAAAACTCGCCGACCGCATCATTTCTCTGTGGCCAGGGCCGGACGAATCCGTAGCCGAGCCGGTCCCTAATGATGGCTTGCCCGCCAGAATCGCTCAGGTCATTGACGCTATTCCGCCGGGCAGATGGACGTCGTACACCGAATTGGCTGTGGTCGTCGGTAGCCACCCGGTAGCGGTCGGCGCAGCTGTCGCCAATAATGCCACCGAGGGCGCATGGCGCGTGATGACGCACGACGGCAGACCCTCGGCCCAGTTCCGCTGGAATGATTCCAACCGCACCGATCGGTCCCAGAATGTTTTGGCCGCTGAGGGCATCACATTTGACGAGTCCGGACGAGCATCTGATGCGAAATTCATGGATGCGCGCGCATTAGCTGATACCGCTGGAGTCGGCATTGACGATGTGACCATCAGTGCCCGGCGAAAGAAAATAACCACGAAGTACTCTCCCCGGGACGGCCACAGCAGGCCCCAGCTTCAGTATTGGACCATGCTCAAGAATTGGTGCGAGCAAAACGCTCCGCACCTGGCTGTCGGCCGGACCCCTCGGGCTCGAACTTGGTACGACATCAGTATCGGATGCAGCGGAATCAACATATCGTTGACGGTCAGTTCCGTCGGGAAACGCTTACAAACACAACTATGGATTGCCGATAACAAGCCGCTCTTCGGCTACCTATTAGCCCGCCGAGACGACGTCGAGGCGGAGTTGGGATATCCCGTCGAGTGGGACGATAAGCCCGGGCGCATGGCATCGAAGATCATCGCAACCCACGAAGGAGACTTCCAGGATGTGAACGATCGGTCGGAATTAGTCTCTTGGCATGGGCGGACCGCGGACGACTTCGGTCGAGTGTTTCCTTCCTACATCAAACGGTGGCTGAGAGAGTCTGCCGGAGGCGGGGAACAGATACGTGTAGCGGGGTCCGGCATTTGATGCCATCAGGTGGGGCTATCGAGAGACGACTTCCCGTTCTACGGGCGTGCCAGCCCGTCGCGGGCAGTGGGCGATCACGACTTGGCAATACTTCTGGTGCGCCGGAACAACTCGATCACTTCTCCAGGGGAACTTCGGCAGCAATCATGTCGGGTCGCGGCCCTTTCCGGATCGTGGATTCAAAAGCATTCAGAGCATCGGCCGATACATTCCGATGTGCTGGATGCCTGCCTCATCGTACGGCTCGCCGAAACGGACGAATCCGGACTTCTCGTACAGCCCCGCGGCATGTATCTGAGCGTGTAATACGAACGGATCGTCCGGATGTGCGGCGAGCACAGTCTCCAGCAGCTGATGGGCGAGCCCTTGGCTGCGGGTCGACCGGGCAGTGGCCATGCGTCCGATCACCCACACGGCAGCGGGCACATCATCGGGCTGCACCTCGTCGTCAGCCGGACGAAGCAGTCGCAGATAACAGACGACAGCGACTTCCGGGTCACTGATCCACCAGTGCTCCGTATCGGCGAGCGCGTCGCGTCCGTCGAAGTCTTCATCCTCCACACGTTGTTCAAGCGCAAAGACGTCATACCGGAGCCGCGCAATCTCGTAGAACTCATCGAGAGACAGTTCGGCCCAGCGAGCGTGATGAATCTGTAGTGCTGAAGTCGAGATCACTTTTCGTCTGTTTCCTGCTTGTGCAACTTCCTGAGCTCGTCCTTCGCGTCATCGAGCACTTTGCGTTGCTCGGCGCCCAGTCCGCTACCGGCACGGTTGATGTAGAACGTGAGCATTGACATCGCGGACCGATAGGGCGATGAGGCCTTACGTCGGTTCGAGTTCTCGGCGGACTCCATCAGCGATCGCGCGATGCGCTTCGGATCCTTCCACGTGAAGACACCGTCGTCGAGATCCAAGGCGTCCGAGTGCTCAGTGACATTTTGTGACCACTTCTTGCTATGCATATCTCCATTGTGCTGCGCGGCACCTGCTGATCGAATGCGGACAGCCGATCCGCAACCCACGGGAGCCGGCAGCACTATCGGTATACGCGCTCGGTTATCGCGGGCAATTCGAGAAGTGCCTGGGCCACCTCGGTTGTGGTGATCAGGCAAGTGGGAACTCCCGATCGGCAGATCGCATAGATCGCGTTGACCTTGGCGAGTGTTCCGGCGACTGCGACCACAGAAGGAATGGCCGCCAGCTGCTCCACGCTGATGGAAATCCGGCAGTCGTTCAGCGGAATGTCCAGGTAGCGTCCATCGGCGTCGAAGAAAAGGCCGTTGGAATCGGCCACAGCCCCGGCCCTATCGAGGAGGCGTGCATCGGCGGCAGACAGGTGCTCTTCGAGCTGGGTGACGCGGGTGTCCCATGCCCCCACGGAGAGGAATGCCAAATCGATCTCGTCGTACAGCGCAAGCACCTCTGCGACGGACGGTTCGGCTCGCTGGGCCCGAGCCACATCGGGCGATGAACAGAACAGGGGAGCGATCAACGCCTTTCCCACCGAATTGGAGTGCTGGGCTATCTGGCCGAGTATCGCGATGGGGGACTGAGAGGCATCATTGCCGATCACACCGGTGATCTGAATGAACTGGGCGTCGGGCAATGTGTCCACGTGTGAGGCGATCGCCATCAGCGTCCTGCCCCACGAGAAGCCCACGTTTGATCCCTCGTGAATCTGACGACTGAGGGCTTTCGCCCCGGCCTCACCGAGCGTGTTGCGCTCAGCCACCGTGTCAGAGTTGGGTGGTACCAACTGAACTGCCGCAAGGCCAAGATGGACGCGCAGCTGTTCGGTGAGCGCCGAGTAGTCCTCGTCCGGATTGCTGATGGTGATGTGGACGATCAACATGTTGGGCGCCGACCGGAAGGAAGAATTCCTCAAGTTCTATAGCGGCAGGCTTTCCTCCGAGTGGGCATTCCCGAAGCTCTTGAAGCTTTACGAAGAGGCACCGGATGTCTTTTCTGCCGCCGCCAAAGTATATGAATTGTGCGATTGGCTCGTTTCTTTGCTCGTCGGCGCCGAGTGTCGAGGGGCCGCGGTGGCCGGGTACAAAGAGACGTACCAACCCACTACCGGCGGCTATCCCGATGCCAAGTTCCTGGAGGAATTGGCATCCGGATTCTCCGCTGTCACCGCAAAATTGGGCAGCGAGTTCAAAGCGCCGGGTGCTTCCGCCGGCACCATCACTTCGGAATGGGCCACTGAATTGGGACTCACACCGGACACAATCATTGCCAGCAGCAACCTGGACGCCCACGTGGCGGCTTTGGGAGTGGGCATCTCCAATCCGAACGAAATGCTCCTGGTCATGGGAACCTCGGTATGCAATCTCATGATGACCCGTGATTTCAAGGAGGTCAGGGGAGTCAGCGGAACGGTCTTTGACGGTCTGGCTCCCGGCTATTGGGCCTACGAGGCGGGCCAAAGCGGCGTGGGCGACACCTTTGGCTGGTTCGTGAACAATCTCGTTCCGGAGCGCATTCAGCGTGAGGCGCAGGCCGCGAACTCGGATATCTTCTCCTTGCTCGAAAGACGAGCGCAGACGATGAATCCCGGTGAAACCGGGCTGCTCTGCTTGGACTGGTTCAACGGCAATCGATCCACCCTCCAAGACGGCGGATTGTCGGGACTCGTCATGGGCCTGACCATCGGGACTCGAGCCGAAGATGTCTATCGTTGCCTGCTTGAAGGTGCGGCTTTCGGCCAGCGCCAGATCTTCGATGCATTCGCAGATGCAGGAGTCGAGATCGAACGTGTCGTCGCATGCGGCGGAATTGCGCTCAAGTCCCCTCTTTTCATGCAGATCCTGGCAGACGTCCTCAACAGGCCGGTCGAGGTGAACTCGTCGATGCAGGGCCCGGCAGTAGGCGCCGCCCTGCATGCGGCAGTCGCGGCAGGGGAGACCCGCGGTGGATTCTCTTCCTTCGAGGCCGCATGCGAGATCGCGCCCGCAACGGCAGCCACCTACGAACCCGATCCCGCTCGCTCGTTGCGATATGCCCCACTCTTGAAACTCTATAAGCAGCTATACGACGAATTCGGCGATAAACAACCCGATCGCATGCACATGCTGAGAGACATTTCGGCGAAAGCGTCCGTGCATTAGGTAGCTATCTTTCGATGGGAAATGGCCATTTTCGAAGCAGAAGTACGCCCACTTGTCCAAACAATTAGACATCTCCATAAATAGCAAGATCCGACACATTATCGAAAGGAAAACCATGAGGAAGACTCGTTCGACCGCCGCCGCAGCGGTTGCGGTCGCGGCCACGCTGGCATTCACTGGGTGCTCTGGCGGCGGCACGACCGCGAACGGCTCGGGAGGCAATGACTCCCAGACCGTTATCAATATCGTCAAACTGTCCGGCGGCGACTGGTTCAACCGCATGGACGTATTGGATCAGGAATGGGCTCAGCAAAACCCCGGCTGGACCGTGGTGCAGCGTGCCGGAGACGACGCGTCCGAAGAGAAACAAATCGCGATCATCAACGACGCCATTCCGCAAAAGCCACTGGCACTCACCGTGGTCCCCAATTCACCGCAATCAGTGGAGGCCGTCCTCAAGCGCGCTCAGGATGCCGGCATCATCGTCGTCACCCACGAAGCTCCGGACATCAAGAATGCCTCCGCCAATATCGAGGCCTTCGACAATAACGCCTATGGCGCCTTTCAGATGGACAAGCTGGCCGACTGCATGGGCGGCGAGGGCCAATACGCTCATATCGTCGGTTCGCTGACCGTTGCGTCCCACAATGCCTGGGCGGTCGGCGCTCTCGAAGAAGCCGAAGCCAATTACCCGGACATCACACGCGTCGCCGACCCGATCTCGTCCGACGAAAACGAGGACACCGCATATCAGCGCGCCAAGGAGCTTCTCTCCACCTACCCGGATATCAAAGGCTTCCTCGGCTCGGCTTCGACTGATATCGCCGGTATCGGGCGCGCCGTCGCCGAAGCCGGCCTCGAAGACTCGACCTGCGTGATCGGGACCTCCACTCCTTCGACCGCCGGCGAGCTCCTGAAGACCGGCGCCGTCGATGTCATCACGGGATGGGATCCGGGTCTGGCCGGCCAGGCGATGCTCGAAGCGGTGCAGATTCTCGCCGATGGCGGCACGCTCGAAGACGGCATGAATCTGAATGTTCCCGGATATGAGGCCATGACGAAGGATCCGGACCAAGAACACAACTTCTACGGCAATGCCTGGATCGCGATTACCCCGGACAACCTGGACGATTACCCGTTCTAAAACCAAATCCAACACACAAGTGACGAGGGGCCGTCACGAGATGGTGGCGGTCCCTTGTGCAAGGGAAGTTAGATATGGAATACGCTCTGGAAGCCGAAGGCATCAACAAGTCATTCGGTGGCGTAAAGGCCTTAGTGGATGTGGATCTCAAAGTTTCTCCCGGAGAAGTTCTTTGTCTGGCGGGCGCCAATGGATCTGGAAAATCCACAATCATCAAGATCATCTCCGGCGTGGAACGCGCCGACACCGGAACCATTCGGGTCAATGGGCAGCCGTTACCACCCGGCTCTGCCATCGATGCCGTCAAGGCCGGCATCCAAGTGATCTTTCAAGATATGTCGCTATTCCCCAATCTCACGGTTGCGGAGAATATCGCCATATCGTCGCGAGTTGCCAACCGGTCGCGTACGGTCACCCAGAAGGAGGCCCTCGCCCTGGCGCGCTCCATCGCCGACCAACTCGGAGTGAAGCTCGACTTGGACGCACGAGTCGGTGATGTCTCGGTCGCGGACCGCCAACTGGTGGCAATCTGCCGCGCACTGGCTCTGGACGTCAAAGTCCTGTTCATGGACGAGCCCACCACCGCTTTGACCTGGACCGAGATCCAGTCACTGGTGCGCATCGTCAACGGGCTTCGCAAACGCGGCGTCGCCATCGTCTTCGTCTCTCATAAGACTGAAGAGGTCTTCATGGTGTCCGACCGCATCGAAGTGTTGCGGAACGGCAAGATGGTTGTCGAAGGGCCGACGGGCACTTTCACTCCGAACTCGCTGATCGAGGCACTCTTGGGCTACTTGCCCAATGAGGATCGCATAGTCTCCGATCTCAACCCTGCCGCGGGAGAGATACCCGCGTTGCGGGTAACGGGACTGGGAGTCCAAGATCTGTTCGCGGACGTCAGCTTCGACGTCCGCAAAGGCGAGATCGTAGGGCTCACCGGACTCCTCGGGTCGGGCAGATCGGAGATCGCCGAGTCGATATTCGGAATACTGCCGTCCGATTCCGGACAGATCGAAGTGGACGGCACCCGGACCGTCGTGCGCTCGGTTCGCGACGCAATCGGCGCCGGTATCGCCTACGTTCCCGAGGATCGCCTCACCGAAGGAATCGTGCTCGATCAGAGCATCGGAGTGAATCTGGTATCCGCAGCGCTGGAGAAGACCGCAGGATTCGCAGGTGTACTCAAGCCGACAGCGATGAAGACAGCGACGACCGACCTGGTGGACCGCTTCGCCATCAAGACCGATGACCCCGCCAACCCCGTTTCGTCGCTTTCCGGTGGAAATCAGCAGCGCGTCGTGCTGGGCAAATGGATGTTCACTGACCCCAAGGTATTGATTCTGAACGGTCCGACCGTCGGAGTGGATGCCGGTTCGAAGGCCGCGATTCTCCAACTGCTCCGTGATTCGGCTTCGGCCGGAGTCGGCATCCTGGTCATTTCCGACGATCTGCCAGAACTCGTGTCCGTATGTCACCGCGTATTGATCGTGAAACGAGGACGCCTGGTGGACGAGATCGCTCAAGAGGCGATCAGCGAAGAATACGTCCGAGAAAGGATCTACGCGTGAATACGGACGTCAATGAACAACAATCATGGCCCGCGCGGGTTTGGTCGGTCATCCGGGGTGAAAACAACGAAGGACTGCTCCTTCTCATCATTCTCGTCCTGCTGCTGATCTTGCAGTTCAGCGCGCCGGGTTCGATATCGCTGAGGTTTGCCGCCGATATCCTCCGTTCTGGAATGGTGACCTTGGCGCTCGCATTGGGGCTGTCGATGGTCATCACTTCTGGCGGCATGGACGTGTCATTCCCGGCCATCGCGATATTTGCCGGATATGCGACCGTCGTGTTGTTGCAGGCTCTCGGTCTCGACGGCAGAGTGTGGCCATTTCTCGTCGCAGCGCTCATGGGTCTGATACTCGGAAGCCTGAACGCCGTGCTGGTCGCCCGATACCGGATGGAAACGCTGATCGCCTCCCTCGCGACCCAGGTCATCATCAGAGGCGCGCTCATCGCCTTCGTCGGTAGCGCCTACATCTCCACCTTGCCCGCAAAGCTCGGCTCGGTGGGAACGACCTCGCTGTTTCATATGGGTGGCGCGCCGGTCAACATTCTGATCGTCCCGATTCTGCTGGCCTCGGTTGCGTTGTGGTACGTCATGAATCACACGATGTTCGGCCGCTCGATCTATGCCATCGGCGGGGACAAAGAGTCGGCTAGGCGCATCGGTATTCGTGTGCCTCAGGTCCAGGTGTGCATCTATCTGGTGGCCGGGACCCTCGCCGGAATGGCGGGGCTGACCCACGTCGTCCTTTCTCAGCACGCGTCGCCGTTCGAGCTGGTGGGAACCGAACTCAATGTGATTGCCGCCGTGGTCATCGGCGGAACTCCCGATACCGGTGGCCGGGGATCGGTCAAGGGCACCATCCTGGGCGTCATCTTGGTCTCGGTGCTGCAAAACAGCCTCATCCGCATGGGTATTTCAAGCTATTGGCACACCCTAGTGATCGGCGCGGTCATTCTTCTCTGCGTCGCCGTTCAGGCTCGGACGATGGCCATGCGCACCCGCACCGGCAAGATCCTTGAAGAAGCCGAGGTCTGAACATGTCTGATATCGAACAGAAACAAACCTCCAAGACCGCGCAGCGCAAGCGTGCCTTCAACTTGGCCGGACAGTCCGGTTACACCGTCGGTCTGACGGGTATGGGGGTGTTGGTTGCGATCATCTTCCTGGTGATCAACCCGTCGGTGTACGGCTCGATCTTGAACGTCCAATCGATTGCATTCAGCGTGCCCGAAATCGCGATCCTCGCGCTGGCGATATCAGTGGCCATGACGACCGCAGGCATCGATCTATCCATCGTTGCTGTGGCGAATCTGGCCTCGCTCTTCGTGGCGGTGATATCCACCTACGGAGCTACGGTCGGATGGACGGATTTTCTCACCACGCTGATCGCTGTCGGCGGTGCGCTGCTGATCGGAGCAGTTTGCGGTGCATTCAACGGGTTCATGGTGGCGACATTCAAAATAACGCCGATCCTGACGACCTTGGCCACCATGCAGGTGTATTCCGGCATTGCCATCATGGCGACCAAGGGACAGGCTATGTATGGATCCACGAATATCCTGCTGAGTCTCGGTACCGAGAATCTTCTGGGTATTCCGCTGGTGTTTTGGCTTTTCGTGCTGGTGACGATCATGGTCGCGTTCATCATGAGCCGCACCACATTCGGGGTGAAAATCACGATGATGGGCTCCAATCCGAACGCCTCTCTTTTCAGTGGCTTCAGAATCCCGAATCTCACCATTCGCACGTACCTGATGACCGGAATTCTGGCGGCTATCGCCGGCATCGTGATGGTCTCCCGGACCGGTGCTGCTTCCGCTTCCTATGGGGACTCGTACCTGATGCTGGCAATCACCATTGCCGTGCTGGGTGGCGTCAATCCGTTCGGCGGCAAGCGCGCCATCGGGGGTGCGGCGATCGCTGCGCTCGTGCTCCAGATGATTTCGTCCGGTTTGAACATCAATGGAGCGAGCCCCTACATCTACCAGATCATTCAGGGCTTGATTCTTGCGGGCGCAACCGTGGTCGCATTTGAGCGTAGGCGCCACGCCCAGCGCGCCATCCGTACCAAGGCACGCCTCTCGGCGGCAGATAGAAAGGAGGCGGCCATCAATGTATGAGTCGCAGGAAATGATCGATACGGCGCGGGATTTCGTGCATCGCGAGGCCGAGGCGGTCGAAGTCGTCGTCGACCAAATCGGTCCCGAGTTCGTGGACTTCGCGAAAGAGGTCTTGGCCGTGAAGGGCAAAGTCATCGTCACCGGCGTTGGCACATCCGGGACGGTCGCGCATCGTTTTGCGCACCTACTGAGCGTCACCGGCACCCCCGCCTTCTATCTGTCGCCCGTTGACGGGCTGCACGGCAGTCTTGGCGTGGTCACCGAGGACGACTTGGTGATAGCGATTTCCAAGGGCGGAGAATCCACTGAACTGAACGAGATGCTCACGAGGTCAAAAGATCGCGGTGCATCGACGGCAGCCCTGACGTCCTCTCCGGATAGCTCGCTGGCGCATGTCGCTGATCATTCGGTTGTTGTCGTCAGCCCCAACGCCGATCTCGGCGGAGTCGTCGCCATGGGGAGCACTCTGGCTCACGAGGCATGGGGCGACGCCCTGTGTATGACGTTGATGAGACTGAGCGGCTATAGCTGGGACAAAGTCCTTCACAGTCATCCAGGTGGCGCGGTGGGGTTGAAGAGTCTGGACGACATCGTCCAAGGATGACTGGTCCATGCGCCGACCGGAGATAGCCTCCGATCGGCGCAGTAATCCTCGAAGAAATGTCACGACCAGGAGAACGAGCACATGACCAGTTATCCCATGACCTTCTTTGTCGACTCGGCGAGTCGTGAACTGGCCGAACCCTGGCTGCAATCGGGAATCGCCAGCGGGCTCACGACCAATCCCACCATCCTCAAGAGGGCAGGCGCACGCCTATCGGACGTCCCCGAGATCTATCGATGGGCACTAGGTGCCGGTGCCGAGGAAGTCTGTTTCCAGACCTGGGGAGGTTCCGAAGACGAGTGGTATTCGAACGCGATGCGGCTGCGCGAGTTCGCTCCGGACGCGGTCATCAAGGTACCCGGAACCTGGCGGGGAGCCGCGGTCACCTCCCGACTGCGGAAGCAAGGGGTCACCGTATTGCTCACGGCGGGTTACACCCATCAACAGATCTTCATCGCGTCCGTTTTGGGAGCGAAGTACATAGCCCCGTACTTCAATCGGATGAAGCTCGCTGGGCGTGATGCGCTCGCCGAGTTCGGTAAGATGACCGCGGCAATACCGCAAGACGGCACGGATACCTTGGTGCTGGCGGCCTCGCTCAAATCCGGAAAAGATGTCTCCGACCTGGTGGGTGTCGGAGTCCGCGCATTCACGGCGGCGCCGGAAGTATTGGACGACCTCCTGCGAGATGATCTGGTGGATTCGGCAGTCGAGGCCTTCGAAGAGGACATGCGCGGACTTATTTAGCAGATGAATGCACAAGAACTGTGAATTGTGCATTCATCCAGCGATATCGCAATGAGAATCAGATAACTACCTGCCTCGAACACCTGACTTGTTGCAATATCGCCTGCGGAACTTGTTTGATAGTCAGTCCTCGAGAATCAACTTATGGACGGCGCGAATCAGCCACGCCAGATAGGCGTCCTCGGCCCACCCCGACTCGGTCACCAGTTGGATGTATCCCTCCGGCGAGATGATGAAGGAGAACTCTGCGGCGAGTTCTCCGTCCGAGCGAGAGCTGTGGCACATGCCCTTCTGGCGGTACGCCTCGATCGAGCGGAGCATGTCGTAGTGCCTGTTCTCCTGTTGCGCGGTGTATCGATCGGCAACCGCATGATCGGACGCTGCGGCTTCCAGTAGCCGTGGCCACAATTTGGCCACGGCTGCATTCGCGTACGCGATGAAGCCCAGATGGAAAGCCAGAAACTCCTCACCCTGCAGGGGAGCGGCCTCGGTGCCGAGTTGGCGATGATGCAGGGGCCCCTCGCCCTCGTCTCCGGCAAATGCTTGATCGAAAGCAGCCAGCAACAGCGCCGACTTCGGTCCGCTCTGTTTCACAGTCTCCGTCGAGACCCCAGCCCGCTCGGCGATCACCGCGAGCGACGTTCTCGAATAACCCAGTTCACCGAAGCTCGACGCAGCCGCCGTCAGTACCCGACGGCGAGTCTCGGCAGCCTGGGCCTCTCGCAAAGGCGAGCTGTATCGAGGCATTTACTTTCCCCTAAGGGTAGTGAATACTTTATGAGGACAGTTAATACTGTAGCAGCGGACGAGACCGCTGTCCTGGTGATTTCGGATCTGCACCGCGTTGGTCAGACGGTGCCGCTTCCTCGTCCGAGTGCAGCTCAGCGGACGATGAATGCCCTTGTGGTTCACAACCCTCTGCCTCACAAACCCTTCGGCGACAAGGACACGGACACGTCATGTTTCCATTCAAAAAAGCAAGCAAGCGCACTTTGAGCACTCGTACCGAATCGGCGGACGACGCCTCCCGAATCCCACCCCAACGATCGGGCCGGCCGTCGCAAGCGTCGGTGCTGCCGGGTGAGGAATTCCAAGCCCTACGCGGCAAGCTCCACGGAGACCTGTATCTGCCGGGCGACGACGAATGGGATTCTGCCCGCTCGCCATGGCAGTTGCTGGTTGACCAGCGTCCGGCGGCGGTGGCAGATGTCGCAGACCCCTACGACATCGTGCTGACGATTCGTGAAGCGCAGCGTCTCGGACTCGCCGTCGCACCACAGTCAACGGGCCACGGCGCCGAAACCTTGAATTGTCAGGGCGCGATTCTCCTTAGAACTGCACGGCTGAACACGATCACCATCGATCCCGAATCCGGCACCGCTCACGTCGGTGCGGGGACGACCGCCGGTGCACTCGCGGCGGCCGCGCAAGAACATGGCTTCGCGGCAGTGTTGGGCATGGCGCCTTCGGTCGGCGTGACAGGAATGACCCTCGGCGGCCTCGGCTGGCTCGCACGTTCCCACGGTCTGGCCGCCAACAGCGTGATCGGAATCGAGGGTATCGACGCCAACGGCGAGGTCGTCTATGCCGACGCCGCACACGATGCGGACCCCTTCTGGGCAATGCGAGGGGGAGTAGCGCCCATCGTTGTCACATCACTGACGGTGCAACTGCACCGGCTTCCGGCTCTGCACGCCGGCGCGCTGATGTGGCCGATCGCAGCGACGACACAGATCGTGGGGGCGTGGCGTGCCTGGATCGCCGATCTGCCCGAGTCGGTGACCTCCTTGGTGCGGGTGCTCCGACTTCCGCCGCTCCCCGATATTCCCGAGCCCTTGCGAGGGCAGGCATTCGTCGCGATCGAGGCGGCCCTACAGACCGAGCCGGCAGAGACCAATCGGCTCTTGGCACCGCTACGCGACTTGCATCCGGTGATGGACAATATGCGTGCGATGAAGCCAGCCGAACTCGCCTCGGTACATGGCGACCCGGTAGATCCGGCGCCCGCCTTCGGACGATCGGTCTTGCTGTCAAGCATCACGCCGGAAACGATCGACGCCTTCATCGCTGCCAGCCTCGCGGATACCTCTCATGCGTTGCTGTCGGTCGAGTTGCGTCATCTCGGCGGTGCGCTGGCTCCTGGACGCACGCCGGGCGGGGCGGGTCTGCGAGGTGGATGGTGCGGGATTGGTCCATTGTGTCGGGATCGTGCCGGCTCCGCAGGCGGCACCTGTCGTCCACGCCGCCGCGGACGCCATAGCCGAAGCGCTGTCACCCTTCGCTTCGACGACCGTGGTGAAGAACTTCACCGAGCGGGCAGTACCGGCAGAATCCCTCTATGGCGCCGCAACCGGCAAGCTCCGCGAAGTCGCCGCAGTCTGGGACCCGGATGGCGTGATCAGACTCAGCCATCCGCTCGATGCATGACCGGTTCACCGGCTGCTAACGCAACGTCGCGAGACGGGACGCTGCCTCTCGCAGCACATCCTCCTGCTTGCAGAAGGCGAAACGCAGCAGCGAGCGGTAGCGTTCCGCATGCTCGGGGCGGACGAACGCGGACGCCGGAACAGCTACCACTCCGCAAAGCTCCGGCAGTTTACGGGCCAGATCGGCGGCATCGGCGAACCCGATAGACGCGGTACCGACCAGAACGAAATAGGTGCCGCTGGGGCAGAAGGGCTCCAGGCCCGCGCGCCGAAGTCCATCCATCAGGATGTCACGCTTGCGCTGTAGATCGGCGGCCACGCCGGCATAGAAGTCGTCGTCGAGTCTCAGCCCCGCCGCCACGGCCGGCTGAAAGGGGGCTCCGTTCACGTAGGTCAGATACTGCTTGACCGTCAGCACCGCACGGATGAGTTCGGCCGGGCCCACGGCCCAACCGATCTTCCAGCCGGTCACCGAGAAGGTCTTGCCGGCCGACGAAATGGTGATCGTCCTGTCGCGGGCGCCGGGCAATGTTGCGATCGGCACATGAGTCGCGGCGTCGAAAACAAGGTGCTCGTAGACCTCGTCGGTCACGATGATCGCATTGTGCCGAACCGCCAGATCGACGATCCGTTGCAATACCTCGGAAGTGAAAACCGCACCGGTCGGATTGTTCGGGTCATTGACGATGACCATCCGGGTCTTGTCGCTGAATGCCTCGTCCAGCTCATGGAGATCAGGCTGAAAGGTCGGCGGCACAAGCCCGACCGTGACGTGCTCACCGCCGGCCAGGCCGATCGCTGCAGCATAGGCATCATAGAAGGGCTCGAAGGTGATGACTTCATCGCCGGGTCTCACGAGTGCCAGCACGGTTGCCGCGAGCGCCTCGGTGGCGCCGGCCGTGACGATGATTTCGGACGCAGGGTCCCACTCCAGCCCGTAGAAACGCTGCTGATGCTCGGCAATCGCGGCCAGCAGGCCGGGCTCACCACGTCCGGGAGAGTACTGGTTGATGCCCTGGGCGATTGCGGCCTTGGCAGCGTCCAAGACCACGCGAGGCCCGTCGGTATCGGGAAAGCCCTGGCCGAGATTGATGGCCCCGGTTCGCCTGGCGAGGTCGGTCATCTCGGCGAAGATCGTGCTGGCAAGCTGACCGTTGGAATCGAGCAATCCGGCAAATTGAGCGGTCCGCTGCCAGGGGCCGTCGAGCGCGGGACGGGCGGTGCCGATGATTGGCGATGAAGAGGGCATGATTTCCTTAGACCAGCAAGAGCGGGGTACCCGGTGGGTTCAGGCTCAGTTTACCGAGCCTCAATTCGATCCCGGCTACGGGTCGGATCTATACTCATTCGTGATATCGGGTGCATCGGGATATCAATTACCGAGGCTGTGGAATGTGAGCATGCACATCGGCGTGTAACAGAACATGTTCTCGGAGGTCCGGGCTACTGGCGAGCTCAGGCAGGAAATGTTGCTGACAGGTTACGACCTGCAATCTGATTGTGAACTTTGCAGCTGCTGTGACTACTGTCGAGTCATTGTGACGGGCCACCATGGTCCGTGCACCGCTCTAATTCTCGAAGAGAAACGAGGAAATTGTGAAGAGACGACATAAGGGCCTGGGCGCCATTGCCCTGGTGACTGCCGCCTCCTTGGCCCTTGTTGGTTGTGGGTCGGGCGGCGACGGCGGTTCGGGTGGCGGCAACGATGGCGCCATCATCAGCACCAATGGAACCGAGCCGCAAAAGCCCCTGATCACCTACGACACCACAGAGGTCGGCGGTGGCCGGATTCTCAAGCAGATCTATGCCGGTCTGGTGTATTACGACGCCGATGGTGCGGTCCAGAACGAGATCGCCGAATCCATCGACAGCGACGACGCCACGTTGTGGACGATCAAGCTGAACGACGGCTGGACCTTCACCAACGGTGAAGCGATCACCGCCCAGACCTTCGTCGACACCTGGACCCACGCCGCCACCGACCCGGCCGGCGCCTACTGGTTCACCAACGTCGAGGGAGTCAGCGAGGACGGCAGCACCGAGCCGACCGGACTCACCGTTGTCGACGATCTGACTTTCACCGTTCAGCTCACCCAGCCGGAATCGGACTACCCGCTGCGGCTCGGCTACGAGGCCTACATGCCGTTCCCCTCGGTTGCCTTCGACGACATCGACGCCTACGGCGAGAACCCGATCGGCAATGGCCCCTACATGCTCGACGGCGAGGGTGCCTGGCGGCACGACGAGGGCATCACCTTGGTGAAGAACCCCGATTACAAGGGTGGACGCGCCCCGCAGAACGACGGCGTCGACATTCGCTTCTACACCACCTTGGAATCGGCCTATGCCGATGTGCAGGGCGGAAACCTGGATGTGCTCGACCAGATCCCGGATACCGCTTTCGGAACCTACGCGTCCGAGTTCGACGGCCGTAACGTGAACCAGCCGGCCGCTATCTTCCAGGCCTTCAACATGGGCTTCTACGTCGAAGGCTTCGGCCAGGACGAGGAAGGCGCGCTTCGCCGCCAGGCCCTGTCGTTGGCAGTCAACCGCGACGAGATCACCGACACCATCTTCCAGGGCACTCGCACGCCTGCAACCGACTTCACATCCCCGGTCATCGCCGGATACACCGATCAGCTCGAAGGCGCCGACCTGCTGACCTACGACCCGGATCGTGCCAAGGACCTGTGGGCTCAGGCGGACGCCATCAAGCCGTTCTCCGGCAACCCGATCACCATCGCCTACAACTCTGACGGTGGCCATCAGGCCTGGGTGGATGCTGTCGCCAACAGCATCTCGAACACCCTGGGCATCCCGGCCGAGGGCCAGCCCTACCCGACCTTCGCAGCGGCTCTCGACGATCGCGAGAACCAGGTTCTCACCGGTGGCACCCGGGCCGGCTGGCAGGGCGACTACCCGTCGCAGGCCAACTTCTTGTCCCCGCTGTACTCGACCGGCGGAACGTCGAACTACGAGGGCTACTCGAGCCCCGAGTTCGATCAGAAGCTGGCTGACGCCGCGGCGGCCTCCTCGGTCGACGAGGCCACTCAGCTGTATCACGAGGCTCAGGAGATCCTGCTGACCGATATGGCCTCGATTCCGCTCTGGTACCAGAACGCGGTGTCCGTGTGGAGCGAGTCCGTGAACGATGTCACCATCGGCTGGGACTCCGTACCGCTCTTCTACCAGATCACCAAGGCCTGATCTGGTCGCGGCATCTATCTGCCATGGTGCCCGGGACACGCTGATGTCCCGGGCACCATGCCGGGATGCGTGATCAGTGTTCCGTCATGTCTTTTGACTACATTCTCGACTAGGAGCCGTCGATGCTCAGATACATCGGCCGCCGGCTGTTGCAGCTGATCCCGGTATTTTTCGGGGCGACCTTTCTCATCTATCTGATGGTCTTCGCTCTTCCTGGTGATCCCATCGCAGCGCTCTTCGGTGATCGGCAGCCTTCGCAGGCCGCCATCGATGCGATCCGTGCCCAGTATCACCTGGATGAACCGTTCATCAATCAGTACTTCTATTACATATCTGGTCTCGTCCAGGGAGACTGGGGAACCTCGTACACCGGTCGTCCGGTCATTGAGACGATGGCTCGTGCCTTCCCCATCACCTTGCGTCTCGCACTGATGGCCCTGAGCTTCGAGGCCATCGCCGGTATTCTGGTCGGCCTGGTCGCCGGTCTGCGCAAGGGCAAATGGTTCGACGCGTCCGCGCTGGTGGTCAGCCTGCTGCTCATCTCGGTGCCGACCTTCGTGATCGGCTTCCTGCTCCAACTGATCTTCGGTGTCAAACTCGGCTGGGCACGAACCACCGTCTCTCCGGGAGCTCCCTGGGGCGAACTGGTGCTGCCCGCAATCGTGCTCGCGAGTGTCTCGTTCGCATACATCGTGCGGCTTACTCGCTCGAGCGTGTCCGAGAACCTCTCCGCCGACTTCGTGCGGACCGCCACTGCCAAGGGCCTGTCGCGCCGACGCGTGATCATGGTGCACGTGCTGCGCAACTCCCTGGTGCCTGTGGTGACCTTTCTCGGTGTCGATCTCGGAACCTTGATGGTGGGATCGATCGTCACCGAGGGAATCTTCAACGTCAACGGTGTGGGCGGAACCATCTACCGGGCGGTCACCATCGGCGACGGTCCAACGGTCGTGTCATTCGTCGCGGTGATGGTCGTCATCTTCATGCTCGCCAACCTGTTGGTCGACATCCTCTATGCCTGGCTCGACCCGAGGATCCGTTATGCCAAGTAATGCTCAGCTCCATCAGGAGCATTTTGTCGCGCCGGTCGATCAGACTCCGCTTCGAGCCGTCGACGCCGTCGATGTCGAGGGAAAGCCACGCACCACCTGGGGGGACGCGTGGGAATCGATGCGCCGGCGTCCGATGTTCTGGATTTCATCGGTGCTGATCGTGCTCATCATCGTTGTGGCGATCTTTCCCGGCATCTTCACCTCCGAATCGCCGAGTCAAGGCTGTTTGCTCGCCAACAGCGACGGCCGGCCCGAGCCGGGCCACCCCTTCGGCTACACCCGGCAGGGCTGCGACGTGTTCGCCCGCGTCGTGTTCGGCGCCCGGGCCTCCGTTCAGGTCGGTCTGATCGCGACGATCATGGTTGTGATTGTCGGCGGCATCGTCGGCGCGCTTGCCGGATACTACGGTGGCTGGCTGGACGCGGTGCTCTCTCGCCTGGGCGATATCTTCTTCGCCATCCCCACGATTCTCGGCGCGATCGTCCTGATGTCCAGTTTCCCGGCACGTAACCCGATCTTCGTTGCCCTGGTCATCGCCTTGTTCGCGTGGCCTCAGATCGCCCGTATCATGCGCGGCGCGGTGATCAGTGCGAAACAGTCCGACTACGTGATGGCTTCGCTGGCGCTCGGTGTGTCACGTTTCCGGATCCTGCTGCGTCACGTGCTGCCGAATGCCATCGCTCCGGTGATCGCGGTCGCCACGGTCTCGCTGGGAACCTATATCGTCGCGGAGGCGACCTTGTCGTTCCTGGGTGTCGGACTCCCGCCGACGGTCATGTCATGGGGCAACGATATTTCTCAGGCCCGCGCATCGCTGACCACCAACCCCATGCCGCTGATCTATCCGGCCGGTGCACTGTCGGTGACGGTTCTCTCATTCCTGATGCTCGGCGATGTCGTCCGAGACGCCCTTGACCCGAAGGAGCGTGCGCGCCGATGACTGCAGCGCCAACCCAATCGCCGACCACTGAGCCACTGCTGGCCATCCGTGACCTGCACGTGAGCTTTCAGACGAAGTCCGGTGAAGTGCCTGCCGTGCGCGGTGCCGACCTCACGATCTACCCGAAGCAGTGGGTCGCGATCGTGGGCGAATCCGGCTCCGGCAAATCCACCACCGCGCAGGCGATCATCGATCTGCTGCCCGGAACCGGCAGGATCAAGCAAGGCTCGATTCTCTTCGATGGCACCGACCTGTCGAAGCTGTCGTCCAAGGACCTGACCGAGGTGCGCGGCGCGCAAATCGGCTACGTGCCGCAAGACCCGATGTCGAACCTCAACCCGGTGTGGACGATCGGCTTCCAGGTCGAAGAGGCGATCAAGGCCAACAACGTCGCGCACGGTGAACGGGCGGTGCGGGAACGGGCGATCGAGGTGCTCACCGAGGCCGGGCTTCCGGACGCGAAGAACCGGCTCAAGCAGTATCCACACGAGTTCTCGGGCGGTATGCGACAGCGCGCGTTGATCGGCATCGGCCTGTCGGCGCGTCCGAAGTTGTTGATCGCCGACGAACCGACCTCGGCACTGGATGTCACGGTGCAGCGCCGGATTCTTGATCATCTCGAGACTCTGACCGACGAATACGGCACCTCGGTGCTGTTCATCACCCACGATCTGGGGCTCGCCGCGGAGCGTGCGGAGCATCTGGTCGTGATGTATCGCGGACGCGTGGTGGAGTCCGGCTCGTCCAAGGAGATCCTGGCCGCACCCAAGCATCCCTACACCCAGCGGCTGGTGGCGGCGGCCCCCAGTTTGGCGTCCCGGCGTATTCAGTCGGTGCTGCACGACGACACCGTCCAGGTTTCCGATAAGGGTGCACCCGACGAAGCGCTGCTGGAGCGCGCCGCTGAACGCGACGAGGCTGCCGCCGAGGCGTCCGGTAATTTCATCGAGATCATCGACGCCCGCAAGGTGTTCAAGCTGCGTACCCGCAAGCTGTTCGAGAGGCGTGAACTCGTTGCGGTCGACGATGTCAGTCTCATGGTGAAGCGCGGCACCACCTCGGCGATCGTGGGGGAGTCGGGCTCGGGCAAGTCGACTCTCGCCAAGCTCTTCTTGAAGCTCGAACCGCTTTCCGGCGGCACGATCCGGTTCGACGGCAAGGACATCAGTGGCGCCTTGGGCGGCCACGAGCTGATGGAATTCCGCCGCCGGGTTCAGCCGGTCTTCCAGGATCCGTACGGCACGCTTGATCCGCAGTACAGCGTCGGCAACACGATTGCCGAGCCACTCGCCGCGCACGGAATCGGGACGCCCGCCGAACGCCAGGCCAGGGTACGTGAACTCCTCGACCAGGTGGCGTTGCCGTCCGGCACCCGCGATCGGTATCCGAGCGAGCTTTCGGGAGGCCAGCGTCAGCGAGTCGCCATCGCACGCGCGCTCGCCCTCAAACCCGAGGTGCTGGTGTTGGACGAGGCCGTGTCTGCTCTCGACGTTCTCGTCCAGGGACAGATCCTCAATCTGCTGACCGAACTGCAGACCGAACTCGGGCTGACCTACCTGTTCATCACCCACGATCTGGCGGTGGTGCGGCTGGTGGCCGACAATGTCTGTGTCATGCAAGAGGGCCGGGTCGTGGAGACCGCAAACACCGATGAGGTGTTCGACAACTCCCAGCAGCCCTACACCCGTGAGTTGCTGGCAGCCATTCCCGGAGCGAATTTCGTCTTCGGCTCCTGATCCATCGCACCGGTTGCCCGGGAACGTGCCGGCTGAGTTCGCCGATCGACCGCACGCACCTATGTGAGCAGACTGCTCGCCAAGTTGGGCGCGCGAGACCGCGCCCAACTCGTGATGTTGAGCTACGAATCCGGCCTGGTCACTCCCGGACAGATCACCGACGACGACGCCCGACCTTCATCTTGATACCTGATCCCATAGCGACGCCCACTGATCGGCGGACAAGTCTCGTGGCAGGTTGCCCGGACGAATATTCGAAGCGGTCAGCGCGTGCGATACGCGTCCACGGGACAAACTCGTGGCGTTCTGGACGATACGCAGCAATGTGCCGCCGCGTCCGGTGAACACGGACCGGACGAAGTGCTCGTACGCCAATCGCTCACTACTGCACACCAGCGGTGATGGTCTGCGCCGGACTTGCAGAATGCCGCCGTCCACACTGGGACTGGGAGTGAAGTAACGGGCCGGCACGCGTCCGCAAAGCGTGAAGCTGAACCAGGGCGCGGTCTGGGCGGTCATCATGGTGCCTCCGCCGACACCCGCACGCTTGCGTGCGACTTCCCACTGAGTCAACAGCACCGCCTGCTGCCAGAGGTCGCTACTGAGCAGCCTCCGCAAGATGGGAGTCGTGAGATGAAACGGGATGTTTCCCACGATGACGGGTTCCTGCAGCGGGTAGCTCAGCGCGTCCGCGCATCTCACGGTGACCTGTGGGAGCGCGCGCTGTAGCCGCCGCACTCGATGCTCGTCGATGTCGATGGCGGTAAGTGGACGGCCGAGCTGAGCCAACGCCCGTGTGAGGGAACCGTCTCCGGCCCCGAGTTCGAGTATCGACTCGTCGCCAGCGGCAACGAGTTCGATGATCTGCTTGATCGTCGGTTTGTGATGAAGGAAATTCTGGCCGAGTTCGTGCCGGCCGCCGTGAATGGATCGAGGCATGGGTGCGCTCCAAGAAAGCTGAGATGGGGCGCCCCGAGATCGGCGATGCAACAGACGAAGATGAGGTGTGCAGATTCGCCGTTCCGAGGCGCAATGGGCTCTCGGACGGACGACGCACTCAAACGTGCAGACCGAGCGCGCCGTCAGGCGCGGCGATCGCGAACGCTGGGGTTGTGCGCCATCACGAAGGCGCGAATCAATGTGACACTCACAACGTCGAGGCTACCAGGCCATATCCGCGATAACCCGGCCCGCTGCAAAGGCTCGATTAGGTGTGGGTATCCTAAATACATGAGCAATGTCATTGGCCTGTTGTGTGAGCGGGGCCTGGATCTGATGGACGACGTCACCGCCGGCCAGGATGGCTGTGTACCGATGAGTCAACTTCGTGCAGGGCAGCGCGGAGTCATTGCAGGTTTTCGTGATGTCGATGACATGGCAACCAGTCGCCGCCTGTTCGATCTCGGCTTTTCGAGTGGCACTGAAGTCGAGTTCATCCGACGAGCCCCACTGAGAGGTCCCCTGATGTTCCGCGTCGCGACCAATGAGATGTTACTGCGCAAGCCAGAAGCCGATCTGGTGATCGTCCGGCCTTCATGAGTCACTGCGAACTACCCGCCGAGCAGGCGGCAACCGGAAGCCGGCGAATCGCCCTGATAGGCAATCCGAACGCCGGAAAATCCACCCTGTTCAACGCGTTGACCGGATTGTCCGCGAAGGTCGCCAACTATCCGGGAGTGACGGTCTCCCGCTCGGTCGGAACGATAAAGACCGCTCGCGAATCGATCGTGTTGGAGGACCTGCCGGGCACCTATTCGCTGGATCCGATCAGTCCGGACGAGAAGGTCGTCGCCGATGTCATCGACGGCGAAGGCGATCACCCGGATGCAGTGGTCGTCGTACTCGACGCCACGTCGTTGCGCCGTTCGCTGGGACTGCTGGCCCAGGTACAACAGCTGGCGCTGCCGACTCTGGTGGTGCTCACCTTCGCCGACGAATTGGCCCGGCGCACCGGGACCGTCGATTTTGCGGCACTTTCTCGCGCGGTCGGAAACGATGTCATCGCCGTCACCTCCGGCAACCGCAACCAACTGGCCGAGCTCGTCGGCAAATTCGAGGATCCGGCTGGCTGGCAGCAGCCGATGGTGCCCGCGCCGACCAACCCCAGGCAACTGACGGCCTGGGTGGATTCTGTGCTCGCGAGCGCCTCCTACCGCAATCCCGAGCCCGATAGCCGTACTCGCCGAATTGATTCGGTTCTCCTGCATCCTGTCTGGGGAACGCTCATCTTCGTCGCAACCATGATCGTGTTCTTCCAGGTCATCTTCACCGTGGCCGCTCCGCTGCAGGGACTGATCGAAACTTTCTTCGGCTGGCTCGGAGAACTTGTCAGCACGCACATCACGATCGGATGGCTGGCCGGGCTCCTCGGAAACGGGATCATCGGGGGAGTCGGCAGCGTCCTGGTATTCCTGCCGCAGATTGCTTTGCTGTTCGCGATGATCGAGATCTTCGAAGCCACCGGGTACATGTCCCGGGTGGCCTTCCTGATGGACAAAGTGATGGGCCAGGCCGGACTCGAGGGGCGTGCTTTCGTCGCCATGCTCTCCTCGGTTGCCTGTGCTGTGCCCGGAATCATGGCGACCCGCTCCCTGCCGTCGGCACGCGACCGGATAGCGACGATGATGACGGCGCCGCTGATGACCTGCTCGGCAAGGCTGCCGGTCTACACGATGCTGATCGCGATGCTGGTGCCCTCCGACGCGAGGTTCGGCCCGCTCGGGCTGCAAGGTCTGGTGCTGTTCGCGATGTATCTGCTGGGCGCCTGCGCAGCGATGGCGGCGGCCTGGGTCTTCAAGCATCTGCTGCATGGCCAGGGCCGGGCGCTGCCGTTCTATATGGAGATGCCTTCCTACCGCGTACCACGTCTTGGTGAGATCGTGCGGGCAATGTGGGATGCCTGTAAAGACTTCGTGATGCGCGTCGGCAAAATCATCCTGGTGCTCACCATCGCCATTTGGGCGATGCTCAGCCTTCCGGTTGTTTCTGACCAGCAGATGTTGGCCGCGGGTGTTGATCCGGACGATTCGGCGGCCGCCGCCGAATACCAGATCGACAATTCTGTCGCGGCCGGCATCGGCAAAACGATTCAGCCGGTCTTCGAACCGCTTGGTTTCGATTGGCGAATCACGGTCGGCCTGCTCTCGGCGATGGGCGCCCGCGAGACCTTCGTGGCCACCATGGGGCAGCTGACCGCAGCCGAAGACCCGGATTCTCCCGGCGCCGCACTCGAAGAGATGACCTGGATCTCCGGGCCGCATCAAGGCGACAGACTGTTCACTCCTGACGTCACGGCCGCGTTGTTGGTCTATTTCGCTTTCGCTTTGCAGTGCACGTCGACGGTTGCCGCCCTGAGACGAGAATCCGGCAGCTGGAAGTGGCCGGGTATCGCTTTCGGCTACATGACTCTGTTGGCGTGGGTGTCGGCTTTCGTCGTCAGGGCTCTCGTGAAGGCTCTGGTTGCGTGATGACCCCTCCAGTGGCGTCCCATCCCATGGCATCGCGAGAGACCGGCCACGTGTCTGCCGGCGAAGACGATGAGATGCGTCCGGTCGCCATGCACCCCGAGCCCGTGCCGCATGATCCGGCGGCGCTGCGCTGGGTCGTCGGCGGCGCACAGCTGTCGTCCGGTTTACTGACGGACGCACCCGGGCGGCTCGGCGAGATGCTTCACGCCCAGGTCATTTCCAAGGCGATAGTCGAGCCCGGAGCGGTATGGCTATGGGTGGCCGACGGATCGTCCTGGCACGATATCGGCGCCGAGACCAGGGAAGCCCTCACACAGGCACTTTCGCACCCCGAGCTTTGGACGATTGTCCCGGACGATGACCAGGTGCTCCGGCTGGTCGCGACCGATGTGATTTCCGGTCAGCTGGCCGACTGGATCGCCTCGCATGGGGGACGAATTACATTGGTGGACGCCGGCCACGACACCATCAAGGTTTCACTGGAGGGCAACTGCAAGGGCTGCCCGGCAGCGGGCCTCACCATGCATGGGCGAATCCAGACCGCCGTCAGCAAGCGGCTGGGGCATGCGGTCTCGGTAACCGCTTGCACACCGCCTGTCAGGCACCGCTGGAGCAGACGAAACAAGTAGCTGGCCCCCAACCGCTCTACGTCTCGCTGCTGTAGGTGGCCTTCAGCGTGTACTCGTCGAGAACATGCCCGTCCATCTTGCGGTAAAGCACGTTGTAGTTGAACCCATCGTCCAAGTCGAGTTCGGTGTCCAGGGCATAGACGTGCAACTCGTAGATGTGCTCGCCGTCCGAGGGGGCCGGTCCGCCGTACCTGCTGCATTCCTCGCGGGAAAGATTCCCGCCTTGCGGGCTGATCCAGCTGTTGACGCCTTGCACCCAGCCCTGCGCGTCCATGCTTTCGTTCTCGGCAAGATCCCGTTTGGTGATGTTCGCGGCAGTCCAGTGAATCCACGAGAACCCGCCATTGGAGGGAAAGTCGTCTTTATCCTCCAGCACCAGGGCGAAAGACTCCGTTCCCGCCGGTACGCCTTCGATCTTGATGGGCATGGAGTACGTCGGCACCCCATGCGCGCTGACCGGCCCGCGCATCCCGTATTTGTCGCCGATAACGCCGTCTTCCACGGCCTTGCTGGTGACAATCATCATTTCTCCCTTGACCGACGACCGCTGTCCGCGAAAGACGCTACCTTATGAGCGTTATTCGCCGACTGCGCGCCTCACGAGGTCGCGTAGCCGCTGCTCGACCTCGCCGGTGGCATTGATCACGGCGAATGACGTCGCCCACATATCGCCGTCGTTCAGGGTGGCGTCTTCGCTGAATCCGTTCTTGTCAGCCATGTCAGTGCCTCACTTCTTACTCGGTTTGTTTTCCTGAATGCGGATGAGGTTGCCTGCCGGGTCGCGGATTGCGGCATCGCGCAGCCCGTAATCTTGTTCGATCGGTTCTTGGACGATCTCGGCTCCGGCCGCCTCGAGTTTTTCGAAGGTGGCGTCCAAGTCATCGGTGGCCAGATTGATGCCGAAGATTGTGCCCTTGGCGACCAGGTCGACAACGAACTGGCGGTCTTCGTCCGACACTCCGTTGCCGACACCGGCCGGGTGCAGCACGATCGCGGTGTCTGGCTGGTTGGGCGGCCCGACGGTGATCCATCGCATCTGCTCGTAGCCGACATCGAGACGAACCTCGAATCCCAGCACGTCGCGGTAGAACCTGAGTGACTCGTCCGCGTCGAGCTGCGGAAGGAAACTGGAATGAATAGTGATGGTCATGTCATTCAGGCTACGGGGCGTGGCCTGCTCAGACTTCTCGATTCCTGACCGGTTTGGTTATCTGTTTGGCGATGCAAGGCAGCATTCCCGGCCGGAATGGTGCATCCCGCCTGCGGTAGACGCTCGGTGGTACTCCCACCGGCTCGGTGAAGCGAGTGCTGAAGGTGCCCAGCGACGAGAAACCCACCTCGAAACAGACGTCGGTGACCGAGAGATCGCCGCGCCGTAGCAGCGCCATGGCCCGCTCGACCCGTCGTGTCATCAGGTATTGATAAGGCGATTCGCCGTAGACCCGTTTGAATTCCCGGCTGAGATGCCCGGACGACAGGTACACCTCGCGCGCCAGCGACTCCACATCGAGCGGCCGGGCGTACTCGCGGTCGATGCGGTCGCGCACCCTCCTCAGCAGCACGAGGGTAACTATGTCAGGACGCTGCGCCATGGCACCATTGTCCGCCCCTGGGCTACGCCTCGTCCCAGGCTTCGCGCAGGGCAGCCATCAGATTGTCGCGCCCGGTCTCGGCGTGGACGTCCGGAAATTCCGGGATCACGCCCGGCCCCAACTCCTGTACCCAGTCGACGATCAGCTGCGTCGCCTCGGCTCCGATCCTCGGGCTCACCAGGCGGACGAACTTCGTCAGCACATCGTCCCAGCCGAAAGGCGTCTCCTCATTGCCGCGGGCCTCGGTGCGGTCGATGACGTAGTCGCTGTTCGCGCCGGCCACCGTGACCTTCACCTCTTCGGACGACATGGCGTCGCTGGTCATGATCTCGATCTGTTCGGCTATCTGCGCGACGTCCGGATCGTGGTAGTCCTCGAAGGTGTCGGGATCGAGCGGCCTGCCGAGCAACAAAAAGGCGAGCGCGATCGGCAGGCTCATCCTGGCGGCCTCGACGCTCGCGGGATTGGGTGGGCAGATCATCGGCGCCAGGAACGGTGCTATCTCGATGCGGATGTGTTCGACCTCACCGGCATGGATCAGCCCCTGTTCGACCCCCTCCACGATGCCGTCGATCGAGGCATGGGTACTGCGGCAGGAGGCATACATTTTGATGGCCGAATGATTCGCCCACCAGCGCACACCGAGGTCTTCGGTCAGCGTCTCGGGACGGCAGCGGTCGTTGCCGTGCGTGGTGAAGAAGCCTCCCCAGACCGGCTCGAAGATCTTGGTGGGGCCGCTCGCCCCGGCTCGCGCCAGCAGCGCGGCCTGCAGGCCCGAGCCAGCCGCCTCGGCCACGTGAAGCTGCTTCGCCATCGAACCGTCGGCGGCGAATGCCCACGTGCCGCCACTTGAATCTGCGGCGAGCGAGAGCGCCGCCGCACATTGCGATTCGTTCAGATGGAGCGCGCGAGCGGCCGCCGCTGCGGCCGCGAAGACGCCGCAGGTGCCGGTCGAATGCCAACCGGATCCGTTGTGCGCGTCGTAGCCGCCCAGCGAGTTCTGCAACCTGCGGCCGAGCTCGTAACCCGCAGTCATCGCGCACAGCAGATCGTCGCCGCTGGCAAGGGCGCCGGGTTCGCTCAGCAGGGCCAGCAAAGTCGGTACGACCACGGCACCGGTGTGGTCGCAGCCCTCGGTGTCGTCGATCTCGGACGCGTGCGCCGCCACGGCGTTCACCCGCGCCGCATCGCGGATGTCGCGTGGTCGGCCCGACACCAGGACGGGCACCGAGCCCGCCGCGTCGAACGCCTGCTCAGCCACGAGCACAGGGCCGCGTCCATCACCGATGACGATCGCTCCGATGGTGTCGAGCAGATGGGTGCGCATCTTCTCGATCACCGGACGAGGGATGCCGGTGGGCTTCGGATTCGCGAGCCAGCTCCCGAGGGATTCGACCAGCGTCATACAAGCATCTTCTTTCGATTTCATCGTTGCTTAGGACGTGATGAAAAGTTGGCGCGTCGAGTAGCGACACGCAGCGATAGTTTTTCGGAGGGTCCTTAGGCCTGCTGCCGGTAGATTTGAACCGCCAGCAAGCATACTGCGACCGAGCATCTCGGAGGCTTCATTGCCAGACACGTGGGTAGCAGACCCGATCACTGGCCGAGTTCGGCTCGTGTGTTCTACCGACGAACATATCCGAAGCCTCATTGCCGGTGAGTCAGCCGCATCGACAGGTCGTAGGGATTGCTTTCGGTACGGTCGCTCGGGAAACCTCGGGTCAGCTCGTCCAGTCGATCACAACTTGCTACCCAGACGCCTTCGGTGCTCAGCACCTTGCCCAAGAACCGGTCAAGCATCCGAGCCCGGCTCGCAATGCCCATCACCTCGGCATTGAGCCGCAGGTGCAGCAATGTGCCGTACTGGGCGGCGCCCTGCAACTCGTAGCCCCAGTTCTCTTCGACGAACTCCAGCGGCGTGATGCGGGACCCGCCGGGTGGGAACGGGGGATCGAGATTAAAGCCCAGGTACTGGTTGTCGTCCAGTTCGTATTTGAACGGGATCTCCGTGAGACCCGATTGCCCGAGCGAATAAGGAAGTTCGCTGTAGGGCAGGGACGACGACCAGCTGAAGCCCGCCGCCGCCATCGCGTCCGGGAAACCAGGTGCCCACTCACCGGCCGGAATGCGGAAGCCGTTGCATGCGCCGAGCCGATCCTCGCGCGCATCGGCTACCTCAAATGCTCGAGCCGGCGCAGCGTCGTGCGTTGAGGGGCCGGAAGAGTGCCGGGGATCAGCGTCCGGCATCTGATCGATTGGGGCAGGTCGGTTCCGGAGAGCATCGATGATCGCGTCTCGTCCGTTGACCATCTCGGCGATCTGTTCATCGGCTTGCAGCCGGTCGAAGTCCAGATGCTTGTCGCCGTGGACGCCGATGCCATGGCCGCGCGCAGCTATCTCGCGAACCAGTTCGGGGTAGCGCCGGGCGATCTCGCCGGGTATGAACCAGTCGGCGTGCAGATCATGCTTGCCGAGCACGCGCAGCAGCCGTCCGGCACCATGCTCGGGCCCGTACAGCCCGACCGAGCGCGATTTGAGACGGTGCACGTTCTCCGGGTTTTCAGCCAGCAGCGGCAGATCGCCATCGATGTCTATGGTCAGAAGGAAGGCAAATGTGGAGTCGTCCGGCCAGATCATTGCGCGCTCACCTGCTCGCTATTGCTCCGGACGAACTCGGCCACCACCTGATCGGCGCGCAGTATCCGAAGGTCATCGCGCGCGGCAAGCGAACCGATGAACTCGTCCAGCACGACTGCGCGTCCAGCCGTGCCCATCACCTTCGGATGCCAGATGGTCGCCACGGTCAATCCTTCGTCTGCGGCGGCATCGATCTCCTCGCGCCAGCTACGGAAAGCCGCAGCATAGGGCGCCACCCGGTCGAGAGTGCCCGGGAAATCGGGGCCTCGGGTGTAGGCGAACACCGAATAGTCGTCGAACAGCGATTTGGCGGGCACCTCGACCAGCGGCAGATGCTCATGGAAGTAGGGTGCATCGGCACCACGGAACGAACTCGAATAGGTGTACCCGTACTCCAACAACAGTTCGGGGGTTTCGGGCGCGAGATCACCCGATGGCGCCCGGAAGCCCAACGCCTGCTGCCCCAGAATCTCGCGGAACGTCTGCTGGCTGGTGCGCAAAATGGCAGCCTGGTCGTCCCGGGATTTGCCCCAGAACATCTCGTGAATATCGCCGTGCCCGGCTATCTCATGACCCTCGGCAAGGATCCGACAGCACAGCTCGGGCCAGGTCCGCACCACCCAGGCCGGGGTGAAAAAGGTGGCGCTGACTCCATGGGAGCGCAGAATATCGAGAATGCGCGGCACTGCCGTAAGTCCGTCGAAGGCACCGAATGAGAAGTAGCCCGGACGACGCCAGATGCTGCCATCGATCATGGCGTCGCCGGTGGGCCCGTCGAAATCAAACGCCAAAATGACCTGGGCGGACCGGTCGCCCACCCAGGTCGTCGAAGGCTCCAAGGTCACGCCGTGACTCCATTGATGACCGGCTCCATGAGTGACTCATCCAGTCCGTACTTGGCCAGCAGCTCGGCAGTGGTGCCATCGTCATACATGGCCTGAAGCTGGGCGAGCAGGGCATCGGCCATCTCGGAGTTGCCCTTCTTCACCAGGATGCCGAAGGGCGACTCGGCGAAGTTGTCCAGCACGACCTCGTACTTGCCGGGGTCGGTGGTAGCGAAATAGGCGAGATTCGGGTTGCCCTGAACGGCGAGCTGCGCTCGTCCCTGGTCGAGTTGCAGACGTGCCGCTGCTCCCGAATCGGCGCCGACCAGCTCGATCGGGTCGAGCCCTGCGGACTCGCACACATCTTTGGTCATCTGCTCGAGGGCGGGGTAGTAGTCGGTCTTGGTGCTCACGGCCACCGACGTGCCGCACAGATCGGTCATCTCGGTGAAGTCGCCCGCGAGTTCGGTGGTGGTGTAGAACTGCCCCCACGACTTGAAGTAGTCGACGAAGTCGACGGTCTCTTGGCGCTCCACGGTGTCGGAGAGACCGGAGATCGCGATATCGACACGATCGGTACGAACCGAGTTGAGCACCTGGTCGAACTTCTGTTCTTCGATCTTGACGTCATAGCCCATCCGGCCGGCGATCTCATTGAGAACGTCGATGTCGAACCCGACCAGATCGTCGCCGTCCATGTACTCCATCGGCGGGAAATCGGGGGACAGCCCGACGGTCAGCGTGCCCTCGGTGATGGTGCTGATGGCACCGTCCGCACTGCCTTCACCGGCTGAACCGGACGCCGAACCGTCACTCGAGCCGCCGCAACCGGCGAGCAGCGCCACCGCCATACCGGAGGCCACGACAGCGGATGAGATGGTGTGTTTCATGGTGTTCCTTCTTGTTTGTGGTGCCTTGGGTGTCGGATGCCCCGCGGCGGCCTATTTGAGCACGCGTGACAGGAACGCCCGGGTGCGTTCCTGCTGCGGATTGTCGATGACTTCTGCGGGTGTGCCTTGTTCGACGATGTCGCCGGCGTCCATGAACACGACACGATCCGCGACTTCGCGGGCGAAACCGATCTCGTGGGTGACCACGATCATGGTCAGGCCTCCACGGGCGAGATCTTTCATGACGTTGAGCACGTCGTCCACGAGTTCGGGATCGAGCGCCGAGGTGGGCTCGTCGAAAAGCATGAGTTCGGGCGACATGGCCAGCGCGCGGGCGATCGCGACGCGCTGCTGCTGACCGCCGGAGAGCTGGCTGGGATAGGAATCACCGCGGTCACCGAGACCCACCTGATCGAGCAGCCGCTGCCCGATGGCTACGGCATCGGCGGTCTTGGTGCCCTTGACGATGCGCTGGGCATAGATGATGTTGCCCATCACGGTCATGTGCGGGAACAGATTGAACCGCTGGAAGACCATGCCCATCCGGGCGCGCTGCACCGCGATCTGATCCTCGGTGAGCTCATGCAAGACCTTCGGATCTTTGCTGTCGGGCCGGAAGCCGATGATGTCGTCGCCGACATGGACGAAGCCCGAGGTCGGCGGTGAGATGAAGTTGATGGCCCGCAGCAGGGTCGATTTGCCCGATCCGGATGGGCCGAGGATGCAGACGACTTCGCCGGGATAGATATCGAGGTCGATGCCCATCAGCACTTCCTGCAGCCCGAACGACTTGCGGATATCGCGCAGCCGGACGAGCGGCTGCTTCTCGTCCAGTGGAGTGACGTTCACCTGTGGAGTGCTCACTTGGTCCTCCCGGGGGTTCCGAAGAAGGTCTTGACGCGCTGGATGGGGGTCGGCGGCAGGTCGGAGGTTGTCGAGCCGCGCGCGAAGTGCCGCTCGATGTAGTACTGGAAGATCGACAGCACCGACACGGCGATCAGATACCAGGCGGCCGAGACAAGCAGCAACTCCATGATCATGTTGTTGACCAAGTAGATGTGCTGGGCCTCGTTGAGGATCTCGCTGGCGCCGATCGCCGAGGCCATCGACGTGGTTTTCAGCATGCCGATGACCTCGTTGCCGATGGGCGGCAAGATCACCCGCATCGCCTGAGGCAGCACGACGGTTCGCATGATGGTGAAACCCTTGACCCCGAGCGCTTTGGCCGCCTCGGTCTGGCCTTCGTCCACCGAGAGGATGCCGCCACGGACGATCTCGGCCGTGTAGGCGGCCTGGTTGAGGCCGAGCCCGAGGATTGCGGCGATGGTCGGGGTCACCAGGTCGACCGTGCGTGCCTCGAACAGGCCCGGGATGCCGATGGTCGGGAAGATGAGTGCCACGTTGAACCACAACAGAAGCTGCAGATACACCGGCGTCCCGCGGAAGAACCAGACGAAGATCCAAGCCACGCTGGAAACGACGGGGTTCTTCGCCAGCCGCATGACGGCGATGATGACGCCGAGAACGATGCCGATGGCCATGGAGACGACGGTCAAGATGAGCGTGAAGACGAAGCCGGTGAGGATCGCTTTGACCGTGAAGTATTCGGCAACCACATCCCAGGAGATCTGGCCATTTGCGAAGGCGGCAACGATGAAGGCGAAGATCGCCAGCACGACGACTGCAGCAAAATAGCGGCCGACGTGCTTGAGCTTGACAACCCGGTAATCGGATCCAGCCGAGATGGCCATGGTCAGCCTTCCTTGATTGCGAACGATCGTTGAGGCAGAAGACCTCAGGACGCAATAGGTCGCGCTGAGCTTTCTGTCGACGTCAGCGGTGCCGCCCAGTTAAGGACACCGCGCACCCGATGATTGTAGGGGCAGGCGCCCCGCCGGTCCTACAGGATCCACTGCGTGGCCGGGGACATGCAGTTAAAGCACGGCGCCGACAGGACGCCTGCCGTTTCGGCGGGTTCTCGGCTCTGCGTCGGCCCAAAAGTAGGATGGGCGCATGTCACAGGCGGCACGCAGCGTGCAGGACTATTGGGACAGTCAGCTCGCCCTGCTGCGAGAACTTCCCCGGGCGCTTGAGGCCGATGAGCCCGATTCCCTGCACGACCTGCGAGCCGCCGGCCGCCGCTCCAAGGCAACTCTGCGAGCCTTCCGGCCGCTGCTTCGTCCGAAGCTCATCGGGCAGGTGATACCTGAACTCGACTGGTTCAATTCCGAGCTCGGCGAGGCCCGGGATGCCGAGGTCATCCACGAGGAGCTGGCCGAGCTTTTCGCCGGTCATCCGCAGGCGCAACCCGTGCTGGACGATTGGGCCGGGCGCCGGGATGCGTTGCGCGCCAGGGCCATGGAGATGGTCGCCGGCGACCGGGCCGCGCTGCTGATGGAGAAACTCGACAGCCTGGTCACACAACCGTGGCGGCGCTCGGTGCGCAGGAGCGGCAAGGGGCCTGGCACCAAGCAGATTCTGGCGCGCGCAGGTTGGGCCGAGCGGCGGGTTGGCAAGGCCTGGCGACAGGTGGACGACGACCCCGGCGAGCATACCGCCGGCCTTCACCGGGTGCGACGGCGGGCCAAGGCCGCCCGTTACGTCTACGAATCGGTTGCCGATAGTGACTCGGCCGCAACCGAGAAGGTGGACCACTACGCGCAGTTGAGCCAGCTGTTGGGTGTCGTCCAAGACGCCGTCATTGTTGAGCGGGCCTTGACGCCATACCCCGCAGAACTGGCCGAGATCGCGTTGGATCAGCTCCACCGCAAAGCGGCGCAGGCCGAAGAACAGGCGCGAACGGAGCAGTTCGCCGCCGGGGCGCACCGGCAATCTGAGTTGGTCGCTCAAGCAGATCGCAGTACCGATGATCAGGACTTTGTCGAGGCTATCTCTGTTCCGTGGGATGACGATTGAATCGCGAGTGAGATCGTCCAGAAGCGTCGCACGGGCGCTACACTTTTTGCATGAGTGCGATCGAACCCGAGGTGGAGACGCTATCGCAGCGTGAATTGCGCAATGAATCCGGACGTGTGCTTCGAGAGGTGAGCGAAGGACGCTCATTTGTCGTAACCAACAGCGGGGTTCCCGTCGGGAAGCTCATTCCTTTTGGAGGGCCCAATCCCACCTTGGCGATCACGCGGCCCGCGCGACGCCAAGGCGGATGGACCGACCTGTCGATTGAGCGAAAGCATGCTGACAGGACTGTGTCCGAGATGCTCGACGAACTTCGCGCGGATCGACCGTGACCTCGCGGCCGATTGTCTATGTTGATACGTCTGCTCTGGGCGCGCTGCTCATCGACCAGCCAGAGAGCAATGCGCTTCTGCGCTGGCTCGATCAGACATCGGGCACACTCGTTTCCAGCGATCTACTCGAGACAGAGTTGCGCCGACTCGCGGTTCGAGAAGACCTCGATCAATCGGACGCGACCGTATTGCTTGATGGCGTGGCGCTCGCCGCACTTGACCGGGCGATCTACCGCAACGCGGGTTTCTTGCCGATGCGGTATTTGCGAGCCTTGGATGCATTGCATGTGGAGGCAGCCATTCGGCTCAACGCCGATGCGATTCTCACTTACGATCACCGGCTCCGCGACGCAGCCCAATCGATAGGGCTGGACGTCATCTCGCCTGGGAGCGAAGATTAGCCGAGCGCGCGGGTGGGTATAGCTCCTGCTGACAGGACTTTGTAATGCAAATCGTGTCGGAACCCTATTTCGTGGCCGTGAACAAATGGCCGGGTGCTGTGAGGTCAGACAGAATCCACTAGGGTGAGGGCTGATTCTGGCGTTCATGTTGCAAGGGGAGCATCTGCCGTATGTCCGTATCCACCGACCTGGATGTTGCGCCGGGGTCCATCATCCAGGTCAGAGACGAAGAGTGGCTTGTCACTTCGGTGGACAGCACGGCCGACGGCCAGCTACTGCAGGTGACCGGTACCTCCGAATTGGTGCGGGGCACCACCGCGAACTTCTACCCGAGTATCGATCGGGTGGTCCCGCTCAATCCCGCGGACGCCCGGGTGATCGCCGACGCGTCGCCGCATTACCGCAAAGCCCGGCTGTGGCTGGAGTCGACCATCCGCAAGACCGCGACTCCCGCCAACCTTCCCGATATGGTGGTCTCCGATGGTGCACTGGCTGATCCGCTGCCGTACCAGCACACCGCCGTCGAGAAGGCCCTCGACCCCAACCACCTGCGCACCCGCATCCTGCTGGCCGATGCCGTCGGCCTGGGCAAGACGCTTGAGATCGGCATGATCTTGTCCGAGCTGATCCGCCGGGGCCGCGGCGAACGCATCCTGATCGTCTGCCCGCGCCACGTGCTCGAGCAGACCCAGAACGAAATGTGGTCTCGCTTCGATATCCCGTTCGTCCGGCTCGACTCGCTGGGCGTGCAGCGGGTGAAGCAGAAGATCCCCGCCAACCGCAATCCGTTCACCTTTTACAAGCGGGTCATCATCTCCATCGACACCCTCAAACAGGACCGCTTCGCAGGCGACCTGCGCAAACATCACTGGGATATAGTGGTCATCGACGAGTCGCACAATGTGACGAACTCGTCGTCCAAGAACAATTCGCTGGCGCGGGTGCTCGCCCCCAACACCGACGCCATGATCCTCGCCTCGGCGACCCCGCACAACGGCAAAAAGGAATCCTTCGCCGAACTCATCCGGCTGCTGGAGCCGACCGCGGTCAGCCCTGCGGGCGACCTCAACCCCGACGACCTGAAGTCTTTGGTGGTGCGCCGGCACCGCAATTCGGACGAGGTGGCCAGCGTGGTGGGCGCCGACTGGGCCGAACGCCTGCCACCCAATAACGTCCTGGTCGACGCCTCACCCGCCGAGAACGCGGTGGCCGATGAACTGGCCACCACCTGGCTACACCCGACCTGCGGCATATCGCCCTATTCGGGCGCCACCATCGGGCTATTCCCCTGGACGCTGGCCAAGGCCTACTTGTCGTCCCCGGCCGCGCTTGAGGAGACCATCGACAACCGGCTGCGTGGCCTGACCTCAGCTGAGCCGACGCAGGCCCGCGAGATCGCCGCGCTCACCAGGCTGCGAGAGCTCAATCAGCTGAGCTTCGATCATTCGGCGAAGTACCACAAGCTCGTCCACTACCTGCGTTCGATCGGTGTCGCCAAGAACTCACCCGAACGCGCCGTGGTGTTCTCCGAACGGGTGCCCACCCTGGGCTGGCTGCGCACCAAGTTCACCCATGACCTCAAGCTGAAACCCGAGCAGGTCGCGATCTTGCATGGCGGCATGACCGACCTCGACCAGCAGAACATCGTCGAAAGCTTCAAGCAGGCGTCCTCGCCGATCCGCCTACTGATCACCGGTGATGTCGCCTCCGAGGGTGTCAACCTGCATCTGCAGTGCCACGAGCTCATTCACTACGACATTCCCTGGTCGCTGATCCGCATCGAGCAGCGCAACGGGCGCATCGACCGCTACGGGCAGCGGCATCGTCCGCAGATCACCACCTTGCTGCTCAACCCCAGCACCGAAGACTGGACCGGCGATATTCACGTACTGCAGTTGCTGCTGCAAAAAGAGCAGCAGGCCCACCAGGCGCTCGGTGATGCCGCCAGCCTAATGGGGGAGTACTCCGCGACCGCCGAAGAAAACGCCATCCGCGATGTACTGGCCCACCGCAAGAACTTCGATGATGTGGTCAAAGACCCCGCCGATCTCACCGGCGACCCGGACGACTCGCTGGCCGCCTTCCTCGATCTGATCGGTTCCGACTCGGTCGAGGCCACTTCGACTGAGCGGAAGCCACCAAGCCGCGACCCGCTCTACCCGAAGGCCGTCGATTTCCTGCGTGAGGCGGTCGAGGACTACTACCAGGGCAATCAATCCAAGGCCCCCGGCGACGCTGGCGCGGGAGGCATCTCATGGAAAGAATTCCCGGCCGAGCATCTGGTGGAGTTCGTGCCGCCTGCCGATCTGAGGGCCCGGCTCGAGGTATTGCCCGACTCCTACCTCAGGCAGCGTCACGTGCTGCAGAGGATCAAGCTGGCCACCACGAAGTCAGAGGCCGACCGACTACTCAAGAACGCTCTGAACGACGAGAACGGATCGAGCTGGCCGGAGGCGCACTATCTCGGCCCGCTACATCCGGTGCTCGACTGGGCGGCCGACCGCTGTTTGGCGGCACTATCGCGCAACGAGATCTTCGCGGTGCGCGGCGCCGTGCAGCATCCGAATGTGCTGACGGTCGGCACCATCACCAATAAACGCGGCCAGGTGATCTCGGCGGTGTGGATGTCGGTGATGTTCAATCCGGACGACTTCTTTGTCTCGCCGGTCATTCACGATTCGAGTTTCGCGATGTTCAGGGCCATGGGCCTGGATGGTGATCTCAACAATCCAGGACCGGTCGCAGGCATCGACGACCTGCAAGAGCTGATTTCGCGCGCCGTGCGAAAGGCTGCTGACTATCTCGAATACGTTGGGCAGGCCTCCATGGACGACACCCAGCATAGGGTGCAGGCCTGGAATCAGCAGATCGAGACCTGGTCGGCGCAGGCGGCACAGCTGCCGCTTATCGGTTCGATGAAACGCAGACGGATGGCCGTCGAGCAGGAGCGGGAGCTGATCGCACAGATGTCTCCCGACCGCAGACTGGTTCGTCCGCTGCTGGTGGTGGTGCCGGCGAATACCCCGGTGGAAGGTGGCAATTAGATGGCCAGCAGCGATGCATTGCGGGTTGTCGAGGACTTCGTGGCCGAGCACTATTTCACCTCGGACGCCACGAATGAGACCTTTCACAAGCGGGTGATCGAGCGCCGCAAGGTGTGGGACGCCACGTCGGAAGACACCTCGCGTTCCCGACTGACGGCCGCGCACGGCGATCTGCTGACCGCAATGGCCGGACTGTATCCGGACGCCACCAGCGGTGAGGCCGGTAACAATGGCCGACAGCTGGTCGACGACGATCTTCGTCCGAAAGTCGCCGATCTGTACGGGAGGCTTCGTCACGTCCTTGGTTTCGGCACCGGTGAGTTCCATCATGAGACTTCCGGCCCGGTGCACCGCTACGCAGCCCATGGGGTGAACGAGTTTCCGCTGGCCATCGTGGACGCGGTACCCGTGCCTTCGCTGGAGGATCTGTTCATCAAGGGTGCCCCGACCCTGCTGACGCCCTGGCTGCCGGACGATGAGCCCGGAACCAAGCAGGTTCGCTCGGTCTCCGAGGCGTTGTCCGCGCTGTTCGTGGAGCGCGACGCGACCCCGCCCGCCGAGTTCGCGCTGGTGCTCGCCGGACGCTGGATCATCGTCACCGAGGCGGCACGCTGGCAGCAGGGCCGCTATCTCGGTGTCGACCTGCAGACCGTGCTCGACCGCAACGAGACCAAACGCGGCGGCGAAGTCGATACCGCGTTGTGCTGCATCGACGCCGGTTCGCTGGGTCCCGACGAGGCTGGTGCCATCTGGTGGCGCGACACCCTGGACGACTCGGCCCGGCACACCGTCGGGGTCAGCGCCGACCTGCGCGAAGGCGTGCGAACCTCGATCGAGATCATCGCCAACGATGTGGTCAACCGCCGCCGCAAGCTAGGTCTGCCCCCGCTGCCCGACAACCAGGCGCAGCCGCTGGCGAAACAGTCGCTGCGATTCTTGTACCGGATTTTGTTCCTGCTCTATGCAGAGGCCTCCCCGCAACTGGGCATCCTGCCTCTCGGCGCACCCGAATACGAGGCCGGGTATTCCATCGACCGGCTGCGCGACCTCATACAGGTGAAACTCACCAGCACCAAATCCCGTCAGGGCACCCATCTCTACGATTCGCTGGGTGTGCTGTTCCGGCTGATCGACCAGGGCCACGGCTACGCCACCCGCGTCACCGACTCCGGTTTCCCCGACCCCGCCCTGGACGAGCCGACTGACGAACTCGGCTCCGGGGCCGCAACGCACGGCCCCGACGAGACATCCGGCGAAACCGCCACCGGTCGGGCCGAATCGTCCCCTGAGCATGCCAGAGGGCCAGCATCCACCATGGATTGCCCTCGGCAAGCAGTGCCTCCACATCCCCGCGCGGCCTGACCCAGGGAGGATTCCCGACCTGGAGGTCGAAACCGCCCCTACCGAAGACCGGGGCGAGATTCAGTTCCCAGTGGAAGAAGCCTTGCTGGGCCGCCACGTTTTCGCATACCTGCAGCCAGGGGTGCGCCTCGATCACCTGGGATACGTGGTCGGCGGCACCCGCACCGGCCAGCTGGAAGTTCTCCTGATCGGCCAGCGCCTGCCACGCGTTCGCCGGGGCGAGCTGATCCTGGTCGTCCGAAACCATCCGGCCGCGAGACTTCGCCTGCTGGTGAGTGCCGAGAATCTGCTCACAGCACTCGATCCACTCCCCCAAGCTGGGCGGCTTCACCTGAACTTGCGTGAGCGGCCAGAACCACAGTGCACACCAGGCGTCCATCACCCGGTGCAGCCGCCGATACGCGCCATCCGGGTCGGCCAGCGACTGCTCGATCTGTTCCCGGGTCACATACCTCGCCGGAGTGTCATCCTGGGCCTGGCCCCACAGCCCGATGGTGCGCCTGGTCTGCTGATCGGCGATCACCAAACGCCGGTAGGCCATCGTCCACAATTCTTCGACCTGATAGCCCAGCGCGACCAGCCGGTTGATCTCACCGTTCGAGGGCTTGACCCTGACCTTTTTCCGCCAATCCTTAAGGGCCTTCACTCGGTCGGGAACCAGCTTCTTCGCTTCTTTGGACACAGCGGTAGAGCCCCAGCCCTCGGCGGGCAGCAGCCAATGCGGCACCAAACCCTGAGCCTTGGTCTGGGTCGGTGAATCGTCCCGCACTTTTTCGGCGATGTCGGTAAGCGGCACATCGGTGGCGGGTTGGTTCAGCCACGACTTGTCGGCGAGCTGATCCCTGCGATAGCAGGCCCTTCTGGCGCCGATCAGCGAATTACCGCGGCGCAGATGCAGCCCGAACCACGGTGCCTGCAGGCCCTGGGTCATGGTGTCGAGCCACAGGGTGATCTCGGCGAACTCCACCGCGGCCTCGTTGAGGTCGACACCGTACACCTGGTGCAGCGCGATCGACGCCTTGACCTTCTGCAGTTCGGCGGGGCGATCCTCCGGATCGACCGTGCGGCCCAGCTCGTGCTCCTTGCGGGTGAGGTATTGCTCGGCCAGCTGCCTGGTGGCCTCGATGGCGAATGCGCCCGAGCCGAGCGCCGGCTCGCAGATCGTGAGATCGAGGATCTCGTCGGCCGGGGTGGTTACGCCGTCCTGGTCGAGCAGTTCGTCCAGCGCCTGCCCGACGGTAAACCGGGTCAGCACCTCCGGGGTGTAATACGAGGCGGACTGCTGGCGTTCCCGGCCCGACAGCCGGAAGACGAATTCGCCGGTGCCGTAGCGCCGGGGCGCCCGCTCACCGGTGTCCGGGTCTTCGACGGTGACGAAATCCTTCTGCTCGATGTCACCTGCCCGGTCGACCGGCACCACCCACGATCCCTCGCTCAGGTCGCCGTCGTGGGCCACCTCGTAGAGCTCCTGGGAGGCGACGAAGCCGGTGTAGCTCATCAGGCCCTCGTAGACCGCGCCCAGCTGGTTGATGCCGAGCTCGACGTAGCTGATGAAGCCGCGCTCTCGTCGGTTCTGCTCCTTGGTGAGCAGCAGCCGGGACAGCACCTGCTGCAACGCCCGGTTGCCCAGCAAGCCCTCCGAGGCTGCGAAGTCCGAAAAGCGCGAATCAACGCTGTCGTTGCCCGGCATGGTCGATGCCGTGCTGGACGGTACCGGCGATGTCGCTGGGCTCGCCGCCTACGTCGGTGATGCCACTAATTACCCGTTGCTCGCCGGTCTGCAGCCCGACCTCTATCGCTGCTTCATGGCCCAGGTTTGGGCCCACCAATCCGGGCGCGGCATCTCGTCGCTGGTGCACCCCGAGACCCATTTCACCGACGAGAAAGCGGGAAGACTCCGCGAGAACACCTATTTCAGGTTGCGTCGTCATTGGCAGTTTGAGAATCAGTTGAAACTGTTCCATGAAATCGGCAACCTGATCTCTTATGGCGTGCATGTTTATGGTGCTCCGGGCACTGTTGCGTTCGATCACGCGACTGCGCTCTACCACCCGGCAACTATCGTGAGTTCCTACCGGCACAATGGTGATGGGGACGAACCGGGCTTCAAATTTGACGGACATTGGGACACCAGGCCGCATCGAGCGCGAATTCAGCGCGTGACGGACGAGACCCTCGCACTCTGGCGCGACGTGCTTGAATCTCCAGGCAGTCCGCTGCAGCACACCCGAATGCTTTATACCGTGAACCGAGGAGTCTCCGATGTCCTGACTCGCGTCGCTCGCGCTGATCGCATCGGATCCCTCGATCTGCATTTCTCACGTGGCTGGGACGAATCCATCGACCGCAAGAAGGGGTACTTCGTAAAGAGGTGGGGCGCACCGGAGACATGGAGAGATGCCATTTTGCAGGGACCGCACCTATTTGTCGCGAATCCCATGTATGAGTCGCCAAATAGGGGGCTAAAGAGCCACAGAGACTGGTCGCATGTTGACCTAGAGCAGTTAGCGACCGACGCAGTACCGACAACGGGCTACAAACCCGCTGGTGACCGTGCCAGATATGACCGGGACTACACCCACTGGTCCGACAACCCCGACCCCGCGACCGCCGGTTTTGGTTCGAGCGAGACCTATTGGGAGAACGAGCCAGCCCGGGATCACTACCGAGTCGCCTGGCGCAGTATGGCAAATAACACCGGAGAGCGGACCCTGATACCCGCGATAATTCCGCCGGGCTCTGCGCACCCAAACGGTGTGTTCTGCGTTGGAGCACATTCGAACCAAGAACTCGCGTTGGCCGCAGGCGCTGTCAGCTCGCTGATTTCAGATTTCTCTGTGCGGGCATCACCCAAAAGCGGCATCTATCAAGGTGTATTTGAACGCCTCCCGCTCCCACCCCTTAATCACCCGCTGATCCCTGCCTTGATCCTGCGCACTCTGAGGCTCAACTGCCTGACCAGCGCCTACGCCGACCTCTGGTCCGACTGCTTCGACCCTGCCTTCCAAGCCGATTCCTGGACCAGCACCGAGCACACTGTCACCGAGCTGGGCGATGTCTCGTCCGAATGGAACAAGACGACCCCGCTGCGCCGGGACTCGGATCGTCGCCAGGCTCTGGTGGAGATCGACGCACTGGCGGCGCTGATGCTGGGCATCCCCGCCGAGGAATTGTGCACGGTCTACCGAACTCAGTTCGGGGTGCTAAATGAATACGACACCGGGATTGGAAAGTCGAAGTACATCTTCGACCGCAACGGCCGGATCATCCCGAACACCGTCTACGCCACCTGGAAGAAGAAGGGCGACGCCATCACCGGGGCCGAGCGCACCGCGACCAACGCGTCGGGGCGCACCTACATCTATGAGCTGCCGTTCATCACCTACGACCGGGAGGCCGATATGACGACGGCCTATCACGAGTTCGAGCGCAGGCTGGAAGCCGTCGGCGGATACGAGCCCGAATCATGAGCAAGTTACTACTGCGCACAAAAGCTCGCGCCCTGCGTGACCGGTATCTCGGGTCCGCTTTGCGACTACCTCGCTGTGTGTACGCCCCGACACCGGCGAAAAGCAATTTGGTAGACGCCCAGGATTTAGGTTTCTGTGCGAGCCATGCACCAGTACAAGAGAGACCCGCTCCATGAGTGAACTGCTGCCACCCACGCAGGCCAGGGCGCTGCAATCCGGACTGCTGGAGTATTTGACCACGACCTTTGCGCTGGCCGACGGTGATGCCCAGACCGCGCTAAGGGAGTTTCTCACTGACCCGGACAGCGGCCTTTTCAAGGGGCCTTATCTGCGCACGTCGCTGCCGTTTCGTGCCGCGCCCCGCCGCTCGGCAGACGGTCTGTCGTGGACCCCACCAGGTTTCAGCCCCTACGGGCATCAGGCCGCAGCGTTCGCCAGGCTGAACTCCGCCGAGCGTCGTCCGCTGCCGACACTGGTCACCACCGGCACCGGATCCGGCAAGACCGAAGCATTCACCTACCCGGTGCTCGACCACATCGTCCGGGCGAAGCGTGCGGGGCAAACTGGTGTCAAAGCACTGTTCCTGTATCCGATGAACGCGCTGGCCACCGACCAGGCCTCCAGACTCGCGAAACTCATCTCGGCCACCGGCGAGAATCCGTGGGGCACCATCACCGCTGCCATCTACACCGGCGACCAAACCCACGAGCGCACCAAGGTCAGTGACCAGGGCCTGATCACCAGCCGCGAGGTGATTCGCTCCGCCCCGCCGGATGTACTGCTCACCAACTACAAGATGCTCGACCAGTTGCTGCTGCGAGAGGCGGACCAGCGCATCTGGGCCCAGTCCGCTGAGACCCTGCAGTATCTGGTGCTCGACGAGTTCCACACCTACGACGGCGCCCAGGGCACCGATGTGGCGATGCTGCTGCACCGACTCGGGCTGGCTCTCAAGTCGTATTGGCCCACCCGCGGCACCGTTGCCGACTCCCACTCCACAGATGAATGGTCCCGACCGCTGGGCCGCATCACTCCGGTGGGCACGTCAGCGACGCTGGGCGGAGGCACCGATGCGGGGCTTGCGCAGATGGTCGATTTCGCCACCACCATCTTCGGCGAACCCTTCGACCGCGACTGCGTGGTCACCGAATCACGCCGCGACATCGCCGAATGGACCGGTGACGCGACAAAACGAGTCGAGGATCGGGGACTTCGCCCGGTCATCGTCACCACTAGCGGTGCCGCGGGGATTCACCAGCTCGCCCAGGCCGGTGGCCTAGATGCCCAGGCACTGTGCCACCGCGTGCTCGTCGCAATGTATGACGCGGCCGATCAAGAAAACCCGGCAACCTTCCCGAACCCCGATGACCATGACGGACTGATCAACCTGGCGAAGGCGCACCCCCTCGTCCGGGCTCTGATCTCGAAGACCGCGGCAGCCACTCATATTGACCGGCTCGCCGATGACCCCGAACTGTTCCGCGGCGAAAGCCTTGACCCCACATCCCACCAGGTGCGCGCCGACTTCTTACTCGACCTTGCCTCGGCACTGGGGCACCTGCGCGCACTGCCCGACCGGCAGGCGGTGGGCACTGAGACCCATCTGTGGATCCGCGAGCTCTCCCGCATTGACCGATACGCGGGTACCCAGGTGCGGTACCGCTGGGCCGACGACGGCACCCCAGCGTCCGACATGGAAGACCCGACCGGCGCACAGCAAGAGTGGTTCCCGGCCCTCTACTGCCGGCATTGCGGACGCTCCGGCTGGGGAGTGCAACTGGCGAACACCGGCAGCGACCTGACAGCCGATGACGCCCACATCCGCCGCAACCATGCCAATCACTCCGGCAGATTCCGCGCTCTCATCAACGCCACCCGGGAGGCCGAAACCATCGATGAGACGGCCACCCACTCGAATGAGATCGACACGCGACTGATGTGGTTCCACACGCAGCATCGCCACTTCGAGGTGCAGCCGCCGGAACCGGACGATGACGACTACCGCGCCGGGCTCATCCTGCCGGTGCTGATGCTCACCGGGGACGATGCCGACCAGCGCTCCAAGAATGACGAATGCCCCTCCTGTGGCAAGCCCGACGGCATCCGCTTCCTGGGTTCGGCGATCGCCACTCTGCTCTCGGTGACCATGTCGAACTTGTTCGGCGCGGCAGGAATCGACCCGAGCGACAAGAAGGCCCTGGTCTTCGCCGACTCGGTGCAGGACGCCGCACACTACGCGGGATTCATCTCGGCCCGCTCACACTCCATCACCTTGCGGGCCGTGCTGCGCGAAGCTCTCGACGACGACGAGATAAAAACCCTGCCGGAGCTCACCGAGCGGGTGCTCGAACTGACCCGATCCGACAGATTCCGCCGCTACCGGATGCTGCCCGCAGAACTCGCCGACGACCCCGAGATGAAACCATTTTGGGCCTCACCCACCTGGAGTGGCATCCCCACAGCGATCCGCACCAAGGTACGCAACCGGCTCGCCTTCGACGCCACCTTGGAGTTCGGCCTGTCCGGAGGATTCGGGCGCACCCTGGAACGCACCGGATCGGTCTGGGCCACGGTCGGCACCCCATCGTCCGATGACCTGGCGAGCATCGCCCGGCAGACACTGGCCGAGATCGCGCAGGACAGGCTGGACGAACCTCTTACCGCCATACCGGACGACGAGCTCGTCGGATGGGTGCGGGGTGTGCTGGAGCGGATGCGCACCCAAGGTGCCATCGGGCACCACTGGTTCGATTCGTTCATCACCAACGACGGCAATCAGTTCTTCTTGTGGGGCGGCCGACCGCGCAATGTCGGGATGCCGGCCTTCCCAAAGGGCAGATCGATCCCCGGCTTCCCCTATGTCGGTGGCCCGAGCCTCACCGGCGGCGCATCTGGCAAGAACATGCAGCTCGATCCGGTGGTGGGATCTCGCTCCTGGTATGCGGACTGGACCCGCAAGGTGCTCGGTGTGCCCGCCGCCCTGGGTGGGGTGCTCGCCAAGCAGCTGCTGGCCGGGCTCACCAAGGCCGGGATCCTTGACTCGTCCATCACCAAGACCGGCCGCACCGTCTATCAGATCCGCCCCGACCATCTACTCGTCGGGGCGGTCCGCGCCGAACAATTGGCAAACGGTGCAGTGACACTGCGTTGCGATGTCTGCCGCACCCCCTATTCGGCAAGCCCCGATGCGGTCCGCGGCCTGGCCGACGGCCCATGTATGGCGCCCAGATGCTCCGGCCGGCTACACCGTCAGCCGGGCGACCCGAACAACGCCTACCGCACGCTCTATGCGTCGAGCAACATGCGCAAGGTCATCTCCCGGGAGCACACCTCGCTGCTCGACAACTCCACCCGGGCCGACTACGAGAACACCTTCAAGAACGCAGCAGCCGACCCGGGCGCGCCCAACGTGCTGGTGGCCACCCCCACCCTCGAGATGGGCATCGACATCGGTGATCTGTCGACCGTTTTCTTGGCCGGGCTGCCGCGCCGCGTGGCGAACTATGTGCAGCGGGTCGGTCGTGCCGGCCGGTTGACCGGCAACGCCTTGGACATGGCCTATGTGCGTGGCCGCGGCGAGTTCTTGCCCAGGCTGGGGGAGCCCGAGTCGCTGATCAACGGCGAGGTCGCGCCACCGGCCACTTATCTGAGCGCCGAAGAGATCTTGAAGCGGCAGTACCTGGCCTGCGTTGCCGGTGAACTTGTTCGCGACGATGTGGACGCGCACCACCCGCGCACCATCGCTGCGGCCATGAACCCGGACCTCGGCTACTTCTTAGATGCGATGATCAGGCTGGGGGAGCAGCCCGGCGGCATTGATGCCTTCCTGGACACATTCGCCGACCTCGACCCGAGCGCGAAATCGACCCTGCAGGCCTGGGCTACACCCGGTGAAACCCCGTGCAGCAGTGACCTCGCTGCAATGGTCTACAGTGCGGTCGGGTCTTGGCGACATGAGCAGGAGTCCCTCGTCCACCGCAAGGATCAGATTCTGAAAGTCCTCGGCGAACTCGAAAAGGCCTCGAATCTGCATGGATCGTCGTCCGAGGACAGGCAGCATTTCGAGGCCGCCAAGGCGGAGCTCGATCTGGTCGAACAGCAACTCGCTCGTGCGACGACGATGGATCAGCGCACCGCGCAGGGTGCTCTGCTGCACGTCAACAAACAGATCGCCGAAACCGGCACCGAATACTGGATCTCGGCGCTGGAGCGGGTAGGAATCTTCCCCAACTACACCCTGCTGGACGACACGGTGACCCTGGACATCGCCATGAACTGGCTGAACCCTGACACCGGCCAATACGAGCACGAGCCCGTCAGCTACCAGCGCGGTTCGGCGAATGCGCTACGTGACTTCGCCCCCGGGGCCACCTTCTACGCACACGGATACGGCATTCAAGTGGATTCTGTTGATCTCGGCCCGGAAGCCGAAGCAGTGCGCAGCTGGGTCTTCTGCCCGCAATGCGGATACGGCCAAGACCTCACCGAACGGGGCCAAGTACCCGCCGAATGCCCGCGCTGTGGCACCGACGGCATCGGCGAAGTAGGTAATCAACTCGATGTGATCGAGTTCAAGAAGGCCTCCGCGAATGTAAACCGAGAGTCTGCACGGATCTCCGATGCGTCGGACGAGCGGGTACGCGCCGGATTCACCACCATGCTGGCTGCCGACATCGACCCCGACCGGATCGACCGGCAGTGGTTCACCGAAGGCACCCAGTTCGGGGCAAAGCTGGTCAACCGCTTGACACTGCGCTTCCTGAACCTGGGCAAGCGGGTCGAACAGGGCAGCCAGCGGATGATCGCGGGGGAGCAGCACTTCGTTCCGTTGTTCCAGGTGTGTCACGGCTGTGGGCATCTCAACACCCAAACCAGGGCGAACTCCCGCGTCGAACACGCACCGTGGTGCCCGCACCGCGACGACCCTGCCGAGCACAACAAGAACGTGGCGCTGTCGCGCACCCTGGTCACCCAAGGTGTACTGCTGCCGCTGCCATGGCAACTGACCAGCGGAGACCATTTCGCCATCCCCAGCCTGGAGACGGCCGTACTGATGGGGTTGCGTGACGAGTTCGGCGGATCACCCGATCACCTCGGAGTCGCGGTGGTCACCGATCCGACGACACCGGGTGAGGACAAGCTGCCGGCACTCTTGTTGCACGATCAGGTACCCGGCGGAACTGGCTACCTCGCAAAACTGGCCGACCCGCATGCTGTCTGGATGATGCTCCACAGCGCCTGGAAACGGCTGCGCGATTGCCCCTGTCAAAACGAAGAGCGGCTCGCTTGCCATCGTTGTCTGCTGCCGTATGCAGCACCGTGGCAGGTGGATCGGGTGTCGCGGATGTCCGCTGAACGGCACCTGCGTGAGATCCTCACCGGATCAGCCAGTGGCCCAGAGCCCACCGCACAGATGACCTGGCAGATCACGCACGTCGCGACCGCCTCCGCGCACAGCGATGAGTCCTTCCTGGAGCAACGGTTCCGGGTCGAGTTCGCCAAACGTCTCGACTCCGTCGCAACCATCACTGAGAAGCCGGGAGCCACTGGGAACATCTTGGCCCTGTCTGCTGGCCCTCAGCAGTTCGTGCTCCGCCCACAAATCGCGACGCTGGGCTCGAAGCCCGATTTCGAGTTGACCGGCTCGGGCATCACCCCCGTCGACATCTTCACCGACGGTCTCGCTTTCCACGCGTCGCCCCACATCAATCGGGTGGCAGACGATGCGCACAAGCGAGCAGTGCTCAGACTCGATGGCAAGCATGTGCTCGCCGTGACCATGGCCGACTGCAACGCCGAGGCCGATCACCTGGCCTCCGGTCAGTTCCCGGCTGCACCCTCCTGGCTGGACGAGCGGCTCACCGGCAGGCTCCGCCAGCAGTACGGATTCAGTCCGGCCGCCCTGACCGCGCTGACGACCGGGCCGTTCGGCTATCTCAGCTATCTGATCTCCGGTGAATCGGCGGCCGGCCTCAGGCGATTCTCCGACGCCGTGCCAGGCTACTTCATGATGGGGGTCGACGGTTCTGCCTCACCCGAGGTCTACTTACCGGAAGACCAAACCTTGACAGAGGCTGCCGCTCGGTTTATCGCCGGCTACCCGATCGTCCCGGCGGGAGCCTCGCGGGTGTTCTGGTGGCGACACAACGAACTCGGCATGTTGGTGGATGCGCGCAAGGGATTCCCTCACCTGAATGCCTGCCTTATCCTGGATGACAGGCCTCAGGCAGTGTCGTCCGAGACCTTCGCCGACTCGTGGCGCGAATGGCTGCAGATCTCCAATGCGCTGATTGCCCGTTCGCCCCACCTTGAGATCGAGATCGTATCCGTCTCCTTGGTGCAGCAAGGGTTGACTGCTGCCGCGGTGCCCGAGGCCGCTCATGATGCGGTCAAGGCTGTCTTGGCGACACCGCGCGTCGATATCATTGCCGCACCCGGGCTTTCCGCCGAGTGGCAGGGCGTTGTGCAGGCGATTGATGACCACCGGCTCGCGACCATCGTCCGCGATCTTGCGGATGCGGGAATGCCGGTGCCTGATGCGGGCGAGGAGATTGCCGGTATTCCGACAGATTTGTCGTGGCCGGATGCCAAGGTTGTCGTAGTGGCTCAGCCCGAAGCCGACGACCAGGAGTTGCTGGAAGCCGAAGGTTGGTCGCTTGCTCCGGCTGACCTCGAGCAGATTGTCGCAGCGGTGAAAGGACAGTAATGGCCAAGTCCATGCTGATGATGTCGAAACAGGCCAACGATATCGATGGCTCGGTGAAACAGAAGGCTTATACCTTCTTGGACAAGCTGACCACCGATGACACCTCTCCGGGACTGCACATTGAGCCCATCGCACACACTGCTGACAAGCGAGTTCGTACCGGTCGGGTGGACGACAAATATCGCGCGGTGCTATTCAAACTCGACGCCGAGACCCCGGTTTATGTGCTCTACGGTATCTGGATGCACGACGAGGCCATTGCGAAGGCGAAAACAGCCAAGATCAGCCTCAATCCGGTCAACGGTGTCGTAGAGATCATCAAGGCCGAGGCGCTGATAGAACCGGAGCCCGGGTACAGCGCGCCAATCAAGGGTTATTCCGCCGCCGCTGAGTCACCGACAGCCTCACCGATTTCGCCGAAAGAATCTCCTGAGGAGATTCCGGAGGTCGCCGATGCTTCGGTTGAGGCGATCGCATCGGAGGCCGAGGGTATCGCGGTCGATGACTCGCCGATTGGCGCACCGCTCCCGCAACCTGCCGCACCACTGTTGACCGTTTCGGCCGCGGAGCTGGTCTCGCTGGGCATCGACCCCGAGCTGGCAGCCCACGCCGTGACGATCACCGATGATGCTGAGTTCACCAGCGCTTTGGAAGGTGCGCCGACGTGGCAGAGTGAGGCATTGCTTGCGCTGGCCACCGGCAGCTCCATTGACCAGGTCACCGACGAGTTGGAGCTATCCACAGCGCCGCGCGAGGTTGCCGCCGACGACGATCAGGCGTTGATCGATGCCTTCGACGAGCCGGCGAGCATGATGGAATTCGCTCGAATCGAGGGCAGCGACGAGTTGCGGCGGGTGATCGAGGAAGGCGACTTCGGTGCTTGGCGGGTCTTCCTGCATCCGGTGCAGCGGGCCTGGGTGTCTCGCAACTGGAACGGGGCGTTCCGGCTGGCGGGCGGCGCCGGCACTGGTAAGACGGTGGTCGCTGTGCACCGCGCCCGGCGGCTGAGCCGGGAGGATCTCGGCCGCCGAATCGTTCTCACCACGTTCACCCGGAATCTCGCCGATGAACTCCAATCAAGTCTCGGCAGGCTGGATCCAGATCTGCCTACCACCAGCGATCTGGGTGCCTCCGGGATCTATGTCAGCGGCATCGACGCCCTAGCGTCCACAATAGTGCGAGCTGCAGGAAAGGGAATCTCCGACGCAGCCGAGCAGGTGCTCGGTGCTGCACGCAGCGACCTCAGTGAACGCATGAGCAACGGGCTATGGAGCAGAGTCGTTCGTGAGACGGTCGACCTGCCGTCGCAGGCTGCGAGCGCTCGCTTCCTGGAGAGCGAGTACCAAATGGTGGTGCTGCCGAATCTGATCACCACCGAAGCCGAGTACCTGAAGGTACGTCGACCCGGACGAGGAGTGCGGCTGAACAAGACGGCCCGGCAGGCAGTATGGCGGGCCATCCAGCGATACCGCGACGAAGAATCTGTGGCGGGTTGCACGGACTTCGCTGAGCGCGCAGCAATCGCCGCCTGCTACTTGGATCAGGTCGCCGATGCCCACCCGGGAACCGGTGCCGAGGTGATGACGAACCAGCCGAGGCGGTCGGGTGAGAGCGCTCTCCCGACCAACGAGGTGGGTAGGGTCGCCGATCACGTGCTGGTGGATGAAGGTCAGGATCTACAGCCCGCGCACTGGATGCTGATCCGTGCACTGGTCGCTGAAGCCCCCAATGACATCCTCATCGCTGAGGATGCTCATCAGCGAATCTACGGCCAGCGGCTCGTGCTGTCGCATTTCGGTATCAAGACTCAGGGACGGTCGCGCAAGCTGACGCTCAACTATCGGACGACGGCCGAGAATCTGAAATGGGCGACTGCGATCCTGTCAGGGGCGAAGTATCAAAACCTTGACGGCGAGGACGATGCCGTGGACGGTTATCGGTCGGCGAGGCGCGGGCCGAAGCCCACTGTCCGGGCATGTGCCGGATTGGTTGAGGAACTGGACGTCGCCGCGGACACGTTGCGCGCATGGACTGCCGAGGACCAGGCCGGTTCCGGCGCGCTTGCCGTGCTGGTGCGCGACCGCTATCAACGCGATCGAGTGGTAGCGGGGCTGAGCGAGCGCGGAGTCACCGCGCGGGCGGTCGACAGGGGAACGGTCACCGGATCCGGCCCGGTGGTGATGACCATGCACCGCGCCAAAGGTATGGAGTTCACCAAGGTCATTTTGTTCGACGTCTCAGCCACGTCCATCCCGGCCGGCTTGCGCAATTTCGACTACAGCCCCGAAGACAAGGCCGACGCCGAGCTTCGCGAGCGGGCCCTGCTCTATGTGGCGGCCTCCCGGGCCGTGATGAGTTGGTCGTCCTCTGGTCGCAGGTTCATGGTCCCAGCTCACTGCTATCCAATTGTTAGTCCTCAGTCCATACGAGTACACACATGACCCAGCTGTTTCTACTAAGAGCCACTAAGTCCTGTGCGATCTCCGTTAGAACTCTACTACTTGGCCCCCATTAGGATCAGATATCTCTGGAAAAGAAGGCGACTTTTATGCAGAAGGCAACCGTTGTTGATGTAATTGAGACTTTTTTCGGAGAGCTTCCACCAACAGGAGCGGTTAGTTCTATGACCGACGCAGAATTTGAGTTATTTGGAAGACTGGTAAACGAGTCTGGGACCGCGCACATAAATGAGGACTCACACGCGGCGCAAGAATTAGTTTACCCTGGTGGCTTCTTAGGTCCATACTGGAACGCAGATTTTGTCCAACCCGCGATAGCGGGCATGCTTCTGTATCAACCTAGAGTACTTCTTCATGACCAGATCTGTGACTTCTTTGACGATGGTTCCCAGGCGTGGATTCCTAGTGTCCATCAGATCAGATATTACGCCTCTAATGGTGAGTACCGCGATATTGCGCCGAGCCTGGAAAGCTGGATAAAACAGGACTTGTATTCTACCTATTTTGATCAGGGGAACATTCAAGGAGCGAAGCTCGCTGTAGACCATATGGTTCAAAGAATTTGTGAGTTTGCTCCTTTAATACGTGACGGAACTATCGTTTTGCGTCCACAACGACCAATAATGCGTAATCAAATCAACTCGGTCATGGCTTCGGCTCGGACGGACGCAAAATCCGAATCTATGCTGGAAGCCGCAAAGACGGCCACCGGGCTTACGCAATGGGACATGATTCAAGGAGGAAAGATCTCGCTATCCGGCGGAAGTGTACGCACTAGCGATATCCGGTGGCAATGGGAAACAGAGTTCATGTACCTCGCCAAGAGCCTTGCGATCGCACATTCTTATGGGGCGATATATACCCCGACTCACGACCCTGACTGGAAGCTGCTTCAAGCCAAGATCAGTTCAGAGCCCAAACGCTATCGGTCTTTCATTCATTCTGATAAACGTGTCGAAACTCTTACTGAGGTCGCTAATGTCAGCCTCCCCTCCGGTGTTTTTCCTGCCAGAACCGTGGCAAAGCTCCGGGCCAATGAAGCGGCGTTTGAAGACTGGCGGAGCGTTATCCGGGATATCGTAAGAGAAGCAGATGCAGTCGCGAATGAAGATGTTCCGCTGCTCGTGCAGGACCGCTTGGCCCCCCTCAATAGAAAGATCGTTCAACCGATCAGCGCGGCGGTAGCAGTGAATTCTGCAATTAGGGAGATTCCGATCGAGGCAGGAATATATTTTCTGACTTCTTATGCCGGAGGTTCACCGATCGCATCCCTTGTTTCCGCTGGAGCTTATGGTGTGTCGGCTTGGGCCAGGGACATGTATTCGCGAAGGAAGAACAGTTCGTCCGCCTCGTGGGTGTTCACGCGGCTGCGGGACACGACCGCCTCCCGGTAGACGAGCCAGAGGCTCTTCGCCGCATTGGGGTTCTGCCAGACCTGCATCAGTGTTTCGGGGCTCGCGCACGAAGGCGTAGCGACTTTCGTCGCCGCGAGCCGTTACACCGTTAGGCTCGTCGACATGGACGAGACACAGGTAGTGAAGAGAAGACCGGCGTTCACGGCCATCGTTGCGGCATTTCTCATCGTGCTGGCGTCGCTCAGCACTTTTGGCTCACCGGCGAGCGCCCACGCCGACGTGAACGATTTCGACATTGCGAGCTTCCACGCCGACTACGAACTCGGGCGAGACGCCGACGGACGATCGACGCTGCACACCACCGAGCACATCGTGGCCGTCTTTCCCGACTTCGATCAGAACCGCGGCATGATTCGCGACCTGACCCGGGTCCACGACGGCCACGACACCGATATCGACGTGGTCGGAGTCACCGATGAGAACGGCGCGCCGCGAGATTTCGAGACCGAGAAATACGGCGACTTCTTGTCGGTAACCATGGCCGTTCCCGAGGGCGAATTCGTGCACGGTGAGCAGCACTATGTCATCGAATACACCCAGCACGACGTCACCCGTTTCTTCGAGGACACCGGCGCCGACGAGTTCTATTGGGACGTCAATGGCACCGAATGGGCACAGCCCTTCGGCACCATCAGCGCAACCGTGACGATGGACGATGAGTTGGCCTCCCAACTGGATGGCAACGCCAGCTGCTACCGCGGCCTGTTCGGCTCCACTCAACAGTGCGGCATCGTCCGAGAAGGCAACTCGTTCAGCATCGACGAGCAGGATTTCGGGCCCGGCGAGAACGTGACCCTTGCTCTCGGTTTCGCGCCCGGCACGTTCACCGAAGCACCCCAGCCGATCTGGAAGCAGATCCCGGTCTTCGGCTACGCCGGTATCGCAGGCCTGGTGGCGTCCCTGGGCGGCTTCTTCGTCGCCTTCGTTCGTGGCCGTAGGGCGAACGTGGGGCACAACGTGCTCCCTCGATACGATCCGCCGGAGATGCTCAGTATCGCGGTGGCCGCCGAGTTGCTGCGGGCCGGCAAACGGACGATGACCGCGACCCTGCTCGATTTCGCGGTGCGGCGCAAGGTCGACCTGCGCTACGACGAACGGAACAAGATCTATGGCGTCCGCTCCATCACGTTCCAGGGATTGCTACCGATGGAGCGAACAACCTATAACCGGTTGTTCGGCAGCTTCAGCGGCAATTCGGACGCCAAGCCCGGCGAGACGACCTGGTTCACCTCGACCAGCACCACCCTCGGTGACACCGCCGCGGCCACGATCAAACGCGCGAAAGTGGAAGTCAAGAAGGCCGGCCTGCTCAGATCGGCGAACGGCGCACTGATCACGCTCATCGTCCTGGTGCTGATCGCCGGCACCGGGCTACTCGTCGCCCAGATCGCTCTCAGCTGGGGCCAGCGGCCCATGGTCGCCGCGATCATCGTCGGCAGCCTGGCGCTCGTCGTGATCGTTCCCGTCATCATCTACCTACTCGCCAGGCCCTATCGCGCCACGAAGGAAGGCGGACGGCTGATCGACCACCTGACCGGCCTGCGCGCCTACATGCAGCTCAACGATGCCGATCGCATCCGCATGATGCAGGCTCCGAGCGGCCCCGTATTGGACGACGAGGGCATCGTCGACGTCTACGAACGGCTGCTTCCCTACGCGGTCCTCTTCGGTATCGAGGACGAGTGGCAGCGCGTGCTCGAACCGTATTACCGCGAATCCCGGCCCACCTGGTACGAGGGCCATTACAACGCCTCCGACGTCTTCTGGATTCAGCACCTGGCCACCAACGTCAACTCGGCGAAGGTGACACCGCCGAGCCCGTCGGTGTCGTCGGGCTCGGGTTCTGGCGGTTCGTTCTCGTCGTTCAGCGGCGGCTCGTTCGGCGGGGGCTTCTCCGGAGGCGGAGGAGGGGGAGGCGGCGGCCGAGGCATCTGATAGCTGACGGTTCGCCGAGATCCGCCAATTTTAGGCGATGGCGCGCATCGGAGGGTCTGGGTTTAGCCTGGTTGGCATGCCCCACCCACATCTGCCATCCCGATCAGTCTCGTCGCCCATCATCGCCGCGTTGCTCATCGTTTTCGCCTCCATGCTGAGCTTCGGACTGCCCGCCGCCGCGCACGCGGATACGGACGATTTCGTGATCTCGGACTTCCATGCCGACTACGTGCTGGGGCGCGACGCCGACGGACGCTCCACTTTGCACACCACCGAGCACATCGTCGCCGTCTTTCCCGACTTCGATCAGAACCGCGGCATGATTCGCGGCCTGACCAGGGTCTATGACGGCCACGGCACCCATACCGAGATCCTTTCGGTCACCGATGAATCCGGCGAGCCCCGTGACTTCGACACCGAGAAGAATGGCGACTACCTGTCGGTAACTGTGGCGGTGCCCAAGGGTGAGTTCGTGCACGGCGAGCAGCACTACGTCATCGAATACAGCCAACGTGACGTCACCCGTTTCTTCGAGGACAACGCCGCCGACGAGTTCTACTGGGATGTCAACGGCACCGAATGGAGACAGCCATTCGGTCAGATTTCTGCGAGCGTCACTTTGGACGATGATCTTGTGGCCTCGCTGAACGGTGACGCCTCGTGCTATCGCGGTGCCATGGGGTCTACGCAGCAATGCCGTGTTATCCGTGACGGCAATTCGTTCAGCATCGACGAGCAGGATTTCCGTCCGGGGGAGAACGTGACCCTGGCCGTCGGATTCGATCCCGGTACCTTTGCGGCAGCACCGCAGCCTCTCCAGAAAAGGATCCCGCTCTTAGGACTCATCGGATTGGCGGGGTTGCTTACCTCGGTGGGTGTGTATCTCGCGTCCACCCGCAGGGCAGCCAAACTCAATACCACCCGGACTGTGCTGCCACGATACGATCCGCCGGAGATGCTCGGCATCGCCGTGGCCGGTGAGCTGCTGGGCGCAAGCAAACAGGCGGCGACGGCCACCCTTCTTGATTTCGCGGTGCGCGGCAAGATCGAGCTGCGCTATGACGCCACACGTCACATCTACGGTGTGCGCTCGATCAGCTCTGAGGGTCTATTGCCCAGCGAACAGCCGATGTTCCACAAGTTGTTCGGCCACCGCAAGGCAGGCCCAGGCAGCGACCGTATCGTGTGGTTCACGGCCAAGAGCACCAAGCTCGGCGACGCTGCCTCGGCCAACGACCAACGCGCTCTCGAGGAGGTGAAGACCGAAGGCCTGCTCGAGCGAGCGCCCATCGGGTTGATAGTTCTGACCGTTATCGGGTCCGGGGTCGGCGTGCTGCTCTCGATCATCCAGCTAGTGATGCTCCTGGACACGATCGACTCCGGGGTACTCGCCGCAGTGGGCATGCTGCTCAGCCTCGTAGTCGGCTTCCCGCTCGTCGTCCTCCTCCCCATTCTGCTCGGCATCGGACTCAATAGACCCCACCGGCCGACGCCGAAGGGCGGAAAGCTCATCGACCACTTGGCGGGCCTGCGAGCATATATGCAACTCAGCGATGCCGATCGTATCCGCATGATGCAATCGCCCAGCGGCCCGGTGATCGACGATCACGGTGCCGTCGACGTCTACGAGCGGCTGTTGCCCTACGCCGTGCTGTTCGGTATCGAGGAGGAGTGGCAGCAGGTGCTGGCGCCGTTCTACCGCGACTCCTCGCCCACCTGGTTCTATGGGAATTTCCGGCCCGACGACGACCGCTGGATTCGCCGCCTCGACACGACCATCGCCTCGTCTCGGACCACATCTTCGAGGTCGCGGTCGCATTCGTCCGGGTCATCCTCATCGTCGCGCGGGGGTTCGTCGGGTGGCGGCTTCTCCGGAGGTGGCGGCGGTGGCGGTGGTGGCCGCGGCATCTAAAGGTTCAGGCGGCTCTTGAGTTCGTGCCGAATGTCCTTGCCCTGAGTGACATAAAGCGCGAGCAGCGAGCCCAAGCTGATGATGATGCACACCATCGAGGGACCTGCCACGCCGACCCAGCCGAGCACCAGAAAGACAATCGGCACCAGCCCGAGCAGGGCGGTCAGCCCGCTGTACACAATGTATTCCGACGCGTCGATCTGCATCGCCTCCACCGCGATGAGCAGCGCCATGACCGAGAACCCGCACAGGCACGGCACCGCCCAGGTCAATGACCAGCCGTACCATCCGGTCAGGTAATCCCAGTAGACGCACACCAGGGCGACCACCACGACCAGGTAGACGGTGCCCTTGGCGATATTGCGGCGTTTGCGTGCCGCCATCATCACCACCAGCCACATCGCCGTCAGGCCCAGCCACACCGAACGCCAGATGCCGATACTGTCGGATTGCCTGCCGAACAGCAGTTGTGCGGCAAAAGAGGCGGCGATCACGGCCAGCGAAATCCAGAACAGCAGTCGGAATGCCCGCTTTCGGGAGTATCGCAGCCGGATCACCGGCAGCGGATCGACAGGCTGGCCGCCCTCACCACGCGATTCGGACCCTGCGGTCACCGTGATCAGTGGTTTGCCGCACAACGGGCAATCTGACCAGCTGCCCACCACACGGGCATCGCACTCGGGACAAGTCTTCATCGCTCGGCCCGCCACTGCGCTCGGTGCGCGCCCGGGCCGGCGGCTTCGAGTTCTTCCTCGGTCACCCGGGTGGCCGCCACCGTCACATCGACGCCACGGGAGGTGAGCAACCGCGTGAACTCCCTGACGTGATCGGTTTCGACGAATGGGGACGTGAAGCTGATGGCCAGAACCCCATCGTGAGAAACCGCACAGAACTGCGGACGAATGGCGGATACGTGCAGCCAGACGCGTCCGATATGGGCATCAGCGGGCTTCGGAAACCTTATCGGGCCGAGATTGGAGATCGCGACGGTCAACCCGCGGTTGTTGGATCGGTTGATCAGCCCGAGAATCACGTCCTTGAGGATTCTCGGCACGATGCGCAGGGCGGGCATGCGTTCGAACCGGATCAGGCGGCGAAGCTTCGCGTCGAGGGCGTGCGGGGTGATCTTCTCGCGGAACTGTTCGTCCAGTTCTCGGCTGATAGTCGAGATGTCATCCAGGTGTTGCCCATAGGTGTATTCGAGCCGGGTCGTGGCGAAGAAATTCCGCGGGGACGCCGAGGGAAAAAACTGACGCAGATTGACCGGCACCGAGACCGACAACGTGCGCGCCTTGCCCAGGTCGGGCGTCGCGAGCCGGATCGATTCGAAGAACAACGCTGTCAGGTAGATGGTGAGGGATACGCCTTCGCCCCGGGCGAGCGCCAGCGCCTGGCTGACCGGCATGGTCAACTCCACCACCCGTGGACGCCGGTCAGGGGTGCGGGTGCCCTTCACCTGATAAACCGCTCCCGCCGCGGGGTGGACGACGCGCTCAGCCGCACCCGGTGTCGGTACTGGTGCCGTTGCCGGTGCTGGTGAAGGGCCGTCATCTGCATCAGGCTCGAACAGGTGCCAGCGCCGAAAGTAGGTGGTGAAGCTGTCGGTGGTCAGTCCACGCTCGGCCCCCGGAACACCTTCCCTGGCCGGATCCGGGTGCGGCTCCGGTTCACCGGCTGCGGTGTTGTCTGCGGGGCCCGGGTGCAGGAGCCGGACGTACTCGTCCAACAGATCAACCAGGAACCACGACGCCCCGGTGCCGTCCGAAAGTGCATGAAAGACCTCGAGGATGACCCGCCGATGATGGTAGGCCACCCGGAACAGCAGCGTCCGGCGGTCGGGCTGATAGATGGGTGAGCAGGTCGGCAGCCGGTCGGGCGTCACCTCCGGGCGCAGGTCGCTGTCTTGCAGGTAGTACCAGAAAATGCCGCTGCGCAGCACTGCGTGGTACAGGGGGTAGCGGTCATAGGTGGTGTTCAGGGCTTGCTGCAGAGTCTCGGGCCGAACCGGCTCGTCCAGTTCGGCGCTCAATCTGAAGACCTTGGGATCGGATTCGCTGCGCGCGGCCAAGAAGATATTGGACGCATTGTCGAGCCGTACCCAGGTTCTGCGGGTCATGACGGCTCGGGCTCCGGTGCCTGAACCACGGTTATCTGCCCTCCGTCGGTCACCCCGCCGGCCCGCGTGCCTTCATCGAGAAAGTCGTTGATGACCTCATACCCTTCGCGAAGTACACGGGCGAACCGGGGCAAGGTGATGAATCCGTGCAGGGCGCCGTTCACCCGGTAGACCGAGGCGTCGTTGCCCGCGTCTGCGAGGGCACGTCCATAGGCCTCGCCCTCGTCGTGCAGCAGATCGAGTTCGGCGGTGACGACCAGCGTTTTCGGTTGCCCGGATAAGTCGGTGGCCATCAGCGGAGCGACCCGCCAGTCGCGACGCTGCTCGCGGTCGGGTACATAAAGATCGAAGTAGTCCTCAACCTCGAGATTGGTCAATCGGTAATCGTCGCCATGTGTGCGAACCGATGCGAATGGTGAGGTTGCCGGATCGTGATCCCAGTGGGTCACCGGATAGAGCAGAATCTGCCTAGTCACGCCGCGATGCCCGTTCTTCTTCAGCAGGAGCGAGACCACCGCGGCCAGGTTGCCGCCTGCCGAATCTCCGACCAGGACGATCCGGTCTGCATCGTTGACACCCGCACGACCCGGATCGTCCAGCAATAGCCGGGTGACCTGATAGCAATCGTCCAAACCGGCGGGAAACGGGTGCTCGGGCGCCAACCGGTAGTCAACCGAGATCACCACACAGCCCGTCAGATCCGCCATCGTCGCGCATGCGGGGGTGTAGCTCTCGATATCTCCGGTCACCCAACCACCGCCATGGAAGAACAGCAGCACGTCATCACGCCGGCGCTCCTTGGGCTGGAAGACGCGTGCGGGAATCGGGTGACTGCCGTCGTCCGAGACGATCTGCTCGTCGAGCGCAAGGTACTTCGGCCGGGGCAACTCGGCCATTTGGCGCTGCAGACGCCGCACCTTCTCATAGTCTTCCCGCATGTCGACCCTGGGCGCCGCGAAGAGTCTCAGAACCGCCTGAAGGAGCCGGTTCATGGAAGGTCCGTCATGCACAGCTCAGCCATGAGGACAGCTTACGGTGCCCGCAAACCTCTGCGGCCTGCGATTCGGGCGAACAAAATGATGCCTGGTTGCGGCAACTCTTCAAAAAATTTGCGGAGGCCCGGCACCCGAACTTCCCACGTTCTCGGCGACCGTACCGGGGCAGGGAAGAAAGCCCGACTATAGGATCACGATACGCGCGCCGCCCCGGCTCATGATGATCGGGGTTACCCTGCTGGGGGGCGGTCAAGCCCCGAACGAAACGTAGCAAGAAAGCCAGGACATTAATGTCGGACACCTCGCCGACCGACGCGACAGTGGCAGAGCCCGCCGTCGAACCGGAACAACTAAGAAGAGCGGTATTGGCCTCGTCAGTCGGCTCCGCCCTCGAGTATTACGACTTCTACATCTACGGGCTCGCCACGGCGCTCATCATCGGGCCCTTGTTCTTCGCCCCGATCGGGGCGTCGGCCAGCCTGATCGCGTCGTTCGGCACCTACGCCGTCGGCTTCGCGGCCCGGCCGATCGGCGGCATCGTCTTCGGCCATCTCGGTGACAAGCTCGGGCGCAAGGTCATTCTGATCACCACCATCTGTCTGATGGGTGGCTCAAGCTTCTTGATCGGTGTGCTGCCCACCTATGCAACCGCGGGCATTGTCGCCCCCATTCTGCTGATCCTGCTACGGATCGTTCAGGGACTCGGCGCCGGGGCCGAGCAGGCCGGCGCGACGGTGCTGGTGTCGGAGTTCGCTCCGCCGAAGCGACGCGGTTTCTTCGCCGCGTTGCCGTTCGTCGGGATTCAGATCGGCACTCTGATCGGCGCAGGTACGTTCGCGCTGTTGGGCCTGGCCAGCACCGACATTCTGCACGGCTGGCTGTGGCGAGTGCCCTTCCTATGCGGCGCCATCCTGGTCTTCGTCGCCGTCTACATCCGGTCGAAATTGAAGGAGTCGCCGGCCTACGTCGCCTTCGAACAGGCCAGCGCCCAAAAGGACGAGCCGGTCAAGATGGGGCTCGGCGAGGCCCTGCGTACCTCACATCGCAACATCCTGATCGGTATCGGGCTGCGAATGGCCGAGAACGGCAACTCCACCATCTATTCGGCACTGCTCATCGCCTTCCTCGGCACCGTGCCGGCCTTCGAGGGACGCACCGCCACCATCGGGCCGTCGGGAGCCGTGGTGGCCGCGGTCGTCGCGATCTTCACGGTGGTCGGCTTCGGTGCGCTCTCCGACAAGTTGGGACGCGTCAAGGTCTACCGCTTCGGTGCAGGCTTCCTGGTGCTGTTCTCGCTGCCAGCCTTCTACCTGCTCACTTTGGGGCATATCTGGCTGGTGCTCACCGTGATGGGCATCGGTATCGGAATCGGCGTGCAAGGCATGCTCGGCCCGCAGTGCTCGCTGATGCCCGAGCTGTTCGGCAACTCGCACCGCTACACCGGTGTCGCCTTGTCTCGCGAGGTATCCGCGGTGTTTGCCGGCGGTATCGCCCCGATGCTGGGTGCCTGGTTCTTGCAGCTCACCAACAACGCGTGGTGGACGGTCGGCGCCTACGCACTGGTGCTGTCTCTCATCACTTTCTTGACGACCTTCGTCACCCCGGAGACCGCGGGACGTTCGCTCACCGATCTGGAGGACGCCAAGTAACCCTCATCCAGGTAGCCGCCATGCACGGCGAAGCATCCTGGACCTCCCACAGCGGGGAGATCCAGGATGCCTTTGTTTCTGATCAGGGCGCCCCGGGCGGCCGTAAGCCGGCTCCGGCTCAGCGGTTCAGAGACCACGCCGACTGTTGCTCGTGAATAAGTCTCCGTGCCCGTTGATGCTCTAATTCGGGGTAATGGTGCCTTCCATTTTGGTGACCTTGATGGTGTATCCACTTTGCTCATAGGACACATCCATGAGTAGGATCTGTCCGCTATCAATCGATTCCGTCGCCATTTGCGCAGTGCCCGGTATCTGATTCAAATCGAAATCGATGGTGGGAGTCCAGCCGCTCTCATACAGTTCCACGAGCAGGTAGTCATAAAGGTCTTGGGTTACCGATTCGCTTTCGTAGGTGTACTCCTGGTACGCGCCATCGCTGCCTGTCCCGCTCGACACCCCGTTCACCTTGCGTTCACCGACCACGGAGTTCACCGAGGGAATACTGTCATTGTCGAATTCATAGGCTTGCAACTTCTCCGCTTTGCCGCAGCCCGTGAGTATCAATAGTCCACACGCAAGTGCCATTGCGATGATAGTGGAAGGAAACGTCTTGGTCGCAGATTTCATGCCGGGAGTTCCTTTCGCTGTCTAAATGATGATAATAATGAGGCCGATGCGTGTGCGATGGGCCTATTTTGCAGATATATTGCGTCCCCGAATGTTGCATGTACTGGCGGCTGCCAATGTCAGTTCGTCGTAGCCGGTACATCATCGGGGAATGACCACAACGCTCCCGATGGCATCGTATCGACGCACGGGGTCGCGACAGGGGCTACTTGCTACTCAAGTCCGAAATAACCCGGGTCGTCCAGAAAGCGCCGATACAGCGCGACCGACATCAGGTCTTTCCACTCGCGCCGGCAAAAGCCCGTTTCGTCCAACTCGACGATCTGGGCACCCGGAATCGCAGCGAGGATGGGGGAGTGCGTCGCCATCAGGACCTGGATCCCCTCATCGCGCAGCCCGCCGATCTGGTTTGCCAGAGTGATCTGTGACATGAACGACAGACCTGCTTCGGGCTCGTCGAGCACCAAGAAGCCGCCGCGCCCGGCCATGTGGACGAGCTTCTGATCGAGCAGCGCATTGAACGCCTGGCCGTGCGACAGCTCGTGATACGGAGCGTCCGCCCCGGGATGTTCTTCGAGGTAGGTCAGCAGCCCGTGCATGGTCTCGGCCCGGACGAAGTACCCCCAGCGCGACTGCCTGATGCCGCGTATCAGCGCGAGATGCTCGTGCAACCGGGATTCGGTCGGACGATCGGACGGCCGCTCGTTCGTGCTGCCGCCCTCCGCGCTCAGCCCGTAGGCCATCGCGACCGCCTCGATGATGGTCGATTTGCCGACCCCATTCTCACCGACCAGGATGGTCAGCTCCGTCAACTCCAAGCCGTCGCGCAGCAGCTGCGCGACCGGCGCCATGCTGAAGGGCCAGCCGCGCCGTTCATCGTCGATCGGAGCCGCGACTATCTCGCGCACCGGTAACGCGCTGAAAGCGTTCATTTCGTCGTGTTCAACTAACCAGACTGATCTTGGCAGCATGTCCACCCGAGTGGGCGAGGCGAGAATCTGCGGTCAAGAGTTCTGCGCTCAATAACTCTGCAAGCGCGAGATAGGCCGCGTCATAGGCAGTAGCGTTGTCACGCAGTTCCCAGATCCGGTCGGCCAAGGTCTGATGAGAAAAGAAACGGATATTGAGATCCGCCAACAAGTCCAAGGCCTCTTCAGCAGCCTCCACTGACGTCACCTTGGCCAAGACTCGTCGTCGCAGTACTTGGATGACTTCTACGGTCAAAAGCTCGGGAGCAGCGATCTGCCAGCGTGCTTTCTCCAGGTGCTCTTGGACCCCGGAAGAAAGCCTTAAGGACAATGTCAGCTCGACCGCAGCAGAAGCATCAAGGACGATCATCGCGCGTCACGTTCAGCACGCACGGATTCTGCGGCAGTCTCGCCGTTATAGGGCTGGATCGGACGATTGCTGAAGCGTTCGCGCAACTCTGTCTCAGTAGGTACCGTCATCGCTCGCCTCAATTCACTCAAGGCCAGTTCCGACAAAGTGACGCCTTCACGCGCAGCGCGCGCTTTGAGCTGACGATGCAGATCTTCGGGGACATTTCGCACCTGAATCATGGACATGCATCAATGATGCGTTCATCACGATCACATGCGCAAGGCGGTCAGCACTCAGGCCAGCAGCGCGCCCAGTTCGCGGGCGCGTGCACGTGCTCGGGCGCGGATCTCTGCGGTGTCGACGGCGGTGCAGTGGCCGTCGGCGACCACCTGGCGGCCCTCGACGTAGACCTCTGTGACGTCTTGGCCGGCGGCGCACTCGTAGAGGAAGGCCTCTTCGGAGTCGTAGCCTGCGGCGTCCGGGCCGTCCATCGAGATCACCACCAGGTCTGCTCTCTTGCCGGTCTCGAGCGAGCCGATCACCTCGCCCAGCCCCATGGACGCCGCACCGCCGACGATCGCCATCTCCAGCGGCTCGCGGGGATCGATCTCGTTGCGGTTATGCCGGCCCACGCCCTCGACCAGCTGCTGGCCCACCCGGGCAATCATCGCGACTCGGAAAAGATCAAGCGTGCCCAGCATCGCGACCCCATCGGTGCCCAGGCCGATATCGACGCCGCGGCGGCGCATCCGGATGGCCGGTGCCGGACCGATCCCGAAGTTGCCCTTGGCGCAATGGCAGGCCGATACGCCGTGCCGGGCGTAGGCAGTGATGTCGGCGTCGCCGACCAGAACCGAATGCGCACCATGCAAGGTGTGGTCGAAGACCCCGATCGATTGCAGATACTCGACCGGACGATGCCCGAAGTTCTCCAGGGCGTAGTCGATCTCGTAGGTGCCCTCCACCAGATGGGTGTGCACCTTGACGCCGCGGTCTTGGGCTTCGCGGTGTATGTCTTTCACCAGGCCGGTCGAGCAGGCGATGATCTGGCGCAGCGACATGCCTCCGGTCACCCGGATCGATCCGTCATCTGCGTGGGGGAGCGCCTCGACGACATTGATGTTGGCCTGCAGCGCCTGGTCGGCGCTCATCTGCATGCTGCCCGGGATCCGGTTGCCGCCGTCCATCGTCGACTGGGAAACCGCGCCGCGGATACCGGTCGTCCACGCGGCCTTGGCCATCGACAGCGGATACGGCCCGCCGGCCTCGAAGAAGGTCGTAGTGCCGGTCTCCAGCATGGTGGAGTAGGCCAGCAGCCCCGACAACTCGACATCGTCCTCCGAGAGGTTCGACTCGAACGGCACCAGGTATTCGACCCAGGTCGGCACCCGCAGATCGCCCTTGCGGCTCAACGCGGTCAGCAAGCCGCGCATCATGGTCTGTGCCGTGTGCAGGTGCGCGTCGACCAGGCCGGGGATCACGATCTGGCCACCGAGGTCGCGTTTCGCGCTGGCGTTCACCCGGGCGCGCAGTTGATCGACCGGCCCGAGGTCGATGATCGCGCCATCGTTGATGGCGATCGCGCCATCGGCGATGACCGTGCCATCCGCGTCGAAGGTGACGATGAACGCGTGCTCAAGCAGCAGGTCTGCAACCTGGGGAGCCATGATCCTCCAAAATAGCTAGTGAGATGTCAGTCGGTGAGTCCGAAGCGGCTCGTGACGAGTTTGTCGAGCCAGCCGATGGCGCTGTATGCGATCAGTGCTACCACGACGAGCAGCACCCCGGAGGCCCACAAGGTGAAGTAGTCGGCGTTGATGGACGACTGGGTCAAGATCTGGCCGAGCCCTTTGCCGGTGGCCAGCCATTCGGCCAGGGTCGCGCCGCTGATGGCGCCCGGCACCGCGATGCGGGCCGAGGCGGTGATCGAGGGCAGCGCGTATTGCAGTCGGACGAAGCGGGCCGCCTGGCCCGAGGTCCCGCCCGATGCGCGGATGACGTCGACGGCGCCTTCGGGTGCGGTCCGCAGACCGGTTTGCACGGTGACCAGGGTCGGAAAGAAGGTGACCAGGGTGACCAGTACGGTGACGCCCAGCAGGCCTCGTCCGAAGATCAGCATCAGCAGCGGGGTCAGGGCGAGCAGCGGAACCGAACGCAGCACGACCGCAACCGGCATGATGGCCTTGCCCAGCGCCGGAACCGCAACGAACAGCACGGCGCAGCCCACGGCGATCACGGTGCCGACCAGGAAACCGACCACGGCGTCCAGCAGGGTTTGCCCGAGCCCGCCGAAGAAGACGCCCCAGAACTCTGCGGCCGGGGCACCCGACTGCAGGTTGCCCGACACCAGGAAGCCCGCGATCTCGAGCGGCGTCTTGGTGAAGAACTGCGGCAGATCGAACACCGAACGCAGCGACTGCCAAAACCCGATCAGCAGGACGAAGGCGACCAGGCCCGCGATGAGGCCTTGAATACGGCCGATTCTCGACGTCTCGGATCCTGCGACCGAGGTGCCCACCGAGGCACCCTTGCCGGCCCACGGCACGATGACCTTGGCCAGCAAGCTCACCAATCCGTAGCCGAGCGCCGCCAGCGCTCCGATGAACACGGCGATCGCCCAGGTGCGGTCGGTCAGGAAGGATTGCTGGGAGGTCACGATGATCGCGCCGAGACCGTGATCGGCGCCGAAGAACTCACTGATGACGGCGCCGAGAATCGCGGCCGGGATGCCGATCTGAAGGCCGGAGACCAGCTGGGGCAGCGCGCTGAACGTGCGCACGTAACGCAGCCTCGCCCAGTTGCGTCCGCCGCTGGCGGTCACCACATCCATCGACGCCTGGTCGGCCGAGCGCAGCCCGAGCAGCAGCCCGGTGAGCAGCGGGAAGTAGATCTGCAGTGCGGCGACCACCACGCGGGCGGTGTCGGGCGGCAGCGAGACGATCAGGATGGGCGCGATCGCCACGAAGGGAATCACGTGAATCACGACGGCGACCTGCATGATCACCGGCTCGCTCACCGGCCACAGCAGGCAGATGCAGGCCAGCGGGATCATCACCAGCAGCGTCCAGCCGAGACCCTTGGCCGCGATGGCCAGGGTAAATACGGCGTTTGAGGCGAGCAGACCCCAGTCGCTCAGCAGTTGGTGAATCAGCGTCCACGGGTAGGGGACGATGCCGCTGGACGAGAATGTCAGCGCGACCAGGCACCAGGCCGCCAGCAGAACGACGATCGTGACCGCACCGGTGGTGAATCCCTTGCCCGGGCGACGTGCCTTCGTCATGCCGCGTCGGCCTTCGACTGCTCGCGGGCCGAGAACAGCAGATCCGACAACTTGTCGCGCAGCGCGTGGAACTCGGGGGTCTTCTGAGTCGCCGGGGTGCGCGGGCGCTCCAAATCGACCGGGACCTCTTCGAGAATGCGGCCGGGACGGGCGGCCATCACGAAGACCCGGTCGGCCAGGAAGACCGCTTCGTCCAAGGAGTGGGTGACCAGCAAGGTGGTCGTCGGACGCTCGGTCCAGATGCGTTGCAGCTCCAGATTCATGGCCTGCCTGGTCATGTCGTCGAGCGCGCCGAACGGCTCGTCCAGCAGCAGGACCTTCGGCTCGAGCACGAGCGACCGCGCGATCGCGACGCGCTGCCGCATGCCGCCGGACAGCTGAGAAGGACGCGCATCCTCGAAACCCTCCAGGCCGGTCAGTTTCACCAGATCGGCGATGGCCTTCTTGTTCACCGATCGTCCCGCGACCTGCAGCGGAAGAGCGATATTCGCGGTGACCGAGCGCCAGGGCAGCAGCGCGGCGTCCTGAAAGGCGACGCCGATCTCGTGGGAGGCCTGAATGACGTGCGGGGGGACCCCCAGCACCCGCAGGCTGCCGGCAGTCGGGTCGTCCAGGCCGGCGAACATCCGCAGCAGGGTCGACTTGCCGCAGCCCGATGGGCCGATCAGCGCGGCGAACGATCCGGGCGGCGTGACGATCGTGACATCGTCGAGAGCCTGGACGACGCTGCGTCGGCCGGCGAAATGTTTGCTGACGCCTTGGGTCGCCAGGCCCTGGACCGGTTCGCTCACGCGAACGCCTCCTCGCCGACCGAAAGATCGAAGATGTCGGTGGCCTGCACCTTGATGTCGTTGGCATCGTAGAAGGTCTGCAAATCGGCCAGACTGGCGTCGTCGACCTTCAGCAGTCCGGTGTCTTCGGTGTTGGTCTGCAAAATCTCCGCCCACACTTCGGCGCCCTTCTGCTGCGACTCGAGATCGAGACCCAGCTGCTGGCCGTAGGCGTCGTAGATCTGCTGCGCACCGGCCTGCGGATCGGCAACCGCGTCCTCGGCGCCTGCTCGCATAGCCTTCAGGACGGAAATGATCTCGGCGCGCTCCGTCTCGTCGGCCAACGACGATTCACGGACCACGATCACGCCGCTCCACCGGTTGTAGCCGTAGTCACCGAGCGGAATGGTCTTGACGTCGAAGCCCTGCTCTTCGAGCACGACCGGCTGATTGGCCAGGCTTCCGGTGATCGCGTCGACCTCGCCCGACGCCAGCGACGCCGGATCGGATCCGGTCATCACCTGTTCGATGTTGTCCATGTTGACACCGACGAAGTTGAAGAATCCGGGGTAGACCGGCATATCGGTCTGCGACATGCCCAGCTTCTTGCCCTCCAGATCCTTCGGCTCGTTGATGCCGGAATCGGCCGAGGTGACGATCGCCGAGGTCGAGGTCTGGAACTCGGCACCGATCGCCACCAGCCCGGACCCCGCCTGCACCGACTTGGCAAAGATCTCTGCCGACAGCAGCCCGACCAGGGCGTTACCACCCGCGATCTGCGCGTCCATGTTGACATCGGGGCCGCCGGGGAGCACCTCGACGTCAAGCCCCTGCTCGGCAAAATGCCCGTTCTCCTGGGCGAGCAGCACGGGCATGTTCTCGACGTTGGGCAGCCAGCCCAGCTGCACCGAGACCTGCTGCGTGCCATCGGAGGCGGTGGTCTCATCGCCCGAACCGGAGCAACCGGCCAGGGCGGTGACGCTCAGTGCCGCGAGGGCAACGCCGGCGCACACACGGCGGGAGATACGGCTGATCGTGGGGGAGAGATGCGGCATGTTCGCTCCTGAATCATGGTGATATTGACCGTTCCCCGGATGCGGGCACGGTGGTCGGTGGTTGTCAACGGCGGTACGGCAAGCTACACGGTCAGGGTTTCGACCAGCGCTGGGCGGTCGAAGTCATCAATGATTCGGGAAGGGGAGCGGTCGCCGGTGGCGTCTCGCTCGTCAACGACAGTGACGCCGTGGGCAAGACCTCCATCGTGGACGACCTGGATGCGGTGCGATGTTGCGCCCGAGACGATCTCGGGGCGAAGCGCGACAGCCATGGCCAGCGGGTCCGCGCGTCCGAAATAGTCGCGTTCGGTGTAAGCGGGATCGTTGGCAGCCTGATGCTCACTGATGGCGCGCAAGACGCCGGCCTGACGAGAATCACCCGACCAGAACCCGTCGAACTCGGCGCGGGTAAAGTGGTAGCGCAGGCACAGATCCCAGGTGATGACCGAGATGCCGTGCATCCGGGCGAAGACGGTCTCGGCCGCGGCCGGATCGACGAAGATGTTGAACTCGGCATTAAGCGATGCGTTGCCGTGCTGAGCAGGGCTGCCGCCCATGATGGTCAGCCGGGAGACCAGATCGGGAAGCCCAGGTTCCAGGCCTAGGGCGAGAGCCAGGTTCGTCAGCGGTCCGAGAGCGACGATCTCCAGTTCACCCGGGTGCTGATGTGCCAGCTCAATGATCTTCACCGCTGCCGGGGTGTCCGGCACGTCGATCTGGACGTCGGGTCGCGGGTAGCCACCGAGCCCGTTGTTGCCGTGAATGTGCGCGGCCTCCACCGGCTTACCGACGAGGGGGCACGCGGCTCCCCGGAAGACGGGAACCTGGGGTGCGAATTCGCTCATCAGCCAGCAGGCATTGGCGGTCACCGTGTCGATACCGAGGTTGCCGGCCACGGTGGTGACCACCAGATCCTCTGGGTTCACCAGTTCTGTGGCGATGGCAAGTGCATGCGCGTCATCCAGCCCTGGGTCGGTGTCGATGACAAGCACGAATGCCTCCTGAACGATCGCAACGAGCGTTAATTTAGCAGCAATCTCACCAGCCGGACGCTCGCGTCCGCCGCCGGAAACATGACCGTAACCGGCGTGTGGCTCAAGCGCGAGGTCACCTCATCGGCCGAGCCAGCCGCGGTCGCCGATCACGGTTGATTCAATTGTGGTGGGGGTGGCGATCACCAGCGCTGCCTGGTCGGTGTCCTGCTCCGCAATCAGGACGACCGTGCCGTCCGTAGCCTGCCCGACCGACTGCGGTGCGCTAAAGAGCTGCACGGAGTCCACGGCTCGGCCGGCAGTCAGATCCCAGAGCACCAGGGTCTCGCTCTCCTCCAAGATCACGAAGCCCGCATCCGCTCCCACAGGCCAACGGGAATCGGGCCAGCACACGATCGAAGAATCCTCGAACCCGGGGATGTCGCGGACGTCGAGTTCGGTACCGTCGGGCAGGGTGGCCCTGTCTTGGGTCAAGTGTTCGGGGCTGGCGGTGAAGATATTTTGCGAGGTGCCTGATGGCCCATGCAGCAAGTTGTGCCATTTCTCCTCGATCTCGGACGATGCGGGCCCGGCCGTGGTCGTGCCCAGCGGAATGCTCATGAACCGGCCCGAAGCGGTCAACGCCACGATCGCACTGTCATCGGCGTCCAATGCGTAGGCGTCCAGCCCGGCGATGAAGTCGGCGCCGAGCCCGGCGATCTCGTCCGGCCGGGCGATGATGCGCCCAGATTCCGCCTCCAGGATCATCAGCCCGCGCTCGGTCGTCAAATAGACCTAGTCGCCGCCGATCGCCAGCGCCTTTGCCGCGGGCACCGGGTAGTCCACGAAGAGTCGCGTATCCCACAGCCGTTTGCCGGTCTCGAGGTCGAAGGCTTCTACCTGCGCGCTGGTGCCTCCCGAACTCAGCCGGAACACGTCGATGTGCCCGAAGGTGTCGGCGGCATAGGTGACGACGGCGACCTGCGCACCATTGACCTCGCCCGTGGCGATGTCGTTCGCCGCGTCCGATTGCTCCGGGCCTGCCACCCAGCTGACCAGTCCGATGATGCCGCCCGTAAAAGCGAGCGCCACCGAGGCCCACAGGGCGATCCATCCCTTGCGCGGGAACTTCCACGGACGATAGGTGGGGCCTGGTCGTCGGGAGTGCGCAGCCCGTCGGGGACAATCACCGGCTCGTCCACGTCGCTGAAATCGATAGGCGCCACGTAGTGTCTGCCGGGTTTTCCCGGGTCATACCAAAGCCGGAACGCGTCGCCCACATCCGGCATTCGGGATGTCCTGAACGATGCCTCACCGGCCGCACGGGCCAGTCGTCCATTCTCGTCGAAGTATTGGACGACGTAGTCAGCCGCCTGATAGATCACGATTCCCTCCGAGCTGCCGTAGGACAGCTCCACCAGGACGCCGACAGTCTCGCGTCCGTGAGTGAACAGCCACCGGCGACGGAAATGCCTGATCCAGATGAGTACTCCGAGCACCGCTGCGGCGGCGACCATGCCGGCCGGCACCCACTGTGGCGCTTGAAACAAGATCGCCCCTGCCGTGCACCCGAGCGCCCCGCCGAGCAATCCCACCGCCGTGCCCGGCAGCAGGGACACGTCAGGGCCGGGAGTCATCATCCACAACCCAGCGAAGATCACCAAACAGGTCACCGTGATCACCGTGGCGAAGCCATCACCGGGCAGATAATCGGTCTCGGAGACCAGGCCGATCAACAACGCGAGAAATGCGCTGCCGGCAAACGTCAACACGCCTCCGACCGCCGCGACCACTTTCCGGGCCGGGCTGAGACGAGTAGGCATCGACATAGCGGGATTTTAAGGTATCCGGGGCCATCGGTCCGTGTTACGAGAGCCGAGGGAGGATGTGCCGGCGGCCATGCAATTCATAGGAAACTCAAATATGGTTCGCCGCCTAATCCACATACGGTGGACGTAGTCGTGATGTGAACGCAGACCAGCAGGGGCTGGTTTAAGGAGAACAGAAATTGGCCGGATCACAAGGTTCGAGCACTGGCGCGCCCGCTGCCAAGGCCGAGGCGGTGAGGGCCTCCGGGGGATTGCGCCCGTCTGATGTACTGGCCGGCGCGCTTGCCTCGGCGATCGCCGCGATCGTCGGTGGCACCCTGGGTGCCGTGGGCAGCGTGGTGAGTGCCTTCATCGTCAGCATGGTCTCGGGGATCGTGCTGCCGCTGCTGAAACGCCCACTGCATACCGGTGAGGAAAAGCTTCAGTCGTTGAGCAGCACACGTCAGCAAAAGTTGGGCAAGTTGAAGGGCACCGGCGAGGTGTCGTCCGGCAGCACCAAAGCGGCCGCCGAAGGTCAGGACGCGGAGCCTGCCGCCACTCCCGAGGAGGCCAAACAGCGCCGCAACCGCCGCATCAAGATAGCGGTGATCACCGGGCTGGTCGGCTTCGTAATTGCCTTCGCCGCCATCTTCGCGATCCAGGCGATGTCGGGGCAGTCGCTGTCGACCGGCACCGGCGAGATTCACGAAAAGGTCAGTGGAACAACGCTGAACGGCTCGTCGTCCAGCGGTTCGACAACGACCGGCCTGCCGGCCGGTACGGCGACCGCGGACCAGACCTCCACCGGTCAGCCTGAGGCGACCTCTACCGCCACGGGCACCTCCACCAGCACCGCTACCGGCGAGCCCACGCAGACCGCGACGAGTGAGCCGACAGCCACCACCGAACCGACCGCGACAGGAGTCGAGCCACAAGCCGGCGAGCAGCCAACCGCGGGAGGCCGCGCAGCCACCGGCGCTCAGCCCACGATCGCGGCGACCGAAGGCTGATCCTGCGATCCGCCGATGCGCCCGCGCTGCGGCCATCGGCGGATCGGGCTATCGTGTTGCGAATGACGAACACGCGAGCCGAGGCCGCCTACCGGCGTTCCATCGCGGCGTTCAAGAACCCCACCCTTGATCTTCTGCACGGACGCTACGCACCCTTCGTGGTCGCCGTATTATCGACCATCTTCACCGCCGACCGGGCGGTGGTGGCGGTGGCCGACGCACACGCCGAGATCGACGAACTCATCGATGAGCTTCACGAAGCAGGTGATGCCGCATACGAGCGCGGCATGCCCACCGGAACCGCCCGCGACATGTGCCGCTATTGGGTGAAGGTCGGCTGGCTCGGCTACCAGATCGAGAACGACATCGAGGTGTATCGGCTGACCGCTCATGCCGTCGGTGCCTTGGAGATCGCGGGCCGCGCGAGTGGTGGCCGCACTCGAGTGACGAAGTCGCGCATCCGGACCCTGATCGACGCGATCGGGGCCCTCAGTGACGATGCCGAAACCGATCCGGCCGCCCGGCTGGCGAAACTTCAGGCCCAGCGCAACCAGATCGAGAACCAGATCGCCCAACTGAGTGCCGGCCAGGTCACACCACCGGACGACGAGCAACTGCTCGAAGAGGCAGAGAACATCGTCCACCTCGCCCGCGAATTGCCCGCCGATTTCGCGCGGGTCGCCGAGTCGATCAAAGCCATGCAGCGCGACGTGGTGACAGACCTGCGCCAAGACATCCGGCCCACCGGCGAGGTACTGCGCGAATACCTGCAACGCGGCCAAGATGTCATGGAGTCCACTGCGGAGGGACGCGCGTTCGCCGGCGCCCTGGCCTTGATCGGCGATCCCGAACAGATCGACCGGCTGACCGGCCAGCTGCATGCGCTGCTGGTGCAGCCGTTCACAGCCGTGATGGATCCCGGTCAGCGTGCCGAACTCGCCGCCATCGCCCGAAGGATCGAACAAGGCGTCTGGGACGTTCTCGAAACCCAACGCCAGGCCTCCCATGTCATCACCACCCAGGTACGCACTCACGATCCCGTCCGCGACAGGCAGATCGATGACCTGCTGCGCACGGTGATGTCGGGCTTACAAGCCTGGATGCAGGTATCGAGACCCGGCGAACGGGCCGAGCCGGTGCGCAGCTTCCCGGTGGCCGATGTCGGGCATCTGCGACGCTCGCTCAGCGAACTCGCCCCCACCGATGCTCCCGAACCGTTGCAGGATGCCACCGACGTCGAGTTTCTCGACGCCGAGTCCACCGCCTGGGGTGGGCCGAACTATCCCAGGCTCGAGTCGTATGTCCGCGGCCTCGGCCAGACCTTCGACGTGGCCGAGGCGTTCGAAGGAGCCGACGACACCGACAGGCGGCCGGTCGATCTGCTCGGGCTGCTCGAGATCGCCCACCACAATGGCATGACCGAGCAAGAAGAGGTGTCCACCGTCGAGGCCCTGCGTCCGGACGGCAGCCGCCGCAGATTTGCTTTCGGGGCCGTCAACGCGCGAACCACCAAGGAAGACGATGTCAACTGAGCAAGCTGATCCCACGGCTTTCGTCGATCCCGTGCCGATGGAAGGCGATCCGGATTCGCTATATCCGGGCGACCACGGCGTGCTCGATCTGGATGAGCGGCGGGTGCTCGTCCGGCTGCTGCAACGCAGGTTTCTGCTCGCCGAGCGCAATCCGGACGACTGGAAGGTGCTGGTCGCCTCCCAGCTGCGGATCGAGTCTCACCTCAATGACCTGTTCGTGCGGCTGATCGTCGATCACTCCCGAGGGGTCGCCTATAAGGAGCAGGTGCGCTCCGACGACTTCGACGTGCCGATCCTGTTGCGCGACGATGCCTACACTCGCGCGGAGACATTGGTGCTGGTCTATCTGCGCACCATTTACCAGCGCGAGTCCACCTCCGGTGAGCAAGCCGTACGAGTGGATGTCGAGGAGGTCGAGCAAACCGTGCTCAGTTACTTCTCGGACGCCGACGGAAACACCGCCAGAAGGCAGAAGGCCATTCGTTCGGCGATCTCCCGGCTGGAGCGCGACGGGCTGCTGGACGAGGAGTCCGAGGGACGCTACCGGATCAGCCCGATCGTCGAGATCGTGCTCAGCGCCGAACGGCTGCGCGAGCTGAGCGAATGGCTGCGTGACAGGACGGCCCGCCGGGCCACGGACAACGGGCCGGTGCCCCCGGATTCGGCTGCCGGTGGGCATGATGCCAGCACTGCGGACACCAGCAAAGATGCTTCGGAGGATGACGAACTGTGACCATGCTCGACACCCTCTTCGGGCTCATCCCGGCTGCCTCCAGGGGCCAGCAGTGGCTCGCCGAAGACCTGCAACTGGTGAACTGGGGCGGCTACGACGGCTATCACCGGGTCCGATTCTCACCCACCGCCACTCTGCTGTGCGGCAGTTCCGGCTCGGGCAAATCCACTCTGATGGACGCCTATATCGCCTTGATGATGCCCCACACCACGCCCTTCAACGGCGCGTCCAATGGGGGAGTGCAGGGACGCCCGCGGGGAGTGGATCAGCGCAACATCGTGTCGTATGGCAGAGGCAAACTCGATGAATCGCGCACTGCACAGGGCACCAAGGTGCGGGTGCTGCGCGGCGACGGCACCGACACCTGGACGGCGGTGGCGATGACCTGGGCCGACCATGACGGTTCCCGGTTCACGGCCGTCCGCGCCTGGTATCTACCGGCCACCGCCCGAGCGCTCGAAGACACCGTGCGGGTTCGCGCCACTATCGACGGCGGTTTCGATCTGCGCGAGCTCGAAAGGGCCGCGACCCAACGGCTGAATGATGCGTCCGTGCGGTCGGGCGGGCTGACAACTTTCGGCACCGAGCGGGAGTTCGCCGCGAAGCTGCATTCGACGCTGGGCATCGGGGCGGCCGGGGCCGGCAGCAAGGCGATGAGCCTGCTGGCCCGCATTCAGGCCGGCCAGCAGATCACCACGGTCGACGAGCTCTATAAGCGGATGGTCCTCGAAGAGCCTGAGACTCTGCAGGCCGCGGACGCCGTCGTCGAGCACTTCGATGAACTCGAATCCACCCGGCAGCGGATGATCACCGCCCAGCAACAGGTGCGCACGCTGGCCCCGATTCGCGGGCTGAAGGTGAAGATCGAGTCCGCCGCCGAGAGGTTGCGGCTGATCGACGAGCTGGGCCGCTTCGACGATCCCCGCTCACTGGCGTCACTGTGGCAGGCAGAGCGCCGCCTCGGTTTGCTGCGTGAGGTCGAGCAGGAGTTGCGCGATCAGAAGCTTCGCGCCGATGAACTCGTCCGCAACAAGGAGGCACTTGCCCGGGCGGCTGCCGCCGAGCGGGACGGCTTGAGCGAGGTGCTGCGGGCCTCCGGCGGCGACCGGCTGGAGACCGCCCAGCGTGAGCTTCGCGACGCCGAGAACAACCTGCAGACCGTGCTGGACAATCGCGCGAAGCTGGACGAAGCCCTCGGCGCGCTGGGAACCGAGATCACCTCTGCCAAGCAATTCGGCGAGCTGGTGGCCACCGCCACCTCACAGCTCTCCAATCCGGACGCCAAGAATGCCGCGTTGACGAGCTACGCCGAGGCCGAAGCCACCCGACGGTCGGCCGAAGCAAAGCTGACCGGGCTGGAATCCGAACGCTCACAGGCGGGGCTGCGCAACGGCAACATTCCCGCAGGGCTCGACACGTCCAGGAATCTGCTGGCGGAGGCGGCCGGGCTCAGCCCCGATGAGCTGCCGTTCGTCGGCGAGCTGATCGAGGTGCGGCCCGAATTTGAACCGTGGCGTGAGGCGTTCAATCTGGCGCTCGGCGGTTTCGCCACCACGCTGCTCATCGACCGCTCCAAGTTGCGCGACTTCCGCACAGCCATCAATACCGTGCAGACCCCCAAGCGGCTGCGCTATGAAGGCGTCGAAACGGGGCAGGATTTCGGTGGCCAACTGGATGCCCGCACTCTGCCCGGACGCCTCGACTACCGCACCGGCCCGTTTGCCGGCTGGCTGCGCGCCAAATTGAGCGACCGGTTCGGATTCGTCTGCGTCGGCTCGGCCGATGAGCTGTCCAGACACGCGATGGCCTTGACCATCAACGGCCAGACCTCGCAGGGCGCCAGGGGAGCGCACGGCGGGCATGGCCGGGCCAATGTGCTCGGATTTTCGAACCAGCGCAGGGTGACCCAGCTCTCCGGCCAGATCGACGTGGCCAGGCAAGATCTGGTGATGGCCATCGATGCCGTTGACGAGGCGAAGCGTGCGCTTGGCCGGCTGGACGATGTTCAGCAGGCGTACCGCATCGTCCGCGGGTTCAGCTGGGATCAGATCGATGTGGCCCGCGCACAGGCCGAACAGCAGCGCTGGTCCGGCGTCCTGGAAGACCTGACGCAGGGCAATCCGAAGATCGCCGAACTGCGTGCCCAGATCGCCAAGGCTGGCGAGAAGGTGAATCGCTGCCAGCAGGAGATCGGCCGGGCCCGCACCAAACAAGAGCAGGTGCAAACGCAGTGGGCCGAAATCACCGACGAGGTCGATCAGGCCCAAGCCATGCTGGACGACGCCGAAGACGCCGGACGCGCGCTGAGCGAGGCCCAGTCACACTATCTCGATCAAAGCTTCGATCTGACCGAGGGAGCTGCCGCCGGTTCGCACAAAGCCCGTTTGACCAGGTTCGATGCGGCGCTGACGACGGCGGCGAGCAAGTTGTCGTCCGATCAGGAAACGGCCCAGCAGAGCCTCGCAGACCAACGAGAGACGCTGCGCCGCACCCTGACCTCATTCGTGGAGCGCTGGCCCAACCCGAACCTGCTCGTCGATCCGGATACCTCGATCAACGACTTCGAGCAGATCCTCACCGACCTGGAATCAAGCGGCCTGCACACCCTCGAGCGCGATTGGCGGAATAGCCTGCTGAAACTGTCAGGAAACGACCTGACCAATCTGGATTCGATTCTGAGCCGATCGTTGCGGGAGATCCGGGAGCGCATCGAGCCGATCAATCTGATCATGCAGGATCTGCCGTTCTACGACGACAACCACCGGCTACAGATCACCGTCCGGGAGACCGGGTCGAACCTCAGGCAGCAATTCCGCCGGGAATTGCGCGCGGTGCGTGAACTCATCGCTGCCGCCGAGACCGACGAGCAGCGGGAGGCCTGCTTTGCCCGGATGGCGAAGCTGATCAACCGGATCCGGCGTCAGGCGCCCGACTTCGCGGACCTTATCGATGTGCGCAACCATGTGCGGGTCAGCGCCGAGCGCGTCAATGCGACGACCAAGGAGCATGTCGCTCTGTACGACCATATCGGCGAGAAATCCGGTGGCGAATCCCAGGAACTCGTCGCCTTCATCGTCGGTGCCGCCTTGCGCTATCAGCTGGGCGATGCCGGATCGTCGCGGCCGCGTTATGCCCCGGTCTTCTTGGACGAGGCTCTCATCAAGGCGGACGCGCACTTCACCGAGCGGGCGATCGGCGCTTGGCGGGGCCTCGGATTCCAGCTGATCATCGGCGCACCCAACGACAAATACTCGGCGATCGAGCCCCACGTCGACGTCGAATACGACATTCTCAAAGACACCCACGGCAGATCGTGGGCGAAACCGAAGGTCGCGCTGCCGGCCTAGTAGACATCAGCGCTCAGCAGGCGCGCCACTGCGGTTGCCGGTTGTGACCCGCGAGCAGTGCGGACCGCCCAAGACAGCCATCGCGACTCAACAGGGCGACACAGACAGACAGCCGGGCCCGGGGAACGACCTGTGAGTCGTTCATCCGGACCCGGATTTGTCTGCCGGCCGCCATCAACTGCGGCCGCGGTCAACTAGTCAGCCGTCACTCGACGACGTCGTCGTCGACCCAGTCGAGGGTCTTCGACACTGCCTTCTTCCAGTTGCGGTAGAGACGCTCGCGCTCGGCCTCGTTCTCCTCACCGGACTCGGGCTCCCAGCGCTTGTCCTCGGCCCAGTTCGCGACAACATCCTTTTCGCCTTCCCAGAAGCCGACCGCGATGCCCGCGGCGTAGGCCGCGCCCAACGCCGTGGTCTCTGCGACCACCGGACGCACCACATTCACGTCCAGCTGATTCGCCTGGAACTGCATCAACAGGTTGTTGGCGGTCATTCCGCCATCAACACGCAACTCGGCCAGCGGCACACCCGCGTCCGCGTTCATGGCCTCCAACACATCCCGGGTCTGGTAGGCGGTTGCCTCCAGCACTGCGCGTGCCAGATGGCCACGGTTGCAGAAGCGGGTCAGGCCCACCACCGCGCCGCGGGCGTCCGAACGCCAGTAGGGTGCGAACAGGCCCGAGAAGGCCGGCACGAAGTAGGCGCCGCCGTTGTTCTCGACCGATGCGGCCAACTCCTCGATCTCGGGAGCCGACGCGATGATCTTCAGATTGTCGCGCAGCCACTGCACCAGCGAACCGGTGACAGCGATCGAGCCCTCGAGAGCGTAGACCTGCTTCGCGTCCCCGATCTTGTAGCAGACGGTCGTCAGCAGACCATTCTTCGAGAAGACGGCCTCCTCGCCGGTGTTCATCAGCATGAAGTTACCGGTGCCGTAGGTATTCTTGGCCATGCCCTTCTCGAAGCAGGCCTGGCCGAAGGTGGCGGCCTGCTGATCACCGAGGATGCCCGCGATCGGGGTATCGATGATGAGGCTTTCCTTGTCACCGTTCGCATAAACCTCGGAACACGACCTGATCTCGGGAAGCATCGACATCGGGATGCCCATGGCCTCACACATGCCCGGATCCCACTCCAGAGTGCGGATATCCATCAGCATGGTGCGTGAAGCGTTGGTGACATCGGTGATGTGCAGGCCGCCGTGCTGGCTGCCCGTGAGATTCCAGATCACCCAGGAGTCCATGGTGCCGAATGCCAGTTTGCCGGCCTCCGCCTTCTCGCGGGCACCCTCCACATTGTCAAGAATCCACTTGATCTTCGGTCCGGCGAAATACGTCGCCAGCGGCAGGCCGACGATGTCCTTGAAGCGGTCGGGGCCCTCGTCCCCGGCCAGTTCGTCACAGATCTTCTGGGTGCGGGTGTCCTGCCAGACGATCGCGTTGTAGATCGGTTCGCCGGTCTCGCGGTCCCAGACCATGGTGGTCTCGCGCTGATTGGTGATGCCGACGGCGGCGATCTGGTGACGGTTGATACGAGCCCGGGCGAGGGCCTGGCCCATCACCTCGTTGACGTTGCTGCGGATCTCGTCCGGATTGTGCTCGACCCATCCGGCACGCGGAAAGATCTGCTCATGCTCGAGCTGACCGCTCGACACGATCTGGCCATCATGATTGAAAATGATGGCCCTCGTGCTGGTAGTTCCCTGGTCGATTGCCATGATGAACATTTCAGTCACGTTGATTTACTCCTTTGAAGTGTTGAAGTTCTGGTTGACCGCCGGTTGGCTTTACTTCGCGACCAGCTGGAAGAAGGGCGCCGAATCGGCCGGCAGAGTGCCCACGGCAAGATAGATCGGCACGATGATGATCGCGGCCAGGATGCCACCGCTCAGCGGGCCGGCGATCGGAATCCAGGCGTAACCCCAGTCGGACGAGCCCTTGCCCTTGATGGGAACGATGGCGTGGATGATGCGCGGGCCGAGGTCACGGACCGGGTTGATGGCGTATCCGGTCGGGCCACCGAGCGAAGCGCCGATACCGACGATGATCAAGGTCACACCGAGAGGCATCCATGCGTTGCCGTTGGGATCTTGCAGACCCGCGACGATGACCCAGCCAACCAGCACGAAGGTAGCAATGACCTCGGTGAGGTAGTTCCAGAACGGCTTGCGAATCTCCGGTCCGGTGGCGAAGGTGCCGAGCTTCAGCGCCGGATCGACATCCTCGTCATAGTGGTTCTTGTAGGCCAGCCACGCGAGGAAGGCACCGAGCAACGAGCCGAGAATTTGCGCAACCACGTACACACCCACGAGCGCCCAGTCGATCGAATTACCCAAGATAAGTTCACGGACGACCACCCCGGCGGTGACGGCGGGATTCAGATGCCCACCGGTGGCGCTGGCGAAATAGACACCGGCCATAACCGCAATGCCCCAGCCGAAGTTCACGAAGAGGAAGCCGGTTCCATTTCCTTTCGTTTTCCCGAGCAAATTATTAGCGACAACTCCAACGCCCAAGAGCAGCAGGATCGCTGTCCCTACGAATTCTGAAATAAAAGCCTCTCCAAGAGAGGAGACGACCAGGGGTGTCAGAAACATCCGGTATTCCCTTCCTCATAATCCTTGCGGCACCTCGATTCGGCAGGCATCTCGTGGCCCGCCTCTTCTCGGCATTCAGGATTTGTGTTCTTCTGGGGTCGATCCCAGAAGATTTGTGGTGAATCCGGACTTACTTTCGTTGTACAAATCCACCGACAACCATCATGCCAAGAAAACGCGGAGCCGAGCAATAGCTGGACCCCGCTTTAGGGCGCGTGTCTCGGCCGAGGCGCCAGGGGCCGGAACCGGCGTGACGAACAGGCCGATAGGAACCGCATAACGCGAGGCCAGCCAGAGAGTGAGGCCCAACGGCTGAGCTGCCGGTGGGCCTCAGGATCTGGTCATCACCTGTGTGAGTTGTCCTTATCCAGCCCGTAGGCGCGGTGAATCAGCGAAATGGGATGAACGGTGGGAACACCGGTCGATTTCGTGATCTGCCACCGGCAGGTTTCGGTGTCGCAGACCGCGAGTTCAGGGTTCGTGTCGATCACCATATCGAAAAGTGCTTGACCGACCGCCTGGGCTACGTCATACTTCTCTTTCTTCAGCCCATAGGTGCCGGCAATTCCGCAACAGGCCTGCCCGGATTCGACGACCTTCAATCCCGGAATGAGCTCCAGCAGCCGAATGGCGGGCATTCCCATTCCCTGACCCTTGAGCTGACAGGGTGCATGATAGGGCACCGTCATATCCAAACGTCCGAAGGTGTGGGGGAGAGTGCCCTCGTCTTCCAGTTCCATCAAGAACTCGGAGGTTTCGCGAAGTCTGGTGCCCACATCGATCAGCTCCGGATCGTCCACCCCCATGATCTCGTGCGCCTCGTGTTTGAGCATCCCGGCACACGATCCGGACGATGAGATGATCGTCAGGTCCTTCCCCGCGGCACGCAACTGCTTGCACAGCTTGCGGACGGTCTTGCGGGCTCCCGTGAACAAGCCGTTCGACTGCTGCGCCAGCCCGCAGCAACCCTGGGCTGGAATGATGACCTCATAGCCGAGGTATTCAAGAACTTCGACGGTATGAATCGAGGTTTGCACTTCGAAGTAGCCGCCCGCGCAGCCATGGAAGAACACCACCGGCCCACGCGTGACGCGAGTATTGGGGCGCTTGTGATGTTTGGCCCAGCCGACGAAGGACTGATTCTGCGGTGTGGGCATCGGTGCATCACGGTGCACCCCGACTGCTTTCTCCATGACGATACGGATCGGCTTGTTGTTGAGAGCAGCCCTGGCGACCGGGGCGATCGGAGTCATCAGCTTGCCCATCATCACCGTCTCGCCGATCAGCATGTCGCGGATCGGCATGTGGTCGGCCTTCATCACGGCCCGCGCCATCGAGTTCAGTTCGGCGATCTGCACACCCTGCGGGCAGCTCAACGTACAGATGCCGCAGCTGGAGCAGTAATCGAGCGAATGATCAACGGATTCGCCGTGGCGGAACCGTTCGGCCTGGGGGCCCACGTATTTGGGCCCGGAGAACAGCGGGGTGACCGCCGATACCGGGCACTGGGTCTCGCAGATCGTGCATTTGACGCAGTGATCGAGGCTCGCCCGGTTGAGGCGCTGGGCCGCGAAGATATCCGGTTCCTTGGTGTTCAGGGCCAAGAACTTCGGCCCCTGCTGTGAGGTGACCAGGCGTTCGGCACGTTCGGTGTCGCGCTCGTCGCGCTCGGCCTGGGTGAGTTGCTTCGGATCCTTCTTGGTGCTCATGCCAGATCTCCAATCGCGTCCGCGGCGCGCACGGCCGACGCCGCCGCGATGCCTTCTCCCGACTTCTCACTCCAGCGCATTGCCCCGGCCAGTATTCCACCGGCGGCGAAGAGGTTCGCAAAGACCGGCCGGTCGTCCGCGTCGAGCACCCGCATCTTGTCATCGACGGCAACCCCGCTGCGAAACAGCGGCTGCTCGGCTCGTCTGTCCGGTCCGATGAGTTGTCCGTCGGGAACGCGTACCGGCAGGCCGAGGTGTGTCTCATGTACCTCGCCATAAGAATCCAGGGTCAGTGCGCCGGATTCGAAACCACCCGGGGCATAGACGAATGCATCAGCGCTGAGCGTAGTGATGTGGCCGGAGGTTGCAGCATCGACCGACGTTGCCCGGCCGCCGTCGCCATGGATGTCGACCACTCGAGCGCCGAGAATCCAGCGCACCCGCAAATCCTGCAGGCGTCTGCTGGCATATTCGTTGAGCCGCATGCCCGGCACACCCGGCGGCGGCATGGGTATCTCGGCGATGGTGTGGCCGATGCGTTCACCGAGGTCGGCGAAAGCCCGGGGATCGCGGTAGCCGGCGACCGCCGGCACCAGCACCTTCTCACCAGCCAGCAATTGCGCGCTCAACGCTTTCGCGAAACGCGCCCTGAACTCGGGACGATCCATCGCGCGTGCATAGCTGAGTGCTGACGGATCGGCCTCGTTGCCCCGGGGCTGCAGCGAGATCTCGACCGCGCGGGCCGGTACCTGCTGGGCCGCCAGGTTGCCTGCGATCAGGTCGGCCGGAAAGTCTTTGAGCTCGCGGACACCGGCCACCACCACCGGATCGTGATCGGCACGCACGTCAGAGGCCACCATGGTCGGCGAGGCCAGGTAGGTGGGACGCAATGCGCCGACAGCGGTGGGCAGCAGCCAGTTGCGTCCGTCATTGCCTGCCAGCAGATCACCGAAGAAGCTCGCCGCATAATCTGTGCCGGTGCGCACTGCCTCGGTCCCCAGCAGAGCGTAGGGGTGTCCGGGATTCGCGGCAATGAAGTCGTCCAGCACATCGAATGGACGATCGACCCGCTCCGGTGCATACCCGAGCACGTCGAACCCGCCATGGGACAGTTGCAGACCACCGATGCCGAAAGTGACGACGCTCACCTTGGCGCCCTGATCGACCAGCCGTGCCGCCGCGAGCAGACCGGCGACACCGGCACCGATAACCACGACGTCGTTCATCGCGCCACCTCCGACTTCTTGTTGGCTGCCCCGGTCGTTGACTCGGGAGGAGTGGCTGCGTCTAATGGCACCGGCTCCAATACGGTCGAGGGCTCGGGCAGGTGCTCAACGTCGAGCAGTCCCTGGAAGATCCATTCGTCCAATGCGGTTTGCCGCACCTGGTCGCCGTGCAGGATGGGCCACAGCCCGATCCAGCGGTTGGACAAGAATTCGTGCAGTCTCAGGTTCGCGCCATCCGCGTCAAGGATTCCTTCGGAACAGGCGATGCCCGTCGCCCGTAGGCTGCAGAATCCTCCCTGGCAAGGCCCCATTCCCAACCGGAGATGGCGGCGCAGGTCGTCCATGCTGGACTTCGGATCGGCGTGCATCGCGTCGGTGAGCATCGTACGGCTCATCAATTCGCATTCGCAGATGATCTGGTCCTCGCGGCGGTCCTGCTCGCGATCGTGCAACCGGTGAGTGACCACGTAATTATGGCCATCGGTCGATCCCGGCACCGGTTCATCGGCGGTACGGCATTCGCGCTGGTCACCGAGTTGCTCGCACATCACGTCGACGATGTTCTTGGCCATCAGCCGATAGGTGGTCAACTTACCGCCGGCGATGGTCAGGATGCCCGAAACGCCGTCTCGAGACTGGTGGTCGAGGATCGACATGCCGCGAGACATGTGCCGGGTGTCTTGAGCGGACACCCGCGCGTCCTTCACCAAGGGACGCGCACCCGACCAGGCGTGCAACGCGCGCGCCTTGCGGAAGCCCGGAATCAGCGTCTCGCCGGAGTCGAACATCTGCTGTACTTCGTCATGCGGGATCGCGAGCTTGTCCGGATCGTCGGCGCGCACATCGGTCGTGCCGATGATCGAGACCGTGTGCACCGGCACCAGGATGTCTCCGTCGGCCGGATAGATGCAGCGATTGACGACGGTGTTGACCAGCCGGTGATTCATGGCGATCATGATGCCGCGTCCCGGCACCACTTCGACGTCGTGGCAGCCCGCCATTTCGGCGATGTGATGCGCCCAGGCACCGGCTGCATTGATGACGAAGCGGCAGTTGATGGTGAGTTCGTCGCCGCTGCGCCGGTCGGTACAGCTGACCGCCGTGACCGCCGAGTCGCTGACCTCGATCCCCGTCACCGTGTGGTAGGTCAGAATTTTTGCGCCATACTCCTGGGCCGATCGCGCGGCTCCCCATACCAACTGCCAGCCGTCGACGGTGCCGTCCTCGACGGCGAAGGCCCGCTTGATGCCCGGATTGACTCGGGGCTCCCGTCGCAGCGCTTCGGCGACGCTGATCTCTTCGACGGGCACGCCGGTATCGTGGCAGCCGGCCCAGAACTTGTCGGAGAAATCGAGATCATCCTCGGGAGTGACCACGAACAGGCCGCCGGTGGCTTCCACCGCGCTCGCGTGGATACGCGTGACGATCGCATTCTCTTCTGCGCACTCGGTCGCCGAGCGTGGATCGCTCACGACATATCGTCCGCCTGAATGCAACAGTCCGTGGTAACGGCCGGTGGTCCCTTGGCCCAGGTCGGCGCGATCGACCAGGATCGCCGAGTACCCCCGCATGGCGACATCGCGCACCACGCCCGTTCCGGTGGAACCGCCGCCCACCACCACCACATCGCAGTCCAAGGTGCGCATGCCTGCCTCCTCGCTGATTCGGCGCTGTCATGAGATTATTCCCCAACACTAGAGGAGGTACCGGTAAGACGGGATAGCGGCGGGCCTTTCTGCGTTTCGCCGCTGCAGCAGCGATCAAGGTGAGTATTTCCCGTAGTCACGGTGTGGTCATCGGCACCGCGAGATGTGAGGGACACTGAACCGGCAACGCATTTGGCAAGGTATGCCTAATTCTTCGCGAGGCTGAGCACAACCGGTCAGGGGACCGCCCGCCGCAGCGTCCAGTACGAGAAGCCGGCAAGGACGACGATCAACGCCAGACCCCACAGCGCCAGCCCGAGCGCGCCTTGGGCGACGAACCACGTCCCGATCTGCACCCAGGCATTTGCCCGCGCGACCAGCCACAGCGCGGCCACGAGCAGCAGGCCGAGCGCCACCAAGACGATCGTCAGCACGGTGATGCCCCAGCGCTTGAAGATGGTTGCTCCCCAGAATCCCATCACGAAGAAGAGCATCGCGATGCTGAAGTAGACCAGTGCCGCGGCGGCGGGCCCGTTCTCCCAGATCCACGGCAGGTGGAAGAAGTAGCCGTTGAGCCACCACCCGCCTGTTGCCTTCTCGATCAGGCCGCCGATGACGAAGACCACGGCGAGGACGGCCGATGTCACTGCCGCCGAAAGCAAGGTTCCGAGATAGAACTCCTTGCGGGTCACGCTCATTGCTTGCGAGAACGGGAATGACAGAGTCAACGCCTGAATGCCGACGGCGAGCAGGGTCCACAGCGGAGCCTGGGCTCCGCCGCCGTAGTAGGGGCCTGCCGCACCGGCGCTGGAGATGATTCCATAGATCATCAGGCTGACGGCGAAGGCTCCGACGAGCACGATCAACGGTATCCAGATGAACACGTTGCGGTTGACGAATTGCATGCGTACGACATTTGCGGTGCGGTTCATGACAGGGCTCCTTGGGTCTCGGCGCTGCGCTGGTCGGCACTGCGTTGGGAGGTGCGGACGATGAGTTGCTGCAGCGACACCGGGCCGATATCGATCCCCTCGGCGGCGAGTTCGGCACGTTCCGACTCGGAGACCTTGCCGAGCACGGTGACGCTGCTGACCGATCCCAGGCTCTCGCGATGCAGCACATCGCGGCCGGCGGCGAACCTGTCGACGGCGCTGCTGGCTCCGGTTACGGTCACGGCGCGATCCCGCAGCTCATCGGTGGCCTCGTCCATCATGATGCGTCCGGCATCGATGACGATGACATGCTCGAGCAGGTTCGCGACCTCGTCGATCAGGTGACTGGACAGGACGATGGTGCGCGGGACTTCGGCGTAATCGGCCAGCAGCCGATCGTAGAAGGTCTGCCGGGCGACCGCGTCCAGCCCCAGATAGGGCTCATCGAAGAACGTGATCTCCGCCCGGGAGGCCAGTCCGATGATGACGCCGACAGCAGACAGCTGCCCCCTGGACAGCTTCTTGATCCGGGTCTTCATCGGCAGCTGAAAGTCTTCGATCAGTTCTTCTGCGAAGTCTTGATCCCAATGGGGATAGAACAGCCGCGCCATCTTGAAGGCGTGGGTCGCGGTGGCATCGTCCGGGTATTTCTGCCCCTCCCGGACGAAGCACATCCGGGCGAGTACTCGCGGGTTTTCGTAGGGATGTTCGCCATAGATCCGGACGTCTCCGCTGGTGGCGAAGTTCTGTGCCGTGAGAATCGACATGACCGTGGTCTTGCCGGCACCATTTCGGCCGAGCAGCCCATAGATGGCGTTCTTTTCCATGGTGAAGCTCACATCATCGACAGCGAGTGTCTCTTTATAGCGTTTGGTGAGGTTCTTCACCTCGATAACGGCGGTCATCGCGGCGTTCCTTCCTTGGTGATGGCTGCCCGCTCGCTGACGAGCCGGGCGAGGTCTTCGGGCCCGAGCCCGAGTGTGCGGGCCTCGGTGAGTAGCGGATCGATGAAGCGTTCGGCGAAGGCCGTACGCCGCTCGGTGAGCAGTAGGTCGCGGGCACCGGGGGCGACGAACATGCCGATTCCGCGCCGCTTGTACAGCACGCCCTTATCGATGAGCATCGTGATCCCCTTGGCTGCGGTGGCCGGATTGATGCGATAGAAGGCGGCCAACTCGTTGGTCGACGGTGCTTTGGTGTCCTCGGCCAGGCTGCCGCCGATGATCGAGTCTTCGATGCCCTCCGCGATCTGCACGAAGAGCGGCCGTCCCTCTTCGATCATTCCGGCTCCTCTGGTGTACTGGTTCGTTACTCCACTAGGTAACCATAGGACCGGTTTGATTTCAAGAGCGTCCGCCGCCTTGCTGGACAATCAGCAGAATCGGATCCGCACCCAATCGGCCGTCTTCGACTCGTCGGTTCGACCCAGCGCGCTGTGATTCGGAACTGCCCAGCATCGCCGGCAGCCCGTAACCGCTCCGCACACATCCAGGCCACGCTGTAACTCATACGGGTGCTCTACTACGCTCGTGGCATGTCGAATCTTCCGACTCCGTTCGATGATCCGCAGTTCCGCAAGGCCATGGCCGACGCAGGTGTCGTCTTTAAGCCCGGTTCTTCCAAACCGTTCATGGACTCCATCGCCCCTTTGCTCGCTGCCGAAGGTATCGATCTGGACAATCTGAGCCCTGACATCGACCTCGACACGCTCAATGATGCGATGGGACGCGCAACCGAGCGCCACAATTTCGAGTTGTTCACACCGGTAGGTGCGCAACGCGAACAGGCTCTGGAGATCCTCCGGCGGTTTGCCATCGCGGTCGAAGCCGGCGACCTTGGCCAGGCGCACGCGATCTTGGACGAGGTACAGCCCGAACCGACCGCGGATCGGCCTGCGGCCTCTCATCTCATCGGCGTGGCTCTCGGGCTGGCGGATAGTTGGTTCACCGACCCGAACCTCGCCGTTTCGCTGGCCGGCACAAGGATCCCGGCATGGAATGATAGAGCCGCCAGGGCAGCCGGCCGACAGATACTGCTCGCCGCGCGAAATGGCCAGGCGTTCGACTCCGTGGGCGCCTTCATCACCAGCTATACGGGTCAACCAACCTGCATGGGCGCAGCTCTGGTGGTCGCGGGCGTCCTGGCTTCGGTTGCAGAGGCTGAGCGCAGCACTGTCGCAGCACAGGCCGGGCCGATGTTCGCCGTGGGAAGCTCCGATCGTCCGATGAAAGCCGCCGATACCGCGGACCATCTCGCCCTGTCGACCGCCGAACTAGGTGCACTCGAAAACTTCGCAATCTGGCTCGGCGATCGTAATGAGATAGCTGCGCCGTCGGTTGATAACGAAGTCTCTTTGCTCAGCGGGCTGTTCTCGGTGGCCAAAGGATTCGGGCTGCAAGCCGACAACCCCGACGACATGGAAGACCTCGTCGACTTCATCATGGAGATCGACGATCCGGACGAGCCCGGCTTCCTTGGCGCTGCCCTCATGGTTGTCGATGAATATCTGCATTTTCGGCTGGAGACCGACGATCAGCAATATGACGACTGGCTCGTAGCGCATGCGATCGTCGAGGACGCACTCGAGGAGGCCTTCCCCTCGGGCGCCAGCGAAGCGCTTTTCGAAGTCATAGAAGAAGCAGAACAGCTCGATCCGAAACAACATAGGGCGGCCCTCGCCCGAGTGACGGTAGTGGCGCAGGTGCGGACGCTTCTCGAGTGGATCGGAAAATCTCGTCCGGTTGCCCAGGCCGGCGGATTACGGCGAGCGGACATCGCCGAAGTCGCCGCTATGCTCGGATTCAACGCAGTCGGCGTGAACAAGCGGGGCCTTGATCCCTCGTTCCTCCCACCGGAGCAGATCAAACCCCATCAGCCGCTGCCGATTCCCGAATCATTCAAGGCGATGTCCATCCGCGACGTGCCGCCGTTGAATGCCTGGTGGGACACTCTCATCACGACAGAACTCATCGAACTCACCGCGACCCGGGTGCGGCCCGGCCCGAAAGCTGCCGAATGGCTCGCGGACAAGCATCCGCCCCTGGAATTGGCAGACATGGTGACCGGGGTCTTCACAACGCAGCTACTCATTCAAGACCTGGACGATACCGGCTACTACTTCGAGCGCGAGACTGTGTCTTTGGCAGTCCTACGGCTCCTCGCTGCCCTGCGTCCCAAGCAGGAACTGCCCGCTCCCGACGGCGATCCCATGGCAGATATCCTCGATATGCGCGCGCTGCGGCAGCTGGAATACCTGCGTCGGCTCGGAATTCTCAAGCGCTCACGAGATCAGTACGTCGTGCCGCCCAACCTCCGCGGCGCAATTGCGAGGGGACTGCTGGTGGCAACCTCCATGATGAGCCTCGAAGACTCCGATGAGGATGACGACTGAGTCACTGTTGGGCCGTCATGCGAGGCATAGCGGTCATGGACGACCGCGGTCCCGCATGAATCGCAGACAGCGAAGGCCCGTTGCCAAAGGACGATGTCTCGGGAAACCCGGCGCACCCGTGCCCACGGGCAGGTTACCGGCCGGGCTTGGTCGTCCGGTATAGGTGTCGAACCCGGGCAGACCGGATTAACGGTTCTTGATTCTCAATCGGCAGAGAAGGCCGTCTCCGGCAAGGCCTTGATGTAGGCAGGTCGGGCGATCACCGCCGCTTCAAAATTTGCAAAGGAAAGATCAAACACCGGTTCGTCAATGACGCCTTCGCCTTGCCTGGTCGAAGCGACCACAGCGGCGTCGTACTGCTTCTGGCGCACCAAACGCTGCATCAGAATGCGGTATCGGTCGAGGTAGCTCGTATCCCGGAAAACCTCATCGGTTGAGAATAAAGCAGGAGGATTGCCGAGCGGAGTAGTCGAACGCTTGGCATCCTCGACAAGCATGACGAATCCCAACCAGGGACGAACCGGGCCGAAGACGCCTTCCTCGTACGCGCGCCAGATATCGGCCGCATTCCCAATGGCTTCTTCGCTTCGATTGTTGAAATTGTTCCCGAAGCTCCCGACCTGTGACTTGAATTCAATCGCGGCTACCAATGCACTTCGGTAGAGCACGACGAGATCCCAGTCCTTGGTTCGACGATAGTAGCCCGGCAGACTGACCCTGCCTCCATAACGCACGTCCACGTGAAGAGCAGGATCGCTGCGAAATAGATCCGCCACCGACTGGGTCAGAGGATCCATATGCTTCCCACCGGTCACGGACCCTCGGGTACCCGCATCAACAAGTCCAGCGTCCACCTGCCGCTGGGTTTGCTGATGACGTACGTCCCAGAACAACTCAATCGGAGCATTCCATCTGAAGTCAGGAGGCATGGCTTGAACTTATTGCACTACCACGATCAAGAACCGGTCACATCTAAAGATGCCCCTCCGGCAGTCCGTAGGCTGCTTCTGCCGCACGGGTAGCGGCATCTCGGTCATAACTCCTGAAAGCCTCCCGTAATCGATTGGAGATCATCGCAGGAATATCTTCCGGTGCAGGCACGCGAATTTTCCTCAGGTACTGCGCCTGAAAACGCAGGGTTCCACCACGCATTTTCACGCCATAAGCATTAATAAATGCTTCAGCAATTCGCGATAAGAGCAGTCCACCCAGCACCTCTAGATCCCAACCGGACGAAATTATGTAGTACAGGTTGTGATGTGGATACAACCCACCGGGCTCGTATACCGGGGTGATCTGTGCCTTCATGTCCTGAAGCAACAGCTTTGGCTGATCGGCCAGACCAGGATAGACCTTGTCGATCGTCCGATACCAGGTGGCTGGATTCTTTTTCGCTACAAAGCGCCTAGTCACGCTGGGGCTGTTGGCGAGGGCCGTGGCCATACGTGGATAGCACTTGATGTCGACGAGCTTTCCGTCTTTGTCCCAGGGATTGATCAAGACCTTCTTCGGCTCTGCGATTCGGCCCGACCGGATATCGTCTGCCATAACGATGGGCAGCAGCCGATCTTCCTCCACATCCACGGACCCAGGACTGACGACGAATGCCTTGTCCGCGCCCGTGGCGACGCCGATCGAGATCCGTGTATCTCCACCTGTTTGTTCAAGAGCCGGAAAGCGGTCATTGAGGTCCTCGAGGAGGCGAATTTGATCTGGTCCCCCTGCAGGCCAGAGATCGGGTCCATCGAACCAGTCTGTTAACCTGCCAGCCACGAATCCTGTGCCCGACGTTTGACCGTTATCTGAGCCGATGAACGCACACGCTTCACGGGCCGATTCAGGCCCGAACCCCGCGCCGGCATTCAGCACCGTCAACTCGCCTTGCTTGCGATTGGCGAGCACTGTGATGGCGGGGTAAGCGCTTACCTGCGTCTCGAATGCATCCACGTCATGCATCTGCCATAGGGTTTCGACCGCGTAATGGTCGGCGATTAATGCTCGCAGCCCCGCACCATATGAGTTCCGCATCCACCGATCGGCACAAATGAACCCGAGCCTTCCACCTGGACGTAGCATCCTCAGTCCGCGCTCGAAGAACCCAATATAGATGTCCCCGCGTCCCTGCATCGTGATCCAACGCCGACGGTATTCCTTGGACAGGGCGTCATCGATGTCATCGAATCGGACATAGGGCGGATTACCCAGGACGAAATCAGCCGTAATCGGAGTGGTTTCCAACGTCAGAAGATCATCGCCGTCTGGAAGCAGGAAGTCACCTTCAATGATCCAGGTCTTCGCAAGACTCCGCGCATCCAGCTGAGATACGCCTGCCCGGACGAGAGTGGTACGAACGGTCTCGCGAAGCTTCCTGACATTGCGCTCCTGCAATTCCCAAGCGCGGATCGCGTCGCGGAATTGGCCCAATTTGTGCCCGTGCCGCACTGCACTTTCGGCCAAGCGCTCGATCATCGGGATCAAGAATGCGCCGGAGCCAGCTGACGGTTCGACCGCAGTTAGCCCGCCAAGGTCACGCGACGGCACATACCCGGTCAGGTCCAACAGTGTCTCGACCACCCAGCGCCGGGTGAAAACTTCGCCGTAATTCCGGGTCCCCGCCGGGACTACGCTCGTGCTCACCCTTTAACCATAGTTGTCCGCACCGACACGTCATCGCGAAACCACGTGCTGCGCCGCGCGAGACTGAAGTTAGCGACTCTACGGGCTACGCAATGGGTACATACGATCTCAGCAGCGTCATGCGAGTAGATACTCGGCCCAGATAGCCGAGTGCCAGTCCGGGGCCGCTGAGCATCAACTCGTCGTCGTAGATGCGGGCATGCACGCTCGGTCGCCGACCGCGCCGTAGCGCACCGGGATGTCAGGGTTCGATCTGATATTCGTAACGTCCACGACTGCCAATTACGGGCTGGAATATCGTCACAAATCCCTTCAAATAAGAATTAATAGACATCGCAGTATCTAAATTTGGGAGCTTGAATGCCCGGACAAATACCCACCCCACCGCTGAGGGCAAAATAGCGGCGGATATTCTTCTTGCACCATGATCCCGAGGCAAGGACGCATAGCGGGCCCGTCGCCGGTGTTCGTGGCCGATGACCTCACCGAGCGAATCCGGTGAATCCATGCAACGACAGGCAAGGGATGAAGAATGACTGACAGTGTGATCCAAGACGTAGCACCTGCCTCGGCGCCCACCCCCGCTCCTGACAAGGCAAAATACCCTGGAACCGCGCAGGTAATCAACGGCAACGGAGCCGTCGCGCATGTCATGAAGCATGTCTGCGGGGGAGTCATCGGATACCCCATCACGCCGTCGACCGAGATCAGCGAGATCTACGAGGCCGCCGTCGCCGAAGGCCAGCTCAATGTCTGGGGCAAGCACCCCTTCTTCTTCGAACCAGAAGGCGAACATTCGGCACAGTCCGGGGCTTTGGGCGCGGCCTTGACCGGCGGCCAATTTGTCTCGAATGCCTCCAGCAGCCAGGGCATCCTCTATGCGATGGAATCGCATTTCGTCACTGTCGGTAAGAAGGTAGGCGGCTTCGTGCTGCAGGTCGCCGCGCGGGTGGTGTCGAAGCATTCGCTCAATGTGATGGCTGGCCACGACGATGTCTACGCTCTGCTGCCGTCGGGATACACCGTCTTCTTCGGATCCAACCCGCAGGAGGCCGCAGACCTCGCCGCGATCAGCTACCGTACCTCTGCTTTGTCGCTGATTCCGGTGGCCAATGCGATGGACGGCTTCGCGACCAGCCACATGCTGTCGGAGGCCAGGCTCCCCGAACCCGAACTGCTGAAGAACTACCTGGGCGATCCGGCCGGACGCATCGACTGCCCAACCGTCGCCCAGGAGATCATCTTCGGCGCCAAGGGACGCGTCTGGCAGCTGCGCCGCTGGATCGACCGGAAGGCAGCCGAGTTCGGGCTTTCCGAACTCGACGACATCCGCGACTGGCTCGATCGGCACGCCGACGCCGTCGAGCACGACGACGAAGGCGAACTGATCGCCGAGACCCTGCGTTTCGTGCCCGCGGATCTGGCGGCGCAGTGGCGCAGGCAGTGGCTGGGTGCCCTCCGCAAGGGCACCCGTCAACTGGTACCGGCGCTGGTCGATCCCACCAACCCGGGGCTCACCGGTCCGGTGCAGAACCAGCCCGACTTCCAGGCCGGCATCGCCGACCACCGCACCCACTTCGCCGCCGAGGTGCCGAGATTGGCCCGCCAGGCGATGGACGAGTACTCCGCGCTGACTGGTCGTCCGTATGCACCAGTGATGACCTATGACGTCGACGACGCCGACTATGTTTTCGTCGGGCTCGGCTCCGTGTGCGACGACATTCGCGCCGTCATGCCCTACCTGCGTTCTCAGGGCATCAAGGTCGGTCTGGTGGCGGTCAAGCTGCTGCAGCCCTTCCCGGAGGCCGAGCTGGTGGCCGCGGTGCGCGGCAAGAAGGCCGTCACCATCATGGAACGCTCCGACCAGATGGCGCTCACCGGTTTCGTCAATCAGGCGATCTTCCGCGGGGCCGCCAATGCCGCGCATCCGGGACGTTTCCCCGGCATCGAGCCGATCGACGAGATTCCGGCGATGACCAGCGCCATCTTCGGGCTCGGTGGCCACGACCTGCAACCACGCGACCTGGTCGCGGCGGCCCAGAACATGGCGGGGGAGAACGCATCGCCGCTGGTCTATCTCGGCTCGACCTTCTTCAGCGAAGAGTCCGGCCGCAGTTTCAGCGAGTTGGAGGCCAAACTGGCCGCCGCATATCCGGAGACCACGTTGATGGCGCTGCCGGTCGGCAAGAATCCACAACTGCTGCCCGACAAGGCGATGCGCATTCGTTTCCACTCGGTGGGCGGCTACGGCACCATCGCCACCGGCAAGCTGATGACCGACATCCTGGCCGGGGCGCTGGGGCTGTACTCGAAGTCCGCGCCCAAGTACGGCTCGGAGAAGTCGGGTGCGCCGACGAACTACTACATCACCTTGAGCCCCGAGCCGGTGCTGGTCACCAACGCCGAACTCGAAGACGTCGAGGTGGTGCTCTCACCCGATCACAAGGTCTTCCAGCACACCAACCCGTTGAAGGGCCTGGTCGCCGGCGGCACCTTGATCATGCAATCGAACCTCCCGCCCGAGCAGGCCTGGCGGGCTCTGCCTGCGGCTGCTCGCACAACCATCCGCGAGAAGAAGATCAAATTCTCCATCATCGATGCCTTCTCTGTTGCGGCCGAGCATGCTCCTACCGCTGAATTGCAGACCCGCATGATGGGCATCGCATTCATCGGTGCGGTGGTCGGCGGTGTCGACCGTATCTCGCACGGCACCTCGGTCGACGCGCTGCGCGAAAAGGTCTACGTCCAGATCAACAAGAAGTTCGGACGCAAGGGCTCCACCATCGTCTCCTCGAATATGGCCGTCATCGAGGACGGGCTGACCGCGGTCGTCCCGGTGCCCTATGACCAGGACGCCTATCTGGCCATCGATGCCGAGCAGGCTCCGGCCGCCGCACGGTCACTGGCGCTGTCGGCGGCGATGTGCCCGAGCCCGTGCGCAGCGTCCAATCTGTTCGATGCCGACTACTACGAACACATCATGGGCAAGCCGTTCCGCGAGGGCACCGTCGACCGGGCGCCGGTGTTCCCGGGGTCCGGGCTGTTCGTGCCGAGCGGCACCGCCGCAGGCAAGGACAAGGGCATGTTCCGCCGCACCGTGCCGATCTTCGACGCAACGCTGTGTACCGGGTGCATGGAATGCACGCTGGCCTGCCCCGATGCGGCGATCCCGAATGCGGTTCATGAGATTCACACGCTGATCGCTGCCGCGGTCGAGATGATCGAGGTCAACGAGCCGCAGCGGGCCGCCATGCGCGACCACATCTATTCGGTCGCCTCCAGGGTGCGCGAGTATTACCGGGCCGACAAGGATGCCGCGTCCTTGGCCGATCTGGTCGCCAAGGCCGCGGACGAGTTGGTTCCGGCAGCGTCCGGCTCCTACCTGCGCCGCAATTTCGGCGCGGTGGTCGAGGTGCTGCGTGGTTTCCCGGTGGCCCGTACGCGTCCGTTCTTCGATGCGATCGAGCGCGAGACACCAGGCAACGGCGGCCTCTATTCGGTGACGATCGACCCCTGGAAGTGCACCGGCTGCCTGGAGTGCGTCGACGTCTGCGGCCCGAATGCCCTTGCCAGCGTCGATCAGACTCCGGCGATCGAGGAGAAGCTGGAGACCGGGTTCGAGTTCTTGACGAAGACCCCGAACACTCCGGCGCGGTTCACGAAGGATGCGGTGGAACCGGGCGGTGACACCAAGCGGCTGTTCCTCGACCGCGCCAATTACTACACGGTGACCGGCGGGCACGGCGGTTGCCGCGGCTGCGGCGAGGTGACCAGCACCCGCATGGTGATGGCGACCAGCCATGCTCTCGGCTCGAAGCGGCAGACCGAGCAGCGCGATATGCTCACCACGCTCATCGACCAGTTGCAGGCCAAGCTTGCAGAACTGGAGGCATGCGATCAGGGGCGGGCCGCACGTATCGGCTCGACTGTCGACGCCTTGGAGAAGGGCCTCTATCTGCTCGAGGGAGGCCCGAACGGCAAGGCGCCGGCTACCACGGTGGTCGCGAACTCGACCGGCTGCTCCAGCGTGTACGCCTCGACCATGCCGTTTAACGCCTTCACCGATCCCTGGGTGAACAGCCTCTTCCAGGACGCTCAGGCGCTGGCCAAGGGCGTATTCGAGGGCCTGGCAGCGAAGCAGACCGATCTCGTCAAGGCGGTCCGCACCGCCCGGCTCGAGCTGGACGACGCCTATGACACGAGCGTCCACGACAAAGAACTGGCCACCCTCGATTGGGCCCAGTTCACCGACGAGGAACTCGCCTGGATGCCGGCGGTGCTGACCATCGGCGGCGACGGTGCCAACTACGACATCGGCTTCGGTGCGCTGTCGCGGATTCTTGCGTCCGGAACCCCGGTGAAGATGATGGTGCTCGACACCGGCGGCTATTCCAACACCGGCGGCCAGGCGTCCACCGCGAGCTTCATCGGCCAGGACGCCGACCTGGCCAGGGTCGGCGCGGCCTCCACCGGCAAGACCGAGGGACGCAAGGAGCTCGCCATCTTGGCGGCCTTCCACCCGAACACCTACGTTGCCGCCACCGCGACCGCCTTCCAGGGGCATTTCCTGCGCGCCGCCATGGACATGCTGAACTTCACCGACGGGGCATCGCTGGTCGATGTGTACACGCCATGCCAGGGCGAGAACGGCATCGCCGACAACATGGCGAATCAGCGCGGCCGGCTCGCGGTCGAATCCCGGATGGCTCCGCTGTTCGTGCACGATCCGCGCAAGGGCGACAACCTGCGCGACTGGTTCGACCTGGACGCCAACCCCGACCCGGACAAGCTCTGGGCCAACCACACCATCGAATATGTGGACGAGACCGGCAACCTGAACCTTGCCGAGTTCCCGCTGACCCCGGCCCAATTCGCCTTCGCCGAATCCCGCTTCAAGAAGCAGTTCGGCAAGCTGCCCGCCGACCAGGACGCGGTGGCCGTGCCGGTCGAGGAGTTCATCGACCTGCCGGAAGCCGACCGGGCCACCCACGTGCCGTTCTTCTGGTCGACCGACGCCACCGACCGGCTGGTGAAGATCAAGGTCAGTGCCTCGATCGTCGCGATGGTTGAGGAGCGCCGCCGCAACTGGCAACTGCTGCAATACCTCGCAGGTGTTGACATCGAGCGGCTCAAGGCGCTGCACAAGACCGACCTGGACGATCTGCAGTCGCGTTACGACGATGCGATGGCGGCCCGCGAGTCGTCGATGGACGAGATCGCCGCAGCCATGAGCGACCTGGCGGCCTCCACCTCGGCCCAGCCGGTCGCGGGGTTCGGAGCCGGGTTCGCCGGCTTCGGTGGTTTCGGTGGTGGCGGTCAGAGCGCACCGGCAGCGCAAGCCGAGGACACCGGGCAACCGATCGTCCGGCTCGCCCCGGAGGATGTCGCCAAGTGCACCGATTGCAAGAACTGCTGGCAGGAGCTGCCCGAGCTGTTCGAACGGACCAAGGTGATCGTGGATGATAAGGCCCTGGATGCGGCCCGGTTGATCCCGGGGGCGATCGACAAGGTGGAGCCCACCGACGAGCTGCGCAAGCGGATCGCCAAGGTGGTCGCCAACTGTGACGCCGAGATCATTCACTAAAGGAGGCGGTCATGACCACCACGACACCGGACGAACTGAGCCGTTACCTATCTGCTTCCCAGGCACTGGCCGATCGCGCGAATGAGGTCGAGGAGCTCGGCCGCTCCGAAGCGGTCGAGACCTACCGCCGCCAGATGGATCTGCTCGGGCGCAGACTGCAGGACAATCCCCGGGCCTTCCGGCAGATGTTCATCTCTGACGGAATGGGTGCCATCGCGGCCGAGTTCCGGCAGCCCGAACTGACGCCGGAGTTCACCTGGGCCTTGTGGAACAAGCTTCTGGTGGGCAACGACGCGTCGCTGGTGCTGATGCGGTTCATCTGGAATCTGCCGCTCGGCAAGAAGCGCACCTTCATCCGGGCGCTCGACAAGCATCTGTCGGATCGGTATCCGGTCTTCAAGAATCTGTCGGTGAACTGGCCGGCCGGCTCGTCGATTCCGCCCTATATCCGCACGCCCGAGCAGCGCAGCGAAGACTTCGAGCTGGTCAACCAGGGCTACCTCGGCTACATGAGCATCGGCTATACCCAGCGTGAGGTCGATCTGCTGGTCTGGCTGGAGGCGCTGCGCGACAAACAGTGCGCCGACAAGCCGTGCCAGCTGGGCGAGCTGTTGGCCGGACGCAAGGAGCCGCGCGGCGGCTGCCCGGTGCAGGTGCACATCCCGGACATGATGGAGATGCTCGGCACCGGGTATTTCCGGGAGGCCCTCGACCTGATCGAATCGATCAACCCGCTGCCCAATGTGACCGGACGCGTCTGCCCGCAGGAATTGCAGTGCCAGTCGGTGTGCGCTCATTCGGGGCGTCCGATCGAGATCGGCCAACTGGAATGGTTCCTGCCGCAGCGTGACCGGGTGGTCGACCCGGGCGGCAATATCTCCCGCTACCAGAACGTGCCCGACCCATGGGAGCAGGCGATCAAACCGCCGGTGGCGATCGTGGGGTCGGGGCCGTCCGGCCTGATCAACGCGTTCTTGCTGGCCGCGGACGGGCATCCGGTGACCGTCTTCGAATCGTTCCACCGGTTGGGCGGGGTGCTGCGCTACGGCATCCCCGAGTTCCGGCTGCCGAACACCCTGATCGATGATGTGGTCGAGAAGATCACCGCGCTGGGCGGGCGCTTCGTGACCAACTTCGTGGTCGGCAAGACCGCGACGCTCGCCGAGCTCAAGCAGGCCGGGTTCTCGCACATCTTCGTGGGTTCCGGGGCGGGCCTGCCCCGGTTCATGAATGTGCCCGGCGAGCACCTGCTCAATGTGATGAGCGCCAACGAGTTCTTGACCAGGGTGAACCTGATGCAGGGGCACCGCGCCGACTACGAGACACCACTGCCCGAATGCCGCGGCAAAAAGGTCATGGTCATCGGCGGCGGCAACACGGCGATGGACGCCGCCCGCACCGCGCGCAGGCTCGGCGGCAGGGTGACGATCGTCTATCGCCGCACCCGCCAGGAGATGCCGGCCCGTGTCGAGGAATTGGCGCATGCTCTCGAAGAGGGCATCGAGTTGGCGACGTTGCGTTCACCCAGCGAATTCCTGGGGGACGATCGCTCGGGGTTTGTGAAGGCGGCCACGCTCGATGTGATGAGCCTCGGCGAACCCGATGCCTCCGGACGCCGCCGCCCGGTGGCCACTGGCGAGTCGGAGCAGGTGGATGTCGATCTGGTGATCATGGCGTTGGGCAATTCGGCGAATCCGATCATCCGCGATTCCGAGCCGTCGCTGACGGTGACGACCGCGGGTGCTCTGGAGCTCACCGAGGGCAGCCAGGCGACCTCGATCGACGGTGTCTACTCGGGCGGCGACGCGGCCCGGGGTGGTTCGACGGCGGTGAAGGCGGCCGGGGATGGCCAGGCCGCGGCCCGGGAGATCCGTGAGGCGTCGTTGCTGCCGGCGGCGCAGATCCGCGAGATGGTGGCGGGCGCCAAACATTTCACCGATCTGGCGGATGCTCCGAACACGATCGTGGCCCGCCGCGAGTTGCAGCCCAATATCGTCGAGTTGACGGTGAATGCGCCTGTCATCGCGGCGAACGCAAAGGCCGGGCAGTTCGTCCGGGTGCTGGCCGAGCCGAACGGCGAGCTGGTGCCGCTCACCCTGGCAGATTGGGACGCCGACCAGGGCACGATCGTGCTGGTCATCCAGGGGATGGGCACCACCTCCAAGATGATCAACGCGATGCAGGTGGGGGACAAGCTCGAGGGTATTGCCGGGCCGTTGGGCCAGCCGAGCGAACTGCACAAGGTCGCGGACGACCAGACGGTCGTGTTCACCGCGGGCGGGGTCGGGCTGCCTCCGGTGTATCCGATCGCCCGGGAGAATCTGCGGCTGGGCAATCATGTCACACTGATCGCCGGATTCCGCGGCGCCGACCTGCTGTTCTGGGTCGGTGAGGGGGAGCGGGTCGACAACTTGCAGGCCAAGTTCGGTGACCAGCTGGAGGTGATCTACACCAGCAACGATGGATCGTTCGGCATCGAAGGGTTCGTCACGGTTCCGTTGAAGGATCTGCTGGACGCCAACCAGCGCGGCGAGGGACGCCGGATCGCCGAGGTGACCACCATCGGCCCGCCGATGATGATGCGCTCGGTCTCCGATCTGACCAAACCATATGGGGTGGCAACCGTCGCGTCCTTGAACTCGATCATGGTGGACGCCACCGGAATGTGCGGTGCCTGCATGGTGCCGGTCGAGGTGGACGGCAAGCTGGTGCGCAAGCACGCCTGTATCGATGGCCCCGAGCTCGACTCACACTCGATCGACTGGGACAAGTTCTTGCCCAGGTTCGGCCTGTTCAAATCGCAGGAGCAGCAGTCCAAGGTCAAGCACGGCTGGGTGTGACGGACCGAGGAGTCGTCCGTGGGAACCTGAGCTTGGAGTGCTCCTGCGGTCATGGTTGCCGACGCTCGCCGGAAGGAAAAGATGAGCTCGCTTCCCGGCAACCAACACCTCCCGAGCTTCAGGTACTGACGCGCCACGTCCTGAAGGAGGTCAGCGGCACGGTCTGCGCCGAGAAACCTGCATCCCCGAGTGGATCAAGTGCGTAGATGGTTCGCTGCCCGATCCAATCCGGCAGGTTCTCGATCCACATCGGTGCACCGGAGCTGCGACCCGGCAGCAACACCACCGGCGGTCCCGGCTCGGAGCCCTGCCACTCCAGCACCCGTACCGAACCGAGATCTACCTGGACATCATGAATCCGGGTGGGCTCGGGTAGCGCCGCCATGGCCTGGTCGTAGGCGGAAGCATAAGCAGCTTTTGCCGCGGCGGACTTCCAACGTCCTACCTGAGGGGAGGGCGAGATGATCGATATCGCCTTATCGACCACCAACCCGGCGACAACTGCGATTGCAAGCACCTTCACTATGGTCTTGCCGCGGCTTCCACGTCGATGCCCTGCTCGGTGCTTGCGGCCGGACGAGGCGGGAGACACCGCGCTGCTCCCACTCGGGGTGCGCATCTTGTTACCGGTTTCAGACTGCATGAGCGACTCCATCGGCTCCATGGTTGCTCAAGTCTACGGGCATCCGCGTCTACGCGTCCTCATCCTTCAGGCACCAAGGCAATAGGTGCTGCATGACCGGACGCCGACCCAGGTTCCGGCGCTGAAGCGGAGGATAGTTCACATCATGGCGCGCAATTCGGCCACCGACTCCACGACCAGGCTCGGACGATACGGGAATCGCTCCAAGTCCTTGCGTCCGGTGATGCCGGAGAGCACCAAAACGGTGAACAAACCTGCTTCGATGCCCGCGACGATGTCGGTGTCCATCCGGTCGCCGATCATCGCGGTGGTTTCGCTGTGGGCTTCGATGCGGTTCATCGCGCTGCGGAACATCATGGGGTTCGGCTTGCCGACGATGTAGGGATGCCGGTTCGTTGCCGCGGTGATCAGTGCGGCAACCGATCCGGTGGCGGGCAGCACACCGGTGGCGCTCGGGCCGATGACATCGGGGTTGGTCGCGATGAAACGAGCGCCGCCGATGATGTGATTGATGGCCAGCGTGATCGCCTCGAACGAGTAGGTGCGGGTTTCGCCGATCACGACGTAGTCCGGGTCTTCCTCCACCATCACGAATCCGGCATCATGCAGCGCCGTCGTCAAACCGGCCTCGCCCACGACATAGACCCGTGCGCCGGGATGTTGGCCCGCCAAGAAATCCGCTGTGGCCAGTGCCGACGTCCACAGATTCTCTTCTGGGACGATGAGCCCCGCCTGGTCGAGTCGCGCGGACAGATCTCTGGCCGTATAGCTCGAATCGTTTGTGAGCACCAGAAACCGGCGCGAGGTGTCGACCCAGCAATTGATGAGATCCGAGGCACCCGGTATCGGGATTTCTCCCTGCACCAGGACGCCGTCTTTGTCGGTCAGCCAGCATTCGATGTCGCGAGGATCTCTCATGGATAGAATCTAGCGCCATTCAACCTCTCGCCGCCGCCATTGAGGCAATATTCGTCCGGAGCGGGCAGGCGGGGAGGCGAATCCAACTGCGACACAAACCTGTGCTGTCGAGATACAAATCGCCGCAATTAGCGGCTTGTTGCCATTATTGCCCGTAAGCTGCAAACCGATTGACGCGAGCACTGGCACAAAACATTCTCCTACTCAACCGTGAATAGCGAAGCCAGAAGCGGTATTGCTATCGTCCTGCCTAGAGAGCACGCACCTTTCGGCCCTTCCAACGTTCTGTTCGGCGGCAGGGATGAGGGTGCATCTTTCATGTTGCGTTTCGCAATGAAGCGGCAATTGCCCGAATCGACTTCGCAGCATCGTTTTTCCGTGTCAAGAGGAGCCATCGTGACCACCGATATTCTCATGTATTTAGCAGCATTTGGGGGTGGCTTCCTTGGAGCTACCTTCGGTGCCCTTTTCGCCTTCTCATTTGTGGGCATTACCCTTATCGTCGGCATTGCAGTCGCAATTGCGACCGGCGGTGATGCCTCCTGGATCAATTTGGTGTCGTTCGGCCCGTTCTTCGGGCCCCACATCTCGTTCGCCGGCGGCGTGGGCGCCGCGGCATACGCCCATCGCAGGGGCTACCTCACCGGGCTGCGCGACATCGCCACCCCGCTGGTAAGCCTGGCAAAGCCTGACGTGTTGATCGTCGGAGGTCTCTTCGGCGTCGGTGGTCTGGTGGTCAGCGACATCGTCAGCATCATCCCGTGGCTGGGCACCCACACCGACCTGCCCGGTATCACCGTGATCATCAGCGGCATCGCCGCCCGGTTGATCTTCGGCAAGACGGGCATCATCGGCCCCAACAGTGAAGGTCTCACCGGTAAAGCGAGATTCACTCCCAATGACACCGACTGCTGGGTCCGCTACCAGGAAGGCTGGGGCAACGTCGCCGTTCTCGGTCTGGGCACCGGCCTGTTGTCGGCTTGGGCCACCATCGCGCTCAGTGAGGCCTTCCCGGACGCCGCGGCCAGCATTCCGCTGCTCGGTTTCGGCATCTCGGCCGCGTCCTTGATGTTTCTGACCCTGGGCGCCGGCATCCCGGTCACACACCATATGACGCTGATCGCAGCCATCAGCGCGTCCAATTTCTTGGCCATCACCGGAAACCCGGTCGCGGCCGTGCTCATCGGTTGCCTCTTCGGCGGTATCTCGGCCCTGGTCGGCGAGGGCTTCTCGAGGCTCTGGCAGATCCGTGGCGACACCCACATCGACCCCCCGGCCAGCGCCATCTGGCCGATGACCTGCGTGGTCCTCGGGCTCACCCAGATCTTCGCCTGATCGCCTGCCGGGCAGGCGTCGAGGCCGCCCGGCACCGCTGCATTCTCACCACAGGACCCGTACCGCTTGGTGCGGGTCCTGACTATGTTCGGGACATCGCACAACTTTCTCTCGCCCGTTTGCCTCATGGTGCCGGCCGAGTGCGGAGGGTCTCGCCCTGTCGTCGGTCCGCAGGCGAGGGCTTGACAGGTGCCGTACGAGAGCAGAGACTTAATGCTGCACAGAACGCATCGCTGCTGCATATTGTGCAGCAGGGTATGTTCCGTAGATTAGATTTGGCATCGATGGCCAGCAGGCTCGGGCACAGGCCGTCGCCGACGCCGAAACCCTGCCGGACAAAGTCAACGAACATGGACGACACGATCAGACCTGGGCATCGTCCGGGTCCGCACGAACCGCCGAACCACCAGCAGATCAGGAGACTGACATGACACATCAGAACGGAACCTTGGCCGGCAAGAGAGCTCTGGTAACGGGAGGCGGCGTCGGAATCGGCGCCGAGACTGCCCGGGTTCTTGCGCGCGAGGGAGCGCGAGTGGCACTCACCTACCGCACTCACAAGCCGGACGACGGGTTCTTGCGGGAGCTCGAGGACCTCTCCGGCAACCCCGTCCTCGCCCTGGCCGTCGACGCAACCGAGGAGCCAGACGTCGTGCACGCCGTTGCGCAGGTGTCCGAGAGTTTCGGTGGTATCGACATCCTGGTCAACAACATTGGCGGCATGGTCCAGCGTTCGCGTCTCGAAGACATGACCGTCGAGCTGTGGCGCACCGTGCTGGATGTCAACGTGTTGTCCACGATGCTTTTCACCCGCGAAGCCCACGCCCACATGGGGCGCGGCGCACGTATCATCAACGTCGCCTCGCTCGCCGGTGAGAACGGCGGGCATCCGGGAGCCTTGGCCTATGCGTCATCGAAGGGCGCCGTCATCACCTTCACACGCGCGCTCGCCCGCGAACTCGCCCCGGAAGGCATCACGGTCAACGCGGTGGCTCCTGGATTCATCGAGGACACTCCCTTCCACGACACCTTCACCAGCGCCGATTCGAAGGCGGAGACCGTCACAACCATTCCGATGGGACGGGTGGGCGAGCCCGCCGAGGTCGGGGAGGCCATCGGCTGGCTGGCCACCGACCGGGCATCGTTCGTATCGGGAGAGGTGCTGGACATCAACGGCGCCCAATACTTCGCCTGATCGACTCCGGCTATCCAGAAAGATGAATCCATGATCGACACCGCCGGGGGCATCACCCACCCGGGGATTCTGTCTTGTTTGGCCAGCGCAGGGCACTTCTCGCAGATCGTCATCTCGGACGGGAACTTTCCCGCATCGGTTCGCCGCGGCCCGCATACCGAGGTGTTCTACCTCGGCTGGAGGAAGGGCTCTCCCACCGTTACGGAGATTCTCGGCGTCATCTTGCCGCTGGCCCGGATTCAAAAGGTCACCATGATGCAGCCATTGGATGGTGCGGCCTCAACTCCGGTTCACGATGAGATACAACAGCTGGCAGGGCCCAGTCTGCCCGTCCAACTGCGGGACCGCTGGGCGTTCTATGAGCTTGCGGAATCGGCCACGACCGCCGGCATCATCGTCACCGGTGATGATCGCCGCTTCGCCAACGTGATTGTCGAGATGGCGCCGGTGCTGTAGCGCAGATCTGCCGGTCGGCACCTCGGGTTCACGGCCGTCGTCTTCGCATTGCGTGCGCGCGGATCAAGAAAAGATCGCGGGCAAGAGATACCCCGTTTGTCCGCGCCCGAGTCCTCGAATTCACGCATTTCATTCAACGGACCGGCGCCCACCGAGCTGTTCAGTCATCGTCGAGGTCGTCTCCAGGAGCTGGGGGAGCATTGCACGCAGGGCCGCCCTGTCGACCTTCGTGCGGATGGCCGTCACCGATACCGCGCCGATGACGGCCCCGGTGTGGTCGCGAACCGGAGCGGCGATGTTGTGCGAGAGTTCCTCATACTCACCCTCGTCATATGCCCAGCCCTGGGCACGAGTCTCGGCGAGACGTTGTTTGTACGCCTGTGGCGTCATCAGAGTGGATGGGGTGTACCTCGTCCACTGCCAACCGGCCAAACGGGCGTCGAGATCGTCCTCGGGCAGATAAGCAAGAATCGCCTTGGCCACTCCCGCCGTCTGCTCGACGACTTCGGCACCCACCCGGGTGTCCAACCGAATCGAAGACGGCGGCTCGATCTTGTCGACATAGACCACGGCGCTTCCGGTGGCGACGGCGAACTGGACGGTCTGGCCGGTGCGGTCGGACAGATCCTGCAACAGCGGATGCATGGCGCGCCGCAGATCGTATCCGTCGAGTGCAGCCTGGCCGAGTGCGGCCAGTCGAAGTCCCGCCGTGTATTGCCCGTCGGCCCGCCGCCGAATGAATGCTGCATCCGAGAGCACCGCCAACAGCCTGGTGACGGTCGTGCGGTGAATGCCCAGGATCTCGGAGATCTCGTGAGATGTCCGCGGCGTGGCAGCACATAATTCGATGATTGAAAGGGCCCGGGTCACGCTTTGATTGCCGGGGTTGGCACGAGGCGAGGCCGCGTCATTGGAGGATCCGGATGCCATCAGAGCCTTTCGTCTATGGTTCTCGCCGCAGTTGTGAGTCATCCCGAATCCGGCGATTCTCGCCTGCTGCGCATCCCCATCCGAGCATGCTTGCGACGGCGCCCATCAATGGATTCAGGCTAAGGACCCTCCGATAAATTCCCGCTGCGTGTCGCGTTGATTTCTCGCCAGGCCCTCATTGACGTACGTGGAGATTGTACCGATCTTGTGGCGTGACCGGCTGCATCAGCAGCATCTGGTCGCCGTCGGCGTCCCCGTTGAGACCGGAGGAATTCACGGCTGCGCGGGACACCATCGGAAAAACGCAGTCAAGAGAACACGGCCAAGGGATTGACAATCGCCCATCAGTAGCAGAGACTGATGATGCACGTAGCGCATCATCGCTGCATATAATGCATCGTTCAAAGTGATGTCGTCTGCGAGCCATTCGCTACAACAGAAACTGTCTTCTTCAAAGACCGATGGAAGGGCACCAACGATGAAGTTGTCTAAGGTATTGCTGAGCGGAGTGGTGGGCACCATTTCCCTCGGCCTGGCTGCCTGTGGTGGCGGCGGAAGTGAAGGCGGCGGCAGCCAAACCATGTTCAAGCTGGCCTTCAACCAGACCGAGGAGCACCCTCAATACCAGGCCGGGGTGGCGCTGGGGGAGAAGCTCGAAGAGGCCACCGACGGTCGTTACTCGATCAAGGTTTACCCCAATGAGCAGCTTGGCAATCAAGCCGATGTCATGCAGAACGTCTCTGACGGAACCGTAGAGATGGCCTGGACCGCTGCGGCGGTTCTGGAAGGTTACAATCCGGACTTCGTTGTCTTCAATTTGCCGTACGTGTTCGACTCGATGGCGGCGCAGGCGGCAGTGCTCGCCGACCGGGAGCCGCTCGCGGAATTGTTCGATTCGCTAGAAGAAAGCAAATCTCTCACCGTCATGGCCGGCGTTAGCGCCGGTACCCGCAATGTGTACAACAGCAAGCACCCGATTGTCACTCCTGAAGACCTCAATGGCCTCAAGCTCCGCGTCCAGCAGTCGGATTCTCAGGTGGCCATGATCGAGGCCATGGGCGGTATCGCGTCGCCGATGAGCCAGGGCGAGGTCTACTCGGCCATTCAGACCGGGGTGCTGGATGGAGCCGAGAACAATGAGGCCGTCTATGACGGACTCAAGCACAGCGAAGTGGCAAAGTACTTCTCCTACACCCGTCACATGATCGTGCCGGACTACCTGCTGATGAACACCGACATATTGAATGCCATGAGTGACGACGACAGGGCAGCCCTTCTCGCCCTGATGCCCGAGGTACAGCAGATCGCCAATGACGGGCTGATCGACTACATCAATGTGTCGATCGAGCATGCCGAGTCCATCGGGGCCCAGTTCAACGACGATGTCGATACCGACGCCTTCAAAGAATTGGTCCAGCCCATGAACGAGGCGGCACTCGCCGAGAACGAACTGCGGCAGACTCTTTACGGATACGTGCAGGAAGCCAACGCGGCCAATCCGGCATAGTTTCGGACGACCGGTACTCGGCGGCCAACAGGCCGGAACGCGAGCCCATTGGGCCCACTTTCCGGCCTGTTGTTTATTGTCTCTGAACCGGCAGCGACTTCGCTCAGCATGCACTGCTTAATTCGGACGCGCCGAACCGGCTGACGAGGCCAGACACCCCACCCCGGTGCGGACGCATCAACGGCGATGTCCTAGGCTCCATGGACGTACGTGGCGGACAACGGCGTCCGTTACGTACAAAAAAGCTTCGTGACGCAACGATGCCGTCCGACGCCGGTTGGGTAGACCGGAGCCGGGCGGCATCGTCAGGGAGGGGAAGGTGAACTAGCGGACGTTCATACCGCCGACGAGGGCGCAGCGACGACGCCGGGCGTAGCATCGCGCTGACGTGAGTCCCTCACCGGTAGGTCCGGCGATGGTGAAGGTCGTGTACCCCTCACCACCGAGCCCGATACCTGCGTATGACGGTCCGTTCTTCACAAAGATCGTCGTCTGGATGCGCTTGGCCATCTTGGTCAGGGCGTTGACATCGGCAGAGTGCATGATCGCGGTGTGGCGATTGCCGTGCTCGGCCTCCACTGCCAGATCGATGGCGGTGTCGACATCCTTCACCCGGACGATGCCGAGGATCGGCATCATCAGTTCGGTCTGCACGAACGCATGATCGAAGGGCACCTCGGCGATCAGCAGCCGTGTTCCCTTGGGAACCTCGACGCCGACGGCCTCGGCCAGCACAGAAGCGTCCTTGCCGACCCACTTGGTGACCGCATGACCGTCCTTCGACACCATCTCGGCCAGCTGAGCGATTTTCGCCGGGTCCTTCAGCTCGTAGGCGCCGTTCTTCAGCATCTCGAACTTCAGCAGGTCGACCACGCACTCAACCGCGAGAACTTCCTTCTCGGCGGTGCAGGGCAGGTTGTTGTCGAAGCAGGCACCGTTGACGATGTCACGGGCGGCACGCACGATGTCGGCGGTCTGGTCGACCACGGCGGGCGGGTTACCGGCACCGGCACCGATGCCCTTCTTGCCGCTGGACAGCACGGCCTTCACGATGCCGGGGCCGCCGGTCGCGACCAGCATGCGCACCCGCGGATGAGCCATCATCGCGTTGGTGTTGTCGATCGACGGCTTTTCGACTGTCACCACCAGGTTCGCCGGCGCGCCGGCAACGGTCAGCGCCGCGTTGATCTTGCGGATCAGCCAGTGGGTGACCTTCGTGGCGCGCGGGTGCGGGCTGAAGACCACGGAATTGCCGGCGGCCAGCATGCCGATCACATTGTTGATCACGGTCTCGGTCGGGTTGGTGGTCGGGGTGATCGCACCGATCACACCGAAGGGGGAGAGCTCCAAGGTGGTCAGGCCGTCGTCGCCGGACCACGCCTCGGTCGGCAGGTCCTCGATACCGGGGGTCTGCAGCGCGGCGGCCTTGTTCTTGAGGATCTTGTCGTCGACGCGGCCCATGCCGGTCTCTTCGACCGTCAACTCGGCCATATACCGCACGTTCTCGTCGAGGGATGCCACGTCGCGGATCGCCTGGATGAACCGGGCCCGATCGGCCATCGAGCACTCCATGTACTGACGCCAGGCCTTGTCGGCGGCCGCGATCGCCGAATCCATGTCGGCGAAGACTCCGTCGCTGGCACCATCGTGTGCCGACTGTGCCTTGGCCACGACCTCCTGCACGACATCCTGAATTACTTGCCGAACCATGTCCGGGCTGATGGTGGACATTTCTACCTCGCCTTCCGAGCTGTGGATAGTGCGTGCTTGACAATGCTGGAATCTTCGTCGGGGGACCCTCCCGATACTCCGATGCCTCCGGCCAACTGCCCGTCGACGAAGATCGGCAAACCTCCTCCGAAGACGACCACGCGTCCGTCTTCGAAGTTCTGAATGCCTGGAATCGGGCCTGTCTCAGCTGACAGGTCCTTCAGATCAGCGGTCGGCTGCTGGAAGGCAGCCGCCGTATAAGCCTTGTTCGCTGCGGTATTGAGGCTGACCAACAGCGACCCTTGCATCCGGTGCAGCAGCATCAGATTGCCGCCCGCGTCCACGCCGGCGAAAACCATCGGCAACCCCATCTCACGGGCCTTCGCCTCGGCGGCTTCGGACATCTGCTTGAGCAGGTCGAGGTCATAGTGATCAAGCTCGCAACCATCGCTCACCGATTCAGCATCGCTCGGCTGATCGGCGTTCAAAAGCCGCTGCACGCTTTCGCGCACGATCTTCTCTATCTCGACCAAATCGTGCTGATGCTCGGCGACCCGGGCCAGCGCATACAGGGTGTCCGAGCACCTGTTCAGGTACTTGATCAGTTCCGGACGCACTTCTCTGGTCTCGGACATGGTCAGCACCCGGCGTTCTGCCCGGCGCACGACGGTGCGTGCCCGGTGCAGGGTCGCCGAGGGCAGATCACGGCCCGGGATGATGAACTGGGTTTGTGGTCCGGTGATCTCGTTGCAACGATCGATCAAATGTTCCAGCGCGGAGATGTCGGCGTCGCCGATGGTGTCGATCAGCATCGCGCGGCCTTTTTCGTCGCTCGCGAGTTCGGCGCCCAACACGAACAGCCGGCGTTGAATCTCGTGCAGCTGCTCCTTGGCCCGCTCATCGGTGGCCGCGACCTTGGCCTCGCCGATGGACGAGTTCGCCTCGTCGACGGTGCCGTAGGCCTCGACGGCCACATCCTGCTTCGGCACGCGGGACGCACCGAACAAGCCGGTGGTGCCCTTGTCTCCGGTCTTCGTATAGATCTGTGCCATGACTACCGCGCGATCTCCACGGTGTCGACGATGCCGACGATGGTCGAGTCGAGGGGGGAGTCCTTGCGGTCGGCGGCGAACCTCGCCGAGCTGCCCTTGGTCACGATGACGGTCGCGCCGTTACCGGCGCCGACGGTGTCGACCGCGATCTCTGGGTCACCGACATAGTTGTCGTCGATGCCGATCCGCTGAATAACCAGTAGCTTGAAGCCGACTAGTCGCTCGTCCTTGCTCGTCGAGACGACGTTGCCGCGCACCTTCGCCAAAAACATGCCTCAGCCCTCCCGGACGATTCGAATGGAGCGGGTGGCAGCGGTGTCGCGGGCCAGCGCCGTGATGACGGCATTGGGTCCGACTCGTAGCTCGGTGCCCTCGGGCAGGCCCTGGATGAGGCCCTGACTGAGCAGCTTCTGGCCGCAGACCACGACATTGGACGCTGTTGGCTTGGCCGCGGCAGGCGCGGGGGACTGGGCTGTCAGAGCGGTACCGCCGGTCGCCGGAAGCGGGCATGACCCGGTTTGGCAGTCGGTTTTCGCGGCGAAGGCAGCGGCGCTTCCGAAGGCCTGACGTAGCGGGCCCTGTGTGGCGCGGTCATGTGCCTCGAAGGCAGCGATCGCGGTGCGGCACAGGCTGGCCGAACCGGTCAGGTGAACTCCGAATGATTCCAGTGCGGCAAGATTGCCGCGGATCATCTCGGCATATCCGGTGGGCACGTTCGGGTACCACTGCTTCTTGCCCGCACCGTCGGGAGAAACCGGCGCCTTCGAGGCCACCACCGGCCGATTGCTCATGAGGAACTCGGAGACCACATTGCTGGCCAGGCAGTCGGCGATGCCATGAGCGACCTTGGCCGCGATATTCGAGGTCAGGGTGGGCACGATCAGCATGTCGTGGTTGGCCACCAGATGCTCGGTCACATCACGCATGCCGAGCGAGCCGATCAGTTTCTGGTCGAGGATGCGCCGGGCGCTGGGGGTTTGGATGCACTGCAATTCCACACCGGTCGCCTGCAGCCTGCGCAGGCTCTCGATGGCGTCGGTGAAACCGATGAGGCCGCCGGTGAACAGCACCAGCGCCCGCTTCGGTTTCGGGGCCAGCAGGTCTGCTATGACCTGTCGGATGATGGACTTCAGTTCGTCTTCAGTCATTGCTTGACTCCGTCATCGGGACTCCGAGCGGGGTGATGAATAGCGGTTCCACGGGCCTGATCACCGGGCGTCCCAGTATGGAAGTGAATACTGCGGGGGCGTTCTCGAACGAGCTGGAACCTCCGACGAGGTAGATGACCGGCACATCCCGGCCTTCCAGCGCCTGCTTCGCGATGGTGGCCATCCGGTCCAAAGTGGGCCGGATCACGCCCTGCACCATGCGCTGACTAGCAGGATCCTTCTTCATCTCTTCGGCGGCTTCGTAGTCGATGCCGAGGTTGCCGGCCAGCACCAGTGCCATGTGGTGGCCTCCGGTCGCTTCGTCCACCGACACCACCGTCTCGCCGTTCTCCAGAATCGAGACGCCGGTGGTGCCGTGGCCGATGTCGATGACCGCACCGTCGCGCATACCGAGCACTCGTGCGGCGGCGACCGGCTCGTCGACCAGTTCGTCCATGTCGAGGTTCGCGGACTGAATGACGTTGCCGAAGATCTTCGCGGTGGCCTCGCCCACTCCCGGGGGAATGGACGCGGACGCCTTGGTGAACTCGTAGCCCAGCTTGGCCTCGAGCCCTTGGGTGAGTTTGCGTACTGCGGTGGTGGCACCGAGCCAATCGACGACGATGCCATCCCGCACCACGCTGGAGTGCACCCAGCCTCCGGCGACCGGACGGTTGTCCGCGTCCACCACCGCTGCGACGATGTTCGCGGTTCCCAGATCGATACCCAGCCGCAAATCGCCGCTGAAATCCTCGACCTCGCCCGTGCGCACCAGTTCTGCGAACCGGCTGATCGCCGCTTCGCGAGCTTCGGTGCTCCGGTCTGCCATGATGAGACTCACTCCTTGATCAACTTTCCGAAATCGCCATGCTTGAGGCCCAACGCGTTCGCTTCATCGGTGTCCAGATGAATCTCGGGCACCCAGTCCGACTTCACGCGGACGATGAAGTTGTCCAGGACGCCGCCGCGCTGCCCGCCGAAGGCGAACTTCACGAGGTCCTGATCCTTCACACCGAGTTCCGCCGCGTCGGCGGGAGCAAGGTGAACGTGCCGGGCGGCAACCATCGCACCGTGTTCCAGGTGGATGCTGCCCAGCGGCCCCTCGATGTCGATGGGGCCGGCAGTCTCCAGATGGCCCGATTGCGTGACCGGGGCCTTGACTCCGAGGGTGAAGCAATCGGTGCGGCTCAGCTCGACCTGGCTCTTCGCGCGGCACGGGCCCATGGCACGAACCTTCGCGAACGAGCCCTTCGGCCCGTGCACGGCAACGAACTGCTCGGCCGCGAACTCGTTGGGCTGGCGGACCTGACGATACTTCGTCAGCGCATCGATGCCGAACAGCGTCTTGAGATCGGCCTCGTTCAGGTGAACGTGGCGATTCGAGACGCCGAGCACGACGCGCGTCGGGTCCATCAGGCACTCGAGACGATCCCAAACTTTATGGGTGATCTCGTCGACGAGTGCGGTGGTATCCAGCACCATCTCAGGCCTTCTTCGGCAGCAGCGACTCGACGTCGGTGTGCGGCCTGGGAATCACGTGGGTGCTGATGACCTCTTCGCCGACGCGGGCGGCGGCAACCTGACCGGCGTCCACAGCTGCCTTCACGGCGCCGACGTCGCCACGGACCATGACGGTCACCATGCCGGCGCCGATCTTCTGGTAGCCGATCAGCACGACATTGGCCGCCTTGACCATGGCATCGGCCGCCTCGACGGCTCCGATGTAGCCCTTGGTCTCGATGAGGCCCAGTGCGTCTCCCATGAGCTTCTTCCTCTCCTAGTGGGTTTGTTACTTCTTGGTGGTATGTGAGCTGCGTCCGCTCGGGCGAGTGGGACGCTTGGTCTGCGCCGGCTTGCTCGCCTGTGCCGCAGGTTTCGTGCTACCGGCCGCAGGCTTGGTGTGCTCAGCCTTGGCCGATCCGGCTTCGGCAGTTTCGGCCTTCTCTGGCTGAGCCGTCTTTTCGGCGGTCCCTTCCGGCGCCTGGTCTGCCTGCGGAGCTTCGGCTGCTTGCGGTTCAGCAGTCTTGGTCTCCGCTGCCCCGCCGGCAGGTGCCGCATCCTCTGGCTTGTGGTCGCGAGGATGGGGCTTGGATTCGAGCGGCCTGGCCGAAGGGGAAGCCCCTCGTCCGACCGTCACGTCGGTGTCGACCACGGTCTCGAGCTGGCTGCTCGGCCGCGGGATCACCGAAGTGGCGAAAACCTTGGAGATTCGTTCGGCGGCCGCTTTGGCTGCCGAGATCGCCGATTGCACGGCAGAAACGTCGCCCTCGATCTTGACGGCCACCATCCCGAGACCGTCGGTCGCCTCATAGCCGATCAGCTTGACGTTGGCCGACTTGGTGGCCACATCTGCGGCTTCCAGCGCTGCCGCAAGTCCATATACCTCGATATTGCCGAGGCTCATTTTCAGCATCTCCATCAGTCCTTCAGTCAGCGGTGGAAAGTGTGGTGAGATCGATCAGGGGCATCCGCTTGACCAGCCTGGCCGCATCGGCCCCGGCGGCCCGATCCGAAGCGGCCGAGCGATTCAGCATGGCCGCCAGGTAGGGGCTCTGCTCGGGAAGCTTCTCGGTGGTGATCACGATGTACTCGAGGGCGATCCCGATGCCGATGCCCAGCCGGGACTTCTGCGCCGCGGTGTGGGCCAGCTTCAGCGGGTTCAGCTCGGACGACTGCTCCAACTCGACGGGCACTTGCTCCTCCTCGATGCCGTTCAGCACCGAGGCCAACTGCGCCTTGTCGATACGCTCATTCACCAGCAGGCCGATGGCCGGACGATCACTCATGAGACGTGTCCCAGGCCAGCACCAGACCGGTGGCCACCGCGTTGCGGGGGCCTTCGCTGCCACGAATATTGCCTCTGCCGGCGACCACCCGGTATTCGGCCAACGCCCTGGTCACCAGCTGCGGAATCTCGAAGTCGAGGGAGGAACCTCCGACCATCACCACGTGCGCGATATCCCGCACGTTGTTGGTCGGGCTGACCGCTGCGAGCGCGCGAATCGCGTTGGTGACGAAAACCCGCTGCTTGGCCCGAATACGAACCTGCCGAATGGCCTCCAGCGGCTGCTTCAGGGGTAGCGGCACCATGCCGTCCGGTGTCAGCACGACGGTGCGGGCGAACACATTGGGCGGCAGGGGAGTGTCGAAGAACTGTACCGAGCCATCCTCGTGACGGACGTGAAAAAGAGTCTCCACTCGGGCCAACGGATAGCGCTTCACGTCTTCGGCGATGTCGTCACTGTCCAAGCCGAGTTCCGACTTGATCAGCAGCGTGACCATGTTGCCGGCGCCCGCCAGGTGGATCGAATGCGCGGTGCCATCGGCACGCAACACCGATGCGTCCGTGGAACCGGCACCCATGTCGAGGATCGCGATCGGCACCGAGGTACCCGGCGTGGTCAACGCGCCGCGGACGGCCATGTCGGCCTCCACTCCACCGACCTCCACCGGAATGCCGAACTGGGTGGTCATGTCGTCGGCGATCCGCTTCATCTGCAGATGGTCGGCTTTCACCATGGCTGCGATGCCGACCGCCGATTCCAGCGAGAACTCGCCGGCCAGGCCGCCGGTGACCTGCTGGGGCACCTGGGTGTCCACGGCGAGCAGATCGGTGACCTCGATACCGGCGGGATCACGATCGGTCAGCCGGCCCATCACAGTACGGACCTTCTCCAGCATGCCGCCGATATTGGTGCCGGGCTCGCCCTCGATGTTGATCATCGGGCCGACGGTGCCGCCGACCCGCATGATCTCGTCGGCGCCACGCTCCACATCGACCTCCGCCTTGCGCTTCTCGCCGTTATAGGTGAGAGTTCCGGCAGGAATCCGGCGTTCGGTGACATCGCCCTTCGGGGTCTTGATCACCACCGCCGAGCGGTTGCCCACCAGCGCGCGGGCCATCGGAACCACCGAGGCGGTCTCGTCCGAGGTCAGCCCGAACATGGTGGCGATGCCATAGGGGTTCGACAGCGTCTCGATGACGCGGCCAGGCCCGGCCACCTCAATCGCCGCCAGCATGCCGATCGGAACCTTGTCGATCAACCGGACCTCGTCCACGATCGGGATCTTGTGGTCCAGACGATTGTGCACGAGCACCCCGTCGTCCGATTGCAAGATCGCTCCGGTGATGTCGAGCCTGGCCGACGCCCGGTTGATGCGGGCGGCCACGTCGCCGAAGGTGTGCGTTTTGTCGGCCACCACGATGACCGGCTTGCCGGCGTCGGCCGAATCGAGCTGGTCGATCATGACAGTGGTCCCAACCCCGGTGCCCAGACCTCCAGGCGTGCCGGGGTTATGACCGATCATCGTCGATTCGGTGATGATGGTTTCGGAGATGGTCTCCATGGCGACGTCGCCGATGACCGGCGCCGCCTGATTGATCCGGATGCGCTCAAGATCTTCGAGCTTGTGCCCGCCGTTCTCCAGCGCGACACTCAGCGACTGAAAGATGCCCTGCGTGTTCTGCGGGGTGCCCTTGATGCCCGTGGTGGGCACGATCGACGATGCGACGAACCGCGGCTCGCTATTCGCAGAAACCTCCGCGAGAGCGACCTCGGTGGTCGCATTACCGATGTCGATGCCAGCAATCAATGCCATGAGATTCTCCGAAGCCCCACTCACTCGCTCTTCAGGCGTCCGCGCTTCTCGTAGACGTCGGCCGCTTCGCGAATGAACTTCGCGTTCACCACACAGCCGTAGTCCTTCTCGAGCTTGTCGGCGATCGTGTACAGCTCGGCCTTGGTCGAGCGGTAGGGACGCATCGCGTTGTAGACGTCGAGCAACTCGTCGTCGGGCACCTTGATCAGTTCGGCTGCGCGACGCATGTTGCCTCCGAGGGGCTCACGATGAGCCGACTCGGCAACCTCGGCCTGCATACGCAAGGTGTCGGGAGCGATCCGGAAATCGGCCGCGCCGAGGTCGCCGGAACGAACCTTCTCGAAGGTGAACTCCGAGAGCTTCTTACCGGACGCCGACTTGATCTCGTCGGGGACTTTCTCGCCGAGCGGATAGCTGCTGGCGTCGACCTTCGTGGCGCCCGAGGCCTGCGCCGCAGGCTTGGGTGCGGTGACGGTCGAGTTATGGGCCACCTGGTCGTTGCCGAGTTTGGCCATCACCTCTGCCATCACCTGGCGGATCAGATCTTCTGATTCCATGATTGACCTCCTATCGGTACTCGACCCGAAGGGCCGTGGGCTTCTTGTTCGGATCGGTGAGCTGAACTTCCTTGATGTGCATGACCGCGGCAATCGCCTGGTAGGTCGGACGCGCCATCTGGTCGTTCTTCACCGGAACAGGCTCCGGAGACTCGCCCTTGGCATACTTGGCGGCGTTGCGGCCGATGGCGCGGAACGTCTCCAGATCGATCAGCGGTGCCTGCGGGAACAACTCGAGGTTCGACAGCGGCGGCAGATCGGCCTGATGAATGACCGTCGTGCCGCGGGACTGAATGCCGATACCGATGCCCGAACCCGAGTACTCGGCCGCATCGTGGGCGATGAAGCCCACATCGGCCGTGCGGTAGGTGCGGATGAACCGGTAGGTCAGACCCTCTTCCTCGATGCCTGCACAGATCTCGCGGAGCACCTTGGCGTGCGGAATACCGACAATCGTCTTGGTCATCTCGCCGCCGAAGGCGGGCGACAGTGCAATGACGACCTCGCGGGGGCTGACGCCCTTTTGAGCCGGACCGTCCTCGGTGACCGTGATCTGGTCGCCGGCCTGCTCGCTCAGCGAAGGTGCCGGAGCGGTCGCAACGGCGGTGCCGCCGGAGCTTGCGTTGCCGGCGAACTCGTTGACGACCTGTTCAATAATGGTGCGCAGTGTTTTCTCGTCCATTGTCATCACCTCAGATTTCCTCAGGGCTGATCGCCTGGCGGATGGTCTTCAACTGATCCCACTTCTCATCGGTGATCTGATAGCCGGTCTGCGGCCCGCGGTAATCATTCGGGTAGTTGACCGAGCTCATCACGTGGAAGTTCTCGTCGAGGATCGCCGAGGTGTGCAGGTAGTCGCCCGACACGCGCTGCTTCAGCATGTTGTAAACCGACGTCGCGACATCTTCGAAGCCGCCACGGTCAAGAGCCTTGACCAGGTCGACACCGGTGATGCCACGGTTCATCAGATCGTCGGTCGCCTTCAGGTCTTCGACGACATTGCGCTTGGGCATGTCCTCCGAACCGCGGGCGTAAGTTGCGGCCTCGACCTCTTCATCGGTGATCTCGGGCAACCCGAGCTCACGGAAGATGGCCTGAATGGCCTTGGCGGCGTGATTGCGGACGCGAACCACGTCTTCTTCGAGGACAGGGACCAAACCGCCGTCGATCTTGAGATCGCGCTGGATGATCAGCCAGTCGTCGTAGTCGTCGGCATCCCAGTTGGAACCGGCGAACATGTTGTCGTAGTTCGGCGTGGACGAGTAGCCCGAGCAGATGAAGTCGGTGCCGGGCACAAACTGCATCAGGGTGCGGGCCACGCGGCGAAGATCCGAGTGGGTGAACGACTGGTCGTTGCTGGATGCGCATTCGAGGTCGATTGCCATGGCGATCAGGTTCTCGGCCAAGATGCCGCGGATACCGCCCGGAACAGCGGCCGGCACACCGACGCAGGAGACCGAACCGTTCTGGATGCCCTGCGATCCGGCGCCGCGGGCCACATACAGGCAGCGGGCCTCCAGGTAGAGCATCGACTTGCCTTCGGCGAAGCCCATCTGAACTTCGGAACCCGAGCCCGAGGTGAACCTCATCTTCAGACCACGCGATGCGTAGCAGGAAGCCAGGAACGCCTTCGAGTACGGGGTGTCATCGCCGTCCATGAAGACCTGCTCGGTGCCGTACACCGAAACGGTCTCGGCGTAGGCGGTGAATCCGCGCATACCGAGCGCCAACTCGGTGGCTTCCTCGACCGAGCATTGGGTCAGGATGCCGGGGCGGCCGACCTGTGCACCAACCATGATGGAGATCGCGTTGAACGGGGCGTAGCGGACGATGCCGACCGTGGTCTCTTCTTCTGCGAAACCACGCAGCGAGCCCTCTGCGGCGTCCGCTGCGATCTGCACCGGATTGTCCCGCACGTTGGTGACGTGGGCCTGGTTGGCCGGGAATGCGCGCGAGCGCATCTTGGTGCAGGCCATCATCATCTCGAGGACGTTCATCTTGTTGACGACCTCGGTGATCTTCGCCGGAGTCATCGAGGTCGTCAACTTGACGACCTCGGCACGAGGAACGCGGAAGTCGACCATCTTCTGGGCCAACTCCAGGGAGTCCATCGCGTTGACCTTTTCCGCGCCGTCCAGGCGAATGCCATAGTCGGCGATGAAGGTGTCGAGCATGTCGAACTCATCACGGCGCTTGCCGTCCAACTCGACGACGACACCGTTCTCGATCTTGATCGAGGGCTTGGGATCGTTCGGCGCATCAACTGCGATCAGACCGACCTCGGGCCACTCGGTTACGTACCCGTCTTGGTTGACTGGGCGGGCATCCAGCGCTTCGAAACGCTTGCTTCTCACTAGAATCCCTCGGATCAGATGTAGGGCGTGGTGGTCGACTCGGGGTAGTCGCCGAGCGATGCGAGCAGATCGCGACCGACCTCGCGGGCGGCGATGATCGCCTGGCGGACAGCTCCGGAATCACCGGCGAACGAGGCGATGACCTCATTGGAGAAGCTCGTTCCCTGTGCCGGGCTCGAGTACCCGATGATGTCGATCGTCGCGGCCTTGGCTGCGGTATCGGCGAGCACCACACCGATGGCGGCAGGGGCACCCACGGTGATGCCGAACGCCTTGCCGATCGGGGCACCGAAGGCCTTGTTCAGCGCATAGCTGGCGCGAGCGGTGTACTGCAGCTCGATGTGGCCAGCGTCGTTGCCGTAGACGTCACCCATGGTGCGTTCGACATCGGACAGCGTGACTTCGACGGCGCGGCGGGCATCGGAGACGTCCTCGGCACCGAAGATGATCAGCGAGCCGTGGCCGGCGCCGCCCTTGGTGTCGCGGGCCAACTCGATCTTCAAGATCTCGGTGTTGGTCGCCTTCACGGCCTCATCAGCGGCGAAGATCTGCGGGCCGGCGCCGGTGCGGTCACCGATGATGCCGATCGAGCGGAACTTCGGATCGATGCCCATCAAGGCATGGATCTGCGGATCCACATTGGGGATCACCAGGCCGATGGTGTCGCCGAGAGCGGACGCACCGACGAACTCGGTGACGCCAGGCACCTTCCCCGGCACCTTCGGCAGCGAACCCTTCGGCGCTGAATTCTGCGCGGCGGCGGCCGGAGCAGCCTGCGCCGCCGGCTTGTTATCCACCCGCTGCAGAACTGCGGACATGATCTGGTTGACCAGTTCCTCATTTGCCATCAGTGATCACGACCTCACTTCTGGATCGACGGGAGAATGAGCTCCACGTCGTTGTGCGGGCGAGGAATGACGTGGACCGAGACGAGCTCGCCCACCTTTTGCGCAGCGACCGCGCCGGCGTCGGTGGCGGCCTTCACAGCGCCGACATCGCCACGCACGAGGACGGTGACCAGACCGGACCCGACCTGCTGCTTACCGATAAGAACAACATTTGCCGACTTAACCATTGCATCGGCGGCTTCAACGGCGGGGACGAAACCCTTCGTCTCCACCATTCCGAGAGCCTCTTGCATTCCGAACTCCTCCGTTGGACGTCCCCGGGAGCATTCGCCACCCGGGCGCTCAACCAGAAGATTACGTCCGGATTACACGCAGAATTCCCTTATTAGATGACCAATATTGGGCACCTTTTCCTGACAATCAGAACCGGATCGTGCGCATCGGATAACCAAAATGTGCTACCCAAATCGGTAAAAGATGATTGTTTTGTGCAACTCTTGTCGATCATCATCGAGGTGCTTCCCGGCTCTTAATTCGGGCAGCGTGAGGCCTGGATTTGACCGAGTTTTCTGATCACCTATAGGCGGCGATACCGATCGGCGATCGCATTCCGGGCCACTTGGCGCCGATCCACGCCCGGACGCTGTCGTGGCCTCCTCGCACGGTCATACAGTCCCGCTGGTCATCCAGCACCGAGGCCGGAGCCGTAGGCGAAGAAGCAGCTATGAGAAAGAGGCGCCGAAGATCAGATGATCGCCGTCAAGATCGCGGCCAATTGCTTCTGGGTCGCCGGAACCGGATTGCCTGCGGTGCAGTAGTCACCGGTGGCCTTGTGGGCGATCTCGGGAATCCGTGACTTGAACTCCGAGCGGTCGACGCCCGCCTCGGTGATGGTGGTTGGCATCTCCATCTCGTGACGGACCTTCTTGATCCACTCGCACAACGCCAGCACCAGATTGCGCTGATTGGCGGCGGTCAGCCCAATTGCTGTGGCCAAAGCCGCATACCGCTCAGCGGTTGCGGTCAACGCGCCGGGGCCGAAGCCGAGTTCACCGGCGTTGAACTCGATGACATGGGGCAACAAGATGCCGTTCAGGCGTCCATGGGCCACGTGGAAGGTGCCGCCGATCGAGTGTGAAAGACCATGCACGATGCCCAACGCCGCATTTTCGAAGGCGATACCGGCCATGGTGGCGGCGGTGTGTTGATGCTCCCTGGCCTGCATGTCGTTGCCGTCCTTGAAGGAACGCACCAAATACTGGTTGGCAAGCCGTAACGACTTCTCGGCGAGCGCATCGGAGAAGTCATTGTGGCCCTTGCCGACATAGGCCTCGATCGCGTGGCTGATCGCGTCCATGCCCGAATCCGCGGTCAGTTTCGGGGGGGCAGTGCGCACTGCTTCGGGGTCGAGGATCGCGACATCGGCGACCATGTCCCGCGACTCCAGGGGAAGCTTCGCGTGGGTCTTGTTGTCGGTGACGACCGCGTAGGAGGAGACCTCTGATCCGGTGCCGCTGGTGGTGGGCAGAATATAGAAACCATCGGTGAGGCGACGTCCCTGCTCCAGCCCCATCTTGCGCACTGCCTTGGCGGTATCGATGGCCGAACCGCCGCCGATGGCCAAGAGAGCGTCCGGCTCAAAGGTGAGGCAGGCCCGCAGGCCGGCCGCGACCGTTTCGATATCAGGATTCGGCTGCACCTGGTCGAAGAATTCGATGGTTGCGTCGGCCAGGCGTTCGCGTACCCGATCCATTAGCGGAGTGCTGACCATGAAGCCGTCGGTGACAATAAGGACCTTATGCCCTGACAGCCCAGTCAGCTCCGCTAATGCCTCAGGCCCGTAACAAAGAGTCGTGGTGAGCTGAAAGCGATGCACTGTTTGGACCTCCATTACGCGTCGAATGCTGACGCCGGTACTCGCTGGGGGTCATTCCGGTGTAGCTCCGGAAGACTCGCGAGAAGTAGTTCACCTGGTTGAAGCCCAGATCAGCTGCGATCCTGCGGACCGGCGTCTGCGTGAAAGCTAGCATCAGCCGCGCGCGCCAGACCCTCCGGGTAGCGATATACGACACGAATGTGCATCCGGTGACCGATTTGAACAACTTCGAGAAGTGCCCGGGAGACCAATGCAACATCTCCGAGGCCTCGGTCAGCGTGTAGGGATGACTTGGATGTTTGGCGATCTCATTCAACAAATCGCGCAGGTCCGGGCGCCGCTGCGGGCGTGAATGGGTGATCTCGTCCAACACCATGGTGACAAGCCGCTCGACATAGAGCTGACATTGATATCTGTTGTTGGTTGTGGTGCGAGCACGTTGTTGGGCCTTCACCAATTCGGAAAGGTGGCCCGTGACACGCGGGGCGCAATCACTCGAGACCGAAACGATGGTCTCCTCAATCGCGGCGAGATGATCACGCAGATCTCCGTGGGACGCAAATGCTTCGTCCAACATCATGCTGGCTACGCTGAACGCCTCGTCGAGATTCTCCGCGGCCAAAGCCTCGCACAGTTCTGCGTGATGCTCGGAGCTGGGCTCCGGCTCGGGATCATCATCCGATCGCGCCGGGGGCGGTACCAGCTGAAACTGCGGTTGGCTGCGTTCTGACTTAACCGCTTCGGCGGCCGGCGATCCGGCCTTGGTGGGGAGACTGATGATCGGGCATTCTCGTGTGACGCCTGCCGACTTGCTCAGTCCGAGCAGGGTCTCGGACGCAGCCATGATGCGGCGCGATGAATAGACCGGAATCTGGTTGTACATCTCGAACAGTTCGGGATCGTCGTGCCATTCGCTTCCGTTGGTCAAGTACGGGGGCTGGTCGCCGTCTCCCGACTGCCGCACCTGCCCGGATGCAATGGCGCCGAGATATTTGTCGCCGTCAACCATCGGCACAGTGAAATCGACCAGCCCGGCATGACACCGGTAGATGCGGGGCGACTGTTCGATCAGAGATTGCAATCCGCCATGAGCGTCGCAGCTCTCACACAACTTGGCACGTACCGGATCCGAGCGCATGGCCTTACAAAACTCTGTAAACGCGCACGGCGCCGCCACCGGCACTCCACGCGCTTGCACTATTACCGAGGCGAGTCCCGTCGCCTCTGAATAGTCTTCGGTCATTCGCTGAATCTGGTCCAAGTTCCATCGCTCTTGTTCCAGATCTGTCATTCTTCCCTCCCACGGGTGTAACTGACAGTAGTTGGTTTTGTAGAGATTGAGAAGATGGTTGCATCACTTTTTTGTTGTTGCCGTCGAGGCGATGGATAAAATCCGAAGATTCGTGCTTCGCTGTAGCACGTTCGCGTTTGTAGCACATTGCGAAGAGATATCTTTACGTCAGATTCAAAAAATTGACGTGCACAAATAGAAGACTTGCGATCACCACTTCAACACCCGCCGACTAGCGCATAATTCTCGAAAAACAAGAAGGAATAGCACGACAATTTATGCCGGACGCAGCCTCGGCGCGTACCACAGCGAGCGGGGCGTCGGCCCGCCTTGTGAGCAGGGGAGTTCATCGCGCTGCGGCCCGACTGGGAGACCCGCAGCGTCAGCCCGCCCTGCGCACAGGCGAGTCATGCCCCTGGCAGCGGGCGCTGAGTGGCACACCGGCCAGCGCCTGCTCGATGTGCTCGCCGCAGCCGGCCCACGTCGGCTTCCCGCAGATCTCGCAGGTGACCTTCTGACACATGACATCCCCTCTACCGGTTGCACCGTGAGCCACTGGTTTCGCCCTCCAGCAACTCCAAGTTGAACAGTGAACTATGCACCATCCAGGTTTACCCCACCCGGACAAGAGCCAGAGACCTAGGCAAGGGTGAGAAAGAGCTTCTCCAATTCGTCCAGATCGAGACCGTCGGCAACCTGCGTATCCCGATCATTCACACATTCCTGCATGGCCGCAGAGATTATCGTGAAACCAGCACGATCGAGCGCGCTCGAAACTGCGGCGAGTTGGGTGACGACGTCGCGGCAGGCTTCCCCTTGCTCGACGGCTCTGATCACACCGTCGAGCTGACCGCGCGCCCGGCGCAGCCGATTCAAAGTTTTGCGTCGCGCCTGTCCATCGGTGTCAGCCATGCCCAGAAGAATACCGTCCGGGGTATGGGTGAGAGAGGCCGGTCGGTCTCCGGCATGCCGTTACTTGATCTGCGACCGTTGTTTGCAGCGTGCTTGATCGCACGCCCACGTACCCGTTCCGGAAGACGATTGCGGACGGAGGGCCGGCCCCGGTTGCCGATGTGGGTTCGAGCCGTGACTAGACTGCCGTATCTGGCCGTAGCGTTGGAGCCATGACCGCGGGCAGCGAAGACAACCAAGGCCGGGCCGAGTGGATCACGGTCGAGGGAGCACGGACGAACAACCTGCGCGATGTCACGGTGCGGGTGCCGAAGCATCGCATCACGGTGTTCACCGGGGTATCCGGGTCGGGGAAGTCGTCCCTGGCGTTCGGTACGATCGCCGCCGAGGCACAGCGGTTGGTCGCCGACTCGTATCCACTGTTCGTCCGCAACCGCCTGCCATCGAGCGGACGCGCCGATGTCGACCGCGTCGATGGGCTGATGTTCACCACGGTGGTGGACCAGCGTCCGTTCACCGGTAATGCCCGCTCCACGGTCGGTACCGCAAGCGATATCGCGCCGCTGCTGCGCATGCTGTTCTCCCGCATCGGGGAGCCGAACGCCGGCTATTCACCGGCGTACTCATTCAACGATCCGTCCGGAATGTGCCCGAGATGTGAGGGCCTGGGCACGATCGACGACATCGACCTCGGCGAGTTGATCGATCCCTCACGCAGTCTCAACGAGGGCGCCATCCGATTCCCGACCTTCGCGCCGAGCACCTATAGGTGGAAGCGAATGGTGCACTCAGGGCTGGCTGACCCCGATTCGCCGCTGTCCCGGTTGCCGGACGAAGCCCTGCACACGCTGCTGTATGCCGAGAACCTGACCTTGCCGAACCCCGACCCGCAGTATCCGAAATCGAGCACCTTCGACGGGGTCATCCCGAGACTGCGCAAGAGTTATCTGCGCCGGACGCCATCTCGGCTCACCGATGACGAACGGGCCGGATTGAACCGAGTCGTGACCCGCATGACCTGCCCGGAGTGCAGCGGCGCACGCTTGAATACAGCCGCGCGAGCCAGCCTGATCGATGGGCGATCGATCGCGGACTGGTCGGCAGCACCGATCAGCGAATTGCGCACGATCGCCGGCGATGTCGACGATCAGCGAGTCGGCCCGGTGCTCGACGCCATCTTGGCCCGGCTCGACTCGATGGACGAGGTCGGCCTCGGCTACCTCAGCCTGGATCGCCTGTCGACGACTCTTTCGGGCGGGGAGACCCAGCGCGTGAAGATCGTCCGTCATCTCGGCAGCGCGCTCAGCGATGTCTGTTACGTCTTCGATGAGCCGAGTGTGGGTCTTCATCCCCACGATGTCCACCGGCTGCTGACCCTTCTCGTCCGGTTGCGGGACGCTCACAACACCGTCCTGGTCGTCGAACACCATCCCGCCGTCATCACCGCCGCCGACCAGGTGATCGATCTGGGGCCCGGCGCCGGAACCGATGGCGGCTGCGTCCAGTTCACCGGGTCGCCGGATGTACTTGCCGCGACGGATACGGCAACAGGTCATATGCTGCACGCACCGATCCCCCTCAACCGCCGCCCTCGCCGGGCGTCGGGAACGGTGACGATCGAACACGCCGATGCCCACAACCTCCGCGACGTCACCGTGGACATTCCGCTCGGCGTGCTCACGGTCGTGTCCGGGGTTGCCGGATCGGGAAAGAGCACGTTGGTCGCTGACGTTCTGCCTCGTCAGCATCCCGAGTTCACGGTCATCGGCCAGGAGCCACTGCACGGCGGCACCAGATCGACCCCGGCGACCGTGCTCGGCATTGCCGAGCCCATCCGCAAGGCTTTTGCCGCCGCGAACGGTCTTTCCCAATCGTGGTTCAGCGCCAACGCCCGCGGCGCCTGCCCACAATGCAAAGGCAGGGGCAGCATCGTCACCGACCTCGCGTTTCTCGACGACGTGAGCACGCCCTGCGAAGCCTGCGGCGGCACCCGTTTCAACCCGACGGCGCTGGCTGCCACATTCTGCGGCCACACCATCGCCGAGGTCCTGGCGATGAATGTGACGCGGGCGGCCCCGTTGTTCGCCGCTCATGCCGAGATCACCACTCGGCTGACCTGGTTGGACGATGTCGGACTGGGATACCTCGCCATCGGGCAGGCCACCAGCACTTTGTCCGGCGGGGAACGTCAGCGCCTGCTGCTCGCCAAGCACCTGTCCGACACGAGTGCGGCCGAAGGGCTACGGATCGTGCTCGACGAGCCCACCGCGGGGCTCCACGGAGATGACACCGACCGGCTGCTGGCTCTGTTCGACCGCCTCGTCGACAACGGCGCGACCATCGTCGTGATCGAACACAACCAGCGCGTCATCGCCCACGCCGACCACATCATCGACATCGGGCCAGGAGCAGGACATGACGGCGGGACCGTCGTCTATCAGGGCCCGGTCGCCGGGCTGCTCACGGCTCCGGGATCGTTGACAGGCGAGTACCTTCACCGCGCTGGGGATGCCGAATCGAGGTCATCCACCGTGGTGAGGTAGAACGGTCCGTCACGGCGCATTAGCGTAGGGGCGCCTTCGCGGCTCATCCCGACGCGGCGAGCGAACTGGCACGTCATTACTCTCCCTCCGACCACCGGTGCATACTTTCGATTGACGGCATTGTCCCTCTTGATTTTTTCGAACTCTTGTTCGATAGTAGAAGGGTGTTGGTCAACTCTGCTGCGGCTCGACCGGTTCCCCAGGGGGACCTTCTGCGGCGGCTGCATACTCAGGCAGCCGCCGGCACCCGGCTGCAGCAGAAAGTGCCGGTGCATCCGGTGCTGACAGGCCTTCTCGATGGCGGCTTGCAGCCCGGCGCCGCCTATTCGATAACAGGTGGCTCCTTGCTCCTGGCACTGTTGGCCGAACCTTCGAAGGCAGGCGCGTGGTGCGGGGTGGTGGGCGTCCCTGAGTTGGGGACGGAGGCCGCCCGCAGTGCGGGGGTCGCATTGGATCGGCTTGTTCTGGTACCGAAACCGGGGGAGCGTTGGCTTTCGGTGGTGGCCGCGCTGGCCGAGGCGCTGCCGGTAGTGGCCGTGCGTCCACCTGGGCGGGTGCCAGATGCGGACGCCAACCGGCTCGCCGCCCGCCTTCGGGAGCGTTCAGCAGTGTTGCTGGTCTGCGGAGAGTGGCCCAGAACACAGATGACTCTCACTCTCACCGAGAGGCATTGGTCGGGGCTGGGTTCGGGCCACGGCTACCTGAGCTCTCGTGAGGTGGTGATCAGTGCCGTCGACAAGCGCCAAGCCATGCCGCGCATCGCCCGGATGATCCTGCCCGATGCCCACGGACGACCGGCCGAGGCTCCCGAACGAGATTCTGATCAGTTCCGGTCACGTCCCAGGTTGAGGGCGGTGAGCTGATGAACAGCCAGCATCACATGCATGGGAAGGCCCGGGGCCCGCATCAAGAAGTTGTTCTCTGCTATTTCGGACCGCGGGAAACCTTCGTGTTCTTGCCTCGGTTCATGAAAGCGGTGGGCCAATGAATACCGCATCTACCCCGACCAGATGCCTGGTCGCCTTGTTTCCTGATTGGCCGGTTACCGCTTGGTGGCTATCTGACCAGCGTCCGCACACCGGCGCGGTGGCGATCGTCGAAGCCAATCGGGTGATCTCCTGTTCACCGGACGCACGCGCCGAAGGCGTGCAAACCGGCCATCGCCTGCGCGAGGCACAATCCCGGTGTTCGAAACTGCAGATCGTGCCCGCCGACCCGGTGCGCGACGAATTGATGTTCACTCCGCTGGTGGTTCAGATCGAGCAGGTGACGCCGAAGGTGCAGATCGTGCGCCCGGGGTTGGCCGCCATGCGCGCCAGGGGACCGGCCCGTTACTACGGCGGTGAAGACCAGGCAGCCTGCACGGTATTGGAACAGACCCACCAGCTGGGTATCGCGGGCGGCAAGGCGGCAGTGGCCGATGGCTTGTTCACCGCCGAGCAGGCAGCACAATTCGCCGATCCGATAGCGGTGATACCTCCCGGCAGATCGGGTGAGTTCTTGGCACCTTTGCCGGTCGACCGGTTGGACGATGCCGAGCTGAGTGAACTGCTGCCCAGGCTCGGCATCCACAAACTCGGCGACTTCGCGGGCTTGACGACCACCGATGTGCGCGCCCGGTTCGGCGAGCATGGCGTCCGGTTGCATGAGCTGGCCCGCGGAAACGACCTGCGCGAGATCGTTCCCCGCGTTCAGCCTCGTGATTTCGCCCGGCAGATCGATTTCGATCCGCCGCTGGCGCTGGCCGAGCAGGTCGCCTTCAGTATGCAGACGACCGCCGATGATTTCATCGCCTCGCTGGCCGCCCAGCAGTTGGTATGTACCGAGCTTCGGGTGATCTTGCAGGCCGAGCAAGGCGAGTACTCCGAACGGGTCTGGGCCCACCCTGGTTGCTTCGATGCGCCGGGGGTGGTCGACCGGGTGCGCTGGCAACTGCAGGCAGCCGCAGGAGATGTGATCGGCAGCGGATTGGTACGGGTGCGTCTCGAACCGGTGGCGACCGATGCCATCGCCCATCACGCGCCCGGGCTGTTCGGTTCGGGCTCCGACGAGCGGGTTCATCATGTGCTCTCCAGGGTGCAGGCGATGCTCGGCCATGAATCGGTGGTGACACCAGCGATAGGCGGTGGCCGCGAATTGGCCGAGCGTCAGCTCTTGGTGCCATGGGGCGATCGGGTCGTCTCACCCAGGCCGGCCGATCGTCCATGGCCAGGGCACCTGCCCGATCCGCTACCGGCCACGGTTTTTCCCGGGCTTCGCCGGGTGGAAGTGACCGATGCCGATGGGGCCAGAGTTCGGGTGAATGACCGGCTGCTGTTGACCAGCGTCCCGGTACAGCTATCGGTGGGCGCCGTGACATTGCAGTTGGCGAGTTGGGCGGGCCCCTGGCCGGTCGACGAACGCGGCTGGGATGGTGAGCACGCCAAGCAAAATTGCCGCTTTCAGGTTGCGGACGCCACGGGCGGCGCCTGGCTGCTGGTGCTCGACGCCCAAGGTGCGTGGTGGGCGGAAGGCAGGTACGACTGATGGGCTACCACAATCCGCCGATCACCTGGCGCCAACTCGAGGGGACGCTGACCGGGCGCAAGAAACCCGACGAATCGGATGCGCCGTTCTCCTGGAAACGTGGTCCCTATCAGGCACCGCCGATCGTGCGTCCCGAAGATGGCGTGCCCTATGCCGAACTGCATGCTCATTCGTCCTTCTCGTTCTTGGACGGCGCATCCGGGCCCGCCGAACTGGTCGAGGAGGCCGAACGGTTGGGGCTGTACGGGATGGCGTTGACCGATCATGACGGGCTGTATGGCATCGTCCGGTTTGCGGAAGCCGCCGAGCAGACCAGCGTGAAGACCATCTTCGGGGCAGAACTTTCACTGGAGCTACCTGCACCGCAGAAGGGGGTTGCCGATCCGGTCGGCAGTCATCTGCTGGTGCTGGCTCGCGGCGAGGAGGGGTACCACCGGTTGGCCGGTGCGCTCACTGCTGCCCAGCTGGCCGGGAAGGAGAAGGGGCGCCCGGTCTATGACCTGGATGATCTGGCCGATCGTGCCAATGGCGAGTGGGTGATTCTGACTGGCTGCCGCAAGGGCACGGTCCGGCAGGCGCTGGTGGCAGGTGGGCCCACCGAGGCCTCACGGGCAATGGCCGACCTGGTCGATCGTTTCGGACGCGAACAGGTTTACGTCGAGTTGACCGACCACGGCAATCCGATGGACTCCACGCACAACGATGTGCTCGCCGAGCTGGCCGGTGAGCAGACGCTGCCGGTGGTGGCGACCGGTAACGTGCACTATGCGAACCCCGGCAAGCATCAGCTGGCTCAGGCGGTGGCCGCGGTCAGGGCGAACCGCAGCATGGATGAACTCGATGGTTGGCTGCCCGCTGCAGGCACGGCGTTTGTGCGCTCGGGGGCAGAGATGCAGCAGCTTTTCGCGCGTTACCCGGATGCTGTTGAACGCACCGTCGAGTTGGCCGATGAGCTTGCTTTTCCGTTGCGCCGGGCCAAACCCGCCCTGCCGAAACAAGAAGTGCCGCCCGGTCACACGCCGATGTCGTGGCTGCGTGAGCTGGTGTGGCAGGCGGTGCCGCGCAAGTATCCCGATCTGGACGATGCCGGACGCACCCGCATCGCCCATGAGCTGGAGGTGATCGAGACCAAGGATTTTCCCGGCTACTTCTTGATCGTGCATGACATCGTGGCCGAGGCCAGACGCCGGGGCATCTTGTGCCAGGGCCGGGGTTCGGCGGCCAATTCGGCGATCTGTTATCTGCTCGACATCACCGCTGTCGATGCGATCTTCTTCAACCTGCCGTTCGAGAGGTTCTTGTCGTCGCTGCGTGAAGAAGAACCAGACATCGATGTCGATTTTGATTCCGATCGCCGCGAGGAGATCATTCAATGGGTCTTCGAAAAATATGGACGCGAACGTGCCGCCCAGGTCTGCAATGTCATTCAGTACCGCCCGAAGAACGCGGTACGCGATATCGCGAAATCGCTCGGATATTCCTCGGGCCAGCAGGACGCATTCTCGCGTGATCTCGAACGCCATGACATATCTCTTGGTAGCGGTCCGGGTGACGATATTCCATCCCAGGTCGCCAGCCTTGCGAACCAGCTGCTGAAGGCACCCAGGCATTTGGGTATTCATTCCGGCGGCATGGTGCTGACCGAGCGTCCGGTGGGGGAAGTGGTGCCGATCGAGCATGCCCGGATGCCGGGCCGCACGGTGATCCAGTGGGACAAGGACGATGCCGCCTGGATGGGGTTGGTGAAGTTCGACCTGCTGGGGTTGGGCATGCTGGCTGCGCTGCAGCATTGCTTCGATCTGATCCAGAGCTCGACCGGTGAGGTGTGGGAGTTGGCCACCTTGCCGAAGGAGGAAAAGAGCGTCTACGACATGTTGTGCCGAGCCGATTCGATCGGTGTTTTTCAGGTCGAATCTCGTGCTCAGATGGGGTTGTTGCCGAGGCTTCAGCCGCGCCGATTCTATGATCTGGCGATTCAGATCGCACTGATCAGGCCCGGGCCCATTCAAGGTGGGGCGGTGCATCCGTTCGTGCGCCGCAAGCTCGGGCGCGATCCGGTGAGCTACCTGCACCCCAAACTGGAGCCGGTTTTGGCCCGCACCTTGGGGGTGCCGGTCTTTCAGGAGCAGCTGATGCAGATGGCCATGGCGGTGGGGGACTGCTCCGGTGAGGACGCCGACCTGCTGCGCCGGGCCATGGGTTCGAAACGCGGCCTGGAGCGCATCGAATCGGTGCGGGAGCGGCTCTATGCCGGCATGAAACGCAATGGTCTGGACGATGACTCGGCCGATATTATTTATAACCAGATTCAGGCCTTCGCCAATTTCGGGTTCGCCGAATCACATTCGCTGAGTTTCGCATTATTGGTTTACGCCAGTTCGTGGCTCAAGCTGCATTATCCGGCGGCTTTTCTTGCCGGGTTACTCAGGGCCCAGCCGATGGGCTTTTATTCTTCGGAGACATTGACGGCCGATGCCCGCAGGCATGGGGTCGAGGTGAGGCGGCCCGATTTACTGCTCTCCGGGGTGGACGCCGGACTCGAGCTCGGAACAAATGAAATACCCTCGGCCGTACCGGCCACAGATCGTGAACACGCACCCGAACGGCTACCGGCGAAAGCTGCAGCAATCTCCGATCCAGATCACGCTCATTCCGGTAATGAAACGAGCCTCTCCTGCACACCCTCGCCCCTGAATAATGCGCGGTCTCAATGTAGGCAGGCCGGGCCCACCGGAATGGCGTCGTGTCTGGAGCGCTACCAGCCGCCAGTAGGGGAGTTCGACCCGAATGAGCCCGACGAGGGGGCCGCGCATCGCCGCGATGGTCACTTCGTGGTGCGGTTGGGATTAACGAATGTGCATGGCATCGGACGTGATCTGGCCACACGCATCGTCACCGAGCGCGAACAGGCGGGGAAGTACCGCTCGATGGAGGACCTCGTCCGCAGGACCGGGGTGACCGAGGCGCAGCTAACGGCGCTGGCAACGGCAGGAGCCTTCGACCCGCTGGGATTGACCAGGCGACAGGCCTTGTGGCGCGCCGGCACCGCAGCCCTTGACCGGGCCGATACCTTGCCGGGCACGATCAATCCGCTGCAGCCGCCGCTGTTCGAAGACCAGACCGGCTTGGAGCGCCTGTCCGATGATCTGTCTTCGACCGGGGTATCCGTTGATGACCACGCGATCGCCCATATCCGCAATCAGTTGGCGAAGCGCGGGGTTCTGACCTCTGCCGAGCTGCGCACCTTTGAATCCGGACGCCGGGTCCAGGCGGCAGGGTTGGTGACGCATCGGCAGCGCCCCTCGACCGCGTCCGGGATCACCTTCATGAACCTGGAGGACGAATTCGGCCTGATCAATGTGATCTGCTCTCGGGGGCTGTGGCAACGTTACCGGCGTATCGCCCGATCGTCGGCGGCACTGATCGTCCGGGGCAAGCTGGAACGCTCTCCGGAAGGAATCGTCAACCTGCTGGCCGACCGTCTTGAGCCGGTGACCATAGACGTCACCCATCGCTCGCGCGATTTTCAATGACGCTGCTCCCACCGAACCGGCCTGCGGCCTCCACTCTGTTCCCGAACGCGCACATGCCGCATACGATTGAGGTATGGAGACGCAACCGTTTATCGACACTGTGGACCGGCTTGCCGATGTGGTTCGGGAGGCACGCACCCGGCAGGGCTGGACCCAGGCGGAGCTTGCCCAAGAAGCCGGCGTCGGCCGACGGTTCGTCGTCGACTTGGAGAAGGGGCACGCCCGAGCGGAGTTGGAGAAAACACTGGATGTTCTAAGAGTGTTGGGATTGCGTCCCCGTGCTATCCCCGCCTACCAACCATGGGCCTACGGCACCGATGGCAGATTGAAGGAGGATACCCATGGCTGACGCGTTGGAGACGTTTTGGGACGGGCTGCATATCGGGGTCTTCACCCGCGAGGCCGGCCGAGTCAGGTTCGTCTACGACGACGATGCACCCGAATATCCGGTATCGCTTTCGTTGCCCAGGCTTGGCGGGTGGACCAGGCGTGCTCCAGAAGTATTCCTGGACAATTTGCTGCCCAACAACCCCCGTGTGAGGCAACTCTGGTCCGACTCACTGCAAACCCCCAACACCCCGTTCGACCTGCTGGGGCAAGTGGGCGAAGATGTGGCTGGTGCACTGTCTTTCCTGCCCGAGGGCCAAACCTTGGAACGTGTGAGCACACCAGTGGAAGTGGCCTCCGATGATGAAATCGCAGCTCGGATTGCCGCCATCCAACGGAATCCAGATATGTGGCTGAACCGGGAACAGCTGGGCAAGGCACGCATGTCTTTGGCCGGGGCGCAGGGAAAATTCTCGCTGTCCCGGATCGGAGAAACGTGGGTGTGGCCGACGATCTCCCGGCCCTCCACCCATATTTTGAAGCCGAAACTTTCCTGGCTGGACGAGACCATTTCTCTTGAACATGGCGGACAGTTACTGGCATCAAGGATTGGATTGCCGGCAGCGAAGTCCAGCGTATTAGAGTTCCGCAGCCAACAGGCATATGTCACCGAGAGGTTTGATCGGGCCGAGATCGATGGGGCTTTGCACCGGGTCCATATGGAGGACGTTGCACAAGCCCTCGGGATTTCGGCGGACAGGAAATATGAGATCCGCGCTGACCAGGCGATCCGATTGCTGTGGGATCGGGTTTCTACAGATTCGGCATACGATTTCGTCCGGCTGTTGGCCTACAACACCGCCATCGGGAACGCAGATGCGCACGGGAAGAACTACTCGATCTTTTTGGGTCAGTCGATGTCACTCGCGCCTTTGTACGACGCTGTTCCCACGACCGTGTGGCCGGAGTTGACGGACAAGCGGTTGGCGATGCCCATCACGGGAGCGACGATCGCACAAGCCGTGCAGGAGTCGCACTGGGCGAAGCTGGCCCGCCGGACGGGGCTCGATGAGGACCGGATTCTCGTGATCGTCCGGGAAGTCGCTACCGGGGTGCGGGAGCAGGCCCACGATGCATTCCAGGATGCAGGGGTATCTGCTGGCATGCTCGAAAGATTGGATGTTCTGTTCAAGAAAACGACAGCCAAGTTTGGGAAGCCCATATAGTCGCGTCGCTCCTGGTCTGCCGACCTTTCCGGAGCCCTGAGGTCATTCGATACCTGATAAAGAAAGACGCAGACCAGTCCAATTGCGGCGCAGCCATCTGTCGTGGGACGCGACCACGACCGCGCCCGGGTAGCCGGGGATCGCCGCTTCGAGTTCGGTGACCAGCAGCAACGAGAGATGGTTGGTCGGTTCGTCCAGGAGTAGGACGTCGGGCGGATCGGCCAGCACCACTGCCAGTGCCAGCCGGCGCTGTTGCCCGACACTCAACGCGGCCAGAGGCCGGTTCTCGTCACGTCCGGAAACCAACCCGAACTTCGACAGCTGCGCGCGCTCAGCGATTTCCTCACCGACCAGATCCTGGTAGGTCTGCCGCACTGTGCGCTGGTCGCCACGCCCGACCGGATCGGGTAGGTCCACGTCTTGGCTGAGCATCCCGATCCGCAATCCGGCAGGAGCATTCACCGAACCGCCCGTGGGCTGGAGCATGCCCGCGAGCACCTTCAGCAGCGTTGATTTTCCCGACCCATTCGGGCCGGTCACCAACCATTTCTCTGCCGCGCTCACGGTCAGCGACGTGGACGCGAGGCGCCCGGCGACCGCGACATCGGAGGCGGCCAGCACCGGACCACTGAATTCGCGGCGGGAGCTCTCGCTCCGGGCGCCGGGAACCGACGAGCCGGCGTGGGGTGCCGCTCCTTGAGACCGGCCCACGGTCAATCCACCGAATTGAAGGTCGGCCGGTGGTCTGCGGATCTGACGCTGTTCCAGATCGTCCAGCCTCGACCTGGCATCGTTCACCCGCCTGGAGACCACCGTTGCATTGCGGTCCGAATAGAACTTGGCCGCGCCCCGTACCTCGGTGCGCGGCTTCCAGTTCTCGTGGCCGACCTGGTGATTGTCGCGTACCTGGGCCCGCAGCCTTTTCAGCTCGGCCTGTTCGTCGCGGTACTGCAGCTCCCAGCGCCGTCTGGCGAGGCGCCGCGCCTCCAGATATTCGGAATAGCTGCCAGTGAATCTGGTCACGCCGATGCCCGAGCCCGGGCCGTCGCCGGTCAGCGAGCCGGTCACCGAATGGGGGACCGGAGCGGGATCGAGATCGATCAGGGTGGTGACGGCTTCGTCCAAGAACGCGCGATCATGGCTGGCCAGCAACACCGGACCGCGCCAAGCAAGCAGCACACCCCGCAGGTAGGCGGTCGCCCGGTCGTCCAGATGGTTCGTCGGCTCATCGAGCAGCAAGACATCGGGGGCGCTCAGCAACAGCCACGCCAGCGAGAGGCGAGCGCGCTGGCCACCGGAGATCTCACCGGTGGGGCGGTCGGTAGACAGATCGTCCAGGCCGAGTCCGGCCAGCATGGACGCGATGCGGGCGTCGGTCTCCCAGGCGCTCAGCCGCTCGGCATCGTCCAAAGCCTGCGCATAGCCGGACGCCGCATTCTCGTCGTCCGGATCTTCGGCCATGAGTGCCGCAAAGCGATCCATGTCCTGCAGAACCTGGCGGGCCGGCGCAACCGCTGACTCGAGCGCCTCGGCGATCGTGTCGTTGGTGCGAAAGGGCGCCTCTTGATGCAACAGACCGATAGTGGGGGAGATGCCGCCGGGTCCGGTAGCGGTGACCGATCCGGAGTCCGGTGCCAGCAAGCCGGCGATGATCCGCAGCAGGGTGGACTTGCCCGATCCGTTCTCGCCGATGATGCCCACGCGCTCACCCGCGGAAGCCACGAACGAAATGTCGGTCAGCACCCGGCGATCGGGAAAAGAAAGCGAAACGCCGTCGATACGTAGCTGGGTGCCGGAAGCCGCGCCGTCGAAGTGGGGAAGTGAGTTCATGTCATGTCCTTGAAGATGAGTTGAGACCTGCCGGGCATTCGCGCCGCGGACGCAGGATGGCAAGAACTCACAAGAACATGCAGCCAGGCTAACAAGCGAACCAAGTGGCGTCCAAACTCACTCCAGAGTTTGAATCACCTTCCCGTAACATGGTGGGGCAAGGGGAAAGGAGACCGCTATGAGTGACACGACCATCCAGCGCGGCTGGCGCTACGAAGATCACATTCCGTATGCGACACCGGATTCACTGGACGATCTGCGTGGCCCCTTGTCGGGCCTGGTCGAAGTCGGCGGCCATATCGACACGAGCATGCGCCCGATCTACGATCTGGCTGATCCTGAGCATCGCTTCGTTCTCTATGCCCGTGTTGTGCGTTCTGGCACCTCCGCCGATCAAGTCTCATTGTTGGATCGAGATACCCTCATCGGGCTTTGGCCATCCCTCAACCTGCCACACCGTTGTCGACAAAATATGGCAAGGCAAATTCCCAGAGCTCGCTCATTCATCTGTCAAGAGCGCGTAATGCGTGATTTTCACCGGCGCCTTGCGGAGATCGCCCTTCGTGCAGCAGAATCCTACGGCTTCGTGCTGGCAGGTGGATACGCGATCTCGTCCAATGGCATGGGTGACCGGCCGTCGGCCGATGTCGATCTCTTTACGAACCAGTTCCAGCCGGATAAGTTCTCTGAAGCACTTGACGCCGTCCGACGTGCATTTCGCGACAATCAGCTTGAGATCAATGACAACTTCATCGGCCCCTTGTTCGCCGATATGAAGATCACCGATCCCCGGACAGGTGAAAGTAGAAGCCGTTCGCACCCGACCATCCGCGTCCGCACACCAAGGCGGTTCAGCCACTAGCGTTGATACATGACTTTCGAGAACGCCGAGATTTACGGCTACCTGAGTGAATATGCCGCTGCGATGGCTTCGTTCGATGCGGAACGTGTTGCTGCATTGTGGGGAAATCCAGCAACCGTGCTGACCGACGATGACGTCATTGTTGCTCAGACCCACGCGGAGACGGTGTCCGCAATGGACGATTCCTATCCGAAGCTCAAGAAACTCGGACTTGCCTCAGTCGGTCACGAACTCATCGAGGTCAGCGAACTCAGCGAAAAGCTTGTTCGCGTGCGAGTGCGCTGGATCTTCCACGACAAGGATGGTGCCGTCCTCACCGCGATCTCTTATATCTTCGTGCTGCGCCGTGACGACGATGGCCAGCTGCGCGCCTACATCGCGATTCCGATGGAAGAGAACGAAAAGCTCGCCAGGGTCGCGCAACGGCGTGGGGTTGACCTCGACAACTGAACGGCCGTTGATGCCCTCGCGCGTCCGCTTACACCAGGTGTGAAAGATCAGGTCCGCCGATACTCAGCGATCGTTGGCTGAGGCACTGATGAACTGCGCCAGGCCTTGCGCCGAGTGACTCAAAGTTTTTCGATCGTCGGACTGTGATAGCGGAAGCGCCTATCCTCGCGAATCATACTTAGTGTACCCTAACCAATGTTTGGCGACCTGGTCTAGGAGGAATAGCGATGGGCAAGCGCGGGGTTTCGGGCGCGATCATGCGCGGGTTGGGCGCGAAGGATCACGCCGTGACCATCGTCGGCAAAACCACGCTCGCGCCTGACCTCGTCCAAGTTCGAATGACCTCACCGACGCTGCTGGCGCATCTGGACGCCGGACCCACCGCGTGGGTGCGCTTTTGGTTTCCGGGCACGGAATCCGCAGCACGTGAATACCAGCGCGGCTACACGATCCTCAACGCCGATACGGCAAGCGGCGAATTCAACGTGAACTTTGTCTTACATGAGCCTGCGGGCCCGGCTTCTGCTTGGGCGGCGAAGGCCAAGACCGGAGACACCGTGCAAGCGATGATCTACGGATCGGCGCGATTTGAGATGTCTGGCACCCTTGCGGCTGGTTATCTGATCATTGGCGATTCGGCCTCCATGCCCGCCATCGGAGCCATTTTCGAAGCACTTCCCGACGGGGCCACCATCGAGTGCTACCTCGAAGAACATAGCTCTGCCGATCACCAGATTCCGTTGCCCGATCATCCCGGCGCGACTATTCATTGGGTGCCGAGGCAGAGCAAGGAATCATTGGCCCGCACGATTGTGGCACGTGATTACAGCGGCTGGTATGCCTGGATCGCCCCAGAGGCAGGATCGCTCAAGGCGCTTCGCCCGCGCCTGAAGAACGAGTTCGGCTTCGACAAGACGAACTCGCACGTGCAGGCCTATTGGTCCGAAGGCCGGACGATGGGCTCGGAGCGCGGAACAAGGTAGCGCTAAAGGCCTACTCGGGTACAGATTGCCCCCGGCACGCGCCCTGCTCACACCAACGGATTCCAGCATTTCGCTGGACCATCGCACAGCCGGGTTGTTTCACCATCGCCATGGCAGTGCCCGATACTGACGTGGTGACGTTACATGCACTCGCGATTCGGCACCTCGCCTTCGAAGACCTCGGTTTGATCGGCCCGCTCTTGCAGGCGCGCGGATTCCGGGTTGACTACTTGGAGGCAGGCATCGACCCAATCACCACCGAAGCAGTGTTGACACCAGATCTGGTTGTCGTGCTCGGCGGCCCCATCGGTGTCTACGAGACGGACGCCTACCCGTTTCTCACCGCCGAGAAGGACGCGATCGCCGCCAGGCTCGAAGCCCGGCGCCCGACCGTCGGCGTCTGCCTGGGCGCCCAACTGATGGCAGCCGCACTCGGCGCCCCCGTGACATCAACCGGACGCAAAGAGATCGGCTACGCGCCACTACAGCTCACCGCCGCTGGTCTCGATTCCCCACTGGCAGCACTTGCCGGGAGGCCGGTATTGCATTGGCACGGCGACGAATTCGCGATCCCCGAAGGCGCCGTGCGGCTGGCCGAAACTCCAGGTTTCCCGAATCAGGCATTCGCTTTGGACGACTACGCACTCGGACTGCAGTTTCACATCGAAGCCGACTACCGCCGCATTGAGCAGTGGCTGATCGGGCATGCCAACGAGCTCGCGAGTTCGGGCATAGATCCACGCCAGATCCGTGCCGATGCGGCGAACTTTGGTCCTGAACTGGCGCAGGCCGCAACCCAAGTGATCAATACCTGGCTTGGTGAATCCGCACGAGGCTAATACCGCCCTCCACCTGGAAACGGCTCATATAAAAGCCTGTATCATTTTATATAGGAGGAGAAAAGATGACACTCACATCCGTTGACCTTGATCGAGATCTCGTCGATCGCGTGAAGAAGTTGACTGGCGCCCGCACCAACCGAGAAGCGATAACCCGTGCTTTGGAATCCGTGGAGAAGCGAGCACGCCAGCATGCGTCCATCGAGGCCTTGTTGCGGCTCCCAGTCGACGCCGAGCCACCCACGACACTTGACTATCCGCTTGACTCATGAGAGTTCTTCTCGACAATTCCGTGCTTCGACGAAGGAACAATGAAGCAGTCGCTTTGGAGATCCGCACCCTCGACGCTGATGACTCGGTAGAGCTTATGTCCTGCCCGCCGCAGGTGCTGGAGTTCTGCTTCTCAGCACAGCAGGGAGTCCGCTCTTACGACGTCTTCCGCGACGTCATTTCGGGATGGACCCCACTGCTGCACACACCATCGGTCGAGACTGTGCTCGAGCTGCAACGCAAATTGTGGGAGGCCGAAAAATACCGTGCCGCAGGCGCCATGGATACGCTCATCGCAGCATGGGCACTTGTCAATGACACTTCCGTGGTGCATTATGACCGCGACTTTGTGCACCTCGCGTCGGTGATTCCCGAATTTAAACAGGCACCGATCCTGCCTTTCGGGTCCATCTAGGTGTACCGATCAAGGCCGGACGTAACAAGCAGCAACCCGGCAACTTGATCGTGCAAGAGGTGGGTAGGGTTGGGCCTTGTTCGAAATAGCCGCCCGGGTGAGCCGGGCTTACCTTCGTTGCCGAGGGAGATTTCATGGCACTGCGCGACCTGTACACCGCTACCGACGCTGGTATCTACGAGGTGCGGACGCATGCGCCAGGCCCCGCCGGAAGCCTTCCGATAACACCGGAGCAGCTCAGGGGCGCGCCCAGCGGTGATCTGTTCGGCATGACCATGAACGTCGGCATGGGCTGGAACCCAGCAGACGTGAACAAAGATGCCGTGATGATCATCAGCACCGCGGGCGGCGCCACCGATGCCGACGGAAACCCGATCGCCCTGGGCCTGCACACCGGCCACTATCAACTCGCCGAACTGGTCAACGAGGCCGCCCAGGAGGTCGCCGCACAAGGTGCGTTGCCGTATGCCACCTACGTCTCCGACCCCTGCGACGGCAGATCCCAGGGCACCGCCGGCATGTTCGATTCGCTGCCGTACCGCAATGACGCCGCCATCGTGATGCGCCGGCTGATCCGCTCGTTGCCCACCCGCCGCGCGGTGATGGGCATCGCGTCGTGCGACAAGGGCCTGCCCGCCATGATGATCGCGCTCGCGTCCATGCATAAAGACCCAACCATCCTGATTCCTGGCGGCACCACGCTGCGCGCATCCGATGGCGAGGACAACGGTGCGGTGCAGACCATCGGCGTGCGCTACGCATCCGGTGAGATGACCTTCCACGATGCAGCCGATGCCGGCTGCCGGGCATGCGCGTCTCCCGGTGGCGGCTGCCAATTCCTCGGCACCGCCGGCACCAGCCAGGTGATCGGCGAGGCGCTCGGTCTGGCCCTGACGCACTCGGCACTGGCACCCTCGGGCGAACCGATCTGGCATGACCTGGCCCGGGCGTCCGCCGATGCCCTGCTCGATCTCAAGCATCGCAAGATCTTTACCCGCGACATCCTTACCGACCACGCCATCGAGAACGCAATGGTGCTGCATGCGGCCTTCGGCGGCTCCACCAATCTGCTGCTGCATCTGCCGGCGATCGCCTTCGCCGCCGGATTGAATGTGCCTACCGTGTACGACTGGGCGCGCATCAACGCCGACGTGCCGCGGCTGGTGAGCGTGCTGCCGGTCGGCCCGGTCGACTATCCGACTCCTGTCGTTTATCTGGCTGGCGGGGTGCCCGAGGCCATGCTGTATCTGCGCAAGCTGGGGCTGCTGCACACCGACGTGCTCACGGTCACCGGTGAGACCTTGGACGAGAACCTCGACTGGTGGGCCTCATCCGAGCGTCGCCAGGTGCTGCGGCGGAGGCTGCGCGAGGTCGACGGAGTCGATCCCGATGACGTCATCTTGTCGCCGGAGGGCGCCAAGGCGAAGGGCATGGCGTCCACCATCACCTTCCCGCTCGGCAATATCGCCCCCGAGGGCTCGGTGGTGAAGTCGGCGGCCATCGATCCGAGCGTGATCGACCCCGACGGCGTGTTCCGCCACACCGGTCCGGCGAAGGTCTTCACCAGCGAGAAGGCGGCCATCGCCGCCATCAAGCAGCAGAAAATCGGCGCGGGCGACATCATGATCGTGCTCGGCGCCGGGCCGCTCGGCACCGGCATGGAGGAGACTTACCAACTCACCTCGGCACTGAAGAAGGTGCCCTACGGTAAGCATGTGTCCCTGATCACGGACGCCCGGTTCTCCGGCGTGTCGACCGGTGCCTGTTTCGGGCATGTCGGGCCCGAGGCCCTGGCCGGCGGTCCGATCGGCAAACTGCGCGACGGCGACATCGTCCAGATCATCGTCGACACCGGCAAGCTCACCGGCTCACTCGATTTCGTCGGTACCCCGGACGCGCGGCTGTCGCCCGAGCAGGGGGCCGAGGTCTTGGCGGCCAGGGACATCTATCCGGGGCTTGCACCCGATCGCGACCTGCCCGACGACACCCGGTTGTGGGCGGCGCTGCAGGATGTCTCCGGCGGCACCTGGGGCGGCTGCGTCTATGATGTCGATCGCATCATCGAGGTGCTCGACGCCGGTAAGAAGGCGCTTGCGGCAGGGGAGTGACACCCTGTCATTAACGTGACCCGCAACATCAGATATGGAAACTCTCGCGCGCGGATTCGTATTCTGTGCGCCGCTATCTCAAGACGGGCAGGCTGGCGTGGCCGGCAGGTGGACCGACTGGCGTCAGAGTAGTTATGCCAGGCGGGTGACGTCACCGCTCAACTGCTCCGCGGACGCCCGGGTTTGCGCATCGGGCCCGCTTTCACTGCGCGTCCGGATCGCTTCAGATCATCACGCAGCAGCTTCTCGATCAGCGAGTTGACGCTGCGCAGATCGTCGGCGGCCCATTTGGCCAGCGCGTCATAGACGACCGGGTCGAGGCGCAGCAGCACCGACTTGCGTGATGGCTTCGCCGATCTCTTTCCGCCCGGAGAACTGCCCGCAGGCTGCCCGGCGGGTGCCGATGGCATGGTCACCTCCGACCGAACACGATCCGGATCAGCCTTGGAAGCAGATTCATCGCGAGCTTCGGAAGCCGAATCGGTGGCCTGAGACTCATCACCTCGGGCCACCTCTTCGTCGCTGCTTGTCATGGCAAGAATCCTTGGTTACCCGTAGAGCGTTCCCGTGTTGATCACCGGGGTCGATCGGGAATCGCCGCAGAGCACCACGAGCAGGTTGGAGACCATGGCCGCCTTACGCTCGTCGTCCAAGGACACGACCTCGTCGCTCTCCAACCGGTCCAATGCCTGCTCGACCATGCCGACCGCGCCCTCCACGATCTTGCTGCGGGCGGCGAGCACCGCCGACGCCTGCTGGCGCTGCAGCATCGCCTGGGCGATCTCTTGCGCGTACGCGAGCGACGAGATGCGCGTCTCGACGACCTCGAGGCCCGCTATCGAAATGCGGGCGGCCACCTCATCGGCGAGTTCGCCCGACACCAAATCGGTCGAACCACGCAAGCTCTCTTCGCCCGGTTCGGCGAAGTCATACGGGTGTGAGGTCGCCACATGCCGCAGGGCAGATTCGGCCTGCACCGCGACGAAATCCTCATATGCCTCGACGGCGAATACCGACTTCGCGGTATCGGCAACCTGCCAGACCACGATGGCCGCGATGTTGATCGGATTCCCATCGGCGTCGTTGACCTTCAACTCGTTGGTCTCGAAGTTGCGGACCTTGACCGAGACCTTCTTCTTGTTCGACAGCGGAACAGTCAGCAGCAGGCCCTGCTTGCGGATCGTGCCGATGTAGCGTCCGAAGAATTGCACGACCTTGGTGTCGCCGGGCGCGACGACCGTCAGCGAGGTGAAGGCCAGGCAAGCCACCACATATCCGAGGATGGATCCGCCGATCACCAGCGCATTAATCTGTCGGCCCGCATCGTAGTCGACCCCGGTGTCAATGATTCCCCAGGTCGAGGCGGCCAAGACCACAATGGCCAACAGCAATGCCAGCGCGCCCGATATCGTCCAAGCGGGACGCTCGGCTATCGTCACCCGAGTGCCCTCATGGCCCACCGGCTTGCCCGCGGCCAATCCGCCAACCGATGCCTCATCGGGTATTTCGGGCATCTCATTCGACATGATGTCCTCCTCAATATTTAGATATCAAAGTGATATCATATTTTTGGGTCGCCCCGCGGCGTCGGTCGGCTTTTACGCGATATTTCTTCGCGACGCGATACGTATCCGTGGCGGTGTCCGCGTTCGTAGAGGATTGGTTTTCGGGTCATCGGCCGCCGGCGCATCTGTTTTGTGTCTGACGTATTTCTTGCGCCGACCCGCATTCCGTACGCAACGGGAGACGGCAGGACACGAATTCGTGGAGGGACGACCCACTATTTCCCCGCCCGGTGAACAATGGGGCAGGTGACTACCGACTGCGTGATTCACTCGATCGTCTGGCGAAACGACCAGGTGAGTGAAACCGACATCGAGTTCGCGTCCATCTCCGATCGGCTCGCCGACCCCGAGCAGGTGCTGTGGGTGGGGCTACAGAACCCGAGCACGGACGACCTGGCCGGCCTGGGCGACGAATTGGGCATCAACGCCGCCGCCATTGAGGACGCTCTCAACCACGTCGAGCGCTCGAAGGCGATCCGCTACCCGAAGTATTCGTTCATCACCGTCTATGCGGCAAAGTGGTCGGGCACCAGCACCGCGATGATGCCTGCCGATTCACCACTCGCCGCAGGTGAAGCACCTACGGCGCTGCCCGGCGACCTCACCCTCACCAAGCTCTCGGCGTTCGTCTTTCCGCGCGGGATGGTGTGTGTCTGGTACGACCCCGACTTCAGCTTCGACGAGATCGTGGAGCGTTGGAACGAGGACGGTTTCATCTCGCAGTACGGTTCGCCGATGCTGGTGCACGGCATGCTCGACTATGTCATCGACGGCTATTTCCAGGTCACCCAGGATCTTGATGACGTGGTCGAGGACCTTGAGGACGAGGTGCTCGAGCAGGTGGCTGGGTCCCGCTCTTTGCAACGGCGCATCTACCGGCTGCGCTCTTGCCTGGTCAGGCTGCGCCGCGCAGTGGTGCCGATGCGCGAGGTGGTGGCGTCCATCATGCGGCACCGCCGCGAAACCGACGCCGACCAGGCGCTCGACCCGTGGTTCGACGATCTCTACGACCATTCGTTGCGCGCCGCCGATTGGGCCGATTCGCTGCGTGATCTGGTGACCACCATCTTCGAGACGAATATGTCGTTGCAGGACACTCAGCTGAACGTCGTGATGCGCCGGCTGGCCGCCTGGGCCGCGATCATCGCGGTGCCCACCGCCATCACCGGCTGGTTCGGCCAGAATCTGCCCTACTTCGGCTACAACGAACCGTACGGCCTGTGGCTGTCGGTCGGCTCCATCGTCGTGCTGTCGGTGGGTCTTTATATCGCCTTCAAGCGCCGCGACTGGTTGTGACAGCCGGGACCTGCGGTAGACGCGGGCACGGCGAGACGACGATCGAGTGGCCGCCGCTGGGATCGGGTGGCCGCCGCCGGCCGAGACGGCACTCGCTGCGCGCAACCGATCGGCAGCGACAACGCAGGTACCGGTCGGAGGTCGTTTGCGCTTGGACGAATCATCACGGATGACCCGCAATTCCTGCTTCACGCCGATTCGGGCAGAATAGAACCCGGTGCGCGCCCCGCGCACCTTACGACAATCAGGCGGCCGGGTATGCCGCCGAAAGGAAGAGAAGTGTCGGTCAACATCATCATCACCCGTGACCAGAACCCCGAACCACAGGTGGTGACCCAGGGCACTACCGGTCTGGATCTGTTCGGCGACGATCGCAGCATCGTCGCGATGGCCATCAACGGAACCACCGTCGATCTGGCCACCGCCGTCAACGAGGGCGACGAGATCGTCCCCATTCTGATGACATCGGACGAAGGCCTGGCCATCGTCCGGCATTCCGCCGCGCACGTCACCGCCCAGGCCCTGCAAGACGTCTTTCCCGAGGCCAAGCTCGGTATCGGCCCGCCCATCACCGACGGCTTCTACTACGACTTCCAGACCGAGCCGCTCAGCCCCGATGATCTGAAGACCATCGAGAAGAAGATGCAGCAGATCATCAAGGAGCGCCAGCGCTTCGTCCGCCGCGTCGTCACCGACCAACAGGCCCTGGAAGAAGAGGCCAACGAGCCCTTCAAGATCGAACTGATCCACGACAAAGGATCGGCGACCTCCGAAGACGGATCGTCGGTCGAGGTCGGCGGTGGCGAACTCACCATGTACGACAACGTTCGACGTACCGGCGAGGTCGCCTGGAAGGACCTGTGCCGCGGCCCGCATGTGCCGCACACCGGCTACATCAATGCGGTCGCACTGACCAAGACCTCGTCCGCCTACTGGCGCGGCGACCAGGCCAACCAGCAGCTGCAGCGCGTCTATGGCACCGCCTGGGCGACGCGCGACGATTTGAAGGCCTACCAGCACCGGATGGCCGAAGCAGCCAAGCGCGACCACCGCAAACTGGGCGCCGAGCTCGACCTGTTCAGCTTCCACGAGCAGATCGGGTCGGGGCTGCCGCTGTTCCACCCCAAGGGCGGCGTGATCAAGCGGGTGATGGAGGACTACGTCCGCACCCGGCACATCGAAGAAGGCTTCCTCTATGTGGGCACCCCACACATCGCCAAAGAGGAGCTCTTCTATACCTCGGGCCACCTGCCCTATTACGGCGAGGCCATGTTCCCGCCGCTGGACGACGACGGCCAGGCCTACCGCCTCAAGGCGATGAACTGCCCGATGCACAACCTGATCTACTCATCCAGGGGACGTTCCTACCGCGAACTGCCGCTGCGGTTCTTCGAATTCGGCACCGTGTACCGCAACGAGAAATCGGGTGTCGTGCAGGGGCTGACCCGCGTCCGCTCAATCACCCAGGACGACTCGCACTCCTACTGCACTCCCGAACAAGCCCCCGACGAGGTGCGTCATCTGCTCAAGTTCATCTTGAGCCTGCTCGCCGACTTCGGGATGACCGATCTCGCCCTCGAATTGTCGACCCGCGACGAGAACGGCAAGAAGAAGGACAAGTTCATCGGTTCGGACGAGCAGTGGGACAAGGCGACCAAGGTGCTCGCCGAGATCGCCTACGAGTCCGGCCTCAACGTGGTGGACGATCCGGGCGGCGCCGCCTATTACGGTCCGAAGATCTCGATCCAGGCCAAGGACGCGATCGGACGCATCTGGCAGATGTCGACCATTCAGTACGACTTCAACCAGCCGGAGCGTTTCGGTCTGGAATATGTCGCCTCCGACGGCTCTCATCAGCAGCCGGTGATGATTCACTCGGCCAAGTTCGGCTCGATCGAACGGTTCATGGGGGTGCTCATCGAGCACTATGCGGGAGCCTTCCCGGTCTGGCTGGCGCCGGTTCAGGTGGTCGGTATCCCGGTCGCGGCAAGCTTCAACGACTACCTCGATGGCATCCTCGGCAAGCTGAAGGCCGCAGGCGTGCGCACCGAGCTGGATGCCGGCGACGACCGGATGCAGAAGAAGATCCGCAACGCCCAGAAGCAGAAGATCCCGTTCATGCTGATCGCCGGCGAAACCGACGCCGACGCGAATACCGTGTCGTTCCGGTTCCGCGATGGTTCGCAGCGCAACGGCGTGCCGATCGCAGACGCGGTGGAGTTCATCCGCCACTGGGCCGACTCGAGGCGCAACGATGATCCGACGGCCGGCCAGCCGGAGGCGGCGACGCACGGTGAGTGACGAACAACCCTGCGAGGTCATCGAGCCGGGGGAGTTGCCCGGCACCCCGGACGCGCTGCAACGGCTGTGGACCCCTTACCGGATGGTCTACATCCAGGGGGAATCCAAACCGGCCGACACCAGCGCGGGAGAGTGCCCGTTCTGCCGCGCGCCGCGGCAGGCCGACGAGGACTCACTGATCGTGCATCGCGGGAAAGCCGCATATGTGATCTGCAACCTCTACCCGTACAACCCGGGCCATCTGCTGGTCTGCACCTACCGGCACGTCTCGTCGTACATCGATCTGACACCCGAGGAGACCTGGGAGGTGGCCGAGCTCACCCAGCAGGCCATCAAGATGATCATGCACGTGTCGGGGCCGGCCGGATTCAACCTGGGTATGAACCAAGGCGAGATCGCCGGCGCCGGTATCGCCGCGCATCTGCATCAGCACATCGTGCCCAGGTGGCAGGGTGATGCGAACTTCCTGCCGGTGATCGGACGCACCAAGGCGCTGCCGCAGTTCCTCGCCGATACCCGGCAGCTGTTCGCCGACGGTTGGGCCGAACTCTTCGGTTCCGGCGAAAGTCCCACCTCCGCCGCGGAAAGGTAGTCATGCTCGAGAAGATCCGGGCCCAGTGGACGAAGGTCATTCGTCCACTGGCGCTTCGCCTGCTGAAGCTGGGCATCACTCCCGACATCGTCACCTGGACGGGCACGATCGGCGCCATCCTGGTCGCCGTCATCTGCTTCCCGCAGGGCTGGCTGTGGCAGGGGACGCTCGTCATGCTGGTGTTCATCTTCTCCGATTCGCTGGACGGCACGATGGCCCGCGAATCGGGCCGCAGCTCGAAGTGGGGGGCGTTCCTCGATTCCACCCTCGACCGGCTGGCCGATGGCGCGATCCTCGGCGGGCTGGCGCTCTACTACGCCAGCCGGCCCGACGGCCTCATCTGGTGCGGGCTGGCCATCGCCGCACTTGTCTTCGCCCTGGTCACCTCGTACTCCAAGGCGCGCGGCGAATCGGTGGGCATCGAGGTGCACGCCGGGCTGGCCGGGCGCGCCGACCGCCTGGTGCTGTCGCTGGTGGGGGCTTTCGCAACCGGAGTGGGCGTGAGCTGGGCGCTGCCGGTTGCGTTGATCTATCTGTGCGCGGCCGGAGCCTTCACCGTCGGCCAGCGGATGTGGATCGTCCGCAAGGCGATCGTCGCCGAACAGGCGACGCGCCCGGATGCGGACGAGAAGGCATGAGCCGGCGCGCAACGGCCACCTTATGGGCCTTCGAGCTGGCGGCCCGCGTCCCGCAGGCGATCTGGCTACCCCTGGCAAGGTTCGTGAGCCTGCTGCTGGCGGCTCGTCCGCCGAAGCCACTGCGGCAATGGGCGTTGAATGCCGGAGTGGTGACCGGCCGGGTCCCAGGATACCTGGACCGCGTCCGGGCCCAGGTCTCCTGGTTTCGCAATACGATCGGTTCGCTCCAGCTGGGTCACCTGACGCCGAAACAGATCCGAGCCCGGGTGCGCGCCGATCCCGGGCAGCTGGCCGGGCTGCTCGCAGCGCAGCAGAGCAACGGGGTGGTCATCGCGCTGCCGCACATGGGCTCCTGGGATCTCGCGGGCGCCTATGCCTGCGTGATCGGGCTGCCGGTCACTTCGGTCGCCGAGCGGCTGCCGGCAGGGCAGTATGAATACTTCAGCAGGCTGCGGGCCCGGCTCGGGTTCGAGATCTATCCCTACGATCAGCACGGCCTGATCGGCGTCCTGGGTGACGACGTGCTGCACGGGCGCGCGGTCTGCCTGATCGCGGACCGGGACTTCCACCGGCACGGTATCGCTGTGCAGTGGCCCATCCCCGGCGGTCACCGGGATCTCACCGTGCCGCCGGGGCCGGTGCTGATAGCCCAGCAGACCGGAGCCGATCTATACGCCGGAGTCACCTGGTTCGATGGAAAACATTTGCGGCTGAGCTTCAGCGACCCGATCGTGCGTCGTCACGGCGCCGATGGCGCTGGCCAAATGGCCCAGCAGATGGTTGACTTCTTTGCGTCCCAGATCGCGGAGCACCCCACCGATTGGCACATGATGCAACGATTTTTCCCAGGAGAGACCGCATGAAGGTCGGACTAGTCTGCCCCTACTCCTTCAACCGGCCCGGCGGGGTGCAGAACCACGTGCTGGGCTTGGCCGGCTGGCTGAAGACCAAAGGCCACCGGGTTTCCGTCCTGGCACCGGGTTTTCCGCCCAAAGGAATGCTCGCAGACTACGGACTGACGCCTACCGAATACACCACCGGCGGCAAGGCGGTGCCGTTCAAGGTCAACGAATCCGTCGCCCGGATCAACTTCGGCTTCGGCCCGGCGCATAAGGCCAAAGCGTGGCTGGACGCCGGCGATTTCGATGTGGTTCATCTGCATGAGCCGATCGCACCCAACCTGGGTCTGCTCACGCTGTGGCTCACCGATCGTCCGGTGACCGCCACCTTTCACAGCAATTCGCCGACCATCAAGACCTGGAAACGCATCAACGAGATGCTGCCCGGAGCCGTGCACAGGCTGGACGCCACCATCGCCGTCTCATCCGTGGCGGCAAAGGTGGCGCGCAACCACACCGGCGTCGTGCCCGTGGTGATCGGAAACGGCCTCGCCATCGACGACTACGAGCTGAAGCAGACGCCCGGACGCTGGCGCGGCGGCGATCATCCACGCGTCGCCTTTTTGGGCCGCTACGCCGAGCCGCGCAAGGGGTTCAACGTATTGACGGCCTCCTTGCCGCTGGTCAGAGAGTATTTCCCCGATCTCGAGGTCATCGTCATGGGGCACGGCCCCGAGATGTCGATCGAGGGCGTGCGGTTCGTCGGGGGCGTGTCCGACGCGGAACGTAACCGCTGGCTGGGGGTGAGCGATGTCTACGTTGCCCCACAGACCGGACGCGAAAGCTTCGGCATCGTGCTGATCGAGGCGCTGGCCTGCGGAGCGCCGGTGGTCGCGTCCAATCTGTCGGCATTCGTCGAGGTGCTCACCGATCGTGAAGGAGTGGTCGGTCACACCTTCAGGACCGGCAACTCCCACGCCCTGGCCAATGCCATCATCACCAGCTTGAACGAACCACGCGACCTGCGCCTGGAGCGGGGGAGAGCCCAAGCGGCAGCCTTCGACTGGTCGGTCATTGGGCCCCAGGTGGTAGCAATGTACGAGATCGCCGCCGAAAACCGGTACTTGGCCGTCGACAAACCCAAGGGTCGGATGCGCCGCGGTGCCAGGTAGCGCACCGCGTAGATTGGAGTCGTGTCAGTGAGTGGATCGGCCGAAGACAAGCAGGTTGCCACCGAGCAGGTCGCCAGCGACCGTATCTGGACCATCCCGAATGTGCTGAGCTTCCTGCGCCTGATCGGGGTGCCTTTCTTCTTCGCGCTCATCTGGACCAGCCACGATGTGGCGGCGGTGGTGCTGCTGGCGGTCGCCAGCCTCACCGATCTTCTCGATGGACGCATCGCCCGACGCTTCAATCAGATCTCGAAGCTGGGGGAGATGCTCGATCCCGCGGCCGATCGCCTCTATATCTTCGCGACCGTGCTCGGGCTGGCGGTGCGCGGCATCATTCCCTGGTGGCTGCTGGTGGTGCTGGCCGGACGAGACGTCATGATGGCCTGTCTGCTGACCGTGCTGAAGCCTCGCGGTTTCACCAGCCTGCCGGTCAATTTCATCGGCAAGGCGGCCACCTTCTGTCTGCTCTACGCGCTGCCGCTCATCTTGCTGGGAGCGGGCTCCTGGGTGATCTCGCCCGCGGCCAACGTCATCGGTTGGGCGTTCGCCATCTGGGGAGCCTTCCTGTACTGGTGGGCAGGCCTGATGTATGTCGGTCAGACCCTGCAAGTTGCCCGCACCATGCCCAAGCTCAGGTCACGAGCCGTCTGACGATGAGCGCCAAGAAGGGCACTGCGGCTCCTGCGAAGAGGCGTCCACCGGATGCCTCGATGGAGTTGCTCACCTCGATCCAGCGCGACACCATCGAGCCCGAGTACGGCGTCCATTACGGCGAGCACAGGCCGGCACGCGGACGATCGCGCTGGCTGATGCTCGCGATCTGCTTTCTTGCCGGGTTGATGTTCGCCACCTCGTCCATGGGAACCGGACGAGGCGCCGATGACGCCGCCGGGGAGCGCTCCGATCTGATCAGCCAGATCAACGCCGCTCAGCAGCGCAACGCCGAGCTTCAGGCCCAAGCCGATGAGCTCGCCAATCAGGTGCACGAATTGGAGCAGGACCGACTCGGCCAACAGGTTCGGTTCGATGACTCGGCGCAAGTCATGTCCGGCGTGATCCCGGTTTCGGGTCCGGGCATCGTGTTGATCATCACCGACAGTCCCGATGACGAGACGGGGATCATCGTCGATCAGGACATTCGCCAGGTTATCAACGGATTGTGGCTGGCCGGGGCCGAGTCGATATCGGTCAACGATCACCGGTTGAGCGCGCGCACCGCGATTCGTCAGGCAGGTTCGGCCATCACGGTCGACTACAAATCATTGACCGGCCCCTACCGGATCGAAGTGATCGGTGATCCCGACACCTTGGCCACCAACTTCGGCGCCGGGCCCGGGGGCGCCTGGCTGAATTTCCTGAAACGCAACCACGGGGTGAGTTGGACGCTTGGCACCAGCACCGAGCTCGAACTCGGCGCCGATCCCGGTCTCGATACCGATAACGCTGGTGTACGGTAACCGCCATGCTGGTTGATGTGCGCCTGACACGCCGAAGAGGGGAAGTCTCATGCTCGCCATCATCGGATTGATCGCCGGAGTCGTGCTCGCCATCGTCTGGCAACCCGATATGCCCACCTGGTTACAGCCCTATCTGCCGATCATGATCGTCGCCGCCCTGGACGCGCTGGTCGGCGCCGCACGCGCCGGCCTCGAGCACACCTTCTCCGACAAGGTCTTCGCGGTCTCCTTCATCTCGAATGTGGCGATCGCCGCCCTGATTGTGTGGATCGGCGACCTGATCGGGGTCGGCTCACAGTTGTCGACAGCGGTGCTGGTGGTGCTCGGCATCCGCATCTTCACCAACGCCGCCGTCATCCGCAGGAGCGTGCTGCATGCCTGAGCCGACCACCGAATCACCCGAACCGGTCGACCCCGGCGTGGCGGACGCGCCGGTCGATCCTGGTGTGGCGGATGCGCATAACCCCTCCGGAGCAGATGGGCCCGGCCAATCCGGTCAATCCGGCCAGCCCCGGCAACCGGGTCTCCAGGATGCGGCCGCGAAGCCGTGGCGGCAAACGTTGCTTCGCTGGCTGCGTCCCAGCCGGGCTCAGCTGGTTTGGGCGCTCGCGCTGGCCGTGGTGGTCGCAGCAATCGTCGTCCAGGTGCGGTCGACGCAAGCCAGCGACCGTTACGCCGGGATGCGCCGCGACGACCTGGTCCAGTTGCTCGATGGGCTGACTCAGGAGACCGATCAGCTCTCCGGAGAGGTGGCCGAGCTCGAGCGCACCCGCGATTCTCTGCAATCGGGTGTGGACGCCGGCGAAGTGGCCCGCGAGCAGGCCCAGAAACGCGCCGACACGCTCGCCATCCTGGCCGGTACCGTGCCTGCGTCCGGTCCCGGGGTGCGCATCACGATCTCCGCCGATGCGGGCTCGATCAGCGCGAGCCTTCTTCTGGACACCATCCATGAGCTGCGCGACGCAGGAGCCGAAGTCATCGAGATCAACGATGCCGTCCGGCTGGTCGCTCAAAGCTGGACGGGGCAGAACGAGCAGAACATCTTGATCGTCGACAACCAGCAGATCGACCTGCCGATCGTCATCGACGCCATCGGGGATGCCCATGCGCTGGCCGAAAGTGCCCGTTTCCGCGGTGGCCTGGTGAGTCAGGTCGAAAGCGACCGGGTCAACGGCTCGGTGACCATTGAAGAACTCGATACGGTCGAGATCACCAGCCTCGCGCAGGTCCACGACCCGCAATATGCCGAGCCCGCGTAGCATCGCCAGGCCTCGGGGCGCTACGGTGTGTGCGGCAGGACATTGATCTTCAGGAGGAATCCATGACCGAGCTACCCGAGGATCTGTACTTCACAGCAGATCACGAATGGGTGCGCATCGAGAACGCCCCGATTGCGCGCGTGGGCGTCACGTCGTACGCGACCGGTGAGCTGGGCGACATCGTCTATGTCTCGCTGCCCACCGTCGGTTCATCGGTGGTCGCCGGAGACAGCTGTGGAGAATTGGAATCGACAAAGTCTGTTTCCGACATCTTCGCCCCTGTGTCAGGCGTGGTCGTCAGCGTCAACGATGCGGTAGCCGACCAACCCGAGCAGATCGGCCACGATCCCTTTGACGAGGGCTGGTTGTTCGAAGTGGAGATGACCGATCCTCATGAGACCGACAACCTGCTCGAAGCCGCTGACTACGCCGAACAGATCGGCGAGTAGCCTTTGAAGCCGCGCGGCGCCGCCGCGTGTGACGGCCCCGCGAACCCAGTAAGGAGCACAGCCCGGTTACAGGCGGAAGCCGGTAAACTGTCACCCAACCATCCATCGCCTGGCGATGGCACGTAGACAAGAAAGCCTCCGATCATGATCGATTGCCCTAAATGCGGTCACTCGAACCCGGCCGGCAGCAATTTCTGCTCCAAGTGCGGTAATGCACTATCGCCGGCGCCTTCGGCGTCCGAGACAACGCGTGTGATCGTCGTGCCCGAGGAGGACGCCCGCACATTGGAGATCAGCGCTGAGGACGCAGACGCCCTCAGCACACTGCCCGCCGGTAACGCATTGCTCATCGTGACCCGCGGTCCCGATGTGGGTGCCCGCTATCTGCTCGACAAAGACATCATCACCGCCGGGCGCAGCCCCAAGTGCGACATCTTCCTGGACGACATCACCGTCTCGCGGCATCACGCCGAATTCGTGAAAAGCGATGGTCAGATCAGCCTGGTCGACAAGGGCAGCCTGAACGGGACCTACGTCAACCGCACCCTGGTCGATCAGGCCGCGGTGCTGCGCCCCGGAGACGAGGTACAGATCGGCAAGTTCCGGATGCTGTTCTTCGTGAGCGAGCACGGGCTGAGTTGATGCCCCCATCGGCCAAACGAAGCATCGGCCAAGTACTCCCTCTCCTCAAGAACGAGTTTCCCGATATCTCGATTTCGAAGATCAGATTCCTGGAGAGCGAGGGCTTGGTCTCACCGGAGCGCGCCCCCTCCGGATATCGCCGTTACGCCGATGAAGACATTGAGCGGCTGCGCTATATCCTGCGGATGCAGCGCGATCACTACCTGCCGCTGAAGGTCATCAGACAAAACCTCGATCTGATGGACCGCGGCATCGAACCGCCCACCGTGGAGACCCCGGCGAGCACCGCCGATCAGCCGTCCACGGCCCAGCCCGCTGCGGGCCGTACCCAAGCGAACGCGTCTGGGCCACAGACTCCGAAGCGTCCGATGAAGTTGACCCGCCGCGAGTTGCTGCAGGTGAGCGGTCTATCGGAAGCCACCTTGATCGAGTTGGAGCGTCAGCAGATGGTGATGCCCAGGAGGGGTTCCATCTACTACGGCAGAGAAGCGCTCACCGTGTGCGTGGTCGCCCGTAGATTGCAGGAGTACGGCATGGATACCCGCCACATGCGTGCCATCAAGCAGGCCGCAGAACGGGAAGCCGGCCTGGTCGAGCAGGCCGTGCGTCCCTATCTCGCGACCAGCTCGAAGCCGGCCCAGACGTTGCACGACGTCAGCCAGCTCGTGGTGCATGCCCATGCCGCGCTGATCTACACGCTCCTCGAAGGCTGATCCTCTTTCAGGCCGAAGCTAGGCTGGATGCGTGATCGAGCTCGACATCATGGGGGTACGCGTAGAGGTACCCTCCAACGCCCCGATGCTTCTGCTCAAAGAGTCCGGGGGCCAGCGCTACCTACCCATCTGGATCGGCGCAGCCGAAGCATCGGCAATCGTCAATGCACTGGAAGGTATCGTCCCGGAGCGGCCGATGACCCATGACCTGATGGCCGACCTGCTGTCACAGCTGGGGCACGTCAACCTCGAGGGGCGCATCACCACGGTGAACGACGGCACCTTCTATGCCGAGTTGTGGGTCGACGGCCACGTGATCAGCGCACGCCCTTCCGATGTCGCGGCGCTGGCGCTTCGTTCCGGCTTCAAGCTCACCTGTCCGTCCGAGCTGCTGGATCAAGTAGGGGTTGAGCTTTCCGAGCCCGCCGAGGACGAAGTCGAGAAGTTCCGCGAGTTTCTCGATCACATCAGCCCCGACGACTTCGAGAACTGAATCAGCTTGTCACATACGTTTTGATCGCTTTCGGTCGATGGTCGGCCGACAGGACACGCCGAAAACCGTTCAAGCCGAGGTGATTGCTCGCAGCCACCGGTGGGCCTACCGTTTGAAGGGCAACGCGGTACAACTACCGCAGCCAGACCGGCAACGGTCGGTCTCAGGCCCGTGAGGAGAAGAGTCGTGAGCAGTGCCCAGGAGAACGTGATCGCCTCCACCGGCCAAGACGCGCTCTTCGAAGGCGACTTCGGTCCGCTGCCCGACGACCTGGCATTCCGTGGGCCGGTCGCGTGCAACGTTGCCGGCATCACTTACCGCCAGCTCGATTACTGGGCACGTACCGGCCTGGTCACCCCCGAGATCCGAGGTGCCGGCGGGTCGGGCACCCAGCGGCTTTATTCGTTCCGCGACATCCTGATGCTCAAGGTCGTCAAACGGCTTTTGGACGCGGGAATCTCGCTGCAACAGATCCGTACCGCCATCGATCATCTGCGGATGCGCGGTGTACAGGATCTGTCTCAGGTCACGTTGATGAGCGACGGCATCTCGGTTTACGAATGCACCACCGACAACGAGGTCATCGACCTGCTCCGCGGCGGCCAGGGTATGTTCGCCATCGCATTGGGTGGTGTCTGGCGCGACATCGAGGGCACCCTGCTCGCCTTGCCCGGCGAACGTACCGCGGCCGACGACAATCTCATCGCGATGGACGACGAGCTGGCCCGGCGGCGCTCGCAGCGGATGGCCAACTAGTCTGTCGGTGTGTCTTCGTTTGCGCACCGCCATATCGGCCCCGATCCCGCCCAGCAATCCCGGATGCTCGACTATCTGGGCGTCCACGATCTTGATGAGCTTTCTCGCCGGATAATGCCCGCCGATATCGCCTCGGCCGACCGGCTCGAGCTGCCCGAGGCTTTGGATGAGGCCGAGGCGCTGCGAAAGCTCCGGTCGCTTTCTGAACGCAACAATCCGGGCCGCGCCATGATCGGGCTCGGCTATTACGGCACCATCACCCCGGCGGTGATCAGGCGCAACATCTTGGAGAATCCGTCCTGGTACACCGCCTACACGCCGTATCAGCCCGAGATCAGCCAGGGACGTCTGGAGATGCTGCTGAATTTCCAGACCATGGTCGCCGACCTGACCGCGCTGCCACTGGCCGGGGCGAGTCTTTTGGACGAGGCCACGGCTTTGGCCGAGGGAGTCGCGATGGCGCGCCGCTCGGTGCGCACCGGCGAGATCGTGGTGGTCGATCCCGGTATTCTGCCCAGCTCGCTGGCCGTGTTGCGCACCCGGATGACCGCGCTCGGCATCGAGGTGATGCTTGCGGGCGACGATCTGGCGACCGATGAACATCTCGCCGACGCATTCTGTGTCGTCGTCCAAACCCCGGCCGCCGACGGAGCACTGCAGTCCACCGCCGAGCTGGCCCGAATAGCCGAGGCCGCGCACGGTGCCGGTGCTCAGGTGGTGGCGGCAGCCGACCTGTTGGCGCTCACCTTGGTGACCCCGCCGGGGGAGTGGGGCGCCGACATCGCAGTGGGCAGCACTCAACGATTCGGGGTCCCGCTGTTCTATGGCGGCCCGCATGCCGGCTATATCGCGGCCCGGGCCGGGGCCGAGCGCAAGTTGCCGGGCCGGCTGGTCGGGGTTTCCGCGGACGCCGATGGCGCACCGGCGTTGCGGCTGGCGCTGCAGACCAGGGAACAACATATTCGTCGCGAGAAGGCGACTTCGAACATCTGCACCTCGCAGGTGTTGCTGGCGGTCACCGCGGCCGGCTATGCGATCTATCACGGGCCGGAGGGTTTGCGCGAGATCGCGTCCACGATCCACGACAACGCCACGCGGCTCGCGGCGGTCATCGATGCCACGGGACGGGCCGAGGTGGTCCATCGCGCCTTCTTCGACACCTTGCTGGTGAAGACTCCGCAGGCCAGCCATGTCGTAGAACATGCCCGAGCCGTCGGCTTGCATCTTCGGCTGGTCGACGACACTCATGTCGGCATTTCGGTGGGGGAGGACGCCACCGAGCAGGATCTCCGCATGGTCGCCATGGCGTTCGGGGCGTCCGAACCCGGGGAGCGGCGCCTCGGATCGCTCGGTGCCGATGCCCGCACCAGCGACTTCCTGACTCATCCGGTCTTCACCAGTCATCATTCCGAGACCAGCATGATGCGCTATCTGAAGGCCCTGGCCGATCGGGATTTCGCGCTCGACCGGGGCATGATCCCGCTGGGCAGCTGCACCATGAAGCTGAATGCGGCTGCCGAGTTGGAGCCGATCAGCTACCCGGGGTTCGCCGACCTGCATCCGCTGGTGCCCGCCGAGGACGCTCAGGGCATTCGCGAACTGATCGCCGATCTCGAAGACCGGCTCGCTGAGATCAGCGGCTACGACAAGGTTTCGTTACAACCCAATTCGGGGGCTCAGGGCGAGTTCTCCGGGCTGTTGGCGATCCGCCGCTACTACCAGGCCCAGGGCGATCATCAGCGCACTGTCTGCCTGATTCCTTCGTCCGCGCACGGCACGAATGCCGCCTCGGCCACCATGGCCGGGCTGAAGGTCGTGGTGGTCAAGGCGGCCAAAGATGGTTCCATCGATCTGGACGACCTGCGCGCCAAGGTGGAGGCCCATGCCGACCGGCTCGCCGCCATCATGATCACCTATCCGTCCACTCACGGCGTGTTCGAAGACACCATCCGGGCGGCCAGCGAATTGGTGCATGCGGCAGGCGGCCAGGTCTATGTCGACGGCGCGAATATGAATGCGCTGGTCGGCCTCGCGCGTCCGGGCAAATTCGGCGCCGACGTCAGCCACCTGAATCTGCACAAGACCTTCGCGATTCCCCACGGTGGCGGAGGCCCCGGCGTGGGTCCGGTCGCGGTGCGGTCACATCTGGCCGGCTATCTTCCGGACGCCGAGTTTCCGGTCAGCGGTGCGCCCTTCGGCTCGGCCGGCGTGCTGCCGATCAGCTACGCCTATATCGCGATGATGGGCGCCGAAGGTCTGACCCGGGCCAGCCAGGTGGCGCTACTCAACGCGAACTTCATCGCGAAACGGCTGAGTGAGGCCTTTCCCGTCTTGTACGCGGGAAAGGACGGGTTCGTCGCCCACGAATGCATCATCGACCCGCGCGCCATCTGCAAGAAGGCGGGCCTGACCATCGATGACATCGCGAAACGTCTCATCGACTACGGGTTCCATGCGCCGACCATGAGCTTCCCGGTGCCCGGCACGCTGATGATCGAGCCCACAGAGAGCGAAAATCTGGGCGAACTCGACCGGTTCTGCGACGCGATGATCAGCATTCGCGCCGAGATTGATCGGCTGATCGCCGGTGAGTGGCCGGCCGACGACAATCCGCTGGTGAACGCGCCCCACACCCTGGCACGCTGCATGGCCGATGAGTGGACGCATCCGTACTCACGGGAACTGGCCTGCTATCCCGCCGGACGCGTCAGCGGCCCGCTGGGCGGGGCCGACTCGGAAAAGTACTGGCCTGCCGTCGCTCGTATCGACAACGCCTATGGCGACCGGCATCTGGTCTGCACCTGCCCGCCGATCTCCGAATACGAATGATCCCTTAGCGCTCATTCGACCTGAGCCGAACGATCTGGTTGCCGTGTAGCGAGCCCGTCTTTTGTTTTCCGGCGAGCGGCGGCAGCCGGTCGGGAGGCGATCCACCAAGCGACGGGAAGCGATCCAATTAGCGCGTCCATCACCTGGGGGTACGGGGATTGCTGCAAGGATAGGGTTCATGTCGTGGGTTCGTAGGCTCGCCGAGAAGTTGCAGGCCAGCCCTGCCGGCGCGCACCTGCTGCGCGGCTACTTCCGCTACATGAACCGGCTCGGCAATCAGTTGTCTGCCGCCATGGCCTTCTTCTCCATCCTGGCCATCGTGCCTGTGCTGATGTTCGCGTTCGCCGCCGTCGGGTTCACCCTGACCGTGCTGCGTCCTGATCTGCTGGGCCAGGTGCAGATCTTCCTCGTCGACAATCTGTCGGCGGGCATCGTGCAGAACCAGGTGCTGATCTTGCTCAGCGAGTACCTGCTGAACTGGCGCAGGGTCGGTCTGCTCGCCACCGGCGTCGCCTTGGTGGTGGGCATCAGCTGGGTCGCCAATCTGAAGGGCGTCATCCGTGGCATGGGACGCCCCAGCTTCGACATGGCACGCCGCCGCACTCCATGGCAGGAACCTTTGATCAACCTGGGATTGTTGCTGGTCATCCTGATCTTGTTCGCCGCGACCTTTTGCGCAACGGTGATCGGCACTCAGCTGGCCGGCACCATCGTGGACTGGTTGCACGTCAGTGATATCGCCAACTGGATCTCGAGCGGGCTGGTGCGCGTGGTGTCGTTGACGTTCTCGCTGCTGGGCGCAGCCCTGCTGTTCTGGTTGATGTACCGCTTCTTCCCCGATGAACGGCCCCCCAAGAGGGCGCTTTGGCGCGGTTCACTGGGGGCGGGGTTGTGTTTTGTCGTCTTGCAGGCGGCTGCCGGGCTGGTCACCACCTTGCTGAGTTTCGGACGCGCGACTCAGCTCTTCGGCCCGGTGATCGTGGCGATGCTCTTCATCAATTTCTTCGCCAACATCATCTTGTTCTGGTGTGCCTGGATCGCCACCTCGAACCAGCCGGCGGTGGCCCGCCGGCACAGTCCCGGCGACGAGATCCTGCGCGAGCAGCCGAGCACGCTGACGGTGGACGACCACTGGGATTTCGCGGACGCCGAGGTCTCCCAGCGCCTGCAGACAGACCGTTCCGCGCCTCATCGTGGCGTCCACATGCCGCATCTCGACGCACGCCCGCGGCCCCTGCGCGCGCTGGCCGGACGAGGCGTGCACATCAAACGTGGTGCAAGCCCGGCGCGGCTACGCAGATCCAAGAGATCGCACGGCTGATCCCCGGCCCATCGATTTTGGCCCATGGCGCGGCGCTTCATACGGATCACGCCGATCACGCGTCGCGCGCTCGACAGGCTTCCCGCTTGCCCCGTGCGATTCGGCTTGTGATCGTGCCCCGCCCGACTATCAAGCGCGAAGGTGCCGAACCCGAAGGCACAGAAAGGTGGGCGCGCCCGCAAATGGCCGCGCTCACCCCTTCTGCTGTCTGCTACTTCACCGCCTCGGGAGCCGGCATGCCGATCTGCTCGCACAGCTCGACGAACCAGCGCTGGGTGATGTCGAAGGGCTTGTGGCCTGCGATCCTGGCGAAGTCGATCACCGAGAGCAGGTCGCCGTTCTCCTCGTCCATGCCCACCACGCCGGAGCGCCCTTGCAGTGCTGCGTCGACGGCCATCACGCAGGTGCGCAGGATCAGTTGGAGGTCTTCCTTGTTGGAGGGAGCCGAACGGCTGAAGTAACCGGACTTCTGCACCATCGTCTTCTGCGCGCCGATCCGCTTGCTGAACTGTTCGCCGAACCAGGCACCCGGGTTGATCTTGTCGATCTGCACGTGACCGAAGGCGTCTTTGGGAACCTCCTGGCCCTCGCGTTCCATCTGTTCGACGATCTCGGAGACCCCGGCACCTTCCGACAAGAAGATGTTGACGTTGCCGACCTCGTCCATGATCTTCGACAGGCGCTCGGCTTCCTCGTCCAGATCGACGGCGACCTCGGGAAGGTAGCAGGCGTGCACGGCCCACGCCTGTTTCGACAAACCGATCTCCGGAAGCCACTCCTGCTCGTCCAGCCAAGCCTGGTATCGCTTGGTCGTTTCGGCAGCCAGATAGCCACAGTTGCGGCCCATGATCTCGTGAATGATCAGTTCGCGCGGCGCAGCGTTGTGCTCGGCGACCACATTCTTGGCGTAATCGGCGGCTTCGTCGGCGGCCGTCCACGCCCCCAGCGACTGGCGGATCGGCACGATGTCGTTGTCGATGGTCTTGGGCAGACCGACCACGGTCAGACCGAAATCGTTGTCAGCGAGATATCCGGCCAGATCGGCCGCGGTGGTGTTGGTGTCGTCGCCACCGATCGTGTGAAGCACGTCGACGCCGTCGGCCACCAGTTGTTTGGCAGCGATCGCGAGCGGGTCATCGCCTTCGGAAACCAGCCCGCGTTTGACCAGATCGGCCGCGTTGGTGAGTTTCACGCGTGAATTGCCGATGGGGGAGCCGCCGAACTTGTAGAGGCGGTCGGCATGCTCGCGCACCTCGGGAGTGACGACGATCGAATCGCCGGTCAGCAGACCCTCATAGCCATGCCGGTAGGCGATGATCTCCACCTCCGGGGCAAGTTCGGTATAACGCTTGATGAGGCCCGCGACCGCCGATGAGAGACAGGGAGCAAAACCACCAGCAGTGAGCAATCCAACCTTGTTGACCATAGTGAGAGAACCTTTCGTCTTGGCCACGCGAACACCACTAGCCTATCGGCGGCAGCCATTGTCAGCGAACGCCATCCATGACAAACTGAGCCTGCATCCAACGACGGAGCAATCTCACCCCAGGAGCCGACATGAACGCACCCGACGACGGTGATTTCAAGCGGGTCCGTCGATGGACGAAAAGGCCGCCAGGCACGGGCGGTGCGACCGGGCAGCGGGGATTCAGCGTTTCGGTGCTGATCTGTTTGTTGATCCCCACCCTGTTGATCTGTATCGGATTAGCCGTCGACGGGGCAGCAAAGGCGGCCGCCGACAGACGTGCCGAGGCATTGGCGGCGCAGGCGGCCCGTGTCGGCCTGGACGCCGCTGCGCCTGCCTTGGTCTCCGGTTCGACGATCGATGATGCCGGGCAACAGGCCGTCGCGGCAGCGGCTCAGCTGATCGCTGCCGATTCCGAAATCAGCGGAGCCGCCACGGTGTCACCGGACGGCACTTTGCAGGTGGTCACCTCGACCAGCGTCCCAACCACCTTCTTGTCGTTGGCCGGCGTGGACGAACTGCCGGGCCACGGGTCAGCGACCGTCGAGCTGCGAATGCGCTGAACGGTCACGCAGACCTTCGAGTTCACGCAGCCGCTTGATCGAAGAATCGATACGCCCTGCCGCCTCATGGACGATCGTTAGCTGAAACACATGTGCCATCCTGGTTCAGAGGCATTGCCGCCGACGAACGCAACGGCTTCGCCCGGTGGCCCAGAATCAATTCGGAGGGAAGATCCTCGTGACTGACATCGTCTCGTTGACGATCGGTTCGGCATCCGGTCCGCTGCTCATCGTCCACGGTGGCGCGGGACACCGCTCGAAGGCTCTCGCCACATTCGGCAACGATTTCGAGCACGCCGCCTTGCGTGCGGCGCTCGAAGCCGGATACTCCGTGCTCTCATCGGGGGGATCCGCCGAGGAATCCGTCATCGCGGCAGTGTGCGAGCTCGAGAACGCTCCCTGCTTCAATGCCGGTCGCGGTGCGGCACTGACATCTACCGGAACTGTCGAAATGGACGCCTGCGTGATGACCGGTGACAGCAAGGCAGGAGCGGTCACGGGCGTCCAGAACGTGAAGAACCCGGTTCTCGCAGCTCAGGCGGTGAAGGACCGGACGCCCCACGTACTCCTCGGCTCACCTAGCTCGGAGCAGCTGGAGCAGTGGGGGATCGCGACGGCAGATCCGTCCTACTTCACGGTCGCCGAACGCGTTCAGGAGCTCGCCAACGCTCAGGCCGGCGCGGCGCCCGAAGCCCAACACGGCACGGTCGGCGCGGTGGCACGCGATCGATCCGGCCACCTTGCCGCCGCCACCTCGACCGGCGGAATCGTGAACCAGCTGCCCGGACGCATCGGCGACACACCGCTCGTCGGGGCGGGCAACTACGCGAACGATCAGACGGTGGCGATCTCATGCACCGGCACCGGCGAATCGTTCGTGCTGGAAGTCGCAGCTCATAGCGTTCATTCGCTCGTGTCGCTGACAGACGCATCGGTGCCCGTCGCCGTGGACTCGGTACTGGATCGAGTCTGTGGCCGAGGCGGCATGGGTGGGGCCATCGCCATCCCGAAGACCGGGCCCGGCTACGTGGCCTACAACAGCGGCGAGATGTACTACGGGACCGCCACCGAGGAGGGTCTGAACACTCATGTCTGATCGCGTCCAACGTCGTCCGCTGGCCCCACGCCACCGCATGAACTCATTCACCGACAATCAAGCAACGGACAAGACTCTCGGCGAAGGGCTGTAGGGCATGGGCTGCAGGCTCTATCGGCAACAGATCGACTGACCGATCCGCTGGTGAGGCGCTTCATTCGGCTTGCCTGCAAGGTCGTGTGTCCTACACTGGGCGAATGGCTCGGTACTTCGATGTGCATCCTGTCAATCCCCAACCACGCGTCCTCCACCAGGTGACCCGTATTTTGCAGGATTCTGGGGTGATCGCGTACGCGACCGATTCGGGTTTCGCGCTCGGGTCGCTGCTCGGCAACCATTCGGGTGCCGAACGCATCCGCGAGATCCGCCACCTCGACCAACGCCACGACATGACGGTCGTGGTCAGCGAGTTCGCACAGCTCGGCCGCTACGTTCAGATGGACAACCGGGTCTTTCGTGCGGTGAAGGCCGCCACCCCCGGACCCTTCACCTTCATTCTGCCGGCCACCCGCGAAGTGCCACGCACCATGCAGCATCCCAAGAAGAAGACCATCGGGGTGCGAGTACCGAGCCATACGGCCGTGCTTGCGCTGCTGGATCGGCTGGGCGAACCGCTGGTGTCGTCCACCTTGATTCTGCCCGGCGAGACGGAGCCGATGACCGATGGCTGGCAGGTCAACGAAGAGATCGGGCATCTGATCGATGCGGTCTATGACTCGGGAGACGCCGGTGTCACCCCGACCACGGTTGTCGACCTGACCGGCGATGAGCCCGAGATCAGGCGCCAAGGCGGGGGAGACCCGGAGCTTTTCGTCGCTTAGGGCGTGACGAAGAATGGGCGTGCCACGCAACGGTTATTCTGCCGACGGCGCGCCAATGACCTTGTCCCGATATTTCGCCCGGGCTTCAGCCGGCCTGGGAGCGACGCACAGGTCGGGTTGTTTCCGCGACGGCACCCACGAACCAGCCCTCAGAAGCCACGTCGGTCTCGACGACGTCGCCCACCACGACGGTGATGTTATCGAGGCTGTGCGGCCAGCACAGATCAACCAAAACGTCGGCCGCCTTCGACGGGTCGTATTTCTCGGCCAGCTGCTCAGCGATGACCTCGGCCGGTAGGTAGCCGGTCAGCCCGTCGGTGGCTATCAGCCACCGATCGCCTGCGCGCAGGTCGACAGGCGTCACCCGCGCGTATTCGGGGTCGCGCAGCGCTCCGGACAGCGAATGCATCAACATGTTACGCATCGGATGGGTAGAGACCTCTGCGGGATCGAGCATGCCTTCGTCCATCAGCATCTGTACCCAGGACTGGTCGACCGTCATCTGCTCGAAGACGCCGTCACGCAACCGGAACGCGCGCGAGTCACCCACGTGCACCAGATATCCGACGTCGCCGGCCATGACCAGCCCGGTCATCGTGGTTGCCATGCCCCGCACGCTGGGATAGTCGCGTCCGGTTTGCGCCAGCATGGCGTTTGCCCGGACGACCTGTTCCTGTACCGAATTCGCATCGGGTTCGGTCATCTCGCCCAGACCGGCCACCATGGATTTCACCGCGAGCCCGGACGCCAAATGCCCCGCCGGCGCCCCGCCGACGCCGTCGGCAACCAGCATCAGCCGGCCGCTCGCATAGCCCGAATCTTGATTCTCGCTGCGCCTGGGACCGATATCGGAGCGCGCACCAGGCAACAATCGATAGGCCGCCGGTGAATGCACCTTTTGACGATATCCGCTACGAGGTGGTCCAACGCAAATCCTAAGGTTGAGACTCGAGACTTTTCCGGACGCCCGGCCTCGAGCGTCCAAACCTCACACGGTCGCGTATTTCGCCACGTTCACACCGATCAGCAGAACCGTGACGCCGGCCAGTCCGAGCCAGACGAAACGACCGCCGTCTCGGCGAGGCCTGCGAATATCCCTGATGATGACGGCCGTCGCGGCTGCCCCGGCAATGAAGCCACCGATATGGGCCGCCCAGCCGATGCCCGGCACCAGCACCGCGATCACCAGGTTGAGCGCCAGCAGTGCGAGCATCGGCGTCAGCGACTGTTTCATCGCCCATGCGAATACCAGATACGCCCCGAACAGCCCGAAAACGGCGCCGGACGCACCCAGGGCGGCTGTATTCCAGTTGGATCCCTGGCCGGCGCCATCAGGCGGGGAGGCGAGCACGACGAACAAGGTGCTGCCGCCCAGCGCGGAGATCAGGTAGACGGCCAGGAATCTCCCCGTCTTCAGCATCGGTTCGAGGTAGCGGCCCATCAGCCACAGCGTCAGCATATTGAAGCCGATGTGGGTCAGCGAGCGAGGAGCATGCACGAAAGCCGAGGTGATGAACCGCCAGGGCTCGACGGCAGCGACCGAGGGAACCAGCATCATCGCGCTGGTGATCATCGGCACGATGTTCTGCAGAACCCACAACACGACGCAGACCACGATCAATGTGGTGGTGACCGGGGTCCGGCCGCGACCTCCCGGGAAGTAGCTCGCCGGGGTGCCGCCGGCTGCCGGACGATTGAACCACCGGTCCGCCGACTGCTTACGCTCACGACCCGCAGACGCCTGAGCTCCACTCGGCGAATGCCCGGCCCCGTTCGTCCAATAGCCTGCGTTGCCCGCCCCTGTCGACCAATTGCCGCCGGACCAGTTGCTGCCGCCGGAATCACCAACGGGAGGCAGGACCGGACCAGATGCGGTGGGGGGAGGAGTCGGCTGATCGGGTGCATCCGCGTCGGGCTGCTCGAACTCCGGGGGAATGAAGTCGGGCCATTCGTGATCGGAGTCGTCCTGTTTGCCTGCCATCAAGCCAGTTTAGGACGCTCCGACTAGCCGGCCCCCAATTGATGGGTCTGCTGATAGCCGGTGTCTTTGTCGGTGATCGTCACCGAGACGATGCCATGCTGGTCGAGCCGATACAGTTCCTCGATCAGGTGGCCTTCACCGGTGCGGCGTATCTCCACCTCGCCTGCGCCCGGCAACGACTTCTGCAGACGCGAGTCGAAGGGGAAGACCACATCGCCGTACGGAACGATGTCTCCTTCGGGTTGCCCGGCCGCCGAGAGTCCCGCATATTCCACGAAGCGATACCAGCCGAGGTTGTGCGCGGCCCGATAGGTTCGCTGCACCAGCACATCGGAGCCTGCCATCATGGCCTGGTTGCGGTCGAAGATCGAATCGAACTGCAACCGCAGGCCGCCTTCTGCTTCCCGGAAGACCCCGAAACCTCGTGAAAGGCGGTCGGACAAGGTGTATCCCGATTCCGGGTCCGAGGCGATGGCCAGTCCGATCGCGGTGGAGGCGGCAGGGTAGGGGGAGCGATAGACCCGGCGTCCGAAGCTTTCTTTCAGCATTCTCGGCACCAGCGGCAGTGAACTCGCCCCGCCCACCAGGTAGAGCCCGGCGAGCGTCGACAGGTCGGGGGTACCGGCGTCCAGCCCCTCCACCAGCGGATCCATCGCCTGAATCGACTGCTCGACCAAAGACGTGCACGCCTGGTAGTAGTCGGGCACCGGCACGATCACGGTTTGATCGCGAACGTCGAGGACGATCCGACGCGATTGCGGCGCCAGTTGCTCCTTGCCGAGCTGGGCATCGCCCAGCAGCCGGAAATAGTCGTCCACGCCGAGTTCGTCGGGGGTGACGCCCGCCCGCTCGCAGGCCAGGTCGGCCAGCACGATGTCGAAATCGTCGCCGCCGAGCCGGTTGATTCCGACCGATCCGAGAACAGCGTGACTGCGATCATGGATGGCCACCAAGGAGGCGTCGAAGGTGCCGCCGCCCAGATCGTAGACGACCAGCCTGCTGCGCCGCGCACTGGGAGTGCTGGCCAGCCGGTGGGTGTATTCGAATCCGGCCGCCGAGGGCTCGTTCAGCATGGCGGTCACCGGAAATCCTGCCTGCCGGAAGGCCTCCAAAGTAAGAAATCGTTGGGCGCTGTTGGCATGTGCGGGTACCGCTATCACCACGCTGCTGATCGGATCGGCGTCCAGCAGCCGTGCGATGGTGGACGACGTCTCCAGTTCGGTCCGCAGCTGACTGAGGAAGCCGCCCAGTGCGTCCACGAGCTTGATCTGGTGACCGGCGATGGTGACCTCGGTGGCCGCACTCACACTGGTCGAAGCGAGCTCTCGCTTGATCGAGCGAAGCACGGGTTTTCCTGCGGCCTGCAAGACGCCGGCGGTAAAACCGAAGCATGGCCCGTCGTCCCACCCGATCAACGAGGGCCAGAACTCATGGGCATCTCCCTCGTGATCGGTGAAAGCGACCACCGGATAGTTGCCGCGATCGGCATACGCAACCACGGTGCGGGTAGTACCAAAATCGATGCCCAACTGCATATCGGAAAGCCTAACGTCTGGGCAGATGCCGGCGGGTGGGGCCACGCCCCTCAGGACGCGACCCCACCCGCTCGGTAGATGTGCTTTGCCGGTTGTCGGCCGCTAGACGGCGCCTGCCATCAGGGCCAGCACCACACCACCGGCCATCGCCGAGGCAACCTGGCCGGCAGCATTCGCACCCATGGCGTGCATGAGGACGAAGTTGTTGTCGTCTTCGCGGCTGACTTCCCTCTGCACCACGCGAGCAGCCATCGGGAACGCGGAGATGCCTGCGGCACCGATCAGCGGGTTGAAACCCTTGCGGCTGAACAGGTTCATGATCTTGCCGAACACCACACCGGTCGCGGTGTCGAGGACGAAGGCCAGCAGGCCGAGCACCAGGATGAACAGCGTCTGCGGCTTGATGAAGTTGTCGCCAACCATCGTCGAACCGATCGCGAGCCCCAAGAACAAGGTCACGATATTGTTCAACTCATTCTGTGCAGCACCCGACAGGCGCTCCACGACCTTCGACTCGCGCATCAGATTGCCGAGCATCAACGTGCCGATCAGCGGCAGTGCAAAAGGCACCAACAGGCCGACGATGATGGTCACCACGATCGGGAAGATGATGCGGGTGCGCTGGCTGATCTCCCTGGAGGAGTACTCCATGCGAATGGAGCGTTCCTTCTTGGTGGTGAGCAAACGCATCACCGGCGGCATGATGATCGGCACCAGCGACATATAGCTATATGCCGCCACCGTGATCGGGCCCAGCAGGTGCGGCGCCAATTCGGCGGACACGTAGATCGAGGTCGGGCCGTCGATGGCACCGATGATGCCGATGGAGGCAGCCTCGTTGCGGTCGAAGCCGAGCAGCAACGCCAGGATCAAGGTCAGGAAGATACCGAATTGCCCGGCAGCACCCAGCAGCACCATCTTCGGGTTCTCCAGCAGCGGGCCGAAGTCTGTCATCGCACCGATGCCGATGAAGATCAGCAGCGGAAACAGCTCGTTCTGGACGCCTACGTTGTAGAGCACCTGCAGCATGCCCGGCTCGTCGGCTGTGCCCACCATCATCGAGATGGGCATGTTCGCCAAGATACAGCCGGCACCGATCGGCAGCAGAAGCAAGGGTTCGTATTCCTTGGCGATGGCCAACCAGATCAGCAGAGCGCCGACCACGATCATCACCACACCTTGCCAATGCAGGTTCTCGAACCCGGTCAGCAGATTTTGGATAGTGGATGCGTCCATCTCAGCCCTCTGCGAACCGCAGCAGCACCTGGCCGTACTTCACCTGGGCGCCCTGCTCCACATCGACCGACCCGACTACGCCATCTTGGCTGGCGTGCAGCTCGTTCTTCATCTTCATCGCCTCCAGCACCATGACCACGTCACCCTTGCTGACGGCATCACCCGGGGCCACCTTGATCTGATCGATCACGCCGGGCATCGGCGCACTCATCGAGTGGGCGAGGGCAGCTCCGCCGGCAACGGCCGGAGACGGAGTCCTGGGCTTCGCCGAACGCATCTCCGCGGGCACCTTGGGCGCCCTCGGAATGCCGGTCGCTGCGGCAGCAACCCTGGCCTCGATCTGGGGAGTGATGGCGGCCTGAGCCGCATCCTCTTGCGAATCGAGAGTCACATCGACGCTCTGACCATCAATGGTGACGGCGAATTCAGTGGCCGACAGATCCTCGACTTCGATCTCGTATTGATTGTTATTGACTGTGAGTTCGTAGCGACGCACTGTCATCTCCTCCGGGTGTTACTCATCTGGGTACTGCGCCCTTGGGCCACCCAGCGGCTCGCCCATAGACGCGAGCCGGGAGCATAGACGCGGTTCTTAAGGGCGCCCTGCTTGCGGCGCACGTCCGCATGCGTGGCTACGGCAACCGAAACGGCGGCGATCTGCTCGGGAGTCAGGCCGCTGTCGTCAGCGATCGTCATCCAGGCCTTGTTGTCCACCGGCTGTGCAGTATCGGTCTCTAATCCGGTTTCCACCTCAGGGGTGGCCGGTGCTTCTTCGATTTCCGGGGCCGGCTGCTTGTCCAAGCGGCCGAGAAGCATCAGTACAACCATCAGCACGATGAGCATGATGACCACGGTCCCCATGCCCAACAGCATCATCCAAAAGCCCCATCCAATGTCTGCCATCGCGGATTACACCGGGAACAGGCCGTGCTTTTTGGCAACGGTCTGAGAGACTTTGGTTTGCAGTACCTCGAGCGCACGCGCCAACCGCGGCCGCGTTTCCTTGGGCTCGATCACCTCATCGATCTGGCCGAGGTCGGCGGCACGATAGGGATTGAAGAACCTCTCCCGGTACTCTGCGATGAACTCGGATTCGGCGGCAGCCGGATCTTCGGCCTGCTTGATCTCCTTGCCGTGCAGCAGGCCCGCGGCACCTTCCGGTCCCATCACTGCGATCTGCGCGGTCGGCCAGGCGAAGGCGACATCCGCCCCCATCTGTTTGGAGCTCAAAGCCACGTAGGAACCGCCGATCGCCTTGCGCGTCACCACCGAGATCTTCGGGACGGACGCCTGGCAGTAGGCGTAGATGATCTTCGCTCCGTGCCTGATCACACCGTTGTATTCCTGCTCGACGCCGGGCAGATAGCCGGGGCAGTCGACGAAGGTGATCACCGGCAGCGAATACACGTCGCAGATGCGGATGAAGCGGCTGATCTTGTCGGACGAATCGATGTCCAAAACCCCGGACATCACCATCGGCTGGTTCGCCACGATGCCCACGGGGCGACCATCGAGCCTGGCGAACGCGGTGATGGCATTCGGGGCGAATGCCTCGTGCTGTTCCAGGATCGAGTCGGTGTCGAAGATCTGGTCGAGCACCTCACGCATGTCGTAGGCCTTGCGCTCATCGGTCGACACGATCGTGTTGAGCGCCTCGTTCATGCGGTCGGGATCATCGTCGCTGATCAGAACCGGAGCATCCTCGGACGTATTGGACGGCAAGTAGCTGAGCAGCAACTTGGTCATCTGCAACGCTTCCATCTCGGACTTCGCCTCGAAGTGCGCGTTGCCGCTGCGTCCGGCGTGCACGGCGGCCCCGCCGAGTTCCTCGGCGCTGACCTGTTCGCCGGTCACCGACGCCACGACCCCGGGACCGGTGAGGAACATGTTCGAGGTCTGGTCGACCATGATCGTGAAATCGGTCAGTGCCGGCGAGTAGACCGCACCGCCGGCGCAGGGCCCCATGATCAGGCTGACCTGAGGAATAACGCCCGATGCCTGCACATTGCGTTGGAAGACCTCGCCATAGGCAGCAAGGCTGCGGACGCCTTCTTGGACTCGGGCGCCACCGGAATCATTCAATCCGACAATCGGAATACCGGACTCAAGCGCCAAGTCTTGAATTTTGTTTATCTTCTGGGCCTGCACCTGGCTGAAAGACCCACCCAAGACGGTGAAGTCTTGCGCGTAGACCGCTACTCGGCGGCCGTTGATCTTTCCGAATCCAGTGATTACGCCGTCACCCGGATAGCGTTTGTCGCCCATTCCGAATTCTGTCAGATTATGGGTGGCCAAGGCCCCAAGTTCTTGGAATGATCCCTCATCCAAAAGGATCGACAGGCGTTCTCGCGCCGTCATCTTTCCCTTGGCGTGCTGCGCTTCTACACGCTTTGGCCCGCCTCCTTGGATGGCCTTCTCCCGCATATCCCGCAGAGTTGCTAGATGCTCATCTGCTGGCGACTGTTCTGGCCTCACGGTGTCGGTCATTGTCACCTCACTGTCACATGTTGTTTGCACCGACATCCGATGCTGAAGCCCAAACTAGCATGATGCCACCGTGGGCTCATTGTGGGGTTGCCGATAATTTCCATCGCTAGTCAGAGCTGTATTGATCATGTATTTGATCACATAACGTTTCGGCCTTTCAGGGCCTTCCCGCGAGGCGCGTCGGCTCCCGCCGGGACTAAGCCCACCCCTATATGTCAGTTGATCATTAACCTGCTAAGGTCAAGACGACCCATCAGTCGGGCCGCTGATCACTGCCTGATTCACACGGAGGAGATTTGTCAGCAGCGCATTAGAGGGAACAGAGATGTTCTTCAACTTGCGAGATGTCCGCCGTCGGGGATCCCGTTTGCTTTCCACATCTCTTTTCGGCTGAGCCGTGGGCCTACGCCTGGCAGTCCAACTGCCAGCGGTAAGTGTTTCATCGACAACGTTCGTCGATGAAATGACGCCACGTAGAGTTAGGAGGTCATTAATGACCTTTCCAGCGATAATTTCGCTTATCGCGGTCGCGGTGATCGTCATCTTGTCGTGTTTCCGCGATTTGAACGTAGGTATTCTTGGTGTCGCTGCAGCGCTCGCGATCGGGGTGTTCGTCCTCAATCTGGAGCTCGGTGAGGTGCTCGAGAATTGGCCGATCAGCCTGTTCATGACACTGACCGGTGTGACCTTCATGTTCTCCTGCGCTCAAGTCAACGGGACCATGGAGAAGATCACCTCGTATGCCGTCCGGCTGGCCCGGACGAATACAGCCCTCATCCCGATCATCATCTTCGTGCTGATCGCCGCCATCACCACTGCCGGCCCCGGAAACATTCCGACGGTCGCATTGATGGCTCCGGTGGCAATGGCGATGGCCGGGCGAATCGGTCTGCCCGCCTTCGCGATGACGCTGTTGGTCGTCGGTGCCGCAGATGGCGCAGCATTCTCGCCGATCGCGCCGACCGGCATCATCGCCAACGGGCTGATCTCGAAGATGGCCCCGGAGCTGGGTATCACGATGACGAACGGGTTCGCCTGGACGCTGTACATTGCGTCATTCCTCGCGCAGACCCTCATCAACTTCGGTGGATTCTTTATCTTCGGTGGCTGGAAATGGATGCGTGAACAACGATCCGGCAAGATCAGCATCGACGATCTGGCGCCGAAGCCGGAGCCGATGACCTGGCGGCAGTGGGTGACGACCGGAGCGATCGTCGCGCTCATCGTGATGGTGTTGTTCTTCGGCTGGGATGTCGGCATGACCGCGTTCATTCTGGGTGCCATCTTCGTGATGTTCACCGTCGCCGACGATGCCGAGGCGATCAAGAAGATGCCCTGGGGTGTCATCGTGATGGTCGGCGGCATGTCGATGATCATCGCCATCATGGATCTGGCCGGTGGCCTGGATATTCTCACCAGGTCGATCGGCGTCATCTCGACGCCGGTCACGGCAAACGGCGTTCTCGCACTGTTCAGCGGATTCATCTCCGCGTATTCCAGCTCGTCGGGCGTCGTGCTGCCGATGTTCTTGCCGATGGTACCGGGCGTCATCAGCGAGATCGGCGGTGGCGATCCGCTGTCCTTGATCACCTCTATCTGCGTCGGTTCTCACATTGTCGACACATCTCCGTTGTCGTTGTTCGGCGCGATGTGCCTGGCGACCGCCGACCCGAGTGAGGACAAGGCAAAGCTCTTCCGTAACCTGCTGATCTGGGGCCTGTCGATGGCCGTCGTCGGCGCGCTGGTGTGCCTGCTCTTCTTCGGAGTTCTGGGGCTGCCGTGATCCAAGGTCTCTAAGCGGTCAAGGACGCGCCGTTCGCCGGCCTGCGCATCGGTCGGATGCGGTGAGCTCACGTTGACGGCGAAGGGGCTGGGACCCGGACTGTTGTGGTCGGGTCCCAGCCCCTTTCATAAGGCCCACGCTCCCGCGGGGAGCAGGGGACCTGGGACGGCAGCATCCCGATCGTCCGGGTATGCAGATAGCTGTCAGCGACAGGCGAGAGTCATCGTTCTGTTCGTCCGGCTGAGTGCCGGTCGATGGCCAGTTGGTAATAGCCGACCAGCGCTTCGGTGGCGCTACGCCAGGAGTATCTCTCGGCTTCGGTGCGGGCCGCGCGTCCCATCCGCTCGCGAAGCTGCGGGTTGTCGGCCAGCAACCGCACCTTGCTCGCGAATTCGTCCGAATCGTGTGGCGTGACCAAGAAACCCTGCACGCCGTCGTCGAAGAGATGGGGGATGCCGCCGGCATTTGCGCCGATCACCGGCACCCCGGAGGCCATCGCCTCCAACCCTGCGAACCCGAGAGTCTCGGTCGTCGACGGAAAACAGAAGACGTCGGCGCTGGCATAGGCCTCCGCCAGTTCGTGGCCCCGCAAATAGCCGGTGAACACCGTGTTCGTTCCCGAGAACGCATTCTGCAGATGATCTTTGGCCGGCCCCGAGCCCACGAATGCGAACCGGACGCCCGGCATCTGGTGCACAACCGGCAGCAGATCGTCCAGACTCTTCTCGTGAGAGAGCCTCCCCACGTAGATCGCCAGCGGCAGTTCCGGATGGCCGTCGGTGAGCCTGCGGCGCATCCGTTTCGAGCGGGCCTGCGGACGATAGGTCACGGTATCGACGGCTTTGGGCCACAACTCGACGTCATGGACGCCATGGTTGAGCGCCGCAGCCACCATCTGCGGGGAGGTGCACAAGTTGACCTCGGCTCGATTGTGCAGGGCGGTCGTCCACCGGGTGGCAGTGCTGCTCAGCCACGACAGATGCAGATCTTTCGTGTAACTGGCCAGCTGAGTGTGATAGGACGCGAGCAACGGAAGGTCACGGTGCTTCGCCGACAGCACACCGTAAGCGGCAAGCCACGCCGGGTTGACGGCGTGGACAACCTCCGGACGGAAAGCGATCATCTGCTCCGCGATCTTTGGGGTCGGCAGCCCGATCTTGACCTCTGGGTACCACGGGCGGAATCCCACCGAGCGAACCCGGACGACCTCACATCCTGCATAACTCGGCGGCGGGGATCCCGGTGCGAAGACGATCACCTGGTGGCCCATGGCCGTCAACTCGTCGAGAGTGCGGAGCACCCGGGTGACCACCCCGTCGATCTTCGGAAGGAAGACCTCGGTGAACATTGCGATGCGCATCGGTATTGGTTGCTCCTGGCGTTCTGATCTTGCGCTGAATCCGGTTCTATCACGGCCTGGTCACGTCGTTTTATCGGCGGCCGGCCCCTATCGGATCCTGGCCGGCGGCCGCTTACCGGTCTCCCGCCCGGGATGCGGGTACACCCGCCTGCTGGTTCTTCGTCCACAACGAAGTAGCAGGAATCCGGCTGAGATCGGCGCGCTCGGCGTAGCGTCCGGCTGTTTCGTTGATCTCCATCAGCAAGCCCTCGGCCAGGGTGATCGGGTCCAGCCCGAGCGCCAGGAAATTGTCGTTGTGCACGACAAGTTCGTTCTCGGCGGCTTCCTTGCGTGGGTCGGGCACCTGCTCGATGACCGCGCCGGTGAGTTCGGCGACCAGTTTGGCCAGATCACGCACCCGATGGGTCTCGGTCATCTGGTTGAAGATCTTCACCCGATCGCCTGCGGACGGGGGATTGTCCAGCGCGATCTCGATGCAGCGCACCATGTCTTGAAGGTGAATGAAGGCGCGGGTTTGACCGCCGGTACCGTGCACGGTCAGCGGGTATCCGACAGCGGCCTGCATCAAGAAGCGGTTCAACACCGTGCCGTAGTCACCGTCGTAATCGAATCTGTTGATCAGCCGCTCGTCCATCTTGGTCTGAACCGTATTGGTGCCCCAGATGATGCCCTGGTGCAGATCGGTGATGCGCAACTCGTCGTTCTTGGCGTAGTAGGCGAACATCGTCTGATCGATCACCTTGGTCATGTGATAGATCGAGCCCGGATTGGTGGGGTAGAGGATCTCGGTTTCGACCACGCCCTCGTCGGTGGGCACCTGAATGTCGAGGTATCCCTCGGGGATGGCCATGCCTGCCGTGCCGTAGCCGTAGACACCCATGGTGCCCAAATGCACCAGATGGATGTCCTGGCCCGATTCGACGATCGCGCACAGCACGTTGTGGGTGGCGTTGACGTTGTTGTCGATGGTGTAGCGCTTGTGCTTGCCGGACTTCATCGAATAAGGGGCAGCGCGTTGCTCGGCGTAGTGGATGATGGCGTCGGGGCGCTCCTCGCGCAGCAATTCGAGAAGACCCTGGTAGTCCTGTGCCACGTCGAGTTCGGTGACCTTGATATCGCGGCCGCTGACCTGCTGCCAAGCCTGGCGGCGCTCGGTCATCGTCCGAATCGGGGTGAGAGATTGGACGCCCAGTTCTTCATCGATCCGCCGCCTCGAGAAATTGTCGACGATGACGACGTCGTCTCCGCGTGCCGACAGGTGCAGGGACGCCGGCCATCCGCAGAATCCGTCGCCGCCCAGTACCAGAACCTTCATCTCATCACTTTCGCTCGACAGCTATACCTGGCGGAGGCCCACCGGTTCGCGTACTTCGATGATTCGCCGCCGCTCATGAACGCGTTCATTCACCGTCGCACTCTCGGCGCCCCGGCTGGATGGGCTCCCTTCCGGGATCCATCGGCACCTCAGGGCTCGGCCCACAGCCACACTATCGGGTTCAGACCCCGGCATTCACAGTTTCCGGACGCGGGCGCCGATATCGCAACGGCAGCAAACAGGCCACGATCCCGGCCACCGCAACGAGCGTGAATGCCGCACGGACACTGGCGAGTTCGGCGATTCCACCCATCAGTGGCGAGTTGAACGTGAGCCCGATCCGGATGGCGAAACCGACGAGAGTGATGCCTGTCCCGGACGCCACTCCGGATAGTCGGCCGGCCGCGCTGAAGGCCATCGGAATGATCGGAGCGCAGCCGATGCCCATCAGAACCAGGCCCAGATAGACCAGCGGAGCCACCGGCGTGATGATCATCAATAGACCTCCCGCAGCCACCAGGCCGCCGCCGATACTGGCCACGGTCTCCTGACCGAACCGGTCCGACAGCGGGTCGCTGAGCAGTCGTCCGATCACCTGGGCAATGAGCATGACCGTCACCGCCAGCCCGGCCAGGGAAAAGCCGACTTCGAAGCGTCCGACCAGATAGAGGGCCGCCCAGTTGTTGGTGGTGTCTTCGGGAATCACGCCTACCACACCCAGCAGCGCCAGCGGAATCACGGGCAGCAGCCGGCGCCAGTTCGTGGGGGAGCGATGCGATTGTTTCTCGCGGATCTGCGCGCGCTTCACGTCGTCCGGAATGACACCCATCCGGTAACAGATCAGGGCCAATGTGATGATCACCAGCGACATGGCGATTCCGTGTGCGTAAAGCGGTATGCCCAGTCCGGACGCCGCCGACCCCGCCAAGGTCGCCGTCATCGCCCCGAGACTCCAGGTGGCGTGCAGCGAGTTCATAATGGTGCGGCCCGCCCACAGCTGGACGGCAACTCCCTGGGTGTTCTGTGCCGCATCGATGTGCGCGTCCAACGCACCCATCACCAAGAACGCGAAGGCAAAGAGCACCGGGTTGAGCGCGCAGGCGGCGACACTCAGCATGACGGCGGCCGCGATCGTCGCAGTCAAAGCGACCTTGAGCGGGCCGAAGCGCGCAATGAACTTCGCGGGCATCGGCCCGACCACCAGCGCCCCGACTCCCATGGCGGCCACCACGATGCCATAGAAACCATCGCTCAGCTCGAACGACTGTTTGATCTCCGGAAGCCTCGGGGTCAACGTGAGCATCAAACCGTTCGTCATGAAGTTCAGCGACACGCCGATGCGGGCGCGACGCGGGGTCGGCTGTGATGGTTGGGGCACGCGGGAAGCCTACTCGGCAAGACGATTCGCCGACATCCCGACATCGGCCGGCTGCCCGGTCGGGCAGCCCATGAACCGCTCGGTTCTTCTTCTCTGGAGAGACCTTAGCGCTGTGTCGACGACTGGTGCCTGTGATGCTCACGGCTCCGCCAACCGACCTGGTCAAGTCCGGACGATCACCGGGTTACAGTTAGCCCGTGCAACTCACCACGTTGACCGTCGACTGCGGAGGGACTGGACTCAAGGCCTCAGTGCTTGACGCGGCCGGAACGATGAAGGCCCCCGTCATCCGCATTCCCACCCCCTACCCGCTGCCACCCGAGCGCCTGATCGACTGTTTCCGTGAGCTCGCAGCCCAACTGCCCAGAGCCGACCGGATCACGGTCGGGATGCCGGGCATGCTGCGGCACGGAGTCGTCATCAGCACCCCGCACTACATCACCGATCGGGGGCCTCGCAGCCGAGTGCTTCCTCAGTTGGTCGCGGCCTGGGAAGGGCTCGATTTTCAGGGCGCGGTCGCGGATGAGCTGCAGATCCCGGCGAAGGTGCTCAACGATGCCGAGGTGCATGGGGCGGGGGTGATCACCGGCAGCGGCATCGAGGTCGTCCTCACCTTGGGGACGGGGCTGGGTTCTGCGCATTTCGACGGCGGACGCCTGGCCCCGCATCTGGAGCTATCGCGCGGACCGATCCGGATGTCGACTTACGACGAGTACATCGGTGAGCCGGAGCGCCGCAGGCTCGGCAACGCGATGTGGTCCAGGAGGGTGCGCCGGGTGGTCGACAGTCTGCGTCCGGTTTTCGTCTGGGATCGCGTCTACCTGGGCGGCGGAAACTCCCGCTGTGTCACACCGAGCGCCCTCATCGCACTGGGCGACGATGTGGTGATCGTCCCGAACGCCGCAGGCATCGCCGGGGGAGTGCGCGCCTGGGATCTGTAATTCATCATTCATTGCCTGAATCGTCGCCAATAGCTCGTCTGTCGTCTCACCGCAGCTGCTATTTGCCGTATCAAAATTTCATGACGTGTTCTAGTAGGCCTCAGAGTGCACACGTGACAACTGACAGAAATCAAGATGACCGACTATTTTGAAATGTTTAAAGCTTTCTACGAAAGCCTGGATCCGGGTATCCAACACATCTTTCTTGGCATCCTTGGACTTTTCGTACTGCTCATCATTGTCCAGATCGTCGAAAAGTACGTCATCTGGCGACGGAAGCTGAAGATCAAGAGATATATGACCCAGCTTGCAGATACTTCCGTCTCGATGACGCCCGAGGCATTTCTTGCGCTTCGCCGAGCAAGTTTTGGTGGACGAGGGCGTCCACAGTATGCGTCCCGTTATAATTTTACTGGTGTCTACATTCTCTATAATGAGGATCGGGACATGTACTATGTCGGCCAAGCCAAAAAAGTTCTTGATCGCGTCGCCGGGCATTTCGAGGGAAGAGGGAATGGCCACATCTTTGCTGACTATGAGCACGGAGACCACTTCACTATTCGTGCCATCGCCCTGTCAAACAGTGGATTCACGAGCATAGACGCATTGGAACGCCACTTTATCGACTACTATGATTCATTCGAGCACGGCTATAACCGCAATCGCGGCAATCGGTAATGGTGCAAAGAAGCACGCAACAAATTTTGTCTATTGCTGGCCTGGTCACACTCGGCGCGGTATCGCTGTTGTCGCAACGCGATGATGGCGCCTCCGGTTAACTCCGAAGACGCCATCATCGATCAGCTTGAGCGATAGGAAGCCCGCGTCAGCCTTCCGGGGTATCGGACGATCCGCCGCCCGGCGAGCCACCACCGAACGGGCCGTCGTCCAGGCCGGCGAGGAACTTCTCGACCTCGGCGCCTATCTCGTCCGCAGTCGGGACGTTCTGCCTTGTGGTGAGCTCACGATGACTCATGTACTGCTCATACTGCTCCTCGAGCCGGGCCACCACCTGCTGCGCCTCGATGGACGCAGCAACCTGCTGCTCGATCGTCTCGCCGACAGCATGCGCGGCCTGAGCAAGACTGCCGTCAGCCGGCAACGCCAATCCGCTGACCGAGCTCGCCTGCTCCAGCAGGGCGACCGCGGCCTCCGGGTATCCGGATTCTGCCACGTAGTAGGGCACATGGGCCGTGAGGCCGATGACCTCTTTGCCGTGTTCACCCAATCGCAGCGTCAGCAAGCCGACGAACGGTGAACTCATCTGGAAGACGCCGGGCAAGCCTGCACGGTCGCCCAACAGGCTTGGGTCTGATGCGAAACCCGTGACGTAGACGGGCCTGGTGTGCGGTGTCGGGGCGGGCACGGACTGCAAGACAAGCACCTGACCGATGTCGAGTCCGGACATCACGTTCTCGATGGACGAGATCATCCGTTCCCACTGCAGCGAAGGCTCCGGGCCGGACAGCCAGTAGAAGCCGGTGCCGGCGTCATCGGTCACCTTGCGCAACGAGATCTCCGGCTTGCGATAGTCGGTGAAATGGTCACGATCGAAGACGATCTGCGGACGCCGTCCGGCGTAGTCATAAACCTGATCGATGTCGAAAGTACCTACCTTATGGTTGCCCAGCCGATCCGATATCTGCTGGGCGATCAACTCCTGAGTCTCACCCGCATCGGCGTATCCACCCAGCGTTATGACCAGCGTGGGATGCTCACCTTCGGTCTGCGTGCACTCTTCCGGGTCCAGGTGCGCTTCCAGGTTAAACAGTTCAGCAGGGTCGAGCATGTCACCACCTCCGTTACGTGTTCGACCGGTCAGGATATCAAACAAGAATTACATCTCTCGTATTCCCGGCAAGCAACCTCACGGCATGCCCAGGACCGGGCCCAAGCTCTTCTCGACAAGACACCTGGCGTAGGGTGTGATCTGTGATCACCCAGCACATTGGCTGGGTGGGGTTGCAGACACAACTGTGATGTCACCGCGCGAGTGATGTCTTTCGCAGCTGCCGAAAAGAGCACCGGCGCCCTTCCCGCGGGCCGCTCAAGGAGGAGTGTTATGGCTACGACTGACGTGCAAGATCCCATATCCATGGACGACGTACCCCTGAGTCGTTTCCATATGAAGCTGTTCTTCTGCAGCGCCGGATGCCCGCTCGTCGACGGCTATGCGCTCGGAATCATCGCCGTCGCCCTAGCGCAGATGCAAAAGTTCGTGGAACTGTCAGCGCTGATGTCTGCGCTCATCGGGATGGCCACCCTGTGCGGCATGTTCATCGGCAGTCTCATCGGCGGCCAGCTCACCGATCTGATCGGGCGGCGAAAGATGTTCATCATCGACTTCGCCGTCATCACGACCGTTTGCATTGTCGGATTCTTCTTCACCGACCCGCTCATCGTCTTCATCTTCCGGATCCTTCTCGGAGTGGCGATGGGCGCCGATTACCCGGTGGCCGGTCCCTACCTCACCGAGTTCATACCGAGATCCAAGCGCGGGTCGCTGGTCGGCACCCTCAACGCATTCTGGTACATCGGGTATGCGGCCGCCTTCGTCATCGGATACTTCATGCTCGGTATCGGTGAAACCGCCTGGCGTTGGATGCTGCTGACCCCCGGCATCTTGTCAGGCGTCTGGCTGATCGAACGATGCCAGGCACCTGAATCGCCCCGTTGGCTGATGAGCAAGGGACGCGACGCCGACGCACAGAAGATCCTCACGAAGATCGGACCGAACGTGGTCTTGCCCGAACATGATGATCACGACGGCGATGACAAGCCGCGCGTCCGCCTCGCCGATATCTTCAGGAACGGCTCGGGCAAGTGGGTCTTCTTCGTGGCCGCCTTCTGGTCGTTGCAGGTATTGCCGACGTTTGGTATCGGCACCTACGTGCCGATCATCATGGAGAGCATGGGATTCGCCGAGGGAAACATGCAGTACCTCGGCTCGGCCCTGATGAACGTCTTCTACCTGCTCGGCCTGGTTCCGGTCTTCTTCTTGATGGACACCCTCGGACGCAGGCTCACCATGATCTGGGCCTTCGCCATCTCGGGTGCGGCATTGTTCGTGCTCGCCGCCACCTCACATCTCAATATGCCGTTCTGGTTCATCCTGGTTGTCTTCATCATCTACGGCGCGTTCAACGTCTCGATGGGCGCCCATCAGTGGATCTACCCCAACGAATTGTTCCCCACGCACATCCGTGGAACGGCGAGCGGGTTCTGCACGGCGGTCAGCCGCATCGTCTCGGCGGTGGGCACTTTCTTGTTCCCGTTCGTCATGGATCGGTTCGGCATTGCGGCCACGCTGGGGATTTGCGGTGGACTGTTCATGATCGGGCTCGTTCTGTCGATCATCATGGCTCCGGAGACCCGCAACATGAACCTGGCCGACAGCACCCATCTCTAGTCGGCACCAACCCACAGGCATGCCACCCACCGTGGCGTATGTCCGCCCCGGCTGCCGCAGCCGTCTCCTTGACGTCGTCCGGGCCAGTTGCCCGAGCAACACCCGTTGAGAGCCGATAACACTGCGGATACCACCCGCCCAACTGATCAAGCAGTGAGAGGCAGCGGAGGTCCGGTGAGTTCGGCAGGCTAGGCAGGTTTTCCGTCGGCGAGAAAGGCCAGAATGGCTCGCACCCGGCGGTTTTCCTCGTCCGGCCTCAGTCTGAGTTTCACGAAGATGTTGGCGACGTGTTTGGCAACCGCAGCATTCGACAGCACCAACTCCTGAGCGATCTGCGAGTTCGATAAACCACGTGCCATCAGCTCGAGCACTTCCAGTTCGCGTGGGCTGAGGTCGCCGAGTCCCGATCTGCTGGATCGCATCATGGCGCTCGCCACCTGAGGGTCGATGACCATGCCGCCGGCGGCCACCACACGCAAGGATTGAATGAAGTCGGCAACGTGAGAGACTCTGTCTTTCAGCAGATAGCCCGACCCACCCGAACCTGAAGTCGACGGCAGCGCGAAAAGCTGCTGCGCGTAGACCGGGGCCACATATTGGCTGAGCACCAGAACGGCCAATTCGGGATACCGCGTCTTGAGGTCGAGCGCTGCCTGCAGGCCATCATTGGTCATGGTCGGAGGCATCCTGACATCGGTGATGAGCACGTCCGGCAGCTCGCCCTGGTCGGCCAGCCGGGTCATGGTCGACCGCAGCGTGTCGGCCCGGGGTTCCCGCGCGACGACTGTGAAACCCTGCCGCTCCAATAGACCGATCAGACCCTCGCGCAACAAAGCCGAGTCGTCCGCTATCGCCAATGTCGTCATAGTCTCACTCCCGGTTCTCCTCGGTTCAGCAGCAAGGGTATGGACGCACGCAGCTGGGTGGGGCCGCTTTCCGGGCTGGAGATCGTCAACTCACCGCCGACCGCGGCCAGTCTCTCCCGCATTCCCGCGAGTCCATGCCCACTGACGAAGTGTGCACCGCCGGGTCCGGAGTCAACCACCGACACCCGGAGGCAGTCGTCGGCGGTGAGCAGCACGCTGATGTCGGCACCCGGCGCGTACTTTGCTCCATTGGCGATGGCCTCGCTGGCGAAGAAGTAGGCCGTTGCCAGCACGCCTTCCGGGATGCGGGGCAGGGGATTGGGGCAGACGATCCGGACCGGGTTGGCCGAGGCCCGGGCGACGTCTTCCAACGCTGCCGCCAGCCCCTGCTCGCTGAGGATCTGTGGATGGATGCCGCGGACGGTTGCTCGCAGTGCGTCCAGCCCCCTGTGAAGGGCATTTTGTGCCTCGTCGAGGCGCTTGGCCAGTTCAGCATCGCCTTGCACGCTGGGGGACAGCTGTGCCTCGCCTATCATCATCGCGGCCGCCACCAGGTACTGCTGGGTACCGTCATGCAGATCACGTTCGATGCGGTGCCGTTCGTTCTCGTAGGCATCGACGATGGCACGCCTGGACTGGGTCAGCGCGGCAATAGTGTCGGCAGCCTGTTGTTCATGCGAAACCTGGTTCTTGTGGCGGCGCAATCTCACAGCCTCAAGCTATCTCACGCTTCATTGCTCTCGGGGCTTCGTCGGGGTGTTCCGCTGTGCGTTCAACCCCTTCCTTGCCCTCGGCAATCCGAGCAAGCTCGCTTGCGCTCGGGGCTTCGTCGGGGTATTCCATCCTCGGTGCCCGTCGTGTCAGCACTACCCTAAGAGGGGTGCTCACACTGTTCGTTTCGCCCGATCCACCGGCTGGAATAGCACCATGATTCAAGCGCAGTCGTATTCGCAGACCCAGATTCAGGCTCATCCACAGTCCGCGCCGTTGCTGGCCACCCATGACATCACGAAGAGCTTCGGGACGGTACGCGCACTCGCCGGCGTGTCCATCGGCATCGGGGCGGGCGACTCGGTGGCGATCATGGGGCCCTCTGGATCGGGCAAATCCACGCTGCTGCACTGCCTGTCGGGAGTGCTGGTGCCCGAGCAGGGCACGGTCGACTTCGACGGCCATCCGCTCTCGCGTCTTTCCGACAAGAAGCGCTCACATCTACGGCTGTCGCAATTCGGCTTCGTCTTCCAGGACGGCCAACTGCTGCCCGAGCTCCCGGCGCGCGAGAACGTCGCGCTGCCGCTGATGCTCACCGGAACAAGCCGTGGCCAGGCCTTGAAGGCAGCCGACGACATGATAGGACGCATCGGTCTGGCCGACTTGCGCGACCGGCGTCCCGGAGACATGTCCGGTGGCCAAGCCCAGCGGATTGCCATCGCCCGCGCGATGGTCGGGCGTCCACGAGTGGTGTTCGCGGACGAGCCGAGTGGTGCGCTCGACCAGGCGTCCGGCCACGAGGTCATGCAATTGCTCACCACCACCTGCCAGATCTCCGGCACCAGCCTGGTCGTGGTGACCCACGACATCAATGTGGCGCGCTGGTGCTCACGCCTGATCGAGATCCGCGACGGGCTGGTTCATGCAGACCGCAGGATGCAGATGCCCGAGTCGCAGGGCAGCGGAACCAACGGGTTCAAGCCGACGGGCGCGACCGATGCCGCCGGGGCTGCTGTGGCGGAGGGGAGTAACCGATGAGCGCCGTGGCAACCTATGCCCAATCTCCGGCATCATCATCCCCAAGCGCCCCCACGGCGAAGGTAAGCGGACTGCTCGGGTTCACGATCCGGCTGACCAAGGCCAGATTCGCCGCCCGTGAAGGGGAGTCGCTGCTCTACCTCGCGTCCATCGTGGCGTTCGTCATCTCGTCCGGGCTGGCGCTTACCGTGGCAGGCGGCACCTGGATGTTCTATAACCGCTGGCGGCACCCGTATGGCATCCTGCTCGATGTGCTGGCCGAGGACAGTTCCTTCGACAGTCTGATTCAGAGCTACTTCATCTTGGCGATCATCGCCTGTGCACTGCTGATACCGGCCGTCTACTCGCTCACCTCGGGAGCCGCGGTGCTTGGTGCCCGCGGACGCGAGCGCAGGCTTTCGGCGCTTCGGCTGCTTGGCCTGTCATCGGCCGATGTCACCCGGATGTCGCTTCTCGACACCCTCGTCCAGGCCACCTTGGGCACCGCGCTCGGTCTGGTGGCATACCTGGTGACGCTGCCGCTGTGGCACAACCTGACCATGACCGCGTTGCCGATCGAGGCGACCGAGATGTTGCTGCCGTGGTATCTCATCGTCGCGATCTGTATTGCGGTAATCGTCTTGGGCATCGCCTCGGCTGCTTACGGACTTCGGCAGGTGCGCATCTCGCCGCTCGGGGTGGCCCGGCGCACCTCGCGTCCGGGACTCAAGACCTGGCGCGTGGTGATCTTCGGAGTCGTTCTGGTGATCGGCTCGGTCGCGATGTCGATGCTTCAGCTGAGCGCACCCGTGATGTTCTTCCTGCTGGCCGGAATCATGCTGCTCATGATCGGTGGGCTCAACGTGGCAGGACCGTGGTTCTTGCAGCAGTTCAGCAGGCTGATCGCGCAGATCCCGGCGCCCTCGGTGATCTGGGCCGCCCGCAGGATTCAGTCCAATCCGAAGATCACGTGGGGCAGGGTCGTCGGCATCGCATTGCTGTCGCTGATCGGCGGATACATGGCTCTCATGCCGATCGAGATCGGGAGTGGCTCCGACGACGGCGCTGCGACCCAGTCCTTCATCGAAGCCGCCCAATGGGACTTCACCAAGGGCGTCATCATCACACTGGCGGTCGGCTTCGCGCTGACTGCTGCGTCCATCTTCATCAACCAGGCCTCCGCCGTATTCGAGCGTGCCGAACAGACCGTTGCCATGCACAAGATGGGGGCACCCGTCGCCTTCAACACCAAGGTGATGTGGCTGGAGACGCTCGGGCCGCTGGTCTTCGCAGTGATCATCGGCGCCGGCATGGGTGCCTTTATGGGATACCCCATGTACCAGTTGGCCGGCGACATGGGCGTGGCGTCCGACGGCGGGCCGATCGTGATGGCTGTCGTGCTGGTCGCGGGTATCGCGCTGGCAGTGTTGGCGCTGTCACTGTGCGGCCCGTTGCAGCGCCGAGTGCTGGAGACCCAGCATCGGGCCAACGACTGATCTGAAAGCCACAGCATGGGACGCAGATGCGCCCGAAATCCGCAAAAGCGCCCGAGATACTTGGCGCGGGAGCCGATTTCGGGCGCGGCAATCTCGAAGCCGTCACCACCCGCCTCCATGTACCCGAATCATCCGCCTGATCCGGTCGGAAGTGTGCAAGGCTTGACCGGTGAGCGATTGGACCGAACTTGAATCCGAGGCCGTGCGCATCACGCGCGAGTTAATCCGCATCGATACCTCCAACTTTGGCGATGGATCGGGGCCGACCGAACGTCCGGCGGCCGACTATGTGGTCGGCCTGCTGCGCGAGGTCGGCCTCGATCCTGTCTTGTTCGAGTCCGCTCCCGGACGGGCGAGCGTCGTCGTCCGGATCGCCGGCGCCGACTCGCAGCGTGGGGGACTGGTGGTGCACGGTCACCTTGATGTGGTGCCGGCAAATGCGTCCGATTGGAGCGTCGATCCGTTCTCGGCCGACGAGCGCGACGACATGATCTGGGGACGCGGCGCCGTCGACATGAAGTCGATGGACGGTATGATGCTCGCCAACCTGCGCCGGATGGCACGCGAAAACATCGTGCCGCCGCGTGACTTGGTCTTCGCCTTCTTCGCGGACGAGGAGCAGGGCGGCCGGATGGGATCGGAGTGGATGGTCACGAACCACCCGGAGCTGTTTGACGGGTGCGCCGAGGCAATCAGTGAGGTGGGCGGCTATTCGATCACCTTGCCGGTCGCGGGTTCGGACGAGAAGCGAAGGGCGTATCTGCTGCAGACCGCCGAGAAGGGTTATGCCTGGGTACATCTGCGGGCGCTCGGACGGGCGGGCCACGGCTCGCTGCCTAACGATGAGAACGCGATCGTCCGGCTGGCGGAGGCGATCACCCGGATCGACCAGCACGAGTGGCCGATCGAATACGTGGCCAGCGTGCAGGCGCTGTTCGATGAGGTTCACGAAATCACCGGTGCCTCACCACGCGATGACCTGGAGGGTTTCCTCGACCTGATGGGCGGGGGCAGAGCCTTCGTGGCGGGGACGCTGCGCGATTCGGCGAACTTCACCAGGCTCGACGCGGGCTACAAGAACAATGTGATTCCCGGCGAGGCGACCGCGCACATCGACTGCCGTTTCCTGCCCGGGCACCAGGATGAACTGCTCGACACCATCCGCTCATTGGCCGGGCCACAGATCGAACTGATCGTCGATCAGCTGGGCATTTCACTGGACGCGCCGCGCGAGTCGGAGTTCGTGGACAAGATGCACCAAGCGATTCTCGCTGAGGATCCGGGTGCCGAGTTGCTGCCGTATTGCCTGTCGGCGGGCACCGACAACAAGTGGCTGAACACGCTCGGCATCCAGGGCTACGGCTTCGTGCCGCTGCAGTTGCCCGAAGATCTCAACTTCGCCCTGCTCTTCCACGGTGTGGACGAACGCGTCCCGGTGGACGCCGTCAAGTTCGGTGCCAGGGTCCTGCGCCAGTTACTGGAGGACTGCTGATACCCGCCGCTTAGTTGTCGTCGCTCAGCCGTCCCTCGTTTTGTGCCGCCGGCCACCACTTGGATTCCAAGCTGAAGGACGCGTGGTGCCCATCCGAGGTCCCATCGATTTCTACCCGCAACCGCTCGAGTCGCACTTCATCAAGCGTTATGTCATCAGGCACGATTCCTACGAGCCTGTCGAGCTGCGCAATCCTGTTCTCGAGAGGATCGGATGATTCATCCGGTATGCGCTCGACCGGATATATATCCGCGGTGATCCAGGCGAAGCCGGGTGCCTCGGTATTCGTGGCCTCCGGGTCTCTGGCGAGCAAGGTCATCGCAACCCTTTCACCGGGGATCAGATTTCTGAACCCGGTGATGCCGCGGATCGTGGAGTAGTGCGCCCACACCGGCTCGCCGTCGTCCATGACGATCGTGCCGTAGCCGCGCTCGCCGTCCCAGGAATCGACCACACCAGCCACCATTTTGCGCATGCACTCACCCTACTTCCTTGTGCCTGACTAGGCTCGGCGCATGGAGCCCATTGAGAATCTCGGACACCAGATCGTCTTGCTCGCCATTGATTCGGCGAGCGGTGCACTGCGCAAATCATCGAAGCTGGGCTCGACAGTCGCGACCGCGGTATTGGCAGAGCTCGTGTTGCAGGAGCGTGTGCGCCGGGTGCCGCCGACGCGCGTGACGCCGTCGAGAAAGATACAGGTCCGGGACTCGAGGCCCACCGATGAGCCGATGGTCGATGCCATGTTGGCCGACTTGACCGGGCGTCCTGATCGAGACCCGCGCCTGATCATCAAGGAGCCTCGCGATACCTACCGCGATCTGGCGATTCAAGAACTTCTGAGCAACGGCTGGCTGGCGCTCGTCTCATCGTCCAGACTCTCTGTCAACCGGTACCGGTTGCCAGATGACGACCGAGTCAACGTTGCTCGCAGACTTGCGCTGCAGGGATTCAACGACCCGAAAGGATCGCCGACCAGAGCCGCATACCTGGCAGGAATGGCCTCGGTCACCGGACTCGATTCCGAGATCGCTCCGGATCTGCGTTTCTTCGGTAGACGCAAGGCACGCTCCGAATTAATCGACAGATTTTGGCTTCTCGACGAATTGCAGGCAAGGTTCTCCGCCAACACGGCCGTGTTGGTGACAGCCCCGGCGTCCCGGCAATTCGGTGGACTCGCGCCCGACAAGCGATGACAGCACAACCGTCACCGATGTAGAGGGTCGAAGGCGTCCGGCGAGAGGCATGGTGAGCGCGGCCTGCCCAGTGGCCGCGCCCACCATTGGGGTGGGGTCCCTGAAACTCAGTCCAGGGGCAGATCGACCGACTCCCGCAGCGCCTTCAGCACCAGCGGAGAGCCGTCGGAGTGCAGCGTGCAGTTCGGCGCGACGATCAGCCTGTCGTCCGCGGCTTTGCGCGCCGCCAGAATCTCGTCGCGGGCCTTGCGGGGCGTCCAGTAAAGGCTGTTGATCTCGTCCATGCCGACCATCGGCACCCAGCCATACTTGGGTTGCGTCTCTTCGATCGTGGGACGAGACACCTTGTCAGACCAGTTCAAAACCTCGAACGGATAGTTGCCGAGCAGGTCGGGGTCGGCGCCTTCACCATGCAGATGACCGATCCGCACCAGCCCCTCAGCGGCCTGTAGCACCTGGATGTCGTAGGGTTCGATCCACTCGTGGAACTGCTCATGGCTCAGCCCGAAACTGGTCGGATCGGTGCTCGCGCCGTTGATCGCCAGAAACAACCCGTCCACCCCGAGACCGGCGAGAGATGCGGCGTATTTCGCCAAGGCACCCGCCACCCGGGCGGTCGTGCGATGGGCCAGCGCCGGATCGGCCTTGAAGTAGTCGATCACCGTCTCGCCGAGCGCCCGTACCAGCGTTTGCGTGGGGGAGAAGATGGTGTCGATGATCGCGGCCTCCGGGGCCTTGGCCCGGATGATCTGCAACACCTCGGCCTGTTTCTTCAAATTCGGCAACGACGCCGACGGGTCCGGCACGACATCGTCCAACTGGGCGGGGTCGGTGATCTCTTCCAGGCCCTCGGGCACCTGTAACCGGAAGTCGTCCATCACCTTGATAAAGTCCCAGTCGTACTGGTGGTAGAAGCGCAGATGAGCCTCGGCCGCCTGCTCGGGCGTCCAATAGCTCGACCCGTAGTGAATCCATGCACCTACCGGTGGACGATCGGTCTGCTCGCCGCGTGCGGCCTTCAGGAATCGTTCGCGCTTGGTGGTCATGCGTGTTCTCCGTTCTCGATTGTCTTGCCCAGGTAGGCCTCCTGGACTCGTGGATTGTTGAGCAATTCGGCGGCCGGTCCTTCGAGCACCAATTGGCCGGTGGCCAGCACGTATCCGTAGTGGGCGATCGACAAGGCGAGTTCTGCCTGCTGCTCGACCATCAGCACAGCAACGCCCAGCTCGGAATTGAGCGTGGCGATGGTGGCCAGCACCTCGTCGACCAGCCTGGGGGACAGCCCCATGGTCGGCTCGTCCATGCAGATCAGCCGGGGCCTGCTCATCAGCGCCCGGGCGAAAGCCAGCATCTGCTGCTCGCCTCCCGACAACGTTCCGGCGGCCTGCAGGCGGCGCTCGGCGAGTCTGGGAAACCGCTCGTATTGCGCCTGCAGGTCTTCGCGGATCCGCGACCGGTCGGTCTGGGTGTAGGCACCCATGATCAGGTTGTCCTCGACGGTCATCGGGCCGAAGACTCTTCTGGCTTCGGGGACCGATGCAATACCGGACGCGACCCGCCTTGGTGTGTGCCAGGTCGAGATATCCTGGCCCGCCCACACCACCTCACCGGCTGCGGGTTTGACCAGGCCGAGAATGGTCTTCATCGTGGTCGATTTGCCGGATGCGTTGCCGCCCAGCAGGGAGACGATCTGGCCGGGCGGCACCGCGAGATTGATGTGATCGAGCGCCTTGGCCGCGCCGTAGTTCACGTCGATGCCGCGCAGTTCGAGTAGGGTCTCACTCATCGTCTTCTCCCGTGCTCGCGTACCGGCTGCCGAGGTAGGCGTCGATCACCTTCGGGTCTTCTCGTACCTTGGCCGGCGGGCCGGCGGAGATCACCTTCCCCTCGTCCATCACATAGATCCAGTCCGACAGTCTCATCACCAGATCGAGCTTGTGCTCGACCAGCAGAATCGTCTGGCCGGCGGCCTTCAGTTCGAGCAACTGGGCGAGCATCTCGGCGGTCTCGGACTGGTTCATGCCGGCGGTCGGCTCGTCCAACACCAACAGGGTCGGCTCGGCGACCAGGGTGCGGGCGATCTCGGTGCGCCGGCGGTTGGCGTAGCTCAGCGTGTAAGCGAGGTGGTCGCGCCTGGGCCCCAGGCGCTCGGGGAAGCGTCCGATCTGGGCCCCCACCCGCGCCGCGATATTCGCGCGTTCCCGGCGGACCGCGGGCAGCGGAACCAGCGCCGTGACGATTTCGGCCAGCGCCGGCAGCCAGCTCATTAGCGGGTTGCCGGCGAACTGCTTGAACGGCCTGGTCGCGGTCAGCGACAGGTGAGTGCCGACCTCCACGTTCTCGGCGACGCTCAGGTTGCCGAACACCCGGCCGTTCTGGAAGGTGCGGAAGACTCCTGCCTTGGCGACCTGTTCCGGACGCCTGGCGGCGATGGTCTCGCCGTTGATGGCGATCTCACCCTCGTTCGGACGCAGCACTCCGGTGATCAGGTTCAGCGTGGTGGTCTTGCCCGAGCCGTTCGGCCCAATGATCGCGACCGTCTGGCCGCGCCGGACATCGATATCGACGCCGTCGACGGCGCGGAGTCCCGCGAATCGGCGGTGCAGGTTGCGCACCTGCAATACGTAGTCGTCGCTCATGCTGCCTTCCTCGTCCACAGGCCCTGCGGGCGGAACCGGATCATTGCGATCATGATCACGCCGTAGAGCAGGATTCTGACATCGGATGCGATGCGCAGGGCCTCGGGCAGCCCGACCAGCACGATGGCTCCGATCACTGCGCCGAAGGGCGCGTTCATGCCGCCGAGCACCACGATGGTGAGCACCAGGATCGACATCTGGATCGGGAACACGGTCGGGTCGAGATAGTTGTACTGGTGGGCGAGCAGCGAGCCGGCGATGCCGGCGAAGAACGCGGTGATGGCATAGGCCATGATCTTGTAGTCACGGGTGAAGATGCCCAGCGACCTGGCCGCCACCTCGTCGGAGCCGACCGACGATAGCACCGTGCCCAGATGCGATGTGCGGATCGCGATGACCACCGCGAGCGTGATCGCCAGCAGCGCCAGATCGAGCAGATAGCGTTGCTGCGAGGTCAGGAAGACGATGTCGAACAGTTGCGGGGCGGGGATGCCGGTGAGCCCGTAGGCGCCCTGGGTGACCGAATCCCAGTTGCGGATGACGGCCAGCACCACATATCCCAGGGCCAGCGTGGCCAGCGAAATGTAGTGTCCGCCCAGTCTCCAGATCGGCAGCGTGACGACCGTCGCGATCACGGCAGCAATGACACCGGCCAGCAGCAGGCTGACGCCGAATGGCAAGCCGATCCGCATCACCAGCAGCGCGGACGCGTACGCCCCGATCGCCACCGGCGCGGCCTGACCCAAGGACACCTGCCCGGCCGAACCGGCCAGCAGGGTCATCGGCACCGCCATGATCGCGTAGATGATCACCTGGGTGCCCACCGCGCTGGCCACCGGGCCGCCGAACACGGGTACCGCGACGGCGGCCAGTGCGGCGACGATCAGCCAGTGCCACCAGCGCAGTTCGATGGTTCGTCCGGCGCCGAGGAAGGTGCCGGTCATCGGCTCTTGTGTGACGGTGTGTTTGGCGCCGAGCAGCCCGTGCGGCCTGACCAGCAGCACGATGATGAACAGCCCGAAGATGAACAGGTCGCGGAAGCCGTCGCCGAAAGCGTAGACCCCGAGCGCCTCCAGCAGACCGAGCAGCAGGCCGCCGACCACCGCGCCGGTGATCGACCCGAGCCCGCCCACGGCGGCGGCGATGAAGCCGACCGTGCCGGTGAACGAAGCCGAGATCGGCGAGATGACGCCGGCGAACATGCCGTAGAAGATGCCGCCGATTCCGCCGAGCAGGCTGGCCAGCAGGAACGAGAGATTCTGCACCCGCGCGACCGGCACGCCCATCTGGGCTGCCGCGTCCGGGTCGGCGGCGGTGGCCCGGATCGCGCGGCCGTTGCGTCCCAACTTCAGGTAGGCCCACAGGCCGGTCATGGCGACGATGGTGAAGCCGAACGACACCAGATCACTGGTGCCGAGGCTGACGCCGCCCAGCCGAAGGTTGCCGGTGGCGAGCGGCTCGGGGAAAGCTCTGGTTTCGCTGCCGAAAACGATCTGGCTGAGGTTGTCGAGGATCATGGACGCCGCGAAGGTTGCCAGCAGGGCGGCGATCGGTGGGGCGGACAGCAGCGGGCGGACCGCGCTGATATTGATGAGATAGCCGATGATGGATGCGACCAGCGCCACGGCCGCGAGCGAGACCCACCAGGGCCAGCCGAGCACTCCCATGAACCACCAGCCGAGCATCGCCCCCAGCCCCACGATGGAGCCCTGGGCGAAGTTGACCACATTGGTCACGCCGAAGATCAGGGAGATGCCCACGGCGACGAGTGCATAAACGTTGCCGTGGACCAATCCCGAGATGATGGTGTCGATCATGACTGCGGATACAAGGCCACGTAGGCGCCATCCTGGACGACGACCGGCACGGTCGGGACGTCGTTCGGTCGGCGGTTGTCGGCGAAGGTGAACTCGCCGAACTGCACGCTGTCGAAGGAGTCTCCCGACGCCAGGCCTTCGTAGATTCCCTCGCGGGTGGCCCCACCCTTCTGGGCGGCCTGGACGAGTACGTTGAGCGCGTCATAGGCGTAGGCCGAGAAGGTGCTGGGTTCGTGACCGTACTTGTCTTCGAACTTGGCGTAGAAGTCGGTGACCCTGGGGGCGGTGTTGCCGACCAGCAGATTCTCGTTGATGATCGTTCCCTCGGCGGCCTCTCCGGCCGACTCCAAGAACTCGGGAGTGTTCTGGCCGCCGTAGAAGGTGCCCTCGTAGCCGAGTTCGCGGACCTGCCGCACCACCCGGGCACCGTCTGCCGCGTACCCGATATGGACGATGGCGTCCGGCTCGGCGTCGCGCGCCTTGATCAGCACCGGACGGTAGTCCTCGGAGTCGGGCTGGATGGCCGACTCGTAGACGATCTCGGCACCCTGAGCCTCGGCCTCGGCCTTGAACAGGTCGAAGGACGACTTGCCCCAGTCGGACTGGATGTAGACGATCGACAGCTTGGTGTGATCCTTGGTCACCTCGTCGGCGCTGAGCTTCTGGTAGTACTCCTGGGTCAGGCTGGTCGTCCACATGTGGTCGCCGCCGTCGGTGAATTGCGGATTCGAGTTGGTGAATCCGAATTGGACGAGCCCGGCCTGCTGGTAGGTGGCCGAGGCGGCCATCGAGGCACCCGAGCTGAAGTCACCGAGTTCGGCGATGATCGAATCGTCGGCCACGAATTTCTGTGCGATCGGCACCGACTGCTTCGGGTCGGATTGCGAATCCTCCCATTTCAGGGCGAGTTGCTTGCCGTCGATGCCGCCGGCAGCATTCACTTCTTCGAGGGCGAGGTCGAAACCTTCTTGCCAGTAGGTGCCTTGCTCGGCGCTGGCGCCGGTCTGAGGGCCGGATACGCCGAAATAGATGGTGTCCGAATCCGACCCGGACGATCCGGATCCCGAGTCAGCGCCGCAGGCGCTCAACAAGGTGATCGAGGCCACTGCGACCGCTGTTAATCGCCGAATGTTCTTATGCATGATGAATTCTCCAGATATCTGGGCATGGTGGAGATACTGCTGATGAATGGTGATCCAATAATTCTTAAATGGTGATTTAAGAAGAGAAATGCCGGCCCGCGGACCTACGGGTGATCAGTGGGGGCAATCGACCCTGGTGTGGGGACGCCCAAGAACGGCTATCGCACGAAGGCGATCAGCGCATACAGCAGAGACAACACATGGCCGGGCGAGGCGTGACCGAAGGGGTCAGGTTCGCTTGCGTGTTCATGGTGTCTCCCATTGTTCAGTCAATCCGAACCCGCGGATCTCGCTTGATACGACGTATCCTTGAGCCGGATGAATTCTGAAATGAATATATGCCAGCCATTAAAATCAGGCAAATCGCATTCAGCATTCGGACGATTTCGTAACAAACCAGCAATGTCTGCACGATCGTTGAGGTCGCGATGCCAGGGCCGGGCTTGCCGTCCTGGTGAGGGCGCCGGTGCCCCGGCAATTCGGTGGTCTCACATCCGACAAGCGATGATGCGATCCACCTCTAGGCTTTGGTCATGGAGTTCTTTGCAAACCTGACGCATCAGATGGCTCTGCTGGCCATCGACCCGCGCAACGGCCGCGTCCGTGACTTGGGGCACGCTCGCTTGGCGGCCACCGGTACTACGTTGGCGGAGCTCGCCATGCAGGAACGGGTCACGCTGATCGACAAGAAGGTTCAGGTGCGTGACCTGCGTCCGACCGGCGACCCGTTGGTGGACGCTCTGTTGCGGGTTCTTGCAACTCATGGCGACCGTAAGCCGGTTCGGATCATTCAAGGCGGCGGGAAGTTCTATCTCGATCAGTCGCTGGACGATCTGACCAGCGCAGGCTGGGTAGTGAAGACACCGGGCAGCGGGCTTCGTGGCGACCGGTATCGCATCGTCAACGGCGAGGCGTTGAACTCAGCCAGGGATCTCGCTGTCACCGCGCTGTACGATCCCGTGCAGGCCTCCCCGCGCGCGGTCTGCCTAGGCGGACTCGCGGTCGAACTGCGCCTCGGAAAGACTTTGGCCTTCGACATCGGCTGGCGGCAACGCGCCAAGGCGCAGAAAGTGCTGTGCCAACGAGACTGGGTGGTGAAGGCGGTGCATGACCTGATCGCCTCCGAGGCCGCTGCTGCGTCGGCATAAGGCCCGCCAAAGCCTCGGCCTCAATTCGAGCCGAGCCACCGGCAAGCGATCAGTCCCGGTCGCCATCGAACCAGGACAGTCCTTGAACGAGTCTCATCGCCGTGTTGACGCGGAGACGATCGCCATGCGAATCAAACCGGTCCGGTTACAACCATCTGGACGGCTCTTGCGTCGCACATCTTGGACGGCGCAAGTTCCCAATCACGTCATCGTCTCGATGCTCACAACGGTGAGGACTCCACCCGCCACCTGGAACCTCACGTTGAGGCCGGCGAAGCTCATTCCGTAGACGCGTTCGGGGTCGGTTTGGTAAGCCGGACGCGGATTCTCTGCCAACACACCCAGCAATCCGTCGCGTAGCTCAGCGGGTACCTGGTTCAGCAGCTCGTCCGGGATCTCGACCCGGACGCGGTAGTCCCCGCCCCGTGCGGTGAACCCCAAGGCAGCGTCTTCGTGCATGTCGGCACCGATATAGGGCTTGATGTCCAAGATCGGAGTGCCATTCATCAGGTCGGCGCCGCCCACGACCAAGGTGGGTCCAAACGTGGGGGAGTGCTCGACACCGAGCAGCCGCACCGACGACAGCCCGATCGGGTTCGGACGAAAAGGGGAGCGGGTCGCGAACACTCCGAGCCGTTGCTCACCGCCGAGCCGGGGCGGGCGCACCATCGGCTTCCAGTCGTCGCGGCGGGCGGCGGAGAACTCCCAGATCAGCCAGATGTGGCTGAACTCTTCGATGCCGCGGATCGCGTCCGGGTTGCGGAAATGCGGTTCGAAGACCACCGCGGCTTGAAGCTCCGGCACCAGGCCGGCTTGCCGGGGGATGCCGAATTTGGCGGGGAAGTCGCTGCGGATATGGGCGATGGGCTTCATCGTCATAGCAGCTGGGTGGCGGGATTGATGGTGTAGTCGGCCATGAAGTCGAAGACGCCGCGCAAGGCGACCCGGTCGTCGTCGTGGTAGTAGTCGCGCTGGGCGGCCGGAAAGTCCGCCCACTCGCCGTCGAATTCGAATGCCCAGGTGAACATGTTCTCCGGTTCGTCGGCCACCGCGAACAGCGCGCCGAAACCATATTTTTCGCGCACCTGGAGGATGCGCCGCCAGATGCCGAGAAACTCATCCCACGATCCGACGATCGAATACCGCCGCATCACGGCCAGCGGATGCGCATCGGCCGAGGCGTCGAGGTGGCTCAGATACTCGCCGCGTACCGGGCGGATCTTCACGTTGCGGAACACGTGAGGTGCTTTCAGTGCATCGAGTTCTGCGGTTTCGGGGTCGTCCAGAACGGCCTGATTCCCCGCGTCTGGATCGGCATGCGAGTACAGCCAGGTCAGCTTCGGTTCGGCGTTGGTCTCCAAGAATGCGCGGTGAGTGGTGAAGCCGTGCCGGCGGCGAACCTCGACCTCGCGCCGCCACAGCGGCAGATACCGGTCGAGGTGGTGCGGTTTGATCGCGAAACGGTGCAAGATCAACTGCTCGTCCGGTAGCGGGATGGGGATGATGTCGCCGGTCATGGTCATCGTGTTGCCGGGCTTTCGACTCGAAACGCTCGCTGCGTGCCAACCGCTTTGAGTGAGAGCGCAACCACACTCATAGCTCGATCACCTCGAACGAGACAGCATGCCGCACACCGACTTCGTCGCCCACCGATTTCGCGATGGGTTCCAGAAAGGCCCGCGGATCGCTCATCGTATTCTCGCCCAGCCCGGCCAGATACTCCTGGTGGGCGGCCAGGGACGCGACGCCCGCGTCAAAGCTGTCGGTGACATCCACCCATCCGTTCGCCTGCGGGCTGCCGGATACCAAGATTCGCTTCGCCGACCACGGCTCCAGATGCTCGTCCGAGACGAGTTCGGGAAAGACCCAGCGGTTGGCGGCATCTCGCACACCATCGATCACCGCACGGCCGACCGCGATGTGATCGGCCTGGTTATAGCGTCCGGGCCCGAACTGGTCGTGGTGATTGATCGTGATCACCAGGTCTGGGCGAACTCGGCGTACCGCCCGGGCGATGTCGCACCGCAGATCGAGACCGTAGACGATCATTCCGTCCGGGTAGTCGAGGAACTCGACTTCGTCGACCCCGACCAGCCGGGCCCCGGCGAGTTCTTCTGCCACGCGCAATTCGGCGCAACGGCCCGGATCGATGGCGTCGATGCCCGCCTCGCCGCACGTCGCCAACAAATAGTCGACCTTCTTGCCCTGTCCGGTCCAGCGGGCAATCGCCGAAGCTGCTCCGTATTCCAGATCGTCGGGGTGAGCGACGATGGCCAATGCGGACGAGAAATCCTCCGGCACCACGGTTAGCTCAGTCATGCGTCCACTTTATTGCCGGCGGCTGACGTGCAGGAAGCAGAACCCGGTGGATTTCGGCTAAGATCTGGCCGTTGATGGGTCGGCAGGGGAGGGCAATGCGCGCCGTAGGTTTTGATCGGGACAAGTACATTGCTCTGCAGACCGAGCACATCGTGGCCCGGCGCAATGAATTCGGCGGCAAGCTGTATCTCGAATTCGGTGGCAAGCTGTTCGATGACATGCACGCCTCCCGGGTGCTGCCGGGTTTCACGCCCGACAACAAGATCGTGATGCTCGAGAAGCTCGCCGATGAGGTCGAGGTCGTCATCGTGGTCAGCGCGCTCGATCTCGCCAACAACAAGGTACGCGCCGATCTCGGCATCTCGTACGAGGCCGACGTGTTTCGGCTGGTCGATGCCTTCCGCTCCTATGGGCTTTATGTGAGTTCGGTGGTGATCTCGCATGTCACCGAGTCCAATCCGCAGATCCGCAGCTTCAAGCGCAAGCTGGAGCGCGGCGGCCTCAAGGTCTACAAGCACTACCTCATCAAGGGCTACCCGAACGACGTTCCGCTGGTCGTCAGCGACGACGGATATGGCCGCAACGAGTACATCGAGACCACCCGCGATCTCGTCGTGGTGACCGCACCGGGGCCTGGCAGCGGCAAGATGGCCACCTGTCTTTCGCAGGTCTATCACGACTATAAACGCGGCATCACTTCGGGATATGCCAAGTTCGAGACGTTCCCGATCTGGAACCTGCCGCTCGACCACCCGGTCAACATGGCCTATGAGGCGGCCACCGCCGACCTGGACGACGTCAACATGATCGACCCCTTCCATCTGGCCGCCTACGGCGAGCAGGTGGTCAATTACAACCGCGATGTCGAGGTCTTTCCGGTGCTCAACCGGCTCTTCGAAGAGATCTTGGGCACCTCGCCCTACAAGTCGCCCACAGACATGGGTGTCAACATGGCGGGGCTGTGCATCAGCGACGACGAGGTCTGCCGCGAGGCGTCCAAGCAGGAGATCATCCGGCGGCACTACAAGGCCCTGGTGGCCGAGCGCCGCGACGAGTTGGAGCCCACCCAGTCGGACGCCATCGCGCTTTTGATGAGCTCACTGAAGCTGACCAATGAGGACCGCCCGGTGGTGGCTCCTGCCCTCGAGGTTGCCAAACGCACCAAGAATCCGGCGTCGGCCATCGAGTTGGCCGACGGACGCATCATCACCGGCAAGACGTCCCCGCTGTTGGGTGCGTGTTCGGCGATGCTGCTGGACGCGTTGAAGGCGCTCGCCGGGATCGACGAAGACATCAAACTGCTGTCCCCGGAGACCATCGAACCGATCCAAACTCTCAAGACCAAGCATCTGGGCAGCCACAATCCGAGGTTGCACACCGACGAGGTGCTGATCGCGCTGTCGGTGAGCGCGAATTCGGACGACAACGCCCGCCGCGCGCTGGCCGAGCTCTCCGGCTTACGAGGCTGCGATGTACATTCCAGCGTGATCCTGGGTTCGGTGGACGAAGGGATCTTCCGCAATCTGGGCGTCCAGGTGACCTGCGAGCCGGTCTATCAGTCGAAGTCGCTGTACAAGAAGCGCTGAGTGGCCCATCTGGTCGTTCAGCCGCTAGCCATAAGTCCGGCCGCTCACCGTCGGCTCCGGATGCTCGCCGTCTCGTACGATGCTCGCCATAAGAGAGTTCGCTGCTGTTGCAACGCGAGCCGTCTAGTTTTCAGTAGGCCGCCTGCACGACGGCGAGCGGCTCGCCGGGTCGACGGCGACACCTTGGGCCGAACCACTGTTCGCCTCGTGGCACGGCCGGGGACCCGCGGAGCGCAAATGCTAACGTCTGGCGCTGGAGGCTGAGGATGAACGAATGGGTTTATGAGGTCGATCTGCCGATGGGCGCGCTTGTCAAGCGGCATCTGCAGTTGACGACCAGTTGGGTGACCTTCAACGGCAAATCGATGGCCGTGGCCGATATCTGGTCGATCTCGATCCAGGTCACCCGGCATTTCACCAACGGCATCCCGACCCAGACCACCTACCAGGTGAAGCTCGGAGATGCCAACGGCAGAGATTTCAAACTGAACTGGTCATTTGGCTCCCTGCAGAAGAAGGCCACCAAAGAACTGTGCGAACAGGCCTACCGGACGCTGATCGACATGCTGGCCGATCAGGCCGGCCCACGCATCATCGGTTGGCTGGTCAATCAGCCGATGCCGTTCAAGCTCGGGCCGCTCGAGTTCTCGGCCGACGGCATCGACGTCTCCGGCCTGCTCAGCGCCAAACGTGCGCCGTGGCCGTCCATCACCCGGGTGGCGATGGAGCAGGGCAATTACAACGTGTTTTACGTCAATGAGAACGGCAAGGAAGCCCGTTTTGCCACCATGTCGCTGATGCTCCCGAACGCCGTCTTCTTGCCCGAGGTGGTCAGCGGGGTGCGCGCCCGCGTGCTCGCGCAGTGAACACCCGCTAGACTCAACGCGCCGTACCCCTGGCGATAGAAGTCCGTCTCGAATCGAAAGCTGTGTGCCCATGACCGACGCCGTCCGGGGCAGCTGGCGAGGTTGGACGATCTGGATCGCAGGAACTCTGGCGTTCATCGCGGCCGTGTTCTCGCGCACGTCATTCGGAGTGGCGGGTGTTCAAGCGGCCGAGCACTTCGGTGCCCAGGTCGGTGCCATGAGCGCCTTCGTCATCGTTCAGATGCTGGTCTACGCAACCATGCAGATACCCGCTGGCGTGTTGCTCGACAGCCACGGCAGCAGAAAGACCATCGCTGCGGGGCTGGCCATCATCTCGGTCGGGCAGATCGGGCTGGCATTGGCGACCAGCTTCCCGCTCGGGCTCGCGGCCCGCATCCTGATCGGCGGGGGAGATGCGCTGATCTTCTCGTCCGCGATCAGGCTCATCGTGACCTGGTTCCCGCCCCGCCAAGTGGCCGTGCTCACGCAGTTGACGGCGGTGATGGGGCAGGTGGGGCAGTGGCTGTCGGCGGTTCCCCTGGTCTGGATTCTGAACAACCACGGCTGGATGCCGGCATTTCTTACCGTTGCCGGGGCCTGTCTGCTCGGCTGCCTGATCGACGTGCTGGTCGTGCGCGACGCGCCACGCGGCGTCGACGTCACCTCGCACGGCAGCGGGGGAGCCTTCGCCGGTGTCCGCGAGGTGATAGCGATGCCTGCCGCCCAGCTCGGCTTCTTCGTCCATATGATTTCGGCTTCGGCGCCGTTGATGTTCACCTTCATGTGGGGCTTCCCGTACCTCACTCAGGCGCAGGGTTTGAGCGACGCGCAGGCGGGCAGTGTGCTGACCATCATGGTGATCGGTGGAATCATCATCGGGCCGTTGATGGGTGTGGCCACCAGACGGTCCCAACACCGCCGGGTCTTCTTGGTGTTGGGAGTCGCAGGTGCGACCGCCGTGATCTGGACGCTGATGCTGGTCTGGCCGGGGTCGGCGCCGACTTGGCTGCTGGTGACACTCGCCATCGCGCTGGCGGCCTGCCCACCGGCCTCGAACATCGCGTTCGACATCAACCGTAGCTATGTGCCCGGTGACCGGCTCGGTACCGCGACCGGGGTCGTCATCGTCGGCGGATTCCTGGCGGCCTTGTTCACGGTGGCAGCGATCGGCGCCATCTTGAGCGTTCTGGGTGGGGGAGACCCGTCACCCGATGATTTCCGGATCGCGATGTCGAGCCAGCTGATCGTTTGGGTCGTCGCCGGCGTCATGGTGGTGCGCAAACGCCGCCAGGTTCTGCGCGAGAACCCTCCCGGTTCCATCTCTTGGGAGTAAGAGGCCTCGTCAAACCGGAACAGATGCCGATCAAAAGCCGACCGCGTCGGCTCACCGACTTGCCCCTCAGACGCCAATGGCCTGGACGTAGCAATCCTCTGGCGCGGTGCGACTACTCAGGCTCAGCCCACGCTGGGGTGGGCCGATGCCTCGGCGATGATCTTCCACCGGTCCAGCGACTTCTCCGGACGCCGGTGCCTGACCGGATCGGGATGCCTGGCAAAATCGGCCAGCGGCCGGGGGCCTGCCATGATCTTCTTCGCGACATGCAGGTAGCCGTTTGCGTCCGGAACCACCGACCAGCCGACCAGGCTGATGGCGTCATTCACGATCTCAAGCCCGGTGATGTAGTCGGGAAAGATGCAAGCTCCCGAGTTGAAGTAGGGGGCGTCGTCGCCGATGGGGAAACGCTCGCGGTGGGTGTGCCCGCAGATCAGCGCCGTGCCGTGCTTGAGGATCCAGCGCACGTAGTTGCGCTCCACCTTGTGCCGCTGGCCGCTGTTGCGGGTAGGGCTGGAAGGGCTGTGAATGCCGAGGGCATGCAGGTGCCGCCAGAAGATGCGGAAGGTGAACATGGTCGTCCGCCACGCCTGGTCGTTCGAGAAGTCGCCCTGATGACCGTGCACCGTCAAGATCTCCTGACCAGTGTTCTTGTGACGCAGCAAGACTGCTTCCTCGACCTTCAAGCCGTCGAGCAGCGGCTCTACTCGTCCGGTGACGTTGTTGATGCGAAGGTAGAGGTGTTCGCGCACATATTCGGGATCGCGCAACTGCATGTCGTGATTGCCGAAGATGCGAATATAGCGCTTGTCCAGATGAAATTGCCGGAGTCTGTCGAAGACCTCGGGGTTGGCCTTGATGATGTGGTGCGGTTTGCTGTATTCCCACAGCTCGTCGTTGTCGCCGGCCTCGATCAGCGTGTAGCCGTCGTCGTAGTACTGCTGTAAGGCGGCTTCGAAAATATCCCGGTCCTTGCGGAATTCGTCGGTCAAGCTACCGTCGCCGCGATGAGAATCGCTGAAGATGACGATCCTGGACGACGAATCAATCTCGACAACTTTGGCGTTGCGGTATGCCTTGGTTAGCCTCGGCATGGTTCGCATAGATTGTGCCCTTTCCTCGGTCCGAGAGCCCACACTTCAATAACCCCCGCGGTGCGGGTCCTGTATCGGGATGCTTCTTCGTCATCGCATGCGCCCCGTCCAGAAATTGCCCACGGGCAGCCTCTCGTTGTGAGGCCCTCACCTGACCGAGAGTAGCCGCCGGACCTATGTCCCAGGTAGTGAGTTGCTGTTGTTTTCTTGGATCAGTTAACGGAGTGCAACTCGCTGACCAGCCTATAGCTTTACCAAGTGCCCAAAAGCGGCTCATGATCCGGGTTGAAAGGCGCGCTGCGGGTGTGTCATCTCCGTCACCCGAATCGAAGGGCAAGCCCCTCAGACCGCGTTCACAACCTCGCGGGGAAGTACAGCTAGGCCAGCGGCTCACCAGTCCGCGCGGTCGCATTCCCTGCGGCTGCCGGATTCGGTTTGCAGGGTGACATGCCCGATGCCGAAGTCATCACGTAACAGTCGCTGCGCGGCCAGCATCGTGCCCGGCTCGGTCGTCACGATGTGAGCGGAGGCCACATTCATGCCCGACGTCAGCTGCCAGACGTGCAGGTCGTGTACCTCCGCCATGCCGGGCAGATCTTCGAGAGCGTCCTGGACCTCGGCGGGCTCGACGCCCAGGGGAGCGGCCTGGGAGAGCACCCGCAGCACCTCGCGTCCGAGCATGGCGGCGCGGACCGCAACGAAAACCGCGATACCCAAAGCGATGATCGTGTCCCACAACGGACTGCCGGTCGCCTTGACCAGGATCGCGGCCACGATGACCCCGACCGAGCCGAGTGCGTCGGCGAGTACCTCAAGGTAGGCGCCCTTGACGTTCAGGCTTTCGGACGACCCTTCGCGCAGCAAGAACATGCTCACGATATTGATGGCCAGGCCGAGAATGCCGACGGCAAGCATGGTTCCGGACGCGGGCTGGGGCGGGTTGCCGAAGCGCTGCACGGCTTCGAGCGCGATGAAGATCGCCACAACGAGCATGATGAGCACGGCCAGACCGGACGCAAAGACCTCGGCGCGGTAGTTGCCGAAGGTACGGCGTCCATGCTTGTCCACTTTGGGAGCGAGATGAACGGCGAGCAGGGCAGCGCCGAGCGTCGTGACGTCGGCCGCCATGTGCCCGGCATCACCCAGCAGAGCCAGCGAACCAGAACTGAGCGCGGCCAGCAGCTCGATCACGAAGAAGCCCGCCACCAACGCGAACGTGATGATCAGCCGGGTGCGATGCTTACCGGCTGCCGAGACGGCGTGACCGTCGGAGTGCGGATGCCCACTCATGCGTGAACCTCCTCGGTAGCCTCCGAATGTGTGGCGTGCTCGAGAGTGACGTTGAGCAACTCGCGCACGTGCTCGTCCGACAGCCGATACCAGATCTTGCGGCCGTCTCGGCGGGTGGAGACGACCCCGGAAGCGCGCAGCAGACGCAGCGCCTGCGACACGGTAGATTCACTGTTACCCGTTGTCACAGCCAAATCAGAGACATAGAGTTCGCCGGTTTCGAGCAACGCATAGAGCAACGCTGTGCGCGTCGGGTCGCCCAGCAGCTTGAACAGGGCCGCGACCCGAGCGATCTCGTCCGTGTGGGGCATCTGCACCTCGCATTATCAGAACATCTGAATAGTTGTTCAGATATTAGCTCATCGACGATGGATTTACCACCACCTTGGTGGGAAACTCTCATCCCGACATCATCGTGGCGCTTCTGAGCCCATGACAGGCGCTTAACCTACACAATGACGCACTGAGGATAGTGACGAACCAGAGGCAAGCACCGGCTCAGGCTTCCTCACCGATGTCCTCGGCTCACATCTCGGGGCGCTCGGCGATCATCTTCTCCATGAGCGAGACGCAAGTCGGATCGTCGGCGATGACCAACTCCTTGCCGTTCGACCTCAGCCAGTCTTCGGAGACCTGGAAGTTGCGGTTCTCGCCGATCACGATGCGCGGGATTTCGTACAAGATTGCGGCACCGGCACACATAAAGCAGGGGGAGAGGGTGCACTCGCGATAGACCTTGGCCGGCAGCCGCCCGGCATTCTCGAGGCAGTCCGTCTCACCATGACGGATCGCACTGTTCATCTGCTCGCGGCGGTTGTGCCCGACGGCCAACACCTTGCCGTTGTGGACGAGTGCCCGCACCGATCGGCACACCACCCCTGTCCTGTTCCGGCGGGTTTCACGATCGCCACGGTCACAGCAGCACACCTGAGGTGTTCTCTCGCGCCAGGGGCCCTCGCCGCCACCACTCAACGGTAGGTAGATGCCTCCGGGTTCAGGCTGTGGCGATCACTGCACTGGCTCGGTGCTTGGAGTGATACGCGAAGTAGTAGAGCGGCATGCCCGCCAGCGCCATCACCGCGAGTATCTCGAACAGATGCTGGTAGCCGACCGAGGGGACGATCAGCCCGAGCAGATACGGCCCGACCCCCAGGGCGAGGTCGAAGAAGATGAAGTAGGTGGAGTTGGCTTGGCCGAGACGGCGAGCCGGGGTTGTTCGGGCGATCGCTGATTGCATCGCCGATTGGATGTTGCCGAATCCTATCCCGCATAGTGCTGCCGCCATCAAAAGTGGAGCGCCCGAGTACGAGAGGCCGATAGCTACCAGCCCGAATGCGAAGACAGCCATCGCGGGATAGATGATGTGGTGCTCGCTGTGCGCGTCCATCACACGGCCTGCGATCGGCCGCGAGACCAGAACGACCGCAGCATAGACCAGGAAGAAGATGCTCGAATAGGCGGTCAGCCGGCGCTCACTAGCGAGTAGTGCAAGGTCGACGTTGATGGCGGCGTATCCCATCGACACCCAGGTCATCACTAGTGAGAGCGGCACAGTAGCGGGCTCGATCATGGTGGTCAGCACGCTGCGCTTCGGTTTGACCGATTTCGCGGCCGGGGGATCGGGGATCGTGCCGGAACGTACGGTAAGCACCGCTGCGAGCCCTATCAGTGCGACGACGACCTCGGCGATGAACAGTGCCTGGTAGCCCGACAGATGGACGATCAGCAGTCCGCAGAACGGGCCGAGTGCGGTGGCCACGATATTGCTCAGGGTGAAGTAGCCGATTCCCTCTCCGCGCCGGGTCGTCGGCAAGGTGAACACGACCGCCGTATTCGACACGGTGCCGATCAATCCCGTGCCCAGACCATGGACGAGCCGCAGAATCAAAATGAGACCGACGCTTCCGGCAAAGCCGTACAGCGCGACAGCCGGGACGATGACGGCCAGACCTGCGAACAATAGCTGGCGCGAGCTGAACCTCGTCCATAAAAAGCCGGAGGCCGCACGGCTGATCAGGATGCCGATGACGGTGATTCCGGCGACCAGTCCGGCGGTGGCGGGGGAGACCTGGAATCGGTTCATCACATAGGGGCCAATGCCGACCATCAGGCTGTAATAGGTCAGCATCACCGTGAAATTGATGCCCCACAGCTGGACGAACGAGCGACTGAACAATGCCGGTTTTTCTATCCTGCTCGTTGTCCCAGCCTTTCTCTCCAGGCGCCCACGACGCGGACGTCAGGAGGCAGCTTAGTTTGCGTCGACACGGGCACGGCCACAGGATCGCTCTATGACGCATACTTGCTTACGACGACGCTTTGAAGGATCCCTGGGAACGACGTGAGGACCGCTGAGGGAGCATCTCTTTCTCGCGTTTTGACATAATGTTTCTTATCGGTCATATGTGGGCAGTCATGGGTGTTCGGCTCAGAACCTAAATATGAGCTGCGCCTCTGAGATAACGTCTCATGATCCAACCGGCCAAAATCAAACCTCTGGCATCACGGTTCCGCAGATCACTCCCGATACTTTGTCCGGCCACGGCAGAACGGCTGACGGGCTCAACATTCTCGACCAGAACGGCTCGATTTGATGCGGGCTGCCAGATGCCGGGCCGTCGGGTCGCGCATTCCGACCGTCCGTCCTTCGTCATCCGTGGCATACGATCATGCTTGACCGACATAGGACGCCAGATGCTGGCCAGTCAAGGTTGAGCGTCCGGAAACCAGCTCGGCGGGCGTGCCGGCGAAGACGATCTCGCCGCCTTCGGATCCGGCGCCCGGGCCGAGGTCGATGATCCAATCGGCGTGAGCCATCACGGCCTGATGATGCTCGATGACGATCACCGTCTTGCCTGCGTCTACGAGCTTGTCAAGCAACCCCAGAAGCTGCTCGACATCGGCCAGGTGCAGACCTGAGGTGGGTTCGTCCAGCACGTAAATGCCGCCCTTCTCCCCCATTCTGCTGGCCAATTTCAGCCGTTGGCGTTCGCCTCCTGACAAGGTGGTGAGCGGCTGGCCCAGGGTAAGATACCCCAGTCCCACATCGACGAGGTGCTGCAAGATCTTCTTCGCCGCGGGAGTTTTCGCCTCTCCATCGGAAAAGTATTCCAATGCCTCGGACATCGGCAGATCGAGTACTTCGGCGATGTTACGTCCGGCGACCCGATATTCGAGCACCGCAGGCTGATAGCGCTTGCCATCGCACTCTTGGCAGCGGCTGGCCACCGTGGCCATGAATCCAAGGTCGGTGTAGATGACCCCTGCGCCGTTGCAGGCCAGGCAGGCCCCCTCAGAGTTGGCGCTGAACAATGCCGGTTTCACCCCGTTGATCTTGGCGAAGGTCTTGCGGATCGCGTCCAGCGCACCGGTGTAGGTGGCCGGATTCGACCGCCTGGAACCCTTGATCGCGGTCTGATCGATCTCGATCACGTCGTCCCTGCCGCCGAGCGCTCCGTGAATGAGCGAGCTCTTGCCCGACCCGGCGACTCCGGTCACCACGGTCAGCACCCCGAGCGGGATATCGACGTCGACATCGCGCAGATTATGGGTGGACGCGCCGCGGATCTCCAACTGCTCGGACGCCTCCCGCACCCCGGATTTCAACGCGACCCGGTCGTCGATATGGCGTCCGGTCAAGGTGCCGCTGGCGCGCAGTTCGTCAAAGCTACCCTGGAAGACGATCTGACCGCCGCCGGATCCGGCTCCCGGCCCCAGGTCCACGATCTCGTCGGCTACGGCGATCACCTCGGGTTTGTGTTCGACCACCAGCACCGTGTTGCCCTTGTCACGAAGCCGCAGCAGCAACCCATTGACCCGCTGAATGTCGTGCGGATGAAGCCCGACGGTCGGCTCATCGAACACGTAGGTCACATCGGTCAACGACGACCCGAGATGGCGGACCATCTTCGTACGTTGCGCCTCTCCCCCGGACAACGTCCCGGCCGGACGATCCAGACTCAGATACCCCAGACCGATCTCAACGAACGAGTCCAGCAGCTGGCCGATCCCGTTCAGCAAGGGTGCAGCCGACGGATCGTCCACCCCACGAATCCAGTCGGCCAGATCCGTGATCTGCATCGCACAGACATCACCGATCGAGCAGCCATTGATCTTCGAATTGCGGGCAGGTTCCGCGAGCCGGGTGCCGCCGCAGTCCGGGCAAGTTTGAAAAGTCACCGCCCGCTCCACGAAGGCCCGGATGTGCGGCTGCATCGACTCCGGATCTTTCTGCAGCATCGATTTGGTGATCTTCGGGATCAGTCCTTCATAGGTGACGTTGACGCCCTCAGCCTTGATCCTGGTCGGTTCCCGGTACAGCAGATCGTGCAGCTCGCGCTTCGAATAGTCGCGGATGGGCTTGTCGGGGTCGAAATATCCGGACCCCTTGAAGATCCTGCCGTACCAACCGTCCATGGAATAGCCGGGCACCTTGAAAGGCCCCTCGTTGAGCGACTTGGAGTCGTCATAGAGTTCGGTGAGGTCGAGATCCGAGACCGATCCCATTCCCTCACAGCGCGGACACATGCCTCCGACAAGGGTATATGTCCGCTTTTGCGCCCGGGATTCGTTGTTCTTCTGAACCCTGACGGCACCCGACCCCGACACAGACGGGGTGTTGAACGAATACGCCTGGGGGCCACCGATATGCGGCGTCGCAAGCCGGCTGAACAGCAGCCTGAGCAGAGCATTCGCGTCCGTCGCGGTCCCAAGTGTGGAACGCGAATTGGCACCGAGCCGTTCCTGGTCGACGACGATCGCGGTCGTCAACCCCTCCAGTTGGTCAACGTCGGGACGATCGAGAGCCGGCATGAAGCCCTGCACGAACGCGCTGTAGGTCTCGTTGATCATCCGCTGGGACTCCGCGGCGATGGTGTCGAAAACCAGCGAGCTCTTTCCCGAACCCGACAATCCGGTGAATACCGTCAGCCGGCGTTTACGGATGTCGACATCAATGCCGGTCAGATTGTTTTCGCGGGCGCCGCGAACCTTGATTACATCGTGCTGGTCAGCCGAGTGCCCGCCGGTCATTCCAGTTTCAGTCATCGCTGGTGTCCTCACTGCCGCCGGGATTCCCGGGCTGTTCGTCGAAAGGCCATAGCCACGATATCCAGTCGGTCCAACGCCGGGATTCGACACTCGATAGGCCTGCCAACGTGACGCGCATCGTGGCGCATCCCGACAACGAGTAAGAAGCTGCATCGTCGACTGCCGATTCCAGAAATCTGAAGGGCCGCCGCCCGAGGCCTATCTTCTATCCGGCCCAGCAGTACCGCCGCCGGAAGAGATCTCCAGTAGCGTAGAGGAATGCTCGTGCTGCTCTCCCCTGCCAAAAGCCTCGACTTCACCTCGCGGCCTGCCACCCGCAAGCACACCGAGCCCAGGTTCCTCGATCACTCCGCCGAGCTCATCGACGTACTCCGCACCAAGTCACCGGACGAGTTGTCGAAGCTGATGAAGATTTCGGACGAACTGGCCGTCCTCAATCATGCCCGGTACCGCGACTTCGAGTTGCCGTTCACGACCAAGAACGCACGCGCGGCGATTCTCGCCTTCAACGGTGACGTCTACCGTGGCATGGACGCTCCGCACACCTTCGGCGAACGAGACTTCACTGAGGCGCAGAAGACGGTGCGCATCCTGTCCGGACTGTACGGGGTGCTGCGCCCGCTCGACCTGATTCAGCCCTACCGGCTGGAGATGGGCATCCCGCTCAAGACGGCTCACGCTCGTGACCTCTATCAATATTGGGGCGAGCTACCGAGCGAAATCCTCAAGCAGGATCTCGCGGACGCACCCGGTGCCGAGGCCGTGATCAACCTCGCGTCCAACGAGTATTTCGGGGTGGTCGATCCAAAGATACTTGACGTTCCGATCATCTCCCCCAGGTTCGAGGAGGTCAATCCGTCGGGCAAGCGCCGGATGGTCTCGTTCTTCGCCAAGCAGGCCCGCGGTGCGATGGCCGGGTGGATCGTCCGTAATCGGGTGCGCAGCGTTCGCAAGCTTCGTGAGTTCGACGCCGATGGTTACCACTTTGACCGGGCGGCCTCCACCGCCGGCCGGCCGGTCTTCGTCCGGCCGCAAGCCTGATGAATCTATACACGACTCTCAAGCAGGGCGCGCGGCCCGCCAGCGAATTCGAGATCAAGAGATCGCGATTTCTGGGCTTCGCGGCCCGCGCTTCGACCGAGGAGCAGGCACGCCGGTTTCTCGATGACATTCGTCACGCTCACCGGGAGGCGAGGCACGTATGTCACGCCTTCGTGCTGGGTGCCGCGCGCGAAACCCAGCGCTCCAGCGACGACGGCGAACCCTCGGGCACGGCAGGCGCACCCATCCTCAAGGCCATCACGGCTCGTCAGATCGCCCACGGCCGCACCGATCTGTCGGATGTGGTCGTCGCTGTCGTCCGCTATTTCGGTGGTATCAAGCTCGGCGCCGGCGGTCTGGTGCAGGCCTACTCGGACGCAGCCGCAGCAGTACTGGACGCCGCGGCATTCGTCACCCGTCAGCGGATGCGTCTGATCACCACGGCACTGCCGATCGCCGAGGCCGCCCGCGTCGAAACCCGCCTGCGCGCAACCGGAGTGCTCGTCCATTCGGTCGACTACCACGCAGACAATGTCACGCTGACGATCGCGGTACCCGACGATCGGGAGCGATTGAACAAGACGAAAGCCAACCTTGCCGCGCTCACCGCGGGCGAGGCGGAACCTACGCCAGGTGACCAGATCTGGCGTGATCTGGACTGACCACGGTGCGAGGAATCCTCGCCGATTCCCTGACTCGCCTGGTGGCCCGTCGCACAATGAGTGAGCACAGACAAGTCTGTTCGTTGGGTGATTCGACAGCCGGCGGAAACGCGCAGGCTTCGATAACTACTCAGACAGCCCCACAGGCGGACGAGAGGAGAAACCAGATGACAGCACCCACATTTACCAAACGAGGCGATCCCCAGCAGATCGAATGGGAGGTACGTTGCCTCGACTGGCTGGCCGCGGCCGACGACGGAGCAGCCGTGACACAGGTGATCGACTGGAATGACCACGAACTGATCACCGCCCGCTGCTCACAAATCACTCCCCCGCCCCAGGCGGCAGAAGAATTCGGACGAGCGCTCTGGGCGACCCATCAGGCGGGCGCATCGGCTTTCGGTGCCGCGCCGGATGGCTGGGATGCCACGACTCCCGGATGGATAGGGCATGCCCGTCTCCAGCTCGGGCACTACGAGCGATGGGGCGAGTTCTATGCGGAACTGCGGCTGCTCCCCCACGCCAGGGCAGCGCACGAGAAAGGCTCGCTCCACGCGGACGGCATGCGCATCATCGAACGGGTGTGCCAGCGGCTACGCGACGGCGAATTCGACGACGGACGCCCACCTGCCCGCATCCATGGCGACCTATGGGCCGGCAACGTGCTGGGCGACGGCGACCGCTACGTGCTGGGCGACGGCGACCGCTACGTGATGATCGATCCGGCCGCCCATGGCGGTCACGGCCAGACCGACCTCGCCATGCTCGCACTCTTCGGCTTCGGCGAGCTGCGCCGAATAGAAGATGCCTACGCCGAGGCTGCCGGACTGGACCAGGATTGGCGAGATCGGACCGGCTTGCACCAGCTGCATCCGTTGCTCGTCCACGCCGAACTGTTCGGCGGCTACTACGGCGAAGCCGCAGTCGAAACGGCCTCCCGCTACGCCTGAGCGCGCGGCGATTCCGCGATCCTCCAGACGCTCACCGTCGTGCACAACGCCTACTCAAACCGAGTTTGCTGCTGTTGCAACGCGAGCAACCTAAGTTACGGCGAGCGTTTGGAATTTTACGCGAGCGTTCGAAGACTTAGGCGCGATAGGAGCGCCCAGCAATGCGTTACGAGCACGAAGCGAGCGAACGGTCACTCGTTGCGCAGGCGGTACTTCAGAGTGAAGCCTGCGTCCGAGATCTGCTTCTCCAGATCATCGGTGTTGAGGGTGTTCACGCCCAACACGACCAGGCTGCGCTCCAGACCACTGCGGTAGACCGCCACATGGGTGATATTGGTGCGGATAGCGCCGGTGATGGACGCGATCCGGGCCAGCACGCCGGGCTGATCGTCCGCCTCAATGACCAGCCGGGTGCCCTTCACGCGGGCGCCGTTCAGCTCGATGAAAGCATCCAGCAGATCAGATTCGGTGATGACACCGACCAGCTCGCCGTCCTCGACCACCGGCAGGATCTCGATCTTGCGGTCGCGCATGATGATCGCGGCCTCTTCCAGCAGCGCATCGGGCCCGACGGTAACCACATCGCGGGTCATCACCTTCGAAACTTTCAGCTTCGAGAACAGGTAGACGAGTTCACCGGCGCTGAACGAGGTGGCCATCGACGGCGACGCCCGGTCAATATCGGACTGCGAAATGATGCCGACCAATTTCCCGTCGGACAGCACCGGCAGTTTGCGCAGGCCATGAGTCTGCATGATCTCGACAGCTTCCGGCACCGTCATCGAAGGAGTGACAGTGAAGGGATGAGCCGTCATCCGCCAACGGACGAACATTGATCAACCTCCCAGATACGCTTGGCGCACTTCATCGGCCGCCATCAGTTTCGCGGATTCTCCGCTCAGCACTATCTTGCCCGTTTCCATCACATATGCGCGACCCGCCACTTGCAAAGCCATGTTCGCGTTCTGTTCGACCAGCAGAATCGTCGTGCCTGCGGCGTTGATGCCGGCGATGATGTCAAAGATCTCCTGTACCAGAAGCGGCGCAAGCCCCATCGACGGCTCGTCCATCAGCAGCACCTTCGGCGCCGCCATCAACGCCCTACCCATGGCGAGCATCTGCTGTTCGCCACCCGACAAGGTACCGGCCGCCTGCTGGCGACGATCCGCCAGCACCGGGAACCGGCTGAAGACCTCTTCCAGATCCTTGGCGATCTGAGGCCGATCGCGCCGCAAGAAGGCTCCGAGCTCGAGGTTCTCCAGCACCGTCATGGTCGGGAAGACCCGGCGCCCTTCAGGAATATGAATCAGGCCCCGCTTGACACGATCCTGCGCCGAGACCTTGGTGAGGTCTTGCCCATCGAGCCAAATCGACCCCGATTCCGGACGCTCCAGTCCCGATGCGGTACGCAACGTCGTCGTCTTGCCTGCGCCGTTGGCACCGATCAACGTGACGATCTCGCCCTCGTCGACATTCAAGGAGATGCCCTTGAGGGCCTGGATACCGCCGAAGCTGACGGCGAGATCCTTGATCTCAAACATCACTGACCTCCTCGCCGAGATAGGCCGTAATGACCTTCGGATCATGCTGGACCACATCGGCGGTTCCCGACGAGATCACGATGCCGTGGTCGAGCACGTAGATCCGTTCACAAATGCTCATCACCAAACTCATATCGTGCTCGATCAACAAGATCGTCAGGTGGTAGTTCTCACGAATCCAACTGATCAACTTGGTCAGCCCGGCTGTTTCGGCCGGATTCATGCCTGCCGCCGGCTCGTCGAGCAGCAGCAGCTTCGGATTGGTGGCAAGGGCCCTGGCGATCTCCAGATGGCGCTGCTCGCCGTAGGACAGGTTGCGGGCTACGTCGAACGATTTGTGGTCGAGCCGGATCAGGCGGAGCAGCTCACGGGCGGCCGTCAACACATCGTCACGCGATTTCGTCCAGGACGGCAGATGAAGAAACGACGACACCAGCGAATAGTTCTCGTTTTGTTCCAGCGCGATCACGATGTTATCGAGCACCGTCAGGTCTTTGAACAACCGGATGTTCTGAAAGGTCCGGCCTATCCCCGCGCGGCAGATGTCGAAAGGTTTTTTACCGGCGATCGATACCGGCGACCCCTCCGGGCTGAAGACGATCTCGCCACTCGACGGCGGATAGACCCCGGTCAGCAGGTTGAAGATCGTGGTCTTGCCGGCGCCGTTGGGGCCGATCAGACCGATCAGTTCACCGTGCTCCAGCTTCATGTTGACATTGGCGACCGCGGCCAGACCACCGAAGTTGCGAGTGAGGTCTTTCACTTCGAGAATCGGGCTCATGCGACGGCCCCTTCGGTGGCGTCGTTCTCCTTATGCCGTCTGGGAATGATCCGGCCCAGAAGCTTCAGCGACAGCTCCTTCGAACCCATGATGCCTTGCGGCCGGAAGACCATCAGAAGCACCAGGACGGCCGAATAGATGATCATCCGGACCTCGGGGAACGGCTGCAGCATGCTGGACACGATGGCCAGCAGCACCGCCGCGATGATCGATCCGGACACCGAACCCAGCCCGCCGAGAACGACGATGACCAAGATGTTGATCGACTGCATGAACCCGAACAGGTCCGGTTTCAAGAAATAGAAGTAGGACGCGTAGACCCCGCCGGCGATCGCACCGAAGAAGGCGCCGACCATGAAGGCCATCGTCTTCACCTTGGTGGAACGGACGCCGATCGACTCGGCTGCGATCTCGTCCTCTCGCACCGCGAGACTGCCGCGTCCCTGACGGGAGTTGATGAAGTTCGAGATGAGCACGACCGTGCCAACGGTCAGCACGAACAGCCAGCTCCAGTTCACGAACTGGGGAATGCCGGACAGCCCGGCGGCACCGTTGGTGAAGCCGACGTTGAGCAGGATCACGCGGATGATCTCGGCCATCCCCAAGGTGGCGATTGCGAGGTAGTCACCGCGTAACCGCAGGGTCGGCACACCGATCAGGAAACCGAGCAGGGCGGCCAGCACGCCGCCGGTGATCAGCCCCAGGATGAACCCCCAAATGGTGGGGATCGAGATCGTTATCAAGGCGGTCGAGTAGGCGCCCACCGCCATGAAACCGGCGTGGCCCAAGGACAGCTGACCGGTAAAACCGGTCACCAGGTTGAGGCTCACCGCCAGCATGATGTTGACGCAGATGGTGACCAGGGTCGCCTGGATGTAGGCGTTGATCACGCCGACCGAGATCAGCAGCAGGACGATCAGGTAGCTGGCCGCCAAAACGGCGGCCCGGGTCAGGAAAGTACGTAGACGCGGGTTCATTTAGACCTTCTCCCGCACGTTCTTGCCCAGCAGCCCGCTGGGTTTGACGATCAGGACGATGATGAGGACGGAGAAGACGACGGCGTCCCTGAATGTCGAGAAGCCGAGACCGGACACGATGGTTTCCGCCACCCCGATCAGGTAGCCACCGATGAGCGCGCCGGGGATCAGTCCGATACCGCCCAGCACCGCCGCGACGAACGCCTTCAGACCGGGCATGATGCCCATCAGGGGGTTGATGGAGTTGTAGTAGACGCCGACCAGCACTCCGGCGGCCCCGGCGAGTGCCGAGCCCAGCGCGAAAGTGAATGAGATGGTGTTGTCGACGCTGATGCCCATCAGCCGCGCAGCGTCACGGTCTTGCGAGACCGCGCGCATGGCCTTGCCGAGCCGAGTGCGCTTGATGATGAACTGCAAGGCGATCATCAAGATCACCGAGATGGCGACGATGACGATCTGCAGCGAGGTGATGGTCACCGAGCCGACGTGGAAGACCTCGCTCATGAAGCCGGGCAGCTCGGGATACGAGCGCACCTGAGCACCGACGAAATACATCATGGTGTATTCGAGCAGCAGCGACATCCCGATCGCGGTGATCAAGACAGCGATTCGTGTCGAATTGCGCAACGGCTTGTAGGCAATGCGTTCCACCAGCACACCCAGCACCGCGCAAGCCGCCATCGCCACCACGAGCGACGTGAAGAACCCGAGATTGAGATGCGTCATGCAGGCGTATCCCACGTAGGCGCCGACCATGTAGATGTCGCCATGGGCAAAGTTGATCAGCTGGATGATGCCGTACACCATCGTGTAACCGAGCGCTATCAGCGCATAGATGCTGCCCAACGACAATCCGTTGACTAGCTGTTGGAGTATCTGATCCATATGGTTCTTCCCATCCGGGGCATGAGCGTGGGGTGAGGGAGCTGCTCGCCGACCCTCACCCCACGCAGTGCCTGATTATGCAGCCTCAACCGCCGATGACGGAACACCGTCGGTCAAACCGATCACCAGTGCCGCCTTATCCGGGTCGTGGTTCTCGTTGATGCTGAAGGTTCCGGTAACGCCTTCGAAGTCGGTGGTCGACGCCATCGCATCTTTGACGGCCTCGCCACTCAGGTCACCGGCCCGGCCGATCGCGTCGGCAACGAAGTAGGCGGTGTCATAACCCAGCGCCGCGAAGGCATCGGGCTCGGCGTTGTACTTCTCCTGGAAGTTCTGGGTGAAGTCGGCAACCTTGGTGTTGCCCTCGTCCAGCGAGGAGTAGTGGTTCGTGTAGTACACGTCGTTCAGCGCATCGGCGCCGGCCAGTTGCAGCAAGGTCGGAGACTCGTATCCGTCACCACCGAGGATGGGTGCGGTGATACCGAGCTCACGGGCCTGCTTGATGATCAGGCCGACCTCGTTGTAGTAGCCGGGCAGGTAGATGGCGTCGAAGCTCTGACCCTTGATACGGGTCAGGATCGCCTGAAAGTCGGTGTCACCGGCAACGTAGCCCTCTTCACCAACGACGCTGCCGCCATTTTCCTGCAGCTGGTTCGTGAAGTTCTCGGCCAGGCCCTTGGCGTAGTCGGAAGACGTGTCCTTGATGACGACCGCGTTGGTCACGTCCAATTCGTTGGACGCGAAGTTGGCCATCGCGGTGCCTTGGAAGTTGTCGGAGAAGCAGGTACGGAAGGCGTACTCCTGCACCTGGCCATTGCTGACGGTGGTGTCCTCGGCGGTGGCCGAACCGGAAACAACCGGGATCTCGTTCTGGTTGGCGACGGGAATGGTGGCCTTGAACGAACCCGAGGTGGCCGGGCCGATGACCGTGACGACCTTGTCCTGGGTCATCAGCTTGGTTGCCAGGGTCGTTGCCTCGGCGGGCTCGGACTTGGTGTCGTACTTGACCATCTCAACCTGCTTGCCGTTGATACCGCCGGCAGCGTTGATCTCTTCGAATGCCATCTCGACACCCTTGACGCTGGCGTCACCGTAGGTCGCAACATTGCCCGAAAGCTCGTAGTTGACACCGACTTTGACGACATCGCTATCTGCACCATCGGAGCCGCCACAACCGGCCAGCAACGACAGCGACAGAGTCGCAGCCGCGACCGCGGCCAGACTGCGCTTCATAAAGAACCTCTTTCACAAAGTTTCTCGCCAGGGCCGAGTCTCTTGATCCGTCATGGATACGTTCATCAACAGATCCGCCCCAAGCATCGTGCATCGCACACTATTACTGCACCGTAGGTTATACGTGGTCGTCTCAGCCCGGACCACTCGATCGAAATGTAACCGTAACAGGCGGTCGATCACGCTTCTGCTATCGGACGAGTAACGGCCCGGCAGAGGACGTCTCCTGCTGCCGGGCCGCGTTGTCGACTGAGCACCCCGCGACGGGGATCAGCCGTGCCGGGTCACAGATTGATCATGTGACCGGCGGCGCCCTCGACGACTTCCTTCAAAGCCTCCGACAGGGTCGGGTGTGCGTGTACGACACGAGCAACTTCGTCCGCCGTCAGATCCCACTGCTGGGCCAGCTGAAGTTCCGGCAGCAATTCGGTGACATCCGGCCCGATCATGGTCAGGCCCAAGATCTCGTTGTACTGCGCCTCGACGATCAGCTTCACGAAACCGACCGCTTCGCCCAGCCCCCACGCCTTGCCGTTCGCGGAGAAGGGGAACTTCGCGACCTTGATGTCGTAGCCGGCGTCCTTGGCCTGCTGTTCCGACAGACCGAAGGAGCCGATCTGCGGCTGGCAGTAAGTGGCACGTGGAATCATCGCGTAGTTGACCGGCATGGTCTCGACTCCGGCGATGGTCTCGGCCGCCACCACGCCTTGCGCCTCTGCGGCGTGGGCGAGCATCATCTTGGCGGTGACGTCACCGATGGCGAAAATGCCCGGCACGCTGGTGCGGCAGTTGTCGTCGATTTCGATGGCGCCCCGCTCGGTGAGTTTCACGCCGGTCTTGTCGAGATCGTATCCGTCGATGCGAGGGGCGAATCCCATGGCCTGGAGCATCTTGTCGGCCTTGAGCACCTGCTGCTCGCCACCTTTGGCGGGCTCGACGGTGACCTCGACACCCGAGCCGGTGTCGACCACGGACTTGACCGCGGTGCTGGTGAGCACCTTGATGCCGAGTTTGCGGTACGCCTTTGCCAGTTCGGCGCTGATTTCCTTGTCCTCGGTGGGGACCATCCGGTCCAAGAACTCGACGATGGTGACGTCGACCCCGTAGGCGTTCAACACGTAGCCGAACTCGGTCCCGATCGCGCCGGATCCGCCGATGATGATGGACGACGGCAGCTGGTCGGCAAGGATCATTTCCTGGTAGGTGAGCACGTTGGCCGACTTCTGGGTGCCGGGCAGCAGTTTGGCGGTGGCACCGACATCGATGATGCAGTTGTCAAAGGTGACGTTGTCGACCGAACCGTCGTCGGCGGTGACGGCGATGGTCTTCGCATCGACGAAGTTGCCCCAGCCGTGAATCTCGGTAATCTTGTTCTTCTTCATCAAGAAATGAACACCGTTGACCATTCGGTCGGAGACTTGGCGGCTGCGGCTGAAAGCCTTGCCGAAATCGAACGATATGTTGTCGCCGGAGATACCGAAGGTGCTGCCATCGCGGAGCACGATGTTGGCGATCTCGGCGTTACGAAGCAGTGACTTCGTCGGAATGCAGCCGACGTTGAGACACACACCTCCCCACCATTGCTTCTCGATGACCGCAGTTTTCAGTCCAAGCTGAGCGGCGCGGATCGCGGCTACGTAGCCGCCAGGCCCGGCACCCAGCACGACGACGTCGAAATGTGAACTCATGGCAGTTGAGTCTATCGGTCATCGCCCGCGGCTGCCCGGCGAACCGATGTTGTATCGTCCGCCGAGAATGAACACCGGACACGCAGCCTTCTTGCAACGCATCTCACATGTGAGTTACCCTCGCGGGGTGACTCAATTGACTACTGCGTCAAGCATCGGGCGGCTCGTACGGGACGCGCGTAAACAGCGCGGCCTCACCCAAAACGAGCTCGCGTCGTTGCTGAGTACCAGCCAAAGTGCCATCCACCGCATCGAATCGGGCAATCAGAATCTCTCCCTCGAGATGATCAATCGCATCGCCCAGGCCCTCGAATCACCGCTGATCGTGCCCGGTGGCCACAATGCGATGAATCTGTCCATCGTGGGAGAACGCCCGCTTTCCGGATCGATCACGACCCGCTCGTCCAAGAACGCAGCGGTCGCGCTGCTGTGCGCCAGCCTGCTCAACCGCGGACGCACCCGGCTGCGCGGTATCGCTCATATCGAAGAGGTCAACCGGCTCATCGAGGTGCTGGAGAGCATCGGGGTCGAGGTGACCTGGTCCACCGACGAGACCGACCTGACGATCGTGCGTCCCGAGGTGCTCAATCTCGCCAATATGGACGCCGCGGCCGCCCGCCGGACCCGCAGCATCATCATGTTCTTGGGACCGCTGATGCATATCTCCGATTCCTTCGAGCTGCCGTATGCGGGCGGCTGCCAGCTGGGAGCGCGCACGGTCGAACCGCATATGCAGGCCCTGCACGCATTCGGCCTCGACGTGGTGGCCACCGAGGGCAGCTATCACGCCACCATGTCGCGTACCGTGCCTCAGCATTCGATCGTGCTGACCGAGCGCGGCGACACCGTCACCGAGAATGCCTTGATGGCCGCCGCCATGACGCCGGGCCAAACCGTGATCCGCAATGCCTCACCGAACTATATGGTGCAAGACCTCTGCGTCTTCTTGACGATGCTGGGCATCGAGATCGAAGGCATCGGCACGACCACCTTGCGGGTGCAGGGCCAATCCGAGATCAACAAGGATGTCACCTACACCATCTCGGAAGATCCGATCGAGGCCATGAGCCTGATCACCGCCGCGGTCGTCACCCATTCGGAGATGACGATCACGCGCTCCCCCATCGAATTCTTGGAGATCGAGCTCGCCATCTTGGAAGAGATGGGGCTGCAATTTCAGGTGAGTCCCGAATACCGGTCCGGTAACGGGTTCACCCGGTTGGTCGATATCACCGTGCAGCCTTCGGCGCTGCACGCTCATAAAGACAAGATCCATCCGATGCCGTTCCCCGGCCTCAATATCGACAATCTGCCGTTCTTCGCGGTCATCGCCGCATGCGCGCAGGGGCAGACCCTCATTCACGACTGGGTTTACGAGAACCGGGCCATCCACCTGGTCGAGTTGAGCAAGCTGGGCGCCAACGTGCAGCTGCTCGACCCGCATCGGTTGAACGTCACCGGACCGACCGCCTGGCGGGCCCGCGAGATGGTCTCTCCCCCGGCCTTGCGGCCGGCGGTGTGCATCTTGCTGGCCATGTTGGCCGCACGCGGCGATTCGGTGCTGCGCGACGTCTATGTGATCAATCGCGGCTACGAGGACCTACCGACCCGGCTCAACGCCCTGGGCGCCCAGATCACACCGTTCTACGACTAGAGACATCTGCTGCTCTACGACCAGAGGCATCTGCCGCCGGTGAGCTGCGGGTTGCGGATTGCAGGTCGCCGAAAAGCGCAGCTCTGGTTTCGGTTTGCGCCGGCACCCGCCACGCACTAAGCGATTTGCTCGGCCTCAAATCGGTGGCTCGGCGCGACCATCTCGTCTTGAGCCTGGACGAGCGCGAGTTCGCGGCGTCCGAGCTCATTGGTGCGCTTGAGCACCGAGTACACCGCAGAGGCGACCGACGAGAGGGCCTCCCCCAGCGATTCGCCGTTCAGTAGGCTCGCCAAGAACAAGGAGCTGGTCAGATCTCCCGAACCGGTGAACTTCTGGTCGATCATCGGCGTGACGACCTGCCAGGTTTGGGAACCGTTCTGAGCGACCATCCGCATACCGTCGACATCGTCGTCGAAGCCGACCACCGAGGTCACCAGCACTGTTTCGGGGCCGCGTTCGCGCAGCTTCGCCACGGCGTCCAACACGTCGGTGAATGTCGAGGGCGCGCAGTCGGTGAGGTACTCCAGTTCAAAGAGGTTCGGGGTCATCACGGTGGCCTCGGCGACCACGCGCTCGCGCATGAACTCGGGGATGCCGGCGGCCGCATAGAAGCCGAGATCGGCATCGCCCATCACCGGGTCGCAGCAGTAGATCGCCTCCGGGTTGCGTTCCCGGGTCAACCGGACAGCGTCCAAGATGGCCTTGCCCATGTCCGGCGCACCCTGGTAGCCGGATAGCACCGCGTCCACCCGAGCGAGTACGCCCCGCTCGTCCACGCCCTTGACGACATCGGTGACCTGCTCGATGGTCATTATCGGGCCGCGCCAAGTGCCGTAGTCGGTGTTGTTGGAGAAGTTCACGGTATCGACCGGCCAGACGTCTATCCCGGCTCGCCGCAGCGCGAATGCCGCACAAGAATTGCCGACGAATCCGTAGGCGACGGCCGACTGGATGGATAACACTTCAGGCACGCGCCATAGCTTAGACCGCATCGCCGGGCCGGCGGCGTCGGCGCAAAGCAATCGACCGATACCTCTCAATTCAGCTTCCCGAATTCGCTGTGGCAAAGTGGATGCATGGGGCAGATCGACTGTTTGCCTCCGTCGCTGAGAGTGGGCGGGGCCACCCGGCTGGACTACGAGCGTCCGGATCGGCTGAGGTGGCGAGCACGTCTCAAAGCTCACCCGGCAGGACGACGCTGGTTTCGGATCGGCGTGGCCGTTTTCGGTTTCGCCCTGATCGTCGCCGCCCCTTTGACCGGCTGGATTCCGGGCCCCGGTGGTATCCCGTTGTTCCTCGCAGGGCTGGCCGTACTGTCCAGCGAATTTCTGTGGGCGAAGTCCATCAATGCCTGGTTGTTGCGTTACGTGCGTGTCTACCTCAACTGGCACGTCAACCAACAGCGGCTGTTCTGGGTCGGATTCTTCGCCATCCTGGGCGTCATCTGGTGGATCTGGATGGCGATCACGGGGGTTCCCGGATGGCTGCCCGAGTGGGCGGCCAATGTGCTTGCACACCTGCCCGGCGTCGATCATCGCCCTGCCTGACCGAGGCTTGGTTTACGGTCGGCCTAAACTTGCCGACGTGAATCGTCCGGCCGCGTGCTACCCATACTTCAGCGAACCTTTCGCAGCGATGGCGCATCGGGGTGGCTATCTCGACCCGAGCGATGCCGGTCGAGAGAACAGCCTCTATGCGTTCGGACGCGCGGTCGATCTCGGCTACCGCTACCTCGAAACCGACGTGCACGTCACCGCCGACGGCCACCTCGTCGCTTTCCACGACCAGGTTCTCGACCGGGTCACCGATGCGAACGGCGTACTCGCCGAACTGAGTTTTGCGGCGGTGCGCGAAGCACGCATCGCAGGCGTGGACCAGATACCGACCTTGGACGAGGTGCTCGAATCTTTCCCGGACGTCCGCATCAACATCGACATCAAGGCCCCGGGTGCCACCACCGCACTGGTCAGGGTGCTGCAGCGCCACCGCGCGCAGCACAGGGTGTGCGTGTCTTCTTTCAGTCGGCAGCGGTTGAGCAAATTCCGCAGCCTGCTGCCCGAGGTGGCTACCGGGATGACCGTGCCCGCGGTTGCTTTCAGCGCGTACGTTCCGTTGCTTCCGCGCCTTATCCGGCCCAGCGGGCAGGTCTTTCAGATTCCGGTGGCCCAAGATGTGAAGGGCCACCGCGTACGGGTGCTCACTGCGCAGCTGTTGCGCACCGCACACAAGCTGGGCGCACGCGTCCATGTCTGGACGATCAACGATCCCGGCGAGATGGGCCGGCTGATGGATCTGGGCGTCGACGGAATCATCAGCGACAGGATCGGGTTGCTTCAAGAGGTAGCCAGAAGCCACCAACTATGGGCAGACTGAAGGTAGGCCCGATTGGGGATGGGCCTGCGACAAGGGAAGAAGTACGGCACTTTGGTTGTTGTATACCGTGTTGAGGTAAAGCGAAGGGAGGCTGGTCTGGATGGCTGATCGTGCATTGCGTGGAATGGGTCTGGGGGCCAAGAGCTTTGAGGACGAAGAAGGCATCGATTTTGCCGGCCGTCGCGTTCTGGGATTCGACTGCCCCAATCATCATCACTTCGATGTGACGTTTTCGGTGGAAGCGGATCTTCCGGCCGAGTGGGAATGCCCGAGGTGTGGCGCTATCGCCGCCCGCAGCGATGGCACTCCACCCGACGAGAAGAATGAGAAGCCGCCGCGTACCCACTGGGATATGTTGCTGGAGCGCCGGTCTATCTCTGAATTGGAGGAGTTGCTCGCCGAGCGGCTCGAGGAGGTCCGAAAGGCCCCCCACTACTGAGTTTCTGCTAGCTGTGCCGCGCGAGCGGTGAACAGCGAGAGGGCCCGGATCAACGCCATTGTTGGTTCGGGCCCTCTGAGGTTCTGCTATCTGCTACTCACCTCGCGAGTCGAATTTCTGGAAGTTTGCCGCCGCCTTCCGGCCCAATTCCTTGACTTGAGCGGTCCGCTTTTGCACTCCCCATTTGCCGGTGCGGATCAATGCCTCCTTGATGATCGATCCGCTCATCTTCGATTCACCGAACTCCCGGTCCGGGAAGTAGATCGGCACCTCGCCCACCGTGCCGCCGGCGTCGATCACCCGGCGGGTCATGTCGACCTGGAAGGTGTATCCCACCGAAGCGACATCGTCCAGGTTGATTTCGCGGAGAATCGAGGCACGGAAGGCATTGAACCCGCCTGTCGCATCGCGCACCGGAATATCCATGGCGACCTGAATCCAGATATTGGCCAGCCGACTCAGCATTTCGCGGGACTTCGTCTGATCAGTCGAGCCGCCACGCATCCACCGTGAACCCTTCACCATGTCCAGGTCGTGGTCACGCATCGCCTGCAGCATTGATGGCAGCAGCTCTGGTTGGTGGGAGCCGTCCGCGTCCATTTCGACCAGTACGTCGAAACCGCGCTCCAGGCCCCAATCGAACCCGGCCAGATAGGCGGCGGCCAGGCCGGCCTTCCCCGCCCGGTGCATGACGAAAATATGGTCATCCTGAGCGGCCATCCGATCGGCTATCGCGCCGGTACCGTCGGGCGAGGCATCGTCGGCGATCAGACTGTAGGCATGGGGGCAAGCAGCCCGCAGCCTGCCGATGATCGATTCGATATTGTCGGCCTCGTTATACGTCGGTGTAACGACGAGGACGTGGTCGAGAGACTGGGTACGCTGCGCCATGTACGGCAGTCTAGCCACACCTGCTTTGGCCCGTCTCGCGGACCCTGTGATGCGATCTGCTACTGCTGCTTTTCTCCCCATCCGGGAACCTCGTTGACCAGCGGCCGGTGCCGAAATGCGGTGCGCAGCACGATGGTGGTGACGGTTCGCACATCGAGCTTTCTGCGAATCAGATTCAGCAGCTCATCGAGCTCCTCGGCCGAACCGACCTGCGCCAGGCACAGGTAGCTGGCGTTGCCCGCCACCGAATAACATGAAGTGATCTGTGGCAGGGCCTCCAAGTATTCGGGTGCGGTGTCGGCCATGGTCGTCGACAGCGGTTGAATCTCGATGAAAGCGGTCAGCGGGCGTCCGACCTTGGCGGCGTCCACATCTGCGCGATAGCCCGTGATGATGCCGCGTTGCTCCAATCTGCGGACCCGCTGTTGAGTGGCAGACGTCGACAGTCCCACTTTGTGTCCGAGCGCGGTGAACGACATCCGTCCGTCACGCGACAACAAGGCAAGAATCTGCTCGTCTGTTTGTTCCATACCGACATGGTGGCACCATGAACAGATGACCGACGCGCTCAGCCTCATCGTGGATACTGCGACGCTTTATTTCAGGGCGTACTACGGTGTGCCCACCACGCTCAAGGATTCTGCGGGACGCCCGGTGAACGCTGTGCATGGAATGCTCGACATGCTGGCCCGCCTGATCGGGCAGTATCATCCCACCGCTGTCGCCTGTTGCCGCGACGACGACTGGCGTCCCGACTGGCGGGTGGCGCTGGTGCCGAGCTACAAGGCTCACCGGGTGGCCGAGGCTCTGCCGGGAGCGGCTGAGCAAGAGCAGGTCGAAGACGAGTTGGCCCAGCAGGTGCCCTGGATTCTGGATTGTCTGGATGCCGCCGGCATCGCTCATCTCGGCGCTGCGGACTATGAGTCGGACGATCTGTGTGCCACCTTGGCTCACCGCGCCGCGGGCGCCGGTGAGGACGCCATCGTGGTCAGTGGTGACCGCGACCTTTTCCAACTGGTGGCCGATCACATTCGGGTCGCCTACATCGCTCGGGGGGTGGCCAAGCACGAATTGGTGGACGATGCCTGGCTGCAATCCAGGTATGGGCTGACCGGTGCCCAGTACGCCGATTTCGCCACTCTTCGAGGCGACCCCTCCGACGGCCTGCCGGGCGTCCCGGGCGTCGGAGAGAAGACGGCCGCCACGCTGCTCAACAAGTATGGCGATCTAGACGCGATCCTCGCCGCGGCCGATGATCCGGCCGAGCCGATGGCGGCACGACTGCGTCAGCGCCTGGTGGATGCCTCTGAGTATCTCGCGCGGGCACAGCAGGTTGTCGCGACCGCGGACGTGGAGTTGAACGATGTCGACACCCGGCTGCAGGTCGGACGAGCCGATCTCGCACGGTGCCGTCAGCTCGCCGAAGAACACAACAGCCGCGGACCGATGACCAGATTGCTGAAGTCGAACGGTGAGCTTTCGGACGACCAGTCGTTGGCCTAGAGCTGTGCCGGATCCTGGCCGTCGCGCACCAGCACATAGATCGCCGAGCCGGCAAGCAGATTCGCGCCGGCTTGCCCGAGCGCGCGTGGCCTGCCGTGCGGTGACAACGGGATGCGCTTCTCCAACGCGAGCTTTGTATCGTCGAACAACGGCTCCAGGTCGACCAGGGTGGCGTGGTGCAGGTTCGGCGTGGCATACCAGCTGTAGGGCAGATCCTTCGATCGGGGCATGTGCCCGCCCAGCAACCGCAACCGGTGCCGCCAGTAGCCGAAGTTCGGCATGGTGACGATGAGTCTCGGGGCGATTCTCCTCATCTCGTTCAATACGAGGTCAGGACGCAGCACCGCCTGCAAGGTACGGCTGAGCACTACGACGTCATAGGAATCCGATGCGAACAATTCGAGCTGGCTGTCGATGTCGAGCTCGATCAGCGGGACGCCCCGTTTGATCGCGGCGAGCACTTCCTCTTGGCCACGCTCCACGCCGGTGCCCGTACAGTTGCGGCGGCGGATCAGCCAGCTCAGCAGCTCACCGTCACCGCAGCCCAGATCGAGCACGCGGGAGCCCGCCGGAATATTGCGGGCGATGACATGGAGGTCCTCCCGCAGTTGCATCGACTGGCTCATGCGCGTCCCCAAGCCGTGTTCTGGTAATTCGTGGAAGCCTCCAAGAATGCCTTCACCGTCGCGAGATAGGGGTCGATCTTCAGCAGGAAGGAATCGTGCCCCCACGGAGAATGAATGTCACGGAACGTCACCGGCAATTCGGCCGCGGCCAGCTGACGGACGATCCGTCTGCTGTGCTCGGTGGAAAACCGCCAGTCCGAATCGAAGCTCATCACCAGATAGCGGACCGGATCTTTCTTGACGGCATCGAGTGCCGTGGGATTCGAGAACGGGTCGAAGTAGTCCATGACCCGGGTGAGGTAGAGGTAACTCAGCGCATCGAACCTGGTCAGGAACGTTTCACCCTGGTGCTCCAGGTAGCCCTCCACTGCGAAGTCGACGCCGAACCCTGGTTCGGACTCGTCGAATTGCGGATTGCGTCCGAACTTCGTCTGGAAGCCCTCTTCGGAGGTGTAGGTGATGTGAGCCATCATCCGCGCGATCGACAGGCCGACATCCGGGTTGTCGCCGCAGTCGGAGAAACGGCCGTCATGGAAGTTCTCGTCCCGGATGATCGCTTCGCGTCCCACCGCCGAGAAGGCGATGTTCTGAGCCGTCAGTCTGCTGGAGGCGGCGATAATCACCGAGTTCTCCAGTTCGTCGGGATATGACAGCGACCACTGCAGAGCCTGCATGCCACCCATGGATCCGCCGATCACGGCATGCAGTTTCCGGACGCCCAGATGGGCGATCAATGCCCGGTGCACGGTCACGAAATCGCAGGTATCCAGCAGTGGAAAGTCGAGTCCCCAGGGTTTGCCCGTCGCCGGGTTGATCGAGCTGGGCCCGGTGCTGCCCTGACAGCCGCCGAGCAGATTGGACGCGATCACGAACCAGCGGTTGGTGTCGATGGCCTTTCCCGGCCCGATCATGGTGTCCCACCAGCCCGGGTGCTTGTCGCCTTCATGCCAGCCCGCCGCATGGGCGTCACCGGTCAACGCATGACAGATATAGATCGCATTGCTGGCATCGGCATTGAGTTCGCCATAGGTCTCGTAAGCGATCACGACTTCGTCCAGCTGCTGGCCCGCCGTCAATTTCAACGGTTTGTCGGCGGTGAACAGCTGGACGTATCTGGTCTCGGTGATACCCAGGCCATCCGAAATAGTTGGCATCAGTTACCGGCCCGCATCACTTTCCGGTGACCGCCAACGCCTGATCGATGTCGGCGATGATGTCGTCCACGTTCTCGATGCCGACCGACAGCCGTACCATCTCCGGCGCGACGCCGGCAGCAATGAGCTCTTGATCGTTCAGCTGCGAATGCGTGGTCGATGCACTGTGGATGACCAGAGACTTTGCATCACCGATGTTGGCCAGGTGGCTGAACAGTTGCAGGGCTTCGACGAAGGTGGCGCCTGCTTGGCGTCCGGCGGTCAATCCGAAGCTGACCAGGCCGCTGTAGCCCTTGCCGGTCAATACTCGGTCTGCGACCTCGTGATATTCGTTGTCTTCGAGCCCCGGGTAGTTCACCCACGCCACGGCGGGATGCCCCAATAAGTATTCCGCCACCTTTTGGGCGTTCTCGCAGTGCCGGTCCATCCTGACGTGGAGGCTTTCGATGCCTTGCAGGATGATCCAGGCGTTCATCGGCGACAAGGTGGCTCCGGTGTTGCGCATCAGCACGGTGCGGGCCCGGGTGATGTAGGCGGCCGGCCCGGCGGCATCTGTCCATACGACATCGTGATAGGAGGCGTCAGGCGTCGCCATCACCGGGAAACGGTCGGCATGAGCGGCCCAATCAAAAGTGCCCGCGTCGACGATGGCGCCGCCCATCGAGGTGCCGTGCCCGCCCATGTACTTGGTGGCCGAATGCACCACGACATCGGCCCCGTGCTCGATCGGACGGCACAGGTAGGGCGTCGCCACCGTGTTGTCGATCATGAACGGCAACCCCAGATCGTGGCTCGCCTTTGCCCAGGCGTCGATGTCGATCACGTTGAGCTTCGGATTACAGATCGTCTCGCCGAAAACCAGCCTCGTGTGGTCGTCCACCAATCCGGCGAGGTCGCCGGGACGATCGGGATCGATGAGCCGGCATTCGATGCCGAACTGTACGAGGGTGTGGGTGAACAGCGCGAAGGTGCCGCCGTACAGCGTCGACAGCGCGACGATGTTGTCGCCCGCCGAGGCGACGTTCAGCACGGCATAGGTGATGGCCGCCGCGCCGGTGGCGGTGCCGAGCGCTCCCACGCCGCCTTCCATCGCTGCGATCCGCGTCTCATAGACGTTGGTGGTGGGGTTCATCAGCCGGGTGTAGATATTGCCCGGCCTGGCCAGCGCGAACAGGTCGGCGGCGTGCTTCGAGTCGTCGAAGGTGTAGGCGGCGGTCTGGTAGATCGGCACGGCGCGCGAGTTGGTCGCCGGGTCGGATTCTTCCTGACCGGCGTGCACAGCCAAGGTTTCCAGCTGATAGGTCGGATGATCGGCCATCGATGTCCCCTTTCGGATCGGCGCCAACCAGGCTACCTGCGTCCACCGTCAATTTTGGCTGCGTTCCACTCACCGCGCAGAACCTCTTTATCCCTCCACTACCTTCGTTGTGAAGGCATCGGTGGCGGCCACCGGAGAACTCACCAGCCCTGCTTCGGTGAAGAAGCTTGTCATCTGGTCCCAGCGGTCGGGGGTTTGGACGCCGAATTGTCCGCCATAAAGGTCGGTCGTCGCGTCCAGCACCGCCAAGGCGTGGGATTGTTGCTCGGAATCCGCCAAGGTCGGCACATAGTCGGCGGCGATCTGAACGACCTGCTCCGGGTCGGACGCGCAGAGCTCCGCTCCCCTGGTCATCGCCTCCAGCAGGCCCGTCAGATCGTCGGCTCGCTCGTCGATGGTCTGGTCCATGGCGCCGAGGCCGACGCTGACCAGTGGCGGATCGTCCAAGCTGATCGTCCGGATGGCGAAGTCGGATTCCGCGAAACGAACGACGTCGTTGTTGAGGAAGCCGACCACGGCCTCGACCTTGTTACCGGTGAGGGCCGACAACTGGGTGAAGCCGATCGATTGAATGTCGAGATCATCGCGGGTCAGCCCGGTCTGGGCAAGCACGGCGAGTAGGTAGAACCAGTTCTCGCCGTATTCGCCGGGCAGCCCGATGCTGTGTCCGCGCAGGTCGGCAAGGCTTTGGATCGGGGACGCCTCGGGCACGATGATGGTCACCGGATAGTTCTGGTAGGCGGTGGCGAAGTTACACACCTCGATGCCTTCGCTGCGGCCCTGCAACATCTCTCCACCACCGGCAAAGACAACGTCCTCGTCGCCTGTTTGCAGAGCCCCGAGCAAGGTCTCGTTGGCGCCGTGGTGGCGCAGTGTCACCGATAGTCCTGCCTCGGTGAACCAGCCCAGCGAGTCGGCCACATACGCGGGAGCAAATTGAATGTCCGGCACGTAGGTGAGGCCGAGCGTGAGTGCCGCCGTCCTTGCTGAAGCCCCGGACGACGCCGAGTTGGCGCCCTGGCCGGGACGCGAGCAGGCCGCGAGGCCGGCCAACAGCGCCGAACCGAGCAGGGTCCGGCGGGTCATGGATTGCATCTGAATCTCCTTAATTGTTATGGCGAAGATGACCGAGCCGATACCAGCGGGAGCTGGACGCGAACGGATTCGCCAGCCATTCGAGAAAGGTCATGCCGAGGTAGATCGCGATCGCCAGAACGCACAGCACGATCAAGGTACTGAACAGTCCGGTGGTGTCGCTCGACTGGGATTGCACGGCGAGCCGCTGGCCCAGCCCGCTTCCGCCCATCACCAGCTCACCGACGACGGCGCCGGTGATCGACAGGGTGAAGCCGTTACGAACGCCGGTCAGGGTGGCGGGCAACGCCAGGGGCCATTCGATCCAGCGAGCCAGCTGCCCGCGTCCGGCCCCGTCGACCAGGGCCGCGTCGATCACTTCGCGATCGATACTGCGTAGTCCGAGCACAGTGGCCAGAACCATCGGAAAGAAGACCATGACAGAACACAGCAGGACGACCGGCCACGTTCCGTACCCCACCCAGATCACCAGCAGCGGCGCCAGGGCCACCGCCGGCACGGCCTGGGAGGCAGCCAGATAAGGGTTGAGGGTCGCCTCGGCGAGACGCACATGGGCGATGAGATAGGCCACCGGCAACGCAATAACCGTCGCCATCGCGCAGCCACAGGATGCTTCCAGCAGCGTCGCCCCGATCGGCTTCCACAGCCTGCCCGAGGCCAGCTCGGCGCCGAGACGCTCGACCACCGACAACGGGCTCGGCAGCAGCGTTGCCGGAACAGTGCTGAACGAAGCCAGCAACCACCAGACCAACACCAAAACGATGCCGGCGATAACAGGAGCAACAATCCGCAGACCCAACGGCGCCTGCCGTATGCGGATATCCATGCCGCGTCGCCACCTTCCCGGTCATCATGCCGGGGTCGACGCGTGCGGCAGAGATGCATGCCGACATCAACCGATGCCGGCCGGCACAATCTGCCGAGCGCGACGTGCGCCTCCCATCCGGACTTTAACCGTCGGTACCGGAATTACACCGGTTCAACCGCATCGCCATTTCTCAATGACATGCGGGTCGCGGACTATCACCGCCGGTTCGGACTTTCACCGACCCCGGGCACGTTCGTTTTGCTCGAACAAGACTATAGCGTGGTTTCACCGCTACCGCATCGCATCCCAGATTGGTACCATCTAGGCATGAGTATGCAGATCGCAGTCCGGCTTCCCGATGAGCTCGCGCAGTTCGTGGACGCCGAGGTTACCGCCGGCCATGCGCCGAGTCGCGCGGCGGTTGTGACACGTGCTCTCGAACGCGAGCAGCGCTATCGTGCGGCGCTCGCTGATATCGAGATTCTCAAGAACACTCAACCAGATGACGATTTCGATGCGCTCGCCAGGCATGCAGCACATCGGCCGCTCGACTTGGACTGATCTAGATGAGGCCCATCTACCTCGCCAGACTCGACAAAACTCGTCCCGTACTTGTGCTCACCCGTGAACTCGTCCGCCCTTATCTGAACAGCGTTACTGTCGCGCCCATTACTTCGACCATTCGAGGGCTATCCACCGAGCTGCCGGTCGGTTCACGCAACGGCTTGGACCATGATTGCGTCGTGAGTCTCGACAACATCGTCACGATTACGGTCAAGGACCTGGGCAGACAGATCGGATTCCTGCTGCCCGATCAAGAAGGAAACCTTACTGAAGCGATGATGAATGCCTTCGATCTCGTGACCTCGTGACAGACAGATGGCCCGGCCCACGAGCGGCATCGGACGGCGGCCGTCAGTGCCGCCCGTCTCTCGGGTAGAGCACCGCGACCGCGACCAGGGCTGCGAGCAGGGCGACGGCGCAGATCAGCATGGAGACCCGCATGCCGGCAACGAACCCCTGGCTCGCCAACGCGTTGAGTTGAGCAGCGAGCCCGGCCGATAGTTGTTCGGCGGCTCTGGCGGCACCCGCCACCGATTCCAACGCGGTCTGTTGCAGGTCGCCCAGTTGGGGCCATAGCGAATCGGCCATCAAGACCCCTCGGTAACGGGCCGCCAGCAGCGATCCGATGACCGCCACACCGAGCGCGCTGCCCACCTGCTGCAAGGCCGTGTTGGTGGCCGAGCCGGCACCGGTGGCATCAGGTGGCAGCGAATCCATCACGGCCTGAGTGGCCGCCGGAACCAAGAGGCCCGCTCCGAGCCCGAAGAGCAGCACGCCTGGCAGTAGATGCATGAAGTTTGAATTGGCGGACGTGGTCGCGATCAAGGCGTATCCGGCCCCGACACACCCCAGGCCGATCAATACCGTGCGCTTGAGTCGCAGGACGGCGATGAACCGAGGGGCCGCCAATGCGCCGAGCAGCATCGCTGCGGCTACCGGCAGCACCCTGACCCCGGTCTGCATCGGTGTGTAGTCGAGCACGAACTGCAGATACTGCGTCAGCACGAACAGCGCGCCTGCTCCCGCCGCGGTCACCAAACCGGCGACGCTCACCGCAACGGTGAACGTCCTGATCTTGAAAAGCGACAGCTTCAACAACGGCGCCGAGGCACGTGACTCCCAATAGATGAATGCTGCGAGCAACCCAACGCCCGCGAGCACGGCGGCCAGGACGAGCGGATTGCCGGCACCCAGACCCGGCGCAGAGATCACCGACCAGCAGATCAACGCCAAGGCGATGGTCGACAGTATGGCGCCCAGGTAGTCGATGCCACCTTCGATCTGATGCGGACGACTGCGCGGCAGCACCACCGCGCCGAGGATCACGATGCACAACGCAACCGGCACGTTGATCAAGAAAATCGAGCCCCAACCGAAGTGTTCGAGCAAGATTCCCGACAGGACCGGCCCGACCGCTCCCCCGGCGCCGTTGGCGGCCGACCAAACAGCGAAAGCCATCGTCCGTTCTTTGGCGTTCGCGAAAAGCAAAGAGACCAGCGACAGCGTGGATGGTGCGAGCAACGCCGCACCCACACCCATCAAAGCGCGGGCCCCGATCAGCAGCCCCGTCGTCCCGACGAGTCCGGCCATCAGCGAGAAGCCGCCGAATACTGCGGTGCCGACCAGGAAGGTCCGCGATCGTCCCCATCGGTCGACCAGTCCCCCGGCCACCAGCAGCAAACCCGCATAGGTCACCTGGTAGGCGTCCACCGTCCATTGCAGTTGATCTGTGGACGCCCGAAGTTCGCGGGCGAGGGTGGGCAGCGCCACATTCAAGATGGTGTTGTCGAGGCTCGCCATGAATAGGCCCAGGGTCAAAACCCCTAGTCCCCACCAGCGCAGCCGATGCGTCCGCGAGCTTTCGCGCACCACGGTTGAGGGCATCAGCCGACTGTCTTTCGCAACGTCACGACAGCAAACGTTACCCGCACAGCTGGGTCGAATCCGGAACCAAGAGCCAAATTAGGGTTCGCGTGCGGCCCAACCCCAGGTGCCCCCTGCACGTCCGGCCAGATCCATCCCGCAGATCAGCGGGTTTCGGCATGCAACCTGTGCTGACGAGCCCGGCCGCCCCGAATGGCGAAGAAGTATCCCGCCAGAATCAGCACTCCCAATATCCAGCACCATTTCATCGCCACACGATAGAGCTGCCAGGGTTGCCCGGCGTCGGCGCCGATCATGCCCGCCGCACTCCAGATCATCGATCCCACGGCCAATCCGAGCGGGTATGCCGAGCCGAGGACACCGTAGATCGCCGGATAATCGCGTTGCCCGAAAGCTGCGGCGCAGACCAGCGGTGGAGTGAGCGACCCGATAGCGAACCCGGCGCCGACCAGCGCGGTCAGGATGAAGATCCACCAACCCGTGGGGAAGAGCACGCTGCCCAGCAGATAACCGGCGACGGCATGCACGATCATCACGATGGCCATCGCCTTGATCATGCCAATTGCCTCGGTCAGCGCCCCCAGCAGCGGCTTGGTCACGATCAAGCCGATCATCTGGGCCGTCATCAACGCACCCGCCAGCGCCGGCGTGACGCCCGATCCCGGGTAGCTTCCCTGATTGATGTAGTACGGCTGGGTGATCTGCCCCATCGCGTAATACACACCCATGATGATCAAGGCAGCGTAGAGCAGCCAGAACCAGCCGCTGCGGATCGCCTCGCCCACCTTCAACCCGGGCAGCGGCACACCATCGGCCACCTCGTTTTCGAGGACGATGTGGTCGGTTTCGACCACTGTGCGGCCGTATACCGGCAGCCCGACATCTGAGGGCCGGTTCACCACGAGCAGCCATGCCGGAATCAGACAGAACACCGCGTACAGGGCTGCTCCGATCAGCATCGATGCCCGCCATCCCAGACCTCCGTCTTCGACCGGCTGATTGGTGTTCGAGAAGACGAGCGACCCGACCATGCCGCCCACTCCGGTGCCGGCCACGACGGTGCCCATCGCGACGCCCTTGAACTTGTCGAACCAGGTGTTCACCAAAATGATCGGCACGTAATTGACCGACATCCCGAACCCGAGGCCGGTGATGGCGGAGAACAGGTAGAGGCCCGCCATGCCTTGTGCGGTGGCCAGCCCTGCGATGCCCAGTGAACTGATCAGGCCGCCGATGACGAGCAGTTTGCGTCCACCCAGCCTTCCGATCAGACGTCCGGCGATGGGCATCACGGCGATGCCGACCATCAAGATGACCGAATAGAAGCTCTGGACCTGTGCTCGGCTGACCTCGCCGTCGGGCCATAGGTCGGCCCGGATGCGGTCGGTGAACATCGATAGTCCGCTGAGCACTATTCCCGCCGAAACCTGAATACAGACGGCTCCGATCAACACCAGGACGTAGCGCAGCCGGTTGGGTGGTGAATCGGATTCGATGATGTGGTCGGCGGAACCGAGCCGTTCGACGATGTCGTCGGGGTGTTGATCGCCTGCGAGCCCGGGGGGCTGCTCTCTTGCGGCCCCTGACGTCTTCGTCATGAAAAAGGTCCTCCTCGTGGAGGCAGTCTAGCCTCGATTCGCCGACAGGTTCTGTTACCGGTCGTGCCCCGTGACAAGCCAGCTGTTCGTCCGGGCACGCAGCACGAGCACCAGCAGCCGGACGCACATGAACGCCCCGAAGTAGGAGATCCACAACCAGATCATCGCCATGGCCGCCGTGGGCTGAATCCACAGCACGAGGGCAATCAGCGCACAGAAACTCAACATGGGCCATAGTCCCGCGATGGCCAGGTAGCGGATGTCACCTGCGCCGATGAGCACTCCGTCGAGAACGAAGAGCACTCCGCACATCGGCAGGAAGCAGGCCATCATGATGAAGCTGGCAGGCAGCAACCCGCGCACTGCTTCGTCCGAGGTGAATGCCGCACCGACAACCGGCGAGATCGCGGCGACCAGCACGGCGAGAACGAGCCCGACGACCGCACCCCACCCGACGATACGGTTCAGCTGCCGCCTGACTCCGAGACTGTCACCCGCGCCGAGGTCGTGGCCGATCATCGCCTGGGCGGCGATGGCCAACGCGTCCATGGCGTTGACCAAGAGGTTGTACAGCGACATCGTCACCTGCAGCGCGGCCAGCTCCAAGGTGCCCAGCCGCGCCGCCGCCCAGACGAGCACGACGAGCACGATCCGTAGGGTGAGGGTGCGCAGCAGCATCAACGAGGACGCGGCTAGCGCCTGCCACCGATTCCCGACCCCGGGCGAGAGCGACACTCGGTGCTCGTGAGCGGCGCGCACGGCGACCCGGATGTATGCGGCGGCCATCAGCGTCTGGGTGATGGCCGTGCCGAGTGCCGAGCCCGCAATGCCCATGCCCGCCGGGTAGATGAACAGCCAGTTCAGCGCGACATTGACCACGGCCCCTGCGGTCGCGACCAGCAGTGGCGTCCGGGTGTCTTGCAGCCCGCGCAATAAGCCGGTGGCCGCGAGCACCAGCAGCATGCCCGGCAGGCCCCACACACAGATAGCGATGTAGCGGAAGGCCTGCTCGGCGACCGCCGCGTCCGGAGTGAAGGCCGTTGTCAGAGGCGCCGCCACGGGCAACCCGATCACGAGCAACAGGACGCCCAGTCCCAGCCCCGTCCACATGCCTTCGATTCCGGCCCGGATCGCTCCGGGTTTGTCCCCGGCGCCAAGCCTTCGGGCCACCAGTGGCGTGGTGACATAGCTCAAGAAGATGCATAGTCCGATGACGGTCTGCATGACCGTTGAACCGACCGACATGCCGCCCAGGACGGTGGCGCCCAGGTGGCCGACCATTGCCGTGTCGGTGAGCACGAAGACGGGTTCGGCGATCAATGCACCGAGGGCGGGGATGGCCAGTGCACCCATCCTGCGGTCCATGGCGGTGATCCGCCATGATGAAGGTAACGGCATGCAGCTTTCGATTCGGTTTCATCGGTGGGACGCCACGGATGCGCAGATCAGCGGGCGCTCATGGTGATCTATCCACCAATCTGCACCTTACCGATCAACGAACATATCAGCGGGCACTCGTAGGGCTTTCGTCGTTCGGCACGGTGACCAGTCGCGCGCAAGACCGTGCGACGTCGAGATAAATCGCCTGATCAGTAGTGGCTGACCACCACAGACCCCATGGGGGCCCAACCGTGGATCCATTGTGCGTCGGCGACCGGCATGTTGAGGCAGCCGTGCGAGCCGCCCACACCGCTCCAGCCGAATGAGTCGCGCCAGGGTGCGCCGTGGAAGGCGATCGAGCCGGTGAAATAGGTCACCCAGGGAATATTCGGGCTGACATACGAGGTGCCGTCGAGGTTCGTGCCCCTCATGGTCTGCGTCTCGTATTTCAAGTAGACATTGAACTGGCCGGTGGGGGTCTCCAGACCGGGCATTCCCGGGACGAAGTACATGGGGCCGCGAACCACGGTTGCGCCTTCATAGGCGGTCGCGGAGTTGGTGCTGAGATTGACGTCGATCCAACGCTCTCCCGGGGCCGCCTGATAGGCGAGGTCTTGGGCACCCTCGGCGATCACTTTGTCTTCGTAACTGGCCTCGACCTTGTCGTAGTCGAACGTGCCCTCGTAGGGTTCGGCCGCGTCCATCGCGCCGACCAGCGCGTCAACGACCTGGTCGACATTGTTGACCTGCCAGCCGTCCTTTCCCTCTTGGGATGTCGACAGGACGCTGCCCGATGCATTCACGTTGCGGACACCATCGACGGCCTCCACGCTGCTTGCGGCACCGGTGGATTGCACCCAGGCGGCCACCTTTTCACGGTCGACGGTTGGTTCACCCAACACGCCGTCGTCAGAGGCGGGAATGGTGATCCACTGTGCCTTGTCGAGGGTGTCGGCCTGGTAGAGATCCGACTCATGACCGTTCAGCGTCACATCGAGGGCGACGAGTTCGTTCGCCTTGGCCGCAATGGCTTCGGCCTGTTCGGTGGTGGTGGCCGGAGCGACCTGATTCGTGCTCAGCTCGACTTTCTGCGAAGTCAGGGTTTGAGCGGCGGTCGTCGCAGCGCTGCTCAGTTCACCGATCTCTACCCCCGACCCCTCTTGAGCGGGATCAACGGTAAATGATGCCTGGTCCTCGGCGAGCTTCACGGCCGCATTCTTGGCGGGAACGCCAAATTCGGAGATGAGGTCGGCGACCACGGTGTCGGCCTTCGTCTCGTCGACGGTCATCACGACGGGGGTGTCGCGCTTCTGGAAAATCGCCGAGATCCGATCGGCGAGGCTTTGGTTGGCGGCGAAAACCTGGTCGGCGGTCGCCTGGGCGTCCACGGTGATGCCGAGTTCGGCGAGACTAAAGTCGCGGCTGTGGTCGTCGATCTGCAAGGTTACGTTTGTCTGTTCGGCACGGTTTTCGATCGATTGGGCGAGTTCTTCTTTGGTCTGCCCGGTCGCCGAGGCTCCGGCCGCTGATGCGCCCGGCAAGCCGTGGCTCGAGAAAAAGGCCAGGTAAATGGCCGTGCCGATAGCGAGCGCCAGCACCAGTGCCGCTGCGACCCAGATGGTGAGGCGGTGCGCCAAACTCTTGCGTTTCACGGCGACTAGTTTAAGTGATCCGTGAGTTGATTACGAAGTTCATTAGGCCGTGGCGTCCGATTATTTCGCGATCAACTATCTGCTATGGCAAAGCCCACCCCTCGCCGACAACCGGCACCGCCAGTCGGCGGGCTCGCTACGATGGACGAAACGACGCAGTAGTCGACCGGCAAGGAGGTCATCATGAGTGAACAGCCGTCCGGACCGGGACGTATCCGCTCGAAGACTGCGGGCCACATCGTAGTGGGAACCGATGGTTCTGATCGTGCCTATAAGGCAGTCAGCTGGGCCGCGGAGCGCGCTATCGCGCGAGGGTTGCCGCTGCTCGTGGTAATGGTGATTCCCGGCCCGCAGGTCGGACGCACGTTCACTGCGATGAACGAGTCCTTCCAGGAACAATTCAAGGGCCGTTGCCAGCAGCGCTTGAACGCAGAGGTCGAGCAATTGCGTCGCGAGTATCCCGAGGTGGATGTCAGTAGCGAGTTGGTCGAGGGCTATGCATCCTACGTACTGGCTCAGGCCTCCAAGGACGCCGCCCAGGTTGTCGTCGGCGCACGGGGCCGCGGCGCGCCGGTGTCGGTGAAGTTGCTCGGTGGGGTTTCGGACGCGGTCACCACCCACTCGCATGGGCCGGTTGCAGTGATCACCGACGAGTCGTGGGAGAACCAGAATGGCCCGGTGATCGTCGGTATCGATGACTCGAACGAGGCGCGCGCCGCGGCCCGAGTCGCCTTCGAGGCCGCCGATCTACGCAAGGTACCTCTTGTCGTTATTCATGCCTGGGACTACGCCATGATCGGCACCCCTTGGGAGTACGACATCTGGGACGAGTCGATGAGCCAGATCATGGACGAGCTCACGGCCCAGATCAAGAACGTCTTCGCCGATGTTCAAGCACAGTATCCAGATGTCGAGGTGGACCTGCGGGTCATTGATTCGAGTCCCGCGCAGGCGTTGATCGATGCCTCGGTCGATGCGGGCCTGGTTGTCGTCGGTTCACGTGGACGCGGTGGCTTCGCCGGACTGCTGCTGGGCTCCACAAGTAAGAGGGTGCTCCGCGAAGCGCACTGCCCGGTGATCGTGACGCGCGCTGAACAGACTGATAAGAAGGCCAACGGTAAAAGGAAGCGGTGACACCGGCAGAAACCGGTCAGCCTCAGGCCCCGAGGCGACGGGGTCTCTTTCAATGTCATCGAAAACGCGGTACCAGACGTGATACGGGAAGACTTGAGTCTTGACATTGCGAAGCTCCCGGTATGCAAATCCGGGGAAGGAGTGGGCGCTGCCGAATAATCTCGACGGTAGCGTTGAACCTGGCCTCGAAGCGTTCGACCTCGTGCGGCGCAGCGGCAAGATACCAATCGATCGCGTGATCGTATTCTTCGTCCGCGAGACGAGTGAAGACCAGGTGGAAGCTCAGGCCCTCTTCTTCGCCTCAGCGATCTTCGCGCGCGTCCGATCCCTGATGGTCTCCCACGGTACCCGTTGCTCTGGGTGAGCGTCGGCGTCAGCAATCAGAGCATCCAACAAGGCAGCAAGGTTCGGTGTGACCTCGGCAGGAAGGGACCGGTCGATCGCATCACGAAGCTCACGGCGCGCGACATCATCAAGTCGTATCACCCGCTCTAAGAGATCCTGGTCAACCATGGCCTCAGCGTAATCGCAGCAAGCGATGGGGACGCATGGAGACTCGCGTCTGCGGGGACGATTAGGTGAAATGTCTTACCAAGAGGGTCTTTGGCCCGACGACTCTGCCAGGATCCACCACGGCCCGGCGACGCCCGTCAATAGTCGTCATGGCAGGCTCCCTTCAAAAGTGTCCTGCCACCACAAGGACACGGAAGAGAATTCCTGCTAACGATCCGCTCAAGAACAGCGATGTGAGCGCTGGACGGCGCGTTCAAACGTGAGGCTCGCTCCCCGGCTCAACGGTTCGGGAAGCGGGGCCCACATTCTTACGGCGGCCGCGGTACCCGCGAGGCTATGACGCCGCGCCGCTGCCGGACTTCGGGTCTGATGCAGGAACAGGTGACAGTTCTGGTTAGGCCGCGAGGGCCAGTTCTTCGTTCATGATGGTCTCGAATTCGATCGGCGTCAAACGACCCAGGCGGGCCTGCCGGCGACGGCGATGATAGGTTCGCTCGATCCACGTGACAATCGCGATGCGAAGCTCCTCACGCGTGGCCCAGGAGCGCCGGTTCAGCACGTTCTTCTGCAACAGGCTGAAGAACGATTCCATCGCCGCGTTGTCACCGCAGGACGCGACTCTGCCCATCGAACCGACAAGTTTGTGCGCAGCGAGTTCACGGCGCAGCTTCCGGCTTCGGAATTGGGATCCTCGGTCCGAATGGACGATGCAGCCCGCAACGTTGCCGCGCATCCGGACGGCGTTTCGGACGGCGCGGACCGCGAGTGACGCTTTCATTCTCGAGTCGATGGAGTAGCCCACGATCCGGCCGCTGAATGCGTCTTTGACGGCGCAGAGATACAGCTTGCCCTCGGCGGTCTTGTGCTCGGTGATATCGGTCAGCCACAGTTCATTCACCCGAGAGGCACTGAACTGGTGACGCTCACGCCCGTCCTCATCGATGACGACGCAGCGGTCGTCGTGAACGGCAGGGCCGGGCTTCTTGCCGTTCTTGCCACGCTTCTTCCCGAACACGCTCCACCACCCATTCGACAACGTGATCCGCCACGCCGTTCGATCCGACATCGACTCGCCCTCCTGGCGGGCTTCGTCGGCGAGGAGCCGATACCCGAACTCCGGGTCATCGCGATGCGCGTCGAACAACGCGTTCGCGCGATACGCCTCGTCCAGCTCCCGCCGGGAGACGGGACGACGCAACCAGCGGTAGTAGGGCTGGCGAGCAAGCTTCAAGACCCGGCACGACACCACGACGGGGATCCCGTCCACGGCGAGCTCACTCACGAGCGGGTAGAGCCTTTTCCCGGCAGATGCGCCTGCGCGAAATACGCGGCCGCGCGACGCAGCACCTCGTTCTCCTGCTCGAGGAGCCGGTTGCGCTTACGCAGCTCACGTACCTCCACGGACTCCTGCTTCGTCTCGCCCGGCTGATCACCGGCCTCGATGCGGGCTTGTCGCATCCACTTGTCGAGAGTGCCGACATGGACGCCGAAGTCTTTCGCGATCTGCGCGAGAGTGACTTCTGGATCACGATTCTCCGCGACACGGACCACGTCGTCACGGAACTCCTTGGGGAACGGCTTGGGCATGATGACATCCTTCCAGGCCAGCGCTCTTGACTAGCCATGTTCAATGTCACCTGTTCCTGCATCAGACCCTTCATCAACCGCCAGGCGCTGCCAAGGAACTCATACACCTGAATACATGTGGCGTACGCCTGGTCACGGCTGCCGAGAACCATGCGCAAAAACTCGAGAGGCGTCTCGACTGCAGACAGCCCTCCCCGAAAGACCGGCTGGATAGCGACATTCTGAACAATCTCGCACGGCAGATCAGTAGTACGGCTGAAGCCTCGTAGCTCCACATGCTGGGGCAGTGTGCGCCACATGATGTAGCGAATCGGCGCGTCACCCTCCCAGTCCCGTACAACATCAGGGGCCTCGCCGCTACCTCGCGGGTGAACCCGTTCGTCACCGTCCGCACAGCAAACTGCGCGGCATCACTGTCGATGGCAAGGAAACCGTTGTCAGTTGGCGCATCACCCCGATCGAAAACCAGCATGCGCTCAGATTCGAGCCGGATTTCATCCAGGGAATCACCACCGACCTGATAGACAGGCAACCCCGATCGGAAAATGTGAAAAAGCGTGTGGGCCTCGCTCGCGGCACGCTGCACGGGGTAAGGGGCGGCTGGTTGAGCGTCCATCCAGCTGTCGAGTCTCGCGGCCTCGCAGGCAAATTGGTCGCCGAACTCCGCGACATCAACCCCACCCGACACAACCGCCATACGTATCCCGCCTGCCGCCTTCGATCTACTTTCGAGCACCCACAAGAATACTGGCCGCGCTCATTCAGACAGCCAAAACTATAGGCACGAGCAACTCAGACGATCACTAGCCAAGGTGCGGAAAGAGTCCTCACTGCCCAGCTACCACACCCGGATTCCAAACCTGCGGACACATCGGCCGGACAGCAGACCAAATCGTCGTCACGTAACCCGGTTCGCAATCAGACCGATTGGGAACCCTCCAGGATGGAGTGGTCGGAGCAATGCGGACTACTGCAGCGACCTGTTCAATCCGGGCAGCGCCTGGTGAAAACGAGGCCGATACGAAACGGCGCCCAATCCGGACACCGCGCCCGGCCCGAGCCCTCACAAGGCCCAGGCTACAAGTCGGTATCCAGGGCACGGCGCAGGTCATCCTCACACGGCAAGACTTGCTGCTCGGCGGGAGGCAGCAAATCGTAGCTGGCGATCGCTATCGGCTGGCTACTTCCGGCCAACGAGTAACGGACGACCCACTCGTTCTTGTCCCCTGATTGGGGGAACATGGATAAGTCGATAACTGGCTCAGATTCACGGCCTCGTAGTTGACGCGAGGACGGTGCGACATCCTTGCTCACGCAATAGCAGGATCCGATGGGTCGAGACCTGCGGCAGCCAGCGCAGCAGACACGTGCAGTGAGGTGGTCGCGAATACCGGTACCGGCGAGTCGGCCTCGCTGATCAGCAATTCGATTTCCGTGCAGCCCAAGATAATGCCCTGAGCTCCGGCCTCCACGAGGTGTTCGATGACGGCTCTATATGCTTGCCGTGATTGTTCGGCCACGATGCCTTGCACGAGTTCGGAGTAGATAATGCGATGCACCGTGGCACGATCTTCGACATCGGGGATCAGCGAGGTCACACCGTGCTGGGCGAGCCGTTCCCGGTAGAACGGCTGCTCCATCGTGAACGCAGTTCCCAATAGACCGACAACAGAAAGCCCCGTCGACGTGATGGCCTCAGCCGTGGTGTCGCCGATATGAATGAACGGGATGCTGACGGCCCCACTGATCTGGTCCGCAACAATATGCATGGTGTTGGTACAAAGCACGACCAGGCCTGCCCCCGCCGCTTCCAGCCCCTTCGCATGATCTGCAAGAACTCGTCCGGCTTGGCCCCAATCACCCGCGGCTTGCAGCCCTTCTATCTCGGCGAAGTCAAGAGAATCGAGCAGGACGGGCGCCGAGTGATAACCGCCGAGCCGCTCCCGGACTCGCTCGTTGGCCATCCGATACCAATCAAGCGACGACTCCCAACTCATCCCACCAAGAACACCGATCGTCTTCATGCCAGCCAATCGTATGAGACGGCACTTACGCGCGCCGACAATGGCCTCAACGAGCAATACAGCTGGAAGACTACCTAGCTGAGCACCACGTTGATCGAGCCGCATTCGAGGTGGAGAAAACCCGCATGCTTGCCGAAGCGCGGTCCATAGGCTTCGCGAGTTACGGGAACAAGCAGGATTGACACAGACCGAGTTTGCCGACCATGTCGGAGTCGGCCAACGGCAGGCTTCGAAGATCGAACATCGCGACCTTGAAATCACGAAGATCGGAGCCGTATGCCGATCCCTCGCAACCGGCTGTTTGCACGCGGCACCCGTGCTTTGTAGAACTTTGGACTGGGAGTGAGAAGGTCGATTACACCCAGCGACGCTCCTTGTGCGCCCAGATCTTCCCACCGGCTTGCCTCATAAGGACCGGATCGAGGAGCTGGGAAGCAAGTTCCGCCGCTGTCCCCACTGCTCGATAGTCCGAGCAGTGGGGGACGGACTTACTCAGCTTCACATAACCGGACCCCCACGTGGACGGCACGCTGAAAGCAGTAAATGGTTCCATCTGACGCCGACGCCGTTCCGTATCAAGCGCAACCGCGAGCGCGTCACCATCGATGTCTTGAGTAACGGCAAATACGATGAGATCGACGAGGTCCTTCTCACGGCTGGAAACTCGACCCTCGTAATCAGTCATGGTCGCACACACCTTGCCGGCAATCTGGTCGACGACCGGATACAGACGATACGGGTTGCTTATAAGCCGTGGGAGTTCAAGCGCTGTTGCCGGAGTAGCTGTGGTCACTTGGTCGGTCATACCTGCACCGACTGCGAGATCAATGTGCAGCGAGCCCTTCGCCGTCACGCCGATGAAGATGTTGAAAGTGACGCGATACCCGTCAGTGTATGGCTGAGCGTCAGCGCCGATCGTTGTCTCGTGACTTGCATACTCGAAGCGGAAGTGGTCACCCAGGTCGATCGCGGCCAAACGTCTCAGATCCACCAGCGCCTGGTCGAGGGTAAACCCCTGCCGGTACAGGTCGATATCCTTCGTGGAACGGGTTGATGGGATGCGCGCGAGCATGCCCGCTCCTCCCTTCAGCACCCACTCTGAATCCGCGCCTTCTGAGAAGATGCGGCTGAGAAAGCGATTGAAGTACTCCAGTTGGATCCGCTTGTTTGTGTCGAGCGCCGGATCCGCTGCGGCAGCTCTCTTCGCAGCATCTTTGATTGCAGCCTCGACACCTCGTGCCGTCCCGTAGGGCTCATTCGATTGCGTCATGATGCTCCTCGGAGTCGGTTGGTGCTGCAAGCTCAGGTTGAACCTGCAGCGCGGATGGGAAGGTAATGTTCTTCGTCCATTGCTGTGACAGATTCGCGAGTGCCTGTATGTTCAGCGCATCAGCGGCTGCCCGGGTGAGACCGAGCGATTCAACTGAAGGGAGCATCTTGGAGATTGCGGCGAGCTGCGGTCGTAGCGCGCTTTGGACGGTCTCCGCCAGTTCGGCCGTTATAGCCGGTTTGGGCAGTTTTATCTCCGCCATCATCTTGCGAAGGCCTGCGCCCTGCTCTGTAGACAGGATGTTCTGAAGATACTCAGCAGCTACTCGGGCGCCTAGGACGGGGTTCGCGGTGATACGACGGGCGACAGAGTCGAGATCAAGCCCGGCAATTTCTGTCAGCCTGTCGAGTAGCGCGGAACCGTCGTTCTTCTTGAATCCATTTCTCTCGGCGAGAGGGCTCAGCAGTTCGCTCAGACGGTCGAGATCAACGGAGTACTTCTTCATTGCGGTGCCCAGAGCGTCGGCTACGAGACTCTGGTCTCCTAGATCTTCGAGTAGATCAGCCAGCGTCCGCTCGATCCGCATCACCGGGAGACCCTGAACTACTGTGACATCACGATCCGCGAGTCCACGTTGCCGAAAGCGGATCCCCTCCCGCTGGCTCTGTCGCCGAATTGGCGCGACGAACTCATGACGACTAGCCCACGAATCGCCCACTCCATGAAGGGATGCCGCCGAGGTGCTCCCCACCACGACTCCACTCGTCGCATCACTGATGCGATCCTCCGCAAGTCGTTTCGGTTCCGTACCCAGCCAGGCTGCGCGGAGATCATCGAATTCGTTGGCAGGTGCACCGGAATCCTTGTAGACACCATGCGCCAGCCGTTCGAGATGTCCCGCCTCGGCAAGACGAGAAAGCATCAGACGAGTCACGCCAAGCGCGCTCGCCTGAGCAGTCGTCACCATGCCCCATTGACTGGCTGTGACACCCGCTAGCTCACGAAGCGCATCATCCGCTTTCATGCTTTAATTGTATCGGTTATTTAGATACTTTCCAAGTGTTTATTCTCGTATCAGAGGCAAGATGAATCACATCTGCCGATTGAGGTCGGCTCGTCTCGAGTTTGTGTAGCGTCGTGTGGAAATGGCAATTCACATGACGAAGAGCCATCACACCAGGAGTTTGCCACTCGAGTTCGCGGTACCGCCCTCAGTCTTGTCACACATGCCCAACCGTCAGAAACTCGTCGATCGTCCTCTACAAAGCCAGCTCCGCACGCTCGAGGTCGAGCCAGCACCATATTTCCTGTCAGCCCGGCGCCTCCTGCACATTGCTCCCCCTCACGCGTCAGCCGGACTGTACGGTCGCGCAACTTCGGGGAGGGGATATTTCTCATTGAGCGGGATGAAAATCAAGATTCCTTTCCGGACACTTTTACTCTCCATCAAGCACGACGCGCTTCAGCACGGCCGTCATCGAGAATAAGGTTCATGCGATGAAGCTGGGTCGGAAATGCCCTGTAGGGTGACCCCATGGACGGAGAAATGTGCGACGACGTCGCTCTCGTCCAGCCGCATCGGGGAACTGCGCTCGCCACTGAAGTCATCGAGTTAGGTGACTCGCAGCGGAGCCTACTTGGGCTGTCTCCTCGATCAGCGTGGGAGGAGGCTTTCGAGGAAGAGCGCGTTATCGCCGCTCGAACAACCGGAAGGATCGCTGCGTCATTCATCGCGCAACACGGGATCCAGTCACCACCAGCATCAAAGATGAGATGACGAAAGCAGCGCCTGAAGCTCATTCCTGGAGACCCAACCCGCTAATCCCGCACCGATTTCAGTGAAAAAATCATCTGCTAATCATCGGCTGGATATTTGGCGCTTTGCGTTAAACCTAGTCAAAGGCACATTCATTGGTGGGCGATACTGGGTTTGAACCAGTGACCTCTTCCGTGTCAAGGAAGCGCGCTACCACTGCGCCAACCGCCCATGTTATGGAGTTATTCGCTACCGAGGTGGGTACCGGATTTGAACCGGTGTAGACGGATTTGCAGTCCGTTGCCTCGCCTCTCGGCCAACCCACCACGCGAGAGCCTGTCACGTGAGAGCCGCGGCCTCATGCGACACCCTCTCCGAGCGGACGACGGGATTCGAACCCGCGACCCTCACCTTGGCAAGGTGATGCTCTACCAGCTGAGCCACGTCCGCATGTTTCATTTTCAGTTCGCGTCTTGTCGAAGATGACCCCTCGTTCAGGCGCATGGAAAACCATAGCCCACTCGCCAATGCTACGCAAAATCACGCGTTGACTCATCGTAGATGCCCGCGTAGCGCGAGTCGTTGACTCATTTGAAGATGCCCGCGTGGGATCTATAACGAATGGAGCTCACGATGGCAGCGCGTAAAGCGATTATGAAGGCGCAGTTGGCGAAGTGGCCGAAGGCGACCAAGACGGAGAAGGGTCAGATTCTGGACGCCGTCTGTGCGGTGACTGGCTGGCATCGTGACCATGCCCGTAAAGCGATCCGGACCATGCTCGCTAACCCTGACCCGCGCCCACGCCGGCCACGGACCCCTCTCCAGCGCTACGACCAGGCCGCGGTCGATCTGTTGACCCGCTGCTGGGCGATACTGGACGGGCCCTGCGGTAAACGCCTGCGACCCGCACTGCCCGAAACCCTGGCCAACCTGACCCGGCACGGACACCTCGACAACACACCCAGCGAGGCCATCGAGCAGGTCCAGGCCATGTCCGCGGCCACGATCGATCGCCGTCTCGCTCCCGCCCGGGTCGGGCTAGTCGCCGGTAAGGGCATGTCCCACACCCGTCCCGGATCCCTGCTGAAGACCTCGATCCCACTCAAAACCTGGGCCCAGTGGAACGACACCGTCCCCGGCTTCATCCAAATCGACCTGGTCGGCCACGAAGGCGGCGACAACAACGGCCAATTCCATTACAGCCTGGACGCCACCGACATCGCCACCGGCTGGACCGAAACCATCACTGTCCGATCCAAAGGCGAACGCATCGTGTCCGCCGGACTGGACCAACTCCACCTCCGATTCCCGTTCCACATCGCCGGCATCCACTCCGATAACGGCTCCGAATTCATCAACCACCACCTGCTGCGCTGGTGCACCACCCGCCACATCACCTTCTCCCGGGGCCGAGCCTCCCACTCCAACGACCAAGCCCACGTCGAAGAGAAAAACTGGTCAGTCGTGCGCCGCAACGTCGGCTACTACCATAACCACCCTCGCTCACCAGAGCTCAGGCCAAACCAACGAAGGACGAAGACCCGGGCGCAGATCGATCCACCAACCTCAATTGGCGTTGCGGCCGTCCTTCGGCTAACGTTGTCCTCCGCGGGCGATTGGCGCAGTGGTAGCGCGCTTCGTTCACACCGAAGAGGTCACTGGTTCGAACCCAGTATCGCCCACGAATACGATAGGCCATCTGGCTAGGAGATTCGCCTAGACCAGATGGCCTAAAGTTTTGTCCGTGCAACATTCATGCAACCTCGGTGTGTCGGATGCAATCGCAGGTATGGGCGTCATACACACACCTTCAGCGAGCCGCGCAGGGCTTGAGTGTCGTCAGAGAGCTGCGCGTGCGTTACGCACGTGCCTTTTTCGGTGAAGCCAACGAAAAGACTCCCCGAAGGCCAGGAAACCTTCGGGGAGTCTTTCTAACGGCGCGTCCTGAGGTGAACGCATTGCCCGGCGCTCTGCCGGACATCTTTGGGGCTACAGCGCTTTGACGCGGTAGCGGTCGAGCACCTGGCGTTCGAGTAGGGTGAACCCGGCCCAGCCGGCGATGCTGTAGGAGCGTGGGCCTTCGGTCTCGCTGATTCTGAGGCCTGACGGGTTCTTGAGTACTCGTGCGGTGACCGAGTAGATCACTGCCCGGATTTCGTCGGCACACATGTCGTCGTCGAAGCCCTTGCCCCTGGTGTACGCCTTGGCCAGCGAGGTCACCAGGGGCAGGACTCCGGTCACGTCTTCGGTGTTGAACTCACCGTCCCCGGCCAGCCAGGCCAGGGCTTCGCCGGCAGCCGGGGCCTTCATCTCTGCCATGATCAGCGGGTGATGCCGGTCAGGGTGACGATCGCTTCAGGGTTCAGCGGTGCGGCGTCGTAGCGGGCCACCACGCGGATCGCCTGCTGGTCGTAGTCGGCGAACCGCTCGGTGAGGATCTTCACACTCGGGGCCATGTCGCGGGCCACGGCGATCTGAGAGAAGTCGACGAGGGCTGCGCGGCCGGTCTCGGCGTCGTCCGGGATGCGGCTGGACACGATGACTGGGCATCCCCACAGCCGGAACACGCCGTCGGCGGTGGGATCGGCCTGCAGAAGGTACTGGTCGTTCTTGTCCTTGACCTTGCGCAGCGCCACGAAGTCACCGGGGGTCAGCAGCCACTTGAGGCCGGCCATGTTGACGTTGGCGGCCAGGGCCAGGCCCCAGGCGGTCAGGAGTGCGTCGAGGCTCAACGCACCGCCCACAGCGAGGGTCTGGGTGCCGGTGTAGGCGAACAGGCCCTTGGGAGTCGTGACGCCGTCGCCGGCAGCCGACAGGAACTGCGCATCGAGCTTGGCTGCCACGTCGTTGACGAGCCGGTCCTTGATAGCTGCGTCCAGGCCGATGGCGGACTGGCGGGCCAGCTCGTTCGAGTAGCGGGTCAGCGTCTTGACGGACTTCATCGTGGACGGCATCAGGGTGACTTCGTCGAACTCGATGTCGCGCTCACCGATCTGTTCGTTCTCGCCGGTGAAGCCGAGCCCTTCGGCGGTCGCCGGCTGGTTCTTCGGGATGCGGATAGGTCCGGCGGTGTCGAAGATGCGCGGGCCTGCGGCGAGGAAGACGCTCTGCTCTTGCAGCGGCGCGATGAGGATCTTCTGGATTTGCTCGTACGTGAGTTCGGTTGCGGTAGTGGTGTCGACAGACATGAAAATAGCTCCTAGCGGGCTTGGTTTCGGTTGGAAACGTTCGCCCGCCAGGAGCTAAACGGGAGTGTCAGGGAGTGCCTGACTCCGTGGACCACATCTTCACTATATACCCCAGGAGGGTATATCGGCTAGCTCTTACGTTCGATTGTCATGATCACCCCGCGGGTGTAGGCGTAGGGCTCGCCGATGATCTTCCACTTCTTGCCGTCGGGGTAGATCAGGTCCCAATCAGAGGGGATGATGGCCTCACCCCGCGGCAGTGAGAGCGTCCTCGTGTCGGTGGTCTGCACGGCTCCCTGCTCGTCCTCGTCGGTACTGTTGGGCCAGTCGGTGCAGCCCTCGATGGTCCGCTGGCGTGGCGGGTCGATCGGGTTGCCGTACTTGTCATACTCCTTGATTTCGGCCACGAGCGTGAACTCGAACTTGCGTCGCCATCTGCTCATCGGGTCACCACCTTTCCGGCAGCAGGGGCTTGCTCCGGCGCACACTGCGCGGCATCGGCGGCAGCGGAGGTAGCGGCTTGGGGTCTGGTGCATACTCCTTGGCGATGGTCTCCAGGGCGTCGGCGATACGGCGCAGCTCGATCAGAATGTAGTCGCTCATCGTGCACCTGCCCGAAGCATGGCGGCCAGGTCGACGTTCCCGCCGTCCGTCTGCTTGGCTCCCTGGCCGATGTCCCCGTGCGGCATCCGGGTCGCGTAGTGCGGGTGCTGGCTGATCAGCTCGTCGATGGCGGCGTCCAGCCTGCTGGGATCGTCCAGGATGGTCTCATCGAACGGCAGATCGTTCGGGTCGGCCAGCTTGCCTGTGGCGGCCACCCTGAGGGTGAACACCTCACGGGCCAGATCCTCGGCGCGCTTCGCCTTCACGCGGGCCTCAGCGGCTTCTTTGCGGATCTTCTCGACGTACTCCCGCGGGAAGGTATCGGCGTCGTCCTGCAATGCGTCGGTATTGCCGACGCCATCGGCCGGGTCGATGACCTCAGTAGTGCTTAGGGTGTCGATCGAGCCGACACCCTCACTAGTAGTAAGGGATTGGCCATTGACGCCGTCAGTAGTGCTGACGCCATCGGTCCCGGTGGTGGTCGGATCTTCGGTCAGTTCGTCACTCATTGCTTGCTCCTGCCATCTGGTTGTTGATCTGGATAATTTCGTCGTTGCTGTAGCCGAGCTTGCGCAGGGCGTATTCACGGGGCAGCACACCTGCGGCCACGAGCTTCACGGCAGCGTCGGCGTCCTGTGCGACGCTGCGGGTGGCGGGGTCGGCCCACGAGATGCGGGCCTTGATCTCGGCGGGGTCTTGGCCGGTCCTGACGGCCACCATCAGCCGGGCGACTTGCTCCCAGCTCCGGCCGAATGCCGACTGCCTGGCCTCAACCCTCGCCGTCAGCGAGGCTTCGGACGCCCGCAAGGAATCGGCGCTGGCCGGCTGGTCACCGTAGGCACCCAGGTAGTGCGGCGGGAGTCCCGAGACAGCGGAGAGTTGGGCCTGCAGCACCCTGACGGCGGCTTCGTATCCGGCGAGGTCAGTGGCGTCGAGCTGGCCGAACTTCGAGGCGGGATCTTCGGCGAGCATCATCCGGTTGGTTTCGGGGAACGGGTTCACCGCGTGGGTTTCCCCGTCCTCGTCCTCGACCTCGATCGCCTCGATACCGGTCGCCCATCTGCGCGGGCGGCCGCTGTACTCGCTCGACACCATCAGATCGGCGAGCAGCTTGTTCAAACCGTCGGCCAACGGGATGATGTCGTCGAGTTCGGACGAGGGCCCGCTCAAGATACGATCCGAGCCCGAGAACGGGATCACCGGGACCACGCCGAACGCGTTGGGCACCACAGTGGTGGTCGTGAAGCCGCTAGTGGCTCCTACGGCGTCCGAGTGCAGTCGGATGATCTGGTCGGGCAAATACAGCACGGCCTCGGTGCCGGTGGGCTGGTCAGGTGCCCCGGCCGTCCAGCGCTTCACAGCAGCCACCACAGCCCTGGTCGCAGGATCTCGCTCGACGGCGACCTGGTGGGCGCTCTCCACAGTCACCAGCGGGGTCCCGACGGCATCGGCCCAGACGATCACGAAGGATTCACCGAGCACCAAGGCTTCGCGATGCACCACACCAGATGTTTGGTCCAGGTCGTTGGCCAGCCAGTCATTCCACAGCTGCGGCGCGGCCTGCCCATCGATCGTCAGCCCGGTGACCCGCAACCGCTCGGCCAGCGAGTGCACCGCGATACGCGGCACGTTCGAGGCCATGCGATTGAACCGGGTGCCGATAGCCTCCCGTGCCTCGGGCGTCAGGAACGCCAAGGGCTGCGTCCCGGCATAGTAGTTCTCAAGTGTCGCTCGTCGTGCCGCCCCGGCATCGAGCGCGGTCAGCATTCTTGTCAATTGATCCATCATCTTGTCTCCTTTTAGAAACTCATTGCCCGTCGGCGTTTCGGTTTATGCGTGGCTTTCCAGGTGGCTCGCGAGTGGCCCATAATCGCGGTCACAGCCAGGTCGATATGGCGGGCCGAACTCTTGTTCTCTTTCCGTATTCGGACCCCTCGCACGTCATCGGTCAGAATCGCGTTCCCGATATGGCGGGCAAGATCCGGCGTCCCGTCATGGCTAACTTCGTGGTTAAGGCAGGACTGCACGAAGTCGTTGGTCGCCGGAGTCATCCGCACCGCCGTTTGCGGGAACTCGGTCGTCGGTATTCCTTCCTCGGCGATCACCTGCAGCGTCCGCGCCCAGCGGTACGGGTCGGCGGTCAGCTCGATCACTTTGTACTGCTTGGCCAGCTCCCTGATACGGTCCTCCACCTCAAGGATCGGGACCCGGTAGTCGTCCTGGCCGGCGGGCGGCTCCCAGATGCCACCCAGGTTCATCAACGGGCTGGTCGACACCTGCGTAACCAGCAACGCGGTGGAATCCCCGTTGAACGAACCATCCAGGGACAGCACCACATCGGCGCCGTCCGGGATGATCTCACCGGTGGCCAGCTCAGCCCACAAACCAGCAGGCAGCAGCGATGCGTCATCCTGCTCGACCCACTCGCCCAGACGCGCCCTACGGAACTCCGACTCTCTCGTCCGGGGTGGAAGCACCGACTTGAGATGCGGACGGCTCACAAGGTCATCCAGGCCCGGATTAGCCAGCGCCCAGCAGTGCTCGCAGTCCACCGGATGGCCGATATCACCCGCATACTCCACAAGAGCCAAGTCGGGCTGCGGGTTCGCCCTGGCCTCCAACACCAGATCAAGCATCGGCGAGGTCTCCCGCCAGCTCGGCGGCGAAGGCGTGCCAATCATCAGCATCTGCGACTCAGCCCGTTTGCCGGTCGAATTCACCAGCGACTCGTAAGCGTCACGACGGCAGAAACCGATCTCGTCCATGATCGCCAGCGACGCGTCCTCACCCTCGATCCGGGCCGACTCGCCAGGCAGAGCCAAGATCTGGGAATCGCTACCAGGCATGTAAATGCGGTCCTTGTAGACCTGGCAGCGCTCGCCCATATCCTCGTTCAGCTCGACCATCCTCGCCGCGATATGCAGCAGACGAGAACTCGACCGCTCGTCCTGAGCCACAATCACGACCCGCGCGCCCTCGATACCACTCATGAACACGTGGAAGAGTCCCAAGGCGGCCACCAGAGTCGACTTACCCTGGCCACGAGGCAACGACCACAACGCCATACGCGGCCTCGGATCATCCAACAAAGAGCCCGCCAACTCGATCTGCCAATCCCGCAGCTTCATCGGCTTACGCGCGCCCGTGCCCTTCGGGGTGACGACGTACTTCGAGCAGAAAAGAGCGAACTGACGAGCACCCTTCGACCTCGGGGACCACTCAAGCGGGGCCTCAACCGCAGAGCCCTTCGGACCCGCCTTCACGATTCATCCTCGGTGAGTGATTGAAAATGCGACTGCCGGACGCCCCGCCCGGAAGAGCCAATCGGGTTATCCCCCCTGGTATTCCTTTCACCACGAGCCGAACCACGACGGTTATTGCATTTCTGACAAACCACATCGACATCCTGCAATCGAATAGGCAACCCCAATTCATGCCTTTCCCACGCAATAGGCAAATGGTCACACGTCAGATTCTCCGTAGTCCCACAATCAGAACAGAACGGCTGCAAACGACGAGCACGCAAGCTGAGCTTGTTCCAGTTCGTGTCATACCCAGCAGCACGCGACGCTCGCCTCGGCCGATCAGACCGGTGCCTCACCGGATGCTCATCACAACGACCCGACGCGCACGGCACACCACACACGACGCACGGCTTCAACACGGCACTCATTTGCCACTCCTCGAACTTGTCGGGGCTTCGCTATGTTGGCGAACTGAACTTGTCGAACTAGAACCTGTCTCTATAGAGACAGGTTCGCTAGGTTCGGAAGGTGTCGGAAAGATATCGTCCGCTACCTTTGGCTTTTTGGTCTCTGGTATGGCATAGAGCACGCCACCACCACGTCCTTTCCGTGGCTTCTGAATGATCGACCCATCGGCCACAAGAGACTCTCTGGCAGCTGTGAACGCAGCGTCCTTGTGCCCCGAAAGCGTCTTGAGGTCGTTGCCGGACATGCCGTCGGGAAACTCGTGCTGACGGTTATTCAGCAGATTCAGAATGATTTCCCGATCGGTGATCTTCTCGTGCTCGACCTTGGCTTGCTTACGCGAACCGTTACCGGTCAGGGTCAGGTGGCGGGTCTCGGGGTCGAATTGCAATTCGTCTTCCGACACCTCGACATCTCTGCCAAATGCGGAGAAATAGCGGGAATTATCATCGTCATCATTCGGCTTCACAATTCGCCATAAGGCATCCGGCCAGTCTTCAAGTGCGGTCGAGCCTCGGGAGCGTTCGCCTTCCCAACCGGCGTGGTTCGTGAGGAACAGATCGAGCGCCCTCACCTCGGAGCGAGTGAAGGCTTCGAGGTCCATCAGGAAACGGGTGACTTGGCCTGCGTCATTCTGGTTGTCTCCCGTGAACGCTCTGCCGAACGGATCGACGATCAGCGCCTCGGTGTTGTGCGCTCGCAACGATTCGGTGAGCTCGGCGCGACTTTCGGGGTCGCTGAGCGGGTTCGATCTGCCGCGCAGGTTGACGAGCAACACGCGGTCGTGATCGACCCCCATATCGTCCAGCCATCGTGCAAGCTGAGGTCCGCTCACCTCATAGTTCAGCATCGCCAGATTGCCGTCTAATCGCTTCACAGCGAACCGATCGAGAAACGGCGCCCCCGTAATGAGACAACGCGCCAGATTGCCGCTGAGCGTCGTTTTGCCTATCTTCCGCTGGGCAGTGATGAGGGTCGATGCCTCCCATGGCGCCAGGCCTTCGATCCTGTCCGACTCGGGCGTCGGCCTAGCCAGCACCTCGGCCAGTGTGCCCAGGTCGAGCGGATCCCGTGGTGGCCGGTTCTCAGCCTCGATCAACTCTTGGGCGGCACGGGTGACACGCATACGATGCGCCCGTTGCCGGACCTCACCATCGAACGACAGCTCGGGATACTCGGGCGATGTCTCGATATCGTCGGGCGGAACAAGCGACCGTATGCTCTCCGGCAGCTGGGCCGGGCTGACCTCCTTGGCGGGATCTCTGTCCCCGCCGAACATGGACGTCATCAAGCAGCACCTCCGAGCGCGTCCACCCACTGCGCAGCGCCGTTCGTCAGTGCGTCGAGCCACAGCAACCGAGTGGCATCGTGCGGACACTCAACATTCACTGAGCCGAGATTCCCGCCGTACTCGCGGAGGTAGTCGATGGCTAGCGGGATGCGCTGGCGAGGATTGACGACCAGCACCACGGCGGTGCCCCGCGGCGCGTCGACGACGCCCTTGATCTCGCGGTCAACATCGTTAACACGTCGAAGATCGACACGGCTGATACCGCGGCCAACATTGAGGCGATTTGGTATGATATTCCCGGCAACGGGATTTGCTCTACTGACCGCTCCGGCTCCATCCAGGCCGGAGCGGTTTTCTTTGCGCTGGTTCATTAGGCGACGACCTCCGTGACTGCAGAGGGGATAGGTTTTAGCGCGCATTCAAGATCGGTGACCCTAATAAGGATCTTCTTCCGGCCCAGTCGGTATGCGGGAAGTGTGCCATCAGCAATGAGTTTGCGGATAGTGTCAGTGGACACGCCTAGATACGTGGCAGCGTCAGCAACACCACACATTGCCGGGCTGATTTCTTGCATCGCGCTCACTTCCGGCCTCCCTCGGTCATTTCGATGGGTTCGAATGCGGCGTCAACTTGGGCCAGATTGACCCGGATGATTCGGCCATTAAGCCTGTAGGCGTCAACGCGGCCAGAACGGATAAGACGGCGGATGGTGTCAACTGAGACATTCCAGCGGGCAGCGGCCAGTTCAGGCGATACGTGCTCAGCGACAGGGTTTTGAATATCAAGGTTTCCCATGATTGTCCTCACTGGGTTTTGGGCATGAAAAAACCCGGAGGCGTTAGAGCCATCCGGGTTTAGAGATTGATAGAGAGATTCAGTTATTCAGGCGTGAGGGTATGTCTTACCTAGGGAGGCATGACACCTCCCCTCAGGGCAAAAACTACTTATTCAGATTCAGCCGGTTTGATGTTGTTTCGCTCTGCGTATTCGGTCACCGACGCCAGGTCAACCACCGGGTCCCCGTAGGAAGTCACGCCGGCCAGCCGCAACTCACCGATCTCTGCGAGTTTAATAAGCTCGTTCCACGACATATTCAGCAAGCGCTCCGCTTGGAACATTGCTCTCACGCCACCGTCATCATCATCGATGACGGTGATTCCCTTAGACGCTGCGAGCGCTACTACTTCGTGCTTGAAGTACATAGCGCGAGGTTGAAGGTTCGTGAACTCGGGGTGGTCCGCGTATTGGTACCCAGCCACCGAGAGTTTGCCCCGATGTATCCATACGCGGATGGTCGCCTCTTTCACATCGAATATTCCGGCGACTTCCCAAGCTGTAAGACAATCGGCAAATTGGTCATTCATCGCTAACCGATCTGATTTTGGGTGCACAAAAACACCAAGTGGTCGTTACAGTACCACACTCTGCCATGTTGTGCACGCACACCCACAACGCTCACACCATGCCTCCGGTCGCAAGAGCCGACAATCGAGTCGCGATCTCGGCGTCTCGGGCGGCAGCAGCGTGCTGATATAACAGAGCCGCACCTGGTGTCGAATGTCCCAGCCGATTCATCAGTTCTGCGAGTGTCGCGCCGGTCTGCGCCGCCAACACTGCACCAGTGTGCCGTAGGTCATGGAAGTGCATCGTGGGGTGGCCGGCCAAGACTCTGGCGCGATAGAACCCCCAGCCTCCGGCATACTGCTTTCCCCCGTCGGGCGTCCTTCTGGCTGTGGGAGCACGACCGTACACTGACGATGGTGCGAGTGTGCCGCCTTGAGCGGCGGGGAAGACGCGACCGTTACGGCCAGGCTCTGCGAACCTATCGAGATGGTCAGCAATCGCCAGCCTGAGGTGCGGCGGGATCGCTACGTCGCGAGACCCTGCGTCAGACTTCGGCGTGTCGATATGAACCTCGCCGCCTGCTCGGGTCACACCACGACGAACTTTGATTTGCATGTTCGTGAGGTCGATATCCTTGCGTCGTAGCTCAGCCAGTTCACCAAACCGGAGCGAGCACCATGCCGCCAACAGCACCAGCAGCCGATGACGTTCAGGCATGGCCTCGACCAGCGCGGCCAGTTCACTGATGGTCAACGGGGTTACTTTATGCGCTCTAGTCACATTCCCGGCCCCACGGACATGACACGGGTTTGCTGCAAGGTAGCCATCTTCGATGGCACCGCCAAGGATTGTCCGGAGCAGCGAATATGCACGAGCGTTCTGTGTCGCGGTCTTCGGTAGTCCCTCCCACCAGACCGAGACGAGCTCGCGGGTAATGGCGGTCAGTGGCAACTTCCCGAAGTCCGGGGAAAGCACTGACTCCAGTAACCGGTCATACTCGGCACGTGTGCGCGGCTTGAGGGCTCGTCCTTTCACGATGCGACGCTCGATCCAACTTGAGGCGTAGTCACCGAACAGGGGAACTTTACGGCGTTTGCTGCGCTGGCCCCGCTGCGACGGCGGTAACCACTCGTCCAGATCAATAAGTTTGCGCTCAGCAGCGAGCCATGCCCGCGCCGTGTCTTCGTCATCGAAGGTCGAAGCGGCCTTGTAGACGTGCGCATCTGGGCCGGTGTAAGCGACTTGCCATCGTCCGCTTGGCAGCTTACGGATCCGACCGAACGATCGTCGGGAGCTTCCCTTGACCGGGCCGGGGCGGTGATCCTGCGACTGCGTGTCGTGCAACATACATGCAACATAGCAGCCAGAATTAGCCTACGTCTACCGACGTGTGCATATTGTCGAGCAGCGACACTGTTTTGCATATGCACTAGTGAAGTCAGCTATGATAAGCGTATAAACAGTGTCATTCGATAGATAGATAGCACTGGTTCGAACCCAGTATCGCCCACCTAGTGAACCCGCAATTGAGGCAGTTCGTGACGTTAGCGTGACACTACGCACCTGAGTTAGGCCACAACAAGGCCGCTTCGTCTATCGTCACTAGATCTGGACAAGATCTATCAACGACCAACTCAACGGTGAGAACCCCGCGCAGATCTTTGACATTCCGACGGGCAGCCACTTGCAATTTCAGTGCCTAACCGGGAGGCTCATGGTGGCGGCCCGGCACCCAGCCGCGTCCGCCCACCATAAGGAGACGAGATGGAAGTCATCATCTGCTCGACTGCAGCAGATGCGGGCCGAACCGCGGCCGGCAAGGTCACCCAGATAGCCAAGGCCTGCGGCCCTGAGGCCGTGATCGGGTTCTCGACCGGCTCTTCCCCACTGGCCACCTACGCCGACCTCACTCGACGAATCGACTCTCGCGAGCTCGACCTCACCCAAGCCTGGGGATTCGCTCTGGACGAGTACGTCGGCCTCCAGCCCGGCCACCCCGAAAGCTATGCAGAAGTGATTCGTCGCACGGTCACCGAGCCACTGCAGATGAACCCTGACCGCGTGTTCACGCCCAACGGATTCGCCGAGAATCTCAAGGTGGCGGGCGCTCAGTATGAAGAGCAGATTCGGGCGGTCGGCGGCGTCGATGTTCAGATTCTCGGCGTCGGGGCCAACGGACATATCGGGTTCAACGAACCAGGCTCATCCCTGGCATCACGTACCCGGATCAAAACCCTCACCTCCCAAACGCGAGTCGACAACAGCCGATTCTTCGCGTCCCTCGACGAAGTCCCCCGTCACTGTCTCACTCAAGGTCTCGGAACGATCATGGACGCCAAGAATGTGGTGCTCGTCGCCCAGGGCGAAGCCAAGGCCGACGCGATCGCAGCGCTTGTCGAAGGAGCAGTCAGCGCCGGTTGCCCAGGATCCGTGCTGCAATTCCACCGGTCCGCCACCATCGTCATTGACGAGGCAGCGGCGATCGAGCTGAAGCACGCCGACTATTACCGCGAAGCCTTCGCGTTCAAACCCTCGTGGCAACGATTTGAGTAGCTGACATGATCATCGAAGCGGGTGAGGTTTTCACCGGCGAGATTGCGCACTCTCCCGGCTGGATCCAACTTGATGGCGAACGCATCACTGCGGTAGGTGAAGGCACCGGCCCGGCAACGCCCGATCTGAGCTTCATGGATGACCGAATCGTTCCGGGATATGTCGATGTGCATTCCCATGGTGGCGGGGGTAGCTCATTCAGCACCACCCTGGACGACGACATCGACCGCGTTCTGGCGACCCATCTGGCTACCGGCACCACCACGATGATCGCCAGTCTGGTCACCGCCTCACCGCAGGTGCTGCGCGCTCAGATCGAGACGCTGGCCACGCACGTCCGGTCGGGCGACATCGCGGGCATCCATCTTGAGGGGCCCTGGTTGAGTCCCATCTACAAGGGTGCTCACGATCCGGCCTTACTATGCGCCCCGGCCATCCCGCTGCTGGACGAACTCGTCTCCGCCGGCCAGGGCGCCATCAAAATGGTCACCATCGCGCCCGAACTTGACGGCGGCATCGAGGCCATCAGGTTCCTCACCGAACGTGGCATAGTTGTTGCCCTCGGACATACCGACTGCTCCTACGATCAAGCCCGTGATGCTCTCTCGGCAGGAGCAACCGGCGCGACTCATCTCTTCAACGCGATGGCACCGCTGCGTCACCGTCAGCCCGGTCCTGTTCTGGCTCTGCTCCGCGACCAGGACGCGCGCATTGAGATCATCTTCGACGGCGTCCATCTGCACCCCGACTTGGCGGCCTCGGTGCTACAGCAGGTCGGTGACCGTGGCGTCTTGGTGACCGACGCAATGGCGGCCACCGGCCAGCCCGACGGGCGCTACCTACTCGGCGAGCTCGAAGTGAACGTCGATCAGGGGATCGCAAGACTGGCCGGCACCGACACAATCGCGGGTTCCACGCTACGTCTCGAGTCAGCGGTCAAGAACGCCGTCGAGGCCGGTCTGAGCGTCCACGATGCCATCCATGCAGCAACAACCGCGCCCGCCGAATATCTGAACTTGCCCGATGTCGGTCACCTCAAGCCGGGAAGTCTTGCCGACCTTCTGGTACTCGATGACGAACTGACCGTCGAGTGCGTCATGCGCCGGGGCCATTGGGTTTGAACGAATCATCTGGGTGCTCACCATCGTGCGGCGGCAAGAGGCCCCCTGGCTGCTACCAGAAACTCTCAGCAGCAATCAAGCGCGTCCAAGAAAGGGCGCCTAGATCTGCGGACGCATGCCCCTAGGGGCACAACACCGAAGAATCTTTCGTCACGAGAACTCGCCTAAGCGACAGCCTCCCTGGCAACTCCGGCAGTTTTATTGCATTCGTGTCTCAGGATCTGAGACTCGATTTGCCATGCGTACATCAGCCGTCGCATCTTAGAGGCACGTGACGCGGCAACGGCGCCGGGCCTTCAGCAGTATATGAGGGAAGGGCAGGCAGCTGATGAGCGCTCCGGCGTTGATTCTTCTTGCGCAAGGCACGACCGACTCGCAGGTCGAGCAGGTGTATCACACTCTGCGACACGAACTGCAGTCGAAGCGGCCGACCATTTCTGTTCATCTTGCCTTTGCCGATAGTTGCCCCCCAACTGGCCCTCAGGTGATCGGTACGTTGGCAAATCGAGGCGTCGATGAGGTCGTGTTGGTTCCGCTCGACCTGTCTCGGGTGTGCGGCCCAACCGACAAGATGGCCGCGGTTCTCGATTCTGTGCGAGCGCATCGTCCCGAAGTGAAATCGATCATGGCTCGTCCTATCGGGCCGGCCGTTGAGCTCTTGAACGTGCTCGATGTCAGGTTGCGCAATGCCCTGTCGACAGTGCACGCCACCGAACTCGACGGGCTGGTTCTGCTCACACCATCGTGGGGTGACACCCGCGGCGCCGGCCTGATTGCCCGTCGCGCACGACAGTGGGCCGCCCACCACAGGCTTCCGGTGCTCGTGGCGCACGCCGACGGCTCCGGCCCGGATGTTGCGTCCGCGATCGCCAGTCTTCGTCAGGTTGGACGCCGCAATATAGCGGTGGGTTCGATGTTCATCTCGCCCACCGAAGCGTACCGGCAGCAGGCGGAGCTGGGGCTGGATTCCGGGGCGTTGGTCATCAGCGCTCCCCTGGGTGCTGATTCCCGCCTCGGTGAATTGGCGATGGCCCGCTACTCGTTCGCTGCGATGGAACTGTTGGACGACGAGTTCGCCACCGATTCCGCCGAGGCCGATGAATCGACCGGTCAGGACAGCGTCCGTCAGGTGATGTGAGAACGGCGTCCACAGGCTGCGAGCCAGCGTGCATATTCACGGGGGTTCACTTTGGCCAGCAGCCGCAATTCGGCCGTTTCAACCGAAATACGACTACCAATGACGCGGATGCCGCCTCGCGTGGTGTGCCTTAACCCGAAATGCGACTCAGGTCCCTCCAGCTAATTACTGCTGCAGTAATTAGCTGTCAGCCCCTTATTCACGCTGATCGGTAGGCGATGAATAATCGCTGTGAGGCCGTCGCTGCTTGCTCGGTTGCACACGCGGCGGCTCGCCCGGCATCTTTGGATACTCGGGCGGATACGGCATATCGGTCAGTCCGCTCTCGATGTCGTGGCCGTAGCGCTCAAGTACCGCGTCCAGGCTCTGCGGCGTCGAGGCGTACAGCGGCGCCCACACATCGCCCCTCTCGCGGTACCGGTCGGCCATGGTGAGCACCGTGAAGTCGTCGGGATGAGCATCCGGCAATTCGTCCCAGGTCAACGGCGCTGAAACTCTGGCCTGCGGCACCGGACGCACCGAGTAGGGGCTCGCCATCAGCCGGTCGCGAGCCATCTGATTGAAATCGACGAAGATACGCTCACCGCGTTCTTCCTTCCACCAATCCACACTGACCTTGGCAGGCATCCGCCGGGCCAGCTCGCGTCCGATCGCGATCACGGCATGCCGGGCGTCCACGAACGGCACCGGCTCGATCATGCAGAAGACATGCACGCCGCGTCCACCGCTGGTTTTCGGATAAGGCTCCAGCCCGAACTCCATCATGACCGTGCGCAGTTCGAGCGCGGCAGCAACGGCATCGCGGAAATCGGTGCCGGGCTGCGGATCCAGGTCAATGCGCAGTTGATCGACGAGATCGACTTCGGGAGCGCTGACCGGCCACGGGTGGAATCGCAGAGTACCCAGATTCATCGCCCAGATGATCGTCGCAAGATTTGACGGGGTGATCGCCGTCGCCGGGCGTCCGGAAGGAAATTTCACCTCGGCGACATCGACCCACTCCGGACGCTTCTCCGGTGCACGTTTCTGATAAAAAGCATCGCCCTTGCCGCCCGCGCGGGTGGTGAGTTTCATGCCCTGGCGAACCCCACCCGGCCATCTTTCCAGTGTGGTCGGGCGCATCTTCAGTCCAGCCAGGAATCCCTCGCCAACGCCCATCGCATAGTTCGCCAGATCGAGCTTGCTGATGCCCAGTTCGGGAAAATAGACCTTGTCGGGGCTCGATAGCCGTACCTCGATCCCCTCGACATCTAGTTGCACCGCCGGTGTCGCCATTGCACAAGCGTAATCGAACCGCCTGCGGGTTGAGCCGAATAGCTACTCTGGGATGCGCCGAAAGGAGCCAACCATGACGAACTCGCTGCCCGGATCGGGCACATTCAAACTCACCGACGACCAGTGGCGGCTCAGGCTCGACCCGGACGAATTTCATGTGCTCCGCGAAGCCGGAACCGAAGCCCCGTTCGTCGGCGAATACACCGATCTGGAGACCGAGGGCATCTACCGCTGCCGCGCCTGCGGGACGGAACTCTTCCGCTCCCACACCAAATTCCCCTCGCATTGCGGTTGGCCGAGCTTTTTTGCTCCGCTGGCCGAGGACCGCGTCCGTTATCTCGAAGACCGTTCGCTGCCGGGCCGGCCCCGCATCGAGGTGCGGTGCGCGAACTGCGACTCACATCTGGGCCACGTCTTCGAGGGCGAGGGGTACGACACGCCCACCGACCTGCGTTACTGCATCAACTCCATCAGCCTGACCTTCGAGCCCGCTGCGGACGACGCCTCTGCCGCGTCACCGGACGGCAACTCGGAACCCAACGACTGAGCTTGTCGGCGCGTCTGCCGGACGATCACGCAGGTCACGCTTATTGTCGAAGACGTGCTTAGCGAGATCCGTACCCTGGTGAGCGGTGGCTCATCGTTTGAACGGGTCACCAGCGCCATCGAGGCCTTCAATTGGCGGCCCGAGATTCAGGCCGAGCAGATTCCCGCACCCCAGCGAATCGCACCATATGCGTATGCGCTCGAAGCCGGGGTGACCGTAGGAACCGACGATGAGGCAGGAAACGGACGCCTGATCATCCTGCACGATCCGAAGGGCAACCAGGCCTGGAACGGCGACTATCGCTGCGTCAGTTTTGCCCGAGCCGATGTCGGTTTGGAGATGGTCACCGATCCGCTCCTTGCCGAGGTCGGGTGGACCTGGCTCACCGAGGCGCTGGAAGGGCAAAACGCGAGCTATCACGATGCCTCGGGAACCGTCACCGCAGTCTCCAGCCGTAGTTTCGGAGAACTCGCCAACGAGGCCGATCGCGCCGAGATCGAGATCCGCGCATCATGGACCCCGGAACTGAAAGAAATGCCCGATATCGTCCCCCACCTGACCGCATGGCAGGCCCTGCTATGCATGACCGCCGGTATCCCCCCGCTCGCCGACGGCGTCGTCCAGCTGACCAACCGACTGGAGCGACAATGAGCAGCGCTCCGGCGCCCGAGCTGGACGATCTGCCGGTGTTGGCCGCCCCTGTCGGAGGCGTGCCCACGGTTACCGACACTCCCCGGGCAAGGTCTGCCGCCATCGCCGCGTTGCAGGCAGGGACGGGGGCTGTCGCCATCGATGTCGAGCGCGCACAAAGCTTCCGGTACTCCGGGAAGGCGTACCTGCTGCAGCTCAAGCGTCCAGGTTCGGGCATCATTCTGATCGACCCGGAGGCCTTCGAATCTGCCGAAGCCGAGGTGGCGCACCTGGCGGCGCTCCAGAAACTGATCGGCGACGAGGAATGGATCATTCACGCCGCCACCCAAGATCTGCCCAACCTGGTGCAATTGGGGCTGCGTCCGACTCGCCTTTTCGACACCGAACTGGCCGGACGACTGCTCGGGCTGCCGAAGGTAGGCCTTGCTGCCTTGGTCGGACGCTACTGCGGCGTCCGGTTGCTGAAGGAGCACGCGGCCGCCGATTGGTCGAAACGACCCATCCCGGGCGAGTGGCTCACCTACGCGGCGCTCGATGTCGAGCTTCTGCATGAGCTGCGGGTGCAGCTGCTGGCGGAGTTGACCGAGGCCGGCAAACAGGAATGGGCGAGGCAAGAATTCGAGTGGCTGTGCCGGTGGGCGGTTCGTCCGATTGCCTCGCAGCCGGATCCGTGGCGCAGAACGTCGGGTTCGCACCACGTGCATACCCCGCGCGGGCAGGCGATCGTCCGCGAGTTGTGGACGGTACGTGACAAGCTGGCTCGCGAAGCCGACAAGGCCCCGTCCAAGATCGTGCAGGACAAGGCGATCAGCGAACTGGCATCGTTCGTGACTCGCGATCATCCGGCGGTGCCCGGCGTGCGCGAGCTGCGCTTGGTCGACGGGTTCAAACGCCGACAGGCCCGAGCCCATCAGGCGAACTGGTTGGCGGCGCTCGATCGAGTCGCTCAACTACCGAAGAATGAACTTCCGCCGGTGCGCGGCAGCAATGCCGGCAATGGCATTCCCGCACCGCGCAATTGGGAACGGTTGAATCCGGACGCCTGGCATCGCTGGGAGCGCGTGCGTCCGGCTGTCGTCGCGCTGGCCGCCGACCTCAATCTGCCGGTCGAGAATCTCATCTCCCCCGATGCCCTCAAACATGTGCTGTGGGGCTTGGACGCAGGGTTGAGCACGGAGTCGGTCTCGGCGCAACTGGCCGGTCGCGACGCCCGCCCCTGGCAGCAAGAGCTGGTTGCGCCGGTGATCGTCGGCAAGCTCGCTTGATGCCATCCGCCCACGAGTGGAAACCTCGTGCTAACGAAGATCGAACTCGGGCGTCCGGACGGATGAATCCGCGGGAGTGAATGAACTGATCGTTTCGGTGATCTCCCGCGCGACAGATTGCGGGGTGAGCCCGATTGCCTCCAGCACCTCGCCACGGCTGGCCGGCTCCAGATACCGTTGCGGCACGCCGAATTGCCTCATCGGTACCTCTATCCCAGCGGCATCCACGGCAAGTTCGAGATGTGACCCTAGCCCACCGACGACCAGATTGTCCTCCAGCGTCACGACGAGCCGGTGATCTCTCGTCATCTCGACCAGCGCGTCGCTGACCGGCAAACCCCACACCGGATCGACAACGGTGACGGTGATGCCTTGCGCGCGCAGCAATTCTGCGACCTTCAGCGCGCGCGAGCACATCGCCCCCCACGCCACCACCAATACCTCGGCTCCCTCATCGACGGACAACAGATCGATGCCGTCTCGTCTGCTGACCGCGGGAATCGGATCAGGAAGCTTCTCCTTGCTGTAACGGATCACCGTCGGGGCATCGTCGACCTCGACCGCCATCCTCAAAGCCTCAGCCAGCCGAGGCTCATCGCGAGGGCTCGCGAGCATCAGACCGGGCACGATTCCGGCGATCGATACGTCCCACACACCGTTATGGCTCGGGCCGTCGGGCCCGGTGACTCCCGCCCGGTCGAGAACGATCGTCACCCCCAGTTGGTGCAGCCCCACATCCATCAGCAGTTGATCGAACGCGCGATTGAGGAAGGTCGAATAGACGGCGAAAACCGGATGCAGGCCTGCACGGGCCAGGCCGGCCGACATGGTCATCGCGTGTTGTTCGGCTATCCCCACGTCGAATGTCCGTTCAGGAAACGCCGCCGCGAACCGCGTCAGGCCGACGGGGTGAAGCATGGCCGCTGTCAATGCCACCACGTTCGGATGCGAATCGCCGAGCTCCATCATCTGCTGGGCAAAAGCATCCGTCCAGGTTGTCTGCACGGCCGTGCTGATGGGCTCGCCGGTGACCTCGTCGATATGGCCGACCGAGTGAAAGTGGTCGGCCTCGTTGAGCTCCGCTGCCCTGAAACCGTGACCCTTCTTGGTGATGGCGTGCACGATCACGGGCCCACCGAACCCTTTGGCCAATTCGAGTGCCTGCAACAGTGAATCGAAATCGTGACCGTCGATCGGTCCAAGATATTTCAACCCGAGATCGCTGAACATCTCCTGGGGCGCGAGCATGTCCTTGAGGCCGGATTTCATGCCGTGCAGCACGTCGTAAGCCGTCCGCCCGAACGGCGCCCGTCTCATCTGAGTCTTGATGGTCTCCAGGGTCTGTTCATAGCGCGGGTCGGTGCGAATTGCCGAGAGCTGTCGGGACAGCCCACCGACGGTCGGAGAGTACGAGCGTCCGTTATCGTTCACGACGATCACCAACGGCAGATCGTCGGAGATCGCGATGTTATTGAGTGCCTCCCAGGCCATGCCGCCGGTCAGCGCACCGTCACCGACCACCGCAACCACCGTTCGATCACGTTGACCGCGGAGTTTGAAGCCATGGGCGAGCCCTTCGGCCCAGCTCAACGCAGTGGACGCGTGCGAGTTCTCCACCCAGTCGTGCTCGGATTCAGCGCGGCTCGGGTAACCCGACAACCCGCCCTTTTGCCGTAACGAGGTGAAATCTGCGCTGCGGCCGGTGAGAATCTTATGCACGTAGCTCTGATGGCCGGTATCGAAAACGATCGGATCATGCGGCGAATCGAACACCGTATGCAGCGCAATCGTCAGTTCGACCACTCCGAGATTGGGACCGAGGTGACCGCCGGTACGACTGACATTGGAGATCAAAAACTGTCTGATCTCCGCAGCAAGCTCGTCCAACTGCGGACGCTTCAGGTGGCGGAGATCACTCGGTTGACTGATCGAATCCAACAAGGCCATATGTCCGAGGTTACCGTTTTACCCTGATCGGTTCACTACGCCGGGCGGCCATAATCGGTTTTCGTCCGTGCGATCTCGGTCGTTCTTTGATCAAGTCTCGCCTGCACGAATGAAGATACCTGCGCGAGGGCGGGCCGGGCGGCAAGGCTCGATCAATTCCTGACCGCGCGGATGAATACCTTGCCCCGCAACGCTTCTTCCACCAACGCAATCGCCTTGCGAACCGTCAGCAGACGCAGCTCTTCGGCCTCGTCGTCCAGCAGGCTCGGTTGGTCGCTTTCGAGACCCTTCCGCAACTCACAAAGGTCGCTTTCGACATTATCGGCGGCAAACCGCGCCAAGAGCGTCGGATGTCTTGTCAATGTCGGGTACTCCCGGTATTCGCTCGGGCATGATTCGAGCAGCCATCGTGTCGCGTCCTCCTCCCACCCAGGCGTACCGGGCGCACCGACCATCTCGGGCCAGCCTGATGGCACAAAGACCTGGATGGGCAGCTCATGTGTTGCGGGGCAAAAGATAGCAGCGGTCATCTCGTCCTCCTGTTCGTAGTTCAGGACTCCCAATCCCGCCGACCTCGCCGGCTCTTGTGGATCCCGAACTGAACCCAATCATCGAACTGCTGTTCGATTGATTCAAGTATGCATGAGCCCTATGACAAAAATGTTCGAGTTTGCGATTCAAGCAACCACGCGTGTCGCGAACGGCACCAGCGAGGCCTCGGCCAACCTGAGCACGTTGGTCGGCAACCACGCGTGTCTCGAACGGGGCTGCGAGGCTTCTGCCAACCCGAGCACGTTTTCCGGCAACCACGCGTGTCGCGAACCGCAACGAGCCTGGCGCACAATGGTGCGGTGGATGTTTTCGACAAGATAATCGCGGGCACCGAACCGGCAGAGATAATCCTGAGGACCGATCGTCTGATCGCCTTTCTCGACACTCATCCGCTATTCCCGGGCCACACACTGGTATGCCCGACCGAGCACTTCGAGACCCTGTACGAGCTTCCGGACGATCACTTCACCGAGCTGCTCGCCGCCGCCCGGACGATCGCCTTGGCGCAGAAGAAGGTGCTGAATGCCCAGGGCACCTTCATTGCGAACAACAATGTCGTGAGCCAGTCGGTGCCGCATTTTCATCTGCATGTGGTGCCCCGCAGCAAGGGCGACGGCCTGCGGGGATTCTTCTGGCCGCGCAGCAGGCCATCGGCCGAGCAGTTGCGGGCAGTGGGAGACTTGTTACGAGCCGAACTGTCGGGAGCGCGCGATGACTGAATTCGTCAACATGTTCATGCCCGGTGCGAAGCACTGGGAGGACGTCAAGCGCGCCGAGAAGTCGCTGTTTGTCGAGTCGAAACGGGCCGGTTCCGGCCCTGGTGACCTCGACTTGGATTCGGGATTCATGGTGCTACGTGACCAGACGGGCATGGCGACCGAGACGTCGACAACGATAGGCAACCCGTATCGCGAGGTGCCGGAGGACGCGGCGGAGGATGAACACAAATCTGCGGCCGACACCATCTCACAGATGCCGCCGGCCGCAGACTCGGATACTGCCGATTGATCAGCCCTTCAGGCTGCGTAGCACGTATTGCATGATGCCGCCGTTGAGGTAGTAGTTGCGTTCGCCTGGGGTGTCGATCCGGACGATAGCGTCGAAGGTGGTCACCTTGCCGTTGGGCGCAGTGGCAGTGACCTTCACCGTTGCGGGAGTGGCACCCTCATTGAGTTCGGTGACGCCTGCGATGTCGAACGTTTCCTCACCGGTCAATCCGAGCGTGTCAGCGTTTTGGCCTTCCGGGAATTGGAGTGGTAGCACGCCCATGCCGATCAGGTTGGAACGGTGGATGCGTTCGTAGCTTTCGGTGATGACCGCGCGCACGCCGAGCAGCATGGTGCCCTTCGCTGCCCAGTCGCGTGAACTGCCGGAGCCGTATTCCTTGCCCGCCAGCACCACCAGCGGTGTGCCCTGAGCCTGATAGTTCATGGACGCCTCGTACACCGTGGTGACCGGGGCGTCCGGTTGGCTGAAGTCTCGGGTGAATCCACCCTCGGTGCCGGGCGCCAACTGGTTGCGCAGCCGGATGTTCGCGAACGTGCCGCGAATCATCACTTCGTGATTGCCGCGGCGGGAGCCGTAGGAGTTGAAGTCCTTACGCTGGACGCCGTGCTCGGTCAGGTACTTGCCCGCCGGTGTGTCGGCCTTGATGGCGCCGGCCGGGCTGATGTGGTCAGTGGTGACCGAATCTCCCAGCTTCAGCAAGACACGGGCACCGGCGATGTCGGTGACCCGATCAGGGTCAGCTGGCATCTGCTCGAAATACGGTGGTTTACGCACATAGGTGGAATCGGCGTCCCATTCGAACACATCGCCCTCGGGAGTCGGCAGACTCGTCCACCGGTCATCTCCGGCGAACACGTCTGCGTAGGATTTCACGTACATGTCCGGATCGATGGCCGAGCCGACGACCTCTTCGATCTCCGCGGGGCTGGGCCAGATATCGCGAAGATAGACGTCGTTGCCATCGTTGTCCTGCCCAAGCGGGTCGCGGGTCAGATCGAGGTCCATCGAACCGGCGAGCGCGTAGGCCACCACCAGCGGCGGGCTGGCCAGATAGTTCATCTTCACGTCGGGGTTGATGCGTCCCTCGAAGTTACGGTTACCCGACAGCACCGACACCACCACCACGTCGTCCTTATTGGCGGCCTTACTCACCTCAGGAATCAACGGACCCGAGTTACCGATACAGGTTGTACAGCCATAGCCGACCACCTCAAAACCCAGCTGGTCGAGATACGGCGTCAGCCCGGCGCGTTCCAGATAGCTGGTGACCACCTGCGAACCCGGGGCCAGCGTGGTCTTCACCCACGGCTTGGACTGCAGCCCCTTCTCGGCTGCCTTCTTGGCCACCAGACCGGCGCCGATCATCACCGACGGGTTCGAAGTGTTGGTGCACGAGGTGATCGCTGCGATCCCCACCAGGCCGTCCGACAAGGTAACCGGCTGATCGGCGATGACCGCGTCCACCGGAGCAGGCGCGTCGCTCGCATAGCCGGGCAGCGCTTTTTCGAACGCCTGCCGGGCATCAGCCAACCCGATCCGGTCTTGCGGACGCTTCGGCCCGGCGATCGAGGGCACCACCGTGGACAGATCCAACTCGAGGTACTCCGAATACTCCGGTGAGGCGTCCGGATCGAACCACATACCCTGAGCCTTCGTGTAGGCCTCGACCAGCCCGATCTGCTCCTCGCTGCGCCCGGTCAGCCGCAGGTAGTCGAGCGTGACGTCGTCGATCGGGAAGATGGCGATCGTCGAACCGTACTCGGGGCTCATGTTGCCGATCGTCGCCCGGTTCGCCAGCGGCACCTCCGCCACGCCCGGCCCGTAGAACTCGACGAATTTACCCACGACGCCGTGCTTGCGCAGCCGGTCCGTGATCGTCAACACCAGGTCGGTTGCGGTTGCACCCTCTGGCAGGCTGCCGGTCAGTTTGAATCCGACCACCCGCGGAATCAGCATCGACACCGGCTGGCCCAGCATGGCGGCTTCCGCCTCGATACCGCCCACACCCCAGCCGACAACACCCAGACCGTTCACCATCGTGGTATGCGAATCGGTGCCCACGCAGGTATCCGGATAAGCGACCAGTTCGCCGTCGATCTCCCGCGGGAACACCACCCTGGCCAAATGCTCGATGTTCACCTGGTGGACGATGCCGGTACCCGGCGGCACCACCTTGAAATCGTCGAAAGCCGTCTGCCCCCAACGCAAGAACTGATAGCGCTCACGGTTACGCTCATACTCAAGATCGGTGTTGAGCCGCAGCGCCTGCGGTGAGCCGAAAACATCGGCGATCACCGAGTGATCGATCACCATCTCGGCCGGCGACAGCGGATTGATCTTCGCTGGGTCGCCGCCCAGATCGGCCATCGCCTCACGCATCGTCGCCAGATCGACGATGCATGGCACACCCGTGAAGTCCTGCATAATCACCCGAGCCGGAGTGAACTGAATCTCGTGGTCCGGCTGAGCATCAGCCACCCATTCACCCAAAAACGCAATATCGTCATGAGTGATATTCGCACCGTCCTCGGTGCGCAACAGATTCTCCAGCAACACCTTCAAGCTGTAAGGCAGACGCTCCTGACCCGGCACCTTATCCAGCCGGTAATACGCGTAAGTCTTGTCACCAACCTTGAACGAGTCTTTGGCACCAAAGCTGTCAACACTCATGCTGCATCCCCATCCTGCAATTTATCTTGACATCAAGATACCACGGTCGCGGTATGTCTCTGCAATTCTCCCACCCGTTCCGACCGGGCACATCTTGGCGAACGATCCGCCAAGCAAGGGCACGCTAAGTTCGTCGGGGTCGCGCTGAGTTCACAGAGACGCTCACGCCGAGTTGCCGGAAAATCGCACGACCAACACCCGGTTGGTGGCCCTCATTTGATGGTGCCTGCCGGCAGTTCCTCATAGTCATCTGACGGGGTGACGGTCGTCAGCGACGCGGACGAGTTTGCCCCGACCGCTCCCCCAAATCATCGAGCTCCTATTCAATTCCGCCCGCGCTGCGGCTAGCGTCGATGCATGACTTCAGACAGGTTCAATTCCGACTCGGGCGAAAACTTCGAGGTTCCGGGCAATCAACTCACGAACGCGATCAAGAAGCTCTGGAAAGACACGACCGTTCGCAGCATCGTCGTCAGGCATCCGGACGGCCGCCCGCTGATGACCGTTCCGCTGGCAGCCGGTGTCGCCGGTGGCGCTATCGGACTGATCATGGCGCCGGTATTAACCGTGCTGGCAGGTATCGGGGCCGGTCTGGCCAAGGTGCGCATCGAGGTGGTCCGCAACGACTACAAGCCCAAGCAATACTGACCCGACCACTCTTGACGGGCAGCATCGTCCCGATCTACGCCATGAATCCGCGATCGAAATCTCACCGTTTCGGTCGCGGATTTCTTTTGCATGAAGAGACGCCAACATTTGCCTGATCACGCCGTCTGCACACGCACACGAAGTAAGCTCGCCGGCGCTGGCACCAAGGTTCGGGGCCGAGAGTGCGCTCACTACATGCTTGTTGAGCAGTGTTCGTCCGCGGCGTCGTGGACGGACCGGCGTTCCTTGAGCTTGGCGGCATAGACGGCGCGCAACTCCGGATCGTCCATCACGAGGTAGACGAGACCACAGTCCTGGGGACCGTTGGCCCCCGGCTGGCACAGGCTGCACGGATCGTCCGGACGCAAGGGGCAGCGAGGTGTGGTTAGTCGCGCGTTCTTCATCTTGTACTCACTTGTACGCCTGATGGCCCCGCTCCTCAACACGTTGCCGCGGTTGCAGAAGACCAGATCCAAATCAGGCGTACTGCGGCAGTCATTTACCCCGCTCACTGCCGATGGAAGACAAAACATGAGATGGCGATTGGTCCTCCACAGAACGTCCGCCAGTTCCCCTTCGCCCGCTTTCACCGCGCCGCTGGCGATCGTGACGGCGCATCTGACCGATTGCGGATGTAGCGATTCAGGCGAACATGTCGACGGTCAAGGGGGCGCCGTTCTCGGTGACGTTATTCAGCACGATGTCGTCGACATAGAGCACATGAGGCGCCTTCTGGGTCGTCCCGAAGTCGACGTTGGTCAGGCCGAGCCCGCGGATGTGATCGTCGTCGTAGCCTTCGATGTTCAGTGACTGCTTGGCGTTGGTGACGGTCATGTTCTCGACGTTGATGCCGCTGACATCGGGCGGGAACTCACCGTTGTGACCTTCCTCGTACTTGAAGTCCACGTCGATGACCGCTTTGGCAACGGTCCCGATCGTCAGGTTCTTTGCCCAGATGTCGTTGATGAAGCCGCCGCGCACAGCGTTGGTCTTGAATCGCAGGGCGATGTCCAGGTTCGGGCTCGACATCTCGCAATCGCGGACAAAGACATTGCGCACACCGCCCGACATCTCACTTCCGATAGTGACTCCGCCGTGACCGTCGGCCATCTGGCAACGCTGCACCAGCAGATCAGTACACGGCAACGAATCGGGACGGCGTCCGTCGTTGTTGCGCCCGGCCTTGATGGCAATACAGTCGTCGCCGGTGGCAAACGTGGTGTTCTGGATCACCACGAAGGAGCAGCATTCGGGATCACACCCGTCGTTGTTCGGGCCATGGGTGTCGATGGTCAATCCGTCGACCAGCACGTTGGTGCAGAGCACCGGATGCACCTCCCACATCGGTGAGCGGTGAATCGTGACACCTTGGATCCAGACATTCGTGCAGTTGTAGGGCTGGATGAACGACGAACGCAGATAGTCGTTCCCCGCACCCTGATCGGCACCGTAGAGCCGTTGCTCGACCGGAACCTCGTCGGCGACCTGCTGGATAAGCCTGTCACGTGCCGGCCCTTGCTCGGGGGCACCCTCGACCCAGCCATAGTCCTTCTTGCCCTTCCAGGGCCACCAGTGCTCGTTGTCTGCTTGACCATCGAGGACGCCGCTGCCGGTCACCGCGATATTGGTGCAGCCGTAGGCGTAGATCAGCGGCGAGTAGTTGTACAGCTCCATGCCTTCGAACCGGGTCAGCACAGCGGGCAGATAGTCGGTCGGAGTGGTGCTGAACAGCAGCGTTGCCCCCTCGGAGACATGCAGATTCACGTAGCTTTTCAGATGAATCGGACCGGTCAGGAACGTGCCGGCCGGCACCACGACCTTTCCTCCACCGGCCTCAGAACAGGCGTCGATGGCGGCGGCGATGGCCTCGGTGCAGATCTGTTCGCCGCCTTCGAGCGCTCCATAGTCGACAATGCTGAACTCCTGGCTACGGAACTTTGGCGCACGTGCCTTCGCCTGAATATAACGTGCGCGCTCCCAGGCATCTTTGCTGCTCGCGATATCGGCGTGCGCCGGAGCCGCAAAGATATTCGAGCAAGCCGCTGCACCTATCGCCAGAGTTCCGCCCAACAGCGCCCGCCGCGATGTCCTGAGGTCCATAGGGGATGTTCCTTCCACATTGATCGAAACTCTCGTCGCCGGACCTCAGAGGCAGGCCACATACTCACTAGCGGAGGCCGACATAGGGCTGGGCCCATAAGCACGGAACAACGAATACCTGAGACGGTCCTGGCTTGTTCACTGTAGTCAGATTCGTCATCGTCTGTCATCCGCGATTGCCGCGTTGCCGGCACTGGCACCGACCGCGCGAGCCAATGGTCAAGCGCTGGTCCAGCCGCCGTCGACCACCAGCATCTGGCCGGTGATGTAGCTGGACGCGTCGCTGGCCAGGAAGAGCGCTACTGAGCCAAGTTCACTTGGCTCCGCAAGGCGGCCCATGGGGATGCGGTCGTTGATCGACTTGGCCCGCTGCCAGTCGGAGAACAAGGTCTCGGTGAGCGCGGTATGCACCCAGCCGGGAGCAATCCCGTTGCAGCGGATGCCCTTGCCCGACCACTCTTTACTGAATGCCCGCACGACTCCCCCGATGCCGGACTTGGCGGCCGCGTAGGCGACGATATCGGGCACCACCGACTGAAAGTTGTTGAGCGAGCCGATGAAAATGTGGCTGCCCGGGCGCCCGGCATCAATCTGACGGCGGCCCAACTCCTGACTGATCAAGAAGGGGGCCGTCAGGTGCACCTGCAAGATCCGGTCCCATTCCTCGCGTGGGAAATCCACGGCCGGCTCGCGGTGCTGAAACCCTGCCGCATGGACGATGATGTCTGCGGGGCCACCGAGGGCATCCTCGCAGTCGTCAAGCAGGGCTGCCGCGTCCACGGTCATCACATCGGCAGCGACCGCTACCGAATTCGGCACCTGCTCGGTCGACTCCCGCAACTGGGACGCCGTGCGGGCTACCAATGCCACCTGGGCACCCGCCTCGCCCAACGCTTGGGCCATAGCTTGGCCGATGCCGCGCCCCCCACCGGTCACAATCGCCCGGCGGCCATCAAGTTTGAACAGATCCAGCGCCGAGGCGGCCATTGATGCTCCCTTGCTCACAAGACTCGGTCTCTTCTTGGTGCCTTGTAACCTATCCCAAACCGACATAGCTCAGTTAGCCGGCGATCTGCATTCCCCACTGCCGCGCCCGCTCGGCCTCGCCGTCCTTCAACACCGGCGGCTCTCCTTCGATGAAGAACCCCTCTCCTTGCTCGACATGCGCTCCGGCTCGCTTCAGCCTCTTGGCCGCATCTTTTGCTGCCGAACCCGAATGCAACGAGACGCGTGTATCGAACGTAAAGATCATCGGAAGCGACGAGATCTCGGCCGAATCAATCCATTCGCGCACGCCGGATTCGGGCACCGCCACTCCCCTCTTGGCCGCGGTACGCCGGCTCGATTTGCTGGGCAGCCTCATGCTGTGGGTCGGCGCTCCTACCAGCAGTATGTCCTTGCCGACGATTCTCGATGGGGCGGCTGCCGCGTCCCACATCTCGACGTCGGCGCCCGCCTCGCGTGCGCCCGCCGCGATCGCCGCCGCCACTTGGGCAGTGTTCTTCCAATACGACTCAACGACGATTCCGATTTTCATTGATTCACTCCTCGCTCGTTCTTTCCTTGCCCGGCTACCGGACGTAAGTGGCGCGGCCGCTGGTCGCGGGCATCTTCGTGCCCATTGCCCCTGGTGGCGAGATGGACGCTCAGGCCGCCTCGGGCGATGCGCCGAACAGTCAGCTCAGAACCGGCCAGTTCAGCACATCACCGCCATCGAGACGCCTCTGAAAGATTGCCCCGGCCCAGGACCGACCAACCCAGCCTTCTTGAGACTCCATGTCTCTTGTGAGACACTGTATCTCATGACGGATCCGAGGCAAAGCAGACCGATCGAATCGACTCCTCGCGAACGCATCTTGAGCACGGCACGACACCAGGTCGTCGAGCACGGGATGACAGTGAGTCTGGAGCATCTCTCGCTCGAGAAGATCATCCGAGCCTCGGGCGTATCGCGCGCCACCGCCTATCGCATCTGGCCCAACAAGCAGCAATTCCTGGCCGACGTGCTGGTCGATGCGGTCAGATCCACCGATCTGGAGGTCGACTCCCGGGCCGAGGTCGCCCAGCTGGTGGCATTGCTCGATGCCAGCCCCGGCTTCGCGTCCGACGAGCACGCCCGCAGGAATGTCATTGTGGAGGGCCTGCGCATCAGCATTCAGGCGGATTTTGAGCGGGTGGCCGCGTCGGCACAATGGGCAACCTACCTGGCGCTCAACGCGACCAATCACGGATTGCCGGATGGTCCACTGCGCGACGAAGTTACACAGGCGCTCGCCGAGATGCAGCAGGTATTCATCGAGCAACGGTGCATCGTCTATGCACGGCTGCCCCGCCTGCTCGGCTATCGCCTGGTTCCGCCACTCGACGGCGATCAGGGATTCCGGTTGATGTCCGAGGCGTCGGGGGCGCTCATGACCGGCTTCGTGGCAGAGCTTGGCGCCAGGCCACAATTGCTCGCCGACACTTTCCAAATAGCCGCTTATGGCGCCGACAAGCGCGACTGGACGATGCCGACGTTTGCACTGACCGGGCTGCTGCTCTCCTACATCGAGCCCGATCCCGATGTCATCTGGGACGATGCTCAGCTGGCCCGGGCGCATGCCACTCTCGAGGAAATCACCACCGAGTTGGAACACTCCTGGACGGCCGGCCGGTAGCCCATCTCGAGATGGCGCGGTTCTGTTGAGGACGATCGCACCTGAAGCATGAATCCACCGATGTACGCAGGACGTAGTGGTGAGTACAACGCAACTATGAACTGCGGCAACCACCCGTCGCTCAGGGGATTGAGCGGCATCGAGATCAATCCTCTTTCTGGTCACCGGACCACAGGACTTCGCCGTAGTTGCCCAGAGTCATTCTGGTGCGGCGGATATGCAGGCGCACCAGGGTCTGGGCGGCCTCAATGTCGCGGTTGCGCAGCGCGTCCACGATCAGGTGATGTTCGGCGCAGGTCGATTGAAAGGACGCGTCGGGCATGAATCGGACGAGTTCGCGCCGATAGGGCTGGGTGGTGTTCCACAGCCTGGTCACCAATTCGGTCAGGAACGGATAGCTCACCCCGGCGTAACTGAGCAGATGGAACTCCCGGTCCAGGCGCAGAAACGCACGCAGCCCGCGAGCACCTCCGGTGTTGTCGATCTCGCCGGCAAATTCGGATAGCCGATCGAGTTGCTCCGCACTCAGCACCGGGGCAGATTCGCCAATCACCATCGGCTCGACGACCTCGCGCAGCTTGTAGCACTGCTCGAACTCGGTCTGGTCGAGGCCTGCCACCCAGGCGCCCGAGTGTGGCTTGATCTCGACCAAGCCCTCGGCCTCCAAGGCGCGCAGCGCCTCACGGATCGGCATCCTGGACGCGCCGAATTCGGCCGCCAGCGATTCCTGGCCGAGCCGGGACCCGGGCGTCCGGTCGCCGTGCAAGATCTGCTCGCGCAGCTCGTCGGCTATCCGGGACGCCTGCACGGTGCGGGCTATCACCTCGTGTGTCATCGCTCAGTCCTGCGGTTTGACCGGGCTCCACAGCAACCTGGAGCGTCCTTGTTGATAGGCCTTGCCGTTCGGGAAGCTCAGCATCTCGAACTGCATGCCCCACGGCGACAGGAAGTAGATCCAGCGTTGGCCCTCGTTCGCGCCGCTGCTCGCCACCGGCCCCTCCAGCACTTTGACGCCCTTCGACTTCAGATAGTCGACCGCCGCGTCCAGATCGTCCACATAGAACGCCAGATGGAAGCCTCCGACATCGCTGTTGAGTGGCTGGATTTCGCTGCGATCGGGTGCCTCGTATTCGAAGATCTCGAAGTTCGATCCGTTGCCGAGCCGGTAATGCCTGTTGCGGAAGCGTGCCCGGTCGTCCACGTTCACGTGCTCCGACATCCAGTGCCCATCGGATTCGAAGGGCCCCAGTTCGAAGAAGAACTCGCAGCCGATCACATCGACGAAGAAGTCGTGTGCCTGTTCGAGATCGGGCACGGTGAACCCGATGTGATCCGTGCCGCGTAAGCCCGGGATTGCCATTATCTGCTCCTCGGATCGATCAGAACCTTCATATGAGTGCCCTCGGTGATGGCGTGCAGCGCATCGGCCCACTGCTCGAGCGCGAAGATCGGCCCGACCGCGGGAGCGAGGTCGAGCTCCTCCCGCCCCATCAGATCGAGCGCCAGATCCCAGGCACGGGGCACCTGCGAGAACCCCGCGGTCATGGTGAGCTCGCGCATGATCAACACGTCCAGCGGCACGCTGACATCGTGCCCGAAGATGCCCACCTGAATAAAGCTGCCGCCACGCTTGACGGCCCTCATGGCATTGGACGCACCGGCCGCCGCACCCGAGCAGTCGATGCCCACGTCAAAGGCCATTTCCTGCGGCGTCTCGGTCGTGGTGCTGATGCCGGCGGACGCGAGCCCGGCCAGTTTGCCGGCGTCCGCCGGAATACCGGCCAGGGTGACTTCGGCACCGCTGGCCCTCGCAACCTGAGCCGATAGGTAGCCCATCGGGCCCGGGCCGGTGACCAGCACTTTGTGACCTGCTTTGATGCTGCTGCGCAACAGCAGGGCATTGCATGCGCAGGCCAGTGGCTCGGCAAGTGCGGCTATCTCGTCCGGGACGCCGTTCGGGACCTCGTGCAGGTTGAGCACCGGTACGACGACCTGCTCGGCAAATCCGCCATCTCGGAACGATCCGATCGACTCGCGGTTCTCGCACATATTGCGGCGTCCGGCCCGGCACATCTCGCAGCGTTCGCAGCACCGGAAGAAGGTCTCGGTGACCACCCGTTTGCCAACCCAGCCGGCGTCTTCCACCGAGCCGACCCGGGTGACGCGTCCGAGTACCTCGTGGCCCATGACCACCGGCGGGTTCACCTTGTATTCGTCGCGCATCACGTGCAGGTCGGTGCCGCACACACCGGTATAGATCACCTCGAGCAACGCCTGACCTGGCCCGGGCACCGGCGCCGGAACATCCCGGAGCTCCACATGGTCGGCGCCGGGAGCGTACTTCACTACGGCTCTCACGAACGGGTCCCCTTACAGTGCGAGCAGCACGGGGTTCTCCAGGCGCGCCTTGAGCGCCTGCATGAACTCCGCAGCCAGCGCCCCGTCGATCACCCGGTGATCGCTCGACAACGTCAGCGACATCACCGTCGCCACCCCGGCCTCACCATCGGTCACCACAGCACGCTGTTCCGCGGCACCAACCGCCAAGATGGCCGACTGCGGCGGATTGATGATTGCGCAGAAATCACGCACCCCATACATGCCCAGGTTGCTGATCGAGAACGATCCGCCCTCGATTTCCTTCTGCTTCAGTTTGCCGTCGCGGGCGCGCTCGATCAGATCCTTGGTGGTCTCGGCCAGCGCACTCATGCCCAGCTTCTCCACACCCCGCACGACCGGAGTCACCAGCCCGGCGGGAGTCGACACCGCCACCGAAATATCGACGGTGTTATAGCGGCGGATCGAATCGCCGTTCCAGCAGGCGTTCGCCGCCGGAATCGCCTGCAGCGTGGACGCGATGGCCTTCACCAGCAGATCATTCACGCTGATCTTGACGGGGCTCGCCTCGTTGAGCTGTTTGCGATAAGTCAACAGCGCATCAAGGCGGGCATCGACGGTCACGTACCAATGCGGAATCGTCGCCTTCGACTCGCTGAGCCTGCGCGCGATCGCCCGCCGCATACCGGTCAACGGGATGTCCTCATAGGCGCCGCCGGCGTCGGGCACAGGCTCGGACGAAACCTGCTCCGCGCGGCGCGGGGCCGCGCTCGCGGCAGCCGGCTCGGCAGCCGGCTCAGCCGCAGCCGAGGTGGCCGCCGACTCTGCTTCGGGCTCCGCCTTTCCAGCCGCGATGGCCGCTTCGACATCAGCACGGATCACTCGGCCGCGGGGTCCGCGTCCGGGAATCTGGGCGATGTCCAGGCCGTGCTCGGCGGCGATCCTGCGGGCCAACGGGGATGCGAAGATGCGCTCCCCCGGCTTGTGCGCGGATGTTTGTGCGGCTTCGGGAGGCGTGCCCGATACAGGTTGTGTAGCTGGGGCATCAGCCGCATCCAGTGGCGCGGCGGGTTCGTCCGCCTCGGGAGCAGACTGCACGCCCAGCGCGGCGTCAATGGCCGACGCGTCCTCGCCGTCTTTCAAGAGGACGGCGATGGGTGCTCCGACAGCGATCCGGTCGCCGGCCGAACCGATCAGGCGTCCGACCGTACCTACGGTCTCGGCCTCGACCTCGACATTGGCCTTGTCGGTCTCGATCTCGGCGAGTTCTTGGCCCTTGGTCACCTGGTCACCCTCAGTGACCAGCCAGGAGGTGAGGACGGCGTCCTCGGCGTCGGCCACGACGGCCGGCATCAAAACAACGGTTGCCATGAGTTATCGATCCTTCCCTCAGGCCTGGCCGAGATTGCGGCGGACCCGGGCGATGCCCTCTTCGATCTCCGGCTCGTAGGCCAAGGCCGCCCGCTCGAGTGCCTTCGAGATCGTCGGGGTCGACTGCGATCCAAAAACTCGCTGCACCGGCTGATCGAGGTAGTCGAAGAAGCGTTCGGTGATCTCGGTGGCGATCCGGCTGGTGTAGCCGGGGCCGGGCGAGCCCTGCTCGACGAGCAGCACATTGTTGGTTTTCTTGATCGACTCCCCGATCGTCGCCCAGTCCATCGACGCGGTGTCGAGCCAGCGCAGGTCGATAACCTCGGCGTCGATTCCGGTCGCCTCCACGGCGTCCAACGACATCTGCACCATGTTGAGGTAGGAGAGGATGGTGAGTTCGCTGCCCTCGCGGCGGATCTTTGCGGTGCCGGGCGGAATAATAAAGTCGAGATCCCCTTCGGGAATCTGGTCCATCTTCTCGTAGAGATCGACATGCTCGATCACCATCACCGGGTCTTCCAGCGCCAGTGCCGCGTTCATCAGGCCGATGTAGTCGAAGGCGTTCGAGGGGGCGACGATGCGCCAGCCGGGGTGGGCCGCGTAGACCCCGGCAGGATCCATCGAGTGCTGCGATCCATAGCCGGCGCCCATCGCGCACTTCGAGCGCAGCACCAGCGGCATGCCGTGCTCGCCGCCGAACATGTGCCGGGCCTTGCCGATCTGGTTGAAGACCTGGTCGGCGGCCACCCACATGAAGTCGGAGTACATGAACTCGACGACCGGACGATACCTGCCGTCCATCGCCATGCCGCCGGCCAGCCCGGCGAATCCGTTCTCGCTGATCGGGGTGCCCATGATGCGGTCGCCGAATTCTTGCTTCAAGCCGCGGGTGACGCCGTTGGTGCCGCCCTTCAGGTTGTGCACGTCTTCGCCCAAGGTGACGTAGCGGGAGTCGGTCTGCATCCGGCGTTCCATCACGTCTGCTGCGGCGTCCGCGAACTTTCGCTCGGTCCAGTTGGTGACCTGGTTGTCCTCAAGCGTCTTCCACGAGTTGAGCTCTGAGGCGTCGCCGCGAATGCCGTAGTCGACGAACGACGGGTCGGGCCACAGTTCAGGACGAATGCGCTTGGCCGGACGCTTCGATTCCGGATCGGCCTCGGTGAAGTCGTCCATCAGACCCATCATCACCGCATCGGTCTTCTCGACCATCTGGTCGAAGATCTCCTGGGTGAGGTGGCCGCGAGAGATCAGCTCACCGGCGACCCGCTGGATGGCGTCGCGCTGGCGCCACTGCTTCTCTTCGTCCTTGCTGCGGTAGCCGAAGGCGCTGCCGGGGAACGGGCCGTTCTGGTGGAAGTAGCGGTAGACCTCGGCTTCCACGACCACGGCGCCCTTGCCCTGGCGCATGTGCTCGGCCGCTTGCTGCATGGTGAGGTAAACGGCCAGCGGATCCATCCCGTCCACCCGCCACGCCGGCATCCCGAATCCGGACGCACGCGCCGACAGCCTGGGCTCGTTGGTCGCCTCGAAGACGTTGGTGGAGACCGCGTACATATTGTTCTCGATGAAGAAGCACAGTGGCAGATGCCAGGCGGACGCCAGGTTCATCGTCTCCAGCGTCGATCCGATATTGGATGCGCCGTCGCCGAAGTAGGTGACGGTCACGTCGGAGCCGCCCTCTTGTGGTTTCTCGGCCTGGGTGTACTTCTGGCAGAAGGCCGATCCGTTGGCCAGCGGTACCCCGCCGCCGACGATGGCGTTGGTGCCCAGATTGCCGGCCTCGCGCCATTGCAGGTGCATGGAGCCGCCACGGCCGTGGCTGAATCCCTGATCCAGCCCGAGGATCTCGGCGAGCGTCTTCTTGACGAAGGCATGAATCTCGTCGTCGATCGGATTCTCAGGGTCGAAGTCGGTGCCCTTCAGATAGTTGAGGCCCTTGGCCAGGAATTGGTGGTGGCCGCGGTGAGTGCCGTTGACACCATCACTCGGCCGCAGCCCGATGATGGATCCAACCGCGCCGCCCTCCTGGCCGATGCTGGAGTGCGCCGGACCGTGCAGGGCACCTTCGCCCGCCAGCTTCAGCACGACCTCCTCGAAGGAGCGGATGATTTGCATTTGGACGAGCATCGCCCGTAGCAGCTGCGGATCGGCCGCGTCCCAATCTTCTTGGCTCGTGCTGATCTGCTTCCACGGTGCCGATGAAACAAGCACTTCTTCGTGACTCATGGACCTCTCCGGTTTTCGAGTGGTGGCTGCGCCCGTCGATTGCGCGCACCCCGACTAGATGATGCGATTGTATCCAATCGGCTCGATTCTTGGCAATAGGGATCTGGCGAATCACCGGCGGTTGGGGTTAAGCTGGATACATTCGAGTTGGAGGCCACCGGCGGGCGTCGTCTCCACGATGCCCGGGGCGCGCGAGGTCGAGCTACCTGGTCGTGATGGCGCCCACGGGTTGCCCGACCGGTATGAATCGGTATGAAGTAGTGACGCCGCACGGCGTTCAGCAGTTAAAGGCGAGGAGGCCTACAAGGCGATGAAGTGGGATCTTGAGCATCGGCGTGCTGTCATTACGGGCGCGGCGAACGGTATCGCCAAGGCGACCGCATTGCTGCTCGCCGGCGAAGGCACGAGGCTGGTGCTCGTCGACTTGGATGCCGACAAACTCGCTGCCACTGCAGACGAATGCCGGACGGCCGGGGCCGAGCAGGTGGAGACCTTCGCAGCCGACCTCACCGACGGCGAGAAGGTGCACGAGCTCGGCGACCTCGTCCGAGATTCGATGGATGGACTCGATCTGCTGATCCCCGCGGCGGGCATCATCGGCCGTGACCCGATCGATCAGATGCCCGATGAGCACTGGGACCGCATCATGAACATCAATGTGCGCGCGGTCTTCCAGCTGAACCGCGAGTTGCTGCCGCAGATGGCCGACGGTGGCTCGGTGGTGCTGTTCTCCTCCGATGCCGGACGCCGCGGCAGCCCGGGCAAGGCGGCCTACGCCACCGCGAAGGCCGCGATCGTCGGGCTGGCGCGCAGCATCGTCGGCGAGGTCGGCAGGCGCCAGATCCGCGTCAACATCGTGGCCCCCGGCTTCATCGATACCCGGATGAATGCTCAGACCTTCGCCGAAAAGGGCGACGTGCTGGCGGACGAAACCCCGCTCGGACGCAACGGCCGTCCCGAAGAGGTCGCATCGGTGATCGCCTTCTTGTGCTCGGACGCCTCCAGCTTCGTCAACGGGACGATCGTCCCGATCAACGGCGGGCACTACATGGCCGGCTAGCCGCCGGTCCCGCTGAGCGCGGCAAGCCTCGGCTTTGCAGGCTGCGATCAGCGCTTTAACCAAATCCCCGTGCTCAGACAACGACCTACAACCAGAAAAGATCAATCAGGAGATCAGTAATGGCTTCCATCGAAGAAATCGAATCCAAGGTAATCGATGCCCTGCCGTCCGGGCTGTTCATCGGCGGCGAATGGATCCAAACGGACACCACCGTCCCTGTCGAGAACCCCGCCAAGGGCGAGGCTTTCGCCCAGGTGGCGGACGCGACGCCGGAACAGGCCGTCCAGGCTCTCGATGCCGCGTGCGATGCGGCCGCCGATTGGGCGGCCACCAAGCCGCGCGATCGCGCGGAATTGCTGCGCCGCGCCTTCGACATGATCAATGAGCGCAAGGAGATCTTCGCTGCGTTGATGACCATGGAGATGGGCAAGACCTTCAACGAGGCTCTCGGCGAGGTCGCCTACGGCAATGAGTACCTGCGCTGGTTCTCTGAGCAGACCTGCCGCATCGAGGGCTATAACGCGATCGCCCCGGCGTCCGGCAAGCGGATTCTCACCGAGAAGGTGCCGGTTGGCCCGGTGCTGGCCATCACCCCGTGGAATTTCCCGCTGGCGATGGCGACCCGCAAGATCGCGCCGGCGCTGGCCGCCGGCTGCACCGTCGTCGTGAAGCCCGCCAAGCTGACCCCGCTCACCACTCTGTTGTTCGGCAAGGTGCTGCAGGAGGCCGGGCTGCCCGCCGGCGTGGTGAACATTCTCACCACCAACCACTCGGGCGCCACCACCAGCCCGGTGATCACCGATCCGAGGACCCGAAAGATCACCTTCACCGGTTCGACCGAGGTCGGTGTCGGATTGTTGAAGCAGGCCGCCGATAGGGTGCTGCGCACCTCGATGGAACTCGGCGGGAACGCCCCGCTCGTGGTGCTGCCCGATGCCGACCTGGACGTCGCGATCCAGGGTGCGATGGACGCCAAGATGCGCAATCTTGGTGAGGCCTGCACGGCCGGCAACCGTTTCATCGTGCATGAGTCGATCGCCGACGAGTTCACCAAGCGCTTCACTGAGGCGATGGCTGCCCAAAAGGTCGGCTACGGGCTCGATCCAGCGACCAATGTCGGCCCGCTGATCGACGGCGACCAGCGTGACAAGGTGCTCGGCCTGCTGCAGGATGCGATTGACAAGGGCGGCAAGGTCACCACCGGTGGCGACAAGATTGACGGCCCCGGCTACTTCATGCAGCCGACCGTGGTTGCGGGCATTCAGCCCGGCACCCGCATCCTCAAAGAAGAGATCTTCGGCCCGTTCGCCCCGGTCATCACCTACGCAGACGAGCAGGAGGCGATCGACATCGCCAACGGCACCGACTTCGGCCTGGCCGCCTACGTCTTCTCCGCCGATCTGAAGAACGCCATGCGGGTTGGCGAGGGCATCGAAACCGGCATGGTCGGCATCAACACCGGCGTCGTCTCGGACGCCGCCGCACCGTTCGGCGGTGTCAAGATGTCGGGTCTGGGACGCGAGGGCTCCCAGTTGGGCATCGAAGAGTTCCTGGAGACCAAGTACTACTCAATCCCCTTGTGATCTGGTGAGGTCACACCGAACTCAATGGACAGTTGTCGTGCCGCGTCCTGGTTACCCCGGGGCGCGGCACAACCGCTCAGTGAATGCCTCCGCGTATTCGGCTGCTATGCATCCGCGTGCAGGATCGCGACGCACTCGACGTGGTGGGTCATCGGGAAGAGATCGAAGGCCTGGAGTGCGTCCAAGCGGTAGCCGCACTTCGCGAAGGTCGCCAGGTCTCGGGCCAGCGCTGCCGGGTCGCAGGCGACGTACGCGATGGCCCGGGCGTCCAGCTGAGCGAGACGCTTCACCACTTGGGCCCCAGCGCCGGTGCGTGGCGGGTCGAGGACGACCAGGTCCGTCTTCTTCGGGAGTCTCGATCCGGCTTTCTCCATCCGGGTGGCGAAGAACTTCGCCTGCGGCACATTGAGCTTCGCCAACTCGATCGCCGACCGGCTCGCCTCGATACCGGTGACCCGGCAGCCTTCGTCCACCAATGCACCGGCGAACAAGCCCACACCGCAGTAGAGATCGAGGGCGCGCTCGGTCGCCCGAGGTTTCAGCCCTTCGAGCACAGCCTCGGTCAGAACACCTGCCGCGCCGGGATGCACCTGCCAGAATCCGTCGGCCCGCACCTGATACTTGCGTCCGCGGACATGCTGGATGACGATCTCGCTGCCTTCGAGCACCTGGCCATCGGGCCCCAGCACCGTGCAAGTGCCGTCCGCGATGGTCACCTGCAGATCGCCGTCGCCGGACGCATAGTTGCCCAGGTCGACCGGCCCGTCCGGATGAGCAATTCGGCATCCGCCTTCGGGGAGCTCGACCAGATCGTCCGAACGCCAGGCACGCAAACCGATCTTGCCGTCGCGCACCAGATAGCGCATCCGGGTGCGCCAGTCGAGCCCCTCATCGTCGCCCGGCACCTGCTCCACCACCACGTCCCGATCAATCCCTGCGAGCCGATGTAGTTGTTCTTCGACGACCTCAGCCTTCAGCCGACGCTGTCGCGCGAGCGAGACGTGCTGAAAGTCGCAGCCGCCGCATCGTCCGGCGATCGGGCACGGCGGAGTCACCCGGTCTGGGCTCGGTTCGATGACTTGCACGACCTCACCCCACCAGAATCGTGGCTTCGAGTCGTCGGTGACCCGCACCCGCGCCTGTTCGCCGGGGATGCCATGCCGGACGAAGACCACGCGTCCGTCGATGCGAGCAACGCAATGCCCGCCGTGGGCGATTGGCCCCAGCTCGACGGTCTGCAGGTCAGACATGATGTCTCCTCGGTCGATGCTCTCGATGCCATCCGAGCAAAGGTCCGCGCTCACCTTACCCCGACGCCCCGAACCGCCGCCCGGCTCCGTGCCTGCCCTGGGCATTCATCTGCACCGCCTCAACAAGCCTCTGCCCCGTCCCAACAATCGGCCTCTGCCGCGTCACAACAAAGTCGCTGTCGATATGGACGATGGCTTGCCGCATGACGCGAGCCCAGATCCATACCGGCAACCTTTGCAGAGCTCCTGGATATTTCGTCAGCTCAGATCCATACCGGCAGCCATGATCTATTACGGCAGCCTTTGACCGATGGCGATCAGAACAGTGTGTCGTGCAGTCCGATCGCACCCACGGCGAAGATCGCGATACCCGAGATGATCAGATAGACCATGAACACATGGCCGTCCTTGATGCGCTTGTCGGTCTGGGTGAACGACAGGTAGACGGTCGCAACCGCGACCACCATCAGATAGATGGCGTTCAGCGTGCCACCGAGAATCACCAGAACAAGAGGCGAGTTGACCACGGTCGCGAGCAGACCCCAGCAGATCGGCATGATGACCATCAGAACGCGCATCGTCTTGTTGCGGCTCTTGGCGTTCGTCCAGTCGTAAGCTCCGAACACTGCCAGGGACGCAGCAGTCTGCCGCGACAACCCCGGCACGTTCGCGAGAATCGTCTTGTAGAGCGCCACGGCTGCGAAGACGAGGAAGACCGGGCCAACCCAGGCGCCAAGGGTGTCGGTGAAGATGCGCGAGATCGTCAGAATCAGTTCATTGCCTTCGACCACCAGGCTCTGCTTGTGCAAGACCGTGGCCCCCAGCATGTAGAAGGACGCGGTCGACAGCGTGTAGATCACCCACGACACCCAGGCGTCCTTCTTCATCACCGAGATCCAACCGCGAGCGCGGGCCACCCACTCGTCCGAGCCATCGTTGGGGCCGGTCCAGGCCGCATACCCCTTCTCGACGCACCAGAAGGTATAGCCGGAGATCTCGCCGGCACCCACGCCGGTCAGCCCGAACATCGACAGTGCGATGCCCATCGAGCCGGCCGCGATCCGGAACCTCATGCCGTCGGCCAGATCGGTGGCCGTCCACGCGAACTCGGTGAACTGGATACCGAAGACCATCAGCACGATCAAGAACGTGACCAGCACGACCAGCCACGTGGAGAGCTTTTCGATCAACTCATATTTGTTGATCTGATGGATGATGATCGCCAGAACGATGAAGATCCACACCCAGATACCGATCGACAACGCCGAGAACGGGTCGCCGCCGATCGGCAGCAGCATCGACATTGCCACACCGGCCGCACCGACCACGCCGCCCTGACTGGCCATGAACTGGATGAACATCAAGATGACGATGTAGGACGCCCAGCTGCGTCCGAAGATCTTGGGCGGCACCTGGTTGTATCCGAAGATGCCCGGTTTGCCCGTCGAGATCGACCAGCGGGCCAACTCGATCTGCACCGCGACCTTGACGAAGGTCGACACGAAGACCAGCCAGAGCAGCATCATGCCGACCTTGGCGCCGAGCGTCGTGGCAGTGATCAACTCGCCGGACCCGACGACCGCCGCGGAAGTGATCATGCCGGGGCCGAGGAACTTGATGCTCGGCCCCCAGCCCTTGGGCGGATCTTGCACCTTCGCTGGGTCGAGAACGTACGGATCGTCCTGGATCACTCCGGTATCGGGAAGGTCGGCTTCCTCGGTTGACTGCATAGGTTCGGCTGCGGACATTGCGGCTACCTTTCGAAAAGATGCAGAAATCGGTTCGGCTTCGTCTCATCGACATCGCTGCACAGATCGCACCCGAGGCTTTCGGGGCGCACCATTTTTAGCACAACAATCCGGCTGCCGCCCGCATCCCACAATGTGTCGCCCCGGGAACTGCGCCTGACCGCCCTTACGAACCCGTCATGCTCATTTGGTTCCGGAGCCGCACTGAATTGATCGCCCAGGTGACCGCCAGGCCGGGCATCGACACACCTTTTAAACTACCGATAGTGAGCCCACTCGCCGGCCCGAACTCCTCGTGTCTCAGCCCTTGGCCTCGGTCTTTTCTGCCTCGGCGGCATCGGTCGTCGCAACCGACTTCGGCAAGGTCATCGGGATCAGATCGCCGGGCACCCTGGGTTGATCGTCCCGGCGCACCACCGTGTTGCTGAAGAACTCATAGACCAGCTCCGAGCTGCCGTCGATACCGGTGGCGCGGCCGGCCTCGCCCATCACCACGCCGCGCAGCATCCAGCGCGGGCCCTCCGCGAACCAGGTACGCGAGACATGGACGACCTTGTTGCCCTTGGGGTCTTTCATCGGGATGATCCGGCGCACCTCGGTGCCGAACGGTCCCTCGGCCAGCGACGCCTTGCCCCCGGCCTTCTGCGTGGAGGCGATCATCTCGTCACGGATCTCGGCGACCATCGACGTGTGAGCGGGTGCCGCGAACAGCGCGACCTCAATCGCGGACGCCCCGGCCATCACCAGGGCCGCCTGCACCTTCTTGGTGCGCTGATCGACCTGCAGCTGCATCTGCATGCCCTTGAACGGGGTCAGCACGACACAGCCGAAGTCGAGGCGCTCGACGTCGTCGGCGTCCAGATCGACCTCGTCTAGATCGAACGGCCCGTTCTCTCGCCAATCCCGGCTGGCGTCCAATGCGGCCCATTCGTCGAGTTCCTCGGCCGGTTCTTCCCCCTCGACATCCGCATCGTCTGATTCGTCGTCGTCCGAGTCATCCTCGTCGATGTCATCTTCGGCCTCGGCGGTTTCTTCGAGGTCTTCGCCGGCTTCAGCGTCGTCGTCCGCATCGACATCTACGCCATCGTCGAGTTTGTCGAGCGTCTGCTCCTCGGCTTCCAACTCACCGTCTTGTTCGGCAGCCTTACGCTTCTTGCGGCCAAAGATCACTTTTCGTCCTCTTCTCGAAATCGGTTCAAGACTAACCAACGTCGAAAACCGGGGTGAACCGTGGTCTCGCTATCTCAGGCCCGCGGTGACTCGCCCTGCCAGGCTGCGACCCCACCGGTCGAGCCATACCCGCCGTCGCCACGGTCGCTGGCCGGTAGTTCGCCCACAGGTTCGAAACGCACCCTGGCGACTTGCTGGACAACGAGTTGGGCGATCAGATCGCCTCGATGCAATTCGATCGGTATGTGCAGATCGGTATTCAGGAGCACGACCTTGATCTCGCCGCGATACCCGGCGTCCACCGTGCCCGGAGCGTTCACGATCGTCAGGCCGCTACGTGCCGCCAGACCGGACCGTGGATGCACGAAGCCGGCGTAGCCGTCGGGCAACGCCACAGAAATCCCGGTCGGCACCAGAACCCGCTCCCCCGGCTCGATCAGCACATCGATCGCGGTCGGCAGGTCAGCGCCGGCGTCTCCGGGCCTGGCATAGCCCGGCATGGGCAAACCGTCGTCGAGTATCCGGATGGGCACCACCACGTCAGCGTCAGTCACGCGTGCCAGATTATCGTGAACGCGGCCCGGCACCCCAGCCCCCACCACAGAGCCGCCCGAGCCAAGGACTCCGAAGAAGAATTGCCACTGCCCCAACCGATGCGCGCAGGTGCCCTAGGATTGGGCAGGTGAGCGAAGAAGCGAAGAACAGCAACCAGACTTCGGGGCTTGAATACAAGATCGTCGCGGGAGCACTTGGTGCTCTCGCCACCTTTGTCGTCCAGAAGCTGATCAAGAGCGGTTGGAAGCAGATCACGGGTCAGGAGCCGCCGGACCCCAATGATCCCGATGCTTCGGCGATAGCTGCGGTCACCTGGGTGGCTGCGAGTGCGGTCGGCGTCTCGGTCGTGCAAATGCTGGTGCAGCGTTTCGCCGCCAAGCGCTATCGCAGCCTCGGGCACTGACAGTCCCCTGCACCATACCCAAAACACAAAACGTGTTCGGTCGTCTCGACTTCTCGTGAGACGACCGAACACGTTTGTCTTGCTGTGAGTTGTATTTCGCGGGGATGGGTGAAGCTCAAGTTGTGTGCGTTGCCCGGGCGGCCGAATCGATGTGCGGTCGGCCGATCGGCAGGCGCCCAGTCGAACTAAACGCAGTCGACGCAGTAGTCGAGGCCGCCGCGGGTCTCCGCGAGTTGGCTGCGATGCTTCACCAGGAAGCATGATGCGCAGGTGAATTCGTCCGCCTGACGAGGAAGCACGCGTACGGTCAGCTCTTCATGAGACAGGTCGGCGCCGGGCAGCTCAAACGCTTCCGCGGCCTCAACCTCGTCCTCATCAACCTGGCCGGACTGCTTGTCGTTGCGGCGGCTCTTGAGCTCTTCGAGCGAATCCTCGCTCATCTCCTCATCGGACTTACGAGGAGCGTCGTAGTCAGTAGCCATGGTGCCCTTCCGAATGTAATGCATGTCGTGTGCCCCACGGCGAGCCGTGTGGCGTCGATGCATGTTGTACCATACCGACACAAATTGGGCGATATGGCGCCCAGCCCGGATCTACCGATGGACGCCGTCGCAGGTTCACGAAAGACGGCGGTGTGAGCGCGGCCCTTGCCATCTGGGCGGCGCGGCAGACGGACGATCCTGGGGCTTGGGAGTAGGTTTACCTGGCAAGGATAGGACGCCACCGTGCGTCCAACAAGCAGCTCGATCATCAGGGAGACCGGCGAATGGAAAGCGCACTGACACCGCGCGAGATTCAAGCCCGGATTCGGGGCGGGGAATCCCTCGACGACGTCGCGCAGGCCGCGGGAGTCTCGGTAGAACAGATCGATATCTATGCCGGACCGGTATTCGCAGAACGCGAACATGCCGCGAGCATTGCGCGCACTTCGCAGCTACGCGGGCATCGTGATCCCGGCGCGCAACGCCTGCTGGGCGAAATCGTCACGGATGCCTTGAGTGCACAGGGCGTCAAGCCAGAAGACATCCACTGGGATTCGTGGCGCGACGAGAACCGCCGCTGGACGGTGCAGATCAGCTGGCCGGTGGCAGACACCGAGCAACACGCCACATTCGACTTCGATATGCGCGGTCGTACCGTCGCCGCCAAGAACGCCGAAGCCAAGACACTGGTGGGTGAGAGCCCGCAACCGGTCAAGCGCCGGACGAAAGTGAACCCCGACGCCGAGCCGACCGTCGATCTGCACGACGAATTGGCGATCGTACGGGTCGTCCAAGACGACTCGGAGCCGCCCGCGGTGCTGCCGGACGCCCCTTCGACGCGCATCACAAAGCTTCCTGCCCGCGATCAAGAATCCGGGAATGACTCCGACGAACCCGATGACTACACCGATCCCGAACTCGAGCAGGTCGACGGGGTTTATGACATCGTCCCGAATCCACGTTCGGACATGGATGTGCTCTATGACATGTTGTCGGGATTCAACGAGGATTCGGTGCGCATCTATACCGGGCTGACCCAGCCGGTCAATCCACCTCCTGATCCCGAACCCGAGGAAGAGCCCCGGCCCGAGGCGGCCGCCCGGAATCCGCAGACCGAGAAACCGAGGCCTAGCGATCCCAGGTCCCGGCGCCGCGGTCACCACGTCTTGTGGACGCCGGACTCCGCCGAGCAAGCGGCCGACGATTCGTCTCTTGACGAGCAGACGCCACCGGTTGCAGACCATCCGAGCTCTGACGCCTCTCAGCCGGACGCTACGGCCTCCCCCGGTCAAACCGAGGCGGGGCAGCCGCAGACCGACCGGCCGGAGGCTGCGTCCGAGCAGGCCACGCGGCAACCCCGGAAAAGTTCACCCAAGGTGGCCCGGAAACCTGCCGAGCAGACCGAGCAGCCGGCCGAGCAACCGCACCACAGGTCGGTTGCCGACGAAGCCGCCCAGGAGAAACCGGAGCAAGATGCTCTGGTTCAAACACCCAAGCAGCAATCCGCGTCGAAGTCACGCAAACGGCGCAAGCGGGCATCGGTGCCGACCTGGGACGAGATCATGTTCGGCGCTCCCCCGCCCTCGAATCCGTCGAATTCGTAACGCCGGCGCTCTGCTACGGATCGGGGCTCAGCCGATCGAACAGCAACGGGACGCGCATCTCCGCGGGGGTGAGTGAACCGTGTTGCCCCACGAGCGTGAGTTCTCCGGGCTTCGATAACGTCATCACCGCCCAGTCGTCGAGCAGAGCGACCAGCACATCACCGATCCGATTGCGCATCCGGTCGTCGACCGGGCCGAACCATCCCTCATCGATGGCTTCTTGGCGACGTCTCACGATGGCTCGCTCGCCGAGGAAGCGCCGCCACCTGGCGGCGACTTCGGCCGGGCGATCGCAGTAAAGCTGACGCAGGCGTCCTTCGCCACCGATGAGATCGAGCCCCGAGGCGAGCGCCGGGGTGTCTTCGATGATGATCTGGTGGCTTGCCGGTACGTCGACCATGCCATGATCGCCGGTTACCAGCAGGCAGGTATGGGGATCGAGGGCGTTGTGCAGTTGCTCGAGCCACGCGTCCACTTCGTCCAGGGTTCGAACCCATTCTTCGGAACCACAACCGACGCCATGCCCGGCATGATCCAACCGGCGCTCATAGGCATAGACCAGCGACCGTTCGCCCTGCCCGGACGCCTTGACGATCTGCTTGATACGGCGGCCGGTGTCGTCCTCGCTGGGCAGGCCGATGAATTTTGGGCCACGAAGGGCAGCCCTGGTCAATCCCGAATTGCGGAACTTCGCCAGCGACACGGTGCTGACCGCGATATCGGGATGCGCCTGCAGTCTTTCCAGCCAGGTGGGTTGGGGCTGAAAGGTCAAGGGGTCAAGCCGGTCATCCCAGGCGAGCGCGTTGACGATCTCGTTCAGCGCCCTGAACGAGTAACCGACGATGCCGTGGCGTCCGGGTGCGACACCGGTGCCGACGGTGGTCAGCGACGTCGCCGTCGTCGATGGCACGGCACTGGTCAGCGCTATCGCCGTATCGAGCAAGCCGCCCAGATAAGGCGCACGATAACGCTGGGCCGCCAGCAGATGGTGGCCGAGGCCGTCGACCATCACGACGACGTAGCGGGTTGCGTCCGGTATGCCCAGCACGTCGTGAGCAGAAGGCGTGTCGCACGCACCATCTTCGGTCAAGAGGTGCGATGCGACGGCGGGCAGGATCTCTGCGAGAGTCGATCTGCCGTAGTCAGGAAGCTGAATCGACGACACCGTCAGTGCACCCGGTGCTGCAATGTGGTACCGAAATCGACGAGCCGTTGCACGCTTTCGGCGCCGTCGGACACCGGGCTCATCCTGATCACCATGTCTTCGGCGGCCGAGGTGCCGGAAAATCCGTGGTCTGCCGTGCAGGAGGGGTCGCCGCAGCTGGCCGGCTCCAGTTCGAGCCTGCGCATCGTGTTCCAGCTGAGCGTCAGCCAGGTCTCGACAGTCTCGGCGCCGTCACCACCGAATTGTTCGGGCTGCGAAACCACTCTGGTCATCGCGACGGTACCCAGCAGCCGCAGCGGAACCGATTCGGTTGAGCTGATGGCCGTGGGGCCACCGCTCTCGCCGTTGTGTTCATCGGTATGGCAGACCACCAACCGGGTCGCGGTGAGCACCAGCACCGACAGGTGGCGTCCGATGCCTTCGGGAGCGAAAGTCGCCTCGTGATGGACGAGAAAGACATCCACGGGCTCATCACCGACCGCCAGCCCCACAGAATCGGTAACCAGCTGTGGGAAGAAACCGCAGTCGTTGACCTGGCTCAGCAATGCCGGTGGTAGCTGGCCGGTGCCGGTCTTCAGTTCTCGTTTCACCCCATCATCCTGCCACCTGGACGCGAAATACGCCGCACCGCCCGACGCGCCTCCACGCATCTGATGCACAGCGTGAGGGCCTGACGATGAATTAACGCAGCGGTAATTCATCTGAGGGTCCTTAATTCTCTGAGGAGCCGCCGGCCGCTACTGTTGAGCCCCATGGGGTCACAGCAATTCGTCGGCACACGAATTGACGACTTCTTTACCGACCAGGTCGTGGAGTTTCTGCGCCACCGAGGTTGGCGCGAATCAATCATCCCGTTCACCGGCTACGGCTCACCCGAGCATGTGCGGGTTCTCGGACGCCTGGTGCTACGTCCGATCAAGGCCCGCAGCTACCTGGGTATGTATGCCGAGGCGTTCTTACATCGGCGCGGCTGGCGCAACTTCTTCAATGCCGGGGTTCCCAGGCGTCCGGTGACGGTACGCGTCGGCGACGAGGAACTCGAATTGATGACCGACCGGGGCGGCTATATCGACGTCACGGTGAAGGGTACCGGCCTGGCCGAAGGCTGGCACGAGGTGACACTGAGCACCGACGAGGCACCCGAGACCGGCGCCCCGATTCAGATCGTCGGCGACGACCAACATTTCGGACTGATCAGCGACGTCGACGACACCATCTTGTCGACCTGGCTGCCCAGGATCGCGCTGGCCGCATGGAATTCGTTCGTGATGACCGAGGGCAACCGCCAAGCCGTGCCGGGCATGGCAAGGATGTATCAGAAGCTGCTGAAGGACCACCCGGGCGCCCCCATCGTCTACGTATCGACCGGCGCCTGGAATACCGTGCCATTTCTGAATCGCTTCATGCACCGCCACGGTTTTCCCGAAGGGCCGATGCTGCTCACCGATCTCGGCCCCACCCAGAATGCCTGGTTCCGCAGCGGCCCCGATCACAAGCGCCGGGCCCTGGCAGAGCTGGCGCGTGACTTTCCCCATATCAAATGGGTGCTCGTCGGCGACGACGGGCAGCATGATCCGGCTCTCTACCGGGAATTCGCCGAGCTGCGTCCCGATCACGTGCAGCTGATCGCTATCAGGCAGCTGTCGTCAACCGAACAGATCCTCGCGCACGGCACGGCCGCAGTCTTGCGCGATTCTGCCGACCTCAGGTGGGAGCCTGCGGTGGTCACCGAGGTGGCCGGCGCCGACGGAGACGACCTAGCACCCCAGGTACGTGAAGCTCTCGACTCCGATTAAGGGCCTGACGTTAAATTAACGCGGCGGTAATTTATCGGAGGGTCCTTAGGACGCGTGAGTCGGTCCGAGCGCCGAACTGTGCGTCCGACCGAGTGTCGCACCGGCGCACGAACTGCTTTGGGCGGCACAATGCATGATGGACGGGGACCGAGCCCGGGTCCGCGAAGCTGTACACCGGTGGATCCAGGCCAGGGGCCCTGCAGAGAATGTGCGGGTCGGGAGTTCTCTGGAGGGTGCCCGGGCCCTTCGGTCTGCGAGAAGCTATCAGGAGAAGACGTCGTTTTATGGCCACCAAGACACCAGCCGATGTCGAAGATCTCGAAGAACGCATCATCGACATCGATATCTCGTCCGAGATGGAGACCAGCTATCTCGAATACGCCTATTCGGTCATCTATGCCCGTGCCCTGCCGGACGCCAGAGATGGCTTGAAGCCTGTTCAGCGCCGCATCCTCTACACCATGCACGACATGGGGCTTCGCCCCGACAAGCCGCACGTGAAGTGCGCCCGCGTGGTTGGTCAGGTGATGGGGCTGCTGCACCCGCACGGCGACTCGGCGATCTACGACGCGCTGGTGCGGCTGGGCCAGGATTGGTCGATGCGGCTGCCCACCATCGACGGCCACGGCAACTTCGGTTCCTTGGACGCCGGGCCCGCCGCGTACCGCTACACCGAATGCCGGCTGGCACCGCCCGCCATGGCCATGGTTGCCGGTATCGATCAGGACACGGTCGACTTCCGCCCGAACTACGACGGCAAAGAGCTGGAGCCTGCGGTGCTTCCGGCCGCCTTCCCGAATCTGCTGGTCAACGGGGCGTCCGGTATCGCCGTCGGAATGGCCACCAACCTCGCCCCACACAACCTGGTCGAGGTCGTCGGCGCACTCAAGCATCTCCTCGGCCATCCGGACGCCGACCTCGACGCTTTGATGCGCTATGTCCCCGGTCCGGACTTCCCGACCGGCGGAACCATCATCGGATTGAGCGGCGTGCGCGACGCGTACGCGTCCGGACGAGGTTCGTTCAAGCTGCGTGCCACCTGCAAGATCGAGCAGGTGACCCCGCGCCGCAAGGGCATCGTGGTGACCTCGCTGCCGCACGGGGTCGGCCCCGAGAAGATCATGGAGCAGATCAAGGATCTGGTCAGCCGTAAGAAGGTCAGCGGTATCGCCGACGTCAAAGATCTCACCGATCTGACCAACGGCACTCGCATGGTGATAGAGATCAAGAACGGCATCAACCCCGATGCCCTGCTCGCCCAGCTGTTCAAGTTCACCAAGCTCGAGGACACCTTCGCGATCAACGCCGTGGCGTTGGTCGACGGCCAGCCGCGCACGCTTTCGCTGCTCGAAATGCTGCAGGTCTACCTCGATCACCGCATCGACGTGACGACCCGCCGCACCAAATTCCAACTCGGCAAGGCGACCGACCGGCTGCATCTGGTCGAAGGCATGCTGCTGGCACTGCTCGACATCGACGATGTGATCGCGATCATCCGCAGCTCCGAGGACGTGGCCGAAGCCAGGGCCCGCCTGATCGAAGCCTTCGAACTCACCGAAGTCCAGGCCAACTACATTCTTGACCTGCAGCTGCGCCGGCTGACCAAACTGAGCCGGATCGAGCTGGAGTCCGAGCGCGACGAGTTGCGGGCCGAGATCGAGCGGCTGACCCGGATTCTGGACGACGAGCAGGTGCTGCACAAGCTGGTCGCCGACGAACTCGACGAGGTCGTCAACAAGTTCGGCACCCCGCGCCGCACCGTGCTGCTGGCCGATTCCGGAGCCGCCGCCAGCAGCGCCGCCACTGCCCCGCTGGAGATCCCGGACGAGCCGTGCTGGCTGATGCTCAGCTCCGCCGGACGGATCGCCCGCCTCGATGTGGCCGAGTTGCCGGAGACCTCCGATGACGCCAGGCGCAGCAAGCATGACGCGATCGTCTGCGCCCTCCGGGCGAGCACGCACGCCGAGTACGGTGTGCTGACCTCGCATGGACGCCTGATCAAGGCGAAGGCGATCGAGCTACCGTCGGTGCCGCCGACCGCGACCTCACCCAATCTGCAAGGCGGCACCAAGATCGCCGACCTGGTCGAGTTGGCCAAAGGTGAGCGGGTGCTGGGCCTGACCTCGCTCGCCGACGCGTCGCTCGGTTTGGCGTTGGGTACCCGCTCTGGTGTGGTGAAACGAGTCAATGCCGAGTTGCTCGCCAGCAAGGACGAGTGGAGCGTGATCAATCTGGCCGATGGCGACGAGGTAGTGGGAGCACTCGAGTTGCATGACCTGGACGATGAGCTCGTCTTCATCACCTCCGACGCACAGTTGCTGCACTTCTCGGCGTCCCTGGTGCGCGGCCAGGGCCGCGGAGGTTCGGGCATGGCCGGTATCAAGCTCGGCAAGGGTGCGCACGTGGTGTGGTTCGGCGCTGCCCCGGCTCAGGGCTCGGTCGTGGTGACGGTGTCCGGTAGCTCGTCGTCGCTGCCGGGTACCGAACCGGGCAGTGTGAAGGTGTCCGATTTCGGTGAGTATCCCTCGAAGGGACGCGCAACCGGAGGGGTGCGCTGCCATCGTTTCTTGAAAGGCGAGGACACCTTGATGCTGGGCTGGGCGGGACCGGCGCCTGCGATTGCTGCCTCATCGTCGGGCTCTGCGGTCGAGCTGCCGCCTGCCACCGGACGCCGGGACGGCTCCGGCACCCCGGCCGCCAAACCGATCGCCGCGGTGGCGAGCAGGCATCTTCGTCCGTAGCGCCTACTATGGCGGAGTGTCGTTCGATGATCTGCTCGCGGCAAATGCCGCCTATGCCGAGGGTTTTGGGCCACGTCAGCTGGAGGGCCGTGCACAGGCCGGGGTTTGTCTGCTGACCTGTATGGATTGCCGGGTCGATCCGCTGCCGATGACCGGCCTGAAGATCGGGGACGCAAAGGTGCTGCGTACCCCGGGTGCTCATCTGACGCCGGACGCGTTGGCAGGTTGCGTGCTCGCGGTGCACGCGCTGGGAGTCGATCGCATCATGGTGGTCGCGCACACCAAATGCGCGATGGCCGGACTTGAATCCACACTTCGCGACAAGGTCGCCGCCTCCAGCGGCATCAAGAATTTCGACATGGCCTTCGGTGCCGACACCGATCGGCTCGGGCATCTGGCAGCCGACATCGAGACCTTGCGCAACCACGAATTGATCGGACGCTTCGCCGAGATCGGCGGGTTCGATTACGACGTCGACACCAGAAGGCTCACGCAGCTCTACTGAGGAACCCTGGCTGCCTATTCGGCGATGTCTGCGCGGGGAGAGCTTTCATTCGATCCGAACATGATAAGCCCCGGATCACTGCGCCGGCAGCGATGGCACTTGCCTCAAAGTTTCTGACGGCCGGGCAGCCCCGCTATCGCGTCCAGCAACCCGTCGGCGGCCTCACGTTTCGTCCCACTCGCTGTCGCCACCAGCTCGCCGCCAGCGGCGAGCACGTAGAGCGTGTTTTCGGTGGACTCGAACCCTTGCGTCCACCCCACCGCGTTGACCGCCAACAGATCGACCCCCTTGCGGGCGAGCTTGCTTCGTCCCAACTCAAGCAGGGCGTCCTCGTCCGAAGCAGTCTCTGCCGCGAAACCCACGATGATCTGCCCGGGTCTGCGTGCTGCCACCAATCCGCGCAGGATGTCCGGGTTCTCGACGAGTTCGAGGCTCAGCACCGGTCCGGACGCCTCTTCCTTGCGCAGTTTCGTGTCGTGAACCGACTCGACCCGGTAGTCGGCCACCGCGGCCGCCATCACGATGACGTCTGCACTATCCGCATGTCGTTGAACGGCTTCCTGAAGGTCGGCGGCGGTGCCGACCTGCTCGATGTCTACGGCAGGTAAGTCGGCGATCTCGGCGAGAACCGCGTCCTCGACATTGGCCGCGAGCACCGTGACAGTGGCGCCGCGCGCGGCGGCGGCTTGCGCAAGCGCGCCTCCTTGGCGTCCGCTCGAGCGGTTGCCGATATAGCGGACGGGATCGATCGGTTCCCGGGTGCCGCCGGCGCTGACCACGATCCTCACTCCGGCCAGATCACCGTGTGCCTCGCGCGCGGCGAGAAGCTCGATGGCGCGTTGAACGATCTCGGCGGGCTCACTCATGCGTCCCGGCCCGGAATCCGCACCGGTGAGACGTCCCTTGTCGGGCCCGATCACCTGCACGCCCCGGGAACGCAGCGTCGCCATGTTGGCCTGAGTCGCCGGATGGAGCCACATCTGGGTGTGCATGGCAGGCGCCACCAGCACCGGCGCCTGGGTGGCCAACAAGGTGGTGCCGAGGAGGTTGTCGGCGATGCCGGTGGCCATCTTGGCCAGCGTGTTGGCGGTGGCAGGGGCAACGATCACCAGATCGGCCTGCTGACCAAGCGCGACATGGCGAACCTCGGCAACATTCTCGTGCACCGAGGTGGTCACCGGATGACGGCTGATAGCCTCCCAGGTCGGCTTGCCGACGAAATGTAGGGCGTCCTCGGTGGGCACGATATGCACGTCATGGCCCTCTTCCGCCAGCAACCGCGCCACCATGACGGCTTTGTAGGCGGCGATTCCCCCGCTGACTCCCAGCACGATGTTCATGGCATCCATCTTTTCATCGCGGCCATCCGCGATCCACTGCTGGCCTACGAGAAGGCGCCGGCCCAATCCCTCACCGCGCAAAACTCGGTCGAATGCGGGGCAGCAGCTCTGCACGTCATTTGCCAGATCCGGGTCTGTCCTGAATCAGGCTTATGCCAGATCCATCGATTTTCGTCTACAGGCCGTCGACGATTCTGCGCTTATACTGCACGAGCATGTGCACCGTCATCGTCCAGGTTCCCGATAGCCCGGAAGGCCCTACCAGGCTGCTAGCGGTGCGCGACGAGGATCCGAATCGTCCGTGGGATCCGCCCGGCGCATGGTGGCCGAGCGAACACCCGGGTGTCGTCGGTGTCAGAGACCGCCGGGCCAACGGGGCGTGGCTCGCCGAGAACCCGTCGACGGGACGACTGTCGGTGCTGCTGAACCGCAATCCCGAGGTGCTGGCCTCCCCCGACGATCAACTCGAATCGCGGGGCGGCATCGTGCTCGCCTCCATCCAGGGAGCGAGCATTCCGGACGCGCCGAACACGGCGACCTTCAACCTCATCGAGATCAATGGCGCCCACACCGGGCTGGTCAGTTGGACGGGTGCGCGCCTGCATCGCGAGACACCCCGGCCCGGCGTCCACATGATCGCACACGATGATCTGGATGATCCCGGTACGGCACGAGTTGCCCGTTGGCTACCTGATTTCCGCGAGCTGGCCGCCCAGTGGGATTCGCATGTGCCCTTCGAAGATTGGCGGCAGCAGTGGCTCGATCTGCTCGCCAGCAGTGGCCAACTGGGGCCGGACGACGACGAGGCCATCATCCGCGACAACCGCCCACACGGTTATCCAACGCTGTCATTGCTGGTCTGCGTCGCCGAAATCCACGTAGATACGGTCGCGCTGGCATGGTCTATGCTGCCCGAACCTGGGTCCCTGGAGGGCGCCACGCCGCTCGCGCAGATCGTGTGATGACGTCAGTGATCACGTGATGACAGGCGCTGCCCAGCAAGCGATTGACGTCGGGCCGCACCCGTTCGATCTGCTCTGCGGAGGGGCGGGAGACATCAGCAGATCGTGCCACCGCGCTCGTCCGATCGAGGAAGTGCGGCGAGGTGTGGCCAGATCGTGGCTGCGGAGTTACCGGTTGCCGGGCTCCTCCAGCACCGTTTCGGGGATGGCTGCGGAGCTGAGCAAAGCCTGCGGGTTGACCCGGAATAGACCCTCGTCAGAAGGTTCTCGAAAACTCGCCGGGTAGTATCGTCCGGGACCCCGACGAAGGATACAGATGAGCGAGCCGATCAATAGTCAACCGAGCAGCGCACAGCCGCAACCCGCAACAGATGCCTATCTCAATGAGCCGGAGAGCGTCGGCGCGTGGCTGATCCGGATGGTCAAGGGAATCTTGGTGGGTATCGGATTCATTCTGCCCGGATTATCGGGTGGGGTGCTAGCGGTGATCTTTCGGGTATATGACCCGATCATCCGCTTCTTGGCGAAGCCGTTCCACCGTTTCGGAAGAAATGTGCTCTATTTCATTCCGATCGGCATCGGTGCGGTCATTGGAATCGTACTTTTCTCGATCGTCGTGGACGCAGCCTTCGGTCGCTTTGCTGCGCAATTCATCTGTCTTTTCATCGGTTTCGTGGTCGGCACCTTCCCCTCGCTTTACCGGCAGGCCGGCAAGCAGGGGCGAAACCCGACTCATTGGATCATCTTCGCCGCGGCCGCCGTGGTGATCTTCGTGATCATGCTTGTCGGCGGCCAGTCGATGATCGATGTCACACCGAACTGGTTCATTTGGCTCGGTTCGGGCGCACTCATCGGTTTGGGCGTGATCGTGCCGGGCATGAGCCCCTCGAATTTCCTGATCTATTTCGGCCTCTACGACAAGATGGCCGCCGGAATCAAGGACTTCGATTTCGGCGTCATCATTCCGCTGGTGCTGGGGCTGATCGTCTGTGTGCTGGTCTTCGCCAAGGCTGCGGCCTGGGCATTCGACCACTATTACGCCGGCATGTATCACTTCATTCTGGGCATGGTCGTCGGTTCGTCGCTGGCGATTTTCCCGACCGTTGTCTTTCCTTCGTTCACGGCTTCGGGGCTTGCGGACGCAAGGCTCAGTCTGCCTGTGGCGTTGGTTTTCGCCGTCGCCCTGTTCATCGTGGGGACGATCGCATCCTGGCTGTTCAGCAGGCTCGAGGACAGGGTCTCGGTACAGCGTGAGGCGATCGAGTCGGCCGCCGGCTGAGCCCACCACCCAGACAATTCATGCCTTGATCGGTCGTTATGCCGATGGTGCTCTCATCGATGGGAGCATCGAACAATGGACGCGTCGAGTAGCAGCTCATGGCTTAACCCGATCCCAGAAGCAATGAGTAGCCGTCATTCCATCATTGGGAAGGTGTGATTTCGCGAGCAGCGCGCCACCGCAAACATCGGGCAATTACCCGTAGCGGCGGCGCGGCTGCTGCGCCCTGGGAGTGCGTAGCGGAACGACTAAGCACTGTAAGTTTCTGCCAGCTCCGATAGCGAGTCAAGGAAAACGACGCATCTGTGGATAACTTGTCAACTAAAGTTGATTCTTCCCAGGCATCTCCTCCGAATTCGTGACGGTCTCGTTCTCGAATGACCAGGGCGGCCGGTTCGATCAAGCCCGAGTCCAATCGTTTCAAACCAGCATCGGCGCTCCTTCCGGAGGCCGCAATTTCGGCCCGAAATGAGATACAGCTATCTCGAGTTATTTCCGAACTAGCCAAGGCGGCGCCGGTGGGCCGTCCGTTCCTGCCTGTGCTCTTTCTCGGACTAGGCGCTTTCTGGACGCTACCGCTAGACTGGCCCCCGCTGGTCCTGAATTCATCGACACCGCCTCGGGCGGTGGCTTGGGTGAATCCGGCGCAGGGGGCGTTAGCTCAGCAGGTTAGAGCAGAGGACTCATAATCCTTGGGTCGCGGGTTCGAGCCCCGCACGCCCTACCGATAAGAAACCGACCGTTACTCGAACAAGCGACCGAGCGGTCAAGTCTCCCCCACGCTCCTGAGTGCGACTCAAGACCAAGACGACAAAATCTGTCACCCCGGGGTTGACGAGCGTGAGCCAAGGTGTCACGATATTCACATGAAGAGTAATCCCAGGGGTGACAACTCCCATCCGGCTGCGACTTCATCGAAGCAGGCGGAGTGGACGGGCGTCCTTGCGCATCGTCGGAAGGACAGTCCCGCAACGGTCGCCGCGGTCATCGAAAGATTCGAGGCCGCGGGCGTCACCCCGGGCGAGGTCGCGTCCCACCTCGAAGACGGTGGAGATCGACTTTATGCAGCCGCTGCCTCGGGCGCAGATAACTGGGCGTCCGCATTCGGTGGGGAGCAAGCCGCCGCGCTGCTGGCGGCGGAGGTCAGTGCGCTCATGTCGCACCTTGTTGCCCGTGCCGCGGGCGTCCGCTCGGTCTGCGTGGAGGCGCTGCTCGATGAGTTCAGTGCGGTGACGGTCGGCGGTGCGCTCGGCGTCGCGCGACAGAAGGTCTATGAACTCGCCCGAGCGAGCGTAGATCCCGATTATCTCAAGACGACACCTTGGAGAAGATCATGAACGACATACACGAGGCAGTAGCACTGCCCGACGCGTCCGTGAAACGGCTGCTTCATCCGATAGATATACCCGAGGCGCGTTCCTTGTACCTGCGCGGATGGTGGTTCGCGCGCCTGTGCTCACTCCCGATGGCCGTCGCCATCGGCGCGATCGTATGGACGCTCGGGGGCAGCCTGCTGGCATCACTTGCAGCCCCAGTCAGCACTTTCGTGATCGCCTTTGCAGCGAGTCGCTGGCATGAGGCGCGCGCGTGGGACTTCATTCCCAGAAAACGACAAGATCCCGACGGTGCCGGTTCCTGGCGGCTGCTCGCAGCTGTCTTGGACGCCGCCGCTCCGCTCGTCACGGCGGCCGCGGTCATCCTGGCGGTCAACAACACACCGATTTCTACGGGAGTTGTCGCCTACGCGATCGGCTCCGGTATCGGTGTTGCGGTCGTGCAGGTCGCCGGGCTTGCCCTGTCGGTCGTGCGCAAGCGAAATAGCACCTCGATCGGGCCGCGCGTGATTCTGCTTGTCGCAGTCATCGCGGCGTCCTTGCTGGTCGCCGTGTTTGGCGGCGCCTGGGCTCAGAACTCCCCCGTGCTCGCGGCCGCCGGCCTGGTGACAGTGCTTTTGGCCCAATCGCTGTGGTGGCTCTTCGTCCAAAGGAACGGAGGGCGCAGTGAAGGTGGCGAGCAATGATGAGCACCGACGAGCCCGAGATCACCGTCACGCCTGTCCACGTCGGAGACCTGGCCGGGGTGGGCATGCCGATCTACGTCTACCTCATCGAGCACCCCCAGGCGACGGTGCTCGTCGACACGGGGCTGACCGAGCTGCATCCGGCAGTCTCCGATCTCGACCCTCGGATCCGGCCATTGACCGAGCAGAATCTTGACCTCAGCGGTATCGACATCGTGGTCAACACTCACCTGCATTTCGACCACTGCGGAGGCAATCACCTGTTCGCCGATCGACCGATCTATGTTCAGCGGCGAGAGCTCGAAGACGCCCGGACGCAGGATGATTACACGATTCGAGAGTGGGTCGATCCGCGAGACGTTGCGTTGCAGTACCATCCGGTGGACGGCGAGTTCGAGCTGTTGCCCGGCGTACGGTTGGTGCCGGCGCCGGGGCACACCCGCGGTTCGCAGATTGTGGTGATCGGCACCGGCGATCGGTCCGTCATTATCGCCGGGGACGCGGCAGTGTGGTCCGGCGAACTCATCAATCCCAAAACGGAAGGTCAACAGCTCATTCGTGCGCTCGACCCGAGGCTCGTATGGCTCTCGCACGAGCAAGAACCATGGCGTCCCGATGACACCCGAAGCGACAAGTAAGCCGAATAGACGAGGACGAGCCCGGCCTCGCCGGCCGGGATCTACAGTCGATGTATGAGTGCTCAGATCACACTTCTGCAGGGCGACATCACGACCGACCGTGAGGTGGATGCGATCGTGAACGCCGCCAACAAATCACTACTGGGTGGAGGCGGCGTCGATGGCGCGATCCATCGCGCCGCCGGTCCTGGGCTCCTTGCCGAATGCCGCACCTTGCACGGCTGCGAGACGGGTGATGCGAAGATCACCAAGGGCTACCAGCTGCCCGCCGCGCACGTCATTCACACGGTCGGCCCCGTCTATCGTGATGGCAAGCACGGCGAGCCCCAGCTGCTCGCCAGCGCCTATCGGCGCAGCTTCGAAATCGCCGCCCAGAACAACTGTGCCCGAGTCGCGTTTCCCGCGATCTCGGCCGGTGTGTACGGGTATCCGCTTGACGAGGCGGCTCGCATCGCCATCACGACCGTGGCCGAGGCAACCACCGAGCACCCGGAGGTCACCCAGGTACGCTTCTGGCTGTTCAATGCGCAGGTTTTCGACGCGTTTCAGCATGCTCTTGATGAGGTCACCAACCCCTCCTGATTCCGGGACGATCCACACGCATTGTGAGCGAGAATCGTCGAAGGCGGCACTCAATCAGACCAACAGCGCGTTCCGGCACCAGGGCCCCGGTTTCTTGTTCAGGGCGAATTGGGCACGCACGGGAACCTCCACGGGCTCGGCCCCGGCCTCGCCATCAGAAGCCTCCACCAATCAGACCGCGACCACATTCTCTAACCCAGGCCACAAACCTGACGCACACCCGCTTGTTCAACACTTCGGCATTTTCGTCGGAGCAGGTGGATACTCTGGAATCACGTTGACAAACACGAAGGAGTGGTCGATGTCAGAGCCGTTGGTGCTCACCGAGTACGTGGTGAAAACGATCGCCCAAACAGCGATTGACAATGAGAAATACTTCTGCGATCTGGATTCGGTCGTCGGAGATGGCGATTTCGGGTATTCGTTGGCCCGCGGCTTTGAGAAGGTCCTCGAGCAATGGGACGATTTCGATCGCTCCAGCGTCGCCGTCTTTCTGCAGAAGGTGGCGATGGTGGTCACCAGCCGCGTCGGAGGCACCTCGGGGCCGATCTGGGGCACCGCATTCCTGCGGGCGTCCATGGTCGCCAAGAAGACGGATGTCTTTGATGATGCCACCGCCGTCGCGATGCTGCGGTCGGCGGCAGAGGGCATCATGGCGCGCGGCGGCGCGTCCTTGGGTGAAAAGACCTTGTTGGACGCCCTTGTGCCGATGACCGACACCCTCGAGCACAAGCTCGCCGAGGATCTACCGATCGGCCAGGTGCTGGACGATACGGCCGCCCGTGCGGTCGAGGCAGCCGAAGCCACCAGCAAGCTTGAGGCCAAGCGGGGCCGCGCAGCCTATACCGGCGAACGCAGCATCGGTTCGGTGGACGCCGGAGCAACGGCGATCGGCGTACTGGCCTCGGCAGTCGCCAAGGATTGGCCCGATCGCTGACCTCCATCACCGGCAGGGGCGTCAATTGCAGCCACGTCGTGCCTGCACCACCGGAACCGAAACCTACAAATCCGCCGATAAGAACCGCCGTAAGCGGCGAGGATCAACACACCTGCCATATCCACCAAGCCGATGGCTGACGGCACCGCAAGGAAATAAGCACCACAAGTACAAATACGAAATGTCAACCGCGTTGCGGGAATGCGAAAATTGCGCACCGCAGTTCAGATCAAAGGAGCTCCAATGAAGAAGTTCGTCAATGATCCCCAGCAATATGTGCCCGAGATGCTCACCGGGATCGCGTTGGCCAATCCGGACACATTGAAGTATGTGCCCGAATACAACCTGATCATGCGCGCCGATGCGCCCAATGATGACAAGGTCACGATCATTCAAGGATCGGGTTCGGGCCATGAGCCCGCCCATGTGATGGCGGTCGGGCCGGGAATGCTCGACGGCGCTTGCCCGGGCGATGTCTTCGCCGCCCCGCCGATGGACTATGTCTACGAATCCGCCAAGCTTCTAGCGTCCGACAAGGGGATTCTCTTGCTGGTCAACAACTATACCGGCGACAAGATGGCCTTTGAGATGGCGGCCGAAATGCTTCAGGCCGAGGAGTTCAAGGTCGCGACCCTGTTCATCAACGATGATGTCGCGGTCAAGGACTCCACTTTCACCGTCGGACGCCGCGGCGTTGCCGGTAACTTCTTCGTGATGAAGGCGTGCGGCGCCAAGGCCGAGCAGGGAGCCGATCTCGATGAGGTCGTCCGTGTGGGTGAGAAGGTGAACTCGGTGACCCGCTCGATGGGCATCGCGCTGTCGCCGTGTACTCCCCCGGCCAAGGGCGAGCCGTTGTTCCAGCTGGCCGACGACGAGATGGAGGTCGGTGTCGGCATCCATGGCGAGCCCGGGCGTCGCCGCGACAAACTGGTCCCGGCTGACGAGATCGTGGACGAGCTGCTGGAGGCGATCGTCCCCGATCTGCCCTACGAATCAGGCGACGAAGTGGCGCTGATGGTCAACGGGCTCGGCGGGACCCCGATCTCCGAGCTCTATCTGCTCTACGGCATCGCTCATGGCAAGCTCGCCGATCGAGGCATCAGCGTCTGGCGCAGCTATGTGGGTGAATACTGCACGTCGCTCGAGATGGCCGGGGCGTCCATCACCCTGGTGAAGCTCGACGACGAGATCAAAGACCTGTTGAGCGCACCCGCGCAGACCGCCATCAGAGTGTTCTAGAAGATCAGCCAACAAATAGGCATCTCAACGAGGAGGTTGCGATGACACAGATGAAGGTACACGTCCTTTCCACGGGAGTCATGGAGACCGATCTCACCTGGCTCCTGCTCAAGGGCGGCACGACGATCCGCGACAAATACCACAAGGACGATCCTGTCGTGTGGGGTGATTGTCCTACTCATGCCGTACTGATCGAGCATCCCGAGGGGCGGGTGCTGTGGGACACCGGTGTGCCCCGGGATTGGGAGACGCGCTGGGAGCCGACCGGATTCCACAATTTTTTCCCGGTCCGCGAGCCCAATGACGGGCCCGGATATCTCGACACGGCGCTTGCCGAACTCGAACTGACCCCGGACGATATCGATATTTTGGTGCTCTCCCATCTGCATTTCGATCACGCCGCGAACGCCAAGATGTTCGATCCGGCCAAGACGAAGATCGTCGCCAGCGGCGCAGAACTGGAAGGCGTCAAGTCGATCACTGGGTACAGCAAGGGCGCCCACATCGTCTCCGACTACGACGGCCTCGAGATCGGCGCGATCATCGGGGACGACGAGATTCTGCCCGGCATCTCCGTCATCCAGACTCCCGGCCACACCTGGGGCACCATGTCGCTCAAACTGGACCTGGAGAACGACGGACCGAAGATCTTCACCTCGGACGCCATCTATCTGGCCGACAGCTATGGGCCACCGGCAGTCGGTGCGGCGATCGTCTGGGACAATCTGGCCTGGCTCGAATCGGTCGAGAAGCTGCGCGGTATCGCCGATGCGACCGGAGCCGAGTTGGTCTTCGGACATGATGCCGAGCAGCGAAAGTCGTTGCGGTTCTCCCCCGGCGAGTTCTACTCGTGATGTACCGATGATTCTCTACGACTACGTCTGTGCAACCGGGCATGACTTTGAGGCACTTGTCGCTTCGATTGCGGACGAAGCCCCGCCGTGCCCGGTCTGCCAGGCGCCCTCACACCGGCGCCTGGCCAAGCTCAACATCGGTGGCCGGGCAGATGCCGGGCCCAGTCGCGATCAGATGCCGCGCTCCTGGCAGCGAACGGCGGGTGGAGACCCGGAAACCGTTCGGCACTGGCACGATCTGGCAGCCAAGAGGGAGAAGCTCGAAGAAAAGCACCCAGAACTGGCCGGCGACAGGCGTCCGGTTCTCGCCCACGAAGGAATCTTCGCCAACCGGCCATTGAGGGCCGGTGACGATATAGCAGCCGCCACCCGTGAAGCCGCGGCTGCCGGCAATCAAGAATCCCAGAAGGATGCGCATAACCAATGAAAATCAAAGGAGCAGTACTCGAAGAGATCGGCCGTGAGCGCCCATACGCCGACACAAAGCCGATCACCATCAGTGAACTCGAACTCGATCCCCCGGGCCCCGGCGAGGTACTCGTCCGCATGGAGGCAGCCGGAATCTGCCATTCGGATCTGTCGGTGGTCAACGGCAACAGGCCTCGTCCGGTGCCGATGCTGTTGGGCCACGAGGCGGCGGGCATCGTGGAAGAACTCGGCGAGGGAGTCGATGACATCGAGGTCGGCCAGCGGGTCGTGATGGCTTTCCTTCCCAGGTGCGGCAAGTGCAAGAACTGCCTCACCGACGGCAAGCTGCCATGTATCCCCGGCACCGAGGCGAACACCGCAGGCCGTCTGCTCACCGGCGGTGAACGGTTGCACCGCGACGGCGAGAAGGTTTTCCATCATCTCGGAGTGTCCGGCTTTGCGACACACGCTGTTGTCGACCGTCGCTCGATCGTTCCGGTAGGGAGCGATATCCCTCCGATGGTGGCCGCGGTTCTCGGTTGCGCGGTGCTGACCGGCGGTGGCGCGGTGATCAACGCCGGGAACCCGCAAGACGGCGACACGGTCATCGTGGTGGGTCTTGGCGGAGTGGGCATGGCCGCGCTGATCACGGCCCTTTCTCTCGGCAAGGGCGATGTCATCGGTGTGGACGCCCTGCCGGACAAGCTGGCCCGTGCGACCGAACTCGGTGCGAGCGCTGTCTATACACCCGATCAGGCGATTGAGGCGGGCGTCAAGGCGCCGGTCGTGGTGGAGGCGGCCGGTCATCCGCGTGCCTTCGAGACCGCGGTGAAGCTCACCGGTGTCGGTGGCATAACGGTCACTGTCGGGCTGCCGGCGCCCGGTGCCGATTCGACGATCAGCCCGCTCGGCCTGACCGCCGAAGCCCGGACGATCATGGGCAGCTATCTCGGCTCGGCGGTTCCCTCCCGAGATATCCCGACCTATGCGCAACTGTGGCGGGAAGGCAAGCTGCCGGTCGATGCCCTGATCTCGGCCACCATCAAGCTGGAGGACATCAACTCGGCGATGGACGCACTGGCCGACGGCAAGGCGGTGCGCCAGGTGATTCTCTTCGATTGATCAACGCATGACCAGAGAATCGTCGCGTCGATCCGCAGTTTCGGCTCATCGCACAGCGACAATTCTCTGGAGGGCCCAGACCCGTAGCACATGAGCTCCTCGGTTCACGCCGAGCGCTGCTGGCCGGAGAAGCTGACGAGAGCCCGCCCAAGGCAATCGTGTCTGAGAACCGTCGATAAAACGGCGGCTCTCAGGCACCTTTGGCCCCTACACTCAGGCCATGCCGAATTCGCGCTTCGGGCACGGTCCGACAGGTCCCTGGCCACCGCAGCCCGTCCCGCCGGGCAGCATGCCCGGCGGGACGGAACCGGCGGGAGCAAGACCGCCGAGTGCAGGAACTCCCGAGGCCGGCCTTCCGTGGAACGGATCACCTGACGCTTGGCCCTCGTGGTCCCGACCGACAAACGCCGCTGCCTCTTCGGCCGGCGCCCCATGGGCGGCACCCAACGATGGGTCACCGTGGCGCGCCCCTGATGGCGCCGGATTCCCGGGCAGGCCAAATCCCATTTACGGCTATCCCGCACCGGCATACGGTCCGCCGATGCCTCAACCGCCTGCACCCAAGTCGGTATCACGCATGACCACCGTCAGCGTCATCGGTGTCGTCGTCGCGCTCATCTTCTCGCTGGCCTTGGTCCTCAATACCCGCCCGGCGACCGGTATACCCGAGATCGGTGCTGCCGAGTATCTCGCCGAATCCGGCCATCGCGAGTTCCTTTCGAGCGGCTCCACGACCACGATCGTCGAAAACTCGCAACTGCCGGGAGCCGTGGCGTTCAGCGATGCCTCGCCCACCATTCAGCAGGTACTCGCTTCGGTCGGCGTTGATCAGGCGGCCAACAGCTTCTGGGTTTCCGAATTGCTGGACATGCCGACAGGACTCTTCACCAGATTCTTGGGCATGGACGACACCGGCCTGGTGCTTTACGCATTCGGCATGCCCGACAACCAGATACAGTTCGATTCCGGGTTGATCGAGCTGCCTGCCGACCCCAGACCGGGAACAACGTGGACCTCCCAGACAACCGCCATCAACCCGGACGGAACCGAAGAAGAATGGACGCGACAAGGCAGTATCGCCCAGTCGTCCGAGGCCGGATGCGTGGATGTCTCCATCGTCGATCAGCGTCCGGAAGGAGCGACCACCTCGCCCTTCACCCGCTGCGAGCAACGCGGGATCGTGGCGATCGGTGATCAGCATGCTACCGCCCCACCTGCGCCCGACATGTCGGAACTCTCGCTGACGCCGCACTCCGACCTGCTTCCCTCGGTCGATCCCCTGCCGGTATCCATCGTGGCTGATGGCGTCGCGCTCTCGGTCGGCATGACGACCGGGCCGGTCGCGGTCGGTGACGGGCTTGTCTACGCCAATCGCACCAACGGCCAGCTGGTCTTCGTCCGGCCAGATCCGAGCGGCGAGTGGACCATTGACGCAACTCGCAGACCGGGAGCCGATGTCACGACTTTGCTCGGGATCGGCGAGGTGGTCGTAGCCGCCACCACTGATCGGACGCTGGTCGCCTACAGCGCCGCCGGAAAATGGCTATGGCAGAGCGAGATATCGGATCTCGCGAGCGACCTGGTCCGGGTCTCCGACCGGAGTGCCGCGGCTCTGAGCCTCGACGGAAAGCTTGTCGTCGTCGACCTGACCGATGGTGCCGTCGTCCGCGAGGCAGAAATGCCGTCGGGATCCCTCGTCGCCCCGGCGGTCGGAGCAGACACCGGAGCGGGGCCGGTGGTCATCACCGCGGCCGAACGCAAGCTGGTGATCCTGAACGCCGACGACACCACGACTCCTATCGAGGTTCGTGACGAGGTCAACTCGATGGCTCTTGCAGACGGCGTGATCGTGGTCAGCGACGTCTCCGCAGATCTCTCCGGATTCGATCTGGAGGGAAACCGGCTCTGGCGGGTCGGGTTGGCGGCCTCGTGCCGGCAACTTCTGTCGTCCGGGCAAACCGTGTATTGCAGGCTTCCCGACGCGGTCGCCGCCATTGATGCCCTCTCCGGCCGGATATTGTGGCAGGCCGACTACCCCGCCCTGATGATCTACTTCGCCGCCGACCGGCTGCTCGTCTTGGGCCGTCAGACAACAACGATGCTCGCAAGCGATAGCCAGCAACTCGCCTCATGGCCGATTGAGCGAACAGCACCCAACACCTGGGCCGTATCGATGAAAGCCGGCCTCCTGACCGTCAGCGACACCGGACAATTCGAGTGGTGGCAGGCATGAAAAACCACACTGCGCTGCTGGTCGACGCTCTCAACAAAGTCTTTCTCGCCCCGATCCGGTCGGGTCGCCCGCGTCCGAGTCAATGGCCGGCCGGGCTCAGTCCGGTGATGGCGGTCGTCGGAATCGGGTATCTGTTCGGAGTCGTCCTCGTGCTCGGTGCACCGTGGCTGCGGGCCGCCGACCGGCCGGTTGTCATCGAAGGCTCGCAAGTGCTGGGCAGTGCGTCCATGACCGTGCTGCTCTGGCTGGTGAGCCTCACGCTCGCGCTTGGCCTGACCGCGGCGCTGCATGTGCACCCGTTGCTGAAGATCGTCAGCCTGGCCGTCTTCTTGCTGCCGCTCACTCCACAACTGGCGCTCGGCGGATCGCTGCCCGTGCTCGGCAGCATGCTGGGCATCGTCGTCTTCTTCCTGATTCGATGGCGGGGCCGCTTCGTCGCCTGGGAGTTTCCGGTGATCTGGATACTCGTCAGCATCGGCGTGCTGAGACCGCTGGCCGTGAGCGGCAACTATGGGTACGACATGCGCACCGCAACACTGTTGTTGGTGCTCGCATTCATCAACTCCCTGGCGGTGCCCGCGCTGATGATGACCGGTTATGCGGCCGCCCAGGTCGGGGTCTCGATCTCGCAGTGGATGGGATTGAGACTCGATCAGGTATTGCCCGTTCAGGCGACAAAACTGCTCGCCGGCTTGCTGGCAGTCGGAAACGTCGGCTACGCGATGTGGTCGACCTACCAGGGCAAGCTCGGCTGGGAGGCCGAAAACTGGGTCGGGTCACTCCTGCTCGTGACACTGACGGTTGGCATCGTGGCCGGTTTATTGAGCCGAAGGCCTGCCATCCGGACGCCCGATGCCGGCCCACGACCGGCCCCGGCGGCTTCGTCCACCACGCCGCGGTCGCACGATCCGGCCGCTCCGGACGCCATCGCCGACAGCTGGGTACCGCAGGCATTCGGACTGGCCTCGGCGACGCTTGCCTTCATGGTGTTGACCGCCATCGCGGCGATCGCCGGCGGCCTGGTCGATGTCTTCTTGGGGCACCAGCCCGATTGGCTGGCGAACCTTGGGTCGAGCAATCTCTTGCTGTTTGTGGTGCGATTCTCACAGGCTGGCATCGCCTTGTGGTGGGGTTGGCGCAGGGCCGGGCGAGGAGATCGCGTGACCCCCGTGGTGCTCGGTGCATTCGGGGCCATCATGATCATCTCGTCGCTGTCGATCCTGACCTCGTCGACCTGGCTCGCGTGGGAGGTCGAGCCCGTCGGCATCTTGCTATTGCTGGCCGGAGTGATCGCATGGTTCACATTCCGCAGCGACGCGGGCGCTCATTATGCGTTGATCATCGCGCTGTTGGCCACCCTCTTCCGGTTCCGCGAACCGTTGTCGGAGCCGGGCATGGTGTTCGGCGTCGTTTCGGCGTCCGCCGTGTTGCTGATCAGCCTGATTTGGCGGGTGCTCACCGATGGCGACCTGATGGCGGGCGACTCCAGGGCTCTCCCCGGCGCCTCCCGCGTGATGGCTTTTGGGACGATGGCACTGCTCGCTGTGCTGACGTTGTCGGTGACCGCACAGATGCGCGTCCAGACACCGGCGATAGATCAATCGGCCATGGTCGGGTTGGGAGATGCCACGCTCGGTGGCGCCTTGTTCCTCGCGGCCGGGGTGAGCACTCTGACAGCGTTGTGGTCCGCCAGGCAAGCGGACGCCCACCACCGAGCCGCTCCCGCGTTGTTTAACCCGCGGTGATCTCGGTGTGCCTTCGAACCTGGGATCACCGCGCGGTTCCAGTATCAGGATTCGACGTAGATCATCTGGGTTCGGGTGAACTCCTCAACACCGAGCGGACCGTCGGCACCGCCGATGCCCGACTTGCGGGTGCCGGCGTGGAACCCTTGCATCGCCTCGAAGTTCTCCCGGTTGATGTAGGTCTCGCCGAAGTCGATCTCACGCATGCCCTTCAGCGAGTTCGCCAGGCTCGTGGTAAAGAGCGAACTGGTCAGTCCGTACTCCGAGTCGTTAGCCTTCTCGATGGCCTCGTCGAAGTCGTCGACCACCATGATCGGCAACGCCGGCCCGAAGATCTCATCGTGCACGACCGGCATCTGCTGGGTGACATCGGTGAGCACGGTTGGCTGGAAGAAATAGCCGCGTCCGCGGTCTTCGGCCTTGCCTCCGGTGAGCAGTGTCGCGCCTTGGCCGACCGACGCGTCCACCATCTCACCGATGCGGCTGACCGCGCTCGACTCGATGAGTGCACCCATGTCGAGGCCTTCGTCCACGCTGGGATCGCCGTACTTGGTCGCGGCCATGGCATCGGTCATCTTCGAGATGAACTCGTCTGCCACGCCACGGGTGACGTAAACCCGCTCGGCGCAGTTGCAGACCTGCCCGGTGTTGATCACCCTGGAAGCCTTGATCGGCGAGATCGAGGTCGGCATCGTCGAGGACGATCGCCGGCGCCTTTCCTCCCAGTTCCAGATTGACCTTGGTCACGTTTTTGCTTGCCGCGGCCATGATCGCCGAACCGACCGGCACCGAACCGGTGAAGCTGACGATGTCGACCCGCGGGTCGGACGACATCTGCTCGCCGATTGCTCCGGAGCCGGAAAGCATGCTGAACACGCCCTTGGGGAGGCCGACCTCGGCGGCGATCTTGGCGAACTCCATCGCGTTGATCGGGGTCACCGACGCCGGTTTGATCACGCAGGTGTTGCCGGTCACCAGCGCCGGGGCCAGCTTGCGGGCGATCAGGAAGAACGGGAAGTTCCAGGGCAGGATGCCCACCGCAACACCGAGCGGCTTGCGCAGCACGAAGATGGTTTCCTTCGGACGCGCCGAGTTCATCACGCTTCCCTCGATACGAAGAGCGAAACCGGACATGTATTCGAGGTAGTCGGCGGTGAAGTTGACTTCGACGTTGGCGAGCTCGGGGGTCTTGGACTGTTCTTTGACAAGGATGTCGGTGAGCATCGCCTCTTTTGCCCGGATGCCCTGGGCGATCTTCGTGAGGTAGCCGGCGCGCTCGGGCGCAGGGGTCAGCGCCCACTGCTTCTTCGCCTCGTATGCCGCCTGCAACGCGTCATCGACATCCTGGGAAGTGGCCCTTGGTGCGTACGCGAGAGTCTCTCCCGTCGCCGGATTCTCGACGGGAATCGTGTCAGCCGTGGAGCGGAGCTCGCCCGCAATGTAGTTCTGGTAGGTGGTCAGCTGAGTCATGCGTACTCCTTCATCGTTGACGAGTGGTCATTCGGATTGTGCTGCGACCGAAGTGACGCGCATTTTTTACCGGGCGAATAGATCGAGCGAGTGATCCGCGTCCGCCTTTCGTCCGCATTATTCGGTGCGGATCAATCGGGACGACGAGCAGTGCGCGGAACACCCGCAACAACGCCGATGTATCAGCCAGTCTGCCCCACATCGGCATCCGGAGGTAGCAGTTTCGGTTGGTTGTGCGCCCAGGCCGATAGGCGGGCATAGCGACGATCCGAGAAACCGACAGAAATGGACGCGACGCGGCGACTATGCGGGAGCGATGCATGCGGGCGAACGTTGATCCGGCTCTGGTAGTTCAATTGGCAGAGCATCTGACTGTTAATCAGCGGGTTACTGGTGCGAGCCCGACTCAGGGAGTGACGGTCCGGTTACAGTAAGCTCCGATTTGGGTAACGGTTGGGCGCCTGCTAGTGTTTCTTTTCGCGTTGAGAAACGCGAACGCCAATCCCTGGTAGCTCAATTGGCAGAGCATCTGACTGTTAATCAGAGGGTTACTGGTTCGAGTCCAGTCCGGGGAGCCAATTATTTATGCGGCTTCTACCCGGTGAGGTAGAAGTTTTCTTGCACTGCATATTTCTCACCCTACGCCCTGATCGAGGACATGGCCGCCGTTCAGTGCACCCCTGCGTCCCTGGTCAGCTGCCTCAGCCGAGACGGCGTCGTCTGATAGGCGCGCTTGAACCAGCGGGTCAGGTGAGAACTGTCGGTGAAACCGCACTCGTAGGCAATCTGGGTGATCGACCGTCCACTATTGAGCACCAGCCAGTGCGCGGCCTGCAGCCTGATCTGGCGCCAGTATTGAGCCGGTGAGGTCCGCAAGTGTTGATTGAACAACCGCGTCAGCTCACGTTCCGATAGGCCGACCGAGGCCGCGATCTCTGCCACCGTGCCCGTCTCATACAGGCGCTGCCGCATGAGCGCGACGGCGTTGGTCAGCCTCTGGTCCGGAAACGTCAGCCCCATATCGGAATCCTGAGCCATCGCCTGCATCTGGTCGAGACCCCGATCAGCCATCAGGTAGTGCATCGTCTTGTCTGACCGGACGCTGCCGCAATGCTCGGTCACCAGTTGCATGGCGAGGTTGATGGACGCCAGACCGCCCGGGCAGGTGATGAAATCGCCATCACGCACCACTGGTTCATCGCTCACCGGAATCACCTCGGGGTGCAGCTGATGCAAAGCGGAAACCAGGGAGAAGTGCACGGCGCATCGCCTGCCATCGAGCAGGCCGAGACCGGCCAGTAAAAACTGTCCTGTGCACAGTCCGACCACGGGAACTCCGCAGTCGATCGCGTCCCGGACGAAGCAGGTCAGTTCGTCCGGAACAGGATTCGCGGAGTGCAGGACGCTGCCGTGCACGACGATGTAGTCATATTCACGTGGATCGCCGAAACGGCGGGTGGGGCCCAGCTGAAACCCGCAACTGGCAGCGATCGGATCGTCATTATGCGAGAGCAGATCCCAGGAGCAGAAGACCTGACGGCTGTAATCCCGCTCGTCTGCCGACAGCCTCAAGAACTCCACGAAGCACGACAACGACATCAACGTGAAGTCCGGCGTAGGAGCGATCCCTACGCGTAACGGAGGAATGTCGAGCGCGGGGACAGGCCTCGTGGGACCAAGCTCAACTGATCCCAGCTGCATTACGCCCCCTTCCGTGGAAACCCGTCTCGGGTTCCAAGCCCAGTTCAATAAGCGTTGATCTACACCTTCGTAGCCAGCCACTCGAGTGCTGTCGTTTCACCAGAGCCACACCTCCACGGTGAAGACGCCGAGGCCCCGGTTTTATCGCGCGTCCTATCCAAAGATCTGCGGCCATCACCGAACCGGCGCAAGCACCGCCTGCTCTCTGCCGAGAACTCACTCCGTACCGAAAGATGACCTAAACCTACTATTGTGTCTGCCCCATCCGAAATACGGTGATATCTGATCACGACAACATCCCAAGGGAGGGATCGCCAGCATGAAAATCACCGGCATCAGCATCTACCAGGTCGACCTTCCACTCAAAGAAGGCTCCTACAGCTGGTCGAATCAGAGCTTCGCGGCGTTCGACAGCACCGTACTGATCATCGAAACCGACAGCGGTCTGACCGGCGTCGGCGAGGTATGCCCGCTCGGTCCGGCCTACCTGCCCGCCTACGCCGAGGGCACCCGGACCGGTCTGCAACTGATCGCGCAAGGCCTCATCGGCGAGGACCCGCTGCAGGTCAACAAGATCTACCAGCGCATGGACCAGCTGCTGAAGGGCCATCCTTACGTCAAGTCTGGCATCGACATGGCGTGCTGGGATTTGCTCGGCAAGGCGACCGGGCAGCCCGTGTACAACTTGTTGGGCGGCCAGCTGCAGGACCGGGTGAACCTGTTCAAGGTGGTCACCCGGCAGGATCCTGCCGCTATGGCGCAGAAGATGATCGACTACCAGGAGCAGGGCTTTCACCAGTTCCAGATGAAGGTCGGAGCCGGCGTCGACTCAGACATCGAACGCATCTTCGCGGTTTCCGAGGTGACGCGGCCCTCCAGCATTCTCGCAGCGGACGCCAACACCGGCTGGCGGCAGCATGAGGCGATGCGCGTCGTGAAGGCCATCCGCGACGTCGACATCTACATCGAGCAGCCGTGCCTGTCGTATGAAGAGTGCCTCGCGGTTCGCCGGCACACCAACCATCCGATGATTCTCGATGAATGCATGGATGACATCCGCATGGTGATGCGTGGCTACCAGGACAGCGCGATGGATCTCATCAACCTCAAGATCAACCGCGTCGGTGGCATCACCAAGGCCATCCAATACCGCGACCTTTGCATCAATCTCGGCATCGCGATGACCATCGAAGATTCCTGGGGAGGCGAGATCGACACCTCCGCGATCGCCCACCTGGCTCACTCGACACCGAAGGAATTCCACTTCCAGTCATCGGCTTTCCACGAGTATCACAGCCTCGAGATCGCGGACGGCGGGCCTCAGATCAAGGACGGTTGCATGATCGCGTCTCCGAGCCCGGTCTTGGCGTCGCCCCGCACATGGACGTGCTCGGCGAACCGATAACCGTCATCAAGTAATCAAGACGAAGGCAATACGGTTCGGGCTCACTCGTATTCGACGCGCATCTGCTCGACAAGATCGAGGACGAGTGAGCCGACCTTCGGGTCGGTCAGATCGCAGCGTCCGAGACCCTCTGCCTGCCAGCTGATCGGATCGTCGGAGCCGGGCCGGCGGCGTCCGACCACCTGCACCGTGCCCAGATCGTCGTCCAGATCGAATTGGCGCGCCACCACGATGGACGCCCGGACCCGCTCCGCGAAGGCATGCGGCAGCCCGGCGGGTTCATCGAGGATCGCCTCGCCGCGGGTGCCGTCAACCAGCTCCCACCGCAGCTTGTTCGTATCGGAGTTCCAGCCGCCGCGCTGAATATCGGTCCAGGCGACCAGCTGCCAGCCCTGCGCGTGACGCACCACCATGCGGTCGCGAAGCAGCGCGACGAAGCCTTGCGGCCCCCGGCCGAGCACCAGCACATCGGGACGCCTGCCGAGGATCTGCTGTAACTCGTTGGTCTCGTCTGTGGTCAGTTTGTGTGCTGATCGAGTGGCCATGGACCCATTGTTCCACCGCCTCACGCCGCGACCATGTCGTTCTGTTCGGCATAGTTGCGTAGCCTGTTGAGTGCACGAAGCTCGATGCGCCGCACGGTCGATGTGCTCGTACCGAGTTCTTGCGCCAGCCGGGAGCGTGACACCGGTGGCCCGTTCAGGCCGAAGACGGCATGGACGACCACGCACTCGTCTTGCGGCAACTTCTCCAGCCAGACGCGTAGATCGCGCGAGCGATCATCTGCTATCGGCTCGTCGGCCTCGGCAGGCAAGAAGTTCAGCAACTCGGCGGTGAGGCGACCAGGAGGTGTGAGCCCGACGGTGTCCCGCACCCGCTGCTCGTCACGGCCGACATGCCTGGCCAGCTCCCCCACACCGACCTCTCGTCCGAGCATGGTTTCGAGATGTTCGCGCGTCCTGCGCAACTCGGCAGCATTGCGGAGCCTAAAGTCGCTGGCCTCGATCGCTCCGCATCGTCGCAATGCGGCCTTGGAGATTTCTCTTTCGACGATCCGCCAGGCCATGGTGACGAAACGGTAACCGCGCCGGCAATCCCAACGCATGATGGCATCCCCCAGGCCGACGCACCCGGTCTGGAAAAGCTCATCGGCGCTGACTCCCGCACGATCTGCCCAGGTGAACGCCAGATTTGCGACCATCCGCAGGTTACTCATCCAAAATTCCTCATATGCCTGCCGGCCCTGCTCTGCCAGCAGCTCCAGCTCGGTTTCGGTCCCCTCGGGGACGCGGATGTTTCCGTTCAGCGCCTCATCGGCGAGTATCCCTGCTTCGATGGCGAAAGCGAGCCGGACCTCGTCGTCGGCCGTCAACAATGATCGTTCGGAGAATTCGAGACTCATGATCCGAGCATGAACCATCTTTTGTCCGGTCCGCCGATTTCCACAGGCCCAGTACGGACAACACGTTCTTGGCGAAAACCCGGCACGAAAGAGGCAGATCTGCTTTGCCGGTCCTGCGCGTGCGCATCGTGCCGAGGAAGGAACAGTCCCTATGAATAGCAACGGCACTGCTCACATCGAACTCTCCCGCTGTGGTGCATGATGGCACCAGTTCCGTGAGCTAATCTGCCCCGCTGCTGATCTGTTCGAGGGTGCGCCTGGTGGTCTCCAACACGATCAGCTCGCTGAATGCCTGCTTGTGCGCGGAAGGATTATCCACCGGATTGATCCGTTGCAGTCGCGATTTCAACTCGGTGAGTCTGCGCATCGTGCTCAATAACTGCAGTTTCGCGGTGTAGGCAGACGCATAGGCCTCGTCCGGGTCGTGATGGACGCCCTCCACCAGCAGCGCCACCTCGAGCTGGCGCGCAACATCGTCGCCGGTGGCCTCCTGCAGCTGCTCGGCCCAGCCCTGCGGCTGGTAGGGGGTCTGCGCGATGACCTCGAAGATCGCCCGGTAGGCCGGATGGGTGAAGTCGTCGGCACTCACACCGTTCCACGCCGTATCGAAGAGCACGGGATGCTGCAGCATCAACTTCAAGGTGTCCCGTTCGACGACGATATTGCGATCGAACGGATCGGGCCACGGCAGCGACAGGCCGTCGAGGGTCGGCCCCTCATCGTGGTCCTCACTCGGACGCACCGTCCGCATGGGCGGCACCTGCGTGGTCGGCATCGCCCTGCGGGACTGCTGCGAGACGATGCGGCGGACCTCCTCGACATCCATGCCGACCAGCTGCGACAGATCGTGAAGATAGCCGCGCACCAGTGATGCGTCCCGAACGCTCGACACCAGCGGGGCGGCGGCCCGCACCGCCTGGACGCGCCCGTCGACCCGGTCGAGATCGTATTGCTTCACCACGTTGCGCATCACGAAGCGATACAGCGGCACTCGGCGTCCGACCAGTTCACGCACCGCGGGCTCACCCGATTGCAGCCGCAAGTCACATGGGTCGAGGCCGTTGGGTTCGACAGCCACATAGGTCTGCGACACGAAAGCGCGGTCGAGGTTGAAGACCTTCAAGGCGGCGGCCTGACCGGCCGCGTCCCCGTCGAAGGTGAAGACGATCTCGCCGTTGAAGGCGTCGTTGTTGCCCATCAAACGCTGCAGCATGCGCGCGTGGTCGGCGCCGAAAGCCGTTCCGCAAGAGGCCACCGCGGTGTCGATTCCGGACAGGTGGCAGGCCATCACGTCGGTATAGCCCTCGACCACAACCGCCTGAGATTTCTTGCCGATCGGCTGGCGGGCCAGATCGAGGCCGTAGAGCACATGCGATTTCTTGTAGCAGACGGTTTCTGGAGTGTTGATGTATTTCGCAGGCATCCGGTCATCGTCAAATACCCGGCGTGCCCCGAACCCCAGCACCGATTTTGCCGAATCGCGGATCGGCCACAGCACGCGTCCTTGGAAGTAGTCCCAGCCTGATTCGCGAATCAGGCCGGCCTTGACGAGCTCTTCGTCGCTGAATCCCGCCCGGTTCAGATGGTGGTGCAGCGCGCGGCCGTCCTTGGGGGCATATCCCATGCCAAAATGTTCGGCCGCCTGACGGTCGAATCCGCGGCCGTCGACGAATTGCCGGAAGATCACTGCCTCGGGCGTGGTGATCTGTGCCTGATAGAACTCGGCGGCCGCTTGATTGGCGGCCAGCACCCGCTGCCGGAGCCCTGGTTGAGCGGCCGGGCGTCCATCGTCACTGATGCGCAATTGGACGCCGGTTTTGTCGGCCAGCGTCTGTACCGCCTCGGTGAAGCTCAGATTGTCGATCTTTTCCAGGAAGGTGATGACATCGCCGCCCTCGCCGCATCCGAAACAGTAGTAGAACCCTCGGGAGGGGGTGACCTGAAAACTCGGCGTCTTTTCGTCGTGGAACGGGCAGAGCCCCTTCAGCGATCCGCCACCGGCGTTGCGCAGCTGCACGTAGGCGCCGATGATCTCATCGATGCGGGCCCGTTCACGAACCAACGCAATATCTTCCTCGTTGATTCGGGTTGCCATGGCCGCAAGTCTATTCCGTTCTATTCGCCGCTACGAAAGCACCGACTTCGCTCGCACGCGACTCGTATGCGACATGAAGCGAGCGGCCTCGGCATTGGCCAGCGTCATCTCGTCCATTCCGCCCACGTGCAACATGCGGCGATCGGCCGGATCCTGCACGGATCTTCCACCACGAGCCCCCATCCTTGTCTCGCCGCATCCTGCGTAGCCTCCGATCCGCCTCAGGCAAGCGGCCCCACACCGTGCCCCATGCTGCGGGGCAGCTCGGCCTTGGCCCAGCCCAACAGGTGTTCGGCCTGGTCGAAGGAGAACCGGTCGGTCATGCCTGCCACATAGGTCACTGCCGAGAGCACCGGATCGTCGCCACGAAACGCCTCCGGCAACCGGTAGGCGTGCTCCGAGTAGTAGGAAACGAGTTCCTGCAAGACGGCCACGACACTCTGTGATTGCGCCAGGGACTCGGGGCGCGTGTAGATCTGCTGGTAGTTGAACCGTCTGAGTTCGGCCAGCGCCTCGGCATGATCATGATCCATGCCCACCTGCCCGCTTGCGGCGATGCTTGCGCTGATGGCGCGGATCAAGACGCTGAGCTGTTCACGGCGCCCGGTGCCCAGCCTCTCGCTCACCGCGTTCGGCAGGTCGGCCAGATTCACGATGCCCGCACCGGCCGCATCCTCCAGGTCGTGAGCGCAGTAGGCGATGCGGTCGGCCCAGCTGACGATCTCACCTTCGATGGTCACCGGGGCCGGACGCGACCAGGAGTGGTTCCTGATGCCGTCGAGAGTCTCCTCGCACAAATTGAGTTCGGCCAGCGCCACGTCGGCACCCCACGGGCCGTGGTCGAAACCTTCCGGCAGGAACGCGTCGAAGGCCTCCTCGGAGGCATGGCCCCCTGGACCGTGCCCGCAATCGTGGCCCAGCGCGATGGCCTCGGTGAGGCTCACGTTCGCGCCGACCGCGCGGGCGATCGAAGTGGCCACCTGCGACACCTCGAGGGCATGGGTCAACCGGGTTCGTTGATGATCGGTCGGATAGACCACCACCTGGGTCTTGCCGGCCAGCCTTCGGAATGCCGTCGAATGCACGATCCTGTCCCGGTCACGCTCGAAGCAGGTGCGCTCGGCGTCCGGTTCTTCGGCCCGGGCCCGGTTTCCTGCTCCGTGTGCCAGTGCGGCCCCGGGCCGCAGCCACGCTGCCTCGCGTTCTTCGCGAGCTTCGCGTCCGATCGGCTCACCGGTGGCGATCTGTGCATGGGTGTCACGGTGCGCCCGCACCAGATCACAGCCGTGACCCCGCATGGTGGACGCCCAACTGATGGCCCTGGGGTTCACCGATCGTTCGGCTCGGGCAGCATTCGCAAGCGCATCAAAATCCCCGGCGGCGGTGTGCTCCTCATTGCGACCCACCCCATCCGCAAAGCCTGTGGTCTGCGGCGCATCCGGTGTTCTCATGCCTCAACCCTCGCATCCGGCACTGACATTTTTGGTGATCGTCTGGTTTCTCGCAGCAACTTCTGAGGCCGCTACCTCCCGCGCCCGAAATGCGAACACGCACGACATGTCGGGCGCATGATCATATTCCGGGCGCACAGATGGGCAGCTACCCGCCAGATGTCTCCAGCTCTGCCTCCGACAGATCCAGGTCGAGGCCGCAGCGGTCGTCCAGCCAACCCCAGGGCATGGTGACCTTTTTGCGGGGACTGCCCTGGCGCCCGCGGGGGCGTCCGAGTTCAGCGACGGGATAGGGCACATCGTGGTCCAACTGGGCGAGCAACGAATCCAGTTCGGCAAGCGACGAGACCATACCGAGCGCATGCCTCAGCTCCCCGCCGAGCGGGAAACCCTTGAAGTACCAGGCCATATGCTTGCGCAGATCTTTCATGCCGTGCTCCTCGCCCCACAGCCTGGCCAGCAGCTCACCATGTCGGCGGACGATCTGCGCGACCTCGCCGAGACTGGGCAACACGTGCACGTCGTCTCCGGCAATTGCGGCGGCGAGGTCACGGAATAACCAGGGGCGTCCCAGACAGCCGCGTCCGATCTCGACACCTGCGCAACCGGTCTCGTTGATCATGTCTACGGCGTCGGAGGCTTCCCAGATGTCGCCGTTGCCCAACACGGGGATGTCGACGGCTTTCACCAGTTCGGTGATCGCGTCCCAGTGGGCGTGCCCCGAATAGGCTTCGGCGACGGTGCGGGCGTGCAGGCAGATGGCCGCCACCCCGCAATCTTCGGCGATTCGTCCCATGTCGAGATAGGTCAGGTGGTCATCGTCAATGCCCACACGGGTCTTGACGGTGACCGGCACTCCGTAGCGGTCGGCGGTTTGCACGGTGCTGGTCATGATCTGGCGGACCAGATCGAGCTTCCAGGGCAGCACTCCCCCGCCGCCCTTGCGGGTGACCTTGGGCACCGGGCAGCCAAAGTTCAGATCAATGTGGTCGACCTTGAAGGAATCGCACAAGATGTCGACAGCGACCTCCAGGGAGACCGGGTCGACGCCGTAGGTCTGCACCGATCGCACGGTCTCCTCCGGCCAGAAGGCCAGCATGTCCGCGGTCTTGGAGTCGCCAACCACCAAGCCGCGCGAGGTGATCATCTCGCAGACATACAGCCCGGCGCCCTGCTCCCGGCACAGCTGCCGGTAGGCGGCATTGGTGACACCGGCCATCGGCGCGAGAATCACCGGGGTGTCGATGACCACCGCGTCCGGATGGGACGGCGAAGAAAGCCGCAGCTTCGGCAGCAGTCTGGTGGAAGTCTGAATTGCGCTCATCGCCTCCAGATTATGGGGCTGTCCCAACCCGGCTTCATCTGCCGAACACGTTAAGCAAAGGTCGCGAAATCCCGCGAATCACAGCCGAGTTCGCTAACGCATTTATAAGGATCTCCGCCCGCCGAGATCAAGGAGATCCTGCGAGATCTCGATGGGGTCACGACGTTCAGCTTCACCAAGCTGCAATATCCGTTCTAAATGCGTCCTGACCAATCAAAAAGTAACTAGTGCGAGAGGGCACGTGATCGGCTTGCTCCAGGTTCACTCCACCATGTTCTGCAGACGCCGTTCCGGTAGGAACAGTGCGCTACCCGCAGCGATCAAGAAGGATGCTCCGAAAACTCCGAAGACCAGCGGGTTTCCGCCCACGGTCAGCATCAAGGGGACGCACAGCGGCGCGATGATGGCGGCCACCCGTCCGGCCGCCGAGGCTGCGCCGGTACCGGTACCGCGCATCGACGTGGGATAGATTTCCGGCCCGATCGCATACAGCGCGCCCCACGCCCCGAGGTTGAAGAAGCTCATGGCGCAACCGGCGATGATGATTCCGGTGGGATCGGTCTGGATGCCGAAGAGCACAGCCGAAATCCCCGAGCCGAGCAGGAAGCACGCCAGAGTTGGGCGGCGTCCCCATTTTTCGATCAGCCACGCGGCCACCGCGTATCCGGGGATCTGGGCGAGCGTGATGATCAGGGTGTATTCGAAGGAACGCACCAACGAATGCCCCTGCCGCAGCAGAAGCGTCGGCATCCAGGTGAATGCGCCGTAATAGCTGAGGTTGACGAAGAACCAAACGGCCCACAGAGCGATCGTCCGTCGGCGGAGGTTGGGCGAGAAGAGTGATTCCTGCTGTGTTTCGACGGTCTCCACACTGACAGGGGTGTGTCGCACCGCGGTGTCGACGCCAATCGCCTGTTCCACCCCCGAGTTCGTTTCGAACTCGCGCACCGACTCCTCGGCCTGCCGGAGCTTTCCCTTCGATTCGAGAAAGCGCACCGATTCGGGTAGCCCGTGCCGCACGACCAACGCGTAAGCCGCCGGAACCAGCCCAACCAGCAAGGCCCAGCGCCAGCCCGACCAGCCGCCGATCGTCTGCGGAACGAGGAAGTAGCCGAGCAGAGCGGCCATGATCCAACCGAGAGCCCAGAAGCTCTCCAGCCAGACCACCATGCGCCCGCGAATACGTTGCGGGGCGAATTCGCTGACAAGGGTGGACGCTACCGGCAGTTCGGCACCCAGCCCGAGGCCGACGACGAACCGAAGGATCATCAGCATCGCGATGCCCGCCGAGAACGCGGCCATGCCGGTCGCGATGCCGTAGACCAGCAAGGTAAGCGCGAAGACGTTGCGGCGTCCGAGCTTGTCGGCGAGCAAGCCACCGACCGAGGCACCGATCATCATGCCGACGAAACCGATCGATCCGATCCAGCTCAGTTGGGTGTTCGTCAGATCCCATTCGACGGCCAGAGCGGTCATCACATAGCTGATCAGGCCGACGTCCATCGCGTCCAGCGCCCAGCCGGCCCCCGAACCGGCCAGCAGCTTGCCGTGCTCGCGCCCGAACTTCAGCCGGTCGAGTCGGCTGGCCCGGGTGGGCAGTTGTTCGGTCGCCACCTCGTGCAGTTCGGTCATGGTGTCCTCCCGCTGAGTGTTGCGAACTATTCGTCAATCGGTTTTCGTCTGTCAGTCTAATACTTGCCGACCCAATTCTTACACGGACACTCACCCGGTGGCGAACCGCACCTCATGCTGGGCAGCCTCGCGCCATGCAGCGCCCTGATCTCAGCGCCGAGGCCCGCGCGCATGAGCGAACGACTGGCCGGCAGGCATGATCCGGGTGTTCAGCGGCGCTGAGGCGATCGCGGCGGTGAGATTCCGGAGCGTCCGGCGAGGTGAGCCCGTTCCGCGTTGGCGGACTTCCGCGACGATCGGGTTGCAAGAGCTGGAGTCAACGCGGCAGCGGAAGCTCCCGCCCCCGCTGCCATACTGGACGAGTGATGCAGCGCTTCCGTGATCTTCTTGTCTTCGAGCCGACTTCGCGACTGGTCATCGCCTGCGATTCCATCGGCGGGATCGGACCCAAGCCTGGCGACAGTGTGCACGCGGACGAGCAGACCGTCGCCCATTTCGGTGTGCGGGTGCCACTTCTGGAGGTGCTGTGCTCGGGCGCTCGGCCCATCGCGCTGATCAATGCGTTGTGCGTCGAACGCAATCCGACCGGGCAGAAGATGATTGACGAGATCGAGATTCTCGCTGCCCAAGCGGGCATTCCGGCGGACGCCGTCAGCGGCAGCACCGAAGAGAATGCGCCGACCACCTCGACCGGAATCGGGGTAACGGTGATCGGCTCGCTCGACCACGAGCTCCCGAAGGCCCAGCCGGGAGACGTGGTGATCTGCGCCGGGCTGCCGATCGCCTCCCCTGAATTCAATGTCTATGTCGGGCATCCCGATCAGGTGACTGTTGCCGAGGTGCGCGACGTGCTGGCCTCGGGCCTGGTGCACGATGCGCTCCCTGTCGGCTCGCATGGCATCGGCTACGAATTGGCCGAGATGGCCCGGGTGGCCGATCTCGAATCCCGCTGGCTGGGCGGGTGGGATATCGACCCGAAGCGATCGGCCGGCCCCGCCAGCTGCGTGCTGTTCGCGTGCCCGCCCAACAACATGGACGCAGTAGTCGAGCTCCTCGATCCGAATCGTCCGGCCTCGCCCATCGCCCGACTGAGTGAGAAGGACGTCTGAGGCATAAACTCACAGGTCTTTGAGGCGGCTCCGCCAATAGCCAGGACGTCGTTTCGCGTGAGCGTAGGCAACGATGATCACTTCATCATCGCGGACGAAGTAGACAATCCCGTAAGGAAACACATCAATGCCCCGGCGTCGAATGACAGGGAATCGTCGACGCCCATGATACGGCTGCGCGGACTCCGGCTACTCGCGAATAAAGTCAACAGCAGTTTCCATCTCATCGGCGAATTGCTCGCCCAGTCCGGCCTCTTCGTTGTCGCACCAGAGAGCGGCTTCGCGGAGCTCTACTCGCGCTGCAGGATGCTCACGCCAACGTCGCAAAGTCATTTGTGACGGGCGGCCAGTTCTGCGCGGATGATGCTGCGAGTTTCTTCACCATCCACTAGTTCAACCTTGCCAGAGAGTATCTCGTCCACGCGTCGGTCAATCTCCTCCTCCCAGGCACTATCGACCTCGGCCTGCTCAACATCGTCGACCTGCTGGAGCGCCAACGACGCTATTTCGCGCTCATCAGCGGAGAGGGCCTTGCCTTCCGCGATGTAATCCGCAAGCTTCGGAGTCATGCCAGAAGCCTACCGCGCAGAGCACTCGATCCTTAGAAAACAACATCGGCCGCACGCTACATGTCATCGAGACTCTTGATGGCCTAGATCCTGCCCCAGCCGAAGGCGATGCGTCCGGCGGCGGCGAGGACCCCGAGGACAATGAACACGGTAGTCAGCACGACTTGGGCCGGACGCCTGACCATGTCGTGCATGACGATCATCGTCCGATTGGCCCCGTAGCCACGCACGCTCAGCGCGATCCCGAGATTCTCGGCCGTCACCAGCGAACTGGTGAGCAACGGTACGACGATCGCGACATTCGCCTTCCAGCGTTGGACGAAGTTGCCCGCGTCGATGCGCTGCCCCCTGGCCTGCTGAGCCTGCTGGATCTGTTCGCGGCGTCTGGCCAGATTCGGGATGGCCGCCATGGCTGAACTAACGAGGATCGACAGCCAGCTCGGCAGATGCCAGCGGACCGCGAGATCGAGCACGTCGTCCACGGAGATGTCGTGCATCGCCATCCAGGTGGCAAGGATCATCGCGAGCATCCGCAACACGAAGGTGCAGCCCATCAGCACACCGCCGACGGTGAACCGCAGTGGCCCCCATTCGCCGATCACCCGCAGGTGCTCGGGATCATGAATCATCCGCGCCGAGGTGGAAAAGGCAGCGCAAAACCCGACCAGAAGAAACACGACCAGCGACGCCCTGATCAGTGGCCATGCCGATCGCAGCGGCAGCCGCTGCCAAACCGCAATCGCGAACAACGCCGCAAGCACGCCGAGATTCCACAGCGGATGCGCGAAGCTCATCACCGCAAGGGTCGTCGCCAGCAAGAGGGCGAGCCTCGCCGGAAGATCAAGCGTTGCGCTCACGGTTGCTTTCCTTCCCGCAAAGCTCGAGCAATTGAGCTGCCGCCACGCTGAGACGAGGTGAAATATCCAGGCCGAACAGCGTCCGCCACAGTTCACCCAGTTGCGTGCTGACCTGCATTTCAGCGGGGCCATCGGCGACTATGCGTCCGTCTTCGATCCTGATCACCCGGCTCGCATGCTCGGCGACGAGCTCCATGTCGTGGCTGATCATCACGATTGTGGTGCCCTGCTGGTTGAGTCGGTCGATCAGGCGCATGATCGACCGGACACCTCGCCAATCCTGGCCGGTGGTCGGCTCGTCGATCACCAAGATCTCCGGTTCGACCACCAGAATGGACGCCATAGCGACCAGCTGCCGCTGTCCTCTGGTGAGGGTCAGCGGGTTCTCATCTGCCACCCCTGAAAGGCCGGTGAACTCCAGAACCTCGGCGGTTTTCCGCGCGACTTCGGCGTCCGGACGCCCGGCCATCCGCAGAGCGTACCCGACCTCTTCGGCCACCGACTTGCAGAAGATCTGGTGGTCGGGATTCTGGAAGACATAGCCGACGCGTCCGGCGAGCTTCCAGGTCGGCTGATCGGCGATGTCTTCACCACAGATCCGCACGCTTCCCGAAGCCGGACGCAGCAGTCCGTTCAGGTGCTTGGCCACCGTCGTCTTACCGGCACCATTGGCCCCGATCAACGCAACGAACTCGCCCGCACCGATGGTGAGGTCGATGCCGTGCAGCACCTCGTCCCCGGCTGAGTAGCCAAAATGTAGGTTCTCGATCTCGATCACCGGCCGCCCGGCTCGTATCCCGGTCCCGTCTGCCGGAGAATCAGGACAAGGCATTTGGTCATTGAGCGGCACGAGGCATGCGGTGGCTGCGAGTTCTTGCCCGACCGTCACGATGTGAGGACAGTCTGAGTCGGTTCGCCCGGTTTCCACTGAACGAGCAGACAGAGCGTCATCTGCGTGACGGCGGCCGTTGTCGCCCGAATACGACGGACCACCAAGCGCCAACACGCGCCGCAGCCAATCGGCCATTTCCGGAACGGTGATGGGCAACCTCCCGCCGACCGGCAGGTTCAGCGCCCATTCGGGCCGGGCGCGCAGAAGCTCTCGTCCGAGCCGGGCCATCGGCAACGGGCGGATACCCATCTTCTCCGCACGATCGGGATCGGCGAACAGGTCGGCAGGAGGTCCCTGCCAGGCGAGCTGGCCATGGTCCAACACGACGACGTGCTCCGCCCGGCTCAGCACGGCCACCGGATCATGCTCGGCGGCTATCACCGTGATGCCTTGCCTGCGTAATGCCGCCACGACCCGGCGTACGTCGCGCGCACCATCGGGATCGAGCTCGGAGGTCGCCTCATCGAGGCACAGCACCTCCGGGCCCATCGCCAGCACCCCGGCGATCGCCAGCCTCTGCAGTTCGCCCCCGGAGAGCTCGCCAGTGGCCCTGTTTTCGAAGCCCGCAAGCCCCACCGCTTCGAGTGCATCCTGTATTCGCCGCCTGATCTCCGCACGCGGAATCAGATGATTGCGGGGGCCGAAGGCGACGTCCTCGCCGACCGTGCGTCCGATGACCTGGCTGGCCGGGTCTTGCAGCACCAGCCCGATGTATTGCGTCAGGGTCTGCACCCGGTAGTCAGCCAAATCCGCTAGTCCGTAGCGGATCTGCCCGTTGAGGTCACCACCGTCACCGTTCGGGATCACTCCGGTGATAGTCTGCAGCAGCGTCGACTTTCCGGCCTCGGCTGCGCCCATGACAGCGGTGCTCGAGCCGGCCGCAAATCCCACGCTGACCTCGTGCAGCGCGTCAACCGACGACTTCGGATAACGAAAGCCGACCGACTCGGCATTCAGGTCTTGGGGCACGACTCAACTCAACAGGCGGGTCTTGCGCAGCGGCAGATAAGCGATGGTCGCGATGGCAAGGTTGACGGCCGCACCGACGGCGAGCGAGGGCACGGTGGCAATGTACAGAGCCCACCCGCCCATCGGCAGCATGATCAGCGCAAGCACCGGACTGTTGATGAGCAGCGCCAGCACGAAACCCGCGACCAGGCCGGCGGTGCCCTTGCGTCCCAACCAGCCGAACACCCAGGCGCAGGCCCCCATCCCCACTCCGATCACCAGGTGCACCGGCAAGGTCAGCGGAAATCCGGTGATCGCCGCGGTCAGCAGGTGGCCGACCAGTGCGACGACGGCGCCCATCCAGCCCCCGAAACCGAGAGCCACGAAGAAGCCGGGTGCCGCGTCCAACGCAACGGTGCCAACCGGCGACGGGATCTTGATCAGCGCACCGACTGCCGACAACGCGATGAAGATCGCCATGATGGCGAGCTTGCGGGCCGACAGCCCACCGGCTGATTGATCGTGAGCCCGCTCCTCAAGTTTGGGAGTGGTCTGGGCATTACTCATGGTTTCCTACCTACTTCTTTCGTGAGGACCCGGCGAAGGATTGGCACGCCGAGTGGTGAGGTTCTTGTTTTCGCTCGTCACGACCTGGGCGGCGAGGCCGGATCAGGTGCTTCGGCTCGTGACGGTCGGCCGGTAGCGATCGGGCCTCACGACGATGCGGCTCGTCTCGATCGGGCGATTCTGAGCGGTGTATCCCACTCGGTCGATGCACAGCAGCGGCATCCCCGGCGCGATTCCGAGCAACTCGGCTTCGCGATCGGACGCCATAGCCAAGCCGTACCGGTCACTGGTCTGTGTGATGCCGACGTCGAGCGCGGACAGTTCTGCGTAGAGAGATGCTTGTGCCGCGAGAGAATCCAGATCCACACCGGCGAAAACGGACGCCGGAAACCACGACTCGCTTACTGAGACCGGCTCATTGTCAGCGGTATGCACGCGGCGAATATGAACCAGGCGGCCCTCCCCCGACGGGATCGAACCATCGACAGCATCGAGATAGGGCTCATGTTCCGACGAGCCGGGCTCGCTCGCTTCGTCGCTGCCCGCTCCCGCCATCAGCTCGCGGGGATCATCCCGCAGACCGCGGTCAGCCGAATCGCGCTCCAGCAGCCGCCTGCGAGTCTGGGCCTCATCGCTCGTCACCTCGATCACGCACGCGTGCCCGCCGGTGACTCCCGGCTCACGCCCGAGCGCGCGCATCGTCGCACTGAAGCTCATCATGTTGGCTTCTGCCTGAATCGGACGACCGGCCGTCACTTTGGTGCCGTTGCCTCGGTCGATCTCCAGTAGACCGTCGACGATCAGGTCACCGATCGCCTTGCGGATCGTGGTGCGACTCACCTGATAGCGCTGTTGCAAGGTTTGCTCGCTCGGCAGGTAATCGCCCGGCTGCCAGACGCCGTCGCTGATCTGGGACGCAAGACTGCGCTCGACCCGCAAGTACAGCGGCTCACTGCCCATCTGCCGGGCCACCCTTCATCACACGCGGATTCAACGTTCTCGGTCTATCGTCAACCAAGAGCCGAGACATCATGACGTCTCCATGTCTACCATCGGTGGGCTGCCGCCGTCCAGTGGGTTGCCCTTGAGGTCCTAGAGGCAGCTCCGTCTCAACAGAACAGACAAGAGATACCCATGACCATTCACGATGACCCCAACCAACCGCCGCACCGGCCGGCAAGGCCACAACCGAGACCTTTCGGCGGCCATGTCGCCGTCAATGTGGTCGCGACGCAATCTCGCTCACGCGGCCGAACCGTGCCGCCCCGACGGCTTACGGCTCGGAGATGAAGCCCTCCTGGACCATCCAGTCGAAGGCGACATCCGCGGGTTCTCGTCCGTCGACATCGACCTGCCGGTTGAGTTCGATGAGCACATCGTTGGTGAGGCTCGGCGAAACCTGGTTGTATACGTCTGCGAGTTCGGGATACTCCTCGAGCACGTCGGTCCCGATCACCGGCGAGGCGTTGTAGGCGGGAAAGAAGTTCTGGTCGTCTTCGAGCACGGTGAGGTTCAGGGACTTGATGCGTCCGTCGGTGGTGAAGACCTCGCCGAAATTGCAGACACCTTGGTCGGTGGCCGTGTATACGGCGCCGGCGTCCAGGATCTTCACATTGTCGTCGGGCACGTCGATTCCGTAGTGCTCGAGCATGGGACGGAACCCGTCCGAGCGGGAATTGAAGTCCGACTCGATGCAGAAGGTGCGTTCCTCGACAGGCAGGTCGGCGATCTGGCTGAGGCTGGAGATGCCGCCCAGTTCCTCCTCGGTCGACGCGCTCACCGCCAGCGCATAGACATTGTTGAGGGGTGCGGTCGGCAGCCAGGTCAGGCCGTTGTCGGCATCAGCATCGCGGACGGCCTCCCACTGCTCGGTTTGGTCGGGGATGCCCTCCTCGTGGCCCATATAGGTCAACCACGCCGTCCCCGTGTACTCGTAGGTCATGTCGGCCGTGTGGTCGAGCATGAGCTGGCGCAGCGCCTGGGGTCCCGGAATGTTCGTCTGATCAGTGACGTCGAAACCCGCGGTTTGAGCCGTCAGCACCGCGATCTTGCCCAGGATCAGCTGCTCGGTGAAGTTCTTCGTCGTCACGGTCAGCTGCGCGTCGTCGGGCAGGTCGGGAATCGGCTGGATGGATCCCGGCGCTGAGGCCGGCACATAGGCGGACGAGGGCTGCAGACCGCAGGCGCTGGTGGTGGCCAGAACCGCTGCCCCGAACAGAAGCGCACAGCAGCGACGACCACGCGGCACACGGGCACGATGGGAAAAAGTCATCAGAGTCCCTTCGGACGGACAAACGTCTCGATGATGCGTCCGACCCAATCGATGAGCAGGGCCAGGAGCGAGCTGAGCAGAGCGCCGGAGACCAGGACGCTCGGCAGAAACAGCCGCATGCCGGTCTGGATGAGGACGCCCAGCCCGCCGGCGCCGATGAAGGCAGCGAGAGCCGCCGTGCCGACGAGAAGCACCAGTGCGGTGCGGACACCACTGAGAATGACGGGCGTCGCCAGTGGAAGCTCGACGCGCCACAGCGTGGCGAAGCCGCTCATCCCCATGCCGCGCGACGCCTCGATAAGCGGGGGGTCGACCTCGTCCAGGCCGATCATGGTGTTACGCAGAATCGGCAGGATGGTGTAGAGCACCAAAGCAATGACGGCGGCTTTGAAGGTGAATCCCTGCCAGAATGCCAGGAGGACGATGAGACCGACGGCGGGTGCGGATTGGCCCGCGTTGGCGAGGGTCAGAATCACTCCCGAGGCACGGCGGAGCGGACGCCGGGTGAGCAGAACCCCCAAGGGGATACCGATCACCAACACGATGACCGCGGATACCAAGGTCAGTTCCAGGTGCTCCAGGGTCGAGCCCCACAGCGCCGACGGTGCCAGGGTGACTCGCTCGGTCTCCGAGAGGTCCGCAGTGGCGAGCCAGACGAGATAGCCCGCCAGGATCACCAGAACAATCAGTGGCTGGATCCACATCCCCTTTCCGGCCCGGTTGGCCGGTGCCCGCTTCGCCTCGGACGGATGATTCTCCGGCACCGGGATCGGCGTCCCCGGCGCGCCTGGCGCTGACGCAGTGACCGTACTCACTCTTCGTCATCTCCTCGGCGCGGAGTCTCAGGAATCGCGGCATCGTCGCCTGCGGCGGCCACGTCGGTGACGGCCGAGTCGGCGGCAACCGCCGCTCCGACCGCGTTCCCGACTCCGGTCGTGGGGGCGTCATCAGGTGCGTTCGGGTCCGAGCCATTCCCGCCGACTGGAGTGCTGTCGGCCCCCGGCGCGGCGGTACGCAGACGTGTGATGGCGTCCATCACGACCTCGACCGTGATGACGCCCTGGAAACTGTCTCGGCGTCCGGTGATGAGTGCGGCACCCGCATTGGAGACCAGCATCGAACTCAGCGCGTCGGTGAGCGTCGATTCCTCGGAGACCGTTGCCAGCGCGGGATCTTTCCTGTCGGGGATCGTGGTCATCCGCTCGACCTGTTGGCGCGATGGCCACGACAGAGGCCGGTTGTGCCGGTCCAGGACGACGACATGGTTGTGGTCGCCGGCCTCCTTCATGCGAGTGAGGACGGTACGGGCGTCGTCACCGGGGTTGCAGGTCACGGCCGGCCACAGGTCGGCGTCCCGAACCCTGTTGAGGGTGAGCTGCTTGAGCCCGGCACCGCCACCGATGAATCCTTCGACGAACTCGTTCGCCGGGGCGGCGAGAATCCGCTCGGGGGTGTCGTACTGGACGATGTGAGCGCCCTCGGAGAGGATCGCTATCCAGTCGCCCAGCTTGATGGCCTCGTCGAAGTCATGGGTGACCAGCACGATCGTCTTGTGCAGGGTCGCCTGGATCTCCAGCAGCTCGTCCTGGAGCCGTTGACGCGTGAGCGGATCCACGGCCCCGAACGGCTCATCCATGAGGAGCACGGGAGGATCGGCGGCCAGCGCCCGTGCCACACCGATGCGCTGCTGCTGGCCGCCGGACAGCTCCCGGGGATAGCGGTCCCGGTAGCTGGCCGAGTCCAAAGAGATGAGCTCCATGAGCTCCTCGATGCGGTCATCGATGCGATCGGCGGGCCAATGAAGCATCTTCGGCACCAGGGCAATATTCGCAGCAACCGTCATGTGGGGCAACAGTCCTCCGCCCTGGATGACGTAGCCGATGTGACGGCGCAGATTGTCGGCGTTCATCGACATGACGTCGCGATCGCCGATCGTGATGCGTCCGGTGGTCGGCTCGATGAGCCGGTTGATCATCTTGAGCGTCGTGGTCTTTCCGCAACCGGACGGGCCGACCAGTGTGACAAGCTCACCGGAAGGAATCTCCATGGTGATGTCGTCGACGGCTGCCCGCGGCTGGCCGGAGTACTTCTTGGTGATGTGCTCGAGCAGGATGCCCTGCCCCGTCCGGTCGGCCGACTCCGGGAAGGAGGCTGCGGACGAGTCGCCGGTGGAGCCACCGGAGGTGCTGGTGATGTCAGTGCTTAACACGGATCCCCCTGGGAGTGCTGAGACGGCCGAGCCCGACGAGGACCAGGTCGAGAACTTGGGCGAGAATGACGACTGCTACGACGGCGACGACAACGGAATTCAGGGCGTTTGCGCCACCGAGCCGCGACAAGCCTGTGAAGATCATGCCGCCGAGGCCGGGGCCGAGCGCGTACGCCGTGATGGCGGCGACACCCATCGACATCTGGGCGGAGACACGGACACCGGCCAGAATGACGGGCCAGGCGAGTGGGAGCTCGACGCTGAAGAATGCGCGCGGCCCGCTCATGCCGACCCCGCGTGCCGCCTCGATCAGGTTGGGTTCGACCTCGTTGAGGCCCACGATCGTGTTGCGCAGGATCGGCAGGACGGCGAAGAAGGTGACGGTCACCACCGATGGGGTCACGCCGAATCCGAAGGGGACCACCAGGATGGCGATGAGAGCGAACGACGGGATGGTTAGTCCGACGGCGCTGACACCGTTCGCGAGTTCGGCCAAGGTGCGGTTGCGGTGAACCAGTGCCCCGAGAACGATCGCGAGCAGCGTCGCGAGCACCGTGCACTGGACCACGAGTGACAGGTGCTGCCATGACGCGAACCAGATCTGGCTCCATTGGTCAGTGAGGTATTGCCACATGAATATCCCATCGTCAGGGGTTGGACGGCTTCGTCTGGGGATCACATCGTTTCGGCACCGGTGGCTGCGAGACCCGGATGTCTCGCGATTCCAGCGGATTCAGCAGAAGGCACCTCGCGCGGCCTCGCGCGGGTTGCCGCATGCCTGCGAACATGCGGCGGAAGTTCTCGCCCGGGTGTCTGGAGAAAATCACTGCCGACCAGTACAGCACGGGTGACCAGAGCACGCAAACGCCAACACGCAAAGGGGCCGCCCACATTCAGTGGACGGCCCCTCGCTCGATTCGGCCTGGATTCGGACTCATGTCAATGAGTTCAGCCGCCCAGACCCCATCGCCCGAGCAGTCTTCGCAGTCCTCTCAGCATCCCGGAAGACGCTCGGCCAAATACGGCCTGACTTGCGAGATCGCCACCCGTTCCTGGGCCATCGTGTCGCGCGAGCGGATCGTCACGGCGTCGTCGTCCAAGGTGTCGAAGTCGATGGTGATGCAGTACGGCGTACCGATCTCGTCCTGACGGCGGTAGCGTTTGCCGATGGCCTGCGCGTCGTCGAAGTCGACATTCCAGTATTTGCGAAGCTCCGCGGCAAGTTCGCGGGCCTTGGGCGACAGCGCCTCGTTGCGGGACAGCGGCAACACGGCCGCCTTCACCGGCGCCAGGCGGGGATCGAGCTTGAGCACCACTCTGGTGTCGACGCCGCCCTTGGTGTTGGGGGCCTCGTCCTCGGTGTAGGCCTCCACCATGAACGCCATCAAGGAGCGGGTCAGCCCTGCCGCGGGCTCGATCACATAGGGAATGTAGTGCTTGCCCTTGGCCTGGTCGAAGTATTCGAGAGTGGTTCCCGAATGCTCGCTGTGGGTGGTCAGGTCGAAATCGGTGCGATTGGCGATGCCCTCGAGCTCACCCCAGTCGGAGCCGACGAAACCGAACTTGTATTCGATGTCGACGGTGCGCTTCGAGTAGTGGGAGAGCTTCTCCTTCGGGTGCTCGTAGAAGCGCAGGTTTTCGTCGCTCAGCCCGAGGTCGATATACCAGGCCTTGCGGTGATCGATCCAGTACTGATGCCACTGCTCGTCGGTTCCGGGCTCGACGAAAAACTCCATCTCCATCTGCTCGAACTCGCGCGTCCGGAAGATGAAGTTGCCCGGGGTGATTTCGTTGCGGAAGCTCTTGCCGGTCTGGCCGACGCCGAACGGCGGCTTCTGACGGGTCGCGTTGAGCACGTTCTTGAAGTTGATGAAGATGCCCTGCGCGGTTTCCGGACGCAGATAGTGCAGTCCGGACTCGTCCTGAATCGGGCCGAGGTAGGTCTTCAGCATCATGTTGAAATCGCGCGGCTCGGTGAACTGGCCACGATTTCCGCAATTGGGGCAGGGAACCTCGTCCAGCGAAACCGAGTCGGCGTCCTCGATACCCTTGCGGTGGGCGTATTCCTCGGTGAGCTGATCGGCGCGAAAACGCTTGTGACAGCTCAGGCACTCGACCAGCGGATCATTGAAGACCGAGACATGGCCCGAGGCGACCCAGACCTCTCGGGGCAGGATGACCGAGGAGTCGAGACCGACGACATCGTCACGGCTGGTGACCATGTAGCGCCACCACTGCTTCTTGATGTTCTCCTTGAGCTCCACGCCCAGCGGGCCGTAATCCCACGCCGCCTTGGTGCCGCCGTATATCTCGCCGCACGGGAAGACGAATCCCCGGCGCTTACACAGATTGATGACCTTGTCGAGAGTGCTCTCAGCCATGACATGCCCTACTGTTCTGGTCCCCACGAAAGGGACGGCTCCCCGGTACCTGGCTGGCATCGGGTGTGACGTCCTCAACCCGAGCTCGGGCTTTGATCCGTCAGGATCCAAGGACGACGACCGCCCACTAGGCTATCTGCTCCGGCTTGAAAGATGAACCGCGTCCGGCACCGATGACGACCCAGCCCTGCTACAAGCCACCCACGGCCTTGAAGCAGCTTTGGCCCCATGGTGCGGACATCTCCGGGTGCCCACAATTGTCACGTGGGTCGGTATTTCATGTGGGCAGGCGTGGACGTCGTCATGCACTATGAGTGTCATCGGTGGCCATCCAATTTGCCTGCACGGCACAGCTAGATGATAATGATTCTCATGATCTCTTCGAAGCCACTGCGCTATGCCACGACCGCCGCAGGAGTCGCCTGCTTGCTGCTGACCGCCGGATGCTCAACACCCGCCGATGAGGACGACTCGGCGACCAGCATTGTGGTCGGCGCCTATCCATTCGAGTTCGTCGCCGCCCAGGTTGCCGGGGATTATGCGAACGTGACCAATCTGCTTGCTCCCGGCTCCGATGGCCACGACCTCGAACTCTCACCACAGCAGGTGGGCGCCGTGGAGACAGCCGATCTCGTCGTGTACCAGTCCGGCTATCAGGCAGCGATGGACGAGGCAGTCGAGCAGCAAGCCCCGGCCAACGTGCTCGACACCGCCTCCTTCCTCACCCTTCGCACCGCCGAAGAAGACGGCGTGAATGAAGAAGAGGAGGAAAGCCACGACCACAGTGAAGACGGCGACGATCATGACCACGGTGCCTACGACCCGCACGTGTGGCTCGACCCGCAGAACATGGCAGAGATCGCAACCCACACGGCCGAGGTCCTCGGCCAAATCGATCCCGACAACGCAGACGCCTTCCAGGCCAACGCCGACCAGCTGACCTCGCAGTTGAACGATCTGGACTCTGAGTATTCGTCCGGTCTGGCGAATTGTGCGACCACGACCTTCGTCACCAATCACACGGCCTTCGGCTATCTGGCCGCCCGCTACGGCCTTGATCAGGTGGGCATCAGCGGCCTGTCTCCCGAGGAGGAACCGAGCCCCGCACGCATCGCCGAGGTTCAGCAGATCGCCCAAGACAACGACCTGACCACGATCTTCTACGAAACCGCGGCCTCTCCCAAGGTCTCGGAGACCATTGCGTCCGATCTCGGGCTGGTCACCGATGTGCTCGACCCGATTGAGACGCTGAGCGACGATTCGCAGGGAAATGATTACATCGAGGTCATGAACTCCAACCTCGAGGCTTTGCAGAAAGCGAACGGCTGCCAGTGAGCGAACGCCAACAAGTAAGCGAGCTGATCATCCATGCTTCTGGTGTCGACACCTGGCTGGGCGATCAGCAGATTCTCTCCGATATCGATCTCGATGTCGGCAAGGGCGAGGTGGTTGCGCTGCTCGGCGGAAACGGCTCCGGTAAGACCACCCTGTTGCGCACCTTGCTGGGATTGATCCCCCACCAGAAGGGCGAGATCGAGCTTTTCGGCACACCCTTGGCGCACTTCAGGCACTGGTCGCGCATCGGCTATGTGCCGCAACGCGGGCGCCTTCAGGTGCCGAACGCCACCGTGCAAGAGGTCGTCATGCTGGGCAGGCTGTCACGCCGCCCGCTGCTCCGGCTGCCCCGCGCCGTCGACAAGAACGCGGTGAACGAAGCCCTGGAGCGCGTCGGCCTTTCCGGTGCGGGGCCTCGTCCGATGGCGCATTTATCCGGCGGCCAGCAACAGCGCGCATTGATCGCCCGGGCGTTGGCGGGCCATGCCGACCTGCTGGTTTTGGACGAGCCGCTCGCCGCCCTCGACGTTCGTACCCAAACCAGCCTTGCGCACTTGCTGGGACGCCTGCACGACGAGGACGGACTGACGATCGTCTCGGTGCTGCATGAACTCGGCGCCATGGAGCCGCTTCTGCAGCGCAGCATCGTCTTGCAGCTGGGCAGAGTGATCTACAGTGGTCCGCTGATCGCCGGGCCGCCGACCGACCACTGCGCCGATGACTCCCCCACGACAGGAAGCCCGATTCTTGAGCCCGAGCTGATCACGCATCCCGCCAAGGAGAACTGAGATGATCTCAATACTGGCTCTCGATTTCATGGTGCGGGCTTTGGTCGCCGGCGCGATGACCGGCGTGATGGCCCCCGCTGTTGGCAGCTACATCGTGCAGCGGCGTCTCAGTCTGCTCGGCGACGGGCTCGGTCATGTCGCGATCGCCGGTGTCGGCCTGGCTTTGATGACCGGGCAGGCACCGGTGCCGGTGGCCGTCGTGGTGTGCGTCGCGGGCGCGCTGATCATCGAGCTGCTCCGGCAATCGGGCCGGGCGTCCGGGGACGTCGGTCTCGCGATCTTGTTCTATGGCGGGCTTGCCAGCGGCGTGTTGATGGCCGGGCTTGCCGGACGCGGGGCAGGCATGCTCTCGCAGTTCCTCTTCGGTTCGCTGACCTCGGTGGACGACGCGGATCTGATCGTCGTCGCGGTGATGGCGGTCCTGGTGCTGGTCACCGCGATTGGCCTGTCACCCCAGTTGTTCGCGGTGTGCGCGGACGAAGATTATGCCCATACCCAGGGGCTACCCACCCGCATACTCAATCTGGTCATCGTGGCGATGGCTGCGGTCACGGTCGCTGTCTCGATGCGGACGGTGGGTCTCATGCTGGTCAGTGCACTGATGGTCATTCCGGTCGCCACGAGCAACAACCTTGTCCAGGGGTTCCGCAGAAGCTTGGGCACCTCGATGCTGATCGGGTTGATCTGCGCGGTGGCGGGCGTGGTGATCTCGTATTATCTCGATTCTGCGTCGGGTGCCACCATCGTTGTGCTGGCCATCGTGATCTTTGTCGCCACGCTTCCGGTCTCGACCATGCTGGAGCGCCGCAGACGCGCGCGTCCGCTGCCGGTCGCCGATGAGCCGGTCTTCGAACGCGCGGAGCCTCACGAGTCGATGGCCGAGGCCGGCCGACACCAGGCGGTCTTGCACGGCGATCACGTGGACTACCTGCATGACGGCCATCGTCATGCGCCTCATGGAGATCATTTCGATGAACACTAAAGCTGACAACGCCGGGCACGAATCTGGCCGAGATCGTCGGGGTGAACCCGTTGCAGGCTCGCCCGCCGGCCTGGATTCCCGGTCGCGCGCCGGCGACACGAAGACCGGTGCCGCGTCCGATCAGACCGGCCGCCCAGAACCGAAGCTCACCAAGCAGCGCCAACTCATTCTCGACCATCTCGATCGGGTGGACGAGTTCCTGACGGCACAGCAGCTTCACGTGACGTTGCGCAACGAGGGCGAAACCATCGGGCTGGCGACCGTCTACCGCGGACTTCAGTGGCTGGAAGAGGCGGGCATCGTGGACGCGATCCGCACCGAGGACGGCGAGGTCGCCTACCGGCAATGCTCCGTGGCACACCACCATCATCTGATCTGCCGGCGGTGTGGCAAGGCTATCGAGGTGAGCGGCGAGGCGCTTGAAGAATGGTCGCGTGCCGTCGCCGCGCAGTACGGATACACCGAGCCCGAGCACTTCGTCGAGGTCTATGGCCTGTGCCCGGAATGCTCCGGTAAACCCGCAACGAGTTGACTCCAGCGCCTGCTGAGACACTCCGACGGCCGCCTGTCGGCTCAGCACGAGGCCTGTCAGGCGAGTATGCAAGCTCGGAAATCGTGGTGAGACCGGGCGAGGTTGTTGTGAAGAACCCGCACCCCTATCCGGGCGCGCCTGTGTGAGCGGAGACCGGAGGTGGCAGCTCGGTCCGTAGTACGATCGCACCCGCACTAGCCACCGAATCCGGACGACAAGAGGAGCTTCCACAGCTTTCCCATAGCCTCTGCGTCTTTCATGGTTGCCGAACCCGATGAGGAGGACAACCATGAGCGATCAGAACCTGAACCCTTGGAGCCGTGAGGCGTGGGCATCCGGAAGCAGCAATTATCCTCAGCAGCCCGGGTATGAACCGGTCTTCGGGCAGCAGGCTACGGCGACCTTCACCGCGAATCCGGCAGATGCCGGTGCCGCGAACGCGCCCCGCAAATCACGTTCGAAACTCGCCGGGATCATCGCTGTTGCGGTACTCGCGGGAGCGGCCGGTGGCGGCGGAGCGGCCTACGGCGTCGCCAGCTACCTTGGCGCGGGACAGTCGTCCACCGGCGTCACCACCCAGGTCGTGCAGGCCGATCCCTCCAACCCCGATTGGACGACGGTTGCCGAGGCGGCCTCGAAGGCCGTCGCATCGGTGACCGTTACCTCCCAGAACGGAGCGGAGAGCCTCGGCTCCGGAGTCGTGATCGACACGGCGGGGCACATCGTCACCAATAACCACGTGGTCTCAGGAGTGGGAACCGGCGCCTCCATCATCGTCACCCTTGATGACGTCGCGTATCAGGCGACCGTCGTCGGCACCGACGCCGCCACCGATCTGGCGGTTCTGCAGTTGGCCGATCCGCCGGCCGATCTGTCCGTGATGAGCTTCGCCGATTCGTCCGCGTTGCAGGTGGGCGACGAAGTGATGGCGATCGGCAATCCGCTCGGCCTGGACAATACCGCGACCACCGGCATCATCTCGGCGCTGAACCGCCCGGTGACAACCGAGGCAACGACCGACAATTCTCCCGTCTCGCACACCAGCAGCTCGGATGTTGTGGTGACGGCGGCAATCCAGACGAATGCAGCGATCAATCCTGGTAATTCGGGCGGTGCGTTGATCAATTCGTCGGGCGAGTTGATCGGAATCACCTCCTCGATCGCCTCACTGAGTTCGGGTGAATCGTCGTCGAGCGAATCGGGAAGCATCGGGCTCGGTTTCGCCATTCCGGCCAATCAGGTGAGCAATGTGGTCGACCAGCTGATTTCCTCCGGCACGGCACAGCATCCCCAGATCGGCATCAGCGCGCAAGATGTCACCGGCACGGGGCAGTTGGGTGCTCAAGTGACCAATGTCACCTCTGGCTCTCCCGCCGACCAGGCCGGTATCCGCTCCGGCGATCTGATCACCGCCGTGGACGGTAACGCCGTCACATCGGCGGAATCACTGGTTGCATTGGTGCGGGCGACCCAGGTCGGCCAAGAGATCACCGTGACCGTCGAGAGGGATGGGCAGTCGAGCGACCTGACCGTTACGACGGTTGCCGCGTCGAAGTAGCAGGGGTTGGAGTTCGCGCCGAGTTCAAGATGGCCGCCGCCTGCGAGGCATCATCATCGTCAGGCAGCGTGATCGCGAACCTGCGTCCGTTGGTGTTTGTCACCAAGATGCCCGGCGATCGCCTCAAGATGATGGCCCAGCCGTCGCGAGCCGGCGCGAATCCCCAGCCGCCCCAATCGTGTGGCTGGATCACCTGTGCCTCGACCGATGCGATCTGGCCAGGCGAGACCTTCTTGATCGGAATGGGTATGACGCCCGAACGTACGACCAAGCCGTCGGCACCGACAGATACCTTGATGCTCGCCACCAGCAGACAGACCAGCACCACGGTCCCGAAAAGAACGCCGAAATGTACCACGGGCATGCCCGGCATGAACATCGTCGAAATGCCCACGACGGCCAGGCCCAGACCGAACCATAGATACATCGGCACCCAGTACCTGCGCTCCCACTGCGGAATCACTCGTGCCATCGATGTTCACCCCGGTCTCGTTCATAGAGCGAAGAATCTGCAGTGCTGGCCGCGCCGCCAGAAGCTTCACAGCATGATTTTAGGCCATCGATCCCCCGCTCACGGGCTCGGGCTCGCGGCGTGGCCGTGCAAAAGCTTCCGCGATTCGGTTTCCAGCGCGAAGCCCCGCACGTAGAGCTGCGCTTCAACTCACCAACTGCGGAAGGTTTCGCACGCTTGATCGCCGCTAGGAGCGCGCGACAAGCGGTAGCGAGCGCAGCCCGCGCTCCATATGCCAGGCCGCGAACGCCGCGACCAGCCCGCTCACCTCGCTGCGGGCCCGATCCGGCACCTTCGCGGTGACCTCCCAATCGCCGCACAACAGGGCAGACAGCAGCGTCCAAGCGCCGTCGCTGGGCAGCGCGGTTCGTGGTGGACGACAGGCGATGCAGACCATGCCTCCCGCCTCGGGCGAGAATCCGTCGTGCGGGCCTTCGAGTCCGCAACGTGCACAACTGGTCAACGCAGGCGCATAGCCGGCCACCGCCAATGCGCGCAACAAATACGAATCGAGAATCATCGTGCATGGTCGCGGCCCGTCAGGAGTGCCTGACCCGAGCGTCCGCAAGGCCCCCAGCAGTAACCGGTACTGCTGCAGAGCGGGTTCGCCTTCTTCGGCGACCAACCGGTCGGCGGTCTCGACCATGGCCTCACCTGCCGTGTAAGCACCGTAGTCAACCCGCATCGGAGCGTCATAGGCGTGCAGGGTTTCGACCTGGGTGATGACGTCCAGATTGCGTCCCTGGGCGAACTGCACGTCCACATGGCTGAAAGGTTCGAGTCTGCCACCGAATTTGGACGACGTGCGCCGCACTCCCCTGGCCACCGCACGCACCTTGCCGTGCGTGCGACTCAGCAAGGTGATGATGCGGTCGGCTTCACCGAGCTTGTGGGTGCGCAGCACCACAGCTTCATCTCGGTAAGTCGGCACATCTCCTATTGTGTCTCGCCACGCGCAATTGCCCAGCTTCGACACCCGTCACCCATCGTCTAAAGTCCTGAACATGGTTGAACATCCGGCGCACCGCTCCCCCACACCCCACCCGAGCGGCGCGCGACCTCCGGCGATTCCTGCCGATCTGATCCCGAAGCATGTGGCGATCGTGATGGACGGCAACGGGCGCTGGGCCAAGCAGCGTAATCTGCCGCGCACCAAGGGCCACGAGGCCGGCGAGGCCGTGCTGTTCGAGGTAATCGAGGGCGCCATCGAGATGGGCATCAAGAATCTCTCGGCCTACGCGTTCTCGACGGAGAACTGGAAGCGTTCCCCCGATGAGGTGCGGTTTCTGATGGGGTTCAACCGCGACGTCATCCACCGCCGTCGCAATGACCTCGACGCGCTCGGCGTGAAGGTGCGCTGGGCGGGCCGGCGTCCGAAGCTTTGGGGCAGCGTGATCCGCGAGCTCGAAGAGGCCGAAGAGCAGACCAAACACAATGACGTGCTGACCATGCAATTCTGCGTCAACTACGGCGGACGCGCCGAGATCGTGGACGCCGCCCGCCAGATCGCCCGCGAAGCCAAGGCCGGCAGGCTGGATCCCGATCACATCACCGAAAAAAGCTTCCGGCACTATCTGGACGAGCCGGAGATTCCCGATGTCGACCTCTTCGTCCGCAGTTCTGGCGAGCAGCGCATCTCGAATTTCTTGGTTTGGCAGTCGGCCTACGCCGAACTGGTCTTCATCGACAAGTTCTGGCCCGACTGGGATCGCCGCGATCTGTGGACTGCCGTCGAACGCTATGCAGGCAGGGACCGCCGCTTCGGCGGCGCCATCCCCAATCAGGTGGAGCATTCTCGCTGACAGTCCCTCGCGCGATCTGAACCATTGTTCGCCGAGTACGAGCCATCTCGTACACCACCTACTTCATGAGGTCCTCGGCGAAGTGCGTGTCCCCACCCACGGCAGACACCTGCCATGGTCTCGAGCTTTCGTGGGGCGTTTCTGCACGCCGGAGTCAGGTATTCGCAACGCCGCGGTGGCGACCGTGAATGCCAAGGTCACACCCCCGGCTGCATGCCCGTCCCCAGCCCCAGCTATCCTTAACACCGTTCATCCCTTAACGGTGTTCAACTGGAGTCGTCGCGGGCCTTTATAGCCGGTTATAGGTCGCTGAAACCAGAGGAGCCCCGCGAGCTTTAGGAGCAGTATGAATCTCACAGAGATGACCCGACGTGGCATTCAAGGAGAATCGATCACCCGCGAGCAGGCTCTTGAAATCCTGCGCAGCGACGATGACGAATTGATGTCAGTGCTTGCCGCCGCGGGAAAGGTCCGCAGACATTTCTTCGCCAACAGGGTCCGGCTCAACTATCTTGTGAATCTCAAGAGCGGCATGTGCCCCGAAGATTGTTCCTATTGTTCGCAGCGTCTTGGGTCACGGGCGGAGATCATGAAGTATTCCTGGGCCGACCCGCGGGCCGTCCATGAAGCGGTCGAAGCCGGCATCACAGGAGGCGCCCGCCGGGTCTGTCTGGTGGCATCGGGCCATGGTCCGAGCACCCGTGAGGTGAACCGTGTCAACCGGATGGTGAGCGACATCAAGCAGACCCATCCCGACATCGAGGTGTGCGTCTGTTTGGGATTCGTGGACGACGAGAAGGCTGCGTCCATCAAAGAAGCGGGCGCAGACGCCTACAACCACAATGCGAACACGGCGCGCAGTCACTACGGCGAGATCTGTTCCACACACTCCTACGACGACCGGATCGACACGGTCGAGGTATTGAAGCGCAACGGGCTCTCCCCCTGCTCCGGAGTGATCGCGGGCATGGGCGAGACGGACGAAGAATTGGTCGACGTCATCTTCGATCTGCGATCGCACGGCGTCGATTCGGTCCCGGTGAATTTCCTGCTGCCCTTCGACGGCACGCCCCTTGAAGGCACGACTGATCACCTGACCCCACAACAATGCCTGCGCATCTTGGCGATGGTCCGCTTCGTGCATCCGGACGCAGAAGTCCGCGCCGCGGCCGGCCGCGAGATGCACATCAGGACCATGCAGCCGCTGATGCTCGAGGTGGTCAATTCGATCTTCCTCGGCGACTACCTGACCAGTGAGGGTGCCGCCGGTGCCGCCGACCTTCACATGCTCGCCGATGCGGGATTCGTCCCCGAGGGACTTGACGAGTTGCCAGCGCCGCTGGCCCCGGCGATGGACGATCATGCCGTTCCGATCCGTCACCGTGGTATCGGAACCAAACTCCCGGCGAACGCCTGAACCACAGCTGTGCTACATGGGTCAACGTGGCCTGGAGTGCATGACGAACCCTGACCATCACGGTTGATGAGGAGACGCTCAGGCGCGCTCGAATTCGAGAGATCGAGCGCGGCGAATCGGTCAACCGGGTGCTCGCCCAGCGGTTGGAGGAGTATGCGGGAGCCGACACCGAACGCGAGCGGCGGCAGAAAGCTGCCGATGACTTTGTCCAGTTCGCCCGCCCCCACAGCGGCAGCAGCAATGGACGCGGCTGGACCCGCGAAGAATTGTACGAAGAACGGCTTGAGAAGCTCCTACCGTGACCGTGAAAGCGGCTAGCGTCCGCGCTCGGATTTTGCCGGTGGACGATCACCCCGAATGGACGCGACCATGTCGAGTACCCGTCGGGTGGCTCGCACATCGTGCGCACGAAACACGGTCGCACCCTGCCAAGCCGCGACAGCCGTCGCCGCGAGGGTGCCCTCCAGCCGCTCATCGATGTCCAGGTCGAGGGTCTCGCCCACGAAATCCTTGCGGCTGATCGCCTGCAGCACCGGGTATCCGAGTGCCACGACGCGTTCAGTGGTCGCCACCAGCCGCAACGAGTTCATGGTGGTCTTGCCGAAATCCAACGTGGGGTCGAGCAGTATCGCCTCTTTGGCGACTCCTGCGTCCAGTGCCCGTCGGGCGTCGGCGGCCAGCGAACCTAGCACCGCATCGACCACCGCGTCACCGGGCCCGTAGTCGATTCCATCCGGGTCGGTTCGCGGCGGAAGACCACCGGTGTGCGAAACCACATAGCCTGCGCCCTCGCGCGCCGCGACGAATGCCAATTCGGGGTCTGCTCCCGCCCAGGTGTCATTGATCAGGTCGAACAGGCCGCTGCAGGCCGTCGCTACCTCGGTTCGCCAGGTATCCAGACTGATCAGCAACTCCGGGAACCGCTCCCGCAACACCGTCAAGAACGGACGCACCCGTTCGATCTCGGCGGCCTCGCTGACCCAGTCACCGTCTTCACCGGCCCGCACACCCCCGACGTCGACGATGTCGGCGCCGTCGGTGATCATCTGCTGGGCGCAGGCAAGGCCGCCGTCCAGATCGAGATACCGGGCCGGTGCATAGAAGGAATCGGGCGTCCGGTTGATGATGCCCATCACCGCCGGATGACCGGCATCAATGACGTGATCACGAAGTATCAAGGGCGCGGGCTGAGTAGGACTCACGGGTTCGAGTCTGCCACGATCCCCGGCGGGCATCGCCGTATTGGCGCCCACCGGGGATCGTTATCGCGACAGGAGAGAAGGATCAGCCGGCGATCGCCAAAGCATCCGCACTATGCCTGTTGACCGCGCTCATCACGGCCTTCAGCGAGGCAGTGGTGATGTCCGGGTCGATGCCGACGCCCCAATGCACCTCGGTCTCGCCGTTCTCGATCTCGCACTCGACGTAGGCGGCTGCCTTCGCATCGCCACCGGCGGTCAACGCGTGCTCCTGGTAGTCCAACACGCGTACCCTGACGCCGACGCTGGTCAACGCGTCCACGAAGGCCGACACCGGGCCGTTGCCCTCACCGCTGATGACCTTCTCAACGCCATCCGACGAAATGCGGGCCTTGATGGTCGCCTGGCCGTCCTCGCTGGTCTCCAACGTGAATCCCTTGCCGCGCAACGGTTCGGTGCGGTTCAGGTATTCGTCCGAGAAGATCTGCCACAACTGCTCGCTGGTGACTTCGCCGCCCTCGGTATCCGAATGATGCTGGACGACGCGGCTGAACTCCATCTGCAGTCTGCGCGGCAGCACCAGCGAGTAGTCGTTCTTCATCAGATATGCCATGCCGCCCTTGCCGGACTGGCTGTTGACGCGGATGACGGCCTCGTAGTTGCGGCCGACATCGTGTGGATCGACCGGCAGGTAAGGTGCCTGCCAGGCGACCTCGTGGACGCCCACCCGCTCACGCTCCGCCTTGGTCTCCAGATCTTCCAGTCCCTTCTTGATGGCGTCCTGATGAGACCCCGAGAAGGCGGTGTAGACCAGATCGCCGGAGTAGGGCTGGCGGGCAGGCACCGGCATGCCGGTGCAGTATTCAACCGTGCGGCGTACCTCGTCGAGGTTGCTGAAGTCGATCTTCGGGTCGATGCCCTGGGTGTACAGGTTCATGCCGAGAGTGACCAGGTCGACGTTGCCGGTGCGCTCACCATGCCCGAACAGACAGCCCTCGACCCGGTCGGCGCCGGCCATCAGACCGAACTCGGACGCGGCCACACCGGTGCCCCGGTCGTTGTGAGTGTGCAGCGACACACAGACACTCTCGCGCCCGTTGATGTTGCGGCAGAAGTACTCGATCTGGTCGGCGTAGGTGTTCGGCGTGCTCATCTCTACGGTGGCCGGCAGGTTCAAGATGAGTTCGCGCTCGGCGTCGGGCTGCCAGATGTCGATGACGCCGTTGCAGACCTCGACGGCGTATTCGGTCGGGGTCTGGGTGAAGATCTCGGGCGAGTATTCGTAGCCGAACTCCACATTGCCCAGGTACTTCTCTGCGGCCTTGATTACCCAGCGGGTGCCGTCGACCGCCAGCTGCTTGCATTCTTGCTCGTCGGTGTGGAATACCACCCGGCGAAACAGCTCGGCGACTGCGTTGTACATGTGGATGGTGCCGCGCTTGGCTCCGATCAGCGACTGCGCGGTGCGGTCGATCAGGTCTTCGCGAGCCTGGGTCAGCACCGAGATGGTCACGTCGTCGGGGATGGCGTCCTGCTCGATCAGCGAGCGGACGAAATCGAAATCGGTCTGCGAAGCGGACGGGAATCCGACCTCGATCTCCTTGTAGCCCATCTGCACCAGCAGATCGAACAGCTTGCGTTTGCGTCCGGGAGTCATCGGGTCGATCAGCGCCTGATTGCCGTCGCGCAGATCGGTGGACAGCCAGCGCGGCGCCTTGTCGATCGTCTTGTTCGGCCAAGTTCGGTCGGCGAGCACCAGCGGCCGGAAAGGCCGGTAACGCTGGAAGGGCATCGGCGTCGGCTGCTGAACCGGACGCGGCTGCGGGTTGATATGGGGCTTCGGGGTGCCGTGAATATCGGTCGTGGTCATAAGAGTCTCCTTGGCTGCGGATGAGGTTGGGTCAGTCGGACGCGCCAAAAACTCCGCAGCGAGAGGGACTGGCCTTAGCGAGTCTCGCTGCGGCGACCAAGGAGGAGCGCCACCAAGGCGCCAAAGGTCGAAGCCACGTGCCTACCTTAAACCCGTTCGTCGGCTCAGGCCAAACACCGATCGCTGGTCGGACGCTCTGAGGCCCTCCCCTCCCGCCTGCTACACGAGCGCCCGATTGCGCGACAGACATGCCCGCCCAATACTTCGGGCCCGGCCTGCTTCGGTTCCCGCTGCCATCAGCCGTCCAATGCATACTCCTGGCAACAACGGCCACACCTCGCCACGGCTCACCGGTTCCTGCGACAATGAACGGTGACGAAGCGCAGACCGGTCGTCCGGTTGAAAGCGAGGACGATCGGCTGAGGCTTCCGGCACTATCCGCGACCAGATTGGTGATGTACATGGCAAACCTGAATCGCTCCAATTTCCCAGTTGAGCGCCAGATCGGAGCATCGGCGCCTGATGCCACCGGCATCGTGCACTTGGGCATTGGGCAGTTCCACCGCGCACACGCGGCAGTCAACACGGCATTGGCGATGGCCGAAGCCGGAGGCGATTGGGGCATCGTCGGCGTCGCTAACCGTTCCCGCCGCATCATCGATCCGATGCTGAACCAGGATTTTCTCTACTCGATTCTGCAGTTGAGCCCCGAAGGCACCGACGTACAAATCGTCGATGTACACCGCCGCCTGTTCGTCGCGGCGGAGCAGCCGGCCGAGGTGCTGGCGGCCATCGCCGACCCCAATCACAAGATCGTCACGCTGACGATCACCGAGAAGGGCTACAACAAGAACGGCGTCACCGGCGATCTGATGACTGACTCTGCCGAGATCGCTCCCGGATTGATCGGACCCGATCAGGCCAAGGCGCCACTCGCCCAGCTCGCCTGGGGCCTGGTCAAGCGCTGCCACGAGTCGAAGGCCCCGCTGACCGTGTTGTCCTGCGACAACATGCAGTCGGCAGGCAATACGACCAAGGCAATGGTGACCGAGTTCTTGCAGGCTGCAGGTGTGGACGACAACACCATGAGCTGGATCGCCGAGAACGTCTCCTTCCCGAACGCCATGGTCGACCGCATCGTGCCGGGCACCAACGAGGAGACCAAGGCGCAGGTCGAGCAGATCCTCGGTCTGCGAGATGAGGCTCCGGTGCCTGCCGAGGCGTTCACCATGTGGGTACTGGAGGATCACTTCAAGGCCGGTCGTCCGGCTTGGGAGGCCGCTCCCGGCGTCACTTTCTCCGAAGAGGTCGAACAGTACGAGCTGGTCAAGCTGCGTCTGCTGAACGGCTCGCATTCGCTGATCAGCTACCTGGGCGGCTTGAGCAATTCGCCGACCATTCCTTCTGCCCGCGACAAGGAGTTCGTCGAGAAGTCGGTGCGGGCCGCGATCTATCACGAGTTCTTGCCGAGCATCGAATTGCCGCACGGTTTCGACGCGGACGCCTATGTCGCGCAGCTGTTCCATCGCTGGCAGAACCATGCCCTGGGCGACAAGACCTACCGGGTCGGCTCGGATGGTTCCGCGAAGCTGCTGCAGCGGGTTCCCGAGCCTGCGCTGCGGATGCTGAACATGGGCCAGATGCCGCACGAGATGGCGCTCACCACCGCGTCCTGGATCGCCTGCGTCTGCCCGCCGGCCGGCTTCGATCCGGGCGAAATCGCCGCGTTGATGGAGGAACCGCAGCGCGAGAACCTCGCCAAGGCCACCGCTGGCGCGAAGAATGTACACGAGCACGCCGAGAAGATCATGACCGGCGGCTTCTTCCCCACCGAGTTGGCCGAGCACGGCGAGTTCACCGACCGGGTCGCCGAGCTGCTTGACGACATCGTCACCCACGGGGTCGAGGCGGCAGCCAAGGACGCCCTCGGCGAGTGAGCGATTAGCTCCTCCTGTCGAACACAGAGAAAACCGTTCGGGCTCTCCACTCAACCACTGGAAGCCCGAACGGTTTTTCGATCACGCAGCAGCGATGCCGCGGCTGCCATCAAAGCTGGTCGCCCGAGCCGAGGTAGCTGTTGGCTTCCTCACGGTTCAACGGCCTCACCGACCCATCCTCTAATTCTTCGGTGCGCTTTCCTGCCAACGAAACCCATTCAACAGCGACCTCGGCATAGTTCTTCTGCTCCATCAGAACCCCAGCCTGTTCAAGTGTTTCGGGTCCCGCTGCCATTCCTTGAGCACCTTGACCTTGAGATCCAGATGCACCGGGGTGCCCAACAGCGCCGTGATCTGACGTCGCGCGTCCGTGCCGACCTGCTTGATGTGCTCGCCCCGGCGTCCGATCATGATCGGCTTTTGAGAATCCCGCTCCACGATCAGCGAGGCGAAAATATCCAGCAGCGGACGATCGTCCGGGCGCCCCTCGCGCAAGCCCATCTCGTCCACCTCAACGGCGATGGAGTGCGGCAGTTCGTCGCGCACGCCCTCCAGGGCGGCTTCCCGGATCAACTCGCCCACCAGCGTCTCGGTGGGTTCGTCGGTCACTTCGCCGTCCGGATAGTAGGCGGGGCCTTCGTCCATCATCGCGACCAGCACGTCTGCGATCTCGTCCACCTGGTCACCGGACAACGCCGAACAGGGCACGATCTCCTCAAAGACCACCCCGGTCTTCTCCTGAAGCGCCTCGATCTCCAGCAACTGCTTCGCCAACCGGACAGGACTCACCAGATCTGCCTTCGAGCAGATCGCGACCAGCCGGGGCGGATGCGCCAGCCCGGCGACCTCACGCACCAGGTACTCGTCGCCCGGCCCGACATGCTGATTGGCGGGCAGCACGACCGCCACCACATCGACCTCACTCCAGGTGGCATAGACCAGGTCGTTCAGCCGCTCCTGCAACAGCGAGCGCGGCTTGCTCAATCCCGGGGTGTCGATGACGACCAGCTGGGCGTCATCGCGCGAGATGATGCCGCGCACGGCATGCCTGGTGGTTTGCGGCTTGCTGCTGGTGATCGCCACCTTCGAGCCGACCAGCGCGTTCGTGAGCGTCGACTTGCCCGCATTCGGACGACCGACAAAGCAGACGAAACCCGATTTGAAGCCCTCGGGGGCACTGGATGCGGGCTCACTCATCGTTCTCGTCCTCTGATTCGTCGTCGGTTGGTTCGTCAACCCGGCGCACCAGCACCGTGTCGATCTGGTGACGCCGCCCGGTGGATTTCTCCGCGGTGATCTCCAGCCCGTTCCAGGTGATCTGGGAGCCGTAGATCGGCACCATGTTGAGCACCTTGGCCAGTAGCCCGCCCACGGTTTCGACGTCCTCGTCCTCAAGTTCGAGGCCGAAGAGGTCCCCCATGTCGTCCACCGGCATCCGCGCCGAGATCCGCCATACTCCCGGCTCGACCTCTTCGGCCAGATCGGGCTCGGCATCGTATTCGTCGGTGATTTCGCCGACGATTTCTTCGACCACGTCCTCAATCGTCGCGACGCCGGCGGTACCGCCGAATTCGTCGATCACGATCACCATGTGATGACGGGTCGTCTGCATCTCACGCATCAGGTCGTCGATCGGCTTGGAGTCGGGGGTGAACGATGCCTCACGCATCAAGGAGCACACGGTCTCCTTCTTCTCCGCCTCAGGATTGTCGTACACCCTGCGCATCAGATCTTTGACATACAGCACGCCGACGACCTCGTCCAAGGATTCGCCGGTCACCGGGATGCGGCTGAACCCTGACCGCAACGCCAGCGACAGGCCCTGCCGCAGCGTCTTGTCCTGGTTGATGTAGACGACATCGGTGCGCGGCACCATCACTTCGCGGACGATCGTGTCGCCGAGTTCGAAAACCGAGTCGATCATCTCGCGCTCACCGTCGCTGGCGCCCGCGATACGCTCCGCCTCCGCGATGAACGGGCCGTCCGAGTAGCCCCGGCCAGGAGTGATGGCATTGCCTATCCAGATCAGCAACTGAGAGATAGGCCACAAGATGACCGAGAGCACCGACATCACGCGCGCGGACGCACCCGCAACCGCTTCGGCCTTCTGCCTGCCGAGCGTGCGCGGGGCCACACCCCAGATGATGAACGAGACCAGCGTCATGATGACGACGCTGCCCCACAGCCGGGTGGTCAGGCCGGCAAAATTGTCGACCAGAACCAGGCAGACCAACACCACGGAAACGACTTCGCAGAAGACCCGCAGAAAGGCTGCGGCGCTGGTCTCCGGTGCCGGGTCATCGGTGATCTGCTTGACCGCTGCGGCGCCACGCTTGCCGTCGGCCACCATTTGGTCGGCACGGCCGGGGGTGATGGTGACCAGGGCGGTTTCGATCGCCGAGCCGACGCCGGCCAGCAGTGCGGCCACCAGGGCGCAGCCGACCATGATCCAATCTTGGGTGGTCACTTGCCCGCCCTTGATCGTTGCCATTCCGAAATGATCTGATCGTTCAATCCGAACATCACGGCCTTCTCGGCCGGCTCCGCGTGGTCGTGCCCGAGCAAATGCAGCAGTCCGTGAATCAGCAGATACTGGATTTCTTCGAAGGGTTCGCGTCCATTCTCGGGCGCTTGAGCCGAGGTGAATTGCGGGCAGATCACGATGTCACCGAGCATTCCCCGCGGCGGCTCCTCACCTTCTGCCGGGGCGCGCAGCTCGTCCATCGGAAAGCTCATCACATCGGTCGGGCCCTCAAGGTCCATGAACCGCTGATGCAATTCGGCCATCGCGTCCGGATCGATCAGCAGAATCGACAGCTCGGCTTGCGGATGAATCCGCAGTCTGGCCAGCGCGAACTCCGCCAACTGCACAAGTGACAGCTCGTCGACCTGCTCGCCCGACTCGTTGTTGATCTCGATCACCGGTTTGCCCGCTGTCTGCCGGAGCTGAAGGCCTGGGCCAGTGTCGAGTCATAGCGGTCGTAGGCAGCGACGATATCGCCCACCAACTTGTGACGTACGACGTCGCGCTTGGTCAGCTGACAGAATGCGATGTCGGGTATGCCATCGAGAATGTCTTGCACGGCGCGAAGCCCGCTCTTCACCCCGCCCGGCAGGTCGATCTGTGTGATGTCGCCGGTGACGACGACCTTCGAACCGAATCCCAGCCGGGTGAGGAACATTTTCATCTGTTCCATCGAGGTGTTCTGTGCCTCGTCCAACACGATGAACGCGTCGTTGAGGGTACGTCCGCGCATATAGGCCAGCGGAGCAACCTCGATCACTCCACCGGTCAGCAGCTTCGGGATCGACTCGGGATCGAGCATGTCATGCAAGGCGTCATAAAGCGGACGCAGGTAGGGATCGATCTTGTCGTTCAGCGTGCCGGGCAGATAGCCCAGCCGCTCCCCCGCCTCAATCGCCGGCCTCGTCAAGATGATCCGGGTCACCTGCTTGGCCTGCAACGCCTGTACGGCCTTCGCCATCGCGAGGTAGGTCTTGCCGGTACCGGCAGGTCCGATGCCGAAGGTGATGGTGTGTTTGTCGATCGCGTCGACATAACGCTTCTGATTCAGCGTTTTCGGACGAATGGTGCGCCCGCGGCTCGACAAGATGTCTTGGGTCAGGATCTCCGCCGGATGCGAGCCCTCGGCGCTCATGGCGAGCACCCGCTCGACCGCCTCCGCGTTCAGGCCCTGCCCGGTGCGGACGATCGTGACGAGTTCGGTGAGGGCTTCGCTGGCGGCTGTGACGTCGCGCGCTGCACCGCTGAGGGTGATCTCGTTTCCGCGCACATGGATGTCCGCCGCGAGTTCGCGCTCCATGATGCGCAAAAACTCATCGCGCGGGCCGAGGATGCTGATCATGTCGATCGAGGCGGGCACCACAAAGGTATAGCTTCCGGGCATCTGAGCCACGGTGGACGCGGCTCGTCCGTCTCCGGCAACCTGATCGGGTTGATGACTGGTAGTCAGAACGATCCTTTCGTTGAATTCGCAGGCCAATTCTAGCTACCCCGCGCCGAAAGGCTGAATCGGCCGATGACGCTGTTACTATCGCAGCTCGTCACTCATCGCTGTCGCCGTCATCATCGCCTTGAGCTTGCAGATCGTCTTCGGAGATGATGTGCATCGCGGCTTCTTCGGCACTCGCCGCGCCGCCCGAGATACCTTCATCCTGGGCCACCGACTCGACGGTATTGCTACCGCCGTCCTTGCCGTCGGGGGCGCTGAGGCGTCCGGCCCGTTGCGAGCCAACCTGACGATTCTCGCTATGCGGATTCCATGACCCCTTGAGCTTCTTGGGGTCTTCTTCCGGCTCTTCCTGAGCGATCCGCTGGTCGATGGTTTCGCCCCGTTTCATCTCTTCGGGCGTGTTGCCATAACCCTGCGCGGGCGACCAATTATCCGGCGCGGTGTAACCCTCATCAAGTGGATCTTCCACGCCGCGATGAACAAGCGAATCGGACTGTGCCAGCTGGTCCAACTGCTCAGCAGTATCCGGTGCATCTTCATTCTCTGGCATGTTCTCCGTCATGTATCGATACTGCCATCACTGCTCCAAGCCTGCATCCTTACACGCGAACTACACGGGCGGTCCGTCGCGAGCGGCAGCCGATGAAGTCGTCCTTGGCGGGCCCACTCTAAGCGGACGCCGTCACGCCGGTGGCGAACACCTTTGGTGAATTACTTCACATCGGGCCCGCAGCTGTGATTACCTCGTTCTCGTCAGCACAAGTCATGTGCGCCCGGTCGAGGAGGACCCAGATGACCAGCGAGCAGCAGGAAGTGTTCGAGCCGCCCGACGAGATCGTCGACAAGGCCTGGATCTCGGACTGGCAGGCAGCCGAGGCTGCTGCCGCGTCTGACCCGGTGAGCTACTGGGCCGAACGCGCCGGCGAGTTGGAGTGGTCGAAGCCGTGGGACAAGGTACTGGACGACCGGAAGGCGCCGTTCTTCAAGTGGTTCACCGGCGCCAAGACCAACATCGTCACCAATGCGGTCGACCGACATCTCAAATCGGCCCGACGCAACAAGCTGGCCCTGATCTGGGTCAGCGAAGACAATTCAAAAGTACGCACCTTCTCATATTTCTCGCTCAATCGCGAGGTCGAGCAGATGGCCAACATCCTCAAGGCGATGGGCGTCGAGAAGGGCGACGTGGTCACCATCTACCTTCCCCGGATCCCGGAGATCTTCTTCGCGATGCTGGCCTGCGCCAAGATCGGGGCGATCCACTCCGTGGTATTCGCCGGATACTCTGCCGAGGCGTTGGGTACCCGCATCGACGACTCGGAGTCGAAGGTCGTCATCACCGCGGACGGCTCGTGGGTCAATGGAAAGGTATTCGCCCTCAAGGACATCGTCGACGAGGCGGTGAAGTTCTCTCCCACGGTGGAGAACGTCATCGTTGTGGCCAACACCGGGACCGAGGTTGCGATGGACACCATCCGCGACCACTGGTACCACGAGCTGACCCGACTGCCGATTGCGAAGGGTCACTGCGAGACGGTGCAGGTGGACGCCGAGGACCCGCTGTTCATCCTCTACACCTCCGGATCGACCGGCAAGCCCAAGGCAATCTTGCACACTCATGGCGGCTACCAGGTCGGCACGTACACCACGCTGCGCTATTCCTTCGACATCAAACCTGAGGACCGCTGGTGGTGCACCGCCGACCCGGGGTGGGTCACCGGCCACTCCTATCTGGTCTACGGGCCGTTGCTCAACGGGGCCACCGTCTTCATGGCCGAGGGCAGCCCGACATACCCCTACCCGGACATCAACTGGCAGCTCATCGAGTACTACGGCATCACCGGCTTCTACACCGCTCCCACCGCGATCCGCACCTTGATGCGGTTCGGCGACGCCTGGGTCACCAAGCACGATCTTTCCAGCCTGCGGCTGCTCGGCTCGGTGGGCGAGCCCATCAATCCGGAGGCCTGGCGATGGTTCCACCGGGTGGTGGGCCAAGGCCACTGCCCGATCATCGACACCTGGTGGCAGACCGAGACGGGCATGTTCCAGATCACCACGGTGCCCGCCATGCCCCAGAAGCCGGGGTCGGCGGGGCGTCCGGTGTTCGGCCAGCAGGCCGCCATCCTCGACGAGGCGGGCAACGAGGTGCCCGACGGCACCGAAGGGTTCCTGGTGCTCAAGAACCCGTGGCCGGCGATGATGCGTACCCTGTTCAAGGATCCGGACCGCTACATCAGCACCTACTGGTCGAAGTACCCGGGCCTCTACCTCACCGGGGATGCCGCCAAGCGGGACGCAGACGGCTACATCTGGGTGATCGGACGCACCGACGACGTCATCAAGGTCTCGGGCCATCGGCTGGGCACCGCCGAGGTGGAGTCGGCGCTGGTGTCTCATCCGGGCGTCGTGGAGGCCGCCGCTATCGGGCTGCCTCACGAGATCAAGGGCAACGCCATTCATGCGTCGGTGATCCTCGCCAACGGCCAACAGCCGAGCAGGGAACTGGAAGAAGAGCTACGCACCCACGTTGCCGAGACGCTGTCGCCGATCGCCAAGCCCGACACCTTCGACTTCCCCGAGAAGCTGCCCAAGACCCGCTCGGGCAAGATCATGCGCCGGGTGCTGCGCGCCCGCGCGCTCGGACAAGACGAAGGGGATCTATCGACCCTCGAGAGCGACTGATATCCCAGCCTGCGGTGCCTGCTGTCCTCCGATGGCCGGGCACCGCAGTCAGGTCCAGACGCCGGACCTCAAACAAGCTGCACCCGGCAAGCGCTCCTTGTTCGTCCTCACCAAATGCGAAGACTCTCATGAGACTCGCTGCGTATCTTCGCTCGCGCGTTTGCGGGCATAGAAGCGTCCGAGCACTTCGGTACGGCAGGCATCAAAATCTCCGTCGCGCAGCGATTGGCGGATGGTGTCGACCAGGCGCACCGTGAATCGTTCGTTGTGAATGGTGGCCAGCGTCGCCGACAAAATCTCCTTGGCTTTGAAGAGGTGATGCAGATAGGCCCTCGTGTAATGGGTGCAGGTGTAGCAGTCGCAGCCCTCCTCGAGCGGGACGAATGCCCTTCGATTGGCCGCATTGGTGAGGTTATAGCGTCCATCGGCGGTGTAGATCGCCGCGTTGCGGGCCACCCGGCTCGGATTCACGCAGTCGAAGGTGTCGATTCCTGCCGCGATGGCGGAGAAGAAGTCGTCCGGTTCGCTGATGCCCAGCAGATGTCGCGGCTTGTCTTCGGGCAACTCCGACGTGCACCAGGAGACGATCTCGCCGAGCCGCTGCTTCTCCAGCGCTCCCCCGATGCCGTAGCCGTCGAAGTGCTGCCCTTGCGATTCGGTGGCCATCAATCCGCGGCAAGCCTGTCGGCGCAAATCCTCGTATTGGGCGCCCTGCACCACACCGAACAATGCCTGATATGGACGCGTGCCCCGCTCAGCGGTCAGCTTGCGATGGGCGTCCAGGCAACGCTTGGCCCAGGCCTGGGTACGGCCCACGGACGATTCCTGGTAGCTGCGGGTGTTCATCAAGGTGGTCAGCTCGTCGAAGGCGAAGATGATATCGGCGCCCAGTTCGTGCTGCACCCGCATGCTGATCTCGGGAGTGAAGCGGTGCCGGTCCCCGTTGATCGGTGAGTTGAACCAGACCCCGTCATCGTCCACATGAGCGTTGCGCTGTTTTCCTTCGGCGATGACGTCATCGTTTTGCAGACCGGCGACGTCCATCGCCAGCACCTTCTTGAATCCGGCACCCAGGCTCATCACCTGGAATCCACCCGAATCGGTGAAGGTGGGGCCGGGCCAATTCATGAACGCGCCGAGGCCGCCGGCTTCGTCCACGATGTCGGGGCCGGGCTGCAGATAGAGATGGAAGGCGTTGGCGAGCACCGCCTGGCCGCCGAGCGCCGCGACCTGCTCGGGCAGCACGGCCTTCACATCGGCCTTGGTGCCGACGACGATGAATGCCGGCGTTTCGATATCGCCGTGCGGGGTACGGATCACTCCTGTGCGTCCCAGCCCGTCCGGCAGCCTCGCCTCGACCCGGAATCCGAAGTCGCGGGGACTGGGTACATCACTATTCATCGGTTTGAAGTGTCTTTCCTCGGTACTCTGCTTCGGCCTCTTCGGGAGTGATCTCGCCCGCCCGGATGCGCTGTTTCAGTTTCGTCTTATCGCGCCGCGCGCTGATGAACTCGCTGACCAGATACATGATGACCATCGGAGCAGAGAGCGCCAGCATCGAGAACGGATCCCCCGAAGGAGTGGCTACCGCACCGAAGACGAAACACACGAAGATTGAGATCGTCCGTGCCTTCTTCAGTTGCCAGCTCTTCAGCACCCCCAGCATATTGAGCATGACAAGTACGACCGGCAGCAAGAAGCTGATGCCGAACACCAGCAGCATCCGCATCTCGAGGGAGAGGAAGTCGTTGAGGTCTTGCAGGTTCGCGACTCCGGCCTGCACCACGGTGAAGCCCAGCATGAACTCGAAGGCTTTCGGCAACACGGAGTAGCCGACGGCCACACCACCCAGGAAAAGCGGGATCGCGGAAAGCAGGAAGAGCCGGGCCACCCGCTTCTCCTTCTTCAGCAAACCGGGCACGATGAAGGCCCACAGCTGGTAGAGCCAGACCGGGCAGGCCGCGATCAGAGCGGCCAGTCCGGACGACTTGAGGGCCAGCATCATCGGAGAGGTGACACCTGAGTTGATCACCTGAATGGTTGCATCCGGATTGGCGGCCTGAACCCTCGCGGCGGCCAGCTGATAGGGGTACAGGATCAACTCGACGATCTGCACACGAAAAGCGAAGGCCGCGATGAATAACACCACGATGGCGACCATCGAGACGATCAGCCGGTACCGGATCTCCCGCAGGTGATCCCAGATGCTCATCGCCCCGTTCTCATCGAACTGGGGTGGCTTCAGCCACGCAAACCTGCTCTTCGGTTTGCTATCGGCGGGGGCATCGGCCGACATCAGCTGCCCCTACTGCTGCTGCGAGCCAGGCTGCTGATCTTGCTGGGGGTCGTTAACCGGCCGGGTCTGATTGGGATCGTAGCTGGGCCGGCCCTGCTGATACGGCTGCCGGGGATCGGCCGGTTGGGTGAAAGGTTGCTGTCCGCCGGTTTGCTGCGGTGCCTGGGGTTGTGCCTGCTGGCCGTAGCCTGGCTGCACATAAGGCTGCTGCGCCTGGTACTGCTGGGGATCACCTGGCTGGACGGTGATCTGAGGTTGGTCGGTTGGCTGCTGATTGCCTTCGACGGCTTTCGGGTCGTCCTTCTTGAGATCTTTGGTTTCTTCTTTGAATTCGCGGATCGCCTTACCGGACGCCTTTCCCAGGCCTGCCAGCCGGGTGCCGCCGAAGAGCACCAAGACGACGACCAGGATCAGCACCAATTCCGGCCAACCGATAGAACCCATGACTTCCTCCAGCTTTCACGATGCGCGTGATGTCCATGGTATCCGGTTGCACGCGATGCGCTCCACCGTCACACTGTCGCCGAGCGCCAGGCCTCGCAACCCGGCCAATTGACAAGCATGTCGTTCCCGCAGCGAGATCTGCTCGGGACTGCCACCCGCATGAAAAGCCCTTACTGCCAGCATCCTCATCAGCCATAGTTGCCCTGCAAGCGCCGGCACGACAACGATAAGGGCCTGACAGAGAATTAACGCGTAGCAGTAATTCTCTGGAGGTCCTAACGATCAATCTCCTGGGAACACGGCCCTGGTCCGGTCGATCGCTTCCTGCGCCGCCGCGGCCGCTGCCGCTCCTGCTCCCCCAGGTACCATTACCCGGGCGGACCCGCCGAGCCGCAACAGCAGGCTGTCCAGCCATGCCGCGTCGGCCACTGCGAAACGGACGCGAGCCGAACCGTCGTCGTTCTTCTCGACCTCCCGAACCGGATAGTAGTCGATCACCCAGGTGGCACTCGGCGCCAATTCGAGCACGACCTCGCCATCGGACTGATCGAACCAGCCGCCGGCCAACGACGGAATGGCCCCGTGGCCGGTGGCCGATCTGCCGGTCGGTTCGGCCCCGGCGATGCGATCCAGCCGGTAGGTCCGCCAGTCTTCGCGCTCGACACTCCAGGCCTGCAGGTAGACCACCGAGTCCCGCATCTGCAGCTCGGCGGGATCGACTACCGGATAGCTGGTCTCGCCGCGGGCTGCCCCGTCGTAGACAAGGCGCAGCTGCAGGCTGTTCTCGATGGCGGTGGTCAGCGTCTCACGAATCTGATCGTCTCCCTTGTTGACTGCCAGCACGACGGGGGCGCGTTGCCCGGTTGCCTCCGAAAGTTTCACGGCCGCGCTGCGCGCCGCCTCTCCCCCTTCACCCGTCGCCATCTCTGCAACAGCTTGTAAGGCCACCAGGAGGGAGACCGCTTCGTCAGGCGTGAAGCGCGCCGGCCTGGTCAAGTAGTCGGCGTTGCTGATGTGGATGATGCCTTCATTCTGAGCGGCGTCCATGTCCACCTCGATGAGGTCGCCCGGAAGCCCACCGGGAAGACCACACATCCACAACACATTCAGGTCGGCCAGCAGTTGCTTCTTGCTGATGCCGAAGTCTTCCGCGGTTTCGGCGACGGTGATTCCCGGATGCGCCTGCAGGTACGGCACCATGGCGAGCAGCCGGGCGACCTGATCTTGAGAAGTTGTCATCGCCGTCACACCCCCGTCGGTTCTTGGAAACCATCGCCGTGTGCCCGAACCACTTCTTCGAGTTGTCGCAATACCTCGGTTCTCAAGTCGGCCGGTTCCAGGACGATCAGGTCAGGTCCGTAACTGGCGATCTCGGCAGCCGCGTTGGCCCCGGCCAGCTGCAACCGGTACGCCTCGAATCCGGGAGGCAGCACCTGGCTGACGCTCACCTTGGTTCCTCTGCGCCGCAAGGCGGGCGCCCGATCCGCCCGAATCGCCAGCACGACATCGAGATCGGGCTGGGGAATCAGCCTGGTCACCTGCTCGTTCATCTTCTCGGCGGGCGGCGGGACGAACGCGTCCGGTTTGCCTGTTCTGGACACCTCACCAACGATGCGGGAAAGCTTGAAAATGCGGGGGGCATCGCGTCCGGTATCGAAACCCAGCAGATACCCGCCGTTGCTGCGCAAAATCAGCCGCCACGGCTGCACCATGCGCTGTTCCCCGCCTCGATAGCCGAAACGAACGGCCTGGCGGTCGAGCATCGCGTCCCAAAGCGGATTGAAGGCCTGCTCATGCACGTTCAACTGGGGCAGCAGTGCCCCCAATCTGCCGGAATCCGGATCGACGCCGGCCGCCCTCAGCTTCGCCAGCGCGTGGGCGGTGGGTTCGGCCACACTCGCCTGCTGCCATACGCTCGCGGCGATGCCCAACGCCATCGCTTCTTCTCGAGTGAATTCGATCGGTGGCAGCTCGAAGTCGCCTCGTGAGATTCGGTAGCCCTCCTCGTCCTCGAAGAAGCTGTCGTTGCTTCCGGTCTCGATCGGGATACCCATGGAACGCAGAAGGTCCTTGTCGCGCTCGAAAGTGCGCAAGAAATTCTGTTCACTCAGCTCGCGATAGTCCTCGACGGTCTCGCGGATCTTGTCTCGGGACACAAAACGCCTGGACATGAGCAGCAGGATCGTCAGGTTGATCAGTCTCTCGGTCTTACTCGCAGACACACATAAACGCTAGCAGCCGCCGATGAGCGGCATATCTTCGGCAAGGGTCATGGCCACCAGACCCTGAGGCCCTCCCACGTAGGCCCGCATACTCCCCCTGCTGTTCCGAGAACAACGGCAGTGAGTGACAGCATGCCTCGAGATACCTCAACCGATTCGCGCGTTGCGAGCGTTCCCCTTGAAACTGCATCAGCAGCTGTGGCGGCGAACTAGAATCGCCCGCATGCCCACCGGACGATTCGCCCCCAGCCCCACGTCCGACCTTCATCTCGGGAATCTGCGCACTGCGCTGCTCGCCTGGCTTTTCGCCCGCAGTTCGTCGAGCAGGTTCGTCTTGCGTATCGAAGACCTCGATCAGCAGCGGGTCGCCGCGGCACCCGAGGTCGCCCGCAGACAGGTTCGCGATCTTCAAGTGTTGGGTATCGATTGGGATGGCGAGCCGGTGCGCCAGTCGGATCGTTTGGATCTTTACCGGGACGCTGCCGCCGGCCTAGACACCTACGAGTGTTTCTGCACCCGCCGCGAGATCGCCGAGGCCTCACAGGCGCCGCACGGATCGTATCGTCCCTACCCCGGCACCTGTGCGAATCTGACCGAACGTGAGCGGGCAGCCAAGCGGGCGGCGCGGCGGGCAGCCATCCGGGTGCGGGCGCAGGGCGCGATGATGACCGTTCATGACCGTCACGCGGGCGATGTCACGGGAGCGGTCGACGACTTCGTGCTCTTCCGAGCCGACGGCACTCCTGCCTACAACCTGGCAGTGGTGGTGGACGACGCCCTGCAAGGCATCTCCGAAGTCTGCCGGGGCGCCGACCTGCTCGATTCGGCTCCCCGGCAGGCGTGGCTGGCGACAAGGCTGGGATTCAGCCCACCGACGTATGCGCATGTCGGGCTGGCGATCAACCAGAGCGGGGCCAGGCTCGCCAAACGTGATGGTGCGGTCACGCTAGCCGATCTCGCCGCGCTCCAGATTCCAGCCCCTCGGGTCTTCGCACAGTTGTGTGCATCTGCGGGATTGCCTCAAGCCGGCGCGGCCCCGCAACTGCTCGAAGCAGTGCGGGGCAGCGATTGGTGGCGGGCCTCCGAGATCTGGGAGCCTTGGATTGTCGATGCCGGACGACTCGTCCGCGGATGGTGACAGCGAGCTTTCAGGCGTGCCGAGAACGCACGCGTCCCCCCAGAGCCCCCATATAGTTCAGGTGGATCAGGCCACTACGTCTTCGGCTGAGTTGCTGAGCCGTCCCGATCAGCCGCTGTAGCTCTGGGTAAACAAGATGTCGACCACGCACGCCGCCGCGGTATTGGGTGCCATCGAGGGCGTCTTGTTGCCGTTCGGGTAGGCCTGATCTCCGGGCAATGTGACCAGGACGCGGCTGCCCAGCTGTTGACCCACCAAGGCATTGAAGAGAGCCTGATGCACGGCCCCACCGTCGACGGCGTCGGTGACCGCGGCCGAGCCGTAATCGTTGTAGTACTCGGTACCGTCCCAGGTGCTGCACACTGCGTGCGACGTCAGCGCATCGGTCGCCTCGAGGGCTCGTCCGCTGCCCTGGATCAGAGGTTGGACGCCCACGCTGGTCGGCTCGGCGAGATCGGCGGGGATGGTGATCGCCGGGACCCCGTCGGTTTCGGAAACCGACGGTAGGCCGTCCGGCACGGCGACCGGCTCCCCCTCGGGGCCGGCCAGTTCGCTGTCGAGAATGTCGACGATGAAGAGGAGAGTATCGCCGGGATTGATGCCGGCGTCGATTTGACCATTCGGATCGTAACCATCGGAGCTGGTGATCGCGATCGCCACCCGGCTGCCGACTTTTTGCCCCACGACTCCCTTGGCGAAGCCGGGGATCAGCTGGTTGAGCGGAAAGGTCGTGGCAGCGCCATTGATCCACGATGAGTCGAACAACGCGCCGCTGCGCGCATTCATCCCCACGTAGTGCAGGTTGACCGTGGCCGTGTCGCTCGGCACCTCGGTGCCATCGCCTTCGATGATCACCTTTGACATGGTCTCGTCGACCTCGAACGGATACGGCGCATCGATCGTCGGCTCGGTGCCCCAATCGTCGCTCACCGAAATGGCGCTGAGGTCGGTCAAGGTCTCGGGCTCGACCGTCGGGGTTGCACTCGGAGTGTCACTCGACGTCACTTCAGAAGGGGTAGGGCTGGGACTCTCATCGGAGTCACCGCCGCCGCACGCGCTCAACGCCAAAGCCAGCGCGAGCGCGCCGGCGATAGCACCCATGCGTATCGTCCGCGATTTGAATCCTGAGTGATTTCGGTCGTCATGCACCAATGCAGATTACCCGACCAATCCCAGAACCTGCGATCAACCCGGTATGAGGTCGCCACCTGGACGCCGCACCCACGACCCTGTTGTCCCTGCCCCGGTCTCAGCGATCAATGACGTCGAGTAGTTCCCCGAGCTCTTCGCGCGTCAACTCGCGAGTCTCACCGACCTGAAGCTGCCCGAGCCTGACCGGTCCGATCGAGATCCGTGCAAGTTGGCGAACCGGGTGCCCGACGCTATCCATCATGCGGCGGACGATACGGTTGCGTCCCGAATGCAAAGTGATCTGCACCAGGCTGCGTGAGGCTGCCCGATGCACCAATTTCACCTTGTCGGCCTTGATGTGGCCGTCTTCGAGAGTGACACCCTTCTCCAGCCTGCGCAATGTCTTGTTGTCGAGCAGGCCCTCGACCTCCACCAGATAGGTCTTCGGCACCTCGTGGGAGGGATGCGACAGCTGATTGGCGAATTCGCCATCATTGGTCAGGATGAGCAGGCCCTCGGTCTCGGTGTCAAGGCGTCCGACGTGAAACAGCCGCTGATGCCTCGGCACATACTGTTCGAGGTTCGGACGCCCCTGCGGGTCGTCCATCGTCGAGACCACACCACGCGGTTTGTTCAACACCAGATACATGTGACGCCGTGGCGGCGGAATCCGCGAGCCGTCGACGCGGATGACATCGTGCTCCGGATCGACCCTGGTGCCCTGTTCGGTGACGACCCGGCCATTGACCTCGACGCGTCCCTCGGCGATCATCTCCTCGCTGGCCCGCCGGCTGGCGACACCCGCCTGCGCAAGAGCCTTTTGCAGGCGCAGGCCCTCAGTTGGCTTGTCGTTCATCGGTCTTCTCCAGCTCGTCAGGAATGATTGCCAAATTAGACAATTCGGCTGCCAGGTCGGCGGCCTCAGGCAAATGCGGTGCGATCGGTGGCAGGTCTTCCAGACTAGCCAGCCCGAGCCTTTCAAGGAAATAATCCGTGGTGCCGAGCAGCCCGGCTCCACTCGTTTCGTCCCGTGCGGTTTCCGACACCAGGCCTCGGGCTATCAGCGTGCGGACGACCCCGTCCACGTTGACCCCTCGCACGGCCGACACCCGGGAGCGCGAAACCGGCTGCGCATAGGCGATCACCGCAAGTGTCTCCAGGGACGCCTGACTGAGCCTGTTCTGCTGACCCTCGATCACCCATTGGGAAATCAGCTCGGCTTGTTCCGGACGCGTCGCATACTGCCATCCTCCGGCGATCTCACGTAACCGGAATCCCCTGCCGGTCCGGTCGTAAAAGTCACGCAACTCTTCGAGAGCCTGCCGGACGACACCGATCGGCGCGTCCACCGCACTCGCGAGCAGCTCGGCAGGCAATGGCTCGGTCGCGATGATCAGCAATGCCTCGAGATCTGATTGCACATCGCCGCGACCGCTGCCGCCAGTTCTCTCATCGCACGATTCGGGCTCCGGGGTCTCGACGAGATCCGGTGTGTCAGCATTCATGTCGTCCCTCCGGAGGCTTCTGCCGGTCGCCTCCAACATTCCGGCCCGCTGGTCGTCGCTGAGGTCAGCATTCATGTCGTCCCTCCGGGGGCTTCTGCCGGGCTTGCTGCGGATACGTCATCGCCTGGTGGACGATCGAACTCGTCCGAGATCTCCACCTGTCCGGCCTCGTCCCCCATCCAACGGATGGTCAGCTCGGCCAAGGGCGCAAGTTGTTCGAAGCTCACCTGCGATCGCCGGAACAGCTCGAGTAAGGCCAAGAACCGGGCGACGCATTCCAGCTTCGTCGCGTCGGCGGTGAGATCCCGGAAGCTCAGCGTGCGTGCCGACCGCAGCCGGGACACGATGAACTCCGCCTGCGTGGCGACACTGATCTGAGGAAGGTGCAGCTGCGAGACGGGCATGATCTGCTCGTTTTCCCGGGTGAACGCCCGCTCCGCCAGCGTGGCCAACCGAGCCACACCGCCGGGAATCGTCACCTCGGGCAATAGCCCGCGGAATTGTTCCTCCAACCCACCAGGCCTCGCGGCGACCTGCCGCTCGGCGTCCATCTGCGCGGCGAACCAGCGGGAGACCTCCTTATAGGCGCGATACTGCAACAGACGCGCGAAGAGCAGGTCGCGGGCCTCCAAGACGGCCAGATCCTCCGGATCCTCAACCTCTCCGCTGGGTAGCAGCCGAGCGGCCTTCAGATCCAGCAGGGTTGCCGCCACCACGAGAAACGAGGAGGTCTGTTCAAGATCCCAGACCTGACCACCGACCTTTACGTGCGCGATGAACTCGTCGGTGACCTGACTGAGTGCGACCTCGGTGATGTCCAGCTGGCGTCGCCCGATCAGTTGCAGGAGCAGATCGAACGGCCCCTCGAAGTTCTCCAGGCGGATCAGGAACGATCCGCCTGGCTCGAGCGGCTGCTCGTCACTGGTCATTTGCGCAGCCGCTCCAACACTGTCTCGTTCTCGCCACCGGCGGGCAATTCGTCTGCCAGCATTCCGATGGCGACACGAACCAATCGTCCGCGGTCGACATTGATGCCGTGGTCGACCCGCAGCCGCAAACGGATCTGTTCCAGACTGAGCAACTCGTCGGTACTGACGTAGACCGTGATTTTCTCGTCATGGCGTACGCGTCCGCTCGGCCCTGAGGTCGGCTTCTTCTGTTTCGCCGGCTGCGAGGCCACGGCCTGCTGGTCGGGAGCTTCAGCTCGAGCCCCGCCGAACAGTTCATCTGCACCGGGCAGACTTACACGGCGTGGCATCGAACAAGCACCTCTTTCGCGAGCGTCCGGTAGGCCGCAGCGCCAGGCGAGTTGGACGCGTAGCTGGTGATCGGCTCGCCTGCCACAGAGGTCTCGGGGAACTTCACGGTACGCCGGATGACGGTGTGGAAGACCGTATCGCCGAATGCCTCCAAGACCCGCTGCAAAACCTCGCGGCTGTGCAACGTGCGAGAGTCGTACATGGTCGCCAAGATGCCGATGATCTCGAGATCCGGGTTCAGGCGATCGATGACCTTCGAGATCGTGTCGGTGAGCAGCGCGACGCCGCGCAATGCGAAGAACTCGCACTCCAGGGGAATGATCACCTTGTCGGAGGCGGTCAACGCGTTGATCGTCAGCAGACCCAGGGAAGGCGCACAGTCGATCAGGATGAAGTCGTAACGGCCGCGAATCTTGTCGAGTACCCGCTTCAGGGTCTGTTCTCGCGCAACCTCGCTGACCAGCTGGACTTCGGCGGCGGACAGATCGATGTTGGCCGGTAACAAGTCCATTCCCTCGGTGGCCGTCGACAACACGATCTCATCGAAGGAATACTCATTGCTGAGCAGCAGGTTGTAGATCGACTGATCGAGGGTGTGGGGGTTGACGCCGAGCCCGACGGAAAGCGACCCTTGGGGATCGAAGTCGACCAACAGTACCCGTCGTCCGACTTCGGCGAGCGCCGCCCCCAGGTTGATCGTGCTCGTGGTCTTGCCGACCCCGCCCTTCTGATTTGTCATCGAGATCACGATGGCGTGTTTGGGGCCCGATTCTGGGGGCGTCGGTTCTGGCAGGTCAGGGAACGGACGCCCGGTGGGCCCGAGTTCATCGTGCTCCTCGGGTGATGCCTGTTCTTCTGGCATCTCAACCTCGAACAGCCCATCGTCCGCCCGCGTTGATTCGTCGTCCATGCACGTGCTCCTTCTCCGCCGGGGTAACGCACCAAAGATTAGTCGACATATCACCAGGCCGCTCCGACGGACGCCGGACACGCCCGAATCGATAGTGAGTCTCGATGCTGCCTCCAGACTTGATCCGCTCCGCCACACGTGACCTGCATAGCTGTGGGTCAATTGACCCGAGCCGGACGATCATCGTTTTGAATCGGAATCTCAAATAGTCGACAACAAGAAGCTCTCAGCACTCAAATATCTGTCGGTGAAATAAGATTTCCTGCGCAAAATTAACTGTCCGAATAGACGGTGCCCGACCATACCTCACCGGCCCAGAGACAAAAACGCAAACCGCCTCTAAGGCGGCTGCCAAATAAGAGCCGCGTTCCCGAAAAGTTTAAATTAAGAGATCAGGAAATAAAAAAACTCCCCCAGAGAAAGCTCTGGGGGAGTTTGTGGTGTTCGGCGGTGTCCTAGTCTCCCACAGCCTGGCGGCTGCAGTACAATCGGCGTGGTAAGGCTTAACTTCCGGGTTCGGAATGGGTCCGGGTGTTTCCCTTACGCTATGACCACCGTAACTCTATGAGAATACTTGTCAAACCGGCATCCGAACCCCGAGGGTTTGGGTGGTTGTCCGTATCCTGGGATACTTCACAGTGGACGCGAGACCCTCGTGGCAACACAACATGTGTGCTGGTGTAAGAGGATTGTTTGTTTTGGGGGTAAGCCCTCGGTCTATTAGTACCGGTCAGCTCCACACATTACTGTGCTTCCACGTCCGGCCTATCAACCCGATGATCTGTCGGGGACCTTACCACCCTCGCAAGGGTGTGGGAATCCTCATCTTGAAGCGTGCTTCCCACTTAGATGCTTTCAGCGGTTATCACTTCCCAACGTAGCCAACCAGCCGTGCTCTTGGCAGAACAACTGGCACACCAGAGGTTAGTCCGTCCCGGTCCTCTCGTACTAAGGACAGCTCTTCTCAAGATTCCTACGCGCGCAGCGGATAGGGACCGAACTGTCTCACGACGTTCTGAACCCAGCTCGCGTGCCGCTTTAATGGGCGAACAGCCCAACCCTTGGGACCGACTCCAGCCCCAGGATGCGACGAGCCGACATCGAGGTGCCAAACCATGCCGTCGCTGTGAGCGCTCGGGCAAGATCAGCCTGTTATCCCCGGGGTACCTTTTATCCGTTGAGTTACGGCGCTTCCACCTGCCACCGTAAGATCACTAATCCCGACTTTCGTCCCTGCTCGACATGTCTGTCTCACAGTCAAGCTCCCTTGTGCATTTACACTCAACACCTGATTGCCAACCAGGCTGAGGGAACCTTTGGGCGCCTCCGTTACCTTTTAGGAGGCGACCGCCCCAGTCAAACTACCCATCAGGCACTGTCCCTGAACCAGATCATGGTCCCAGGTTAGATAACCAGAACGACCAGAGTGGTATTTCAACGATGACTCCACCACCACTAGCGTGATGATTTCACAGTCTCCCACCTATCCTACACAAGTCGTCCCGATCACCAATACCAAACTATAGTAAAGGTCCCGGGGTCTTTCCGTCCTGCTGCGCGTAACGAGCATCTTTACTCGTAATGCAATTTCGCCGAGTTCGTGGTGGAGACAGTGCCCAAATCGTTACTCCATTCGTGCAGGTCGGAACTTACCCGACAAGGAATTTCGCTACCTTAGGATGGTTATAGTTACCACCGCCGTTTACTGGGGCTTAAGTTCACCGCTTCGCATACGCTAACAGTTCCCCTTAACCTTCCAGCACCGGGCAGGAGTCAGTCCGTATACATCGTCTTACAACTTGGCACGGACCTGTGTTTTTGGTAAACAGTCGCTTGGGCGTGGTCTCTGCGACCCTCAGGGCTTGCACCCCTCCGGTCCCCCTTATCCCGAAGTTACGGGGGTATTTTGCCGAGTTCCTTCACCACGATTATCTCGATCGCCTTAGTATTCTCTACTCATCCACCTGTGTCGGTTTAGGGTACGGGCGGCTCACAACTCGCTCACGAAGATTTTCTAGGCAGCACAGGATCACCGAATTCAACCATTAACGGTCTATGCATCATGCCTCAGGCTATATGCCGGACGGATTTACCTACCCGACACCCTCGAACACTTACCCCGGGACAACCATCACCCGGTACGGCTACCTCCCTGCGTCCCTCCGCAGCTTGCCTACTACACGATCGGTTCACAGACTCACCACCCCACACACCCGAAGGCGCGCCAGGACAGCTTGCGTGCTTAGCATCACGCGATTCGACACGGGCGTTGCTCCGCCGGTACGGGAATATCAACCCGTTGTCCATCGACTACGCCTGTCGGCCTCGCCTTAGGTCCCGACTCACCCAGGGCAGATTAGCTTGACCCTGGAACCCTTGGATATTCGGCGGACGGGTTTCTCACCCGTCATTCGCTACTCATGCCTGCATTCTCACTCGAGTGCACTCCACGCCAGGTCACCCCAACGCTTCCCCGCACACCCGACGCTCCCCTACCCAACCACACACCTGGATCCACAAGGAATCAGGCATCGTGTGATTGCCACAGCTTCGGCGGATAACTTGAGCCCCGCTAAATTGTCGGCGCAGAATCACTTGACCAGTGAGCTATTACGCACTCTTTCAAGGATGGCTGCTTCCAAGCCAACCTCCTGGTTGTCACCGCAACTCCACATCCTTTTCCACTTAGTTACCGCTTAGGGGCCTTAGCTGATGATCTGGGCTGTTTCCCTCTCGACTACGAACCTTATCGCCCGCAGTCTCACTGCCACGCTCTCACTTACCGGCATTCGGAGTTTGGCTGATTTCAGTAAGCTGGTAAGCCCCCTAGACCATCCAGTGCTCTACCTCCGGCAAGAAACACGCAACGCTGCACCTAAATGCATTTCGGGGAGAACCAGCTATCACGGTGTTTGATTGGCCTTTCACCCCTATCCACAGCTCATCCGCCAGGTTTTCAACCCTGGTCGGTTCGGGCCTCCACGACGTCTTACCGTCGCTTCACCCTGGCCATGGATAGATCACACCGCTTCGGGTCTAGAGCATGCGACTCAAATCGCCCTATTCGGACTCGCTTTCGCTACGGCTACCCCACCCGGGTTAACCTCGCCACACACCACTAACTCGCAGGCTCATTCTTCAAAAGGCACGCCGTCACAATGACCAAAAGCCGTCGCTCCGACGGATTGTATGCAACCGGTTTCAGGTACTATTTCACTCCCCTCCCGGGGTACTTTTCACCTTTCCCTCACGGTACTTGTCCGCTATCGGTCACCAAGGAGTATTTAGGCTTAACGGGTGGTCCCGCCAGATTCATGCAGAATTTCAGGAGTTCCGCATTACTTGGGATACCATTCACGAGTGACTGTCTTACGTCTACAGGGGTTTCACCTTCTCTACCGCACCTTCCCAGAATGCTTCCACTTCAACAGTCATTTATCACTCGTCAACCCCACGGCAGCAAGGTTCAAACAGTCCCACAACCCCACACATGCAACACCTGCCGGCTCACACACACGCATGGTTTAGCCTCCTCCGCTTTCGCTCGCCACTACTCACGGAATCACAATTGTTTTCTTCTCCTACGGGTACTAAGATGTTTCACTTCCCCGCGTTCCCTCCAACTGCCCTATACATTCAGGCAGAGGTCGCCGGACATAACTCCGGTAACTTCAAGGTTTCCCTATTCGGAAATCCCCGGATCACAGCCTGGTTATCGACTCCCCGAGGCATATCGCAGATTCCCACGTCCTTCATCGGCTCTTGGTGCCCAGGCATCCACCGATTGCACTTAGTAGCTTACCTACCACAAAACAACAAAAAATACAGCAGCAAACACAACAAAACGTTTGCCACAAAAGATGCTCGCGTCCACTGTAAAGTTCTCAACATACGGGCGACAACCCACCAGCCACAAACAAAACATTCATGACCAGCAAGCTCCGCTAGAAGAATCACCAACCGATGGCCGATCCCTCAGACACCCAACAGTGTGCTCCCAATACACCAACCGAACACCCCCACCAACCCTCCACACCCCACAAAAGGGCAGTACTAGCCGGCACGAACCGTATTGGCTTTCCTAGTCAAGCTTCCACACATAAACAGCCACCACCACTCACCGAACACTCGCCGGCAAACCAGTGGAAACATGAACCACACGAAACATCGCGGGCTATGAATGGCTCCTTAGAAAGGAGGTGATCCAGCCGCACCTTCCGGTACGGCTACCTTGTTACGACTTAGTCCTAATTACCAGTCCCACCTTCGACGATTCCCTCCCACAAGGGGTTAGGCCACCGGCTTCGGGTGTTACCGACTTTCATGACTTGACGGGCGGTGTGTACAAGCCCCGGGAACGTATTCACCGCAGCGTTGCTGATCTGCGATTACTAGCGACTCCGACTTCATGAGGTCGAGTTGCAGACCCCAATCCGAACTGAGACCGGCTTTTTCAGATTCGCTCACCCTTACAAGCTCGCAACTGTTTGTACCGGCCATTGTAGCATGCGTGAAGCCCTGGACATAAGGGGCATGATGACTTGACGTCATCCCCACCTTCCTCCGAGTTGACCCCGGCGGTCTCCAATGAGTCCCCGGCATAACCCGCTGGCAACATTGGACGAGGGTTGCGCTCGTTGCGGGACTTAACCCAACATCTCACGACACGAGCTGACGACAGCCATGCACCACCTGTATACCGACCTTACGGCACGCCCATCTCTGAACGCTTCCGGTATATGTCAAACCCAGGTAAGGTTCTTCGCGTTGCATCGAATTAATCCGCATGCTCCGCCGCTTGTGCGGGGCCCCGTCAATTCCTTTGAGTTTTAGCCTTGCGGCCGTACTCCCCAGGCGGGGTACTTAATGCGTTAGCTACGGCACAGAGAACGTGGAATGTCCCCCACACCTAGTACCCACCGTTTACAGCGTGGACTACCAGGGTATCTAAGCCTGTTTGCTCCCCACGCTTTCGCTTCTCAGCGTCAGGAAATGTCCAGAGAACCGCCTTCGCCACTGGTGTTCCTCCCGATATCTGCGCATTCCACCGCTCCACCGGGAATTCCATTCTCCCCTACATCCCTCAAGTCAGCCCGTATCGAAAGCAGGCTCAAAGTTAAGCCCTGAGTTTGCACTTTCGACGCAACCAACCACCTACAAGCTCTTTACGCCCAATAAATCCGGACAACGCTCGCACCCTACGTATCACCGCGGCTGCTGGCACGTAGTCAGCCGGTGCTTCTTCTACAGGTACCGTCACAAAAGCTTCGTCCCTGCTGAAAGCGGTTTACAACCCGAAGGCCGTCATCCCGCACGCGGCGTTGCTGCATCAGGCTTCCGCCCATTGTGCAATATTCCCCACTGCTGCCTCCCGTAGGAGTCTGGGCCGTATCTCAGTCCCAATGTGGCCGGTCGCCCTCTCAGGCCGGCTACCCGTCGACGCCTTGGTAGGCCATCACCCCACCAACAAGCTGATAGGACGCGAGCCCATCCCCCACCGCCAGAACTTTCCACACCCCACCATGCGGCAAGATGTGAATATCCGGTATTAGCAGCAGTTTCCCACTGTTATCCCAAAGTGAAGGGCAGGTTACTCACGCGTTACTCACCCGTTCGCCACTCGTGTACCCCCGAAGAGGCCTTACCGTTCGACTTGCATGTGTTAAGCACGCCGCCAGCGTTCGTCCTGAGCCAGGATCAAACTCTCCAATGAAAAACTGTAAAAACAATCCCCCAAGAGAATCCAAACACTGACAAAAAAACCAACCAACAACCCAAAAGGCCATCAGCCAGCAAAAATTTTCATCAAAGGAAACCCAAACCAAAACCAAAGTCCTGGCACGGGAAACACAAACAAACAAAAAACATTTGCTCATGCCATAAAATAAATGCATTGACTATAAAAGCACACTGTTGAGTTCTCAAAAATCGGACACCACAACCAAAACCCCCGGAAGAAAACCCCCCGAAAACCCCAGCCAGGCAACCCAGCAAACACTACCAAACCAAACAACCGAAGTCAAACCCGATCGCTGACCGTAATGTTTACCGATTCAATTCCGAAGCCCATCTCTGCGATTCCGAAAAATCACCAGAAACAACCTTCAAAAGGAATCATCTTTCATTTTCAATTTGCCGCTTTTACCGGTAATCCCGGTCGAGGCGACTTGATCTACTTTAACGATCTTCGCCGTGAGAATCAAATCGAGATCCGATCCCCACTCTGTTTCTCTTGAAAGCTCAGGGCGGGCCCAACTCGGACGCACACCCCTCTGCTCCGCAAGAACCAGAAAGCTGATCGCCAACCAGCACCTCAAAAACCTGACCGAGAGTAAAATCCCTAGTCAAAGACCTATATTTCAAGATCCTCTGTTTTTTCAGCCCCAGAAGGCTTCGCCTACATTACACACGCCTGACACGCTGCGCAAATCGAGAGTTGTCTCTCGTTGCCCCCGGCCCGTTCGCGATCTCGGCTGATCGCGCTGACCAGGGCTGCGGCAACGCCACCAGCTCGTGCGCAACCTGGCCAAGGCCGCCCGTAATGACGAAGGAAGCCCCGTAGCTGCGAAACGAACTCACAGCCACGGGGCCACACCTATCGGTATCTCGATAGAGACCGGCGATTACCCTCGGAAACTAGCCGAGGATCTTCACCGAGCCTACGGTGCGCTTGCCCCGGCGGAGCAGAGCCCATCGTCCACCCAGCAAATCGTCCTCACTCAAGCGAGCCTCGGCGTCCGTCACTTTCTGGTTGTTCACGTAGGCGCCGCCCTCGGCGATGGCCCTGCGTCCGGCCGACTTTGAGTTCACCACTCCACTGGCAGCGAGCGCGTCGGAGACTAGTGGCAATTGGCCATCGCGGCGAGTGATCTCGACCGCACCAAGTTCGGACATCACGGCGTTGACTGTCGATTCCGGGAGTGCGGTCAAGTCTCCGCGCCCGAATAGTGCCTTGCCTGCCAGCTCGGCGGCCTCACGTTCGGCTTTACCGTGCACCAGATCGGTGACGTCGTCGGCAAGGGCACGCTGGGCAGCACGCTTGTGCGGCGCCTCCTTTGTTTCGAGAGCCAGCTGTTCGATCTCATCATGGCTGCGCCAGGAGAAGATCTTCAGGTAGTCAATGACCTTGGCGTCCTCGGCGTTCAGCCAGAACTGGTGGAAGGCGAACGCGGAGGTGAGCTCGGGGTCGATCCAGACTGTGCCGGTCTCGGTCTTGCCGAATTTGGTGCCATCGGCCTTCGTCAGCAACGGGGTCACCAAGCCGTGCGCTGTGGCGCCTTCGGTACGGCGAATAAAGTCGATGCCGGCCGTGATGTTGCCCCATTGGTCCTGGGCACCGGTTTGCAGAGTCGCCCCGTACTTGCGGTACAGCTCCAGGTAGTCCAACGACTGCAGGAGAACGTAGGAGAACTCGGTAAAGCTGATGCCATCGTTCAGTCGCCTGGCCACCACATCGCGGGCGAGCATCCGATTCACCGAGAAATGCTTGCCGACGTCGCGCAAGAAGTCGAGCGCCGACATCTGGGACATCCAGTTGAAGTTGTTCTCAACGATCGCGGCGTTGCTGCCTTCGAAGCTGACGTATTTGCTCACTTGGCTGCGTAACCGTTCGGCCCATTCGGCCACGACATTGACCTGATTCATGACACGTTCGCCGGTCATTTTCGGGTCGCCGATCATGCCGGTTGCCCCGCCGACCAACAGGATCGGACGATGCCCTGCCTCTTGTAGGCGACGGGCCAGCAGTAACTGCATCAGGTGACCGATATGGAGGCTCGCGGCGGTTGGATCGAAGCCCACATAAGACGTGACCGGCCCTGCGTCCAGGTGGGACGCGAGAGCGTCCGCGTCGGTGGATTGGGCCACAAAGCCACGCCAATTCAGTTCATCAAGCAGTGCGTTCACGAGGGCCAGACTACCGGGCAACCACCCGACGCTCATCGCCGGTTTCACCCGCTCGCCCAAACTGAGTCCGCTGCTGTTGCAACGCGAGCGAACTCAGTTTGGATAGGCGTCTGTGAACGACTGCGAGCGTTTGGCTGGATCGTGGCTGAGGTTTGAAGAGACGCTCAGGCTCTGGGTTAGGCGCTGGCCCAGTCGTTCGCGGCGCTGGAGGCGGCGTCCAACTCGGTGATCTGCTCACGGACGCGATCGGGCGCGGTGCCACCACGGCCGTTGCGGGAGGCAACCGAGCCCTCAATGGTCAGCACGTCCAAGACGTCAGGGGTCAGCTCGGGAGCAATTGTCGGTAGTTGGTCGGGTGTGAGGTCGGCCAACTCGATACCGTTCGCCTCGCAGAACTTCACTGCGGAACCTGCCACATCGTGGGCCCTCGCAAAGGGCACGCCTTGACGCACCAGCCAGTCGGCCATGTCGGTGGCAAGAGAGAACCCTCGCGGAGCGGCCTGGGCCATCCGATCCGCATCGAAGGTCAGCGTTGCTACCAGGCCGGCCATTGCCGGCAGCAGGATCTTCAGCTGGTCGAAGGAGTCGAACAGCGGCTCTTTGTCTTCTTGCAAATCACGGTCATAAGCGAGCGGCAGACCCTTGCAGGTGGCCAGCAGACCGGCGAGGTTTCCGATGAAGCGTCCGGCCTTGCCCCGGGCAAGCTCGGCGATATCAGGATTCTTCTTCTGCGGCATGATGGACGACCCGGTCGACCACGCATCGTCCAGCTTTGCGAATCCGAACTCGGGAGTCACCCAGATGATGATGTCCTCCGACAGCGTCGACAGATCCACGCCGATCTGGGCCAACACGTAGCTGGTCTCGACGATCACATCGCGGGAGGCAGTTCCATCGATCGAGTTCGCCACCGACGAGGTGAAGCCGAGATCGGTCGCCACCTGCTCGGGATCCAGCCCGAGCGAGGTCCCGGCCAGTGCAGCCGAGCCGTAGGGGCTCACGGCAGCCCTCTTGTCGAGGTCGTGCAGACGCTGGATATCACGCAGCAGCGGCCACGCGTGAGCGAGCAATTGATGGGACAGCAGCACCGGCTGCGCGGTCTGCATGTGGGTGCGTCCGGGCATGATCGCACCCAGGTTTGCGTCCGCCTGATCACGCAGAGCCTTCACCACACGTAAGACGTCGAGGCTCAGCGAGCGGACTTCACGGCGTATCCAGCGCCGGATCAATGTCGCGATCTGATCGTTGCGGGAGCGGCCGGCGCGCAGGCGTCCGCCCAGTTCGGGACCGACCCGCTCGATCAACAGCCGTTCGAGCGCCCCGTGCACATCCTCGTCGGTGGGATCGGCGGTGACCAGCCCGGACTCGACGTCGGCCCGCAATTGCTGCAGGGCCTGCACCATCGCGTCGTGGTCGTCATCACTCAACAAACCTGCAGAACGCAACGCGCCGGCATGAGCGATCGAGCCGTCCAGATCGTCCAAGGCCAACCGCCAGTCGAATTGGGTCGAGACCGACAATGCGAACATCGCGTCAGCCGGGCCGCCGGCGAATCGCCCGCCCCACAAGAATCCTTCGGCGTGCTGTGCTGCTGGTTGATCAGGAGTTTGGTTCACGGTTTCATCATGGCGCACTTCGTAACTTCGGTGATAGTTGGGCGTCCAGGAGCTCACGAGGCTTCGCCGGACGCGAGGCCATCGAACCAACTCGCCAGGGCGAGGCCACCGGTGGCGTCGCGGGCGATCACCAGGATCGAGTCATCGCCTGCGATGGTGCCGAGGATGGCCTCATTCGAGACTCTGTCGATCACCGAGGCGAAGTATTGGGCGGCACCGGGCGGTGTCTTCAGCACGGTGAGGTTGGCCGAGCCCTGAGCGGAGATCAACATCTCGACACATATCCTGGCCAATCTGGCCTCGTATGCCGCGTGATCAGAGGAGATCTCGGCGGACGGCGGGGCATAGACCAACGCTCCCGCCGCGTTGCGTACCCGCACCGCGCCGACCTCGAGCAGGTCCTTGCTGAGAGTGCCCTGGCTCACCGAGATTCCGCTATCCGCGAGCAGTTCAGCGAGTTCTGCCTGCGAGCCAATCTCATGTTGTTGGATCAACTCGATGATGCGGGCCTGGCGGGCCACCCTACTGGACCCCCTGGGCTGCGCCTCCTCGGTCACTGGACTACCTTCCTGATGTCGGCGGGTGTAAGTGACTCTTTGATGCACCCGAGTGCTGCTAAGCCACCGCCCTGCTCGCTCAACACCATGGCGGTCCAGCATGAGGTATCGGTGGGTTCAGATGACTCATTGATGCACCCGGGCTTTGCCCAGGCCACTGCCCCGCTCGCTCCACACGATGGATGCCCAACATGAAATCTGCAGCGTCTCATGCTGCCGCCGCATTGCTGACAACGGTGCCGAGCACCTGCGCGAATTCCCCGATGATCTGGGGTGTGATGATCAACGGCGGCGCGAGCCGCAAGACACCGGGACGCGGAGCGTTGACGATCCAGCCGCAGTCGAGCATGCCCTGCGCAACCTGGGGCGCGATATCGGACGACAGCACGACGCCGCGCAACAGCCCGCGTCCACGCACTTCGGTGATCTGTGGCAGACCCAAGCCCATGACCGCATCGACCAGCTGATCGCCGAGGTCGACGGCCTTGGCCAAGAGACCCTCATGCACGATGGTGTTGAGCACGGCGAGCGCGGCCGCAGCAGTCACCGGGTTGCCCGCGAACGTGCTGCCATGGCTGCCCGGGGTAAACAGCTCACCGGCCGGGCCGATCGCGATGCAGGCAGCGATCGGCAGACCGTTGCCCAGGCCCTTGGCAACGGTGATGATGTCAGGGTCCAGGCCGTCAGCCACCGAGGTCAGCCATTCACCACAACGCCCGATGCCGGTTTGCACCTCGTCCACCCAGAGCAGGGCGTCCTGTTCGCTGGCCAGCTGGCGGAGCCCCGACAGGAAACCCTCCGGTGGGCAGACCACACCGTTCTCGCCCTGGATGGTCTCCACGATGACCGCCGCGGTGTCGGAATCGATGGCCGCCGCTGCCGCGTCCAGATCGCCATAGGGCACGAAGACGACCTCGCCAGGCAGCGGCTCGAAGGGTTCACGATAGGCAGCATGCGAGGTCAGCGCGAGAGCACCCATCGTCCGGCCGTGGAAAGAACCCTCCATCGCGACGATCTTCTTGCGTCCGGTGAGCCGGGTGATCTTGAAGGCGGCTTCGTTTGCCTCGGTGCCGGAGTTCGCGAAGTAGACGCGGGCCGCCTTGCCGATGAGCCCGCCGGTGGCGAGATCGGCCAGCCGTTCGCCTAGTTCGATCTGCGGTTCGGAGGCGAACAGGTTCGAGATGTGACCGAGCGTGCTCAGCTGCTTGGTGACCGCCTCGACGATGGCCGGATGCGCATGGCCGAGGCCGCCGACCGCGATGCCACTGAACATGTCGGTGTACTGGTTGCCATCGGCGTCTTGCAGATAGCACCCCGACCCCTGCACGAACACGGTCTTCAGTTTCCCGAAGTTGTGCATCATGGTGTGGTCGTAGCGTTTGATCCATTCGGTCTGGGTCGGCATCAGGCCTCCTTCGGGGCATCCGCGGCGCGAACCATGGTGCCGATTCCCTCGTCGGTAAAGATCTCCAGCAACAGCGAGTGCAGCACTCTGCCATCGATGATGGTGGCGCGGTCGACTCCCCCGTCCACCGCACGCAGGCAGGCCTCCATCTTGGGGCGCATGCCCGACTCCAGACTCGGCAGAAGCTGGTGGAGCTCCGCCGAATCGATCTCCTTGATGACGCTGTCCGAATTCGGCCAGTCGGCATAGAGCCCGCTGACGTCGGTCAGCATCACTAAGCGGTCGGCTCCGAGGGCGGTGGCGAGCGCCGCCGCGGCGGTGTCGGCGTTCACGTTATAGATCAGTCCTTCGGGACCCGGGGCCACGGTCGCGACGACGGGGACGCGTCCGGCTTCGATGAGGTCGACCACCGCATCCGGGTTCACCGAGGAGACGTCGCCCACTTGGCCGAGATCGATCTCCTCGCCGTCGAGCTGGATCAGCTTGGGCGCGGCGGTGAACAGGCCACCATCTTCGCCGGACAATCCGACCGCAAACGGCGCGTCCCGGTTGATCAGGTTCACCAGTTCACGGCCGACCTGGCCGACCAGCACCATTCGCACGACATCCATCGCTTCGGGAGTGGTGACCCGCAGCCCGCCGCGGAACTCGGACTGAATGTTGAGCCGTTTCAGCATGGACGAGATCTGCGGCCCACCACCGTGCACAACGACCGGTTTCACTCCGCATTGGCGCAAGAAGACGATGTCCTTGGCGAATGCCCCCTTGAGCTCGTCGTTGATCATCGCGTTGCCGCCGTATTTGATCACCATGATCTTTCCGGCGTAGTCCATCAGCCAGGGCAGCGCCTCGATCAGCACGCCTGCCTTGGCGATCAGGGTCGCTTCATCTCGTGTGGTTCTTTGAACGGCCATCAGGAGCTGTACTCCGCATTCTCTTTGACGTAGTCGTAGGTCAAATCGTTGGTCCAGATCGTCGCGGCGTGAGCTCCCGCGTGCAGATCGACGAGCACGTGGCATTGGCGTCCGGCAAGATCGACGAGTTCGCGGGGATCGCCCACTCCCCCGGCCCGGCAGACCTGGACGCCATTCATGGTGACGTCGAGTTGGTCTGGGTCAAATGCGGCTTTGGTGACGCCCACGGCAGACAGCACGCGTCCCCAGTTGGGGTCGTTGCCGAAGATGGCGCATTTGAACAGGTTGCTTCGCCCGATCTCGCGGGCTACTTCGAGGGCATCTTCTTCGGTGGCGGCGTTCACGACTTCGATCTCGATGTCATGCGAAGCGCCTTCTGCGTCGCCGATCAGTTGCCGGGCGAGATCCCAGCAGACCTTGGCGAGGTTGGCCGTGAACTCTCCGAGATCGGGGGCTACGCCGGAGGCACCGGACGCCATGGCGACAACCGTGTCATTGGTCGACATGCAGCCGTCGGAATCGATGCGGTCGAAGGTCAGCGAGGTGGCCTTCTCGAGACAGGCCTGCAAATCGGCATGGGCGATCTCGGCATCGGTGGTGATCGTGACCAGCATCGTCGCGAGCGCCGGGGCCAGCATTCCCGCACCCTTGGCCATACCGCCGATGGTGTAACCAGCGCCCTGAGCGAGCGCCTGCTTGGAGTGGGTATCGGTGGTCATGATCGCCTGGGCTGCGTCCGGTCCGCCTTCTTCGCTAAGCTCGTCGACCGCGGTCTTGACACCCGAAAGCAGGGCGTCCATCGGCAGCCGGACGCCGATCAGCCCGGTAGAACAGACGGCCACATCGGCTGGCTCGCACTCAACGGCCTCGGCCACGGCCTGTGCCGTGGCCACCGAATCCTGATATCCGGGTTTGCCGGTGCAGGCATTCGCGCCGCCCGAGTTCAGCACGACTGCGTGCAACACGCCGTCGGCGATGGCCTCGCGCGACCAGGCGACCGGAGCCGCGAAGACACGATTGGTGGTGAAAGCACCGGCCGCGTCGAAGCGCGGTCCCTGGTTGACGACCAGCGCGAGGTCGGGCTTGCCGGCCTGCTTGATGCCTGCCGCAATACCTGCGGCGACGAACCCTTGAGGAGTGGTGATGCTCACGGCGCGACTCCTATCGCCGACAGTCCGGTGGTCTCGGGCAGGCCGAGGGCGAGGTTCATCGATTGGATGGCGCCTCCCGCGGTGCCCTTGGTCAAGTTGTCGAGAACGCCGACGGCAACCAGCCGCCCGGCGGCTTCGTCCACGGTCACCTGAACCTGGAAGCCATTGCTGCCCAGCACCGACTTCGATAGCGGCCATTGCCCTTCGGGAAGCAGGCAGCAGAACGGCTCATTGGCATAACTATCGGCATAGGCGTCTCGCACCTCGGCAACACCATGTTCCGAGATCGGCGCCGTAACGACGGCGAGAATGCCGCGCGAAATTGGCGCCAGCATCGGGGTGAAGCTCACCGTCGGGTCGACGGCGCCCAGTAGGCCGAGATTTTGCAAGATCTCGGGTACGTGGCGGTGCATGCCGCCCACCCCATAGGCGCTCAGCGAGTTGAACAGTTCACTGCCGAGCAGATGGGGCTTGGCAGCCTTGCCCGCCCCCGACGTGCCGGACGCAGCAGCCACCGTGATGTCGCGTCCGGTGACCAGGCCGTGGGTGAGTGCGGGCAACAGTGACAACGTGACATTGGTCGGATAGCACCCGGGAACGGCGATTTTCTTCGTCGCCGCTAGTTTGGCGCGCTGTCCAGGCAGCTCCGGCAATCCATAAGGCCAGGTGCCGGCATGTTCGGTGCCGTAGAACTTCGTCCACTGCGCGGGGTCCGCCAGCCGGAAGTCTGCGCCGCAATCGATCACCACCGTGTCGTCGCCGAGCGCGGCGGCGATCGGCGCGGAGGCTCCATGTGGCAGGGCGAGGAAGACGATGTCGTGCCCTGCCAGGTTTTCCGGGGTGGTATCGAGGATCTCGCGGTCGGCCAGCTCGGGCAGATTGGGCAGATGGGCACCGAGCCTGCTGCCGGCATTGGAGTGAGCGGTGAGCGCGCCGATGGACAGTTCTGGATGCGAAGCGGCCAGGCGCACCACCTCGCCACCGGCATAGCCGGTGCATCCGGCGACCGCGATCGAATACGTCATGCGCATAACTATGCCGTGCAACTAATAGATATGCAAACAGCCGCGTCCATGCCGATACGAAGAACTCGCCTGTCGCGCGCAGTTTCTGTTTCTGCTGACGCTCGAGCCACGAAACGACACTCTGCGATGAACTTTCGGAGCATTCTGAGCCGCTTCGGAGGGATCAGCGAGCAGTGCCCAAGCCCCGGACTCGACCGCCCATCCACAACCGGAAGGCCACCACGCCTCGTCCGCGGCACTGTGACCCGATCTGTACATCGGATGGAATCTGGCGCCGAGAGGCATCCGTGCAGATCATCCGGCGCGTTGCGCACGAAGTGCACCCTACCAAGTAGAAATTGAGGCGCGCGTTAGACTCACAGGCTGTGAGGTTCGATGATCTGCAGGTGGCGACCCGCGCCGACGCTGAAGCGGTCGCTGAGCAGTTGAAGGGCGTCCACAAACTGGGCGTCGCCTACTCAGGTGGCGTCGATTCCGCGGTCTTGCTGGCGGTCGCGGTGCGTGCCCTCGGACGCGAACATGCCGTCGGTTTGCTTGCCGATTCCCCTTCGTTGGCTCGTCATGAGCTTCAGACGGCCCGCTCCGTAGCCGAACAGATGGGTGCCGACGTCGTCGAGTTCGCCACCCACGAGGGCGATCGCCGCGAGTATCAGGCCAACGGCGCCGACCGCTGCTTCTACTGCAAGGACGAACTGTTCACCGTTATCGAAGATCGTCTCGCCGATGATCTGGCCTTGGACGCGGTCGCCTACGGCGAGAACGCGGACGACGCCACGCGTGTCGATCGTCCGGGAGCCGAGGCCGCGACCAGGCACAGGGTGCTGCGTCCACTGGCCGGGGCGGGCATCACCAAATCCCGGGTGCGAGCATTGGCCCGCGATCTGGGGCTGTCGGTGGCCGACAAACCGGCGGCGCCGTGCCTGGCGTCCCGAATTCCGCACGGCGAAGCCGTCACCCCGGAGAAGCTGCGACAGATCGAAGATGCCGAGCAGGTGCTGCGCGACCTCGGGTTCTCTGATTCCCGGGTGCGTCACCATGGCACGATCGCCCGGATCGAGGTTCCGCTGCCGGAACTCGGACGATTCGGTGAGCCCGGAATCCACGAACAGGCCCTGCGGGGAATCCGCGCAGCCGGATTCAAATATGTGACGGTTGACCTTGCCGGGATGCAGTCGGGCGCCTTCACGATGCAGATCATCACCCATCCCAAGGAAGGGCGGGCAGTCGAGCTTGCTCAAACTGCCGAGGCCAACGCAGGGGTTGAAAGCGCGAAGCGCTAAACACCGGGACTGACATCGGCGCGGTCATGGCACGTCGGCCGATGCTGTGTCCGTCGTGTGGTGACATGGGTAGGTCTGATTGAGCACCGCCATCGAGTGGCGATTTCCGTTTCCCGCGCCGCCTGTCAGCGATGTTCACTGCCGACCGTGTGGGCTACGACGGTTGCTGACATGGCTATTCAGGAGTTCCGGTTATTCGCGCTATACCTTCGATGAGCATCCGCAGGCCCAGCTCGAAGCCTTCTTCGTCCAATGCCTCGGACGAGGCCTGCAACACACCGGCCGACAACAGATCTTGGCGGGTCTGTTCCTGCATGACGTGCGCGAGGATGAAGTGCACCATGGCGCGTGCGGCACGCTCGGCGTCCGGCGAAGACCACCCGGCGCGGCTCAGCAGGGCGATTGCGGCGGCGTCCGGGACACGTTCGCAAAGCCCGACCGCGAGACTGGCTGCGACGAGTTCGGCTGCGTCCCGATGTGAAAGCAGCACCTGCCGCAGATCACGAGCCCAATCCGCGAGCGATATCTGCCCGTCCACGCTTCGCTGATCGGACAAGATGGCATCGGAGACCGCCGCCAACAGGGTCTGCTTGTTGGCGATATGCCAGTAGATCGCTGCTGCCTGCACACCCAGGGCGTCAGCGATGCGGCGCATCGACAGGTCGGGGAGACCGTACTGGTCAAGAATCCCGAGAGCAGCGTCCACAATGCTTGCCTTCGTCACAGCCACCCTGCGACCCTATCCCGAATCGACATGCGTGCGCCTAGGCACGGTCTTTCCAGTGCCCATCTGCCGATTCAGCTTGCGATGGGTTCGAGTCGTTCGGCCGCATGCAGACGATCGGTCAAACCTGTCCGGATGCTCTCTCATGTGCTGTGAGTGAAACGATTGCCAGGGCATTTCCGCTATCGGGGATACTCTGCTCTAGACGCTGAGCCATCAGCCGGTGCCGCCAAGGGCGGTCCTAGCCGGTGGATCAAGGTTCAGGATCGCGCGCCGGTTGATGGCCGGTTGTGATCTCACGAATGAAAGGGCGGCAGATGCCGAAGTTCGAGCAGGCGAGCAGATTGCACGGCGTGCACTATGACGTGCGCGGAAAGAACATGGTTGAGGCGCAGCGCATGGAGGCAGAGGGCCAGCGCGTTCTGCACCTCAACATCGGCAATCTCGCAAGCTTCGGATTCGCACCGCCCGAAACCATGGTCCGCAGTATCGTCTCCCATATTCATGAATCCGACGGTTATGCCGATGCACGCGGCATCTATTCGGCACGTACCGCGGTCGCGAATTACTACCAAACCCGCGGTCTCGAGGTCGACGTACCTCAAGTTCTCATCGGCAATGGGGTCAGCGAGCTTATTTCTCTGCTGCTGCAGGCGATGACGAATATCGGTGATGAGATTCTCATCCCGGCGCCGGACTATCCGCTATGGACGGCGCAAACCATCCTGTCAGGCGGGCATGCCGTCCATTACGCATGCGACGAGTCGAATGGCTGGCAGCCTGATATCGACGACATAAAGTCGAAGATCACGGCCCGCACCAAGGCAATCGTCATCATCAATCCGAATAACCCGACCGGGGCCGTCTATTCACGGGAATGTTTGCAGCAGATTGTTGATATAGCTCGCGATCATGAATTGATTGTTCTGGCCGATGAAATCTACGAGAAGATCCTTTATTCGGGTGAGCACATCAATGTTGCTTCACTGACCGGTTCCGACGTCCTGTGTTTCACGTTTTCCGGGTTGTCGAAGGCCTATCGGGCTTGTGGTTGGCGGGCCGGCTGGCTGGCGTCCACCGGGCCCTTGGACGATGCCGAGGATCTTTTCGAGGGATTGCAGCTACTGGCCAATATGCGCATGTGTGCGAACGTGCCATCCCAGCACGCCATTCAAACCGCACTCGGCGGCTATCAGTCGATCGACGACATGGTGAAACCGGGCGGGCGTTTTCACGATCAGTTGCAGCTTGCGCACAAGTTGTTGAACGAGATTCCCGGCATCAGTTGCGAGCCGGCGCGCGGTGCGCTGTATTTGTTCCCACACCTGAACTCCGAGATGTATGACATCGACGACGACGAGGAGTGGGCGCTCGGGCTGCTGCAGCGCAAGAAGATCCTGATCAGCCACGGACGGGGCTTCAACTGGCCGCGGCCCGATCACTTCCGGCTCGTCGCACTGCCCGAGGAGTCCGTGCTGCGCGAGGCCATCGGACGCATCGCCGAGTACTGCGAGGAGACCCGCATCCCCGACTGAGCAGTACTGTTGTCGCTGTGCCACCGCGTTCGCCCCTGCCGCCCCGTCATGGTCTGCAGGCTGCCTGGGTCCGCACGCCTGACCGCGGCAAGGAATCACCCGACTGGGAAACGTTGTCAGACTTCCTGCTTTTCAAGATCGCGAAGCATGCCCCGACCGCGCAGATGCTGGCAGATGGCAGGTTCGTGCTGGATGACGGTACCCCGATCACCGGCCGTGAGCCTTATCGTCCGCACACGTTCATCTGGTTTCACCGGGATCGCCGTAACGAACCGGTGGTACCTTTCACGATCGAGTTGTTGTATGCCGATGAACGCATCGTAGTGGTCGACAAGCCGCATTTCCTGGCCACCATTCCCCGCGGCAATCACGTGCTGCAGTCAGTGGTCGTCCGGGTACGCAACGAATTGGGCTTTCCGGACGCATCGCCCGCGCACCGCCTCGACCGGCTGACCGCCGGAGTGTTGGTGCTGACCACCGAGAAGAAGTGGCGCGGCGCCTACCAAGAGGCGTTCCGGCATCGCCAGATTCACAAGCGCTACGAGGCGTTGGCTCCGATCTCTGATTCGCTGGAATTCCCCCAGGTCGTGCGCAATCACGTTGTCAAAGAGCGGGGCAATTTGCAGGCCGTCGTGTACCCGGACCGTGAGCCCAACTCCGAGACGCTGGTCGAATTGGCCGAACGCCGGGGCCATATCGGACGATACCGGCTCGCCCCTATCACCGGACGAACTCATCAGCTGCGGGTGCACCTGAACGCCTTGGGTATCCCCATAATGGGCGACCCGCTCTACCCCACGATCCAAGATGTCGACCTCGACGATTTCTCCACACCTTTGCAATTGGTAGCGCGCGAGCTGTCCTTCATCGATCCGGTGGACGGCACCAGGCGCCACTTCGCCAGCAAAATCCCGCTCGATTGGCCGACCAATGACTGAATTGACTGAACCGCAGCCCTGCCCGATCACAGTGCTGTTCGAGCGGCCCTGTATTCCCAACAACACCGGAGCGACCATGCGGTTGTCGGCGATCACCGGATGCGAATTCCGCGTAGCCGGACCGCTCGGCTTCGATCTGGACGACACCAAGCTGCGCCGGGCGGGCCTGGACTACCGCGATCGAGCCAGATTCCATGCTCACAAGAATCTGGAAGACGCCTACGCCGCATTACTCCCTGCCCGCGTGTTCGCCTTCTCCGCCCGGGCAAGGCAGCCCTTTACGAACGTGCGCTTTCGACCGGGAGACGTCCTGCTTTTCGGGCCCGAACCCACCGGTCTGGCTCCCGAGGTGCTGGAAGACTCTCGAATCACCGACATCCTGCAGTTACCGATGCTTCCAGGGTCGCGCTCCCTGAACCTAGCAAGTACCGCGGCGGTCGCGGTCTACGAAGTCTGGCGCCAGTTCGGGTATGGAATGCGGCAATCACCCCACACCGACGCAAATTTGTCATAGCTCGCCCTGACAAACTCAACAAATGAACTCCACAGCACTAGCTGCGCGGATCCCTTGATCAGGGTTTGAGACGCGGTCATCGGCGATGAATCGGCACCGCGCGGCTTTGCGTCGAGCCAGCTGACACATTCCCATAATGATGAGTTCCGGTACTGCGACGATGGAGTGGTTTTGTGTCAAACTATCTGATAGATCTTCGCAACGTGTTAAATTTGCCCGGAATTCTTAACATGAAATGCGGATCTGTCGAAGGAGCTGAGTGAGGTCAGGACGGACCGGGAAGTCCTCTTCGTCAACGAGGAGTTCCTGAGCGTGCTGGCACGCCCCGAGTGGTCTGTTCCCGCGGCACTCAACTGCTTCCACCGGGTGTGCGAGTCGGCTTCGGGCGACTACTCGACGATATCCACCCGGTTGATCGGATTGCCCGAGACGAATGCGCGGATGTTGTCGCCGATCATCGACACCAGACGCTGCCTGGTCTCCAGGCCACGCCAGCCTATGTGCGGCGTGACGATGACATTGTCCATGGCGTACAGGGGGCTCGCGTCGTCCAACGGCTCCACTTCTTGCACGTCCAGGCCGGCGCCGGCGATCACGCCATCGTTCAGCGCTTGGATCAAAGCAGCCTCGTCGATCAGCGCACCCCGTGCCGTATTGATCAGGTAGGCGGACGGCTTCATCATCGCCAGTGTCTCGGCGTTGATCATATGCCTCGTCGACTCATTCAGCGGACAGTTGAGTGAGACGAAATCGCTCTTCTCCAAGACCTCTTCGAGGGTGGTGAAGTGGATGCCATTCACGTCGTCCCGTGCGCTCCTGGTGTTGACCAGAATGTTCATGCTCATCGCTTGGGCCACGCGGATGATCTGTTTCGCGATGTTCCCGTATCCAACCACGCCGAGCGTCTTTGCATTGACCTCCACGTGATCGACCATCAGGTGTTTGCGAAAGTTGTCGTGGTTTCCCTGCTCGAGCATGCGGATCTGCTTCTGCAGCGAACTGGCCAGGCTCAGCATCAGCAGGATCGCGGTGTGCGCAACGCGATCACTGCTGTAGGCGGGGATGTTGCAGACCGCGATGCCCTTCTCGCGCGCTGCATCCAGGTCGATGTTGTTAAACCCGGTGCCGGCCTCGCAGATCATCCGCACGCTGTCGGGGAATCTGCGGATGATGTGGCCGGGAAGCTTCATCTCCTTCGTGACGACGATCGTGAAACCCTCGACCCGCTCCAGGATCTGGTCTTCCGAAGTCTCGTCGTAAACCATCACCTCCGAGCCGATCTGGTGGTAATCGACCCGTCCGTCATAATTCACGAGTCCGGCGTTCAGCACGACGGTTTTATCGTCCATGATCAGATGCCTCTCACAAGTACAGCTTCCATATCGCCCGGGCTCATCTTTGAAAGCTCCGGGTGTCAAAACGACTCTACGACACCCCGCTCTACCGGGCGACGGGACCAGCGCCCCGTCTGCGAACCAGCGGCGGACCGACATCTCGGCGACCTTGCGGATCAGATCGACGTGCTGGGCGGTGGACAACGCAATCCCGTGGCGATATGGCCGCCACTGCTCCGCGATCCGCAACCGACGGCGGACCCAGGACGACCGGCCATCACCGGTATTTCCTGGGCTCCGCCGCTGGTTAATTCCGCTTACCTATCAAGCCCGCTGGACGGCTCCGCAGATCTCGGCGGCCTTGGCAACGGCTGCCTCACGGGCGACCGCTGCCTCGGCTTCGGTGAGCGTCCGGTCGGGGGCGCGGAAGCCGAGCGCGAAGGCCAGCGACTTCTTGCCCTCGCCTGCCTGGGCTCCGGTATAGATATCGAAGAGCCTGATCGCCTCCAGCAACTCCCCTGCCCCATCAACCAGCGCCTGCTGCACATGCTCGGCGGGCATGTCGGCGTCCACGATCAACGCGACATCCTGCTTGGTCAGCGGGTAGGCCGACAGCTCGGCGATCTCGCCGCCGCGCGGGGCGGCCGCGATCATGGCGTCCAGATTCAGCTCGACGGCGCAGGCCCGTTCGGGCAACCCAAAGGCCTTCACCACTGACGGATGCAGCTCCCCCGCATATCCGACCACGACCGTCGAGCCATCGGTGGACGAGGCACTCAGTTCGGCACATCGTCCGGGATGCCACGGTGTGTGGGTGGCCGCCTTGCGAGTCAGCGTCAGTCCCAGGGCAGCGGCGGCGGTCTCTGCGAAATAGACGGCGTGCGTCCAATCGGCCTTCACCGCCGGATGCTGCCATCCGGCGGGCACCCAATTCCCGGTGAGCACGGCCGCGAGCATCCGTGGCTGATCGGGCAGATTGCCGGTGACCGCGGCGATCTCGTCGTCGGTCGGGCGATGCGAAACATCGGGTACCGGAGCAGCAGGCGTGCCGTTGTTCCAGAACACCGATCCGCACTCGAACAGCGCCAGGTCGTCCTGGGAACGCGAGGTGTTGCGCGCCACTGCGGCGAACAATCCCGGCAGCAGGGTCGTCCGCATGAACGGCTGGGTATCAGCCAGCGGATTGGCCAACCGGACGACGGCCCTGCGCTGATCATCGGCAACAAGGCCGAGTTTGTCCAGCTCCGCTGTGCTAATGAACGGCAGCGTGATCAATTCGGCGAACCCGGCATTGGCGACTGCCGACAGCACCGAGCGGCGGGAACGCTGCTCGAAGCTCAGCCCGTGGCCCGCCCGACCGGTCGGCACCACCGCGGTGATCAGGTCGAGGCCGAGCTTTCGTCCGACCTCTTCGACGTAGTCATAGGGGTCAACCAGATCCGGACGCCAGGTCGGCGGAACCAGTTCGAGCAAGCCAGCGGCCGGTTCGGTGACCTGAATCTCGGAGGCCCTCAATACCTTGATGACCTGTTCGGCCGTAATCGAGGCACCAAGAATTTTGCCGGGCAGCCCCGCATCGATCTGCTGGACCGGCATCGGCACCACGGCACCGGTCAAGGTGTAATCGGCCACCAGAGTTCCACCGCCGAGTTCGACCATCAGCTTGGCTGCCTGACGTGCCGCCGCGAGCGGCAACGCCGGATCGACCCCACGCGCGAACCGGGCGGATGCCTCGGAGGGCAAGTGATGGCGGCGGAAGGTTCGTCCGATGGGACCGGGCGCGAAGTGCGCCGCCTCCAGGACGATATTGCTGGTCGCCTCATTCAGTTCGGTGGTTTGGCCACCCATCACACCGGCCAGCCCGATCGGTCCGGAGTCATCGGTGATCAACAGGTCATCGGACGACAAGGTGCGATCGACATCGTCCAGGGTGACCAGGTGCTCGCCCTCGCGGGCCTGACGGACCACGATCGGGCCGGCCAGCTGATCGGCGTCGTAGGCGTGCAGCGGTTGCCCGGATTCGAGCATCACGTAGTTGGTGATGTCGACGGCCAGGCTGATCGAACGCATACCGGCAGCAGCAAGCCGGTGCGACATCCACAGCGGAACCGGCGCATTCGGATCGACACCGGTCACGCTCAGTGCGGCGAACAGTGTGCAGTTCGGCGACTCCAGCTTGATCGGGTAGCCACCGGCGGTCTCGGCGGAATCGGCGGGCGGGTAGGGATCGGTGAAGTCCAGCTCCAAGGCCTGGGCGGTCTCGCGAGCCATGCCGCGCATGCTCAGGCAGTGCGCGGAGTCGGGGGTGACGTCGATCTCGAAGACCTCGTCGCGGGCCTGCAGCAGGTCCATGGCATCGGCACCGAGGGTGAGCGGCTTGCCGTCGATTTCGGCGGGCAGCACCAGGATGCCAGTGTGATCCTCGCCGATGCCCAGTTCGTCCACGGCGCAGATCATGCCGTCGGATTTGTGGCCGTAGGTTTTGCGCGCGGAGATCTCGAATCCGCCGGGCAGCACCGCGCCTGGCAGCGACACCACGACGTTGTCACCTGGCTCGAAATTGTGGGCACCACAGACGATGCCGCGAGGCTCGGCCTCGCCCACGTCGACCTGGCACCAGCGGATGATCTTGCCGTTCTTCTGCGGCTCATCGACGAATTCGAGGACGCGGCCGACCACGACCGGGCCGCTGACATCGGCGCCGGTGGCCTCGATGCGTTCGACCTGCAGACCTGCCCTGGTCAAGGCGTCGGCGATCTGCTGGGTGCTGATCTCGGCCGGAACCGTGACGAGTTCACGCAGCCATGACAACGGAACCCTCATCGGGCACCTCCTTGCAGAGAACGGGGGAAGCGGATGTCACCCTCGACGAAGTCGCGCAGGTCGGCGGCGTTGTTGCGGAACATCACGGTGCGGTCGACGCCCATGCCGAACGCGAATCCCGAGTACACGTCCGTGTCGATGCCGGCGGCGGCAAGCACGCGCGGGTTGACCACGCCGCAGCCGCCCCATTCGATCCAGCCCTCCGACTTGCAGGTGCGACAAGGCCGGTCGGGGTTGCCGACCGAGGCGCCGTGGCAGACGAAGCATTCGAGGTCCATCTCGGCGCTCGGCTCGGTGAACGGGAAGTAGTGCGGACGAAGCCTGGTGCGCACATCGCCGAACATCGCCTGTGCGAGGTGATCGAGGGTGCCCTTCAGGTGGCCCATGGTGATGCCCTGGTCGACCACCAGGCCTTCGAGCTGATGGAAGACCGGCAGGTGGGTGGCGTCGTATTCGTCGGCGCGGTAGACCTTGCCGGGGCTGACGATGTAGACCGGCAGGTCGCGGCTCAGCAGGGTGCGCATCTGCACCGGGCTGGTCTGGGTGCGCAGCAACTTGTGGTCGCTGATCGGCTCGGCGAACAAGGTGTCGGAGGTGCCGCGGGCCGGATGGTCGGGACCGATGTTGAGGGAGTCGAAGTTCAGCCATTCGGATTCGAGTTCGGGGCCTTCGGCGACCTCCCAGCCCATCGAGGTGAACACGTCGCACATGTCGTTGATCAGCGCGGTGATCGGGTGCAGTGCTCCTTGCGGGTGCATCTCGACCGGAAGGGTGACATCGATCCGTTCGGCGAGCAGGGCCTGCTCGAGTTCGGCCTCGTTGAGTTCTTTCTGGCGGGCCGCCAGCGCGGCATTCACCTTGCCACGGGCCTGCCCGACGATCTGGCCGGCATATTTGCGCTGGCCTGGTTCGAGTTTGCCGATCGCCCGGTTGGCAAGGGCCAACGGTGATTTGTCGGCGGCATGATCGATACGCACCTGCTTGATTTCGGCGGTGCTGGTTGCGGCGGTGATCGCCTGCAGCGCGGCATCGACCAGGCTCATCACATGGTCGACGTCGAGCGGATTCGGCTCGGCGTCAACGGGCTGTGAGGTAGTCATGGGCTCCCCTCGTATTTATGTTAAGGACGCGCAGATCTGCTCGCACATGCCGTGCGCGCGGATGCGCCATCATCAGTTCATGGGGCCTGCTTCGCGTGACAAGATGCGAGGCGGCGGTGGTCGGTGGTTGAGCTGCAGGCCTAGACCTGCGCAATAAAGGGGATGGCTCCGGGCCCGGCCGTGCGCACAACAGCTCCGAACGGAGGTCGGATGGACGGGCACGGTCGTCGCGAGGGTATTTCAGATTCCGGGGTGACCACAGCAGACCACTGCCTGTCCGCGCGATCTCTAAGCATGGGGTCATGATATCGCATGGTGCTGGGCGACCGCGCTCGCGTACAGGCAGACGGCGGCCGCGGTGGAAAGATTGAGGCTTTCTGCGGCGCCCCACATCGGAATGGAGACGACCTCATCAACCAATTCGATGACATCGTCGGGCAGTCCCCACGCTTCGTTGCCCATCACCCAGGCGGTCGGACGCGCAAGTTTCGCGTCCGGTAGCTCGTCGAGAGCCGTGCCGCCGGCATCCGCGGCGAAAACCTGCATACCCTGGTCATGGGCCCAATCGACCGCTTCTGCGATGCTCAAACCACTGATCACCGGAAGGTGGAAGATGCTGCCGACCGAAGCCCGCACGGTCTTCGGATTGGTACGTTCCACCGAGCCTTTGGTCAAGACGACGCCATCGGCGCCGAAGGCGTCCGCGCATCTGATGACAGTGCCGGCATTGCCCGGATCACGGACCTGAGCGCAGATGACCACCAGCCGAGCAGTCCATGGGATATCGGCCAGCCGGACAGGAACGTCCCGCACGATGGCGAAAATGCCCTGGCTGGTCACGGTGTCGGCGAGCTGGCGAATCTCGTCGGGGCCGGCCCCGACGACAGGGACGTCGTCCACATAGCCCAACAGGTCGGTATGCCGATCGGGGTCGTCGACGATCAGCAGCCTGACTTCGTCCGGGCCGAGCAGCGCCTCACGGACGGCCTGCGCGCCTTCGATGAGGAACTCGCCGGCGGCCAGCCGTCCCTTGCGTTGATGCAGTCGACGGGCCGCACGTAGCTCGGCCTTCGATATCGGCGCGAGCAGGTGCGGCCCGTCGTTGATGTCAGTCACTACCTCAGGCGGCAGGCTGGGCGGTCTGGGCAACCTTCACCAGAGAGGCGAAAGCAGCCGAGTCGCTGACGGCCAGCTCGGCGAGCATCTTGCGATCGACCTCGACACCGGCATTCTTCAAACCCGCGATGAAGCGGTTGTAGGTCATGCCGTTCTCGCGGCAGGCGGCGTTGATCCGCTGGATCCACAGGCTGCGGAAGTCGCCCTTCTTGGCGCGACGGTCGCGGAATGCGTAGACGCCCGAGTGCAGGGTCTGCTCTTTGGCCTTGCGGTACAGGCGGGACCGCTGCCCGCGGTAGCCGGAGGCCCGCTCGAGTACCTCGCGACGCTTCTTTTGTGCGTTGACTGCGCGCTTGACGCGTGCCATTTCGTGCTCCTTGAAAAGTGGTTCGGGTAGGGAACGGCGTCAGCCGCGCTTGGACTTCGGCTTGTAGCCACCGATCAGCTTGCGGACCTTCTTGGCGTCACCGGGCTCGAGGACACCGTCCACATTGAGCCGGCGGGTGCGCTTCGACGGCTTGTGCTCGTTCAAGTGGCCCTTGCCCGCGCGCTTGTGCGTCAGCTTGCCGCTTCCGGTTACCTTGAACCGCTTCTTGGCACCGGAGTGCGTCTTCATCTTCGGCATTGGTGCCGCTCCATTCTCTCGATCATCCCGATGCGGAATGCCGCACCGGGGCAGGATCTGTTGCCAGATCCTTTGGCTAACATCCGGATCCGCAGGCCTGCTCACCAACGTGAGCACGACGGCCTGGGGCCCTGAGTGCTAAAGAACGACGTCGGGGTCCATGTTGTCTGAGGGCCCCTTCTTCTTCTTTGGTTGGCTCGTTGCCTTTGCGCGCAGCTCGGCCTCGACGCGCTTGTTCTCTTCGGCGGCCTCCTGGCGTTCGGCCATCCGCTTTTCACGCTGGACGGCCTCTTGAGCCCTGGCTTCACTCTTCTTGCGGGTGGGTGCGAGAACCATGTGCATGTTGCGGCCCTCAAGCCGGGGAGCCTGCTCCACGACGCCGTCCTCAGCGACATCCTCCGCGAGCTGCTTGAGCAGATTCACGCCGAGTTCGGGACGCGACTGTTCGCGTCCGCGGAACATGATGGTGATCTTCACCTTGTCGCCGCCCTTGAGGAAGCGCACGACGTGGCCCTTCTTGGTCTCGTAATCGTGCTCATCGATCTTGGGACGCAGCTTCATCTCTTTGATGACGGTGTTGGCCTGATTACGGCGCGATTCGCGCGCCTTCTGGGCGTTCTCGTACTTGAACTTGCCGTAGTCCATGAGCTTCGCAACCGGCGGGCGAGCCGTCGGCGCGACTTCAACGAGGTCCAGATCGTGCTCGCGGGCAAGCTGCAGTGCTTGCTCGATACGCACGATGCCAACTTGTTCGCCCTGCGGGCCGACCAGGCGCACCTCCGGCACCCTGATCCGCTCATTGATACGAGTTTCGTTGCTGATGACTGTCCTCCAATGTCGTTAGTCCGGCTGACCGGCTTGTTCCAGCCCGGTGAATGACCCGATCAAGGGCCACCGACCCAATGAAAAAGGTCTCCGCGAATGCGAAGACCTGACAGCAAGTGATCTTGCGGCATCCGGACGCCTCCGCGCCCCAGCCACATCACCCGGACATGCCGTCCGGGGTATCACTTTCAATACCGACCCGAGGCCATCGAGATACGGCCACAGGTGGAGGGTCAGGCCCTCACTTCGTTGGATCCGGCCAAGTAGGCCGATCAGCGCAAGGAACTATAGCCCAGACAGGTCATTTTCCCAAACCAGTACTCGGTTGACGCAGACCAAGAGCCCTCGGCCCGGCCGCACCCGGGCTCCCTGATGCAGCCGTACCACTCGGTCTGTTCCCGGGCACGGTGCACCGCACCCGGGAACCACCAGAGCGCGTCTACGCTGTGACTATGAGCGACACAACGATCATCGTGCTGATCACTGTTCTGCTGGGGCTGGTCGCAGCGGGATGGGCAGTGCTGAAGTGGAATTCGCTGCATAGCCCCCGCCATCTGATGCGCGCCACCGGAGCGATCTTGTTGATCGTGGGCGCCGCTCTCGTCGGCCTCACCGGGCAGGTCGTCACCTGGATCCGTCACTTGAGCGAGTTGAGCGGCCTCACCTGGGCGGGGCTGATCGTGGCCGTGCTCGGTCTCGTCGCGTTCTTCATCGGCGGAGCGATGAAGGCGCCGACCAAGGAGGAGGCCCGGCTGCGTGAGCTGGAACGCGCCACCAAACAACGCGACGAAGATGCGAAGACTGCTGCCCGCGCCGATCAAAAGGCTGATAAGGAAACCAAACGCCTGGACTAGCTCAAGTCGAGCGCCGCGCTAGAGCCGGCAGGCGGACAACTCGCTCACCAGGATGCCGCGAGCCCCCAGGTCGTGCAGGTTGTCCATCAACAACTGGTGGCCCTTGGCGGGCACCATGACCCGCACCGCCACCCAGCCCTGCTTGGCCAGGGGTGAGATCGTGGGGCTTTCCAGTCCGGGAGTCAGGGCCATCGCCTGCTCGACGACGTCCTCGGCGATGTCGTAGTCCATCAGCACATAGTCGCGGGCGACGATGACGCCCGAGAGCCGCTGCAGCAGGTGGTCGAGAGCAACCGGGTCGATCTCGGCCCGCTCGCCGGGCCGCTGCACCAAGATGCCTTCGCTGAGCAGGATCGGGTCGCCGAAAAGTTCCAAACCTGCCTTGCGCAAGGTGGTTCCGGTTTCCACCACGTCGGCGATCGCATCGGCCACGCCGAGCCTGATGGACGATTCGACGGCGCCGTCCAGATGGATCAGCCGTGCCGTGATGCCATGTTCGTCGAGGTAGCTCCCCAACAGTCCCGGATAGCTGGTCGCGATGCGCGTGCCGTTCAGCTTCTGGAGCGTCCAGCCTTCGCCTGCCGGTGCCGCGAACCGGAACTTCGACGATCCGAAGCCCAGCGCCATGATCTCTTCGGCGGGAGCAGCGGAGTCGAGCAGCATGTCGCGTCCGGTGATGCCCAGATCCAACGTGCCCTCCCCCACATAGACGGCAATATCGCGGGGACGCAAGTAATAGAACTCGACACCATTGATGTCGTCGACCAGCACAAGATCCTTGCTGTCGCTTCGCTGGCGGTAACCGGCTTTGCTCAACATGGCCGCGGCGGCCTCGGACAAGGCACCCTTGTTGGGCACCGCGACTCTCAGCATTTCTGACACGTCAATTCCTTTTTTCACATTCGGGTGGCGCCGCTTCGATACCACCGCGGGTCCGCGGTCCGAAATCGTCGCGCAGCGCCGCTCAATGGGCTCGATGGGCGTCCGGGTTCCCGGCTACAGATAGCGGTAGATGTCTTCGGGCGTCAGACCGAGCTTCACCATCATGGTCTGCACGTGGTAGATGAGCTGACTCATCTCTTCCGCGGTCTCTTCGAGACTCTGGTACTCGGACGCCATCCACACCTCGGAGGCCTCCTCGACGATCTTCTTTCCGATCGCATGGACGCCTGCGTCCAGCCGTTCGACGGTGCCCGAACCCTCGGGACGAGTCTGGGCGATCTCGGTCAGTTGCGCGTACAGCTCTTCGAAAGTCTTGCTCACGACCGCTAAGCCTAGTGCCTGCCCGAAGGCCGGGCCTACACTGCCCGAACTGCCTGCTTGATCTCGGCCACCATTCCCGGACGCACCGATAGCTCGGTGACCCCGCGTTCGATCAGTGCAGCCGTCACCTCGGGATCGCTGGCCAGGTCGCCGCAGACCGCGATGCGCATGCCGGGCAGAGCCTCGGCAGTGATCCTGATCAGCTCCAGCACCGCCGGAGAGTTCTGCCTGGCGAGCTCGCGGACAGCCGAATTCGTCCGATCGGCGGCCTGAACGTACTGGCTGAGATCGTTGGTGCCGATACTGACGAAATCTGCGAGTTCGGCGAATTCTGCAGCACGCAGGGCAGCCGCGGGAACTTCCACCATCACCCCGACAGGGACCGGATCGACACCCAGCTCCGACCGGATCGACTCGATTTGTTCCCGGGCCCAGACCATCTCCTCGGGTTCGCTGACCATCGGGATCAGGATTTGCAGTTTCACCTGCCGGCTGGCCAGTAGTGCCGCCCTGATCTGATCACGGAAAAACTGCGGGGCCTTGCGCATCATCCGGACACCCCGCACCCCGAGCGCGGGATTGTCCTCCGGCTGGTTGGGCATGAACGCCAGGGGCTTGTCGCCGGCCGGATCCCAGGTGCGGATCGTAATGACCCCGCCCACCGTCTGGCCGATGCGGACGAAGACGTCGGTCTGAGTATCGACGCTCGGCGCGTTGTAATCCTTGGCGAAGATGTTCTCGGTGCGCACCACACCCGACCCGTCGGCGCCTTGCTTCGCTGCGGCTTCGGCGTCGTCCATCGCACCGATGTTCGCCTCGACCTTGATGACCTGACCGCCACTGGTGACAGCAGGCTCGTGGGCGCGCAGCTGCGCCCGCTCCGCCGCGTTTGTGCGTTGCTCGTTGCGGCGGTCGAGTTCTGCCGCGAGTGCGTCGTCAGGGTGTGCCCAGAACTCCCTGGTCACCGGGTCGAAGGCGACGAGTTGGCCGTCGGAGATCTGGTCGGCGTCCTGGCATCCGCTGAGCACCGGGATGCCGCGCGCCTGCGCGGCGAGCATGCCGTGTCCGCTCAGCCCGCCGGCAACCGTGATGACGCCGACGCAGATCCTGGGATCAAGGCGCATCGCGGTCGCGGCGTCGAGTTCTTCCAGCACCCAGATGCGCGGGGCGTCCGGAGTCTCCTGCTCAAGCGGACGGCCCAGCAACGCCAACAGCAGCATCCTGCGCAGGCTGCGCAGATCCTGCCCGCGTTCACGCAGATAGGCGTCGGAGAATTTGTCGAACGAGCGGGCCAGGTCGGTCAATTGGTCGTCCACCGCGTCCACCGCGCTGAAGCCGGCCGTGATGCGGCCCACCACACCATGCTGCAGCTCCCGATCGGCGAGCATCATTTGTTGGGCCTCGAGGATGCCGGGTATCACGGCGCCCTCAGAAATGATGCCGCTCAAGAACTCGTCCACGTCGCTGACGGCCTCGTTGAATCTGGCCAGCTCGTCCTTGGGTGGCAGCGGATGGTATTCCCCGACCGGCGGACGCATCCCCACCTTGGTGACCGGAGCGATCACGGCCCGCCGTTCGGCCGCGGCGGGAATCTCGCCGAATGCCCGGACCGATGCCGAGGCGGCGTGCGCATGGGCAGCGCCGCCGGCTTCGCTCGGCCGCGCCGGTTTGGGAGTCAGGTCTTCGCCGAAGTCGTGCGCGGCCAATCCGGCGAGCACATCACGGGCGGCATCGGCGTCCGGACCCAAGATCCGGGCCTCCAGAATCTGCCCGTAGGCCACCTCCAGGCCGGCGATACTCGACAGGCTGTCCGCCGGAGCGGAACCCTTGTCGGCCGAGGCGTTGCTGAGCGTCACGTCGGCGTCCAGGCCTCGTAATGAGGTGACGATCGCCGCCGCCGGACGCACATGAATGCCATGCGGGTTGCGCACGGTGGTGCGCCAGACCACGCGGTGCGCAGCAGTAGGCGCCTTGGCGTGTTTGTTCACTTGGAGCGGTACGGCAGGCTGATCGCCGTCGTCCAAGTGCGCGGTCTTCGCCGCGAGCCCGCGGTGGGCTTCCTGGTCGACTTCGCCCAGGGACGCCCCGGTCGAGGCGGTCACGACCGCCTGCATCAGGCCTTCGATCAGGGGCGCGGAACTGATCTTCACCCTGGATGCCAGGTCGTCGGCCAGGAACTCGATCGCGAGTTCGGCACTGAGCACGGCGCTGCCCAGGTCGAGCAGAATCAGAACGCCGTCGGGCGAATCGACCTCACCTATGGCCAGTGCGATGGTGGCCGCATCGGTACCGATCGTGCCGTCGCCCAGGCCTGCGGCAACCGCCATCTCAGGTTTGTTATCGGGAACCATCTGGCTCGCGAGATCTTGCGCGGCGACCGCCAGCGCGTGGCTGTGCGAAACGATGACGATTCCGATCACGCCAGCGTCCTCGCGGCTGCCTCCAAGAGGAGAGTTGAGCTGCTGGCACCCGGGTCTGCGACGCCGATGCTCCGTTGCCCGAGATAGGACGCGCGGCCTTTGCGTGCCTCCATCGGCACGGTGGCGTCGCGTCCGGCTGCTGCCGCCTCCGCAGCCGCCTGCCACGGACGATCCGGGTGTGACTCGAATGCGTCGGCGGCCGGAAGCAGCGCGTCCAGCATGGTTTTGTCTCCGGCCTGTGCCTTGCCGCGATCCATCACTCCCTGTACCCCTGCCCGCAATGATTCCAGCCAGACGGCGTGCCCGATCGGGCCGTCGGCGGGCAATGCCGCGGCCAGCCGCAGAAAGAAGGTGCCGTACAGCGGGCCGGAGGCTCCGCCGACGGTGCTGATCAATGTCATGGCTACCTTTTTCACGTAGGCCTTGGCGTCAGCGAAGTCGGCGGGATCGAGTTCAGCGACAGCCTTGGTGCCCCGGACCATGTTGGCGCCATGATCAGCGTCGCCGATCTGTCGGTCGAGATCGGTGAGCAACGCCTCATTGGCTGCGATGTCGGACGCAAACTCCTTCAGCCAGCGGGCCATGACCTGTGCGTTCAGCTGCATTGTGCCTACCACCTCAATCCGCTCGTGGCGACCGGCGCGTCCCAATAGTTCAACAGTTCGTCATCGGCTTTCACCAAGGTGACCGATGCACCGGCCATCTCCAGTGAAGTCACATAATTACCGACAAGGTTACGGGCAATCTGAATTCCCCTGGCCTTCAGCAGGTCGCTGACCTCCGCGTACAGGCCATAGAGCTCCATCAGCGGGGTGCCGCCCATGCCGTTGCAGATCACGATGACCGGTCCGTCGGTGAAGTCGAGGTCGCCCAATATCGGATCCAGCAGCAGCGGCGCGAGATCGTGCACGGGAGCGATCTTGTGTCGGGAGCGTCCCGGCTCGCCGTGGATGCCGATGCCCAATTCGATCTCGTCGTCGGCCAGGTCGAAGGTGGGTCGTCCGGCCGCGGGCACGGTGCACGAGGTGAGGGCCAAGCCCATCGACCGGCAGGCGTCGGCGGTGCGCTGCGCGAGCGCCGTCGCCTCGGTGAGCCCGAGACCAGCTTCGGCGGCCGCTCCGGCGATCTTCTCCACGGCCACCGTGCCGCCCACTCCGCGGCGTCCGGCCGTGAACAGCGAATCGGTGACGGCGACATCGTCTTGGACGATGACGCTGGCGGTCTCGATGTCGTCGGCGGCCGCGAGCTCTGCGGCCATCTCGAAGTTCATCACATCGCCGGTGTAGTTCTTCACGATCAGCAGTGCGCCAGCACCACCGTTGGTGGCCTGCAAGGCCGCCTCCACCTGGTCGGGAGTGGGGGAAGTGAAGACCTCGCCGCAGACTGCTGCGTCCAACATGCCGGGGCCGACGAAGCCGCCGTGCAGCGGCTCATGGCCCGATCCCCCGCCGGAGATCACGGCAACTTTGCCGGGCCGGGGAGCGTCCGAACGGATGATCAGGCGATTGGTATGGTCAATGTGCAAGGTGGCTGAATGCGCAGCTTCGATGCCGCGCAACGCATCGGCGACGACGGTGCCAGGATCGTTGATCAGCTTTTTCATGGCTCCAGTCAACCACTGCCCGCGGCTTGCAGCCACTGCAAGGCGAATCCGTGTCTATTAGTGAGGCCGTCTAGCATTGAGGAACCATGCAGGAGGTTTCATGACCGATCCCCGCCCGTCGCGGCCATCTGATGTACCCACGCCCGAGCGTTCGACAGACGAACCGCGCCGTCCCTCGCAAGCACCTTCGGGACCTCCGCCGCTGGATTCGCCACGGCCCTGGCGCACCGAGGGGCTGCCGAATCAGGGCAAGGACGACAAAGGGGACAAGCCGAAACGATCACGGATGTGGCAGTTCTGGCTGATAGCCGGGATCGTGCTGCTCGGGCTATGGGGCCTGTTCAGCTGGCAGGATGCGCGCAATGCTCCCCCGACGGTTCCCTACACGGAGTTCGTCGCCCAGGTCGAAGCCGGTAATGTCAAGGAGATTTACGCCCAAGGCGACACCATCCAGGGCGAACTGAACAACGAGGCTCAGCTGCCCGACGACGGCGACGACTCGACCGACGAAGGCAGCTATACCGAGTTCAGCACCGAGCGTCCGACATTCGCGCAAGACGATTTGTTGGCCGAATTGCAATCGAAGGGCGCCGTGGTCCGGGCCACCCCGCTCAGCGAGCAACGTGGTGCGGTAGCAAATATCATCTCGTCGCTGCTGTTGTGGGGCCTGTTGATCGGGGTGTCCTTTTGGGCGTTCCGCAAGATCGCGAAATCCGGCGGCGGGCTTGGCGGATTCGGTATGCAGCGCGAGATCAAGCCGATCGAGAAGACCGCTGTGCGGGTCAATTTCTCCGACGTGGCAGGCATTGACGAAGTCAAAGAACAGGTGGACGAGATCGTCGACTTCCTCAAGAGCCCCGACAAATACCGCCGGGTCGGCGCACGCGCACCTCGTGGCGTGCTGTTGGAAGGCCAGCCCGGCACCGGCAAGACGCTGCTGGCCAGGGCAACCGCGGGAGAGGCGGATGTGCCGTTCTTCAGCGCCTCGGCCAGCGAATTCATCGAGATGATCGTCGGCGTCGGTGCACAGCGAGTGCGCCAGCTTTTCGACGAGGCCAAGAAAGTGGCCCCCGCGATCGTGTTCATCGACGAGATCGACGCCATCGGCCGGGCCCGCGGCTCGAGCCGAGCGTCCGGCAGCAACGACGAACGCGAACAGACCCTGAACCAGATCCTGACCGAGATGGACGGCTTCGACGGCACCGAGGGTGTCGTCGTGATGGCCGCCACCAACCGTTCCGATGTGCTCGACCCGGCGTTGACCAGGCCCGGACGATTCGATCGCGTGATCACGGTGAGCCCGCCCGATCAGCTGGGACGCGAGAAGATTCTGCAGGTGCACACCCGCGAGATCCCGTTGGCCGAGGATGTCAATTTGAAAGCCCTGGCGCAGACCACGCCCGGCGCGACTGGTGCCGATCTGGCCAATCTGGCCAACGAGGCGGCGCTGCGGGCGGCCCGGCGTGACGACACGGTGGTCTATCAGTCGGACTTCACCAACGCGTTGGAGCAGATTCAGTTGGGCGTTGCCCGTTCTGTGCTGATTCCCGACGATGAGAAGCGCCGTACGGCCTACCACGAAGGCGGTCACGCGCTGCTCGGCATGTTGCAGAAGGGTGCCGACCCGGTTCGCAAGGTCTCGATCATCCCGCGCGGCCAGGCTCTCGGCGTCACCTTGTCGACCCCCGATACCGACAAATACGGGTATGACGAGCAATATCTGCGTGGACGCATCGTCGGCGCGCTGGGCGGCATGGCCGCCGAGGCCGCTGTCTATGGCGTGGTCACCACCGGCGCCGAATCCGATCTGCGGTCGGCGACCTCCATCGCCCGCCAGATGGTCGGCAAGTGGGGCATGTCGCCGAAGGTCGGCCCGATGACCGTGCTGTTCGAAGACGTCAACCCGCGCGATCTCGGCATTTCCGATGAGACGCTCTCACTGGTGGACGCCGAGGTCCGCGCGATCATCGCCGAATGTCATACCCGTGCGGTTGACCTGCTCAACGAGCACCGGGACAAACTCGACGCGATTGCCCGCGAGCTGCTCGCGAAGGAGACCTTGGACGAGGACGAGGTCTACAAGATCGCCGGAATCGAGCGTCCGGCTCAAAGCGACTTCCATTCCGAGTCGGTGGCCGGCGCCGCTGAGTAGTTCCCGACGTTAGTTGAGCGAAATGCCCAGCAGAGCGTCCACTGCCTCGGCAACCTGGGTGGGTGACTGGACGTCCTCACCGTCTCCGGCGAGCGTGGCTGCACTCCACTCGTCCACGATCGCCAAGGCCTCCGGGGAGTTGAGATCGTCTCGCATGGCGCGGCGAAGGTCATCGAGGACCGGCCCGGTCGGAGTGCCCGCCGGGCTGGCGAAGGCAGCCGCCCATGCGTCCGCCCTGCGTTGCGCCTTGTCGATATCGGTGGCGAACCACTCCCAATCGGTGCGGTAGTGGTGGGTGAGCAGAGCCAGCCGAATCACCGGAGCGGCAATGCCCTGGCCGCGCAGCCGGGAGACCAACTCCAGGTTGCCCAGCGACTTGCTCATCTTCTGCCCGTCGAGGGCGACCATCCCCACGTGCACGTAGGCGTCGGCGAAACGCTCGCCGGTGACTGCGCGTCCAACCGCGGCACACATCTCATGGTGCGGGAACGCGAGATCGGAGCCGCCACCTTGCACCGAGAAATCCGCACCCAGGTAGCGCTGGGCGATTGCCGTGCACTCGACGTGCCAGCCAGGACGGCCACGGCCCAATGGCGAGGGCCACGAAGGTTCACCGTCGCGGGCCATCCGCCACACCAGCGAGTCGAGTGCGTCCACCTTGCCCGGACGCTCGGGGTCGCCGCCCTTGTCAGCGAACTCGACCAGCTGCTCGTCACGGTTGAGATGGGACATCTCGCCGAAACCTTCGACCGCATCCGAGCGGAAATACCAATCGGGATGCGTCTCATCTTTGACCTGGTAGGCGAGGTTCTTGGCTTCCAGCTTTTCGACCGTGCCGGTCACCAGGTCGAGTGCCTCCGTGGCGGCGATGTAGTGCTCGGGAGGCAGTATCCGCAGCGCCGCCATGTCGGCACGGAAAAGCTCCACTTGTGAGGCCGCTAATTCTTCCCAGTCCTGGCCGGTCTGGTTCGCCCTCTCCAGCAGCGGATCGTCGACGTCGGTGATGTTCTGCACGTAGCTGACGTCGAGCCCCAGATCACGCCAGGCGCGTTGCAGCAGGTCGAAGGTCAGGTAGGTGAATGCATGCCCCAGATGGGTCGCGTCGTAGGGTGTGATGCCGCAGACATAAAGACCGGCAGTGCCGCTGGCGGGGCCGACTGCCTTCAACGCGCGAGATTCGGTATCCCACACGCGTACCCTGTCGTCGATCTCGGGGTTCGTGTTGCGCGGCAGGTTCGGGACTCGAGGGGCAGACCAAGCATGCATGATGCTAAATCTAGCGTCAGCGTTCAATCTCGAGCGATATTCGAGGTGCGGCGGTCGAACTCGATCAAGGGTTTGCGATAGCCATTGCAGCGCGGGCACAGGTGCCCGCCGGGCCAGATCGGCTGTCCGCAGAACGGACAGCTGGGGGTATCAGTACCCAGCAATTGCCCGGTACGGACGATGAAGTCACGCGCCTGGTCGAGAGTTATCGACACCTGCAGCGCCTCGCCCGGCTTGCTTTGGGATCCCGGCTCGTTCAGTCTCTGGTAGACACCGAGGGCGAACAGTTCGATCTGCAGCGAGGCAGGGTCCGGCACCCAGGTGATGGCCATCGTCCCGGCCCTGAAGTCTTCGTCCAAGGGAACATCGAGAGGTCCGCTGTCGTGCGGACGAGCCCGATTGGTTGCGGGTTCGGCGAAGATCCCGAATCCCTCCAGTTCTTTCAGGACCTCGCTGATGTGCTCGGCCAGTACTCGGATCTGCTGAGGTTCGCAGACCACGTTCGTCATTCGCGATCCCTGGCGAGTCTGCACAAAGAAGACCCGATGCTCGACGACACCCACTGCCCCACTGACAAACCTGTCAGGGAATGCATACCTATGGGTTGGCTCCATGAAACTCAGGGTAAGCGCGTTCTTACGGGTTCGCTGGGATTCGGTGATGGATGGCTGATTAGTTGCACACCCGCCGGCCGCCGTCCGAACGATCTGCGGTCTACCTCGAACACACACGATCACCTTCAGGGCCGGTGATGTGTGCTGTACCCCGCTCGCGACTTGCCGATCGTCGACCGGGCTAGGCTTACGGGCGGGATAGGCCCAGTCGAGGGCCATCTTTTATGGCGGAAGGATCGTCTATGGGTTGGCTCGAGGCCATCGTCTTGGGCATCGTTCAGGGGCTCACCGAGTTCTTGCCGATCAGTTCCAGCGCCCATCAATTGGTGGTTGGTCAGCTGTTTTTCTCCGGTCACGATCCGGGATCCGCATTCACCGCCGTGACCCAGCTGGGCACCGAGACCGCTGTGATCATCTACTTCGCCAAAGACATCGGGCGGATCATCAAGCAGTGGGTGCTGTCGCTGCTGGGCAAGGTGCCGAGCAGCGATCCGGACGCCCGGATGGGCTGGTTCGTGATTGCGGGATCGATCCCGATCGGCGCACTCGGCATCTTGTTTCAGGATTCGATCGACACCACATTGCGCAATTTGTGGATCACTGTCGCGATGCTCGGCGGAGTCGGCCTGGTGCTGGGATGGGCCGACCGTGTCGCGTCGAAGCATGAGGTCGTTCCAGGGGTCGCCAAGCGCCAGCTCGGGCCCAAGGAATTGCACGACCTGACGTGGCGTGACGCGATCATCTTCGGTCTGGCCCAGGCATGCGCGCTGATTCCTGGAGTGTCTCGTTCCGGCGGCACCATTTCCGGCGGGCTGTTCATGGGGTACTCGAGGCCCGCCGCCACCCGCTACGCCTTCCTCCTCGCCATTCCGGCAGTCTTCGCGTCCGGCCTGTACAAATTGAAGGACATCGGCGAAGACGCATGCGTTGCATGGGGCCCGACGATCTTGGCGACGGTCATCGCGGGCGTGGTGGGGTATGCCGTGATCGCATGGCTGCTGCGTTACATCACCACCCACTCGTTCACCCCGTTCGTGGTCTACCGGGTGGTGCTGGCCCTTACCCTCGCCGTCCTGCTGCTCACCGGCTATCTCGATCCGTCCGTGCCGATCGTGACCGGCTGCGTAAGCTGACGGCCATGCAACGACGGGCAGTGGGTTCGAGCGGGCTAAGCGTCGGGCGTTTGGGGCTGGGCACCATGACCTGGGGCAGCGATGTCTCCCCCGATATGGCGCGATCGCTGCTTCGGACCTTCGTCGAAGCGGGTGGCGACCTCGTCGACACTGCTCCTGCCTACGGTGGGGGACGCGCCGAAGAGCTCATCGGCCGCTATATGCGCAGCGACCTGCGCCGCGACGACCTGGTCATCGCCACGAAAGCCGGATTCGGGACGCATGGCGGCGCGCAAGCCATCGACACATCCAAAGGTGCGCTGCTGGACGATCTGACCGGATCGTTGCGGAGATTGCGCACCGACCATGTCGATCTGTGGCAGATACATGCGTGGGGCGATGCGCCACTCGAAGAGACACTTGCCGCCCTCGATCAGGCCGTCCATTCGGGCATGGCCCGCTACGTCGGTGTCTGCAACTACATCGGCTGGCAACTGGGCACCGCTGCCGCCTGGCAGCGGGCAATGCCCGGACGCGCCCACCTGGTGAGCGGACAGATCGAGTATTCGCTGCTGGCCCGCCGGGCCGAGGTCGAGGTGCTGCCGGCGCTTCAGCACCACGGCATGGGTTTGTTTCCCTGGTCCCCGTTGGGACGCGGCGTGCTCACGGGCAAGTATCGAGGCGGCACTCCAAGGGATTCGCGTGGCGGCAGGGACCACATGGCCTGGTTCGTCGAGCCCTATCTCGATACCCGCTCGGACGCCGTCGTCGACGCGGTGGCCCGTGCCGCCGACGGATTGCGTTTGACGACTGCCCAGGTCGCCATGCTGTGGGTACGCGATGCCCCCGGAGTGACCGCACCATTGCTCGGTGCCCGCACCGTGCAACAGTTGTCGTCCTTGCTCTCGGTGGACGATGTGACCCTACCCAAGCCGATCGTGCAGGCGCTCGATGACGTGACGGGTGGTCCACACGCAGGCAGGGATTGGTAGCACCCACCCTGCCGCGCTCACGCGTAGAGCGTCGGACGTACCTTGATGATTTTGCGCCGTAACCAGGCCTGGCGGCTGCCGTCGCGATACTGACGCAGCCGCATCAGCTCCCAACCGCCGTGCTCGGCCTGATCGGTGAGCACGCGCTGGACCTGCTTGTTGGTTACCCATCGCGGAAGGTTGATCTGGCCAACCTCGAACTCTGCACCGGAGATGAGCTCCTGCCGTAACGACCACGAAGCGATATATGTGGTGGCTGGCTCGCCCATCGCACCTCCTGAACTCAACCTGTGTTTGATCCCCCCATCGTGCCACGAACACTCACAGAACCGAGCGGAAAGGACGCTCGCGTTCTTGACCGAGGCGAGTGAAGCCTGTTGACGAGCGCGGAGCGCGAGGAGCACCACCGCACAATCGGGGGGCTGGAACCGTTCGCGCGGGAGTGCCGTTCACATGCGGACATCCGGGCCCTGGTGAGAGAGGTTCAAGTCCTCTCTGGAGCGAAAACAAGTCGGTTCGCGGTCAATGGGGGTTTGATGCTATTGTTTCCTGGCGCTCGAAAAATGAGCGAAGACACTCGTCCGGGTGGCGGAATAGGTAGACGCGCTAGCTTGAGGTGCTAGTGCCCGTTTTAGGGCATGGAGGTTCAAGTCCTCTCTCGGACACACGCGATGGCCCACTGGCCGCCGAAGAAGCCGCTCTGGCTATGCTGAATTAATGAGCAATGGATCTGAGGCCGGGAGCGGAGTTTATGTCTCTGCGCTCGACCTCTTTTCTATCGGCGTCGGACCGTCGAGCTCGCACACGGTGGGGCCGATGCGCGCCGGACTAGATTTCCGGAATCGGCTGCGGGACGCAGGCCAGTTCGATTCGGTAACGCGATTCCGTTGCCGGCTGGAAGGCTCGCTGGCCGCTACCGGGGTCGGCCACGGCACACCGGACGCGGTGATCGCCGGATTGCGGGGCTATGAGCCCGAAAGCGTCGATCCCGGCGTGGTTCACGGCAATTGGACGCGGCTGTATGCGGGCGAAGTTCTCGACATCGACCATGTACCCCTGAGCAGGGACGACATCGAGTTCGCTCCCCTGTCAAGACATGGCGGACATCCCAACGCGATGATGCTGATCGCCGAGCATGCCGGTTCGATTCTTGCCACCGAGACCTACCTGTCGATCGGTGGCGGTTTCATCCGCAGGCTCGGCGAGGAGCCGGGTGCGGGGACCACAGGCACCCAACTCAAGCATCGCTATCGAAACATGGCCGAATTGCTGGCGCTCACCCATTTCGAAACCGATCCGACAACGGTCATTCCCGCACAGACCTTCCCGGCGGACGCCGGCACCGAACGAACCACCTTTCCCTCGTGCCGTCGCACCATTGCCGAAATCGCCTGGGAAGACGAGGTCGCGCTGCACGGGGCAGATCCGGCTGTACAGGGGTTGGATGCGATCTGGCAGACCATGCGGGAATGCATCGAGCGCGGGTTGTCGTCCGAAGGCACGCTGCCGGGCGGACTGAAGGTGCGGCGCAGGGCCGCCGCAGGCTGGCGCTCGCTGCTGAGCCAAGGCGTATCGCGCAACTCCGTTGACGCGCTCTCGATGTACGCCCTTGCCGTCAACGAAGAAAACGCGGCAGGCGGGCGCGTGGTGACCGCTCCGACCAACGGCGCCGCCGGCGTGCTGCCGGCGGTGCTCTACGGGGCCTGCGTGGAAGAGGATTTCCCGACAGATACCATCCGGACCTTTTTACTCACCGCGACAGCCGTCGGATCAATCTTCAAAGCGAATGCCTCGATCTCGGGGGCCGAAGCAGGATGCCAGGCCGAAGTCGGCAGCGCCTGCGCCATGGCCGCGGCCGGGCTCACCGCGATACGCGGCGGAACACCCGAGCAGATCGAGAACGCCGCAGAGATCGCCATCGAGCATCACCTCGGCCTGACCTGCGATCCGGTGGGTGGCTTGGTGCAGATTCCGTGCATCGAACGCAACGCGATCGCCGGCGCCACAGCGGTGGCCGCCAGCCGGCTGGCATTGCTCGGTGATGGACGCCACGTCGTCCCGCTCGATGTCACCATCGAAACCATGCGGCAGACCGGGGCAGACATGTCGGAGCGCTACAAGGAAACCAGCCGGGCGGGGCTGGCCGTCAACGTCGTGGAGTGCTGAGCTGTCCTGTATCACCCAACGGCGGCGTAGCCTGACCGCATGGTCGCCGCCCACGCAGAGCAGACGTTCATCGACGCATTATGGCGAGACCATGGCGGACGCAGAGGCATGGGGAACTACGCGGGCATTTACCACGACATCTTGGACACGGACGAGTCGGTGCATGTGCTGGTGCGGGAGACCGGTGAAGATCGCTTCACCGAACAAATCCTCATGCTGACCGATCGGCGAATCGTCTTGGTCAGTGACGGGCTGTCCAATCGTTGGAAGATCAAGACTCAAATAGGCGCCGCAGAGGTACTCCGCGCCTCCAGGGTGTCGACCGTATTAAGTACCGATCGACTTGTCGTCGACAGAGTGGGTGGCGAGCCCATCCGATTGCGGTTCAGCAAGGGACGAAGCGCAACCGAATTCATCGAGACCCTCAACCGGTTGAAGCAAACCACCGGGCCGATCCATCCGGTGATGGAGGCATCCGGGGCCTTGCCTCCTCCTCCGGCAGAGCAGTCTTTCCTTGCGGCTGCTGCGCGAACCTTGGCGCATGAGCCCTACCGGTACCGCAAATTCGCCACGATCTACCGGGAGATCCTCTCCCCCGATGAGCAGGTGCAGGTCGTCGTATGCGACTCGGCTATTCACTCCGAATACCGGCTTCTTGTCCTGACCGATCGGCGGCTGCTGCACCTCACCGATTGGGACATGCTCATGTGGTCGGTCAAACGCCACGGAGACATCCCACGATCAAGTATCGTCTCCGCACGCTTCGAACCGTGCGACTATCACGGCGCGCTGCAGCGGATCGTCGTCCAGATCGAAGGGCGTAAGAAGCCACTCAAGATGGAGTTCGACTCGGACGATGCTGCACACGAGCTCATGTCCGCGCTGGCATCACGTTGACGGGCGTCTGCTACGAGTTCACTGTTGCTCAAGAGCCGCCGCTTGAACGACCGCGTCCTTGGCGTCCATGATGGGCGCCTCGATCAAGAGCAGGCCCATCTTGTTGATGGTGTGCATCATGGGCTGCCCCATGTGCGCGAAGATCACGCGGTCGATCCCGTTGTCTTTCAGGAACCGCACGATGCGGGCGTGATGCTGGCCGTGTTCGCCTTGATCGTGCAGCACATCCCAACCGACCTCATGTATCTGCCAATCTTGCAGTTCTCCTTCATCGGTGACGGAGCCCACACCCATCCGCACCGCCTTCCCGAAGCGGGGATCGATCTGGCCATCTTCGGCAACGGGAACAGTAAGTTTCATGCCCTCCATTTCAGCGCACGATGCCGCGCATTCCTAATGCTTCGGCTCTCACGCTTACCAGATCGTCGCTTCACTTCGCTGTTTTCCCGCGGTCGGACGCTTCAGCCGCCACATGCCCTGTTCGTCTTGCTTCACCAATCCGAGGATCTCGAGTTCGACGAGCCCGGCAACCACTCGCGGAACCGTCTGCCCGCACTTCTCGGCCAACTCCGGAGGGCCTACCGCACCACGGGCCGGCATCGCCTCACGTATCGCCAGCAAGTGGGGATCGACATCGTCAAGCACCCGATCGGCTCCGCGTTCAGGCAGATCAGGGCCCAGCCCCACCGGGGCAAGCAGCGCCTTCACATCGTCGGCGTCGCAGACCAGAGTCGCCTGCCCATCCCGGATCAGGCGATGGCAGCCAACCGACATTGCCGAGTGCACCGATCCGGGCACAGCCATCACCACGCGTCCTAACGCTGCTGCCCAACTCGCGGTATTTCGTGCTCCTGACCTGGCTGCTGCCTCGACGACCACGGTTCCCACGGTCAGGGCGGCAATCAGTCGGTTCCTCGCCAAGAATGCGGCCCGGGTCACATGTATTCCGGGTGCAACCTCTGAAACCACCACATGTTCGCCTTTCAGTTCTTCGAAGAGCCGGGCATTGCCCCGCGGATATGGTTCGTCGAGACCGCCGGCGTAGACACCGATTGTCCTGCCATCGCAGACCATTGCGCCACGATGTGCAGCAGCATCGATGCCGTAGGCACCGCCCGAGACCACGGAGTACTCCCCGGGGCCAGACGCTAGGTGCGCGGCGAGATCGCTTGCCACGGCCTCACCGTACCGGGTCGCGGCGCGCGCCCCGACCACGGCGACGCTGGAACGCGCCCATGCCCGCAGTGACCATGGGCCTGCCACCCATAGCCCGACGGGGATACCGCCCAATCCCTGGACTTCCGCGCCGTGCTCAAGATCGTCCAATTGCACAGGCCATTCCTCATCGCCCGGTATGACGAAACGAATCCCCCATTGTTTCGCCTCGACAAGTAATGTCGCGCCGTCGGCTTTCCTGGCACGTTGCCCCCACGCTGATTCGGTGCCGCTGCACCGTAAGGCGTCGACGGTGGCGATCGGCCCGTGTTCCGAGATCAGGCGCGCCAGTTTCAGGTGACCAGGCTCACAAATGCTGGTCAGTACCGCTCTCGCCTGCCGCTCTTCATCGAGACCACTCATGCCGCGCACCTCCAACTGTCTTGCCGAAGTCCTAATGCCGCCGCCAGATTTCCCTTCGAGACGCGGTCATGCCCATCCAGATCCGCGAGCGTCCACGCAATCCGCAGTACCTTGTCGATCCCACGCGCACTGAGCCGGCCAGCGCGCACCGCGTTGTCCAGAAGGGACATATCTTGTGGTTCAGGAAGCTTGCGCAATTGCGCACCAGGAACATCGCCGTTGAGTCGCCAGGGGCTGCCGGCCAGGCGACGAGCCTGCCTTTCACGCGCCTGCGCTACCCGTGCAGCGACTATTGCGCTCGGCTCCCCCGCCGAAATCCGGGATGACACCAGCAGCGACGGCAGTAACCGATGGTGAATATCGATCCTGTCGAGAATGGGCCCGCTTAACCGCTCGTTATAGCGCCGCACGCTCATCGGCGTGCATCGGCAATTCGCACCCGGCACACCGAGCATGCCGCACTGGCAGGGGTTCGCGGCCATCACCAGCTGAAATCTGGCCGGATAACACGCCTGGCCGGCCGATCGTGCGATGGTGATTTGTCCGGTCTCCAGCGGGGTTCGTAGCGCATCGAGCACCCGTGGGCTGAACTCGGGCGCCTCATCCAAGAAGAGCACACCCCGATGGGCCAGCGAGATCGCACCAGGACGCGCCACCCGCATTCCCCCTCCGACCATCGCCGCCATCGATGCATTGTGATGCGGATTCGAATAGGGCGGACGCCTCATCAATCCGCTGTTCAGCGAATATCCGGCCAGCGAATGCACCGCTGACACCTCCAACGATTCTTCAGCGGTGAGATCCGGTAGCAACGTGGGAAGCCGTTGCGCCAGCATCGATTTGCCCACACCAGGGGCTCCGTGCAAGAAGATGTGATGCCCGCCCGCAGCAGCGACCTCCAAGGCCCAGCAGGCTTCTGGCTGGCCCCTGACATCTACCAGATCGGGCTGATACACATCGGGTGGGGACGCCGCGCGGGCGGCTGCGGCAGGCGGATCGAGCACCGGGCGCCCGTGCAATACCTCGATCAGATCGGCCAGACAGCTCACTCCCCAGATCGAGATACCTGTCGCCAGCCCGGCTTCGGTAACTTGCCCGGCCGGTACGATCGCTCGTTCGAAACCGGCGTCTCTGGCGGCGAGCAGGGCCGGAAGCACTCCCCGCACTTCACGGACTCGTCCGTCGAGTCCCAATTCGCCCACCAGCACACTTGAGGCCGCGATGGAACGCGGCACTACATCGCTCGCCGCGAGCACGGCTGCGACGATCGCCAGGTCGTAGTGAGAACCGGCCTTCGGCAAGCTTGCCGGTGTCAGGTTGATGGTCAGCAGCTGACTGGGCCAAGCCAGCCCGGCACCCGCGACAGCCGCACGACAGCGATCCCTGGCCTCATAGAGAGCAGTATCGGGCAGCCCGACGAGCACCGTTCTGGGCAACCCGGCACCGATCGACGCCTCCACTTCGATCAGAGTGCCCTGCATGCCGAGCATCGCCACCGACCATGCGCTCGAGGTGCTCACGCCGCACCTCGCACATGCCTGATCAGTGGCGCAGCACCGGGCAGCTTGAGGATGCCAACTGCGTCCACTCGAAGGTCCGACAGCGCGGCTATCTCGGCCTTACGCCATGCCACTGCCAGTTGCCGTAGCTTCTTCTGTTTGGCGTAGGTGATGGCTTCCAACGGATCCCCGAAGCCCCGTCCGCTGCGGCATTTCACCTCGACGACGACACCGATCGGCAGCCTCTCCGCTGCCGGCTCCAGACAGATCAGATCGGCTTCTCCCACCGGGCAGCGCCAGTTGCGTGCAATGATCTTCCACCCGAGGGCGATGAGGTACTCCGCCGCAAGCTGCTCACCCCAATTGCCGAGAGCCCGCCGGATATCTTTCCCGGCCGGATATTCGGCACCGTGGATAGTACGAACCTCACGCTCCGCGTTTGGTTCGGATGCCAGATCCGATGTGCCCATCGTTCACCTCTCCTTCGAGATGAATGATTGGTAAATGGGGGCCGGATCGTTCAGTTATCCACAGAAAAATCTCGGCTTTCCGCGACGAGATCGCGAGATTGCCGGCTGGCCGGGCGCTGTCTTCGCATTGATCGGCAACACGGCACACCGTCCCCCGGCGATTCCCATGCGGCCCCGCGTCGTCAGTTCCCGCGGATCACTCCTGGTCGGGGATCTCCAATTCGCGATGCTGCAGTTCTTCGATCGAGACATCCCGGAACGTCAGCACCTTGGCGGATTTCACGAATCTCGCCGGACGGTACATGTCCCAGACCCAAGCGTCTCCCATGGAGACTTCGTAATAGACGTCCCCGCCCTCGGTGCGGACCTTCAGGTCGACCTGGTTGCACAGATAGAAACGCCGTTCGGTCTCCACCGCGTAGGTGAAGATGTCGACCACGTCCTTGTACTCGCGGTACAAGTCGAGTTCCAGCTTGGCCTCGTAGGCCTCCAGGTCATCACTGCTCATTGTGAGGCCACTCTAGCCGCTGCCCGGACGTTCTCATACCGCAGGCGGTGTATCTCGCAAGGCCCCATTTCTTCGAGGTGCCGCTGATGCACGGGCGTGCAGTATCCCTTGTGACCGGCGAATTCGTAGCCGGGGTACAGCTGATCGAATTCGCACATGATGTGGTCCCTGGTGACTTTCGCGATGATGGACGCTGCCGCCACGCACGCCGCCACTTGGTCGCCCTTCCACACGGCCAGGCCGGGGCAGCCGACACCGGCCACCGGAAATCCGTCCGTCAACACGAAATCAGGCTCGGGATAAAGCCTGAGGAGGGCGCGCCGCAGGCCTTGTAGGTCGGCCTCGTGCATGCCGAGAAGGTCGCACTCGGCGGGCGAGATCTCGCAGACCGACCACGCCACCGCGTACTGGGTGATCTGGTCGTAGAGCCGCTCCCGGGTCTTGGCGGTCAGCAGTTTCGAATCGTTCAGTCCGTCGAGATGTCGCGCCGAGCGCTCGTCCAAAACCACGGCGCCTGCCACCAGGGGCCCGGCGCAGGCTCCGCGTCCGGCCTCATCGGCGCCTGCCACCAGCTGGAAACCCGCCCTGTGCAGCGCTCTCTCGTATCCGAATATCCCCTTGCCGGGACGAATGACTGTCATGATCCTCCGCAGGACCCCTCCGCCACTATCGGTTCGGCCGGAGCATCGATGGATGCATCGGGAACACTCGCGAACGTGTCGGGAGTGCTGAACGTCGTGATCCGTCCCAGTGGCGCCACGATAGCCTTCACCGGCCCGACAACGCTATCGATGGGAATGAAGCCATAGCTTCCCGCAGGCACATCGGCCGGCGTCGTCTCGCACATGTGCAATCTCGAGTCACCCGAGCGGTCGCGATGATCACCCAGCACGAAGATGTGGCCGGCCGGCACCGTGACATCGAAAGGGGTGTCCGACGGTGCCACGGGTAGTCCGCTGGCGTCGGTGTAGAGATAGCCGGTCTCGTCGAGCGCGGTCCCGTTCACCGTGATCTGGCCCTGCTGGTTGCAGCACACGACATTGTCCCCGGGCATGCCGACAACCCGCTTCACCAGGTATCCCTGGCTGCTGTCAGGCAGCAGGTAGAGTTCCTCCAGCACGCGGCGCACCGGATTGGTCGCCTCGGGCTGCTCACCCATCCACATTGCGTCCGGGTCTTCGAAAACAACGATGTCACCGCGGTCGAAATCCGAGATCCGCGTGGCGACGATCCTGTCCTTGAGTTCCAACGTTTCTTCCATGGAACCGCTGGGCACCTGAAAAACCTGGAAGACGAAGACCCGCAACAGCGCGGTGATGACCAGGGTCACCACGATGGCCAAGGCCGTCTCACCGAGGAAAGTGAGCACCTGGCGCGGCTTCGATGGTTTGGGCGACGGGGGAAGATCGAGATCGTCGACTTCGGCGACGGACTCGTCACCCTTACCCTTGCGCCCCATAGCCGACCTCTCGCTCAACAACCGCGTCCAATCTTAACGCCAGACCAAGCACCGAAAGGACACCCGTCATCGTGCGGCTTGATCGCACCGACAGGCGGACAGCTGACGGTGCAAGACGTGTGTCATGGGCAACAGAACGTCCGGACGAGTTCACATCTCCCGAACATGCAAAAGCCCTGGCCAGCTGAAACTTGGCCAGGGCTTTCGGAGTGAAATCGCGAAACTAGACGCGACGCTCCTTGATCTTCGCAGCCTTGCCGCGCAGACCGCGCAGGTAGTACAGCTTGGCGCGGCGCACGTCACCGCGACGCTCGACCTCAATGTGGTCGATGATCGGCGAATGCAGCGGGAAGGTGCGCTCCACGCCGGTTCCGTAGGAGACCTTGCGCACGGTGAATGCCTCTTGCACGCCGGTAGCGTTACGGGCGATCACAACGCCGGCGAAAACCTGGATACGAGACTTATTGCCCTCGACAACCTTGACGTGCACCCGCACGGAGTCGCCGGGACGGAACTCGGGGATGTCACTGCGCATCGAAGCCTTGTCGAGCTCAGCAATGATCGGATTCATGATGATTTCCTCGTCGGTGCCACAGGTCACCTCGCGGTAGAACGTGTATTCGAACTCTGCCGACCGATCAATCCCCCTGTGGCAGGAGCCGATACGCCAGAGCAACTTCATAATCATGCCACAGAGCCGATCAATAGGGTTAATCGGCCCAGCCCCGGTTGCCGCCGCCGTGCATGTCGCCTGTCAGCTCACTCCGTCTGCCAGGCGCAGGGCAGTTCCGGTAGGTCTGGCCCCGAGGCAGCAGGAGCGGATCGGCATTCGGCGAGCGTCTCGGAACCGCGACGATCCCCCCCCCTGCATCACCACGAGCGCTTCACTAAGCACTGCCGCGAACGCAATCTGAAATGTGATGGCGCAGCGACATCGGCACTCGAAATCTCTGGAGCACATGCTACGGGGACGGACCGGATTGCCCCGGCACCGCCCCCGTAGGTTACTCGCGATGTAAAGCTCGGCTCAGGCCGTGAAGCCATCCTTGCGGAACAGTGACCACACCAGGTCGCGGTTCAGCTGGCTGATGGATTCCAGCGGAATGCCCTTCGGGCACACCGCGGCGCACTCACCGATGTTGGTGCAGTTACCGAAACCTTCGGCATCGTGCTGGCCCACCATGTTCTTGATCCGCAGGAAACGCTCCGGCTGACCCTGTGGCAAGTTGGCCAGATGCGTGACCTTCGCCGAGGTGAACAGCATGGCAGAAGCGTTCGGGCAGGCCGCCACGCACGCGCCACAGCCGATGCAGGTGGCGTTGTCGAAGGCACGGTCCGACTGCAGCTTCGGTGCGAGTGTCGCGTGCGCGTCCGGAGCCGATCCGGTGTTCACCGAGATGAACCCGCCCGACTGGATGACCCGGTCCAGCGCGGTTCGATCGACGACGAGATCCTTGACCACCGGAAATGCATTGGCCTTCCAAGGCTCGATCGTGACCGTGTCACCGTCGTTGAACCAACGCATGTGCAGCTGGCAGGTCGTGGTCGGCACCGGGGAGTTGCCTCGTCCGTGGGCCGTACCGTTGATGACCAGGCCGCACATACCGCAGATACCCTCACGGCAATCGGAATCGAATGCGACCGGTTCCTCGCCGGCGACGGTCAACTCTTCATTCAGTTGATCCAGCATCTCGAGGAAGCTCATGTCTTCAGAGATGTTGTCGATCGGGTACTCGACAAACCTGCCCTGTTGCGCGCCACGCTCCTGGCGCCAGATCTTCAGTGTGAGTTTCACTTGTAACTCCGTTGCTTCAGCTCGATTGCCTTGTAGACCAGCGGTTCCCTGTGTAGGACCGGCTTATTGCCCGCACCGGTGTATTCCCAGGCCGCCACGTAGGCGTACTCGTCGTCGTGGCGAAGCGCCTCGCCTTCCTCGGTCTGATGCTCGACACGGAAGTGGCCACCACAGGACTCACGGCGATGCAGGGCATCGACACACATCAGTTCGCCCAGTTCGAAGAAGTCGACGAGCCGGCCGGCACGCTCCAGGGTCTGGTTGAGATCCTCGGCGGCACCGGTCACATTGACATCGCGCCAGAACTCTTCTTTCAGGTCGCGGATCATGCCGATGGCCTTCTTGAGGCCGTCCTCGCTGCGCGCCATGCCGCAGTACTCCCACATGATGTGACCGAGTTCCTTGTGGAACGAGTCGACGGTGCGATTGCCCTTGATGCTGAGCAACTTCTCGATCTGTGCCTTGGTGGACGCGACGGCTTCCGTCACGGCCGGATCGTCGAGGGCGAGCTTTCCGTCGTGGTGATCAGCCAGGTAGCTGTTGATCGTGTTCGGCAGGACGAAATAGCCATCCGCCAAGCCCTGCATGAGCGCCGAAGCACCCAACCGGTTCGCACCGTGGTCGGAGAAGTTTGCCTCGCCCGCAACGAACAGGCCAGGAACGGTGGTCTCCAGATCGTAGTCGACCCACACGCCGCCCATGGTGTAGTGCACGGCCGGGTAGATCCGCATCGGAACCTCGTAGGGATCCTCGGCGGTGATCTGCTTGTACATGTCGAACAGGTTGCCGTACTTGACCTCGACACCATGCTTGCCGAGACGCCCGATGGCCTCGGAGAAGTCGAGGTAGACGCCGCGGCGCACTTCGTGCACGTTGCCGTCGGCATCGGTTTCCTTGACGACCGGTCCGACTCCGCGTCCCTCATCGCACATGTTCTTTGCCTGGCGGGAGGCGATATCGCGGGGCACCAGGTTGCCGAAGGACGGGTAGATGCGCTCCAGGTAGTAATCGCGGTCTTCCTCGGGAATCTCGCGCGGATCCTTGTCGCAATCCTCGGCCCTCTTCGGTACCCAGATGCGTCCGTCGTTACGCAGCGATTCCGACATCAAGGTCAGCTTCGACTGGTTGTCGCCGTGCACCGGAATACAGGTCGGGTGGATCTGCGTGAAGCAGGGGTTGCCGAAGTAGGCGCCCTTGCGGTGTGCCCGCCAACCGGCGGTCACATTGCAACCCATGGCGTTGGTCGACAGGAAGAAGACGTTGCCGTATCCGCCGGTGGCCAGCACGACCGCGTCCGCGGTGTAGGGCTGTACCTCGCCGGTGACCATATCGCGGGCGACGATTCCGCGTGCCACACCGTCCTTGACGATCAGCTCGAGCATCTCGTGCCGAGCGAACATCTCAACGGTGCCCGCGGCGACCTGACGCTCGAGTGCCTGATAGGCGCCGATCAGCAGTTGCTGGCCGGTTTGGCCGCGGGCGTAGAAGGTGCGCTGTACCTGGACGCCACCGAACGAACGGGTGTCAAGCAGGCCGCCGTATTCGCGGGCGAACGGAACACCCTGCGCGACGCACTGGTCGATGATGTTCGCCGATACAGCTGCCAGACGGTAGACGTTGGTCTCACGAGCGCGGTAGTCGCCGCCCTTGACCGTGTCGTAGAACAGCCGATAGGTCGAGTCGTTGTCGTTCTTGTAGTTCTTTGCCGCGTTGATACCGCCTTGGGCGGCGATCGAGTGCGCGCGCCTGGGCGAATCCTGGTAGCAGAAGTTCAGCACGTTGTAGCCGGCCTCGCCCAGGGACGCAGCAGCGGCGCCACCGGCCAGGCCGGTGCCGACAACGATGATGCTGATCTTGCGCCGGTTGGCGGGGTTGACGAGCTTGGCGCGGAACTGCCGATCGGGCCACACCTGGTCGATCGGAAGATCTGTGTTCGCCTTCGTGTCGTGGATCTCTTCGCCGACCGTGTAGTAGTCGGCATCGTCGTTGAATGCGAACTTGGGAGTTGTTGTCTCAGTCATCACGCAGTCACCAATCCAAAGTAAATCGCCAGCGGGCTTGCCATGAAGCCGAAGAACACCAGCAGGCAAACGATCACCGAGCAGGCTTTGATGACCTTCGCGCTGAAGGCTCCGACGCGTGCACCCAGGGTGCAGAACGCGCTGTAGAAGCCGTGGTAGATGTGCAGGCTGACCAAGAGAACCCAGAAGCCGTAGAGAAGCACCATCCACAGTTCCTGGAAGCCGAGGATGACACGCATGTGCGGTTCCGCGGTGCCGTCGTAGCCGACGGTGACGGTCTGGGTGGTGAACTGCAGAATGTGGTAGATCACGCCGAGGAAGATCAGGACGCCGCTCCAGATCATCGTGCGGGCGGCGAAGCTACCTGCCAGGTAGCGCTGCTTGAGGTAGCGCCCCATGCCCATCCGCGCGTCGTAGTCACGGAAGGTGAGCCGGATGGCGGCCTCCATGTGAATGAGCAGCGCTACGACGAGAAGGATCTCGAAGAGAGTCAGGAAGAAGCGATACGGAAGCATCGGGTACAGGAACGTCCGCAGGAAGTGCGAATATTCATCGAACTCCTGTAATCCGACATTGGGGATGAGGAGTTTTAGATTGCCGAACATATGCATGAGCAGGAAGACCACGAACAACAGTCCTGTGACGGACATCAGCACTTTGCGGAAGACCGTCGAATGAACTGCCCTGTTGTTGGCCGTCCTGCTCGAATCGCGAGTAACGAGTTTGGTTGCCACGAGCAGGAGTCTAATGGTTCGACATTTCTCGTGGACGCCGGGCCCTGGTGTCTTGGGTTGCCCAAACCTAATTCAGCAGGTCGGGGCGCCTTCGTGACGTGATCTCGACGGACTGCTCGTGACGCCATTCGGCAACTTTGCCGTGGTGTCCACTGAGCAGCACCTCGGGCACGTCAAATCCGCGCCAACTAGCAGGTTTGGTGAAGACGGGGTACTCGAGCAGATGATCGGAAGCCGACGAATACGATTCCTCGACGAGTGAAGAGGGATTGCCGATCACGCCCGGAATCAGGCGCACAACGGCCTCGATCATAGCCAAGGCCGCTACTTCACCGCCATTCAGGACGTAGTCGCCAAGGCTAACCTCACTAACATCAAAATGCTGGTCCGCCCATTCCACCACCCGGTGGTCGATACCTTCGTAGCGCCCGCACGCGAATGCGATCCGCGACCGGTACGACAGCTCTTCGGCCGCCTGCTGAGTGAAGGGCCGTCCCGAGGGAGACGGCACCAACAGCACCGGGCGCCCGTCATCGACCGATCGGTCGCCGAAACGATCATTTCCCGACAGCGCCGAGGCCTCGTTGGTGCCGGCCGCGTCCACGAGCGTCTCCGCGCACCGGGCCCGATCGGCGGCAGGCGCGCTAACCTGCCCGGCAGCGGCGGCGCTGTTATAGCTTGCCAGCAGCGCGTCCAGCGCCTCACCCCACGGTTCCGGCTTCATCACCATGCCCGCTCCCCCACCGTAGGGGGTGTCGTCCACCGTACGATGCCGGTCATGCGTCCAATCGCGTAGATCGTGGACGCGTACGTCGAGCAGACCATCGTCGATGGCCTTGCCGATCAGGCTGAGCCGCAGCGGCGCGAAGTAGTCGGGAAAGATCGAGAAGATGTCTATGCGCATCAGGCCTCCGCCACCTCGTCATCGAGGAGCCCCGGCACGTCGGCAAGCTGCACGCTACCGGCGTCCACATCGACCACGGGCACCAGGGCACGGACGAACGGCACCATGCGTTCGTCCTGGTCGACATCGACCACCAGGAGATCCTGGGCAGGGCCATGGACGACACCGCTGATCGTCCCCCGGGCCCGGCCATCGGTGCCGAGCACCCGCAACCCCACCAGCTGACGATCGAAATACTCGTCGTGGCCGCTGGGCCGCTCATCGGGGGCGATTTTCATGACGAGGGCTCGTCCACGTAGCTTCTCGGCGGCTGTGCGATCGGCAACTTCCGTGAAGGTCACGATCAATCGGCCCGACGGCTGCCTGAAGTCTGCGACGGTCAACGACTCGCCCTGATCGGTGCGCATGGTGGACCCGGCCGCGAACCGGCGCTCGATCTCATCGGTACGGGGTTCGACGTTGACGTCGCCACGCACTCCGTGTGCGCGTCCGATGACACCCACGGTGACTTCTACCAGCTGGGCCATATTGTCCTCTCGCAAATCGCGTCCCCGACCATCAAGGGCCGCAACGGCAGACGCCCCAACCGATCGTTCACGGTTGGGGCGTCTGCGACGGTGATGAATCTCAGCGGCGGCCGCGTCCGGGCCTGCGGTCCACATCGACGAAGTCGACACGGATCTGCTCATGCCCGGCCAGCGCCTGCACCACGGTGCGCAACGCCGAAGCGGTGCGTCCTTGACGGCCGATGACCTTACCGATGTCGTCGGGGTTCACACGCACCTCCAGCATCCTGCCGTGACGTAGCTCCTTGTCGCGGATGCGAACGTCATCAGGGTTGCTGACGATGCCCTGAACCAGATGTTCGAGCGCCTCGGCCAGCATGATCAGGCCTCCTCGGAAGCCTCAGCAGCCTCGTCGGCGGCCTCGTCCTTCTTCGACTTCTTGCTGATCGCCTCGGTGACGGGCTCGCCATCGGCCTCCGCGAGTGCAGCGTTGAAACGGGCCAGCTTGTCGACCGGCTCCGGCTGAGGATCAATGCCGGCAGGCGAATCGTCGCCGGTGAACTTCTGCCAATCACCGGTGCGCTTGAGCAGCGCGACGATGGCCTCGGTCGGCTGGGCTCCGACGCCCAGCCAGTACTGTGCGCGCTCAGAATCGATGCGGATAACCGACGGCTCGTTCTTGGGATGGTAGATCCCGATTTCCTCGATGGCATGGCCGTCCCGACGGGTACGGGAATCCATGACGACAACGCGGTAGTGCGGCGAGCGGATCTTGCCGAGCCGCTTCAGACGAATCTTGGTGGCCACTTGTGTGGTATCTCCTGTAGGAAAATCCCGGGTGTTTCCCGGTTCATTCGGGTGGTGGTCGCTCACATGTGGGGCATGATCGTTTGCACCGGTGGACTGCGTCGCCAGTGATGAGAGGGCACCTGGACGCCAGACGCACCCTCTATTGTGCCAGATCACCCCAGTGGGTGCGAAATGCGGAATAGCGTGGTTGTTCAAGATTGTTGTCAGCGCAGGAGGTCAATGACTATGAGCGAATATGACTACCTGATCATCGGCGGCGGCGAGGCGGCCAACGCGGCTGCCCGCGGAATCCGTGAGCAGGACCAGAACGGATCGATAGGAATCATCAGTGCCGACACCGATGGACCCTACGACCGCACGGCGCTGACCAAGGCATTGTGGACCGATCCCGATAGCACCGAGCAGTCCATCCTGGCCGGCACCGATGCCGACACGGGCGCGACGTTGCTGTTGAACACGACGGTCAAGGTGATTCATCGCGGTTCCCACGAGGTCAGCACATCGGGTGGCGAGACGATCGGCTATAAGAAGCTGCTGCTGGCCATGGGTTCTGTTCCCACAGCGATTTCCGGCAGCTCGGACGAACGGATTATCGCGATGCGTTCACTGTCCGACTACCGCAAGATCCGCGAACTCATTGCGGACGACAAGACCGCGATCGTGGTCGGCGGCGGTTTCATCGGCACCGAGATCGCGGCAAGTCTCGCGTCCAACGATGTCGACGTGACGCTGATCTATCCGGAGCGGGTGCTGGGTGAGCGAAGCTATCCGAAGGTCATCACCGACGAGATTCACCAGGCCTACGTCGATCACGGCGTCAGGCTGGTCGCCGGTCACCTCGTCGATCACGCAGTCATCGGTTCCGATGGACGCCCCGGCGTCGTCCTGGACGACGGCAGCACGTATTCGGCCGCAGTGGTGATTGCCGGTATGAGCGCCAAGCCTGCGCTTGGGCTGGCGTCCGAGGCCGGGCTCGATGTCGACAAGGGCGTACTGGTCGACGAACACCTGCGGACCTCCGATCCCGACATCTGGGCGGCCGGAGACATCATCGAATATCGCGATGCGATTCTCGGTCGCACCCGCATCGAGCACGTCGACCACGCGCGGCATTCCGGCGCGACGGCGGGGCATTCGATGGCCGGCAGCGACGAGGTCTACGACTACACGCCGTTCTTCTGGTCTGACATCTTCGACAACGGCTACGAGGCGATCGGACGTCTGGACGCTACGCTCACCACCGAGGTCGTCGATGTCGACGATGGACATGTCGTCTACTATCTGGACGATCAGTCGCGTCCGGTGGGCGTGCTCGCCTGGAATGTCTGGGACACGATGGATCGTGCTCGCCAGGTGCTGGCGGACGCCCCGACCGATCGCGAGGCGTTACGCGCACGTATTAGTTAGCGCGGATAGAGCGCGCCGCGCAGCATCACCACAGCCGGGTGGTGCAGCGTGTCGAGATGAACACGCGGATCTTGACGGTAGATGACGAGATCCGCCGGTGCTCCCGGAGTCAGGCTCGGGGCTCCCAGCCATTCGCGGGCCCGCCAGGAAATGGCGCCGAGCGCGAATTCGGCTCCCCCGAGTCTGGCCAGCAGTTCGGCCTCTTCGGCGATACGGCCGTGACGGAGCACGCCGCCGGAATCCGTGCCGGCATACACCGGGACGCCTGCGTCCAATGCATTGCCGAGAACTTCGTAGCGCGAGGCATGCAGTGCACGCATGTGCGCCGAGTAGGTGGGGAATTTTGCTTCGCCGGCCGCCGCGAAATCGGGGAAGTGCTCCAGGTTGGTCATGGTCGGCACCAAGCTGACCCCCCGGTGGGCCATCTGCGCGATGACCTCATCGCTCATGCCGGTGCCATGCTCGATGCAGTCGATCCCCGCCGCCACCAGTTCGCTCACCGATTGTTCGGCGAAGCAATGGGCGGTGACCTTGGCACCCAATTCATGTGCCCGGCTGATCGCCTGCTCGGCGAGCCCGGCCGGCCACAGTGGTTCCAGATCACCGGCCTCGCGGTCGATCCAATCCCCCACCAGTTTCACCCAGCCATCACCGGCCCGCGCTTGGCGCTCGACCTCGGCGACCATGGTGGCGGGGTCGATCTCGACGGCGTAGTTGCGCAGGTACCTCTTCGGACGCGCGATGTGGCGTCCGGCCCGGATGACCCTGGGCAGATCAGCCCGGGCGTCGACCCAGTGGGTGTCGACCGGGGCTCCGGCGTCCCTGATCAACAGGACGCCGGAGTTGCGATCGGTGATGGCCTGTTGTTCGGCAGTGGCCCGATCGACGGCTCCTCCCGCCCCCAAACCGATGTGACAGTGCGCGTCCACCAGGCCGGGCATGATCCAGAGCCCGGATCCCAAAGATTCGGCGCCGGGGATGGGTTCGGCACTGATCACGCCGTCGCGGACCCACAGATCGACCCGATCGGTCCCGGGCAGCACGACGCCGTTCAGATGCCAACTCTTCATTGAGTCATCTCCCTCATCCACATGTGTTCATATCAGCCCACCCCACAGTAAGGTGGCGCCCGGTCGCCGGAAAGCGAGCTTATCTTTTGCGCGAGCGTCGGCGACCGACGCCGCCTGAGCCAAGGGTCGCCACCGAAGCACCGGTCGCGACGTGGCCGGAGTTTAGCGCGGACCCTTGTTCTGCTGGTTGAGCATCTGCTGCAATTCGGGAGGCAGCGAGAAGTCCTTCATGGCGGCCTGAGTCTCCTCGGCGCTCATCGGGGCCGCCTGCTCCTGCTGAGCGCGCAACTCGGGGTTGGCCTTGGCCTTCGCCTGGGCGGCGCGCTTGGCCGGGTTGCCCGAAACCTTCTTGCCGCCCTTGCCCTTCTTCGCCTGCTGCTTGCGCTGCTGCCGGTTTCCGCCACCCATGCCGGGCATTCCCGGCATCATCTGGCTCATCGACTGCATCATCTTGCGGGCCTCGACGAACCGGTTCACCAGCTCGTTGACGTCGCGCACCTCGACTCCGGAGCCCTTCGCGATGCGCGCCCGGCGTGATCCGTTGAGAATGCTCACGTCGGCGCGCTCGGCCGGGGTCATCGAACGGATGATCGCCTCGACCCGGTCGACCTCTTTCTCGTCGATCTCCGAGATCGCCTTCATCTGGGAGGCTCCCGGCAACATGCCGAAGACCTTGCTCAGCGGACCCATTTTGCGGATCTGCTGCATCTGGGCGAGGAAATCGTCCAAGCCGAATTTGGCGCCGCCGCCCATCAGTTTCTCGGCGGCCTTGGCGGACTCTTCCGCGTCGAACGCCTTCTCGGCCTGCTCGATCAGGGTGAGCATGTCGCCCATGCCCAGAATCCGGCTGGCCATCCGGTCGGGATGGAAGACGTCGAAGTCCGAGAGTTTCTCGCCATTGGACGCGAACATGATCGGCTTGCCGATCACCCTCGCGATCGACAGCGCCGCGCCACCGCGGGCATCGCCGTCGAGTTTGGTGAGCACCACGCCGTCGATGCCGACGCCCTGTTCGAAGGCCAAGGCGGTGTTGACCGCGTCCTGGCCGATCATGGCGTCGACGACGAACAGGGTCTCGTCGGGTTTGGTGAGCGCCTTGATCATCTCGGCCTGGCGCATCATCTCCTGGTCGACGCCGAGCCGGCCGGCCGTGTCGATGATGACCATATCGAACAGATGATGTTTAGCGTAGTCAATGGAGTCTTTAGCGACCTGGATGGGATCGCCCACCCCGTTTCCGGGTTGCGGAGCATAGATGCCCACGGCGGCCCGTTCGGCCATCACCCTCAACTGTTCGACGGCCTGCGGACGCTGCAGGTCGGCCGCCACCAGCAAGGGCGAGTGGCCCTGTTCTTTCAGCCAGGCGCCCAGCTTGCCGGCCAAGGTCGTCTTGCCGGCGCCCTGCAGACCGGCCAGCATGACGACGGTCGGCGGTTGTTTGGCATAGCGCAGCAGCCGGGTCTCGCCGCCGAGGATCTCGATGAGTTCCTCGTTGACGATCTTGATGATCTGCTGACTCGGATTGAGGGCCCGCGACAGCTCCGCGCCCTTCGCCCGCTCCCTGATGCGCGCGACGAAGTCTTTGACCACGGCGAGGTTGACGTCGGCCTCGAGCAGCGCGATACGGATCTCGCGGGCGGTGGCGTCGATGTCGGCATCGGTGAGCCGGCCCTTGCCACGCAGTGATTTGAAGGTCGCAGCAAGACGATCTTGAAGGGTGTCGAACACGGGTGTCCTCACAAACTGGCGGATATCACTGACCAACGATACCGTCTGGCATCCAGGTCAGTTGCCCAGCAGGCCGTCCACGAATTGTTCGGCGTCGAAGGGTGCCAGGTCGTCGGCGCCCTCCCCCAGCCCGATGAACTTCACCGGGACGCCGAGTTCACGTTGCACTTGGACGACGATGCCGCCCTTGGCCGATCCGTCGAGCTTGGTCAGTACGATGCCGGTGATGTCGACGACCTCGGCGAAGATACGGGCCTGGGTGAGCCCGTTTTGGCCGGTGGTGGCATCCAACACCAGCAGCACCTCGCCCACCGGAGCCTTCTTCTCGATGACTCGTTTGACCTTGCCGAGCTCGTCCATCAAACCGACCTTGGTGTGCAGCCGGCCTGCGGTGTCGATCAGCACCGCGTCCACTTCCTGCTCGATGCCCTCGTCGACGGTGTTGAAGGCCACGGACGCGGGGTCGGCGCCCTCGTCCGAGCGGATCGTCTCGACCCCCACCCGCTCACCCCAGGTGGTGAGCTGCTCGGCGGCGGCGGCGCGGAAGGTATCTGCCGCGCCGAAGAGCACAGTCTTGTCTTCGGCGATGAGCATGCGTCCCAGTTTGCCGACGGTGGTGGTCTTGCCGGTGCCGTTGACACCGACCACCAGCACGACCGCCGGCTGGCCGGCAGGGTGGTCGAGATTCAAGGAGCGATCGAGATCGGGGTTGACCAGCTTGATCAACTCGCCCCGCAGCAGGTCTTTGGCCTGGGCGGGGTCGGCGATGCCGTCGATGCGCAGCTCTTGACGCAGCGCGGTGACCAGCTCACCTGTCGGTCCCACACCGAGGTCAGAGGTGATCAGTGTCGTTTCGAAGTCGTCCCAGGTCTCGTCATCGATCCGGTCGCTGGACAGCAGATCGGCCAGGGCACGGGCCAATGCGTTGTTGCTGCTCGCCAGTTTGCGGCGGAGCCTGGCCAGCCTGGACGCGGCCTTCTCCGGGGATTCGATCTCGCGCTCGGGGGCCTCCGGCTCAATCAGAGCGGTCTCTTCGAGCGGCGGCGCAGTCTCGGGCTCGACAATCTCTGCCTCGGCGGCCTCGATGTCGGCGGGCGGCTCGGTTTCGATCAGCTCGCCGGAGGCGACATCCTCAACCGCGGGAGCTTGTTTCGTCCCAAGCTCACCACGCGCCTGGGCGCGCCTCTTGCTGATGACGATCGACAGGCCCGCAATGGCTGCCACCACAAGAATGCCGATAATGACTGTCCACGGAATCCATTCCACGGGCTCAGACTACCGGTTGTGTCTAAACGCGCCTTTGATGACTCACGCTTACGACCCGTAGTGCTTCCGGCACAACTGAGCGAACCGTTGACGACGGTGATTCGAAACGGGCCGACCCGGGCCCTCCATCGGTGGGACCCGTGCTCTGCTCACCGACCACGCGCTGCCCCTGGGCAGTGCCATCGGTGGGTGGCCTGTCGGCAGGCCACGGCTCACGCTGCCAGGTGCTCGCCTTCGTCCGTATCGGCGACGATCTCGCTCACTCGTGCCCGAGCCGACGATGGCTGCGTGCGATTGACCCTCGAGGCTCCGCGCGACAGGCGCGCGGTCTCGGCGTCCAGAGTCGAGGGCACCACCGATCGATCGGCCGACGGCTCCTCCATCACGGACGCAGGCAGCTGATCGGCAGTGCGTTGCCCGGCTCCGGCGTCCTCATCGGGTGTGCGACGCAGCAGAGATTCGATCGCCTGCGGCGGCCGAGCATCACCATTGAGATGACGCATGACCGAGCGGAACCGCGAGAATTGCTGCTGGTCGCTCGCGGCGCGTCCCGATGCCTCACCGGCGACCAGCACGAGCACCGCAAGCGCGCATACGACCACGAGGAATAACGTGACAAAGAAGATCGCCATTGCGGGCCTCCGGTGCAGCTGGGAAGAGAAAGGTGCGTCTCTAGTGTGAGCCAATTCGCGCGCAACGCTGCAACGCCACGCCGCCGAGGCTGAACTACGGTTCTAGCGTTCGGCAAGACGTTGTGAAATCACTGTGGATACCCCGTCACCTCGCATAGTGACGCCGTAGAGCGCGTCGGCGATCTCCATCGTCCGTTTTTGATGGGTGATGATCAAAAGCTGCGAGTTCTCCCGCAGTTCTTCATAGATCGACAGCAGCCGGCTGAGGTTGATGTCGTCGAGAGCCGCCTCGACTTCGTCCAAGATGTAGAACGGGCTGGGCCGGGCGATGAACAGGCTGATCAAGAATCCAACCGCCACCAGGGAACGTTCGCCGCCGGACAGCAGTGACAGTCTGCGCACCTTCTTGCCGGCCGGGCGCGCCTCGACCTCGATGCCCGTGGTCAGCATGTCCGCCGGATCGGTCAACACCAATCGTCCCTCACCGCCGGGAAACAGCCTGCCGAACACATCGGAGAAGGTCGTCGCCACATCTTCGTAGGCGGCAGCGAAGACCTCCTGCACCCGCTTGTCGACCTGATCGATGATGTCGAGGAGGTCTTTGCGGGTCTTCTTCAGATCTTCCAGCTGCTCCGCGAGGAATTGGTGCCGCTCGTTCATCGCCTCGAACTCCTCGAGCGCGAGAGGATTGATCTTCCCCAGCGCCGCCAGGTTGCGCTCGGCCGTCCTGAGCCGTGACTCCTGTTCTTTGCGGACGAACGGGTAGGGCTCGGGTACCTCGTCGGTTTCGGGATCGATCGGCGTGCCGTCGGGGTTGGTGATGACGGGAATGAGCTGATCGGGACCGTATTCATCGACCAGCACGCCCTGCTCCATGCCGAGTTCGGTCATCGTCCGCTCGGCCAATTGCTCGACCCGCATGGTCATCTCGATGCGGGCCATTTGATCCTTGTGCTCGCCCTCGACGAGTTCTTCGAGTTGCCGGGCCTTCGTCCGCGCGTCGGCACGTTGCTGACCCAACTTCGTCTCGGCCATGACGCGGGATTCTTCGGCGGCCTGCCGTTCGGCTTGTGCCGCGGCTTTCGCCTTCTCGACCCGCCCCGACAGCCATTGGGCAGCAGTGAGGACTGCTCTGGCTGCGGTTGCCTCGCGGCGTAGCTGCTCGGCTCTGGCCTGTGCCTTTTGCCTGGCCAGCCGCTCATTTTGGGCTGCCCGGCGCAGAGAGTCGGCGCGTCCGGCGAGCGAGCGGGCTCGCTCTTCTGCGGTGCGCAGCGCCAGCCGGGCGTCCATCTCTTTTTCACGGGCCTGGCGGGACGCGACGGTGAGCCGGTCACGCTGCGTGGCGTCCGGGGCGGCCAGTTCGTCCTCGCTTTGGGCGGCTTCCAGCCGGGATTCGAGCTCGGCGAGCTTTTCACGATTGGACGCCTGATTGTGCCCGGCCTGCTCGATGGCCTGCCGCAGCCGGTCGGCTTCCACCCGGGCGCTCTGGCCCGACTGCCGCCAGGTACTCAACTGCTCGGTGAGCGCGGTCAGCTGTGCGTCCGACTCATTCAGTTGTTCGAAGGCGATGGCGGTCGCATTTGTGGCCTGCTGCAGCCGCTGGTTCGCCGCTGCTATCCGGAAGCGCAACTGCTCTGCGTCGTGTTTCGCAGATTCGAGTTCGGTCCGGGCCTGGTCGATACTGGCTTGCACCTCGATCACCGAGGGCTGCGCCGCGGAGCCGCCGCTGGCGAACCAGGCCGAGACCAGATCACCATCGGCGGTGACCGCGGTGAGCTCTGGGAAGTCCGCTATCAATGCCTGAGCACCGGCGAGGTCGTCCACTAGCGCGACCGTGCCGAGTAGCTGCCGGAGCGCCGATGTCAGCCGAGGATCGGCGGTGATGGCGTCCATGGCCCAGCAAGCGGCGCCGGGCAGCGTCCGGCCCGGTTGGGCATGCGACTGGGTCTGGTCTGCGGGGCCGCTGATCAGCAGCCCCGCACGCCCGAGGTCTTCTGTTTTCAGTCGGTCGAAGGCCTCGTTGACGGTCGGGAACCCCGTCGCGACGAGTGCTTCGGTTGCGGCGCCGAGAGCGACCGAGACCGCATGCTGCCAGCGCGGATCGACGGTGATCATCTCCGGCAGCGAGCCGAGCAGGCCGTCGATCGGTTCGGACGCCAGCAGTGCGCCGGAGGCATCACGGCGTTGCAGACCTACCCGCAACGCATCGATTCGCGCACCCAGCATCGCCTGCCGCTGCTCAGCTTCCTGTTCTGCGGATTTGAGACCCGAGATCTCCTCTTCGACCTCTTGCTGTTCGGCCAGCGCCTGCTCATAGCCCGCGTCGAGATCGAACTCGCCGTCGCTGACTCCCCCGAGCCTGGTCTCCAAGACCTTGTACTGATGCTCGGCTTCGGTCGCACGCTGTTCCGCCTCGGTCACTCGTGCGCTCAGCCGGGATTCTTCCTCGTCCGACGCCTGGAGCCGCGACTGCAAGGAGTTGACCTGCCCGGTGAGCTTCGCCAGGCCTTCGCGGCGGTCGGCTATCGCACGAAGCTGCGCCTGATAGCGCCGGGCCTCGTCGGCTTCGGCTTTCTCTGCCGCGCTGCGATCTGCGGAGGCCTGCTCCAGCCGTTGCCGGGACGTGGTCACCTCGGCTGCAAGTTCTGCTTCTTGTTCGCGGACCTTGGCCTCTTCTTGTTCGAGGGCTTCGGGATCGCGCCCGCTGGGGGTTGCGGGTTGAGCCTCGCCGTGCCGCATCCGTTCGGCGGCGACCTGACCGGTGCTGGTGACCCGCTCGGCCAAACCGGCGAGCGCATACCAGTTCTCCTGCGCGCCGGCCAGCCGGGGCTTCAGCTCGTCGAGCTGTCTCTCCAGGGCGGCTTCGGCTTCGCGGGCGGCAGCGAGTTCGTGTTCGGCCGTCTGTTTGCGGGTCTGCAGCTCGGCTTCGGCGGCACGATCGGAATCGAGTGCGAGCTGGGCCTGGGTGAGATCGTCGGCCAGCAGCCGGGCCTTGGCGTCCCGAAGCTCTGCCTGCACGGTGGCGGCCTTGCGGGCGACGGCCGCCTGGCGTCCGAGCGGCTTGAGTTGTCGGCGGATCTCTGCGATCAGGTCGGTGAGCCGGGCCAGGTTCGCGGCGGTCGATTCGAGTTTGCGGACGGCCTTGTCCTTGCGGCGGCGATGCTTCAGCACTCCTGCCGCCTCTTCGATGAATCCACGCCGGGCTTCGGGAGTCGCCTGCAGGATTTGGTCGAGTTGGCCCTGGCCGACGATGACATGCATCTCGCGGCCCATGCCTGTGTCGCTCAGCAGCTCCTGAACATCGAGCAGCCGGACGCCATGACCGTTGATCGCGTATTCCGACCCGCCGGTGCGAAACAGGGTGCGGCTGATCGTCACTTCTGTGTAGTCAATGGGCAAAACGCCATCGGTGTTGTCGATGGTCAAGGAGACCTCGGCCCTGCCCAGCGGAGCCCGCCCTGAGGTGCCGGCGAAGATGACATCTTCCATCTTCGCGCCACGCAATGATTTGGCGCCCTGCTCACCCATCACCCAGGCCAGGGCGTCCACCACATTCGATTTGCCCGAGCCGTTCGGTCCGACGATGGCAGTGATTCCGGGCTCGAAGTTCAGCGTCGTCGCCGACGCGAACGATTTGAAGCCCTTCAGAGTCAGCTGCTTGAGGTACACCTCACGCGACCCCGGATATTTCGGCGTGTGGGGTGGGATCGGGGTCGGCGTCCTTGTTCTTGATGGCCCGGAAGGTCCAGACCTTGTTGACCAGGTAGTTGATGGGCATGGTCAGCACGATAGTGAACAGCTGCGCCCAATAGGCGCGGGCGCGCAGACCCTGGTGGTCGTTGAACCACGGACTGGGTAGATAGAGCGGTGAGGTGGGGTTGGTCAACAGCACCTTGATGATGGCCCCGGCGGCCGCGGCGACAGCTCCGACGAGGAAGAATGGCCAGAACTCGGCCCACCAGCCACGCATCCGGTCGCGTTTGAAGGTCCAGCTGCGGTTCAGCTGGAAGTTCCAGAGGTTCGCGACGAGGAAGGCGACGATCCAGACCAGGATGGTGAAGCGGAAGGCGAAGCGTCCGGGTAGTTGGAAGATGACGTTGTTGTCGTTGCCGACACCGCCGTTCAGTTGGGTCATGACGTAGGCGATGATCAGATTCACCACGACACCTGATCCGCCGACGATGCCGAATTTGATGAACTGAATCAGCGTCGCCCAGAAACGTCCCCGCCGGGGTTGGGGTTCTCCACTCATGAGTACTTAACCTATCGCTGAAAGCTGTCAGTTCTTTGTGATACGCGGCGCGGACGCCGCTGGCAGCGCGGACAGCGGTAGCTCGACCGGTTCATGAATGGCTCGCGAACGATGGTCGCCCCGCACCTGTCGCATGGCTGGCCGGCCCTGCCGTAGACGTGCAGGCTTCGTCCGAAATAGCCGGAGTTGCCGTTGACGTGCACATACAGTGCGTCGAAGCTGGTGCCTCCGGCGGCCAGTGCCTGCGCCATGACGTCTGTGGACGCGGCGAGCAGTTCGATCGCTCTGCGCTGGGTCAAGGTTTCGGTCGGCTGGTTGAAGTGCAGCCGGGCCTGCCACAGCGATTCGTCGGCATAGATGTTGCCGATGCCGCTCACCAGTGTCTGATCGAGCAGAGCTCTCTTGACCGTCGTCTTACGGGCATGCATCTTCCCGGCAACCGCAGCCGGTTCGAATGCGTCGTCGAAGGGGTCGAGTGCGATGTGCTCGATCTGCTGCGGAAGATTTGCGCCGCCCGGGGAAAGCTGCAAGCCACCGAACATCCGCTGATCGACGAAGCGCAGCTGTGGGCCGCCGTCGGTGAAGTCGAAGAGGACGCGGGTGTTGGGCAGCAGCGGTGCGTCCATATCGTCGATCCGGAACTGCCCACTCATGCCGAGATGGATGAGCAGCGCATCGATGCCGTCGAGCGGTAGCCACAGGTACTTGCCGCGGCGCTTGGGGATGCCCACCCGGCGTCCGGCAAGATCGGAGGCGAAGGCGTCCTGGCCGAGCGGGTGATAACGCACCGGCCTGGGATGCAAGACCTGCACTTGCGAGATGGTGCGGCCGGCGACCGTTTGTGCAAGCCCTGCCCGGACCACCTCGACCTCGGGTAGTTCAGGCATCGCCGCCGGCGGATTTGACCACCTCGGCAGCCTTCGCGGCCTCGGCCGCCAGCACCTTGTAGGCGACCGCGGACGCCTGCTGCTCTGCGTGCTTCTTGTTGTGTCCCTTGCCCGGGCCGAAACGTCGGTCACCCAGCACCGCCCAAGCTTTGAACCGCTTGTCGTGGTCGGGGCCGGATTCTTCGATTTCGTAAACGGTCGGGTCGAGACCGAGCGACGCAGCAATCTCTTGCAGCGAGGTCTTCCAGTCGAGTCCGGCGCCCAAGGTGGCGGCGTGGTCGACCAGCGGATCGAAGATGTGGTGGACGAACGTCTCGGCGTTCTCGCGTCCGCCCGATAAGAAGATCGCGCCGATCAAAGCTTCGGTGGTGTCTGCCAGAATCGAACTCTTGTCGGCGCCGCCGGTGCTGATCTCGCCCTTGCCGAGTTTGATCATGGTGCCGATGTGGAGTTCGCGTGCGACCTCGGCCAGGCTCACGGCGCTCACCACGCTCGCGCGTAGCTTGGCCAGCTGGCCCTCGGCATGATCGGGATAGCTGCGATAGAGGTATTCGGTGACGATGACCCCCAGCACCGAGTCGCCGAGAAACTCGAGGCGCTCATTGTTGGGGATCTGCCCGTGCTCGTAGGCATAGGAACGGTGGGTCAACGCAAGATCGAGGAGGTCGGCGTCCATCTGGACACCAAGCTCCTCGATCAGCGATAAGAATGACAGCGACGTGGCGCTGCCGCCGTTATCGGCAGCCACTCGCGAGATCAGCCCTCAAGCACTTGGCGGCGGTCGCCACGCGGGCCGTACTGGCCGCATGACGGGCACGCAGTGTGGGGCAGGTGGGGCTTGCGGCAGGCCGGGTTGGCGCAGGTCACGGTCTGAACCGCGGCCGCTTTCCACTGGGACCGACGAGACCGCGTGTTGCTGCGGGACAGCCTCCGCTTCGGGACAGCCACGATGTATCTCCTTCAATCGTTGTGCCCCCGCTTGGCGGGAGCTGCCCATACGGGCAAAGTTCTACCGCGCCCGTCAGGACGCACGCCTGTACACACTACCCCGCGGCCCAAGGCATTCGCAAAACGGTTGGCTATCGTCGTCCATACCGATAGCGAGGCGGCTGGTTAGCTCGCACCGAATCGTTCAGGGCGCTCACAGGGGTCTCGCGTCCGCGTAGACACTATAGAGCGCACCGAATGCCGCGAGGGTCATACTTGACGGCAGAACGGTATCGAGGCGAAGAGGTCTGGGGAACGTGGGTCTGACAGATGATGGACGCGGGCGAAGCGTCCGGGCGAGACGGGCTGCGCCGAGCGACGATGATCGCGATTGGAAGCGAACTATGGAAACCGGCTCACCTCACACCAAGGCAAGCGACGATCAGCGGCTGAATGCAGGTTCCACGCCCAACCCCCGGGCACCGAAGCGTCCGCTTTCTGAGCCGATAAGCCACACCACCCGGCATGTGGTGAGCGTCGACGGCAACGACTGGGCATATGATGCAACTCTCGCCACCGTGCAGATCGAGACCACGAAGGTCCGCCCCGCGTCCAGTGTCTTTCATGCCGACTTCATTGCGCTGCCCGACGGCCGGCATCCCGACCCCTCTCGCCCGGTGACGTTCTTCTTCAACGGTGGCCCCGGCTCCGCTTCGACGTTCCTGTTGCTGGGGTCGCTCGGACCCAGACGGATCGTCACCGAGGACCCCGTCGCCGAACCGGGCGTCCCTTCGACGATTGCCCCCTATCAGCTGATCGACAACCCGCAAACCCTGCTCGCCGAATCCGATCTGGTGTTCATCGACGCTCCCGGCACCGGATTCTCCGAGATCGCCGACGAGGCCAAGCCCGAACTGTGGTCGGTCGACGGCGACGTGGCGGCATTCGTCCAATTCATTCAGAAGTGGCTGTCGGCCAACGGCCGCTGGAACTCGCCCAAGTATGTCTTCGGCGAGTCCTACGGCACGGTGCGTGGCTCGATCTTGTCGTATGCACTTTTGGACGCAGGAGTCGCGCTCAACGGCCTGATCTTGCTGTCTGACATCCTCGACTACGGCCACATCATGGGCTCCACAGATCAGGCCTTTGTCGGCTACTTCCCGACCTACGCCGCGATCGCGCACTACCACGGACGAGCAGGCAAAACCGGACGGGATGGTGCCAAGGGCGGCTCAGAGACGGGTCCCGCGAACTCGGGTACCGGCAACCACGCAGGTTCGGGACCGGTCCCTGACATCGACGCTCTCAGAGATCACGTGCAACACGCTCGGGCCTTCGCCGACACCAGCTTGCGGGCCGCGCTCTCCCGTGGCGACCGCTTGGACGACGATTCTGCCAGAAGCGTGGCTGAACGGTTCGGCGAGCTGACCGGACTCAGCCCCGACTACGTGCTGCGCTCCAATCTGCGCGTCCTCGATCGACGGTTCCGCAAAGAACTGCTGCGTGACCGGGACTTGGTGGTCGGACGCTATGACGGCCGGGTATCGGGCTTCGACCTCGATCAGGCGTCGGACGATGAGACTTTTATTCCAGATGATGCCTTCATCTCCCCGGCCTATGCGGCGCTGGTCAACACCTACCTGCGCGAGGAGCTCGGCTGGACCGCGAGCATAGAGCGGCGTCCCTATGCAGACATCGATTTCGGCACCACGGAGCCGGGCAAATCCTGGGTGTGGACGCACAAGTTGCCCGAGCACACCAAGTCGATGTGGGACGATCCACAGATCACCCACCCGCAGGTGATGGCCGACCTCACCGCGGCACTCGTCCGCAACCCGCGGCTCAAAGTACTGGTGGCAAACGGCTACTTCGACCTGGCGACGCCGTTCTTCCAGACCGAATACGACATCGACCACCTGGGTCTACCGAAACCTCTTCGATCGAATATCGCCTTCACCTACTACCCTGCGGGCCACATGGTCTACACCAGCCCCGGATGCCTGAAGAAACTGAACGCCGATCTCCGCCGGTTCTATGCCGCTGATTCGCCCGATTTGTCGTCGCTGGACGAGCGTCCCGCGCTGCCCACCGCTCAGCCCTCGGCTTGAAAACCCTGCAGACTGGCCCAGCGCGGATCGGTCTGCTCACCGTGACTGTGCTCGGGATCATCATTCAGATTGAACCCGCACTCGGGGCACAGCCCCAGACAGTCGGGTCGGCACAGCGGGGTGAACGGCAGCTCGAGAACGATCGCGTCACGCATCGGAGGATCGAGATCGATGTGTTCGTCCACCACGAACAACGCGTCCTCTTCGGCGTCGCGGCCCGGGTAGTAATACAACTCCTGCAGGTCGAAATCGCGTTCCTCGCGGACAGCCGTCAAGCAACGCGAGCACTGCCCGACCAGTTGTGCGCTCACCGTACCGGTGGCCAACACGCCTTCGCTCACCGATTCGAGCCGCAGATCGACCACGATCGGGCTTTCGTCCGGAACACCGATCATCTCCGTACCGAGGTCGGCCGGGGCGGGGATCTCCTGATGGAACTCCTTCATCTCGCCGGGGCGGCGAACCAGGTCGTGGATGCTTACGACCCACGGCGACCTTAGATCCAGGGGCTGGTGCTCGTTCATCTGGCCAGCCTATAGCGGCACGGCAATCAAGAAAGTCGACCTCGGCACCGCGGGGAGCGAACGGCATTCAAGCCACAACAAAACACCTCTGCCCCGCGTAGCAGAACTCGACGCCGACGCGGACAGTAAGGCGAAAACACGCCGGCGATCACGCCGACCGTGCAACCTTGGCCAGGACGGCCCGGTTGACCTCGTCGGTGACGAAGGCACTCACGTCGGCGCCGTTGTGAGCCACCTCGCGCAGCATCGAGCTGGAGATGGTGCCGAATTCACGTCCGGCCGGCAGTAAGACGGTTTCGATACCCGAAAGCTGCCTGTTCAGTTGCGACATCTGCAATTCGTAGTCGAAGTCGGAGCCGAACCGGACTCCCTTGACGATCACCTTTGCATCGTGTTCGTGGCAGAAGTCGACCAGCAGACCCTCGATCGGTGCCACCCGTACATTGTCCAGTTCGGCGACGGCATCGGCCGTCAGCTGCAGCCGCTCATCGAAGTCGAACATGTAGTTCTTGGTGGTGTTGCGTCCGACCGCAACGATGACCTCCGAGAAGACACTCGCGGCACGGCCGATGATGTCGAGATGGCCGCGGGTGATCGGGTCAAACGATCCGGGGCAGACCGCACGTACCTGGGCGATTTCGCAGTTCGTCATGAAACTTCCTCGGTTGATGGGGGCGTTCGGCGCGCGTAGTAAAGCTTCGTCTCACCGTAGCGCCGCGACCAGCGCTCGGAGAAGTCATCAGGCCAATGCGGCTCCGGATCCCTGGCGTCCCGCTCGACGACGACCAGTCCGTCATCGGCAAGCCAACCCCCGCTGATACGGGCCAGCAGAGCGTCCAATTCATCACCGGGGAGCGCATAGGGAGGGTCGGCCCAGATCACATCGAACCGACGCTGGGGTGAGCCCGCGAGATAGCCGCGCACATCGCTGACCTGTACCCGCACCCGATCGGCTACCTTGATGGCCGCCGCATTGCGTTTGATCGTGGTCCCGGCCGGGCGGTAGCTATCCACCAGCACCACCTCATCGGCTCCCCTGCTGGCCGCCTCCAGCCCGATCGCTCCCGAACCCGCATACAGGTCGAGCAGCCTGATACCTGCCAGTTGGTGCGCGGCCGGTGAATCCATGCCTTCGGCCCAAGCGGCCAGCGCGGAGAAGAACGCCTCTCTCACCCGGTCGGTGGTCGGACGGGTACGTTCGCCCGGCGGCACCTTCAACGGATTGCCACGTGCCGATCCGGCAATGATCCTGGTCACCACGCCAGCCTACCGAGACGATCGCGATGAACCGCCGCCCGGCGATCGTGGTGCTCGCCGTTGCCTCGACATCGTCCATCGCCGCAGGTCAACGGTCAATGCAGACCACGTCGCGTCTACCGGTGGATGCCACCGAACCGTCTCGCGCACATCATTACCCCCTCAGCGAACAATTCGGTGACGGGTTCCCTATGACAGCCGGGCGCCGGTGCGGTTGAATAGCGGTATGTCTGACAACAACAACCCCGTGGCCATCATCCCGGAAGATACCTGCTGGGGATACCTCGCTTCGCAGGAGGTCGGTCGGCTCGGCGTGAGCTCGCATGACGTCCCCGAGATTTTCCCGATCAATTACTACGTTGACGGCGAATCGGTCATCTTCCGCTCCGCCGAGGGTAGCAAGCTCGACCAGCTCAGCCTCAACAAGAACGTGGTCTTCGAGGTCGACGGCTGGACCGACGAGGGCGGCTGGAGCGTCATGGTGAAGGGTGTGGCCGAGGCCATCACCGATGAGGACGAACTGGCCCGCGCGCGCAAGGCCCCCCTGCTGCCGTGGATTCCGACCGTCAAGACGACTTTCGTGCGGGTCACCCCGACGATCGGCATCAGTGGGCGCCACTTCGTCTTCGGGCCCGAGCCGAAGCAGGCTTGATCCGCGTTGTGGACCATCAGCGGCTTTGCCGATGAGGTGACCGACGATTTCGCTGCCCAGCTGAGATTTCTGAACCGGCGCGGAATCCGATTCATCGAGTTGCGTAGCGCTTGGGGCATCAAGGTCTGCGATCTGGACGATGCCCAGGTGCGCCGCATCAAGCAGTTGCTGGACGACCACGGCATCGCGGTCAGCGCGCTGGGCACCGATCTCGGCAAGATCAGGCTGGACGACGACTTTGCCGGCCATCTCGACCGGGCCAAGCGCGCCGCCGAGGTGGCTTGGCGTCTTGAGACCTCGGACGTGCGAGGGTTCTCATTCTTGATGGCCGACGGCGAAGACCGAGATGCCTGCCGATCCGAGGTCATCAATCGGTTGGGCGAGATCGTCGCTGTCACCGACGCGGCCGATATCCGTTATCTGCATGAGAACGAGGCGGATGTCTGGGCCGATACGCCGGCCCGCTGCGCCGATCTGGTCGGCTACCTGCCCCGGCTCACCTTCGGTCTGGTTTTCGATGCCGCGAACTATGTGCAGGCGGGCATTCATCCATTTTCGGACGCCTACCCCGTTGTGCGGGACGCGACTCGATATGTTCACGTCAAGGACGCTCACCTGGCCGACGGCTCGATCTGCGTCCCGGGGGAAGGCGACGGGCAGTGGCCCGAATTGTTGGCCGCACTGCGCGACGACGACTTCGATGGTTTCCTGTCCATGGAACCGCATCTGGCCAGTCAGGGAGCTTTCGGCGGATTCAGCGGGGCCGATGAATGGACCCGAGCCCATGAATCCCTGGTTCGGCTGCTGAACGCCAGCGGTGTCGCGTATTCGTAAGCATCAATCAGGTTGAGGTTCGCAGCAACTGCCTGCCAGGACGTCAACGCTCTCGCCGGCGGACACCCCACTATCCTCTGAGCTTTGGCCGTATGTGCCAAGATGAGGACGCGCGGCTGGCAGGTTCCGGCTGCCTCAGGTCTATTCGAAGGAGAATGCGCATGGTGGATCGGGTTCGGATCGGTGTGGTGGGCGTGGGCGCGCAGGGCCGGCTCTACGCAACTCTCGTGTCAGACGGACGCGCACCCTCGCTCGAACTCGCGGCGCTGTGCAGTTCGAACCCCAACAGCAGTTCCCACGAGTCTCACGCGGTCTTTGCCCAACAGATGGGCGTGCCGTTGTTCACCGATTACGGCGAGCTGCTCGACTCTGGCGCAGTGGACGCGGTCGTCATCACCACTCCGCACTACGAGCATCCGCGCATGGCCATCGAGGCGATCGAGCACGGTATCCATGTGCTTCTCGAAAAACCCGCCGGAATCTACGGCAAACAGGTCGTCCGCTTGCTCGATAGTGCCGTAGCACACCCCCAGGTCACCTTCGCAATGATGTTCAACCAGCGCGCCAATCCACTGTTCGCCGATCTGAAATCCATGATCGACTCCGGTGAGTTCGGCGCGCTGCGGCGCACCTCGTGGCAGCTGACCCACTGGTGGCGTCCCGACGCGTACTACACGTCGTCGGCTTGGCGCGCCACCTGGGGCACCGAGGGTGGTGGCGTACTAGTCAATCAGGCACCGCACCAGCTGGATCTGTGGCAATGGCTGTGCGGGACGCCTCTTCGCTGTTTCGCACGAGTCCGGTTCGGATTCCGCCGGGATATCCCGGTCGAGGACGAGGTCAGCGCCTCACTCGAGTTTCCCGGGGGCGCCAACGGTGTCTTCATCACCAGCACCAACGACCTGGTCGGCACCGATCGGTTGGAGCTCAGCTTCGATAAGGCACGGGTGCTGGTCGACAACAGCCTGAAGATGACCATCGACCGGTTCACCGATGACGAGCGCCAGATCGCGCGAACCATTTCGGACGAGGACGCCGCCCTGGTACCGTCCGGCGCATTCGACCGCAGTGTCTTCTTTGCCAGTGAAACCCGCGAATACACCAGCGCGTGGGGTGAGCAGCATTCCTTGCTGCTCGACAACTTCGGCAAGCACATCACCGACGGCACGCCGTTGATCGCTCCCGGAGCCGACGGCCTGACCAGCGTCCGGCTGGCGAATGCCATGCAGCTATCCGGCTGGACCGGGCAGGACATCGAGCTGGCCCGCTTCGACGACGATGCGTACCTCGCCGAGTTGAACAAGCGGATCGAAGAAGAGGGACGCTTCCCCGCGCGTTCGTGAGGTGGGCAGCCCGAAAGTGTCCCTCCGGAAGCCGAGCCGCCGATTTTCTCTGGGCGGGGGGCAGCGAGCGTGCGCAAACAATAGCTTCAAGCCATGCTCACCCTACGAGCGCTCCAGGAAATCGGCATCGGCACGCAACTCGGTGTGGGTCACCATGTCGGCCAACCAGTCGCTGGCCTTGTCGGGGTCGCGTGCGACCAGCATTTCGGCGATCTCGCGGGATTCGGTGAGCAGCTCGGCATCGTCCAGCACGCGGAGCAGCTTCAAGGTGGTTCGCCCGCCTGACTGAGAGGCACCGAACACGTCACCTTCGCGACGTTGCTCCAGATCGACCTCGGCCAGCTCGAAGCCATCGCGAGATGCGGCGACTGCCGCCAGCCTGCGATCGGCATCGGTCGTGCCATCGGAGTACGTGACCAGCAGGCAGACCCCGGGGTATCCCCCGCGGCCTACTCGTCCACGCAGCTGATGCAATTGGCTGATACCGAAATGGTCGGCATCCATGATCACCATCATCGACGCATTCGGCACATCGACTCCGACCTCGATCACCGTCGTCGCCACCAGCACGTCGAGGTCGCCCGACGCAAAAGCCGCCATTGTTGAGTCTTTCTCACCCCCGGCCAGCCGGCCGTGCAGCACTCCGAGCCGCAGCCCTGCCAACGGGCCATCCGCGAGATACTCGTAGAGTGCCTCGACACTGGGGTCAGGTAGTCCGTCGGGGACCGGCTCATCATTGGAGCTGATCCGGGGACACACGACGAACGCCTGGCGTCCGATCGAGACCTCTTCGCGGATCCGTTCCCAGGCCCTGTCCAGCCACCCCGGACGAAGCTTTGCCTGGACGACGGTTGTCTGCACATCTTGCCTGCCCGCGGGAATCTCCCGAAGCGTCGACACCTCCAGATCGCCGAAGACGGTCATGGCGATGGAGCGCGGAATGGGGGTGGCCGTCATAACCAGCAGATGCGGGACCAAGTCAGCCCGGGATTGCAGCACCGCACGCTGTTCGACACCGAACCGGTGCTGCTCGTCCACCACGATGAGACCGAGATCGGCGAACGAGACGGTTTCGGACAACAGGGCATGCGTGCCGACGATGATTCCCGCCCGTCCGTCGGCAATCGCTGCGAGGGCCGCCCTGCGCTGGGCCGCGCTTTGCGAACCGGTTACCAGGACAACCTCAGTGGCATCGTCGGGGGCGCCCAGCACCTGTCCCTCGCCCAGATCGCCGAGTAGCGACCGCAACGATTCAAAATGTTGGGCGGCGAGCACTTCGGTCGGCGCCAGCAACACTGCCTGGCGCCCGGAATCGACCTCGGCGAGCATGGCCCGCAGGGCGACCACGGTCTTGCCCGAACCGACTTCACCCTGCAGCAACCGCTGCATCGGACGCGTCCGCGCCAAGTCGGCAAAGATCTCTTCTCCGACCTCGACCTGGCCATCGGTGAGTGTGAATGGTAGACGCTGATCGAAAGCGGCCAGCAGACCGTCGCTGCGCCGGGTCACGGACGCGGCAGTGTGGTTCGCGGCGTCTCGTCTGCGGTAGGCCATCGTGACCTGCAACGACAACGCCTCATCGAATTTCAGCCGGTCGACGCCGAGTTCTGCGGCTTCGATGCTCTCGGGCCGGTGGATCGACTCGTACGCCTCATAAAACTCCGGCAGCCCCAGCCGCGACCTCAACTCGGCGGGCATCGGATCATCGGTGCCCTTCAGCAGCTCGAGGACCAGATCGGCGCATTCGGCAATCTGCCAGGTGGGCATCTTGCTCGTTGCCGGGTAGATGCCTACCAAGCCGGAGCGGCTGACCCGATTCGCCATCGAGGTCTTGGTCTCATCGGCGCGGCCCACGATGGTCCCGTGCTCATCGAGCATCACGAAATTCGGATGGCTCATCTGTAGCTCGCCGTTGAAGACGCTGATCTTTCCGACGAAAATGCCCTTGACTCCCCTGCTGAGTTGCAGCTGCCAGAACTTCAGGTAGCGGTCCTTGCCGAAGAACGTGGCCCGCAGGTGCCCGGTGCCATCGGTCAACCTCAGCTCCAGCCGCCCTCTGGAGCCTCGCCCACCGTGCGCCGGGTGAGCGACCATATTTGCCACCTGCGCCACCAGGGCGACATCTTCGCCCGGTTCGAGACCACTCAACTCGGTCGTCTCGGTGCCCGACAGATAACGGCGGGGAAGGTGACCCATCAGGTCTTCCACCCTCTCCAGTTTCAGCAGAACCAGCGCCTTCGCGGTCGGCGCTCCGAGTACCTCCGCCAACGGTGTGGCGAGCCGCCGATACGCCTCCGTGCGCCACAGCCCCACCACTCGTCCGCCTGCCTGCGGACGAGCTCGCGATCTTTCGGGAGGGTGCGTTTCAACCACCTTTGCAGACTACCGAGACCGTCCGACATTTTTCACGTGCTCAGGCGTAAGATCATCGGCGATCGGCGCCCTCGCACCTGACCCATTGGCGCTGCTCAGATTGGACGCCGGACAAATGCAGCATGACATGCTCCGTGACTATCGCTACGTTCTGAAATGTGTCGTCATCGGTCTCGCGGCAGGCGTCCAGTCGGGGTTGTTCGGAGTGGGCGGCGGAACCATCATCGTCCCGATGTTGAGCTGGCTTCTCGTATTCGATCAACGCAAGGCCTCGGCGACCTCCCTGGCCGCCATCGTGCCCACCGCGGCCGTCGGCGTGATCTCCTACGCCGCTCACGATTCCGTCGCCTGGATTCCGGCTCTGCTGCTCGCAGTCGGAGCGGTCATCGGCGCCCAGATCGGCACCTGGCTGTCGGCCCATCTGCCCGAACGTACGCTCCGCTGGTTTTTCGTCTGCTTCCTGCTGGTGGTCGTCGCCACCTTGTTCACCACAACGCCCAGCCGCGACTCGGCACTCGTGGTCACCGTCGGCACGGCCATCGGGATGATCGGCGTCGGGCTCGCGATGGGCATACTCTCCGGGCTGTTGGGCGTCGGTGGCGGCGTCATCGTGGTTCCGGCCATGATGCTGTTGTTCGGCGCCAGCGATCTGGTGGCACGCGGTACCTCGTTGCTGACGATGCTTCCGGCAGCCATCTCCGGGACGATCGCCAACGCCCGCCGGCACACCGTCGATCTTTCCGCCGCCGCCTTCGTGGGTCTCGGCGCCTGCGCCAGCACCTCGCTCGGGGTCTGGATCGCCACGCTGATCAGCCCGCTTGCCGGGAACATTCTGTTCGCTGCGCTGATGTTGTTCATCGCCGGGCAAATGGCATGGCGATTGATCCGCAGCAGAAAACCTCGCAGCTGATCGTCCAGACGCTCGCGGCAATTCACGCACGCTCGCCTTCCTGCATAACGCCTACTCAAAGGGAGTTCGCTCGCGTTGCAACAGCAGCAAACTAAGTTAAGGCGAGCGTGGTGCAGCACGGTAGGCATCCGTGGACCATGGCGAGCGTTATCAGTTTAAGGCGAGCGAGAACCTGCCGAGCACAGCACAATGCCCGTCGTCCGACAGGACAACGGGCATCAAGCGGTTAAGACAGCGTCAGCGGGTGACGCGACCAGCCTTTAGGCAGCCGGTGCATACATTCAGGCGCTGCGGGGCACCATTCACGACTGCACGCACCCGCTGGATGTTCGGGTTCCAGCGCCGGTTGGTCTTCTTCTTCGACCAGGGGACGTTGTGCCCGAAGCTTGGGCCCTTACCGCAAACCTCACACACGGCAGCCATGGGAGCACTCCTCGCTTAGGATAACGTTCTGTTTTGTCTAGCAGCGCGTCGTCAAGACGCAACCACCCAATCTTAGCCAATACAAGGTGGCCGTGCCAAATCCCGCACGATTGACACGGCCACGCATCTGTCACGCCCTCGGTGGGCCCTGATTACTCAGCGATCCTCGAATGGCGCATGCTTGCGCTTCTCCGCAAATGCCGTCATGGCCTCACGCTGATCGGCAGATCCGAAGCAGGACGCGAACTGCGCCGCTTCGATCGCCACTGCTGTCGCCATGTCGGTACCGGTACCGAGCGTCAGGGCACGCTTCGCCGCGCGGACGCCGATCGGCGCCTGAGCAGCGATCTCGGACGCCAGCTTGTGCGCAGCGTCCATCAGCTCTTCGGGCGGCAGAACCTCGTTGACCAGGCCGATGGCCAGCGCGCGGTCCGCCTTCACCTTGCGCGTGGTGTAGATCATTTCCTTTGCCACACCCGGCGTCACGGTGCGAACCAAACGCTGAGTACCGCCGAAGCCCGGAGGAATGCCGAGGCCGGTCTCGGGCTGGCCGAAGGCGGCCTTCTCGGACGCCAGCCGAATGTCGCAGGCGCAGGAGAGTTCACAGCCACCGCCCAGCGCCCAGCCGTTCACCGCGGCCACGGTCGGCATCGGCAACCGCTCCAGCTTCAAGAAGATGCGGTTGGCCATATCGCTGAACGCCAACGCCTCGGCCGAGGTCATCGTGCTCATCTTGACCACGTCGGCACCGGCGACGAACGAACGGTCACCTGCGCCGGTGACGATCACCGCACGAGCATGATCGGCGACCGCTCGGTCGAGGGCCTCGTCCAGATCGAGCAGTACCTGCTCGTTCAGGGCATTGAGCGCCTCCTGCCGATCGATCGTGAGCGTGACGACAAGATCGTCGGCCAGCTCGTATTGTACGTAGGACATTTTTTCCTCCTTGGTGGGCGGCTCCATCGTTGGAGTCGCCAGGGAAATCCGGCACACTCATCTGGGCTGGGTATCGTTCTCGTGGGTGGCGCCGGGGAATCCCCTCGAGAACTTTGAAATGTGACTCTGCGGGTGAGCGTGGTCTGCCTCACACTCACCCGCAGAGATCAATTAACCATCTCGGAACTGGACGCCGAACCCGCCGCGTGGATAGTGCCATTCGAGGCTTCCGGGAGCCGCGACAGCCAAACACGTTCCGCACTCGAGGCACGCCGCGTACTCGACGGATATCGTCCCATCCGGTTCTTCTTGGTAGACCTGCGCAGGGCAAACCGCACAGAGCAACTTGCCCGTGCCCGTCGCTTTGGCGATGGCCTGGTTGACCTTGATGTGTGGCTCTTCCTCATCGGTGACGAACCGTACCTTGGCCAGTCGCTCCGGAACTGGTGGCATCTTCACAGTGCCCGCACCCCCTTGAGACCGTCTCGTCCGAGTTGCGTCAGCTTGAGATCGGATTGCTTCAACGTGTCGGTGGCAACCTTCATCAGATGCCGTCGGGGCGTCAGATCATGGTTGAAGACGCCATACAGCACATCGGCCAGCAACCGGCCGTATTCGCCATACATCCGGTCGGTCTCCAAGAACTCCGGAGCCTTCTCGTAAGTTTCCATGTCTTGGCCCGCGAAGCTCTCGAACAGGCGCTTGCCGTAGCCCGCCAGTCCGGTCTTCGAGGTTTCGCCCGCCTTGATTGCCTCGTCGATGGCCGCGGCCGCCGCGATTGCGGAACCTGCAGCCAGATCCATGCCCCGAACCGTCAGCCCTGTGTTGAGCGTGAGTCCTGCCGCCTCGCCGACGATGACGATGCCGTCGGCAGCGATCTCACCCACCATGTCCAAGCCGCCCTCAGCGACCAGGTGGCAGCCGTATTCGCTGATCTCGCCGCCCTCAATGAGCGGAGCGACGAACGGGTGCTCCAGGTAGCGGTCGAAGATCTCGTAGGCCGTCAACCCCGATTCGGTCAGCGAATCGAGCCGTAGCACGACGCCGATCGAGATCGAGTCGGTGTTGGTGTACAAGAAGCCGCCACCGCCCACACCCTGAGTGCAGTCGCCGACGATCGCGTACGCCACGCCCTCGCCGGGCGCGCACTGGAAGCGGTCCTCGATCACGTCGGAGTCGAGCTTGACAACGGCCTTGACGCCCACCGCCAGTTGGTTCTCCGCAGGTCTCGGGCGCATTCCCGCATACCGAGCGATGAAGGAGTTCACGCCATCGGCGGCGACAACCACCCGGCAATGCAACTCGTCGTCGCCGGCCTTCACGCCCACCACGCGTCCTGTTTCGGTGGTCAGCAACGAGTCGACACGCACGCCCGGCATCACGATCACGCCCGCCGCTTCGCACTGCTCGGCCAGCCACCCGTCCAGCTTTGCCCGCAGCACGGTCACCGCGTTCGCAGGTGAGGCAAGACGCTGATCGGCATAGTCGATGCCGAACACCGAACCGGCATTCATGAATTGAATGCGGTTTTGCGTTATTACTCGTTCGACGGGCGCCTGGTGGATGAAGTCCGGGAAGACCTTGTCCATCACCCGGCAATACAGCACCCCACCGGACAGGTTCTTGGAACCCGGCTGTTCACCGCGCTCGATCAGCAGCACCTCGTGGCCCTGCTGAGCGAGCTGGTAAGCGATGACGCAGCCGGCGATACCCGCCCCGATGACGATGACGTCGAAATCCGGTTCGAAGTCCTCACTCATATAGGCTCCTAGCCGAGCGCCGAAACCAGCGCCGGAATCACGTTGTACAGGTCACCGACGATGCCGTAGTCGGCCTCCGAGAAGTAGGGAGCGTTCTCGTCGTTGTTGATCACGACGACCGTTCCTGCCGTTCGCGCCCCGACCACGTGTTGCAGCTGGCCGGAGATACCGATCGCGACATACAGCTTCGGCGACACGTGCTGGCCGGTCACGCCGATGTAGCGATCAGCGTTCAACCACCCGAGTCCCTCGGCCAGCGGTCGTGAACAGGCGACCTCGGCGTCCAGCGCGTCGGCCAGCTGCTGGACGAGCTTCAGATCGCCCTGGCTGCGAAGTCCGCGTCCGACCGAGACGATGCGCTCGGCACGGCCCAGATCGACCTGTGCCCGTTCCGGCCGAATTGTCTGCGTCACCTTGACCGCCAAGACATCGGACGCAGCTTGCTCGTCCACGGTGCCCGAGCCGGTGGCCTCGGGGGCAGGTCCGCCGTCCAGCATCGCCACCGCAGGCCCATCGACCTGGATGACGTCTTCGGCGATGCCGCCGAATGCCGGATTTCGGATCTCCAGCTTGCCGTCAACGGATGTGATTTCCTTAGGCATCGCAAACAGCGGAGCAGGCAACCCCGCCGCCACCGCGCCGAGCACGGCGCGCTCAGCATCGCGGGCCGCACCCAGCACCAGGTGCGGGCTCTGCTCGACGATCACCTTCGCGATCGCCTGGGCGTATGCCTCCAGCGGCGCCTCGCCCGGGTCGCCGAGCCAAAGCGTCTGGTCAACTCCGCCATCGGCCACCTGCTGGGCGACCTCCTTCGGGCCGACGACGACGGCACCGACACCACCATCGAGGGTTTTCGCAGTTTCGATCAGATTGGCCACCCGAGCATCGCCGGCGACCACAATCCAGTTACTGGTCATTGTCATTCCTTGTCAGACTTAGATGGCGGCCACGGCACGCAGGCCTGCGACAACGGTCCCGGCAGCATTCGCGGCGTCGGCGCCGTCCAGAATCTCGTGCTTGCGGGCGGCGAGCTTCGGCTGCGAACGGCTGACCAAGGTGGTCGCAGGTGCGAGCCTCGCGTCCAGCTGATCGAGTGCCAGGGTCTCCGACGGCTTCTTACCGGCCTTCAGGATGTCCTTCATGCCGGGCACCCGAGCATTGACCGCGTCGGGGGCCACCGACAGCACGCACGCCTGATCGAAGGCAAGCTCCTGCGTGCCACCCTGCCAGTTGCGGGTCACCTGGAAACCACCATCGCTGGAAGCAACCTCGGTCACCTGCGCGACGGCAGGCCATCCCAGAGCCCCGGCAACCACGGCAGGCACCAGCTGAGCACCGATATCGATGGACGCGTCTCCGGCCAGCACCAGATCGACGTCGCCGATCGCCCGTATGGCCGCCGCCAGTTCGAGGCCGGTAGTGGTCGAATCAGCACCCTGCTCGGGAGTGGGAATCAGGTATAGCTCGTCCAGACCACGCGACAGCGCCGACTTCTTGGCCATCGGCGCGGCTGCCTCGTCGCCCAGCGAAATACCGATCAACTCCGCGCCGGTGGCATCGGCCAACCGGCGGCCCAACTCGATGGCCGGATGATCGTATTCACTGACCGTAAAGGTTGCGCGCGACCAGTCGATCTTTCCGTTCGGGGCGACCGAAGCCTCTTGCGGGTTTGCCGCCCACTTGTAGATAACTGCGATTTTCATTGATAAACCTCAGCGAAGGATGGAGCCGGAAACGACGACACGCTGGATCTCGTTCGTGCCCTCGTAGATCTGGGTGATCTTGGCGTTGCGGAAGTAGCGGGCCACCGGGTAATCCTCGGAATAGCCGTAGCCACCGTAGATCTGAATGGCGTCCGCGGTGACCTCGAGTGCAATGTCGGACGCGTAGTACTTCGCCATGGCTGCTTCCTTGCTGAACGGCTTGCCGGCGTCCTTGAGCGAGGCGGCGCGGTAGGTCAGCAGGCGGGCAGCGTCGATCTTGGTCGCCATGTCGGCCAGCTTGAAGCCGATTGTCTGGTTCTTGGCGATCGGGGCGTTGAACTGGACGCGCTCCTTCGCGTATGCCAGAGCGTGCTCGTAGGCACCCTGAGCGATGCCGACGGCCTGCGCGGCGACGGCGATGCGTCCGCCGTCAAGGGTCGCCATGGCGACCTTGAAGCCCTTGCCCACCTGTCCGAGAACGTTCTCGACCGGAACTTTGACGTCCTGGAAGAGCAGCTCACGGGTCAGCGAGGTGCGGATGCCCAGTTTGTTCTCCTTCTTGCCGAAGGTGAAGCCCGGCATGTCCTTCTCGAGGATGAAGCCGGTGATGCCGCGGGTGCCTGCCGAGGGATCGGTCATCGCAAACACGACGTAGGTCTCGGCGGAACTGGCGTTGGTGATGAAGATCTTTGAACCATTGAGCACGTAGTGGTCGCCTTCGAGGCGGGCGATGCTCTGCTGGCGGGCAGCGTCCGAACCGGCGTTGGGCTCGGTCAAGCCGAACGCTCCGAGATGCTCGCCCTTGGCCAGCGGCGTGAGGTATTTCTCTTTCTGCTCGGGGGTGCCGAAGTCGTTGATCGGGTTCGAGCACAGCGAGACCGAAGCCGAAAGCGCGATGCCCAGGCCGTCGTCCACGCGGGAGATCTCCTCGACCGCCATGATGTAGCTCAGGAAGTCGATCCCGGAGCCGCCGTATTCTTCCGGCAGATACAGGCCGGTGAGGCCGAGTTCGGCAGCCTGATCGTAGAGCGAACGATCCCACTTCTGGGCGGCATCACGCTCGAGGACGGTCGGCTCGACATTCTTCTCCATGAACTCGCGAACGTTTTGCTTCAGCAGTTGCTGATCTTCTGTCAGTTCAAACATCACTGTCTTCCTTTTGTGCGGTTGGGAAATATTCCGTGGGATAAATAGGTATGTGTTCCTGCGGATTCGCCGGCCGCGAATGACCCGTCGACCGGCAAGTCCGGATTGTTGTGTGGTGGCCTACTCGGCGGTCGGCGGCATCACTGTGGCGACACCGGTCGTGACGACGACGCCGTCTTGGTTGGTGATCGTGGTCTCGAGCTTGGCCCGGTTTTTCTCGACGTTGATCTCGGTCACGGTGCCGGTCGCGGTCACCGTGTCACCGATATGAATCGGACGACGGAAGCGCAACTCCTGGCCGATGTAGATCGTGCCGGGTCCCGGCAGGTACATGCCGACCACAGTCGAGATGAAGGCGGCCCCCAAGATGCCGTGCGCGATGCGTCCCTTGAATTGGGTCTGCTCGGACGCGACCTGATTCACATGAGCCGGGTTGAGATCGCCGCTGATGCCTGCGAACAGGTAGACGTCGGTTTCACTCACCGTCTTGGTGAAACTCGCGGATTGTCCGATGGTCAGGTCGTTGATGGTAAAGCTCATCTTTTGATTCCCTTTCCTAAACCAGTGCTTCTTCGGACTCGGGCTGCACGTAGCGGTCCAGTTCGGCCGGAGCAGGAGTGCTCTGCATGGGTCCGTCGGCAAATATCCGGGCGTCCATCACCCGTAGGTCTTCGGCGATGCGCGGCCGGAACCCCATCTGGGCGATAACGTCACGTTCGAGGTCGACACCCGGTGCTATCTCGATCAAGGTCAGACCCTCGGGCAGCATCTCGAAGACAGCGCGTTCGGTGATGTACATCACGCGCTGACCGGTCTCCCGCGCATACGTGCCCGAGAAGGTGACCTGTTCGACCTGGTCAAGCAGCTTCTGCGCGGTGCCCTCGTGGATGATCTTCAGCTTGCCGGCCGCCACCTCGACCTTGAGCCCCTTCACCGTGAAGGTGCCGCAGAAGACCACGCGCTTGGCCGTCTGCGTGATGTTGATGGCGCCTCCGCAGCCGGCGATCTGTGGCCCGAACCGGCTGACGTTGATATTGCCGTCCTTGTCCATCTGGGCCAACCCGATGAATGTCGCGTCCAGACCGCCGCCGTCGTAGAAGTCGAACTGGGTGGCCTCGTCGATGATCATGTCGGGGTTGAGTGCAGCGCCGAACCGCAGCCCGCTTTCCGGGATACCGCCGCTGATGCCCGATTCGACGGTCAGATGCAGCGAAGAGATCGTGCCTTCCTCGACGGCCACCGAAGCGACGCCTTCGGGCATTCCGATTCCCAGATTGATGACGCCACCTTCGGAACCGAGTTCTTGATAGGCGCGGCGCGCAATGACCTTGCGCTGGTTCAACGGGAGCTGTCCGATGGAACTCAGCGGGACCCGCGTCTCGCCACAAAACGCCGGCTCCCAGCTGTCGAGAGCCGTACTGAATTGCTCCTCGGGCGGTGCCACGACGACCGCCGCAACCATGAATCCGGGGATCTTCACCATGCGTGGGTCGAGTGTGCCGTTGCCGACGAGCGCATCGACCTGGACGATCACCTTCCCGCCGTTGTTGTACGCAGCCTGCGCCATCGTGGTCACCGAGCTCCACACCGGCAGATGCTCACCGCTGATGTTGCCGTCCTCGTCCGCGTATGTCGCCTTGATCAGCGCCACGTCGATCGGAACGCGGTGGTAGAACAGCCAGTCTTCGCCAAAGATCTGCTGTACCTCGACCAGGTCGTCAGTGGTGGCGGCATTCATGCGCCCGCCTTCGTTACGAGGGTCGACGAAGGTTCCGAGCCCGATCTTGCTGACCGTACCAGGACGTCCGCCGGCAGTATCGCGAATGATCTCGGAGACGACGCCTTGCGGCAGGTTGTAGGCCTGCACCTTGTTGTCGATGATGAGCTTCTGCAGGCTGGGTGCGAAGTTATAGTGGCCTGCGATAGCGCGCCTGAGCATTCCTTCATGGGCGAACCGGTCGGCGCCGCGGCCCTGACCATCGCCGATTCCGGCCGTATGCACCAGTGTCAAATCACGCGGGTGGCCATCACGCAAGAAAGCCTGCTCAATTCCCGCGCCCAGATAGTCGGGATTAGAGCAGGTGACGAATCCGCTCATTGCGATGGTCGAGCCATCGGGAATCAGCTGAATGGATTCCTCTAGCGACATGAATTTCGAGCTCTTATTTGTAGTCATCCTGATATCTCCGTTGACGCCCCACAATGGGCGTGCTGGCATAACTTCTGCATTGAAGCGCCCTTCGACTGCCTTTCCTTGGGCCTCGATAAACGCTCTCCTATGTGCAGACCAATCGTTTACTGACGTTGGTCCACAGCATCGTCCCGACAAGCCACTGCGCTACAGGGGCAATGGGAAGGGTCTATCGATGACCGCTCATCTCGTTGTTAGGACAAATCTATTCCTGATGTCCTCGGGACGCTACGGAGGATCCACCAACATGGCTGCCGCGACAGCTGTCAATTTTACAATTACACACTTAGGGCTGACATACTTCGGGCGGCCGCGAATGCCTCGACCGGCGCGGTCCGCAACTCGGCGGATTCTTCGTATTGGCGAGCCGACCCCGAGCCTCGTTGCAAGCACGGCTGCCAGACGGGCATGTCACCCAGTTCGAAGGCCCACACCACATTGACGAGATCTACCGGGTCATCCAGATCGGCGTTCGTGATGTCGCTGAATCGACGCAGCCGATAGCGCAGGGTGTTGACATGCAGGTTGAGTTCGCGAGCGGCATCGGTGTAGTTGCAGTGATGTGCGAGGTAGTTGCGAACCGTCACCTCGAGGTCGGCGCCGAAGGCTCCCCGCCCACGCAGCGGATCGAGGAAGCGATGCCGCAACGTCCGGTTGACTTCGGGCTGCGCCACCGCCGCGACCTGCCACCCCAGTTCGCCGAGGGTGTGCACTCCTGCCAGGCCGCGGTATGACGCCAAATGGGCCACGCGATCGGCAATCGTGAACGACTGCGCGACATCCGACAGCGGCCGCAGCGGCCCCATCCCCGCCACGGCCCCATCACCGACCTGAGGGGCTTTCGCCACCACCCCGATACATTCACCGTTCACAGCCGCCAAGAAGCCCCGGCGCATCGGCATGCCTCCTGAAGACTCCAGGTTCTGCACGCTCAGCGACGCCCCGGGCCTGGCCAGCACCCTTATCGCCGCGTAATCGGCGTCCACATCGAGCGGCAACGACCGCAACTCGCTCGGAGCGGCTCTTCCGGTGACCAGCCGACGTACCAGCAATGTTCGTTGCTGCGTGTCGAGCTGCGCCTGCTGGCGATTGAGGTCGTCGTACAGCTTCACCACGCGTTCCGATATCGCGTCACCCAGGCGCCACAGGCAGTCCGAGCCGTGCATCGCGTCATCACCATCTGCGCCGAGATCCGCGCACACCCGGAGGAAATGCTGGTTGACATGCCCCACACACTGTGCGAACTCGCGCACCGCGTCCTCGGTCGGCACTGCGTCGCGGTATCGCTGCTGAATGATCTGCGAAACCAAGTCCAAGCCTTCGGCGTCGAGATAGGAATGTCCTTGCCGAAGCGCCCGAAAGACCATGACCAAGGTGCGATGAACGCTCACGAACAGTGCCTCGTCGCCGGCCTCGCCATCCGGCTCACGTCCCTCGCGGACCACGTCAGTGACCCTCTTCGACAGAATCGGCAGATCGCTGCCCAACCGCACCAGCACCTGTTCCAAACGTGATTCGTTCATTTCGACTCCCATGTCGTTGAACCCAACGGTCCGGTGTCAATTGTTGTCCATCCGGACAAGACGCACAAGCATTTTGTAACTATCTCTACAGCTTTTTGTCAGCCTGATTCTGGCTTGCCGTTCTTTCTCTTGACAAATCAGGAACCAGCGTTGCACGATCGGCATGCACGACCACGCCAGACGTCGTCGCGGAGCACTCACTACAGCAGCACGGTCAAAGGAGCCGGCCGACTTGAGTGAGGCATTCGGAACCAACGAAACGATATCCGTATGCCCGTGCTCCGCCAATGCAACCAGAAAGGGAGCCCGTACTATGCACCGGCAAACCAAAGACATTGCAGTCAGAGGAAATTAGAAACCATGGATCTCGTCCATCTCGCAGTCATTCTTGGAGCCCTGGCTTTTCTGATCGTCATGGCTTACCGGGGCCATAGCGTCATCTTGATGGCGCCCATAGCTGCCTTACTCGCGGTCGTCCTGACCGAACCAACCAAAGTGCTTCCGGTCTACACGAACCTTTTCATGGTCCGGATGGCATTCTTCGTCCAAAACTATTTCCCGATTTTCATGCTCGGCGCATTGTTCGGGAAGATGATGGAGATCTCCGGATTCGCCAAATCGATCGCTTCGGCGGTCGTCAGGGTCGTCGGCGAGAAGTTCACGATCATGGCGATCGTCCTGGTGGGCGCCATCCTCACCTATGGTGGCGTGTCGATGTTCGTCGCCGTCTTCGCCGTCTATCCCTTCGCTGCCGAAATGTTCAAGGAGTCGGATATCCCCAAGCGGCTGATCCCGGCGACCATCGGTCTGGGTGTCTTCGCCTTCACCATGGACGCCCTGCCGGGCACCCCGCAGATCCAGAACATCATCCCCACCACCTTCTTCGGGACGACCGCATTCTCGGCTCCGATCCTCGGCATCTTCGGTTCGCTGTTCGTCTTCGTCGTCGGAATGCTGTACCTCGAATGGCGGCGCCGCACCGCCAAGGCCGCCGGAGAAGGCTACGGCTCTGGGCACCTCAATGAGCCGGTCATCGCCACCACCACCGACAAACTTGTTCACCCACTGATAGCCGCCCTCCCGCTGGTCCTGGTCTGGGTCGCCAATCTCGTCTTCACCAAGACGCTGCCGAGCCTCTTCCCCGATGTCGTGGAGTTTCAGAACACCTCCGTCCCGGCCAAGAACGCTGATCCGGAAAGTCTGATCACCTCGGTGACCATCTCCGGCGCGGTGGCTACCTGGGCATTGATCATCGGCTTGGTTCTCGGCATCGTGACGATCTTCATCATCGGACGCAAGCAGGTCACCGCATCATTCATCCCGAGCAGTAAGGACGCCATCGCAGGGTCTCTGCTCGCCAACTTGAATACGGCATCCGAGTTCGGCTTCGCGGGCGTCATAGCCTCGCTTCCCGGCTTCAAAGTGGCCGCGGACGCGTTGCTGTCGATCCCGAATCCGCTGTTGAGCGAAGCAGTCACGGTCAACGTGCTGGCCGGCGTCACCGGATCGGCATCGGGTGGATTGAGCATGGCCCTCGGCGCGATGGGCGATCACTTCATCGACATGGCCAACGACTCCGGGATCCCGCTGGACGTCATGCACCGCATTGCCTCCATGGCCGCGGGCGGCATGGATACTTTGCCTCACAACGGCGCCATCATCACCGTGCTCGCCGTCACCGGATTGACTCACCGGCAGTCGTACAAAGACATCTTCGCCATCACCTTGCTGAAGTGCCTCACTGCCTTCGTCACCATCGGTTTCTACTACCTGACGGGACTCGTCTGATCAGCAACGGCAACTGATCCGCAGTCATCAAGGAACGGGAGGTGCCCGTCCGAGTTCGCCGCTCGGGCGGGCATTTCTCGGCGTATACTCCCTGCCGAGAACCGATGCGGTCATAATTCACGATTCAGCCCAAGACCAGGGCACCCTGCGCCATGATGAAGAATCGACACGTCGAGCGGCGATCTCTATTCCTCGCTGTTGCACGCGATCATGGTCGAAGCCAAGGCATCCGATCGCCGAAGCAGCACCCAACGACTGATTCCCCGGATATCCTCAGACGGCGATGACCACGGGAACGATCATGGGACGGCTGCGGTAGGTGCGCGAGACCCAGCGTCCGATCACACGGCGAACGCTTTGCTGCAATCGGTGCGGGTCGTCGACCCCATCGGCCAGCCCCTGCTCCAGGGCACGTCTGATCTCCTCGGTGACCGAGTCGAAGATCGATGCGTCCTCCAAGAAGCCCCGCGCGCTGATATCGGGCCCGGCGACGATGGTCTGGGAACGCAGGTCGACGGCCACAATCACCGAGATGAAGCCTTCTTCGCCCAAAATCCGACGATCGGTGAGCGAGGTCTCGGTGACGTCGCCGACGGTCGTGCCGTCGACAAAGATATAGGACGCGTCCACTCGTCCGGTGCGCTTGGCCACGCCCTTCGCCAGATCGATGACATCGCCGTCTTCGGCCACGATCGTGTGGTCGGCCGGGATTCCGGTCTGCTGGGCGAGCTTCGCGTTCGCCACGAGATGCCTGGCCTCGCCGTGAACCGGCAGCGCGTTGCGCGGCCTGACCACGTTGTAGGTGTAGAGCAACTCCCCCGCACTGGCGTGCCCCGAGGTGTGCACGAGCGCGTTCCCCTTGTGCACGACCGTGACCCCGAGCCTGGTCAGTCCGTTGATCACGCGGTAAACCGAATTCTCGTTGCCCGGAATCAGCGAGGACGCCAGCAGCACGGTGTCACCCTGACCGACCTGGACGATGGGGTGCTCACGGTTGGCCATCCGGGCCAGCGCGGACAGCGGCTCGCCTTGCGAACCGGTCGAGATGATCACAACCTTTTCGTCCGGATAGCGCTCGATGTCGTTCAACTCGATCAAGGTACCGCCGGGCACCTTGAGGTACCCGAGTTCCTGCGCGGTGCCCATATTGCGCACCATTGAGCGTCCGACATAAACGACCTTGCGGCCATGCCGCACGGCGAGATTGAGAATCTGCTGCACCCGGTGCACGTGCGAGGCGAAGCATGCCACCACAAGTTTCTGGGTGGCCTGGTTGAAGACCCGTTCGAGGGCAGGCTCGATGTCTTTTTCGGGAAGCGTGAAGCCTGCGACGTCCGCGTTCGTCGAATCGGCCATCAGCAGATCGACGCCGCGCTCATCGTTCGACAACCGGGCGAATCCACGCAGGTCGGTGATCCGGTGATCCAACGGAATCTGATCCATCTTGAAGTCACCGGTGTGCAGCACGATGCCCGCGGTGGTCTTGATCGCGACCGCTAACGCGTCCGGAATGGAGTGGTTGACGGCGAAGAACTCCAGCTCGAATTCGTCCAGCTGCACGGTCTCGCCTTCGACAACCGTGTGATACATCGCGGTGTCGCGCAGCCGATGCTCGCGCAGCTTGCCGTCGACAAACGCCAGCGTCAACTTGCTGCCGTACAGCGGGATGTCCTGGCGGCGGCGCAACAGATACGGCACGCCGCCGATGTGGTCCTCATGGCCATGAGTCAGCACGAGCCCGACGATGTCGTCCATCCGGTCGTCCAGATAATCCAGGCCGGGCAGGATCAGATCGACGCCCGGCTGGTCGTCCTCGGGGAACAGGACGCCACAGTCGACCACCAGCACCTTGCCGTTGATCTCGAAGGCGGTCATGTTGCGGCCGATATCACCGAGCCCGCCGAGGGGGATGATTCGTAACGTGTCGGGGGCAAGCCTGGGCGGCATCTGAAGAGCACTCATATCGTGATTATCCTAACCGTATTCGTCTTCGTGCGCCTTATCCCGGCGCCTCGGTGGCCGGACTCAGTGCCAACCGATTCCGCTGCGATAGATCGGTTCCAGCCAGTACACCGACGTGTGTGTACTGCGAGCGACCAAACACAGTGACCGGGCCGAAAGATATGGGCATTCTTCCTTGCCCGTTCGGGCCGACTGAGATTGTCGACGAGTGTGTTTGAAGTGATCGAGGGTGCCGACCGGAGACGGGAATCATGCCGCCCGGGTCTGCTGCACCCAGCAGCTTTCAGGGTTCATCCGCGCCTACGCTGATAGTGTGTCCATCGGGCCCGGGCCAAAGGATTCTTTGTGTTGCACTCAATTTCTACCCGATCTGTCAGCGCCATCATCGGTCTCATCGTGCTGAGCGTGATGTTGGCCGCATGCGGCTCGCCGAGCGACGCGGCGTCGGCATCGGCCAGCGCGGCACGGGGCTTCCCCATCGCGGTAATGACCGGTGGCTCCGATTCGGTAACAACCGTGACGATCGAATCGCGGCCCACCCGCATCGTCTCGTTGAGCCCCAGCGCCACCGAGACGCTGTTCGCGATCGGCGCGGAGGACGAGGTTGTCGCCGTTGACAGCCAGTCCGATTATCCCGATGGCGTTCCGATCACCGGGCTGTCGGGCGCCCAGCCTGATGCTCAGGCGATCGCGAGCTATCGACCTGATCTGGTCGTGATGGCGCAGGAGGATTCCGAGGTCATCGCTGAACTTGCCCACGAAGGCGTCCCGACTTTGGTGTTGCCGCCGGCCGAGGAGCTTTCCGATGTCTATGACCAGATCGAACGGCTCGGCTGGGCCACCGGCCGGCACCGTTCGGCGTCCGGTCTGATCTCCACCATGAAGTCCGCCATCACCTCTTACCTGGAGACTTCTCCCGACCTCGACGGAACCAGCTATTTTCTCGAGCTCGACCCGGATCTGACCACCACCTCCACGCAGACCTTTCTCGGCCGGCTCTACGGCCTGTTCGGCATCACCAATATCGCAGATGATTCCGGCCAGCCGGGAGACCGGCCCCAGCTGTCTGATGAATACATCATCGAAACCGATCCCGATGTCATCTTCCTCGCCGACGCGGGTTGCTGCGACGTGACCGCCGGCAAACTGGCCGAGCGTCCGGGTTGGGAAGGCCTGCAAGCGATTCAGAAAAACCAGGTTTTCACCGCAGACACCGACATCGCGAACCGGTGGGGCCCGCGAGTAGTCGACTATGTGGGAATGATCAGCGGATATTTGGCCACCGTCGAGGACCGGTAGCCGCCGGTTTCCGCTCACCGCGTACGAGCATGGCCGAAGCCACCGGTGCCGTCCTATTCGCGCCTTACCTGCGCCCAAGGGACCGATCCGGTTGCCAGATGGCTGTTCAGGCACTGGCGCTGTTCATCGTCGGCGTCGGCAGCAGGCGTCGACAGCAGACTCTTTCCCGGACATCAGGGGTCGGCTGTTATAGACTCTGTGTTGCTCTCGCATCGGCGGGAGTGTCGTGGGTTGCAGTGAAATCCGGTGAGAGCCCGGTGCTGTGCCGCAACTGTGAAGCCGATTCTTTCGGACGAGCCAGGACATCTGTCCACGACCACGTTCTGTTCCTCGGACGAAGGATGGTTCGTGCGTCAGGGCTTGTCTGCCCACTCGCCCGGCTGCTTCGTCCTCCGAGAGATACCGGAGGATTGTTTTGTTCCGCACTTCATCTGCACGATCGCCGCTCGCCGCTGCCGGCGCGCTGCTATTGACGGTGGCGTTGGCCGCATGTGGCGCACCGACCGATGCGACATCTGCCAGCGGCTCCTCGGATGCCGCCGGAGGCTTCCCGGTCACCGTCACCAGTGGGACCTCTGATTCCACCACCACGGTCACCATCGATTCGCAGCCGGAAGCCATCGTTTCGTTGAGCCCGACCGCTACCGAATCGCTGTTCGCCATCGGAGCCGGCGAGCAGGTTGTCGCCGTCGACGATCAGTCGAACTACCCCGAAGAGGCTCCGGTCACCGACCTTTCCGGTTACCAGCCCAATGTCGAGGCCATCCTCAACTACTCCCCCGACCTCGTTGTGACCTCCAGCGATGATCCCGACACCACTGCCAGCCTGGAGAACGCCGGCGTCCCGACACTCGTGCTTCCCTCGGCCACCAACCTTGATGAGGCCTACGACGAGATCGATCGGCTGGGTCAGGCAACCGGCAACGATGAGGCTGCCGATTCACTGGTCGAAGACATGCGTTCAAAGATCGAGGCCGCGGTGGCCGCCGCACCCGATGTGACCGATGCGACCTATTTCCATGAATTGGATCCCACGCTTTTCACGGTTTCCAGCAACACCTTCCTCGGCGAGATCTACGGCCTGTTCGGTCTGCAGAGCATTGCGGACGCGTCCGATGGCGATGACTATCCGCAGCTGTCGGAGGAGTACGTCGTCCAGGCCAACCCTGACGCGATCTTCCTCGCCGACGCGCAATGCTGCGGCGTGACCGCCGACCAGGTGGCCGGACGCGCCGGTTGGAGTGAGGTGAGCGCCGTTCAGGACGACCATGTCTTCGTCGTCGACGCCGACATTGCGAGCCGCTGGGGCCCACGCATCGTCGACTACGTCGAAGCAGTCGGAGAGTACGTCGCGGAGCTGAACCCCGATAAGGCATGACCGCATCCGCCACCGCGCCGGTAACCAGCGTCCGGCCGTCCGCTGCTTCCTCTCCCGCCCCCCGGGCGAGGAGGAAACGCGGCCGACGGCTCGGGCGCTGGCTCATCGCGATAGCCGTGTTGGCGATCGCGTTGTTGGTCGGAGCCATGGTGGGTCCGGCAGGTTTGACGGCCCGCAGTGTGCTCCTCGAACTGGTGGACGCGCTGCCGTTCGTCCAGGTCGACTCGGGGCTGACTTCGCAGCAACGAGCGATCCTGTGGCAGATCAGGCTGCCCCGCGTCACCCTCGGTGCGCTCGTGGGCGCAACTTTGGCGATCTCCGGCGCGTCCTACCAAGGGGTTTTCCGTAACCCATTGGCCGACCCCTACCTGCTCGGGGTATCTGCCGGGGCGGGGCTCGGCGCCACCATCGCCCTCACCCAAGGCGGCAGCATCGGCAACGTCGGCGTCCCGGTTTTTGCCTTCCTCGGCGGCCTACTGGCGGTCGGCGCGACCTATGCGCTGGGCAGCACCGTAGGAGGCGGCCATAGTTCGACCGTCATCGTGCTGGCGGGAGTCGCGGTCGCCGCGTTCTTCAGCGCCATCCAGACCTTTGTTCAGCAGCGTTTCGACGACTCGCTGCAGGCCGTCTACTCCTGGCTGCTGGGGAGGCTGTCGACCAACGGCTGGAGCGACATCTGGATGATCCTGCCGTATGTCCTGTTCAGCTGGGTTGTGCTCCTGCTGTATCGCCGCACGCTCGATGTGTTGGCCGTGGGTGATGTGGAGACCGCGAGCCTTGGTATCGATCCGGCACGGGTGCGGCTGATTCTCGTGCTCACTTCCACCTTGGGGACCACGGCGGCGGTCTCGGTGAGCGGGTTGATCGGCTTCGTCGGCATCATCGTCCCGCACGCCGTGCGGCTCATCTTCGGCGCCTCACACCGCATTCTGCTGCCACTGTCGATGATTTTCGGCGCGGCATTTCTCGTCCTGACAGACGTGGCGGCGCGAAGCCTGATGGCACCCGCCGAATTGCCGATCGGTGTGGTCACCGCGATCGTTGGCGCACCGTTCTTCCTCGTCGTCCTGCGCAGAGGCCGGGTGAGTTCATGAACATCCTTGAGTGCCGCTACTTCAATGTGACCCGTGGTGACAACCATGTCGTCATCGACCTGAGCGTCAGCGTCGAGAAGGGGCAATGGCTGGCCTTGGTCGGGCCCAACGGCGCGGGAAAGACATCGTTCCTGCATGCGGCGGCCGGGTTGATCCCGTCGTCCGGCGACATCTGGATCGACGGACGCGACGCCCGCAGCCTGTCACGTAAGCAGTATGCCCAGTTGGTTGCGCTGATGCCGCAACAGCCGGCCATACCGGCCGGTATGACGGTACGCGAATTGATCGCTCTGGGCCGCACCCCTTATCTCGGGCGCTTTGCGACCGAATCTGCCGCCGACCGGGACGCGGTCGACTGCGAGATCGCGCGCCTGGGGTTGGGGCCCTTCGAGGACCGTTTGGCCGGCCAGCTGTCGGGCGGCGAGTTGCAGCGGGTGATCCTGGCTCGCGCATTGTGCCAGCAACCCCGGATCCTGCTATTGGACGAGCCCACCAGTGCACTCGACATCGGGCACCAGCAATCGGTTCTGGAACTCGTCGATCAATTGCGCCGTGAACTCGGCATCACGGTCTTGGCCGCCATGCACGATCTCACCTTGGCCGCGCAATATTCTGACCACTTGCTCCTATTGGAGCACGGACGCCTCGTTCAGGCCGGCCCGCCGGCCGATGTGCTGCAACCTGTGCGTCTGGATCGTACGTATAACGCCCATGTCGAGGTACTGCCCCGGGCGTCGGGTCCGGCGGTGGTTCCGGTGCGACCCGGTTCAGTCTGATCGGCCGCAACAGTCGGAGTCCTCTGCTTGAGGTGCGTGTGCCCCCAATCGGCATCCGAGATTCCGACTCTCCGTTGCAATAGCTGCGGTTTCGAGAAGACTTATGCGAGCCGGGCCTGACATTTCTGGCTCGAAACCTAAACTGGCGCAGTGACCAACGAATTGCATCCCGATAGCGTCCGATTGGCAATGCCCGCTGAAGCGATCGATATCGTCGATGTGCAGCAGGCACGGCTTGCCACCTGGCCGAGACTGGCCGACGTGGCAAAACAACTGGACCACGACGAGATGGTGCAGGCTTGGCACGACGCGATCGTGCGTCCGCCGCTGGCGACCTACCGGGTTCTCGTTGCCGTCGATCAACTGAATCACGTCGTCGGCTTCGCTGCCGTCGGGCCGAGCGATGACCCCGATGCCGAGCCGACCGACGCGCTGGTGGCCGAGTTCTGCGTGCACCCTGCCGCGATGGGATCAGGCCACGAGGACCGCCTCATGCATGCGGTCGCCGACACGCTGCGCGCCGACGGCTTCGAACGCGCCACCTGGTGGGTGACCTCGGACGACGACCAGACCCGCGCTCTGCTCGACGCGTCCGGTTGGGCGCCCGATGGTGCTCACCAAGAGGTCGGCGATGAGGACGATCACCTGCGCGTCAAACTGGTCCGGCTGCATACCGCCTTGGTGGATTGAGCCAGCCGCCATCTCTCGCAGCATCGCGAACCCACTCTGCATCGATACTGTCTCGGATTCTCCCATTGCATGAGCCAGAGGCAGTCTGCGTCAAAATGGTCGAAATTTGCCGTAGCCGAAAGCCGAGGGATTCGGGCTGCTACTGGAATTCGGACAGGGCGACATTCTGGCCGGTGACCGTGATCGTCGCCGCATCTGCGCCGATCGCAAGGCTCTGATAGCTGATACCGCCAGGATTGGGAAGCTTCAGATCAGGACTCACTTGGTCGAGGGCTAGCTGAAGCACGCTTTCGGGCAACGGAACGTCCGTGTCCGCGACTGCCAAACCCGGATCGTTCAGCTCCAGCGTGCCGTCCTGCTCCAGGGCAAGATCTGCCTCAAGTTGGATCGGAACGACTCGTCCCCCGACCTCCACCGAGGTGCCGACCGAAATCCTGTTGCCGTCCACATAGTTGACCGGAAATCCGAGCAGCACACTGAGTTGATTCCAGTTGATGGAGGCGGTTGCATCCAGCTGCTCGACCGTCGCGTTCTCCAAGTCATCGAATGGTTGCACGCCGGCGGCATCAATCTGAACGCTGTCGATGGTGGCCTTCCTGTCTTCATCGGCCACCTCGATCCCCTGAAGATTCAGCTGCGCATCCGCCAGCCGATGCGTGAGGGTGATCAGCATGAAAGGCCATCCGCCCAACTTGACCTCGGCCTGGCCGCCATACCGTTCCTCGATGGCCTGCGCCATGTGGTTCTGCGAAAATCCGCGCATCTGGTTGTCGACGCCGACCGCCGAGATCACGAGCACCGCCACCACGGCGATGATCATCAACGTCTTCTTGCGCACGTATTCTCCTCAGGCGATGCCGAGCAGGTCTTCGATACCGATGGTCAACCCCGGACGATCAGCTACAGCGCGTACTGCGGTCAAGATGCCCGGCATGTAGCTGTTGCGCTGGAAGGAGTCATCACGAATGGTCAGCATCTCACCTGGATTGCCGAAGACGACCTCTTCGTGCGCGAACAAGCCTTGTAGCCGCACCGAATGCACATGGACGCCGTCGACCACCGTGCCCCGAGCACCATCCATCTCCTTGATGGTCGCGTCGGGCATCGGCGCACAGTCTGCGTCGGCGCGCGCCTCAGCGACCTTATTCGCGGTGGTGATGGCCGTGCCCGATGGTGCGTCCGCCTTGCCCGGGTGGTGAAGCTCGACGACCTCGACCGATTCGAAGAAGGGCGCGGCCTTTGCGGCGAAGTGCATCAGCAGCACGGCAGCGATCGAGAAATTGGACGCAATCAGCACGTTGGCCGTCGGCTTGGCGGCAAGCCAGCCGCGTACCTCGTCGTACTTCGCTGGGGTGAAACCGGTGGTGCCGACCACCGCGTTGATGCCGTGATCAATGCACCATTTGATGTTGTCCATCACCGCATCCGGGTGGGTGAAATCGATGACCACGTCAGCCGTCTCGACATCGCTGCGGTCCTCGCCCGCATCAACGGCGGCGATCAGTTGCGTGTCGGATGTCTCATCGACAGCCTTGCAGATCTCCTGCCCCATGCGTCCTTTGGATCCGAAGACCGCCACCTTGATCATCTGTTGCCCACCTCTCGTATCCGTAGAACACCAGACTATCCCGGTAGCTCTGACCATCTCCGGAGGCCCAATGCTGCATCTGCGGAGATGACCGAACCGAAGGCGGGCCTGACCGGTTCGGGTGGCAGCTGCGCGGTGTAACCCGCGACGACCGATGGCCTTGGTAGCGACGACTGGCATTAGGCAAAAAGGGAGGCCCCGCAAGCGCAATGCTCGCGAGGCCTCCCCTTCAAGCTACGAAGAGTTACTTCTCTTCGGACTTGTCCTCGGATTCTTCGATCACCGGGACGAGCGACAGCTTGCCGCGGTCATCGATGTCGCTGATCTCGACCTGGATCTTCTGGCCGACGCTCACCACGTCATCGACGCTCTCGACGCGCTGTCCACCGTTCAGCACCCGCATCTTGGAGATGTGCAGCAGGCCATCCTTGCCGGGCAGCAACGACACGAACGCGCCGAAGCTTGTCAGCTTGACGACGGTACCGAGGTAGCGTTCGCCCTTCTCCGGCATGGTCGGGTTGGCGATCGCATTGATCATCTGACGCGCCATCTCGGCGGCCTCGCCACCGGCGGCACCGATGTAGATCGTGCCGTCCTCCTCGATGGAGATGTTGGCGCCGGTATCGTCCTGCATCTGGTTGATGACCTTGCCCTTGGGCCCGATCACCTCGCCGATCTTCTCTACCGGAATGTGCACGGTGATGATGCGCGGGGCGTTCTCGCTCATCTCATCGGGAGTGTCGATGGCCTCGTTCATCACACCGAGAATCGTGGTGCGAGCATCCTTGGCCTGCAACAGCGCCTGAGCCAGCACGTCGGAAGGAATGCCGTCGAGCTTGGTGTCCAATTGCAGAGCGGTGATGAACTCGCTGGTGCCGGCGACCTTGAAGTCCATGTCACCCAGCGCGTCCTCGGCGCCCAGAATGTCGGTCAGCGCCAGGTACTTGGTCTCGCCCTGATCGTCGGTCTCGCTCATCAGGCCCATGGCGATGCCGGCAACCGGTGCGCGCAGCGGCACGCCGGCGTTCAGCAGGGACAGAGTGGACGCACAGACCGAGCCCATCGAGGTAGAGCCGTTCGAGCCGATGGCCTCCGAAACCTCGCGGATGGCGTAGGGGAACTCTTCGCGGCTGGGCAGCACCGGGACGATGGCCCGCTCGGCCAGCGCACCGTGGCCGACCTCGCGGCGCTTCGGTGAACCGACCCTGCCGGTCTCACCGGTGGAGTACGGCGGCATCTCGTACTGGTGCATGTAGCGCTTCGAGGTGACGGCGCTCAAGGTGTCGAGCTTCTGCTCCATGTCGAGCATGTTCAGCGTGGTGATGCCCATCACCTGGGTCTCGCCGCGCTGGAACAGCGAACTGCCGTGCACCCGGGGCACGATGCCGACCTCGGCCGACAGCGGACGGATGTCCTTGGGGCCACGGCCGTCGATGCGCTTGCCGTCGCGCAGCACCCGGCCACGGACGACCTTCTTCTGCAGGGCCTTGAACGCACCCGAGATCTCACCCTCGCGTCCGTCGAACGCCGCATCGGCTCCCAACTGGTCGAGAATCGAATGCTTGAGATTCTTCTCCGCCTCCTGGCGGTCCAGCTTGTCGGCGATCTGCTCGATGCGATCGAGTTCCGACAGGCCCAGCTCCGAGACCTTCGCGTAGACGTCGTCCTCGTATTCCTTGAAGACCGGGTAGGGGTAGGTCTCCTTGCTGATCTGCTGGGCCAACTCGACCTGCGCATCGCACAGCGCCTTGATGAACGGCTTGGCGGCCTCGAGGCCAGTGGCCACGACGTCTTCGGTCGGGGCGGTCTTGCCCGAACGCACCAGATTCCAGGTGGCCTCGGTACCTCCGGCCTCAACCATCATGATGGCCACGTCGCCGTCAGCGAGCACCCGGCCGGCAACCACCATCGAGAAAGTGGCGCTCTGCTCCTGCTCAAACGTCGGGAAGCACACCCACTGGTCGCCGATCAGCGCGACACGCACGCCTCCGATGGGGCCGTGGAACGGGAGCCCGGCGATCTGAGTCGACATGGACGCGGCGTTGATCGCCACTACGTCGTACTCGACCTGCGGGTTGAGCGCCAGCACGGTCACCACAACCTGCACCTCGTTGCGCAAACCCTTGACGAACGCCGGGCGCAGCGGACGATCGATCAGGCGGCAGGCCAGAATCGCGTTCTCGCTGGGGCGTCCCTCGCGGCGGAAGAACGAACCGGGGATGCGTCCGACCGCATACATCTTCTCTTCGACGTCGACCGTCAGCGGGAAGAAGTCGATCGACTCGCGCGGGGTCTTCTGCGCGGCGGTCGCAGACAGCAACATAGTGTCGCCGTCGAGATAGACGGCGGCAGCGCCGTCGGCCTGCTGAGCCAGAACACCGGCCTCGAAACGGACGACATGCTTGCCGAAGGTTCCGTTGTCGATGATCGCCTCAGCGAATTTGAGGTTCTCACCCTCCATGAATATTTATCCTCTCTCGTTTCTCAGAAGAGACACGAGTGCCGGCGCAGGAGCCGGGTCATAAAATGCCGGTCTTCGATCGAGGTCATCGGGATACCCATCCGGCTGCCCGATGACCACTACCGAGGACCAACAACCCTTGGCCTGCAGCTGGTTGTCCTCGCGTCGTATTGCCACTTGCGACACTCGCAAACAGCGGTGATGAAGTTTTCTCCAGGTTCAATGATGCCCAGACGACCCAAGAACAAGTGTCGTGCTGAACATGCCAAAACGGGGAGCAGCCGACGTGGGCTCCTCCCCGTAAGTCAACGCAGCGTCACCGGCGAAGGCCGAGACGAGCAATGAGTGCACGGTAATGGTCGATATCTTCCTTGGCCACGTAATTCAGCAGCCGACGACGCTGACCAACCATCAGCATCAGGCCACGGCGGCTGTGGTGATCACCCTTGTGGACCTTGAGGTGCTCGGTCAGATGGGAGATACGCGCGGATAGCAACGCAATCTGAACGTCCGGAGAGCCCGTATCACCAGGGTGGGTCGCGTACTCTTCGATAATCTTCTTCTTGGTCTCAGCGTCCACTGTCAGCCTCTCCAGCTCGTTGCGCGGCGCCCCCGATGCAGGTTGCGAGTGGGGGCTCTTGGACATCCGCGGCCGATCTAACGGCAACCTGGCAAGGATAACATGGCCGTCTCAGGAATCCGAATCCGTCGCGGCTCACCGGGGATCACGAGCGCGGACGCGCTAGTCGGCACCGAGGATGTTTCGGGTGGCGGCGACGTCCTTGCTCATCTGCTCGATCAACTCATCGACCGACAAGAAACGCACCTGTCCACGCAACTGCTTCACGAACTCGACACTGATCTCGATGCCGTACAGCTCCAGATCGGTGCGGTCGAGCACATATGATTCGACCCTGCGCTCCAGCCCGTCAAAGGTGGGATTCGTGCCGACGCTGATGGCCGCCGGCAGACGCAATGCCGACGGCTCATCGAGCCTGCGCAACCAGCCCGCATAGACGCCGTCCGCAGGGGTCGCCAGGTCGGCAGCGATCGGAAGGTTCGCGGTCGGGAATCCGAGCTCCCGGCCGCGCTGATCCCCCACGACCACAACCCCGCTCACCCGGAAGAGACGACCGAGATGCCGCGCCGCGACGTCGACTCTGCCGTCCGCCAATGCCTGACGCACGAACGACGAGCAGGTTCGCTCCGAGTCGACGCCGACCAAATGAATGACGTCCACATCGAAGCGGTCGCCCGCGATCTCACGCATCATTTCGGGCGTGCCGGCGGCGCGGGCACCGAAGGTGAAGTTCTTGCCGACCACGACGACCGCCGGGTTCAGTGGGCCAAGGATCGTATCGACAAATCTCTCTGGCGACCACGAGGCCACATCCCGGTTGAATTGCACCACCCGTACCTCGTCGGCGCCGTAGTTGCGCAACAGGTTGATCCGATCCGCGAGTGGGGTCAGCAGCTTCGGCGCCTTCCCCGGAGTCAGCACGCGGAGCGGATGAGGCCAGAACGTCACCACGATCACCGGCAGCGGCTCGCGCTCGGTGCCCAGCTCGCGGGCGTGGCGCCGAGCGGTCTCCAGAAGCTTTTGATGTCCGGTATGCACACCATCGAAATTCCCGATGGCTACCACACTTTGCTGCATTCTGGCTCCCGCTCGTCGTTCGGCCCAGGCGGGCGCCCGGGCCGCGATCCAGCCTAATGCCTGGACGATAGACAGCAGAACTCACCTCGGCTACCGCACTCACCTGCGGAATGACCCATGAGACGTCGGCAACCTGGCCAGAACACCGCACGCAGTGTGGCGCACCGGTGCGAACGCATTTGCAATGTGAGTTGACTGCCGCACCGAATGATGGTGTTGCGAGAGCATTGCTCGTGTCCCTCGCCATCAACCACAGAATCTACGCCCGTTCTCCGGTGTCAGCGATAGCTTTGCTCGGCTCTTTGGGCGTCGATAGAGTGACTGAATGTGGAATTGATCGTCTCGTCAGCCATGATCTTCATCCTGATCATGGATCCCTTCGGCAACGTGCCGCTCTTTCTCACCGCGCTGGCCAATACCGACCCCGAGCGCCGCAAGCGCGTCATCGTCCGCGAGCTGCTCATCGCTCTGGTGATCATGTTGCTGTTTCTCTTCGGCGGCCAGGCCTTCATGCAGGTCTTCCACATCGACTCTCCGGCGCTCACCGTTGCCGGCGGTGTGATCTTGATGTTGATCGCCTTGCGGATGGTCTTCCCCACCCCCGAGCGGAACCTGCGTGAGAAGTCTCCCGAGGACGAACCCTTCATCGTCCCGCTCGCCATTCCGTATCTTGCCGGACCGTCCCTGTTGGCGATGGAGATCGTGCTGGTGTCCGGCGACCCGGATGCGATACCGAGCTATCTGGTCGCCCTGGTGGCTTCGTGGTTCGTCACCGCGGTCGTGCTCTATTTCAGCCAGGGCCTGCACCGGGTGCTGGGCAACAAGACCTTGATCGCCGTGGAACGTCTGATGGGTATGGTGCTGGTCATCGTGGCCACTCAGATGGCGCTCCAGGGGACCGCCGAATTCTTCGGTGTGCTGCGTTAGAGCCTGGCAACACAGCCAGGCGCCCGAGCCAGGAGGGGCGACACTCAGCGTTAATTCTTCGGAGCGTCCCAACCCCGGCAACCCGGTTAGATCAGCACTGCTATCGGACGCGCGCCCTCGGCGTCCGGACGATAGAGCGCGAGCAGATCACCGGATGGCCCGACGATGCCGGTCACCTCAGCCGGTACCTCAATCGCCAGCGCCCGCCCGAAGCTGACGTCCTTGGCGGCCGCGGCGTCCACTTCCACCACGGGAAAACTCAGCCTGGCTGCTTCCGCCATGGTCATCAGGGGCGACGCCGAGGTTAGTGAGCAGAGCTCAGTAGCCTGATCCAGGGTATAGCGGCCGATTCGGGTACGCCGCAGCGCTGTGAGGTGTCCGCCCACTCCCAAGGCGATGCCGAGGTCACGAGCGAGCGCCCGCACGTAGGTGCCCGACGAGCATTCGACTGCGACGTCGACATCGGTGAAGCCTGCGACGACGCGGGTGGCGAGCACATCGAAGCGGCTGACCGTCACCTCGCGGGCGGGCAACTGCACATCCTCACCGGCACGCACCCTGGCGTAGGCGCGTTTGCCGTCCACTTTGATCGCCGACACCGCGCTCGGCCGCTGCCGGATCACTCCACGTAGCGGCACGATGGCATCGGTTATCGCGGCCGTGCCGAGCCCAGATGCATCGGCCGTGGCGAGGGTCTCCCCCTCCGCATCATCGGTGGTGGTGGACGCTCCGAGCCTGATGGTGGCCGAGTAGGCCTTGTCGTGCAACGCCAGGTGCCCCAGCAGCCGCGTGGCCCGATTCAACCCGACGATCAGCACGCCGGTGGCCATCGGATCCAAGGTGCCCGCATGCCCGACCTTCTTCGTCCCGAAGACGCGGCGCACGCGAGCCACCACCTGATGGGAGGTGAGCCCGGCGGGCTTGTCGATGATGAGAAGCCCGGGATCGGTGCTATTGGTCACCTGGCGCTCATGCCTCGTCGGCGGGTTCGGCGGGCTTGCGGTAGGGGTCGGCCTCGCCCGCGAACGCGGCACCGGCCCGCCGGCCGGCCAGTTCGGCATCGCTGGCCTGCACCCTGGCAAGCAGATCTTCCATGTCTTGGGCGGTCTGCTCGCTGGCATCGCGCACGAAGGTCAGCGTCGGGGTGAACTTCAGCCCGAGCCGCTGGCCGATCGTGCTGCGCAACAACCCCTTCGCCGACTCCAGGGCGGCCGCCGTGTCGACCTTTCCGCCTTCGGCGTCGGCCTCCCGGCCATCCAGCGAACGGCCGAGATCGGTGAAGAAGACGGTCGCCTCGCGGGCGTCCCCGGTCAACCGGACCTCGGTGATCGTCACGAAACCGAGCCTCGGATCCTTCACCCGGCGCTCCAGCATCTGGGCGATGATCCGCTGAATCTGGTCCTCCAGCTTGGCAATCCTGGGATTGGCCATTTTCCCTCCCGGAAAGATGATGCGGATGACAGGTGAGGACGATGGTGGTCGTCCCCGCCCGTCATCCGCTGATGGTCATCAGCAGGTCAGTCGCGAGCTTTCTCGATCATCTCGTAGGTCTCGATGACATCACCGGTCTGAATGTCGGAGTAATTCTGCAAGGTCAGGCCACATTCGAAGCCCTCGCGAACCTCGGTGACGTCGTCCTTCTCACGCCGCAGCGAAGCAATCGAGGTCTCGGTGACGACAACGCCGTCCCTGAGCAAACGGGCCTTGGCATTGCGCCTGATGTGACCGTCGGTGACCATACAGCCTGCGATGTTGCCGAACTTGGAGCTGCGGAATATCTCGCGGATTTCTGCGGTACCTTGCGTCTTCTCCTCGTAGATCGGCTTGAGCATGCCCTTGAGCGCTGCCTCGATCTCGTCGATCGCATCGTAGATGACCGAGTAGTAGCGGATGTCGACGTTCTCCTGATCGGCCAGCCGTGCTGCCTGCACGGTCGGGCGAACATTGAAGCCGATGATGACCGCATGCGGCATGGACGCGGCCGCCAGCGAGACATTGGTCTCGGTGATGGCACCGACACCGCGGTCGATCACCCGCAGGCCGACCTCGTCGGAGATCTCGATCTTCGACAAAGCATCCTCCAGGGCCTCGACCGAGCCTGCACCGTCGCCCTTCAGGATCAGCGTGAGTTCGCTCGTCTCGCCCTTCTCGAGCTGCTCGAACAGCTCCTCCAGAGTCTTGCGACGCGAGGACTGAGCCTGCAATGCGGCACGACGGTTGGCGTCACGCTTGGCCGCGATCTGCCGGGCCATCCGATCGTCCTCGACAACCAAGAAGTTGTCGCCTGCACCGGGCACGCTGGTCAGGCCGAGCACCTGGACCGGCATCGACGGCGGCGCTTCTTCGATCGTGTCACCGTGGTCGTTGATCATGGCACGTACACGGCCGTGAGCGGCACCGGCAACAATCGAGTCGCCGCGATGCAGGGTGCCGCGCTGAATCAGCACGGTGGCCACCGGGCCACGTCCCTGATCGAGGTGGGCCTCGATGGCGACACCCTGAGCGTCCATGTCGGGATTGGCCCGCAGGTCGAGGGCCGCGTCCGCAGTCAGGACGATGGCCTCGAGCAGATTGTCGAGACCCTCATGGGTGACCGCCGACACGTCGACGAACATGGTCTGGCCACCGTACTCTTCGGGCACCAGCCCGAATTCCATCAGCTGGCCGCGCACCTTCGACGGATCGGCGCCTGGCTTGTCGATCTTGTTGACCGCCACCACGATCGGCACCTCGGCCGCAAGCGCGTGGTTCAAGGCCTCGATCGTCTGCGGCATCACTCCGTCATCGGCAGCCACCACCAGCACCGCGATATCGGTCGACTTCGCACCCCGTGCTCGCATGGCCGTGAAGGCTTCGTGGCCAGGGGTATCGATGAAGGTGATCGCGCGCTCGTCGCCGTCCACCTCGGTGTCGATCTGGTAGGCGCCGATCGACTGGGTGATGCCGCCGGCCTCCTTGGCCTGCACATTGGTATGCCGCAGGGCATCCAACAGCTTGGTCTTGCCGTGGTCGACGTGGCCCATCACGGTGACTACCGGGGGACGCGGACGCAGATCCTGCTCGTCGCCCTCGTTCTCACCGAACTCCAGATCGAAGCTCTCCAACAGCTCGCGATCCTCGTCCTCGGGGCTGACGACCTGAATCTTGTAATTCAGCTCGTTACCCAAGATCTCGAGGGTTTCGTCGGGCACCGACTGGGTCGCGGTGATCATCTCACCGAGATTGAACAGCACCTGCACCAGCTGTGCCGGCTCGGCATTGATCTTCTCGGCCAGGTCGGTCAGCGAGGAGCCACGGCGCAGCCTGATGGTCTGGCCGTTGCCGCTACGGATGCGCACGCCGCCAACCGACGGCGCCTGCATCTCGTCGAACTCTTGCCTGCGCTGCTTCTTCGACTTGCGTCCGCGCCGGGACCCGCCGGCGCGCCCGAAGGCGCCCTGAGTTCCGCCACGGCCGCCACGACCGCGTCCGGGCCCACCGCCGAAGCCGCCGCCCATCGAAGGACCGCTGCCACCGCGGCCACGTCCGCCACCACCGGGGCGTCCACGTCCGCCGCCGCCACCGCCGCCGTGCTGGTTACCCAGCGAGGGATTGACGTGCTTGGGCATCATCGCGGGATTCGGGCGGGGCATCCCTCCCGAACCGCCGGGACGCGGCATCCGGTTGTCGCCGCCGCCTTGACGAGGTGCTGCGCCCTCGCGGGCACCGGTGCGCTGTCCGGAACCGCGGCGCGACTGCCCCATGCCCTGTGAAGACGAGAACGGGTTGTTGCCCGGACGAGGTGTGCCCGGACGCCGCACATTTCCCGGAGTCGGACGCGGTCCGGACGCCGCCTTGCCACCGCTCTGGGCGGGAGTGCGGCGCGGACCGGGGGTCGGTGCCGGCCGGCCCTGACCGCCTTGGCCGTGATGCGGAGCCGCAGAGCCCTGGCGCTGCTGCGGCGCGTTGCCCGGCTTCGGACGCTGCGTGCCCTGGCCTGGCTTGGACTGGTTCGATTGCCCGCTGCCGGTACGTGCTCCCGGAGTCGCCTTGGGCGCAGGTGCCGGATGCGGACGAGCACCCGGGGTAGCACGCGGGCCGGGAACCGGGTGCGGGCCGGGTGTCGCCCTCGGACCGACCTTGGCACCGGCGGCAGCCTGCGGGGCTGCGGGCTTCGAAGTCTTGGGTGTGGCAGCCTTCGGCTTGGGGGCCGGTGCGCTGCTCTTCTTGTTTGCCGGGGCTTTTTCGCTTGCCCCGGGTGCTGCGGCGTCCTTGTGGGCGCCCTTCACTCTCTCGGTCACCCGGCGAACCACCGGCGCTTCGATCGTCGAAGACGCCGAACGGACGAACTCGCCCATATCGTTCAAGGTGCTGAGAAGCTGTTTGCTTTCCATTCCGAGCTCTTTAGCAAGCTCGTAAACGCGGACCTTGGCCACTGATCTCCTTCGTGGTCCAGGCCCCAGGCCAGAACCACCTAGTTGGTTTCGGTGCTCATTGGTGAGTACTCATCGAGTCGTCATGAGCTGTCGCCCACCTTCTGGCTCTGCGTGATCACTGCGATACCCGGCCCCGGCCCGCACCTGACCGCACCTTGAAGGCGCCATCATTGACGGGGGCTTTGCCGAGTTCTTCGGATCCTTCCCCGAAGACACGCGCTAGCCAGTGTAACGCGCCGGGCCGCCCGATGACCAACCACGCAGCAACCGCGAGCCGTCACCAGCTGTCGAGGACCGAGTCGTCCACCTTGCGGCGAAAGCTGCGCGCGAAGGCGCCCCGGCGTTTCGCCAAGGAAACGCAGTCGGCGTCCGCATGCAGCCAGGCGCCGCGTCCGGGCAGCCGACGGTTGGCGTCGATGGTCACGACCGAGCCGACGAGAACGAATCGGACGAGTTCTGATTGGTCGCAAACCTTATGGCAGGCCACGCAGGTGCGCTCAGGCACCTTCGACCTGGGTGTCCGGGCGGATATCGATGCGCCAGCCCGTCAGCCGAGCCGCCAGCCGGGCGTTCTGGCCCTCGCGTCCGATCGCCAGGCTGAGCTGGTAGTCGGGGACGATGACCTGAGCGGTGCGGGCGGCTTGATCCACTACCGTCACCTGGTTCACCTTCGCCGGGCTCAGCGCGCTCGCGACGAACGCCGCCGGATCGGGAGACCAGTCGACGATGTCGATCTTCTCCTCGTTGAGTTCGTGCATGACCGCGCGCACCCGCTGGCCCATCGGGCCGATGCATGATCCCTTGGCGTTGACCTCGGGGTTGTTCGACCAGACGGCGATTTTCGAGCGGTGACCCGCCTCGCGGGCGATCTCCTTGATCTCGACGATGCCCTGTTCGATCTCGGGCACCTCGAGGGCGAAAAGCTTCTTGACCAGATTCGGATGGGTGCGGCTGACGATCACCTGCGGGCCACGCAGTTCTTTGCGCACGCTCACGACGTAGACGCGGATGCGCTTGCCGTGCGTGTATTCCTCGCCGGGCGCCTGTTCGGCCAGTGGCATGATCGCCTCGATCTCGCCGAGATCGACCCGCACCGAGCGGGTGTCGCGGTCCTGCTGGATGATGCCGGTCAGGATGTCGCCCTCGGAGGCGACGAAGTGCCCGTACTTCTGCTCGTCCTCATGCTCGCGCAGGCGCTGGAAGATCACTTGGCGGGCGGTGGACGCAGCGACCCGGCCGAAGTCGGCAGGGGTGTCATCGTATTCGCCCGCCTGCTCGCCGTTCTCGTCGACATCGGGCACCATCACCGCTACCTTGCCCGACTTGCGGTCGAGCAGAATACGAGCACCCGGCTTGGCGCCATCGGTCTTCTCGTAGGCGTTCAGCAAGGCATCTTCGAGGGCCTTGAGTAGGTATTCGAGCGGAATCTCCTTGTCCCGTTCGATGGCCCTCAGTGCTGACAGATCGATATCCATCTCGGACTCACTCCCCTGCTTCTGATTCGTCGTTCAGCCGACGGTTCATTTCGACCTGAACCACGGCCTTGGAGATCTCGTCGAACCCGAGTGTGCGGGCCACGCCATCGACGTCGATGGTGACCGAGGAGTCGTCCGCGTCGCCGATGCGCCCGGTGAGCTGGCTGTCGTCACTCAGGGTGAGCGCAACCAGCCGAGTTTTGTTGCGCCGGTAGTGAGCGGGCTTGGTGAGCGGACGCGAAACGCCGCGGCTGCTCACCTCAAGCGTGTAAGGGGCGTTGCCGAGCGCGTCGGTATCGTCGAGAGCCTGTGAGATGGCGCGGGTGGCTTCGGCGATCTGGTCGAGATCGGGTCCGCGTCCTTTCGTTCCGTCGCCGTCCACGGTTACCCGGACGACCCGTCGTTTTCCGGCGGGCTGGATATCGAGATCATCGAGTTCGAGTTGGTGATCGGCGAGCACGCCCGCCAACTCCTCTTCGAGTCCGGTGTGCTTCATGGACGATCCTTTTGTGAGGTGAACCAGTTGTATCAACCAAGCCGCGGCTTGAGTTGAGTCACCTAGTTTAGCCCAACGCAGTGACCGGTGGTTTCGGGCTACCCTAAGCTCATGGTTTCCCGGGTGCACACGAGTCTGCGACGACGCGACTTCTTGCGCATCGCGATGGCCGGGGCCGGGGCATCGGTGCTGGCGGCGTGCGCGCCGAGCCCGCTGATCGAATCTGCACCGAGAGCCACCGAGACTCCGGTGCTCGATGACGCCCGGCGGCAGGCCGCTCAGGCGGCAGCCGATCTTGAGGCATCGGCGCTGGCCAGTGCAGCGCTGGGCGACGCGGACGCCGACTTCGCGTCCTGGTGCCAGGCGTTGGCCGCCCAGCATCACACCCACCTGACGTTGCTCTGCCAGGCAGATCCGCTCGGTGGAGTTCTGGCCGATCCCACGCCGGTCGAGCAGGTTCAGGCAGGCGACCTTGCCGAGCCGGCCGATCAGGCCGAGGCGATGACGATGCTCGCCGAACAGGAAGGCTCATTCGCCACGATGATCTCCACCCTGCCGGCCACTGCCGCCGGTCAGGACAGCGATCCGGATGAGGCATCGAGCATGGCCCTGCTGTGGGTCTCGCAGTGGCTCGCCGCCAACATCGCGGGCAGCGTACTCGGCAGCGGCGACTCGGGTTCGTTAGGCGCGGCTCCGGTGGCCGGCGATGCGGTGCCGGCCCGAGCCGAGATGGGTGATCTTGCCGCATCCCGGCAGGTGCTGCTCAGCCGTCAACGCGCACTGGTCTTCGGGTTGCAGGGGCTGTACGGACGCGTCGATTACGCCGATCCGACCGCCGACAAGCTCTATCAACGGCTCGGGGACGCCATGAAAGAGCGCGACGCGACGGCCGCCGAACTCACTGCGTCCGGAGTCACGCCGGATGCTCCGCTGCCCGAATACACCCTGCCCGGCGACATCACCGATGCCAGTCAGACGAATCAGATCTGGGGATCGTTGGAGGCCGCCGTGATGGCGGGCTGGGCCCGCATCGCCGCGGTGGACGCAGGCGAGCGCACCGAAGCCAGCCAGCAAGCTCTCGCCCAGGCCGGACGCGCCCGCGACCTGGGGATCGCATTGTCGTATTGGCCCGGATGGGTCTAACCCCTCGTGTACGGCACAGGCGCTACGCGGTGCTGTCTTACTGCCCCGGATGGGTCTAACTCGCAGGATCAGTTGCGGTCTTGGCCGGCCGGAAAGCGAGCTTATCCTTTGCGCGAGCGGCGGCGGCCAAGACCGCTTCCGCGGCCCGGCTGGGTACATCTAAGATCGTCCTCAACGCCCGATCTCGGTCAACACCTCTGCCACGGCGTCACCAACCGGCACCACCCGGGCCGAACCGGATTTGCGGTCGCGGATCTCGACATTGCCGTCGGCGAGCGCGCGGCCGACCACCACCGAGGTCGGCATGCCGAGCACCTCTGAATCCTTGAACTTCACGCCCGGGGACGCCTTCCGGTCGTCCAGCAGCACCGACACACCGGCAGCGTCCAGCTCGGCAGCGATCTTCTCGGCCGTGCCGAAGATCTCATCGCCCTTGCCGGTGGCCAGCACCATCACTTCAAAGGGCGCCAGCTCGCGCGGCCAGCACAGGCCCTTGTCGTCGCAGGTGGCCTCGGCTACCGCACCGACGGCACGCGATACACCGATGCCATAGGAACCCATCGTGACGGTTTGCAGCTTGCCATTCTGATCGAGCACCTTGAGACCCAAAGCCTCCGCGTACTTGGTGCCGAGCTGGAAGATGTGGCCCATCTCGATACCACGCGCAAGTGACAGCGGGCCGGAGCCGTCGGGAGCCTGGTCACCCTCGCGCAGCACGGCGACATCTAGATGACCGTCGATCTCGAAATCGCGTCCGGCAACCAGATTCGCCACGTGATGGCCGGGCTTGTCGGCGCCGGTCAGCCAGGCTGTCCCGCCGACAACCTCAGGGTCAAGCAGGTAGCGGATACCGGCGGCCTTCAACCCGGCCGGGCCGATGTATCCCTTCGCCAGCTGCGGATACTTCTCGAAGTCCTCGTCGGAGAATGCCTCCAGTTCGGCGGGTGAGATCGCGGCCTCCAACCGGGCGTCGTCCACGTCGCGATCACCGGGCAGACCGATGGCCAGCGGCTCGGCCTCCCCGTCCGGCTGGCGCAGGTTGAACAGCACGTTCTTCAAGGTGTCGTGCGCCGCCCAGGGCCGATCGTCCCGCGGGAAGAGCGCGTTGGCCTGAGCCACCAAGGTGTCGATGGTCGGCGACTCGGGCGTCGGATGAGCCTCGGCGGCGGGCAGCCCAGACGCGTCCTGCTCGGCGGCGAGCGGCCGCACGACGGCCTCGACATTGGCGGCGTACCCGCCGGGAGACCGGACGAACGTGTCCTCGCCGTTGGGCGAGATCGCCAAGAACTCCTCGGACGCCGAACCGCCCATGGCTCCCGAATTGGCCTGCACGATCACGTAGTCGAAACCGAGCCGGTCGAAGATGTTGATGTAGGCGCCGCGATGCAGCTGGTAGGAAGCGTCCAGGCCGGATTTGTCGATATCGAAGGAGTAGGAGTCCTTCATCACGAACTCTCGGCCCCGCAGGATGCCCGCCCTCGGACGCGCCTCGTCGCGGTACTTGGTCTGGATCTGGTAGAGGGCCAGCGGCAGATCCTTGTAGGAGGTGCACTGATCCTTCGCCATCAGGGTGAACATCTCTTCATGGGTGGGGCCGAGCAGCATGTCGGCGCCCTTGCGGTCGACCAGCCGGAAGAGGTTGTCGCCGTATTCGATCCAGCGGTTGGTCTCCTTGTAGGGGTCCGCGGGCAGCAGCGCCGGGAACAGCACCTCTTGGGCGCCGATGGCATTCATCTCTTCGCGGACGATCTGCTCGACCTTCTGCAGTACGGCGAGCCCCAGCGGCAGCCAGGAGTAGATACCCGGTGCCACCCGGCGCACATATCCGGCGCGCACCAGCCAACGATGGCTCGGCACCTCGGCGTCGGCGGGGTCCTCGCGCAGGGTCCGCACAAAAAGATGGCTCATTCGGGTGATCACGGCTGCTCCTCACATACTTGCCTGCATAAGAGTATCCGAGATCGACCGATGGCTGGCCCATGGCCTGGCTTCGCCCATCCGTCTGGGGCCTGAAGGCAATTGGCCTACGAACATTCAAATTTGTCGAATGGCGGGGTTGATTCCCGGCTTCGTTCGGCAACGGCAAATTTTCGGCAAGGTACCTAATAGGCAACAATGGTGCTCCGTTATGACTACTGCATCTGGTCGTGCCGAAGAACCAGCCGCCCGGGCCCTCCCCCGGCTGGAAACCAGCGATTCCAGGCGAACCGTCAGACGCCAGATTCTGCTGGCCGTGGTCGGCAGCCAGGCGCAGGCGTGGTTCTTGATCATCGTCGCGCGGTTGTTGGCGGATCGACTTGCCGGGCGTGGGCTATCGGGTGGGTTGGTGAGTTTGGCCGCTTTCCTCGTGTTCGTGGCAGGTATGTCGGCCGCGGCGAGCAGTGTCGTCGGGTCGCGCAGTGCGCCGGCGTCCGAAGCCGGGTTGCATCGCCGGGTGCTGCAGCACGCCTTCGATCTGGGTCCCGCCATGTTCACCGGACGCCAGACCGGCGCGATGACCGGCATGCTCACCGACCAGACCGAGCGCGTGGCCGGCTACCGGCAGACCTTCATCGGGCCGATGATCGGGTCGGTCGTCAGCCCCATGCTGATTCTGATCAGCGTGGCGATCGCTATCGACCCGATCGCCGCGGTCATTCTGCTGGCCGCGGTGCCGTTCATTCCGCTGGCGGTCGGCGGTTTTCAACGTGCCTTCCGCAAGGTTTCCGCCAGCTCACGGGAGGCCAGAGGCAAACTGGCGAGCCAGTTCTTGGAGGCCATTCAGGGCCTCACCACGCTCAAGGGTCTGCGCGCGGCCGACCGCGTCGGCGACGCGTTGGCCCACACCGGCGAGCAGAATCGCCGGGCCACCATGGCGCTGCTGGCCCGCAACCAGCTGATTCTGCTGGTCACCGACGCCGCCTTCTCGTTGTTCATGCTGACCGCTGCCGGCTTGCTGGCCTGGTGGCGGCTTCGTTCCGGCGCCATGGACGCGGGCCAGGCGCTCGGGCTGGTGCTGGTTTCCGCGCTGCTGTGCGCCCCGATGGAGCAGATCGGCAGCTTCTTCTATATCGGCATGGCGGGCAAGGCGGCCCAACGCCAGATTCAGGCCTTCCTGGGACGCGAAACCCCGGTACAGTGCGAGGCGACTTCATCCGGCAGCGCCTCGGCCATCGAGATGCGTGGCGCGAGCTTCGGCTACTCCCCCGATCGTCCGGTACTCATCGACTTTGATCTGAGCGTCGAGCCGCATTCGACCACCGTAATTCTCGGCCCGTCGGGGTCGGGCAAGTCGACCCTGATGTCGGTGCTCGCCGGAGACCTGCTGCCGAGCGCCGGCGTGACACAGATCGGCGGCGTCGCGTTGACCGCAGCCACCCGTGATCAGGTGCGGCAGGCGTCGGCCATGGTGCGCCAGCGCAGCTGGCTGTTCTATGGGACGCTCGCCGAGAATCTGCGAATCGGCAATCCGCAGGCCCGCGACGATGAATTGTGGCAGGCGCTGGATGATGTGGCGCTGGCCGACTGGGCGTCCCGGCTGCCCGATGGCCTCGGTACCCAGCTCGGGGAACAGGGCCTGGCGGTCTCCGGCGGCCAAGCACAACGCATCGCACTGGCCCGGGCCATCGTCTCGGGACGCGACCTGCTGCTGTTGGACGAGCCCACCTCCCAGGTCGACCAGGAATCCGAGCGGATCATTCTCGGCGCCATCGACGCACTCGCCCGCGACCACACCATCGTGATGGTCTCCCACCGGCTGTCCGCAATCAGCCACGCCGACCAGGTCGTGGAGGTAGCGGTTCGTGCAGATGAGCCGCTATCTGCCGCGGCAACACCGGAATCCCATGGGGCTGTCTTGTCCCCTGCTCAGAGGACACCGGCGCCGCCTCATAACCCATCTTTTCGCCCGGACGCCGCAGCGTCCTCGCCACCACCGAACCCCTCCAGGCAACCTTCAGCAGACGAGCAGGACCATGCGAACGACTGATTCCAGACGAAGCGATTCAAAACAGGTGCGCAACTGGCTGCTCGATGTGGCCCGGCCTGTGTTGAAGCCGCTGGGCGCGTCCGTCGCCTTCCGGCATGTCGACCAGTTTGCCGGACTCGGGCTGCTGGCCATCGGTGCCGGATCGATTGCCCGATTGGCGAGTGACCTTACCGGTTCTCCAGAGGCCGGACCTGCCTGGTTACCGAGCAGCGCGGCCATGCTCGCCCTCACTCTGATCGTGATCTCGCTTGTCAAGGGGCTAACGCGCTACCTGGAGCATTTCTTCGGGCATCTGGTCGCGTTCAAGGCCCTCGAATTGCTGCGCGTCAGGCTGTTCCGCGCCCTGGTGCCGCAGACCCCGGCATTGATGCAGCGCTCGACCTCTGGCGATCTGCTGGTGCGGGCCACCAAGGACATCGACCGTATCGAGGTTTTCTTCGCGCACACATTTCCACCTGCGGTGACCGCGGTCACCGTTCCGGTGGTGGGAGTTCTCGTGATCGCAGGTGTCGGGTCGTGGCCGCTGGCACTGGCCGCCGCGATCGGCCTGGCGCTCAGCCTGCTGGTGCCGCTGCTCGGTGCGTCCACGAACCAGGCGGCCGCCCAGCAGGTAGCCGCGGCGAGAGGGACGATCAGCCAGCACATCACCGATTCGATGCAGGGCATGGCCGAGGTCACCGGATACGGGCACGTCACCCGCCGGCTCGACGAACTTGCCGAGCTTGACGAACAAGTTGCCCGCGCACAGCAGACCCGTGGACATGTTCAGGCCACCCGCGATGGTCTGCAGGTGGTGATCGTCGGGTTGACCACGCTGGCGGTTGCCGTGTTGGCAATCGGGCTGGGCGTTGATCTGGTCTCGGCTGCCATCGCCGTCGCCCTGACCTGGCGGCTGTTCGATTCGACCTCGGCCGTCAAGGACTTCATGGCCAGTTTGGATACCTCGATGGCGGCGGCGGAACGCGTCCATCGGATCGCCACCGCCCCGCCGCTGATCGCCGGTCCCGATTCTGCTGTCGACCTGCCGCCGGGACCGCTGGCCATCAGCTGGGAGCATCTCGGCTACCGCTACCCCAGTGAGGCCAATGATCGGGAACCGGCTCTGCAGGACGTGAGCATCACCGCCCCGGCCGGTACTCATCTGCTGCTCACCGGCCACTCGGGCTGCGGCAAGTCGACGCTGCTGCATCTCGTGCTGCGCTACGACGATCCGACCTCCGGCAGGGTGCTGATCGGCGGTGTGGACGCCCGACAGATCCCCGGTGACCAGTTGCGTTCTCGGGTCGCGTTGATCGACCAAACGCCATTCCTGTTCCACGGCAGCATCGCCGACAATCTACGGATCGCCGCCCCGGAAGCCACCGATGAGCAACTACGCGAGGCACTGCATGTAGCCCAACTCGACGATGAGATCCACCAGATGCCCGACGGGCTTGGCACCCAGGTCGGCGAGCGAGGCCAGCGGTTGTCGGGCGGGCAGCAGCAGCGTCTGGCGCTGGCCCGTGCCTTGCTGATCGGTGCCGACATCCTCCTGCTCGACGAGTTCACCTCGCATCTCGACACCGAACTTGCCGCGCGAGTGCGGCAGGCGCTGCGGGCTGCGCGTCCGGATGCAACGATCATCGAATCGGCGCATCTATTCGACACCGTCGACGCGGATCAAATCGTCCGCTTGGATGCCGGACGATTGTTGGGTAGCTGAAACGAGTCTTCGAGCGTGACGAATGGACGCGTCGAGTGACTTCTACTCTCGTTCGTCGGTAATCCCGCTCGCCTGGTAGTGAGCGCACGACAAAACGCCCGATCCGGAGAGCAACACGCAACCGACGTTGCCTGAAGGATCTTCAATACAGAACTGTTGCGAGCTCGTCCACGGTGACGAAACCGATCTCCGAGTACAACCGACGGGCCGGGGTGTTGAAGTCGTTGACATACAGCGACACCTCGGAGAATTGCTGCTGGCACAAGTTCACGACCTGGGCCATGGCAGGCACCGACATCCGCCTGCCGCGCAGCACCGGGTCGAGCCAGACGCCTTGCACCTGGCAGTACTGCCGCCAGGCCGAGCCGATATCGGACTTGAACCAGACTCTCTCCTGCGGGTGCCTGACTTCGTCGGCGGGCACGATGCCACCCATCGCGCGGCCCATCTGCATCAGCACGCGCACATAGCGCGAATAGCTGCCGGACGAATCCACTGGGCTGACGCCGACCTCTTCGGTGTACATCGCCACCGCCGCCTTCGTGTAGGCCTCGGCATGAGTCGTGTCGACCCGCCTGATCCTGGCATCGCCCGGGATCAGCGGTGACCGGCGGATCACCATCAGCGGCTGGTGGGCCCGCACCTCGCGCGGGTACTTCCAGCTGGTTCCCCAGCGGTCGCACAACCTGGCATGCAAATGGCTGATCGCCGCGGCCTTGCCAACCATCGAGGCGACCTGTCTGCGTGGCCCGATAGCGTCGGCGAACGCCTCCATCGCCTCGGTCGAGGCTCCGATCGGTACCAGATTGGAGCCGACGTGGCACGCTGCGACAAGCTCACCACCTGCGTAGTAGCCGTAGACGGCACAGCCGAGCGATTGCGGCGCCAGCCCGAAGGTCGAGACTCGGGAGGCCACGAAGAGGTTGCTGAGCGGGTCGCAGGCCAGCAGCGAGAGAAACTCCGGGAGATCCTCGTCGTCCAGAACCCGTATCGAACCGCTCAACGGACTGCGCCTCTTAGCTGACCAGGACCTCGGGGCTGCCCGACTCGTCCATCTCGGACGCGATCCGGTTGGCCTCCGAGATCAAGGTGCGCACGATCTCGTCTTCGGGGACGGTCGCGATGACCTCGCCGCGGACGAAGATCTGTCCGCGTCCGTTACCCGACGCCACACCCAGATCGGCCTCGCGGGCCTCGCCGGGACCATTCACCACACAGCCCATCACGGCGACGCGGATCGGCGCGGTTATCTGCTTCAGGCCCTCGGTCACGTCGTTGGCCAGCTTGTAGACGTCGACCTGGGCCCGGCCACAGCTGGGGCAGCTGACGATTTCGAACTGGCGGGGGCGCAGGTTCAGCGATTCGAGGATCTTGATGCCGACCTTGACCTCTTCGACCGGCGGAGCCGACAGCGACACCCGGATGGTGTCGCCGATACCCTCGGCCAACAGCGCACCGAAGGCGGTCGCCGACTTGATGGTGCCCTGGAAGGCGGGCCCAGCCTCGGTCACGCCGAGGTGCAGCGGGTAGTCGCAGGCCTGCGAGAGCCTGCGGTAGGCGTCCACCATGATCACCGGGTCGTGATGCTTCACGGAGATCGCGAAATCAAAGAATCCGACCTCTTCGAACAGCGCCGCCTCATTGAGCGCGGATTGCACGAGCGCACCTGCCGGGTCGGTCTCGTACATGGCGCGCAGCCGCTTGTCGAGAGAGCCGGCGTTGACCCCGATACGAATCGAGGTTCCGTGGTCGGTCGCAGCCTTGGCGATGTCGGCAATCTTGTCGTCGAAGGCTTTGATGTTGCCGGGGTTGACGCGGACCTTCGCGCAGCCGGCTTCGATCGCCGCGAACACGTAGCGCGGCTGGAAGTGGATGTCGGCGACCACCGGGATCTTCGATTTCGCCGCGATGGCCGGCAGCGCGTCCGCGTCGTCCTGGCTCGGCACCGCAACCCGCACGATGTCGCAGCCGGCCGCGGTCAATTCCGCGATCTGCTGCAAGGTCGCGTTGATGTTGGCCGTCAGCGTGGTGGTCATCGATTGCACCGCGATCGGGGCGTCTCCCCCGATAGATGTGGTGCCGACCTTGATCTTGCGAGTCTTACGCCGGGGCGCGAGCACCATCGGCGTGGCCGACGGAGTTCCCAGATTGATGGACATTGACCAGCTTTCTCGAAATCGTCTGTGCACCATCCTAACCGCGTGCCGGAATAGTGCGGCTCAGCCGGTCTCGGCGAGCGCCGATTGCACCGTTGCCCGATTCCCCGCCAGCAACGCAACCGCGAATTCGATCAGAGCCGAAGCTCGCTTCATCGGTTGACACGAGCTCCTGGGCGATCGCCAGTGATTCGGGTCGCTAACATCGGCGGTAACCGCGTACGTGGAAGGGATCAGATGAATACCGCGCATGTGCCTACCTTGGAGATCGACTCGTTGGGCGAGTGGGATGCCCGGATCACAACCGTGGACTCCATCGCCGGCTGGGTCATGCAGGCGGTCGACCTGAGCGAGCGGGCAGATGACCTTCAGCGTGTCGATCCACGCGGGGCATCATTTCTGGGCTGCACGCTGCCGGCCGATTTGGTCGAGGAACTGCGCGAGCGCGGAGCACTCATCTTTCCGCCGCTGCCGCACGTGCCGTTCGAGCCCTACCGATCCAGCCTTTACAGCGCGTTCGAGCTTTATGACGCTGTCGCTGGCGGCGAGCTTTATGCGCAGACCACCGATGCCCGCATCTATTCTTGGACGAATTCGCTGCCCGGGCCGGACGACCTGGCCGCATCGTTGGCCATGACGCTGCACGACCATTCGATAACCGACGCTCTGGAAGACCTGCTCGACGGTATCGCTCCCGAATGCACGGTCGGGATCCTCGGCGGGCATGCGATGTCGCGCGGCTCGGACGACTACGTCGGCGCCGCCAGGCTGGCATCCCAACTCACCAAGGCCGGATTCACGGTATTGACCGGCGGCGGGCCGGGCGCCATGGAGGCCGCGAACCTGGGAGCCTATCTCGCCGGGCAGCCGGCGGCCCTCGTCCACGCCATCGGCCATCTGTCGTCAGCGCCCGATTACAAGGACAATGAGACGCTGTGGGCGGCCACCGCGATGGAGGTCCGTGCGCAAACGCATCCGAGCGGACGCTCGGTCGGCATTCCGACCTGGTTCTACGGCCATGAACTGCCGAACGTGTTCGCCTCACAGATCGCCAAATACTTCAGCAATGCTCTGCGCGAAGACATCTTGCTGCAGCATTGCCGCGGCGGTTTGATCTACCTGCCGGGCGCCGCAGGCACAATACAAGAGGTCTTCCAGGCGGCGACCGGCAACTACTACGCCGCAAGTCCCGAACTGATCAGCCCGATGATCTTCGTCGGCCACGAATACTGGACCGATACTCTGCCCGTTTGGCCGCTGATCAGCGCACTAGCGTCCGGACGCGAGATGGCCGACCACCTGCTGCTCGTCGACGATGTGGACGCCGCCGCCGATCATCTCGCTGGACTGCTCGAGGCGGCGGCCCGGCGGCAAAACGCCTGACCCGACATGTCGGATAACGGTTACCGCGCGGGCCAACCGTCCAGTCACGGGCCCAAGCCCGGGATGCGGCACGCAGCGAGAATTCTCTGACGGGTTCTACCCCTCAGGCCAGTTCGATCAGCGCTCCGCCACCGTGAAACGGACGCGGCGGTGGGCCGGATTCTCCAGTTCGTCGAGGGCGGCCTTGGCGAAGGTGCCCGAGGTTACGAAGCTGCCGGCCGGATGGTCGTCGCCGAGCTGGTAGCCTGCGGCAGGCTCACCTGGGGCGATCGTGGGAGCCGGTGCCAGCATCACCCAGCCGACCGATTCGGGGGCCTTGCGGTAGATCTCCAGGATCTCGGCGAAGCTCAAGGATTCGGGCTTGGCGGCATCGGGGAAGTCCGGGGCGTCAACCAGCCGGGTGCCGTCATCGGCCAGGGTCGCTCCCGCACCACCGACCACGAAAACCCGGGCTGCGACACCGGCCGCGGCCAACGCCGGCACGATCGCCGCATGCGCATCGATGATGGGCTGCACCGGGCTACCGTCTCTCGGCCCGGGCACCGCGAAGACGATGGCGTCGGTCTTCTCGGCCTTGGCGACGACGTCGGCCGCGTCACCGATCTGTCCCGTGACGTAATCGACCCCATCAATGGGATTGTCCGGGGTTCCGCCTCGGGATACGCCGACAACCCGGTGCCCGCGGCGGACGGCTTCGGCGGCTATGGCGCTGCCGACCATGCCGGTAGCCCCGTAAACGGTGATGGTGTTCATGCTGCTCTCCTCACGTGTGATCGATCGAGGGGGCTACAAAGAACCATCGACGGGCAGTTCTTCGGCACGCCCCAAACCCAGGTTAGGATCGCTCGCTCGCCCTGGAGTCCAGATTCGCCGCCAGCTGACCACAGGCCCCATCGATGTCGCTGCCTCGGGTGTCGCGGACCGTCACCGGAACTCCGGCGTGCTCCAAGTGCTCGACGAAGGCCCGCTCGTCGGTGGGCCTGGACGCCGTCCATTTGCTGCCGGGTGTCGGATTCAGCGGAATCAGGTTCACGTGGAACCAGCCCCAGTCGCCGCGAGCCTTCAGTCTTCTGGCCAGCAGGTCGGCCCGCCAGGACTGGTCGTTGATGTCTTTGATCAGGATGTATTCGATGCTTACCCGCCGCTTGGTGACGTTTGCGTAGTCCCACGCCGCGTCGAGTACTGCGTCCACGTTGAAATGCTTGTTCAACGGCACGATCTCGTCGCGCAACTGGTCGTCCGGGGCATGCAGCGACAACGCCAGGGTGACCGGCAAACCCTCGTCCGCGAGTTGACGCATCCTGGGCACCATGCCGACGGTCGAAATCGTGATGCCGCGCGCCCCGATGCCCAGCCCGTCCGGGTTGGGCGCGTGAATCTGGCGGACGGCAGCCATCACCTGTTTGTAATTGGCCATCGGCTCGCCCATGCCCATGAAGACGATGTTGTTGATGTGGCCGGGCCCGCCCTTGAACTCCCCTGCCGCAAGCCTGCGGGCTGCATCGTGAACTTGCCAGACGATTTCGGACGCGGTCAGATTGCGCTGCAGTCCGCCTTGCCCGGTGGCACAGAACGGGCAGGCCATGCCGCAGCCTGCCTCGGACGAGATGCAGATCGTCGTGCGGTCGCGGTAACGCATGATCACCGATTCGATGATCGCGCCATCGAACGCCCGCCAGGCGGTCTTGATGGTGGTGCCATGATCAGCGGTCTGCTCCCCCGCACGATCCAGCATCGTGGGGAACCAGGTCTCGGCGACCTGGTCGCGGATACCCGCAGGAAGATCTGTCCACTGGGCGGGGTCGGCGTTCAGGCTGGCGAACCACTGATGGGAGATCTGCTTCGCCCGGAAACCGGGCAATCCCGCCTGCTTCACCGCATCGACGCGATCGGTGGGGCTGAGGTCCATCCAGTGGATCGGGGGCTTACGCCGGGTCGGCCGGAACTTTCCGGTGAGATCGAGATGCCCGACGATAGTTGTCATAGCTACGAGTCTGCCGCAACCTCGCGAAATCCGGGAGAAACCTGGACGCCCGGTGGCAACCGCTCCGGGTCACACCAGCAGCAGCATCGCCAGCCAGGCGATGGGGGCGGCACCCAGCAGTGAATCCATCCGGTCCATGGCTCCGCCGTGGCCCGGAATGATCCGGCCCATGTCCTTGATGCCGGCGTCGCGTTTGAGCATCGACTCGATCAGGTCTCCGACGGTGCCTGCCAGCGACAGCAGGATTCCGATGATCGCACCGGCCCACCAGTGTGCGCCGATCATCAACGGACCGAGAACAGCACCGACGATGCAGGTCACGCCGACCGCTCCGGCCAACCCCTCCCAGGTCTTTCCGGGGCTGATGTGCGGCGCCAGCTTATGTTTGCCGAGCAGCGATCCGACGGCGTAGGCGCCGGTGTCGGCGCACGGCACCAAGATGAAGTAGTAGATGGCGCGTACATTGCCGTCCGGTTGTGCGAGCAGCAAGATCAATGTGCCCAGCAGCAACGGCACATACCCGACCGTAAAGACGCTGGCGGCAGCATCGTTGATGAAGCCGCGCACCGGGCCGCGCAAGCGTCCGATCAGGCAGGCCAGCACCATCAGTGCCAGGCCGGCGAGCAGTACTCCGGCCCCGGTGAACTGGGAGTGATGCTGGGCCACATAGTGTGTCGCGACAAACGTCAGTGTCGCTCCGGCGGCTATCGGGGTCAAGACCACGTGCAGGCCACGGCCGGTGAAAGCGCGCCATAGTTCGAATGATCCGACCACGGCGCAGACGATCAGGAAAGCGATGAAGCCCCAATCCCACCACAACAGCGAGCCCACGATCCAGGCGTAGAGCACGACCGCAGAGGCGATGGCCACGGGAAGATTGCGGCCCGTGCTGCGTTTGGACGCGGCTGACTGCTTGGTTCGGGTGGTCTGCTCAGCCGGTGAGCTCTTATCCGGACCGGATTCACTCACTCCTAGACCGCCATCAGTTCGGCTTCTTTGGCCTTCAGCAGCTGGTCAATGGACTCGACCCACTTCTTGGTCTCATCATCGAGCCTTTTCTCGCCGCGCTTGGCCTCGTCCTCGCCGATCTCCTTGTTCTTTTCGGCCTTCTTGACCTCGTCGACGGCGTGGCGGCGGATGTTGCGCACCGCGACCCGGGCCTCTTCGGACTTGCCGCGGACGATCTTGATGTATTCCTTGCGGCGCTCCTCGGTCAGTTCGGGCAGCACGATCCTGATCGACTTTCCGTCGCTGGCCGGGTTGACGCCCAGATCCGAGTCGCGAATGGCCTTCTCGATGGCATTCAGTGCGCTGGCATCGAACGGGTTGATCAACATGACTCGAGGTTCGGGAGATTGAAAGGTGGCCAGTTGCTGGAGCGGGGTCGGTGCGCCATAGTAGTCCGCCTCCAGCTTGTTGAACATCGCGGGGTTGGCGCGCCCGGTTCGCACGGTTGCGAAATCCTGGCGGGCGAATTCCATCGCCTGCTCCATCTTCTTGGCGGTGTCCTTGATGAGTTCGTCGATCATGGCTGATCCTTCCGAAGGTAACTGGCTAGGTAGTAGAGACTAACGATGTCAGATGTGCTTTCAGGCGTGCACCCAGGTGCCGATGCGTTCCCCCGCCACCGCCCTGGCGATGTTGGACTCGTCGTCGAGGCCGAAGAACAGCATATCGAGGTCGTTGTCGCGGGCCAGGCTGATCGCGGTCGCATCGGCGACTTTGAGGCCCTTCGCCAAGAACTCGTCGTAGGTGAGCTCGGCATAACGCTGCGCGTTGGGATTGGACTTGGGGTCGGAATCGTAGACGGCGTCCACGCCGTTCTTGCCCATCAGCAATATCTCGGCCTTGACTTCGAGGGCCCGCTGCGCGGCAACGGTATCGGTCGAGAAGTACGGCATACCCGAGCCGGCACCGAAGATGACGACCCTGCCCTTCTCCATATGGCGCTCGGCCCGGCGCGGAATGTACGATTCCGCGACCTGTCCCATCGTGATGGCCGATTGGACGCGGGTCGGCACACCTTCTTTTTCCAGGAAGTCTTGCAGAGCGAGCGAATTCATCACGGTGCCGAGCATGCCCATGTAGTCCGCGCGATCGCGGTCCATGCCGCCTGCCTGAAGCTCGACGCCGCGGAAGTAGTTGCCACCGCCGACGACGACCGAAATCTGAGTGCCATTGCGCACCAGATCGGCGATCTGCCGAGCGACCGAGCGGACGATCAGCGGGTCGACGCCGAGTTTTCCGCCACCGAAAGCCTCCCCGGACAGTTTGAGTAGTACACGATGGTAAGGCTCGGTCATCAGATTTTCCTCCAGGCGCAGGCACGTTCTCGTCCACTCTAATGGTTGGCCCGGTTTTGAGCCACGTGGACGCAAAGCAGCGCGGGTGGCGGCTCCGAAGAGCTACCACCCGCGCTGCTTGACCGAGGTCCGGATCTTGAAGCCGGCTACCGGACCGGTGGCCCGGCCCTCAGGCGCCGACCACGAAACGCACGAAGCGCTTGATGGTCACATTGGCGGCCTTGGCCAGCTGGCCGACGGTCTTCTTGTCATCGGTGATGGAAGGCTGCTCCAGCAGACAGGCCTCCTTATAGAAAGCGTGCACCCGGCCCTCGACGATCTTCGGGATGATCTTCTCGGGCTTGCCCTCGTCGAGGGCGGTCTCGGTCGCGATGCGCTTCTCACGCTCCACAACCTCGTCCGGCACGTCCTCGATCGAGACGTAGTCCGGACGCATCGACGCGATCTGCAAAGCGACCTCGTGCACGAACTGCGTGTCATCGCCCTCGTATTCGACCAGGACGCCGACCTGAGGCGGCAGATCCTGGCTGCGGCGGTGCAGGTAGGTGTGTACCTCACCGTCGAAGTGGGCAACGTGAGCCAGTTCGAGCTTCTCGCCGATGGTCGCCTCGAGATTGCTGATCGCCTCGGCGACGGTGCCACCGTTCAGGGGCAGCACCTTGGCCGCCTCGGCATCGGTGGCCTTGCCGGCCTCGACCGCGTCCACGATCGAGGAGGCCAGCGACACGAATTCCTGGTTCTTGGCCACGAAGTCGGTCTCCGAGCCCAGCTGAATCAGCGAGGAGCCCTTGGCGGCGACCAGGCCGTTGTTGGCGGAGCGGTCGCTGCGCTTGGCAACCTTGGCGGCACCCGAGACACGCAGCAGTTCGGTGGCGCGCTCGAAATCACCCTCGGCCTCGGTCAGGGCCTTCTTGGCGTCCATCATGCCGGCGCCCGTGAGGTCGCGCAGCTTCTTTACGTCAGCGGCAGTAATAGCCATGAAATGATCCTTTAACTTCTTGACGCGGTTGGTCAGTTGGCAGACTCGGCGGGAGCGGCCTCGAGGTTCTGATCAGCGGCGACGGCCTCGGCGGGCTTGTCCGCTTCGGGGGCGCCGGCCTCGATGGAGCCTTCGGCCTGGGCGGCCTGTTCGGCGGCATCGGTCTTGCCCGCATCCTCGGCCTTCTCAGCCCCTTCGGCGGCCTTTTCAGCACCTTCGGCGGCAGGAGCCTCGCCACCGGCGAGCAACTCGCGCTCCCAGTCGGGCATCGGCTCGGCCTCGGTGGTCTGCTCGGAGTCGGCATTCGACCGCTTCATCAGTCCATCGGCGACGGCGTCGGCGATGACCCGGGTGAGCAGCGAAACCGAACGGATGGCGTCGTCGTTGCCCGGGATCGGGTAGTCGACCTCGTCCGGATCACAGTTGGTGTCGAGAATCGCGACCACCGGGATGTGCAGCTTGCGGGCCTCGTCGATGGCCAGGTGCTCTTTCTTGGTGTCGACGATCCAGACCGCCTGGGGCAGGCGTCCCATGTCACGGATACCACCGAGCGACTTGTTCAGCTTGTCCTTCTCGCGGCGCAGACCCAGCAGCTCCTTCTTGGGGCGGCCACCGGGAACGACGTTCTCGAGATCCATGGATTCCAGTTCCTTCAGGCGGATGATCCGCTTGTTGATGGTCTGGAAATTGGTGAGCATGCCGCCGAGCCAACGCTGGTTGACATAGGGCATGCCGACGCGGGTGGCCTGCTCGGCGATGGTCTCCTGAGCCTGCTTCTTGGTGCCGACGAACAGCACCTGGCCACCGCGGGAGACGATTCCCGAGATAAAGCCGTACGCCTTGTCGATGTAGGTCAGCGACTGGCGAAGGTCAATGATGTAGATGCCGTTGCGCTCGTTGAAGATGAAGCGCTTCATCTTCGGATTCCAGCGGCGAGTCTGGTGTCCGAAGTGCACACCGCTCTCCAGCAGCTGGCGCGTGGTAACGACGGCCATGATCGGTCCTTTCATATGGACGCGCGGGCCTCGGGGCCTACGTGGCGTCCTGATCGTGCGTGACCTTGTTCTGCAGATCACTTGGTTGCCCGGCGGCAAGGGTTCTTGCCGCCGCCTGATGCGTTTTCTGAACCCACCTCGACCGACTATCGTCTGATCGAGGACCTCGGGCTCAGAACCGGGGACCAGCCCGGTAATGCGCATGCGTTGTCAACCTGCTCACGCAGGCTGCGGCGTTCATCATACGTTGCGCATCCCAGGTTGCGCCAATTGCCCGCTTCGTTGGTCGAACACGACGAAGAATCCAACGCGGCCGGTGGCCGGTTGGGGGTGCTGTTCCTCTCAACGCAACAGGAGAGCCCGGCTGCGACCCGGTCGGCGGTTTCTCCCCATCTTCTGTTCCACGCACGCGATCTTCTGTTCCACGCACGCGGCGAAAGGACCCGCTATATCCCGGTCGGCGCCGTCTGTTCACCTTCTGTTCCTCGCATAGCAAGAGCCCTCCGGAGGGTCATCAATCCGAGGCGCACTCCAAAACGGACTCAGGGTCGTGGATCTGTCCACAGCAGGAAAGAATTTTGAACGACTGCGCGCCCATTTGCCAATCATTACGGCATGTTTTGTCGATGGATGGGCCGAAGAACGGGTCGGTCAGCCGAGAAGCAGTCTTCGGATCGCGGGCCGGATGGTGCCGGGCACGGATCGGGCCGTACGGTCACAGTCGATAGCCCGGATCCCGGGCCGGATGGTGCCGGGACGCGGTATGCCTATGGGCACACCGGGGCTGACCGTAATGCACCGGTGCGTGCCCCTGCAACCGGACGCCCAGCAGGCGTGCCCGCAATCGGATACACGGCAGGTAAGTCTTCGACCGGACGCTCACCGCTCATCGTCCTGATGCTCACGCTGGCCGGCTGGCTGGTGGTCGGGCCGGGCGTGATGCTCGCTGTCGCCGAGGGCTCCGACCGCGTCAAACCGCTACCGGGTGAGGTGCTGCGGGAGTTTCAGGTGGGAGAACAGAACTGGCTGCCCGGCCATCGCGGAGTCGATCTGGCGGGCCAGGCCGGTGATCCGGTCAAGGCAGCGGCAACCGGAGCGGTCAGCTGGGTGGGCGTGATCGACGGCGTTCCGATGCTGACCGTTCAGCACCCCGACGGGTTGCGTACTACCTACCAGCCGGTAGAGGCGACGGTGCAGACCGGGCAGCAGGTGGCGGTCGGCCAGCAAATCGGGGTGTTGTCGGATGGTCACTGCGCCGACCAGGCCTGCCTGCACTGGGGGGTGCGTGACGGCGACAGCTATCTGGACCCCTTGGTGTGGCTGGGTAGCGGCAGCGATGCCGAGATCAGGTTGCTCCCCCGCTCGGCGGTTCCTCGGCAGCAGCCGCCGCCCGGGGCGTTCGAAGCAGCCGAGGTTCTGCCGTTGACCGGTGACATGCCGGTGCCGGGTCCTCTGACTTCGGAGTTCGGGTCACGGGTGAATCCGATCAGCGGCCTGGTCGAATACCACGACGGGATCGACATCGGCGCGGCCTGCGGCACTCCCGTGCAGGTACAGCGTCCGGGAACCGTGATCTTCGCCGGCGTCGCGGGCGGCTACGGCAATCGCATCGAGATCGATCATGGGGTAATCGGAGGTGTCAGCGTGCAGACCTCGTATTCACATCTGTCCGCGATCGGTGTCGCTATGGGGCAACACGTCGATGCCGGTGCGGTCGTGGGCCAGGTGGGCACTACCGGCTACTCGACGGGGTGTCATCTGCATTATTCCGGCGTCATCAACGGCGCTCTCGTCGACCCTCGAACGATCGGAGGCTGATGGTGCGGCAGACACTCATCCGCGCGGCTAAGCCCGAGGCATCTCGCGTCCGGTCGCCGCCACGGTGCGCGCTCAGGCAGGCGGATGGGTGCCCAGCACGCCAGCCTACGGAAGCGTAATGCGGGGGTGGGCACTCAGGCGCGCGGATGGGCCTGCCGGAAGGCTTGCCGCAGCCTCTCGTTGCTGACATGGGTATAGATCTGGGTGGTCGCCAGCGAAGCGTGGCCGAGCATTTCCTGGACGCTCCGCAGGTCCGCCCCGCCCTCGAGCAGATGAGTGGCCATCGCGTGCCGAAGCCCGTGGGGTCCGATGTCGGGGGCCTGCGGAATGGCATGCATCGCCTGATGGACGATCCGGCGGGCCACTCGGGGATCGAGGCGTCCGCCCTGGCGGCCGAGAAAGGCTGCCTGCCCTGAATCAGCGGTCGCCCATTCGGCACGACGGCCTAGCCAGGCGTCCACTGCCCTGTCGGCGGGATCGCCGAGCGGCACACTGCGCTGTTTGTTGCCCTTGCCGAGCACGCGAATCACGCTGCGAGCACGATCGAAATCGCCCAGGTCGAGACCGCACAGCTCCGAAACCCGGATTCCCGATCCGTAGAGCACCTCGAGAATCGCCACGTTGCGGACGCCGGCCGGGGACGCATCGTCTGCGGCAGCAGCAACGATGGCGTCCATCAGTTCGCGCACGTCGGCCTGAGTCAATGTCTCCGGCAGACGTTTGGGTACTTTCGGTGATTTCAGACCGGAGGCAGGATCCTCATCGACGAGACCCTGGCGCCTGGCCCAGCGGAAGAAGACCCGTGCCGCGCCGCTTCGGCGCTGCAGACTGGCCGCTGCCAGCCCATGGCTTTGCTGGTCGGCAAGCCAGGAACGCAGATCGGGAAGCTGCACCTGATCGAACCTGTCGATTCCGGCCTCGGCGAGCCAATGCCCCAGCTGCTCCAAGTCGCCGTGGTAGGCCCGGACGGTGTGATCCGAGCGGTTCAACTGCAGCCGTAGATGATCGGCGAACGCATCGAACCCATCCTGTAGGGCGGGTGGAATCTCGGGCGCAGTGCGCTTCGAAGGGTCATCCGAGGCGGCAGCAAGCGAACGCTGACCCGCCTGATGCATGTCAACCCGCGTCTCGGCGCCCATTTACTGTTCCTCTCCTTTACTGTTCCTCTCCGGCCGCTTCAGCGACCAGCATTGCGCACAACGACCAGACCGTGTCCGATTCGCTGCCGCGAGTCGTATAAGTTTGAGGGGTTGTACGGGCTTGGTCGGGCTTCGCCGAATGTTCCGCAGCGGGCGTCCTCAGTCAAGGATGCTCGGCGAGCAGCAGCGAATTCGGACTTATCGCCCCGGCGAGAGACATCTGCACAAAGAAAAGGACGGGCGAAATGCCGACTCCCCGGGAATGGGCTGCCAAAGGCAAGGTCTTACGCGTGACTCGTTGGACCGAACCGGTGATGAGAAACCCGACCCGGCCGGTGACCGAATTCAATGACGAGCTGCGTCAGCTCGCCGCCGACATGTTCACCACCATGGCGGCCGCCGACGGTGTCGGCCTCGCGGCACCGCAGGTCGACGTCGATCTGGCGATGTTCGTCTTCTACTGTCCCGATGAGGACGACCATCTGCACTGGGGTGTTGTCTGCAACCCGGTGGTCACGCTTCCGGAGGGCAAGAAGCGCCGTCTCGACTCCACAGAAGAGGGCTGCCTGTCGTGGCCCGGCGCCTACCAGCCGCTGGCACGACCGGATTTCGCGATATGCGAGGGCCAGGATGAGAACGGCGAGCCGATCCGCATCGAGGGCACCGGGCTATTGGCGCGCTGCCTGCAACATGAGACCGATCACCTGTCCGGCACCGTGTTCGGCGACCGGTTGTCGAAGCGTTCCCGCAAGCTGCTCAATGAACAGCACGATTCGATGGCGGCGCTCTACCCCGACGACTGGCCCGTCAGCCACAAGCTGTCGCCCGCCGATCTGTAACAGATCCGCACGCGAACGCTAGGCTTTTGCCGTGTCCAAGGATTTTGAAATTGTCCGCCGCGATGGGCGGGATATTGCACGCATAGCCTGCCGCGGGCGTGACGTCCTCAACAGCCCGATGATCAACCAAGGCACCGCGTTCACCACTGAACAGCGCGAAGCCTTGGGTCTCACCGGCATGCTGCCCGAGCACGTCATGACTCTGGAGGCGCAGGTACGCCGGATCTACCAGCAGTACAGCCATGAACCATCCGATCTGGCGAAGTACAACTATCTGACCGCGATGCAAGATCGCAACGAGACGCTGTTCTATCGGGTGGTCACCGAGAACATCGAGGAGATGCTGCCGGTCATCTATACGCCGACGATCGGCCTGGCCATCCAGCAATACAGCCATTGGTTCCACAAGCCCCGCGGCATCTATCTCGACATCGACAATCCCGACGGCATCCAGGCCGCGCTGGAAGCGTCCGGTAAGGGAGCCGACGATGTCGACCTGATCGTCGTCACCGACTCGGAGGGCATCCTCGGTATCGGTGATCAGGGAGTGGGCGGCGTGGCGATCACGGTCGGCAAGTTGTCGGTCTACGTCGCTGCGGCCGGCATTCACCCCGACCGGGTTCTGCCGATCGTGCTCGATACCGGAACCGACAATCTGGATCTGCTGAACGATCCGGCCTATCTGGGCGTGCGCCACGCCCGGGTTCGAGGAGAACGCTACGACGCCTTCATCGAACGTTTCGTGTCGGAGATCACCGGGCACTTCCCGCAGGCGATGCTGCATTGGGAGGATTTTGCCGCCGGAAACGCAACCAGGATCCTCTCCCGCTACCGCGAAGACATCTGCACCTTCAACGACGACATCCAAGGCACCGCAGGAGTGGTCGTTGCCGCCGTGCTGGCCGCGATCCGCAATTCCCACACCAGGTTGGCCGATCAGCGCATCGTGATCCATGGGGCGGGCACCGCGGGCGTCGGGATCGCGCATCTGCTTCTCGACATCATGGTTTCGCAGGGTATCGACCGCGATCAGGCGATGAAACAGTTCTGGGGTCTGTCGAGCCGAGGTCTGCTGCTCGAGGGCGGCAAGGTTCGTGATTTCCAGGCGCCGTTCGCGCGTTCCAAAGAAGATGTGAAGGGCTGGAAGCTCGACCGCAACGGACGCTACGAGTTGGCCGATGTGGTGCGCAATGTGCAACCCACCATCCTGATCGGCACCTCCGCACAATCCGGCGCGTTCACCGAGCCCATCGTCCGCGAGATGGCCAAGCACGTCGAGCGGCCGATCATCATGCCGTTGTCGAACCCGACCTCCCGCGCCGAGGCCGTGCCCAGCGATCTTCTGGCATGGACGAACGGTGCGGCGTTGATCGCCACCGGCTCACCGTTCAAGCCGGTCGAGTTGGGTGAGACGACCTACCACATCGCCCAGGCGAACAACGCGCTGATCTTTCCGGGCATCGGCCTGGGCGTGATCTGCTGCCGCGCCTCGAGAATCACCGACACCGTCATCGCGGCCGCCTCGCAGGCGGTGGCATCGGCGGTGTCCGATCGCAGCCTCGGAGCCTCCCTGTTGCCGACGATGACCCAGCTGCGCAGCATTTCTGCACAGGTGGCGGTAGCCGTCGTGGAGCAGGCTCAGCGTGAAGGTTTGGCCCAGCGGGAGCTGGATAACCCGATCCAGCAGGTTTATGAGGCGATGTGGCAGCCCGTCTATCCCGAGATCGAGGTCGTCTGAGAAACCCGATCAGCCCGGCTTGCTAGTGGCGACTGTGAAACCTTTCACCGAGGCCTCAGTTGCGTACGAGGTTCCGGTCACTCACTCGGTCACCGTTGGTCTCCGCGCCCGGCCGCGAGTTCGTAGCAGGCGACCGCCGCAGCTGCCGCAACATTGAGCGAGTCGACGCCGTGGTGCATCTCGATGCGCACCACGGCGTCCGCCTGTCGTAGCCAGTGGGCGCTGAGCCCGTCACCCTCGGTACCCATCAGCAGCGCGATCTTGCGCGGGCTTGCCCGAAGGGCTGCCGAGTAGTCGCGCAGGCTGACGGTATCGTCGCCCAACGCCATGGCCACGATCTCGAAACCTGCCCGCTGTAGTTCTTCCAAGCCGGACGCCCAGTTGGTCATCCGCGCCCAGGGCAGGTCGAAAACGGTCCCCATTGACGTCTTGATGGCGCGTCGATAGAGCGGATCGGCCGCCCGTGGGGCGAGCAGCACGCCGTCCCATCCCAGGCCCGCAGCGCTACGGATGATCGCACCGACGTTGGTGTGATCGACGATGTCCTCGCACACCACGAGCCGGTCGGCGCCCAGCAGATCGTCCATCTGCAGGGCGACATTGCGATGCATGGACGCCAACGCCCCGCGGTGCACATGAAACCCGGTCACCTGCTCGGCCAACTCTTCGGTCACCACGTATACCGGCGCATCCGTGGCGTCCAACAGGTCGGACAGCCCTTCGAGCCAGCGTTCGGCAAGCATGAAAGATCGTGGCCGGAAGCCTGCCTCGACGGCGCGGCGGATGATCTTGGCGCCTTCGGCGATGAACAGGCCACCCTCGGTCTCCAGCTTCTTGCGCAAGCTCGTCTCACGTAGCCGGACATAATCGTCGAGACGGTGGTCGCCGGGGTCGGTGATCGAAATGAGGTTGGCCACGAGTGCCGATCGTAGTCGCGAGCGTGTGGCCGTCCGTCGGGGACCCATCGGTGACCACGTTGGATCGTGGCCCGCCGACCCATTCTCACTGCCCGGCCTTCGCCCTCCATACACGAAGGAGCACGATCTTTTCGCCCGATCAGGTCGTCCCTGCTGATGAGCACGCGTATGCCACATCCGGCCGCGGTCGTAGGGTGAGCATCGTGACCCCGACAGCCAAGCCCCGCAAGCCCTGGTGGCGGCGCATCGACTACTTCATGGTCGCCATCATCGCCGCTGCAGTGATCGCAACCGTGCTGCCGGCCCGCGGAGCCGGCGTCGAGGTGGTGGACTGGGCGTCCAAGATCACCATCGCGATTCTGTTCTTCCTCTACGGCGTACGGCTGAAGCCGAGTGAAACCATCACCGGGCTCAAGCACTGGCGGTTGCACACGGTGATTCTGACCTTCACCTTCATTGCTTTCCCCATCATCGGGATGGCGTTGCGGGTGCTGGTGCCCGGGGTGATCAGCGAGGATATCTACCGCGGTCTGCTTTACATCTGTCTGCTGCCGTCGACGGTGCAGTCCTCGATCAACTTCACGTCGATCGCCAAGGGCAATGTGGCGGCGGCGATCATCAGTGCTTCGATGTCGAACCTGCTGGGTGTCTTCATCACTCCGCTGCTAGCCATCGCGCTGATGAGCACCACAGGATTGCATCTGGACCCGGCGTCGATTCTCGATATCGCGATCCAGATTCTGCTGCCGTTCGTTCTCGGGCAGCTTTCCCGGAGGTGGACCGCCGACTTCGTCACTTCGCACCCGAAGCTGAAGTACTTCGACCAGATCTCCATCGTGCTGGTCGTATACCGGGCGTTCGGCCAGGGCGTACGCGACGGACTGTGGCAGCGTACCGGCATCGGTGATATCGCGGTGATCCTGCTGGCGGTCGCGGTGATCTTGCCGCTGATGCTTTGGCTGACGTGGAAGGTGGCGGGCTGGCTCCATTTCGATCGCCGCGACCAGATCGCCATCCAGTTCTGCGGCACCAAGAAATCGCTCGCGACCGGTGTGCCGATGGCCTCCGTGATGTTCCCCGCCGCCCAGGTCGGCATGATCGTGCTGCCGTTGATGATCTTTCATCAGGCCCAACTCATGGTGTGCAGTTCGCTGGCCAGCAAATACTCCCGCAAGCCCGAAGAGTGGTTGGACGAGACGAACCGCTAGCCTCGATCAGAGCAGCTTAAGCGCCACTACCCCACCATCACACGGATACGTTTGGGGTTGACGGCGCGCGCGGTGCCCAAACGCTGGTCCCAGATCTGGACACGCAACTCCTCGATCCAGAAACCGATGAATCCGTCGAAGACCAGCGACCTAGCTGGCTTCTGGTGGTCGACAAGAGATGTGGCACCAGGTGCTACGCTCATTATATGAGCTTGCCAGGCGATATTAGTCAGCGCGACTTGAGGATGCACTCGCGTGAAATAATGGATGCTGTCGAGCAGGGTGAAGCCTTTACGGTGACACGCGATGGCAGAAAAATCGCAGAGCTGATTCCCTTGCGCAACCGTCGGCGCTTCGTGCCTACCGGCGAGTTTCTGGCGCTGGGGCACAATTTAGGGACCATCGACGAAGATGATTTTCGCGAGAGCTTGGACGACGTGACCGACCCTTACCAGGATGACCCTTATGAGCGATAAGCCCGCTCGCTTGCCTCAGGGCCTGCTGGACACCAACATCCTTATTCATTGGAGTCGGCTGTCACCGGACCAGCTACCGTTGTCGACTGCGATTTCGGCTGTCACCCTGGCGGAATTGGCGGCGGCCATTCATGCGGATCTAACGTTGAACGAACGCGCCAAGCGCCTGGACGTTTTGCAACGGGCCGAGAGCATCTTCGATCCCTTGCCGTTCGATGCACCGGCTGCCCGAGCCTACGGCCGCGTCACGGCGGCCGTCCGCGCCGCGGGACGCTCGCCCCGCGCCCGCGTGGCGGATCAGATGATTGCTGCGGTGGCTGCCAGCCATGATCTGCCGCTGTTCACGACCAATGCAGCCGACTTTCTGGGGTTGGAGAGAATCATCACGGTCGTGGCGGTTGAGCGTCCAAAATGAGTTGCTGGCTAAATAGTCCGCGCCATCCACAAAGAAGCCATCGAAATAACTCGCCCCCCACAAAGTGGCTACCCCGCCTCTACGCAGGCACCTTTCACCCCGCGCTGGGGTCTGAAACGCACAAACTAGGCTTTCGATTTGACCTCGCCCCGGAGTCGAACCTGCTCTCCCCCTTTGAGTGCAGGTCGGGTAGGTCCTGAACGGGAGTTAGAAGCTAGGCGGCGCGGGCGGTCCAGCGTCCATCGGTCTTGGTGATGTGCAGCGGCATATCGAATGTCCGGGTCAGCAGGTCATCGGTGAGAACGTCGTCGATCGGGCCCGCAGCCACCACGCCGCCGTGAGCCATCAGCATCGCATGAGTGATGCCGTCGGGGATCTCCTCGACGTGGTGCGTGACCAACACCATGGTCGGGGCATCTGGATCGTGGCACAACTCGGAGAGAATCTTGACCAGTATCTCGCGTCCGCGCAGGTCGAGACCACCACCGGGCTCATCGAGCAGCAAGAGTTCCGGATCGGTCATCAGCGCACGGGCGATCTCGACGCGTTTGCGCTCGCCCTCAGACAGCGTTCCATAGGTGCGATCGCCCAGGTCGTCCACGTGCATGATCTGCATGAGCTGCTTCGCCCGGGCGTAGTCCATCTGCTCGTAGGCCTCGCGCCAGCGTCCCATCACGCCATAGGACGCGGAAACCACCACGTCGGTGACCTTCTCGCGGTTGGGGATGCGGTGGGCGATCGACGAGGACGCAACGCCGATGCGCGGACGCAACTCGAACACGTCGACCGCGCCCATGTATTCGCCGAGGATTTCGACGACGCCGGTGGTGGGATGCATCTGTGTGCTGAGTAGCGACAACATGGTGGTCTTGCCGGCACCGTTCGGTCCGATCACCACCCACCGGTCGCCTTCTTCAACCTTGAAGTTCACATCTTGTAGCAGAAGAGCGGTCCCGCGCCGCACGCTGACTCCGGCCAATTCGGCTACTGCAACCATGCGTCCGACCTTACCCTAGAGACCTTGGCTCCCGCCGGACGCACGACGCCATTCGGGTCGCCTGATCATGCGATTCGCAAACGGTGAACTCCCGCGGGGCCTGCAGCAACCCAGGAGGACACGATTGGCGTCGCGGCATGGGCCGGGGAAACCACTTCTGCGCCCGTGGCCGGGTACCGGCTCCGGCGCGAAGGCTCCACGAAGCCCAGTCGCTGCAGTCCGAAGAAATCGCATCGACCGCGCGAAGCGAGGCGAGTTTCACCTCAAAAATGCAGGAAGATCCCGACGACCCAGCAGGCGATCGCCAGCCCGGCACAACCGAATTCGATCAGCATGCCCAGGCCCACAGATTTCATGGCGACCACCGAGGCGTCCCAGGCCTGCTTCGGTTCGCGCAGCCGATACCATTCGCTGCCGAACAGACCTGCCACGAAACCCACGAACAGGCCGATCACCGGGATCACGAAGGCACCGATCACGCCGACCACGGCACCGATCAGGATGGACCGGTTGGGAATGCTCCGTGCTTTCAAGCGCTTGCCGGTCAGGAAATAGGACGAGGCCATCCCTATCCCGCATGACACCAGCCCGAGCGCGAAGACGGTCCACCCGACCGGGCCACCGATAGCGATCGCCCAGACCAGAAGGCCGATGATCACCAAGATGCTGCCGGGCAGGATCGGGAAGATGGTCCCGAGCGCGCCCACCAGCACGAGGGCGCCGGTGATGACGGTGATGGCAATGTCCATGCATTGAAGGGTACCGATTACAACCTGCAGATCGCGGGATTTCGGTCTCGACCGGGGCGCACCGGCAACAGCATGGCGAGGGATCGAAGGCAGAACTGGCCAACTCTTGCAAAGAGCGGCCGCGAGGCGGCGACAGCGTGATCCGATCGCAGTTCGCAATGCAACAAGGACGACGACCCGCCCGTTCAAGGGCAGGTCGCCGTCCTCACAATGAGCTCTCGGATTCAGTGGATCGACGCTACGCTCCGGTGGAGTGCAGGCCGCCGTCCACGTAGATCATGGTGCCGGTGGTGGCCGGGAACCAGTCGCTCAACAGGGCGACGACGGCCTTGCCAACCGGGGTGGCGTCCGAGGCGGTCCAGCCGAGCGGCGCGCGCTCGTCCCAGATATCGTTGAACGACGTGGAACCGGGGATCGCCTTCTTGGCGATGGTGTCGACCGGTCCGGCCGCGACCAGATTCGAGCGGATGCCGTCGGGGCCGAGGTAGCGGGCCAGATACCGGTTGGTCGACTCGAGTGCCGCCTTCGCCACGCCCATCCAGTCGTAGGACGGCCAGCTGATGGTCGCGTCGAAGGTCAGGCCGACGATCGACGATCCAGCACCGAGCAGGTCGCGGACCGCCATCGTCAGGCTCTTCATCGAATACGCCGAGGTCTGCACGGCCATCGCGACATCGTCCCATTCGGTGCTCAGAAAGGCACCACCGAGCGCACGTTCCGGGTGAGCGTAGGCGATCGAGTGGACGACACCGTCGAGGTGGTCGAATCCGAGGTCACGCAGCTGACCGGGCAGCGCCGCGAGCTGCTCGGCATCGGTCACGTTGAGATCGAGCACCTCGGGCACCGGATCAAGCTTCTTGACCACGCGACGTGTCAGGCTCATGCCGCGTCCGAAGTTCGACACCACGATCTCGGCGCCCTCTCGCTGCGCGATCTGGGCCACCGCGTACGCGATGGAGGTGTTCAGCGTGACACCGGTGACCAGGATCTTCTTGCCTTCGAGAATGCCCATCTCAGTGCCCCATTCCCAGGCCGCCATCGACCGGGATCACTGCCCCGGTGATGTAGCCCGACTCGTCTTCGACCAGGAACTTCACGGCGTGCGCAACGTCGGCGATGGTGCCCATCCGGCCCACCGGAATGCGCTCCGCGTACGACTTCTGGGTGGCGTCGTCGAGCACGTCGGTCATCGCGGTCTGGATGAATCCGGGTGCGACGACGTTGAAGGTGATGCCGCGGCTGCCGACCTCGCGGGCGACGCTGCGGGCCATGCCGATCAGGCCGGCCTTGGTGGACGCATAGTTCACCTGCCCGGCAGAACCCAGCAGGGCCACCACCGAGCTGGTGGCGACGATGCGTCCGAAGCGCTGCTTGACCATGCCGCGCACCGCCCGGCGGACGACCCGGTAGGCACCCGTCAGGTTGACGTCGAGAACTTTCTCCCAGTCCTCGTCGCTCATCCGCATCAGCAGCGTGTCGCGGGTGATGCCGGCGTTGGCGACCAGGATCTCGACCGGGCCGAGTTCGGATTCGACCTTCTTGAAGGCCTCGTCGACAGAAGCGGTGTCGGTGACGTCGCAGGCCACCCCCAGAACACCGTCGGGGGCTGCGTCCGAAATATCAAAGCTTGCGACCCGATAGCCGGCGTCACGCAACAGTTCGGCAATCGCTGCGCCGATTCCTCGTCCGGCTCCGGTGATGACGGCTACGCGGCCGTCTGAAGTATTGGCAGTTTGGCTCACCCTAGTGAATCTATCGTCCGGGTCCGATGCCCGATGGTGGATGGGGCACAAAAACCGGCACTCATCGTTGTCTGGTTCGCACCGGCACCGCCAGAATGGACGAGTGCCAGCCATTGATGCAGCCCTCGGATTGCTGATCTGCCCGATTTGTAGCCAGCCGATGTCGCGCGTCGAGCGGCGGCTACATTGCCCGGCACAACACAGCTTCGATCTTGCCAAGCAAGGGTATGTGAATCTTCTCAATCGTGCCGCACCAGCCAACGCCGACAGCGCCCGGATGGCCGATGCCCGTGACCGATTCTTGTCCGCCGGATACTACGAGCCGATCTGCGATGCGGTGGTACGAGCGTCCGCCGGTGCCGAGGCCGCAATCGCCGAGGTCGGTGCGGGAACGGGCTACTACCTCGGCGCAGTCGTCTCTGAGCTTTCGCCGGGCAGCCACCTTGCGATGGATATCTCGGTCGCTGCCATGAAACGGGCCGCCAGACGGGGCCTGGCATGTGTGGTGGCCGATACCTGGCAGCGGCTGCCCATCGCCGAGGGTTGTCTTGACCGGCTGTTGTGCATCTTCGCACCGCGGAACCCGGCCGAATTTCATCGCGTGCTCGCCGACGGGGGACGGGTCATCGTGGTGACGCCGTTGTCCGATCATCTGCGTGAGTTGCGGAATCGATTTGAATTGCTGGGGGTCGAGGATAACAAGCTGGCCCGGCTGGACGAATCCTTCGATGCTACCGGACTAGAGCTGTCTTCACGCGAAGAATTACGTTTCTCAATTACCCTCGATCCAGCCGCGACCACAGACCTGATTAGCATGGGACCTAATGCCTTTCATCAACACGACCAAAACTATTCGGAATCGTTATCTACGCGCATAGCGGTAGCGGTCAGCACTTACCGTAAAAGGCATCGTGAATAGGACGCTCAATTGTCGATCGCCGCTTCACGAGCATCGTCCATCCTCGTCACCTGGAATCCTCCCCGAGGGCGGAAGCGCACACCTCCGTCCTTCAGTAGGCCCTGGACGAATCCGTAGGAGCGCCCACAGTCGGCGGCCAACGCCCGTATCGACTCTCCCGCTTCATAGCGTTCGACAAAAGATTGCTGTAGCTGGTCGCGCAATTCACCGGTGACGCGCTTACCCTTGGCCAGACGAATCATTTTGCCCGCCTCCTTCTCAAGCAACTCTGATTTTCAGAATAGCGGGCACAATCGCTTGAGGGAACCGACTAATGAGGCCGAGATCGGCCGGGCTTTCTATCAATTTTTGAGAAATCAGCCGGCCTGCCAGGTGCTAAACCACTCTGATAGAGTGCCATACGATAATGTCTTGATTGCAGCCTTTCCACGGCCGAGTCAGATCCTTGCCCGAAAGACACGCCGCGCGGACTGTTTGGATCTGTCGGTTGGGGAGTCAGGCCAGCGAGATCAATTCGGCGTAGTCCTCGCTCCACAGATCTTCGGTGCCGTCGGGCAGCACGATCACCCGATCCGGCTCCAAGGCTTCGACAGCTCCCTCGTCGTGGGTGACCAGGACGATAGCCCCCTCGTAGCGGCGGATCGCATCGAGCACCTCTTTGCGGGACGCCGGGTCGAGGTTGTTGGTCGGCTCGTCGAGCAGCAGCACATTGGCCGACGACACCACCAAGGTGGCCAGCGCCAGGCGGGTCTTCTCGCCGCCGGACAGCACTCCGGCGGGCTTATAGTCATCGTCGCCGGTGAACAGGAACCCACCCAGCACCCGGCGGGCCTCGGTCTCGTTGAGGTCGGGAGCTGCGTCCATCATGTTCTGCAAGACGCTCTTCTCGGGTTCGAGCAGGTCATGTTCCTGAGCGAAGTAACCGAGCTTGAGACCGTGCCCGGGCACCACTTCACCGGTGTCGGGGTTTTCGATGCCGGTCAACAGCCGCAGCAAAGTCGTCTTGCCGGCGCCGTTGAGCCCCAGGATGACCACCCGGGATCCCTTGTCAACGGCCAAATCGACGCCGGTGAAAACCTCAAGCGACCCGTAGGTCTTGGTGAGGTCCTTCGCCATCAACGGGGTCTTGCCGCAGGAGGCAGGGCTCGGGAAGGCGATCTTGGCGACCTTATCCTGAGCGCGCACACCCTCGGTGGACGCCAGCAGCTTCTCGGCACGCCGAGCCATGTTCTGCGCAGCAGTGGCCTTGGTGGCCTTGGCACCCAGCTTCTCGGCCTGCAGCCGCAGCTGAGCTGCCTTACGCTCGGCGCTCTGCCGCTCCCGCTTACGGCGCTTCTCATCGACGGCCCGCTGCTCCAGATACTTCGCCCAGTTCATCGAATACTGATCGAGCATGGTGCGGTTCGCGTCCAGATGGAAAACCTTCGTAACGGTCTCGCCCAGCAGTTCGACATCGTGGCTGATCATCATCACGCCACCGTCGTAATTCTTGACGAATTCACGCAGCCAAACGATCGAATCCGCGTCCAAGTGGTTGGTCGGCTCATCGAGCAGCAGCGTGTCGGCCCCGCTGAACAGGATCCGGGCCAGTTCGATCCGCCGGCGCTGGCCGCCTGACAGTTCGTGCAGCGGTTGACCCAGTGCGCGGTCCGGTAGGCCGAGGTTGGCGGCGATCCGGGCCGCCTCGGCCTCGGCTCCATATCCGCCGGCCGCCATCAGCTGAGCCTCAGCGCGGGCATAGGACGCCATGGCGTCTTCCTGCTCATCGCCGGTGGTCGAAGCCATCAGCTTTTCGTACTTGCGCAGCCGCACCAGCACAGAATCGAGTCCGCGGGCGGAGAGTATCCGGTTGCGGGCGAGCATTCCGGTATCCGTTTCGCGAGGATCTTGGGGAAGGTACCCGATCTCACCGCGCCGGGTGACGGTCCCTGCCGCGGGCAGGCCCTCCCCGGCGAGAATGCGCATCATGGTGGTTTTGCCTGCGCCATTGCGCCCCACCAGACCGATCTTGTCACCGGGATTCACCCGGAAGGTCGTGGGTTCGAGCAGTAGCCGTGCCCCCGCACGGACCTCGAGATCAGTAGCTTGCAACATAGTCGAGCCCTATTGTGTCTCGCGTTGTCGGGACGAGCAAACAATCGCCGGTCTTGTTGCCTATTCAGGTGCCACCTATACTCAGGCGCCAATGGCAACTCATTACACATCACCAGCACACCCGGCGAGGCGGATGTTCGTCGCCGTCACTCCCCCGCCCGAGATCTCTGCCGAATTGCACGACCTCCTCGAACCACACAAGATCCGCTGGCCCGAGATCCGGTGGACGATACCGGCGGGCTGGCATTTCACCTGCGCCTTCATGGGCCGGGTCGAACCGGGCCAGCTCGGCAAGCTCTCCGGCCTGCTCACCGATCTTGCCGCAGCGACCGCACGATTCGGCCTGGCGATCACCGGTGCGGGCGCATTTCCCGCTCCGGGTGCGGCAAAGATCCTTATGCTGCCCGCAGACGATCCGCTCGGCGATCTTGAGGCTCTCGCTCTCGGCTGCCGCAAGGCCTGTCGCCGGGCGGGCATCTATGTCACGGACGAGCCCTTTCAGGGCCATCTCACCATCGCAAGGTTTGCGCAGCCGACCGACGTCAGGCCGCAGATCGAGGCGCTCGCCGGCACCCAGGTCGGCCCCTGGGCGGTCACCCAACTCGCCCTGATCGAGTCACTGCTCGGTCAAGGCGAGGGTGGACGCGCCCGCTACGTCGTCCGGGAGCGATTTCCGCTGGCCGCACACTGAAGCACAGCTCAGATCATGAAGCCCAGGGCTTGCAGTTGCTCACGTCCGTCGTCGGTGATCATCTCGAGGGACCACGGCGGCATCCACACCCAGGTGATGGTCACCGAGCGTGCCAGCTGACCGAGTACCGCCTGCGCCTCCCATTCGATCTGGTCGGTCAGGGGGCAGGCGGGGCTGGTCAACGTCATCTCGAGGGTGACGTTGAGGTCGTCGTCGATTTCCACGTCGTAGACGAGGCCGAGATCGACGACGTTGACCATCAGCTCGGGGTCGACGACCTCTTTGAGGGCTTCGAGAATGACGTACTTCTTCTGCTCGGGAGTCGCGTCGCCCCAGGTGCCACCACCCGGGTTCGGTGTGGTATCCGGCAATTCGTCCTTGACGAGGTCAGATGGATTGGTCATGGTCACTCCTTACCCGGTGTGAGTGCGGAAACATCAACACCTGAGCGAATCAAGGCGTCCTCCAACGAGGTCCAGCCGAGCATGGCGCACTTCACCCTGCCCGGAAATTGGGCGACGCCGGCGAACGCGATGGCGTCCTCCAGCCGGTCCTCGTTCGGTTCGATCTTGCCCTGGCCTTCCATCAGCTCACGGAACTCTTCGAACAGAGCAATCGAGTCGGCGAGGTTTCGTCCGATCAGCAGGTCGGTCATTATCGAGATGGACGCCTGGGAGATCGAGCAGCCTTCGGCGTCGTACGAGATGTCGGCGATCGTGTCGCCGTCGACCGCGACGCGAAGCGTCACCTCATCGCCACAGCTGGGGTTCACATGATGAACCTCGGCTCCGAACGGGGTCCGCAAGCCGGCATTGTGCTTCTCGCGGTAGTGGTCGAGGATGATGTCTTGATACAGCTGTTCAACGCTCATGTCTTCTCCCGGTGCGCGAGTTGAAGAAGTCATAGGCCCACGCCACGGCATCGATCAACGCGTCCACTTCCTCGGGCGTGGTGTACAGGTATCCGGACGCCCGAGACGAGCTCTGCACACCCAGCCGCTGATGCAGCGGCGCCGCGCAATGATGCCCGCCCCGGACGGCGACCCCGCGACTGTCAAGCAGCTGCATCAGATCGTGCGGGTGCACGCCCTCCACGGTGAACGAGACGGCTCCGCCGCGGTCGACGGCCTCAGTGGGCCCCAGGATGCGCACGCCTTCCAGCGAACCGAGCCCGGCCAGCATCTTGGCGGTGATCTCGTTTTCGTGGTCGGCAATGGCCTCCATACCGATGCGGCTCAGGTAGTCGATAGCGGCACCCAGACCGACCGCCTGCGCGATCGGCGGAGTGCCGGCCTCGAAGCGATGCGGCGGCGGCGCATAGGTCGAACGCTCCATCCGCACCACCTCGATCATCTCGCCCCCGCCGAGGAACGGCGGAAGCGAGTCGAGCAGATCAAAGCGCCCCCACAGCACACCGATGCCGGTCGGCCCACACAGCTTGTGCCCGGTGAACGCCATCAGGTCGACACCCAGCGCATTCACGTCAGTGGCACGCTGCGGCACGCCCTGCGACCCATCGGCGACCATGATGGCGCCGACCGAATGCGCCCAATCGGCGATCTGGCGGACCGGAGTGATGGAGCCCAGCACATTGCTCACCCAGGCAACCGAGACGACCTTGGTGTGCTCATTGATCAGCCCGTCGCGCTGAGCCTTGTCCAGATCCAGCCGGCCCTCATCGGTCACGTCGAACCAGCGAAGCGTCGCCCCGGACGCTTCGCAGGCCAACTGCCAGGGCACCAGGTTCGAGTGATGTTCCAGCACCGAGATGACGACCTCGTCGCCGGGCTTCAGCCTGCTGCCCAGGGTGTAGGCCGCCAGGTTCAGCGCCTCCGAGGCGTTCTTGGTGAAGACGACCTCTTCGGGCCGGGCCGCGTGAATGAACTCCGCTACCTTCGCCCGGGCGCCCTCGAATGCTGCGGTCGCTTCGGCACCCAGGGTGTGCATGGCGCGGGCGACGTTCGCATTGTGGCGCAGGTAGTGCGCCTCAACCGCCTCGACGACCTCGCGAGGTTTCTGCGAGGTGTTCGCCGAGTCGAGGTAGACCAGCCGGTGGCCATCGACTTCCCGGTCGAGGATCGGGAAGTCGGCCCGGATAGCAGCGGAATCCCACATCAGGCGTGCACGGCTTTCAGGTACTTGTCGTAGCCTTCGACCTCGAGCTCGGCGGCCAGCTCCTTGCCGCCCTCGGCGACGATCCGGCCGTCCACGAAGACGTGCACGTGGGTGGGCTCGACGTAGCGCAGGATGCGCTGGTAATGGGTGATCAGCATCACGCCGTGCTCGCCCCGGTCGGAATACCGGTTGATGCCCTCCGCGACCGTGCGCACCGCGTCGATGTCGAGGCCGGAGTCGATCTCGTCGAGAATCGCGATCTTCGGGTCCAGCAGGTCGAGCTGGACGATTTCACCGCGCTTCTTCTCACCACCGGAGAAGCCCTCGTTGATGGAGCGGCCCGAGAAACTCGGATCCATGTCCATCCGCTCGAGCGCCGCGGTCACCTCTTTCGGCCAGGTGCGCACCTTGGGTGCCACACCATCCAGCGCGGTCTTCGCGGTACGCAGGAAGTTCGCGGTCGACACGCCCGGAACCTCGATCGGGTACTGCATGGCGAGGAAGAGGCCGGCCTTGGCGCGCTTGTCAACGCTCAACTCGGTCAGCTCCTCGCCGTCCAGGGTCGCCGAACCGGAGGTGATGGTGTACTTCGGATGACCGGCCAGCGAGTAGGCCAGCGTCGACTTTCCCGAGCCGTTGGGGCCCATGATCGCGTGGATCTCGCCCGAGCGGATCGTGAGGTTGACGCCCTTGAGGATCTGCTTGGGACCGGACTCGGTCTCGACGTCTGCGTACAGATCTTTGATGACTAGTTCTGCCATGGGTGTTTCAGGCCTCCGTATGAGGTTGGATCGGATTGTCGACATCGACGACGATCTGATCGCCCTCGATAGAACATGGATAAACGGGCACCGGCTGGGTGGCCGGCAAATTCAGTGCAGCGCCGGTACGAAGGCTGAACATCGAACCGTGAAGATAGCACTCGATGCTGCAGTCGTCTTCGTCCACGTCGCCTTCTGACAGGCGGACATGTCCGTGGCTGCATTCGTCCCGGATGGCGAAGATCTCGTCTCCGACACGCACCAGTGCGACCTCGAGGTCGCTGTCGGGAACCTCGACCCCGAGCGGCAGGTCATCGAGGTCGTCGACATCCGCGACGGGCACGAAGCTCATTCGTCCGCCTCGGCCTTGGCCAGCACGGATTCGGACGACATGCCTTCGATCGCGGACAGCTGGACGCTGAGCGCGGCTGCGAGCCGCTCCTCGACATCGGCGATGCCGATGCGGTGGATGATGTCGAGGAAGAACCCCTCGACGACCAAGCGGCGGGCGTCCGGCTCGGGAATGCCACGGCTGCGCAGATAGAACAGCTGCTCCTCATCGAAACGCCCGGTCGAGCTCGCGTGGCCGGCGCCACGGATCTCGCCGGTCTCGATCTCGAGGTTCGGCACGGAGTCGGCCTGGCAGCCCTCGGTGAGCATCAGATTCTTGTTGGTCTCGTAGGTCTCGATGTCGAGAGCGTTCGACCTGATCAGCACGTCGCCGATCCACACCGAGTGTGAGCCCTTGCCCTGCAGCGCACCGCGGTAGTCGACATGGCTCTCGGTGCTCGGGGCGTTGTGGTCGATGAACATGCGGTGCTCCACATGCTGGCTGGCCTGCGAGAAGTAGAGGCCGAGCTGCTGCAGATTGCCTCCGGTGCCGTTGAACTCGGCTCGTTCGTTCAGCCGCACATCGCCCTTGCCGACGGTCGCCTGGATGGTGCGCACGTTGGCGTCGCGTCCGACCAGCACCGAGACCTGCCCGCCGTGTACCGAGCCCTCGTCCCAGTCCTGGACGCTGACGAAGTCGACGTGCGAGCCGTCACCGGCGTGCAATTCGGCCTTGCCGGCGAAGCGGCCCTTTCCGGTGTGCCGCAGCAATACGGTGGCAACCGCGTGGTGCCCGATGTCGATCAGCAGATGCCCGGCAAGATCCTTGCCTTCGGCATCGAGGTCGATCACCAGCGGGTCGGCCAGTTCGGCCTCCGGCGGCACCGAGATCAGCGTCACGTCGTCGCCCGCGTCTTTGGCCGCGAGCGCGCCCACCAGGTCGACCGGCGCATCGAACGAGAACGCCATGGCCTCGTTAAGCGACACCTTCCGGGTGGTCACCTCGCCGGGCAGCTTCAGCTGCCACTGCGCATGATCGACGCTGCCCGCCTGCAATAGCGAGTTGAAGCGCTCGACCGGCGTGAACCGCCAGGTCTCCTCCAGCCCGGTGGGCAGCGGATGATCTGCGACGTTCCAGGATGGCGTCGGGTGCAGATGCGACTTGATGGTCTCCCGCGCCGGGGCAGACGTGCTTGTTGTCATGGTCACGGATAATTTCTCCTGTCAGGTGATGGTGAAGGTTGGCGGCGAGCCCTGCTCAGCCCACCGACCCTTCCATCTGCAATTCGATGAGCCGGTTCAGTTCGAGCGCGTATTCCATCGGGAGCTCGCGGGCGATCGGCTCGACGAACCCACGCACCACCATTGCGGCCGACTCGTCTTCTGACAGGCCGCGCTGCATCAGGTAGAACAGCTGGTCCTGACTGATCTTCGAGACCGTCGCCTCATGGGCCATCGTGACGTCTTCCTCGCGCACGTCGACGTAGGGGTAGGTGTCGGTACGCGAGATGGAATCGACGAGCAGGGCGTCACATTTCACATTGGACGCCGAATGCCTGGCGCCGGGCTGCACTTCGACCAGGCCTCGGTAGGAGGAGCGTCCACCATCACGGCTGATCGACTTCGAGACGATCGTGCTGGAGGTGCTCGGCGCACAATGCACCATCTTCGCCCCGGTGTCCTGGTGCTGCCCGTTGCCGGCGAAAGCGATCGACAGCGCCTCACCCTTGGCATTCGGGCCCATCAGGTAGCAGGCCGGGTACTTCATGTTGGTCTTGGAGCCGATGTTGCCGTCGATCCATTCCATGGTGCCGCCCTCTTCGACGGTCGCGCGCTGGGTCACCAGGTTGTACACATTGCCCGACCAGTTCTGGATGGTGGTGTAGCGGACGCGCGCGTCCTTCTTCACCACGATCTCGACAATGGCCGCATGCAACGAATCCGACTTGTAAATCGGGGCCGTGCAGCCTTCAACGTAGTGCACGTACGAGCCCTCGTCGGCGATGATCAGCGTCCGCTCGAACTGACCGAGGTTCTCGGTGTTCATCCGGAAGTAGGCCTGCAACGGGATCGTCACGTTGACGCCCTTGGGCACGTAGATGAACGATCCGCCCGACCACACCGCGGTGTTCAACGCCGCGAATTTGTTGTCGCCGGCCGGGATCACCGAGCCGAAGTACTCCTCGAACAACTCCGGGTATTCCTTCAAGCCGGTGTCGGTGTCGAGGAAGACCACGCCCTGCTTGGCGAGCTCCTCATTGATCTTGTGATAGACCACCTCGGACTCGTACTGGGCCGCAACACCGGCAACCAGGCGAGCCTTCTCGGCCTCCGGGATGCCGAGCTTGTCGTAGGTGTTCTTGATGTCGTCGGGCAGATCCTCCCAGGACTGTGCCTGCTTCTCGGTGGACCGCACGTAGTACTTGATCGAGTCGAAGTCGATCGTCGACAGGTCGGCGCCCCACTTTGGCAGCGGTTTGCGATCGAAAAGCCGCAGACCCTTGAGGCGGCGCTTGAGCATCCACTCCGGCTCGTTCTTGATAGCGGAGATGCCGCGGACGACGTCTGCGTTCAATCCCCGCTGAGCGATCGCTCCAGCGGCGTCGGAGTCGTGCCAGCCGTATTTATAGGTGGCCAAGGAGTTGAACTGTTCAACTTCTTGTTCGGCTACTTCCGCCTTCGTCGCCATGCGGTCGGTTCGAGGCTGGATATCGGTCGTCATGCAATCACCTTTCGATCTGCGGATGCAGAAACCGGATTGGGTAGCGGTGTTGGACCGCCTACGTGAAGCCGGCAGGCCAACGCGCCATGGGCGATGGTGGCCGACCGGGAAACGTCGGTGCCGAGCAGCCGCGCAAACACGCTCGTCTCGGCGTCACACAGTTGGGGATATTCGGTGGCCACGTCGACCACCGGGCAATGGTGCTGGCACAACTCGGCGCTGCCTTCGGTCTCCGCGAAGTAGCCGGCGGCGCTCAACGCCTCGGCGAGCACCTCCATCGGGTCCTTCTCGGGATCGGTGGTACGGCGGCGACGGTAGTCGTCCTCCAGGTCGGTGAGCCTGCGCTCGGCAAAACGGTCGATCGCGTCCGGACCGGCAATAGCCACGAGTTCGGCGAGTGCGCTCAACGCGAGGTCGTCGTAGGCCTGACCGAAACCCTTGCGTCCGGTAGCGGTCAACTGGTAAACACTTGCCGGACGACCGCGGCCGCGAGGCCCCGTCTGCTCGATGGTGGTGATCTGGCCGCCATCGACGAGCCCAATAAGATGACGGCGCACTCCGGCCGGCGTCAACTCCAAGGCATCGGCTAGTTCGGCGGCGGTCATGGTCCCGCGCTCAAGCAGCAGGTCCAGCACCCGCTGGCGAGTGGAGGCATCAGTGGCCGCTGCCTGGTCTCCAGCTGAACTGGTCATCTCGGCACGGTTTTCGATTTCCACGCGTTCCATGTTGTCTAAATAGCCCGGAAAAACCAAACCCACTTCAACTCCATTAGGGTTACCTAACCAAAGTTTTAGACGTTTTTCACCAGCGGCGAACTGGAAGTACAAGGTCTCCTCGTACGAGATCGATGTAGCCACGCCCCCATCTCGCCACCCGCCCAAAGCCGGCAGAATCGCGATGGACCTGAACACGCTCACCCGACCCGCCTTTGGGGACGCGGAGACGGCGAACCGACAAATGCGGGCTTCGGGCGCCCTGCACCAGACAGCGAGGCACGGCCCGCTTGGCCACCGCAGATAGAGTGGCTGCGCCCGTCGGTTGTTCATGGTTGGATGGGATCGGACCGATGACGGGTACCTGGAGGATTTGTGGACAAAACCTGGACCAATCCGCTGCTGGACGGCGCTGATAGACGGCTACCGCGGCTCGCGGGGCCGAGCGTGCTCGTGCTGTTCGGTGTCACCGGCGATCTGGCGCGCAAGAAACTGATCCCGGCGATCTACGACCTCGCGAACCACGGGGCACTCCCCCCGGGCTTCGGCCTGATCGGCTTCGCCCGCCGAGACTGGACGCGTGAGCAGTTCATCGAGCAGCTGGCGACCAGCGTCCGGCAGAACTCCCGTACCCCCTTCCGGGCTGAGGTCTGGCGTCAATTGGTGGGCGGTATCGACTTCGTCAAGGGCACCTTCGACGATCCGGAGGCGTTCGTCCGATTGAAGAGGACGCTCGACCGGTTCGACCGGGAGCACGGCACCGACGGCAACCACGCGTTCTACCTGTCGATTCCTCCGAAGAACTTCGAGCAGGTCATCGAGCAGTTGAATGCGCACGGCATGACCGATCAGTCCAAGGGCTGGAAGCGTGCCATCATCGAGAAGCCCTTCGGCCACGACCTGCAAAGCTCCATCGAGTTGAGCAACGCTGTGTCGGCGGCCTTCCCGCCGGAGTCGGTTTTCCGCATCGATCACTATCTGGGCAAGGAGACGGTTCAGAACCTGCTGGCTTTCCGTTTTGCCAACATGATGTATGAGCCGGTCTGGACTCGCAATTTCGTCTCCGATGTGCAGATCACGATGGCCGAGGATATCGGCATCGGCGGCAGGGCCGGCTACTACGACGGTGTGGGTGCCGCCCGCGATGTGATGCAGAATCATCTCTTCCAGCTGATGGCGTTGACCGCCATGGAAGAGCCCAATACCTTTGACCCCAATGACCTGCGCCGTGAGAAGGAGAAGGTGCTCGAGGCCTGCCAGGTTCCCGCGACTCTCGCCCAGCACAGCGCGAACGGCCAGTACGCCACCGGCTGGCAGGGCGGCAAACTCGTCAAGGGGTTTCTGGAAGAGGACGGCATCGATCCCGGGTCTCGTACCGAGACCTATGCGGCGCTTCGGGTCGATATCGATTCCAGGCGCTGGGCGGGCGTCCCGTTCTATCTGCGCACGGTCAAGCGTGCGCCCCGGCGCATCACCGAGATCGCGCTCAACTTCAAGCGCACTCCGCATATGCCGTTCAGCCAGCCCGACATCGAGGCGCTGGGGGTGAACTCGCTGGTTCTGAGGATTCAGCCCAACGAAGGCATCGAGATGAACTTCGGCGCCAAGGTGCCCGGCACCCAGATGGAGATCCGGCAGGTGAGCATGGATTTCTCTTACTCCGGTTCGTTCACCGAATCGAGTCCTGAGGCCTACGAGCGGCTGATCCTCGATGTGTTGCTGGGCGATCCCCCGTTGTTCCCCAGGCAGCGTGAGGTCGAGCTGTCGTGGCAGATCCTCGATCCTGTCCTTGCCTCGTGGGCTCAGGACGGCCAACCTGAGCAGTATTCGTCCGGCACCTGGGGGCCCCGGTGCGCGGACGAGATGCTGGCCCGCGACGGGTTCAGCTGGCGGCGTCCTTAGGAGTCACACATGAGTATCAAACTCGACAACACCGATGCCCACGAGATCAACGAGACGCTTTTCCGGTTGCGCAAAGAGGGCAAGGCGCCCGCGAAATCCGGGCAGGTTCTGACGCTGGTGGTCAACACCTCGGCCGACGGCTACGAGCAGGCGATGGAAGGCGCGCAGGCCGCCGGCGAATTGCACCCGTCCCGCATCCTCGTGGCGGTGCGGGGCAAACAGGACGAGCCCGGGCTGAGCGCAGAAATCCAGACCGAACAATCTGCCGCAGAGGTCATCACCTTGCAGTTCTCCGGCGAGGTCGATCAGCATGCCACCTCGGTGCTGCTGCCGTTGCTGCTGTCCGAGCTTCCTGTGGTGATCTGGTCTCGCACCGGAAGCGACGACGAGCTGGGCAGCTGCGATCTGACCTCGCTCAGCAACCGCCTGATCGTCGACTCTTCGACGGCAAGCGATCCGATCGCTGCCACCCGCGAACTTGCCCGTACTCACCGCCCGGGCAGCACCGACCTGTCGTGGACGAGGCTCACCCGGTGGCGCGCACTGTTGGTCGCGGCGCTCAATCAGGTGCGCTCCCCGGTGCTTTCCGCCGAGGTCGTCGGCCCTCTGAGCTCGGCGCCCAGTGAACTGCTCGCTGCCTGGCTGCGGATGCGGCTGGACGTTACGGTGCAGCGTCCCGACCCGGTCAGCAGCTATCCCGGTTTGCATCTGGTGAAATTGGCGACCCGGGCCGGGGACATCGTCCTGCAGCGTTTTTCGCCCATTGAGGCGTCGCTCTCGTTGCCCGGCCAGCCGGACCGTCAGGTGGCGCTGGCCAGACGCACCGTCCCCCAGTTGCTGTCCGAGGAGCTGTCGCAGCTGAGCGGCGACGGTGCGTTCGATGGGCTGATGTCATTCATCGCGACAGAGAAGCAGGGCTAGGACGTGAGTCTGCAACGGGTCTTCCGCTATCGCAGCCTGGACGAGCTGACCACCAGCATGGCCGGCCGGCTCGCCAAACGGCTTGCGGAGCTTCAGCGCGAGAAAGAACGCGTCCACCTGGCTCTGACCGGCGGGATGACCGCGCTCGCGTTGTATGAATCGCTGGCGACGCTGGCCCAGGCGACCAATCTCGACCCGGCCCGGCTCGAACTGTGGTGGACGAGCGAGCGTTATGTGCCGACCACCGATCAGCTGCGCAACTCGACTCGGGCGCTGACGGTGTTGGCGAGAACCCTGCCCTTCGTTCCCGCGCAGGTTCACCCGATGCCCAGCAGCACCGGCACGATGGATTCGGACGAGGCGGCCTATGCGTATTCGAAAGAGCTGGAGAATGTCGCCTTCGACATCTGCCTGCTCGGCATGGGCCCCGATGGGCATGTCGCGTCCATCTATCCGAACCATCCCAGTCTTCAGCTGCAGGCCGACACGACGCTGAGCGTGGTCGGGGTGACGAAGGCGCCGATCGATCCTCCGGAACGAATCACGTTGACGCTGAAGACCATCAACGCCTCGAACGAGGTCTGGCTGTTGGCCAGCGGCGAGAAGAAGGCAGACGTTGCGGCCCGCGCGGTGGCCCACGACCCGGCGCTGCCCGCCGGGCTGGTGCACGGTGCCTCGGCGACCTACTGGTTCCTCGACCGGGACGCTGCCGCGCAGCTGCCCTACTACCGCTGCCGGCTGTAGCGCCGGATCATTCTCAGTAGATGACTTCGCCGGCGGCGCGGCGGGCCCGCAAGCCGTCGAGGGCCTCGGCCAGGATGGCCACGGCTTCCTCGTCGCTGCGACGCTCTTTCACGTAGGCGAGATGGGTCTTATAGGGAAGGTTCTTCGGCGGAGGCGGCGGGTTCTGCTGATCGGTGCTGGCAGGCAAACCACAGCGGGTGCATTCCCATTCTTCGGGAATCTCTGCGTCCATCGCGAACGCCGGACGAGTCTCGTGCCCGTTCGCACAGTAGAAACTCACCCGGGTGCGGGGGGCCGAATCTCCCCGCTCTGCTTCTCCCATCGGACCGGCACCGATACGGCTTCCCCTAATGGCGTTGCCACCACTCACAGTCTTGTTCCCCTAACCAATGAGTAAAATTCGAGTGAAATCATCCGGATCAGGCACCGGCGCCCATGCCGTACAAGATCAGCAGGCCGGCGACGCACAGCACCCACAATCCGGCCACCACGATCGTCAACCTGTCGAGGTTACGTTCGGCAACCGAGGTGCCGCTCATGCCGGTAGTCATTCCGCCGCCGAACAAATCGGACAGTCCACCACCACGGCCCTTGTGCAGCAGGATGAAGGCGGTCAGGATCACACTCAAAACGATCAGCACGATCGACAGAGTCGTCACCGGCCAGGTCATCAGCGGTACAAGAGTCACGCAGGAGATTGTAGCCCAGCCGCCGCGTGTGCCCGAATCGCTGATGCAAGCCCGGACGCGAGCGGCGACCGTGCCAAAGCACGGTCGCCGCTTGGCAGGATGCGATCTTTGAGCCGCTGTCAGGCCTGCTGGTAGAAGAGCACGATCTTGGCGAACTCCTCGGGCTTCAGGCTGGCACCGCCGACCAGCGCGCCATCGACGTCGGGCTGGGCCATGATGTCGACCACGTTCGACGACTTCACCGAGCCGCCGTACTGAATCCGCACGGCCTCGGCGGTCGGCTGATCGTAGAGGTCGGCGACCGCGCCGCGAATGGCGCCACAGACCTCCTGGGCGTCCGCCGGAGTCGCCACCTCGCCGGTGCCGATGGCCCAGATGGGTTCATAGGCGATGACCAGGGACGCGACATCCGCGGCCGAGATACCGGCCAGCGCACCGGTGACCTGAGCCACGGTGTGGGCGACCTGATCGCCCTGCTTGCGCACCTCCAGGCCTTCGCCCACGCAGATGATCGGGGCCAGGCCCTTGGAGAGAGCCTTGATGGCCTTGGCGTTGACGACCTCGTCGGTCTCACCGTGATATTCGCGGCGCTCGCTGTGCCCGACAACGACATAGCTGCAGTCGAGCTTGGTCAGCATGTCGGCCGAGATGTCTCCGGTGAAGGCGCCGTCGTCATGCGGCGACAGGTCCTGCGCGCCATGCTTGAGCGGCAGTTTGTCGCCGTCGATCAGCGTCTGCACGCTGCGCAGACCGGTGAACGGCGGGATCACCACGGCTTCGCACTTGCTGGTGTCGTAGCGTTCGTCGGCCAGCGTCCACGCGAGTTTTTGAACCAGGCCCACGGCATCGATGTGGTTCAGGTTCATCTTCCAGTTTCCGGCCATGATCGGTGTCCGGCTCATGATGGTCACTCCCCCTTCGCGGATTCTTCGAGAACCGCCAGGCCCGGCAGTTCCTTACCTTCGAGATACTCCAGCGAGGCGCCGCCGCCGGTGGAGATCCAGCCGAACTGATCGTCGGCATAGCCCAGGTCGCGCACCACGGCGGCCGAATCGCCGCCGCCGATCACGGTCAGGCCGTCGGTCTCGACGAGCGCCTTGGCGACGGCAGCGGTGCCCTGCGCGAATGCGGGGATCTCGGCGACGCCGGCCGGGCCGTTCCAGAACACGGTATGTGCCGAACGTACGGTATCGGCGAACAGCTTCTCCGATTCGGGGCCGATGTCCAGGCCTTCCTTGCCGGCCGGGATCTGGTCGGCGGCGACGACTTCGACGTCACCCTTCACCTCACGGGCGGCGAAGTCCATGCCGTCGGCCACCCGTACGTCGACCGGGAGCACGATCTTCTTGCCCTGGTCCCAGGCCTGCTTCAGGTATCCGGCGCATTCCTCGACCTTGGACTCGTCCAGGATCGAGTTGCCGACCTCGTAGCCCTTGGCGGCGAGGAAGGTGTAGGCCATGCCGCCGCCGATCACCAGCGCGTCGGCGACCTTGAGCAGGTTGTCGATGACAGCGAGTTTGTCGGCTACCTTCGCTCCGCCGAGCACGACGACGAACGGACGCTCGGGATCGTTGGTGAGCTTGCTCAGTACCCCGACCTCCTTGGCGACCAGCTCACCGGCATAGGCGGGCAGCAGCTTCGCGATGTCATAGACCGAGGCCTGCTTGCGGTGCACGACACCGAAGCCGTCGGAGACGTAGAAGTCGCCGAGCTTGGCATACTGGGCGGCCAGCGCGGCGCGTTCGGTTTCGTCCTTGGACTCTTCGCCCGGCTCGTAGCGAACGTTCTCCACCAGGCAGATCTCGCCATCGGCGAGCCCGTGTGACAGCGTCTGGGCCGAGGGGCCGACGACGTCGGTGGCCAGCTTGACCTCGGTGCCGATGAGTTCGCCGAGCCGCTTGGCAACCGGGGCCAGCGAGTACTTCGGGTTGACCTGCCCCTTCGGGCGTCCGAGGTGGGCGAGCACCGTGATCCGGGCGGCGGCGTCACGCAGCTTGGTCAAGGTCGGCAAAGCGGCCTTGATACGTCCATCGTCGGTGATGACGTCGCCGTCGAGCGGCACGTTGAAATCGCAGCGGATGACAACTCGCTTGCCGCGAACGTTGTCCAGCAGTTCGTTCACTGATCGCACAATGGATCCTCTTCTTTAGGAGATATCGGAATAAGGCTAGGCCCAGGTCCGCCGATCGTAACCATCGGGACGGCTGCGGGGCCCAAGAATCGGGGTACAAGATAAGCGGGGCGCGCCAGCCAACTGCCGACACGCCCCGCCATGGTTCACAACTAAATCAGGTAGCTGTGCAGCTCGATCAGAGCTTGCTGGCGACCAACTCGGTGAGGTCAACGAGACGGTTCGAGTAGCCCCACTCGTTGTCGTACCAGGAGAGCACCTTCACCAGGTTGCCGATGACCTTGGTCTCGGAGGCGTCGAAGACGCTGGAGGCCGGATCGCCCTGAATATCGGTCGAGACGATCGGATCCTCGGTGTAGACCAGGATGCCCTTCAGCGGGCCCTCGGCGGCCTTCTTCACGGCAGCCTTGACGGACTCGACGGTGACCTCCTTGGAGGCCTCGAAGGTGAGGTCGGTCAGCGAGCCGGTCGGGGTCGGCACGCGGACGGCCAGACCATCGAACTTGCCCTTGAGCTCGGGGATCACCAGAGCGACGGCCTGAGCGGCACCGGTCTTGGTGGGGATCATGTTGAGGGCGGCAGCGCGGGCGCGACGCAGATCGCTGTGCGGGGCGTCGAGCAGACGCTGATCGCCGGTGTAGGAGTGGATGGTGGTCATGATGCCACGCTCGATGCCGAACTCATCGTTCAGCACCTTGGCCAGCGGCGCCAGGCAGTTGGTGGTGCAGGACGCGTTCGAGATGATGTTGTGCTTGGCGTTGTCGTACTCGGCATCGTTGACGCCGATCACGAAGGTGCCGTCGACGTTCTTGCCGGGGGCAGAGATGACGACCTTCTTGGCTCCGCCATCAATATGGGCCTTGGCCTTGGTTCCATCGGTGAAGAAACCGGTGGACTCCACAACGACCTCGACACCGAGATCACCCCAGGGCAGGTTGCCCGGGTCGCGCTCGGCGAGCACCTTGATGTGCTTGCCATCGACGATGATGCCTTCGTCGTCGAAGCTGACCTCACCAGGGAAGCGGCCCAGCAGCGAGTCATACTTGAGCAGGTGGGCCAGGGTCTTGTTGTCGGTCAGGTCATTTACAGCCACGACATCCAGATCCGCCTTCTGCTCGAGAAGTGCACGGAAGAAGTTGCGGCCAATGCGGCCGAAGCCGTTGATGCCAACCTTGACGGTCATATATGTGATCTCCTTCTAGAGATACTGTGCGGGAAGCACTTATTCAGACTGGATGGTCGCCCTCTATGGTACCCAAATTGCCCAGTCTCAGTAACATTTTGAGCACTTCGTGCTGCAACGATGATGCAAACACTTTCGCGGGACGCGCTAGTTGTCTTCCAGCATCTCCGGCGTCAGTGCGGCCGACGTGGAGGGCAGAGATCTCTCGGAGGCCGACTTGTCGGCCATCGCCAACAACCGCCTGATCCGCCCGGCGATCGCGTCCTTGGTCAGCGGGGGATCATGCAACTGGCCGAGCTCTTCGAGACTGGCCTGCTTGTGTTCGAGACGCAGCAGCCCGGCCTGCCGCAGATGGTCGGGAACATCGTCGCCCAAGATCTGCAATGCGCGCTCCACCCGGGCTCCCGCGGCGACCGCGGCGCGGGCCGAACGCCGCAGGTTCGCATCATCGAAATTCGCCAGCCGGGTGGCCGAGGCACGAACCTCCCGGCGGACGCGGCTTTCCTCCCAGGCGAGCACCGAGGAATGGGCTCCCATTCTGGTGAGCAGCGCCGCGATCGCATCTCCGTCGCGGACGACCACCCGGTCTATCTGGCGCACCTCCCGCGCCTTCGCCGCGATATCGAGCCGGCGGGCCGACCCGACCAATGCGAGGGCCGCCTCCGAGCTGGGGCAGGTGATCTCCAAGGCCATCGAGCGCCCGGGTTCGGTCAACGAGCCTCGCGCCAAGAAGGCGCCGCGCCACACGGCCACCTGTTCGTTGATTCCGGCGCCGACGACCTGGGCAGGCAGGCCGCGGGTCGGGCGTCCACGAGAATCGATCAGTCCGGTCTGCCGTGCCAGGGCTTCACCGCCGCGCACCATTCGCAAGACGTAGCGGGTGTTCTTGTGAATGCCGGAGCTGTTCAGCACCAGCACTTCACAGTCGTAGCCGTACAACTCGGTGATCATCGCCCGAAGCCGGCGGGCGGCCGCCCCGCTGTCCAGCTCGGCTTCGATGACGATGCGTCCGTTCACCACGTGCAGTCCGCCGGAAAACCGGAGAATTGCGGCCAGTTCGGCGGCACGGGTCTCAGGTTTGTTCACCCGCACCGTCGCCAACTCAGATTTCACCTGTTGCGTCAAAGCCACGGTCGCATCATGCCACAATCACTTCGGTTCAGCAGCCCATGATGCGACTGAAGACCTGCGCCAGCCTCGTCGGATCGTGCCGGGCGGTGCCGTCGTGGCAACGGACGTCGGCCACCACCAGGTCGGCGCCGAGCACGCGAGCAAAGGTGCGCAGATGCTGGTCGTCCGCATCGAAACCGGCGTCGACGATCACGGTGTCGAAACGCAGTTTCGGGGCATGCTCGGCAAGGATGTCCAGATGCTGGGCAGCGTTGATGCCCTTGGTCTCCGAATCGGCTTCGATGTTGAGTGTCAGCACCCGGTGGGCCGGCGAGTTGATCACCGCGTCGGCCAGCTCGGGCACCAGCAGATGCGGCAGCACCGAGGTGAACCAGGAGCCCGGCCCCAGCACCAGATAGTCGGCGTCGCGGATCGACGCGATCGCTTCGGGACAGCCGACCGGATTGCCCGGGACCAGCCGCACCGCGACCACGTCGCCCTTGGTGACCGCGACCTCATGCTGGCCGGTGACCACCGAGAGTTCGTCGGGAGCACCGGGATCGACCCCGATGACGTCGGCCTCGATGCCCAGCGGCTCCAGCGACATCGGCAGCACCCGGCCACACACGTTGAGCAGGTCGGCGACCATGTCCAGGCCGTGCACCGCATCCAGCTGCTGCCAGATGCCTTCGATCAGCAGGTTGCCGATCGCATGGCCATCGAGCGGACCGGAACTGTGGAAGCGTGACTGGAGCACGTTGGCCCACTGGCGTCCGATCGGGTTGTCACCGCACAGCGCGGCCAGCGCCATCCGCAGGTCACCCGGCGGCAGCCCGCCCAGTTCGCGGCGTAAACGGCCCGATGAGCCTCCGTTGTCGGCGACCGTCACCACGGCGACCAGCTGGTCGGTGATCTGGCGAAGAGCCTGCAAGGACGCCGACAGGCCGTGTCCGCCACCCAGTGCGGTCACCTTGGGATTCGACGGATTCGAAGAAGTCATTCTCGCCCCAAATCACGATGGAGGACGCTGACCTGCACCCCCTCGGCTCGCAGCCGCGCCGCGAATGCCTCGGTCATGGAGGTGCTGCGGTGCTTGCCGCCGGTGCAGCCGATGGCGATCGTCGCCTGTCTCTTTCCTTCCCGGAAGTACCCCGGCCCGACCGTGTTGACCAGCCCGACCAGCTGATCAAGGAATTCTTGGGCGCCTGGTTGGGCCAGCACGTAGTCGCTCACCTCGCGTGACAGCCCGGTTTGCGGACGCAGGTGGGGCACCCAATGCGGGTTCGGCAAGAAGCGGACATCGAAGACCATGTCGGCATCGACCGGCACACCGTTCTTGAAACCGAAGCTCATGATCTGGAAGCGGGTGGCCTGGTCATCGCCCGATCCGTAGATGTGCCCGACCCGGTGAACCAGCTGGTGCACGTTCAGGTTGGAGGTGTCGATGACCACATCGGCGTCGGCACGTAGATTGCCCAGCATCCTGCGCTCCTGCGCGATCGCCTGGATCAGGCTGCCGCCGTCCTGCAGCGGCAGCGGGCGGCGTGCCGACTCCTGGCGGCGCACGATGGCGTCGTCGTTGGCCTCCAGATAGCAGATCTCCCGCCGGACGCCTTGCACTTCGAGTTGCGCCAGGCTCCTGGGCAGCTGATCGAACATCTCCCGGGAACGCACGTCGAGCCCGACCGCGACCCTGTCCTGCCCACCGCGGCGGGCGGTCTCGACCAGCTGCGAGACCATGCTGGGCGGCAGATTGTCGACCACGAACCATCCGAGGTCCTCCATCGCGTGGGCGGCGGTGCGCCGTCCCGCGCCGGACATCCCCGTCACGATCACGACTCGCGGGGAGGTCTGCTGGCTGGCTTGCTGTGGCTCGCTCACAGTCCCCATTATTGCGCCTGCCACCAGCTGCGGACGCCAAAGCCGGATCGGCGGGTCCGCAGCCATGAAAGGGTCCTGAACCCAACTCCGCCGATTGCGTCCGCCGATTGCGCCTCGGGTGCGACTCGCCCGCGGCGTCCGTCGATGGGCTCAGACCAAGGGTCCGAGAGCTCTAAAGCTCGGTGACCTCACCGGTCGCCGTGTTGATCGCCTCACCGGCCTGGGCGGCTGCCAGGGCGTCCACCACGGCCTGGGCGGTTTGGGGGCCGAATCCGGGCAGCGCCCGCAGGTCGGCCACGCTGGCAGCGCGGAGCTTCTTGAGGCTGCCGTAACGGGTCAGTAGCGCCTTGCGGCGGACCTCCCCCAGGCCCGGCACATCGTCCAGAACCGATTCGACCATCGCCTTCGAGCGCCGGTTGCGGTGATGGGTGATCGCGAAGCGGTGAGATTCGTCGCGCACCCGCTGCAACAGGTAGAGCGCCTCGGAGGCTCTCGGCAGAATCAGCGGAAAATCCTCGCCGGGTATCCACACCTCTTCCAGCCTCTTGGCCAACCCGATCAGCATGATTTCACCCGCCAGCCCCAGGTCGTCGAAAACCTGCTGGGCCGCGTTCACCTGCGGCAGGCCGCCGTCGACGACCACCAGCGCCGGAGCGTAGGCGAATTTGCGTGGCGCCCCGGTGGTCGGATCGATCAGCGACGGCCCCTCATCGTCGTCGACGTTCTCGGCGGCCTCGGCCATCTCGGCGCGGTCGGCCAGCAGCCGTTTGAATCGGCGGCGCAGTACTTCGTCCATCGCGGCGATGTCGTTCGAGCCTTCGAAGCTCTTGATGATGAAGCGCCGGTATTCGGACTTGCGGGGCATTCCGTCTTCGAAGACGACCATCGAGCCCACGACCTCGGTGCCCTGCAGATGGCTGATGTCGAACCCTTCGATGCGCAGCGGCGGGCCCGCCATGCCGAGCGCTTCTTGGAGCTCCGCCATCGCCTGGCTGCGGGTGGCCAGATCGGCGGCCCGCTTGGTCTTGTGCAGGGCGAGCGCCTGGTCGGCGTTGCGGGTGACGGTCTCCAGCAGAGTCTTCTTGTCGCCGCGTTTCGGCACGTGGATCGTGACCTTGGAGCCACGCTGTTCGCTCAGCAGCTCGGCGAGCACATCACCGGACGCCGGCTGCACCGGGACGAGCACCTCCGGCGGCACGGTGCTTCCGCTTCGGGTCTCCGAACCTTGATCATCGGCGTAGAAGCTGAACAGGAAGCCCTCGATGAGGCTGTTCAGGTCGGTGTCGTCGGCCCGGTCGGCCACCCAGCCGCGTTCGCCGCGGATGCGACCCGATCTGACATGGAAGATCTGCACGGCCACCTCGAGTTCGTCGGCGGCAAGCGCGAACACGTCGGCGTCGGTTCCGTCCGGCAGCACGACCGCGCTCTTCTCGGTTGCCTGGCGCAACGCCTCCCGGGCGTCGCGCAGCATTGCGGCACGTTCGTACTCCATCTGCTCGGACGCGTCGCGCATCTGTTTGCTGAGCTTGCGCTCCAGGCCCCTGGTGTTGCCCGACCAGAACGAGCAGAAATCGTCCACGATCTCGCGGTGTTCGTCGGCGCTCACCCGCCCCACGCACGGCGCCGCGCATTTGCCGATGTGCCCGAGCAGGCAGGGCCGCCCCGATGCCCGGGCGTCCCGGAAGACGCCGTTGCTGCATGAGCGCATCGGGAAGACCCGGAGCAACAGGTCGACCGATTCGCGTACCGCCCACGCCTGGCCGAACGGCCCGAAGTAGCGGTAGCCCTTGCGCTTGGAGCCCCGCCCGACGAAGACCCTCGGGTATTCGTCGCTCCAGGTCACACACAGCCACGGATAGGTCTTGTCGTCGCGGAACTTGATGTTGAAGCGGGGGTCGTACTGCTTGATCCAGGTAAATTCGAGCTGAAGCGCTTCGACCTCGTTGTGCACGACGGTCCACTCGACCTTGGCCGCGGTCCGCACCATGGTTTGGGTACGGAAATGCAGGCCTGCCGGGTCCTGGAAGTACGAGTTGAGCCTGTTGCGCAGGTTGATCGCCTTGCCGACATAGATCACCTGCCCGTTCGGATCGCTGAACCGGTAGACACCCGGATCGGTGGGAATCGATCCGGGGCTGGGACGGTAGCTTGCCGGGTCACTCATCGCTGCGGCTCAGGCTGCGGACGTCTTGCGGGCGGGTGCCCGCTTCGTCCTGGTCGGGGTACTGCGCGGCTTGCTCGCCTGTTTCGCGTCGGCAGGTTTGCGCGTCCGCTTCTTCTTGGGCGCCGGTTCGGCAGCGATCAGCGGTTGGGGCGCCGGGGTGGCGAGTGGCACCTCGTGACCGTTCAGGATCTCCGCCAGGAATTGGCCGGTATATGACTGCCGGCACTGCGCGATGTCTTCTGGGGTACCCGTGGCGATCACCTGGCCGCCCCGGAAACCCCCTTCGGGACCCATATCGATCACCCAGTCGGCGGTCTTGATGACGTCGAGGTTGTGCTCGATCACCACCACGGTGTTGCCACCGTCGACCAGCCGATTGAGCACGTCGAGTAGCTTGCGGATGTCTTCGAAATGCAGACCTGTGGTGGGTTCGTCGAGCACGTAGACGGTATTGCCGGTGGACCGGCGCTGCAACTCGGACGCCAGCTTCACCCGCTGGGCTTCGCCGCCCGACAGCGTCGTGGCCGGCTGACCGAGCCGCACGTACCCGAGCCCGACCTCGACCAGCGTCTTCAGATGCCTCGAGATCGCCGAGATCGGCGCGAAGAACTCGGCCGCCTCCTCGATCGGCATATCGAGCACCTCGGCGATGGTCTTGCCCTTGTACCGCACCTCCAGGGTTTCTCTGTTGTAGCGGGCGCCGTGGCACACCTCGCAGGGCACGTAGACATCCGGCAGGAAGTTCATCTCGATCCGGATGGTGCCGTCACCCATGCAGTTCTCGCAGCGTCCGCCTTTGACGTTGAAGCTGAAGCGCCCCGGACGGTAGCCGCGCGCCTTCGCTTCGGGGGTCTGGCTGAACAGCGTGCGGACCTTGTCGAACACCCCGGTGTAGGTCGCCGGGTTGGACCGGGGCGAACGACCGATCGGTGATTGATCGACATGCACCACCTTGTTGACGTCCTCGGCGCCGGTGATGCCCTTGTGCCGGCCGGGCACATCCTTGGAGCCGTACAGTTGTTTGGCCAGCGAGCGGTACAGGATCGTGTTCACCAGCGACGATTTGCCCGACCCGGAGACGCCGGTCACCGCGATGAACCGGCCCAGCGGAAACGTGACAGTGACGTCCTTCAGGTTGTTCTCGCTCGCCCGGTGCACCACCAGTTCATCACCGTTGCCAAGCCTGCGCACCTCGGGCAAGGCGATCGATCGTCTGCCGGCCAGATAGGCGCCGGTCAGCGATTCCTTGCTGGCGAGCAGATCGTCGACCGAGCCGCTCACCACCACCCCGCCGCCGTGTTCGCCTGCCCCCGGGCCGATGTCGACGACATGGTCGGCCGAACGGATGGTGTCCTCGTCATGCTCCACGACGATCAGGGTGTTGCCCAGATCTCGTAGCCTGAGCAGCGTCTCGATCAGGCGGCGGTTGTCGCGCTGATGCAAACCGATGGACGGCTCGTCCAAAACGTAGAGCACTCCGGTGAGTCCCGAGCCGATCTGGGTGGCCAGCCGGATGCGTTGTGCCTCGCCGCCCGACAGCGATCCGGCGCTGCGCGCCAGGGTCAAGTAGTCGAGGCCCACATCGAGCAGGAATCGCAGTCGCTGGTTGATCTCTTTGAGCACCTGCCCGGCGATGGCCTTCTCGCGTTCGCCGAGTTCGAGCTTGCCCAGGAAATCCGCCAGTTGATCCACCGACAGCCGGGACACCTCGTCGATATTCTTGCCGGCTATTGTCACCGCGAGCGTCGCCGGCTTGAGCCTGGCACCATGGCAGCTCGCGCAGGGAATCTCCCGCAGGTAAGCTCCCCAGCGGTCTCTGGCCGCGTCCGTCTCGGCCTCGTCGTAGCGGCGCCGCACCTGGGGAAGCACACCTTCATACTTCTGGCTGTAGGTGCGCACCCTGCCGAAGCGGTTGCGATACCGCACCAGCACCGGATCGTCGGCACCTTGCAGAATGTATTTACGGACCGAAGGCTTCAGGTCCTCCCAGGGCGTATCGACCGAGAAGCCGTACTTCTCCGCCATCGACTCGAAGACATGCGAGTAGTGCGCCGCCACCATCGGGCTGGCCCACGGCGCGATAGCCCCCTGTGCCAGGCTCTTCAACTGATCCGGGACGACCAGATCGGGATCGACCTCCAAGGTGGTGCCCAGGCCGGTGCATTCGGGGCAGGCGCCCCACGGACTGTTGAAGGAGAACTGCCGCGGCTCCATTTCGTCCAGCGAGATGTCATGCCCGTTCGGGCAGGCGAGCTTCTCGGAGTAGCTGCGGCGGCGCGCCGGATCGTCCTCATCACGATCGACGAAATCGAGGATGACCAGGCCGGACGCCAGCTCGAGCGCGGTCTCCACCGAGTCGGTGATGCGCTGCTTCGCCGATGGCTTCACGGCGACCCGGTCGATCACCACATCGATATCGTGTTTGCGCTGCTTGTCGAGCGCCGGCACCTCGGCGAGCCGGTATGTTTCGTTGTCGACGCGCACCCGCGCGTAGCCCTGCGTGGTGAGGTTGCGGAAGAGTTCGCCGTACTCGCCCTTGCGTCCACGGACGACCGGAGCCAGCACCTGGAAACGGGTGCCCTCGGGCTGGCCGAGCACCTGGTCGACGATCTGCTGCGGGGTTTGCTTCGAGATCGGCGCCCCGCAGACCAGACAGTGCGGGTGCCCCACCCTGGCGAACAGCAACCGCAGATAGTCATAGATCTCGGTGACCGTGCCAACTGTCGAACGCGGGTTGCGGCTGGTGGACTTCTGGTCGATGGCGACCGCAGGCGACAGGCCTTCGATGAAGTCGACCTGAGGCTTGTCCATCTGGCCCAAGAATTGCCGGGCATAGGCCGACAACGACTCGACATAACGTCGCTGACCTTCGGCGAAGATCGTGTCGAAAGCCAGCGATGACTTGCCGGAGCCCGACAACCCGGTGAACACGATCATCGCGTCTCGTGGCAGGTCCAACGAGACGTTATGCAGGTTATGCTCCCGGGCACCCGAGATGACGAGTCGATCTTTCACGCTGTTCATCGTATGCGCGGGCTCTGACATTTTTCGGACGAGAGGTTCGCACGTTCGCACCCAGCGCACCGCGCAGGCTCCGTTCGGTGTCGGGACCACGATTTCCCTGCTCTCGGCCTCCCGCATTGTGCCGGGAGGCATAATAGGCGGAGGTTCGCTCTGCCAGGCGGGTGTATACGGCTTGGCCGGCAGCGCGGTCCGGCGGCCGTTCCGCGAAGCGATCGCACCGGCAGGCAACGGACAAGCATGAATCGGGTGAGGCAAAGCAATGGCGTGGGACCTGGTCCGTCAGGCTGCATTGAGTTCCTTTGTCTCGGTTGACGAAGTGCGCAAGGTGAAGCTGGAGGCAACCCAACGGCTGCTGGGCGACACCATCTCGCTGAGTGAGCGTGCCTGGCAGGAGCCGGGCAAACTCCCCGGTTGGACGCGCGCGCACATCGCCACCCACCTGGCCCGTAACGCCGACGCCTTCGTCCGTTCCATTGATTCGGTCCTCGGCGGTCGCCGGGGCTTGATGTACGACTCCGACGAAGACCGCGATCTGGCCATCGAACGTGGGTCCGAACGCGGCGCGCTCGAACTGCAGATCGATCTCGACACCAGCGCCGGAAATCTCAGCGAGCGATTCGACGTCTTGGAGACCATTCCCGGCGATCTGTCGGTCGAGTTCAGCTCGGGCAGTTTCCTGCGGGCAGATCTGCTTCCGCTGGCCAGGCTGTACGAAGTGATCATCCACCATGTCGATCTGGACTGTGGCTTCGAGGTCAGCCAGGTCAACCCGGTGACCGCCAGGTGGCTGTTGGAGTGGATCGTGTTGTCCTACAAGGTTCCCCGGGGCATGGCGGTGCGGCTGCTCTCCAGCTCGGGGTTCACTGCCGTTCTCGGGGCCGGGAACGCCGAGACCGTCATCAGCGGGCCGGACGCCGTCCTGCTCGGCTGGCTGTCGGGGCGGCTGAATGCGGACGAAGCACTGGATCTGCCTGCTCAGCCACCGCTCGCCTGAAAGACTGGTGGCAACGACTCATCACCGTCTAGGAGTAACGATGCCCGGTTTGTTTCATACCTCCGTCGAGCTATCCCCGGTGAGCTTCACCGTCGGTTCTGTCACCTGCACCAAGATCAGCGTCGGCCCGATGGACAACAACGCCTACCTTTTGGACGCGGGCGGCCCGCTCGTCCTGATCGACGCCGCCGACGACGCGCAACGACTGCTGACCTTGATCGCCGGCAGACCGGTCGCCGCAGTCGTCACCACTCATCAGCATCACGACCATGTTCAGGCCCTTGCCGAAGTCGTGCACGCCACCGGGGCCCAGGCCTGGGCCGGCGCCCCGGATGTGGCCGCCATCGCCGACCAGACCGGTATCGAATCGACGCCGGTCTGGTCAGGAGAGCAGATCGAGACCGCGGCCATCAAGCTTGAGGTCATCGGCCTGGTCGGCCACACGCCGGGATCGATCACCTTGGTGCTGCATCCCGACGCCGAAGGTGTTCCGGTGCATCTTTTCACCGGCGACTCACTGTTTCCCGGTGGCGTGGGGGCAACCAGATCACCGAGTCAGTTCACTTCTCTGCTCGACGATGTGACCCGCGAGATCTTCGACCGATTCGACAACCAGACCATCGTCCACCCGGGCCATGGAGACTCGGCCACGCTGGGTGACCAGCGTGGCCAGCTCTCCGAATGGCGGGCCCGCGGCTGGTGAATCCGGCTCAGGCCGCGACTGCCCCTTCGTCCTTGCCGTCGTGCTTCGTCTTGATCAGGGACGCCGCTGCGGTGATGCCGATCGTCACCACGATGACGGCCAGCGAAAGCATGGTCGGCACCTCGAACGCGACCACATGGTAGTGATGCAGCGCGTGCAGCACCAGCTTGACCGCGATGAAGCACAGAATGAACGCCAGCCCCAGCGAAAGATAAATCAGGCGCTTCAGCAGATTGCCCAGTAGGAAGTACAGCTGGCGAAGCCCCATCAGAGCGAAGAAGTTCGCGGTGAACACCAGATAGGGTTCCTGAGTCAGGCCGAAGATGGCCGGAATCGAGTCGAGCGCGAACATGATGTCGACGGTGCCCAACGTCACGATCACGAAGAACAGCGGAGTGAACAACCGCTTGCCGTCGATCTTCACCGAGAAGTGCGTGTCGTGGTATTCCGGCGTGGAGGGCACGACGCGCTTGATCCAGCGCATCACCGCATTGTCGGACTCGTCTTTCTCCTCGTCATCATGTTTTCGGTAGTCGATCACCAGCTTGATGCCGGTGTACAGCAGGAAGGCGCCGAAGATGAAGAAGACCCAGGCCGCCGCCTCGATGATGGCGGCGCCCACCAGGATGAAGATTCCGCGGAAGATGAGGGCCAAGATAATGCCGCACATCAGCGCGAACTGCTGGTATTTGCGGGGCACACTCATGCTGCCCAGAATGATGATGAAAACGAACAAATTGTCGATCGACAGCGAATACTCGGTCAGATAGCCCGAGAAGAATTCGATCGCGTAGTCCCAGCTGGAGTGCTTGGATTCGGGAAGCGGGCGGGCAAAGAGCCCGATGCCGATACCGAACAATATGGCGGCCGAGACGAAACCTGTAATCGCAAGCCCGCATTCCTTCATCGAAGGTTCGTGCGGGTGTTTCATCATGTGCCGGACGTCAAAGACCAACACCAGTGTCAGGACTGTCAATGTGACAACCCACACCACCGGGGTTACGTGCATCGGGTATACCTTCCGATTGAGCGGATATCTGGAGGACTCACCAATTGATCGACCAGATTCTGCGACCTGTGCCGTGCGGCGTGTGGGGGCTGCGCATCGAGGGTTCCTTACGGGGGTACGAGCCTCCATATGGAATTGTAAGGATTCGACGAACACTTGGTAGCGCCACCGCCGATTTAAGTGACTATAGCAGTGTCACCAACAGTTGCTATTTCCTACAGCACATTGCATTGAGTTGCCTGGCAGTCAAGATAATCCTGGCTAGCGGGTTGCCTCCACCATCTGGCGTAGTTCCTTCTTCAGATCGGCCACTTCATCGCGCAACCGGGCAGCCAATTCGAACTGCAGCTCTGCGGCGGCCTGATGCATCTGCTCGGTCATCTCCTGAATAAGGTTCGCCAGCTCTGCAGCCGGCAGGTTGGAGGTGTCGAGCTCCCGCAACTGGTCGCTCAGCACCGGCGCATTCGAGCCGTTCTTGCGTCCGTTTGCCTGCACCCAGGAGGCGGTGTCGGCGTCCTCACGGGCCATCAGATCGGTGATGTCGGCGATCCGCTTGCGCAGCGGCTGTGGGTCGATGCCGTGCTCGGTGTTATAGGCGACCTGCTTGGCCCGGCGGCGGTTGGTCTCGTCGATCGCGTTGCGCATCGATGCGGTGATCTGGTCGGCGTACATATGCACCTGACCGGAAACGTTACGGGCCGCTCGTCCGATGGTCTGGATCAGCGAGCGTTCGGAACGCAGGAAACCTTCCTTGTCGGCGTCCAGAATGGCCACCAGGGAGACCTCCGGAAGGTCGAGACCCTCGCGCAGCAGGTTGATGCCCACCAAGACGTCGTACTCCCCCATCCGTAGCTCACGCAGCAGTTCGACGCGCCGCAGGGTGTCGACCTCCGAGTGCAGATATCGGGTACGGACGCCGCGCTCGGTCAGATAATCGGTCAGGTCCTCGGCCATCTTCTTGGTCAGCGTCGTCACCAGGACGCGCTCGTCACGCTCGGCCCTCACCCGGATCTCGCCGAGCAGATCATCGATCTGCCCCTTGGTCGGCTTCACGATGACCTCCGGGTCGACCAGCCCGGTCGGACGAATGATCTGCTCCACCACTCCCTCGGCCCTGGCCTGTTCGTAAGGCCCCGGGGTCGCGGATGAATAGATCGTCTGCCCGATCCGCTGCGTGAACTCCTCGAACCGCAGCGGACGATTGTCCATCGCGCTCGGCAGCCGGAAACCGTGCTCCACCAGGGTGCGTTTGCGGCTCATGTCGCCTTCGTACATACCGCCGATCTGCGGCACGGTGACATGCGACTCGTCGATGACCAGAACGAAATCCTCCGGGAAGTAGTCGAGCAGACAGTTCGGTGCGCTGCCGGGCGCGCGTCCATCGATATGGCGCGAATAGTTCTCGATGCCCGAGCAGGTGCCGATCTGGCGCATCATCTCGATGTCGTAGCCGGTGCGCATCTGCAGGCGCTGAGCCTCCAGCAGCTTGTTCTGCGATTCGAGCTCTTTGAGCCGCACGGCGAGCTCTGCCTCAATACCGGAGATCGCCCGCTCCATACGCTCGGGGCCGGCCACGTAGTGCGACGCGGGGAAGACATACATCTCGTCGTCATTGCTGAGAATCTCACCGGTGGTCGGGTGCATGGTCGACAAAGCGTCGATCTCATCGCCGAAGAACTCCACCCGGACGGCGTTGGTCTCATACATCGGAAAGATCTCGAGTGTGTCGCCGCGCACCCGGAAGGTGCCGCGGGTGCCTGCCAGATCGTTGCGCACATACTGCATATCGACGAGTTTGTGCACCAGCTCACTGCGGTCGCGGGTCTCGCCGACGTGCAGGCTGAGCATCGAATCGACGTACTCCTGTGGGGTGCCCAACCCGTAGATCGCCGATACGGTGGCAACGACGATCACGTCGCGCCTGGTCAGCAGCGAGTTCGTCGTCGAATACCGCAGCCTTTCGACCTCCTCGTTGAGACTGGAGTCCTTCTCGATGTAAGTGTCGGTCTGCGGCACGTAGGCCTCGGGCTGGTAATAGTCGTAGTAGCTGACGAAGTATTCGACCGCGTTCTCCGGAAAGAACTGCCTGAGCTCGGCCGCATACTGGGCGGCCAGCGTCTTGTTGGGCTGCATCACCAGCATCGGACGCTGCAGCCGTTCGGCCAGCCAGGCAACGGTCGCCGTCTTGCCGGTGCCGGTGGCTCCGAGCAGAATCACGTCGTTCTCGCCGGCCTTGATCCGACGGTCGAGTTCGTCGATGGCGGCGGGCTGGTCACCTGCCGGCTCGAAATCGGAATGCACCTTGAACGGTGCCAGCCGACGAGTGATTTGTTCTACCGGACGCATAACCACAAGGCTAGGTCGTGGCACTGACATTTCCGGGCATCGAGACGCTCCTGCGCTCAGCCGATGGCGATCGCGGCGCGGAGCGGAGCGATCAGCGGGGCTCGTCCAATTCGGCGACGAGCTGGTCCCACACCATGTCGACCTGCTGCCGGAGGTGATCATAGGAGCCGGAGTTCTCGATGACCCAGTCAGCGGCACTCAGCCGTTGCTGCCGGGTTGCCTGGGCGGCGATCCGCGACCGGGCGTCGGTCTCATCCAGGCCATTGCGCAGCTGTAGGCGTTCCAGCTGGGTCTCGACCGGCAGGTCGACCACGATCACCTTGTCGAAATCGTCCTGCATTCCGGTCTCCACCAGCAGCGGGATCACCGAGACCACGATCGAGCCATCGACGGCCGCCGCGATCAGCTCGGCGCGGCGCTGCCGAACCGCCGGGTGGACGATGCCGTTGAGATCGGCGCGGGCCCGCTCGTCGGCGAACACCAGCGCCCCCAGAGCCTGCCGGTTCAACGTTCCGTCAGATGCCAGCACGGACGCGCCGAAGCGTTCGACGATGGCGGCCAGCCCCGGCGTCCCGGACTCGACAACCTCGCGGGCCAGCAGATCGGAGTCGATGATCAGCGCGCCGCGCTCGGCGAGGAGCTTGCCGACGGTGGTCTTTCCCGAGGCGATCCCACCCGTCAACCCAACGCTGAGAACACTCATCGCTGCGCCGCCTTGGTGTGCGGATGAATTGCGGGCGGGCAACAATCGGCCGGGCAGCAGTCGGGCCAGGGCCCGACGGCACCGGTGCTGATCCTGCCTTCGCGTAGCCCCAGCCGTTCCTCGATCATGTCGGCCAGCCCCTGCACGAACGCCGGATGCGTACCGGGGGCGGGTACCCGCGCGTAGTCGAGCCCCAGCCGGGCCGCAGTCGCTGCGGCCTCGATGTCAAGATCCCAGACCACCTCCATGTGGTCGGAGATGAAGCTGATCGGAACCGTGATGACGGCCTTGCGTCCCACGGCCGGCAGTTCGGCGATCGCATCGTTGATGTCGGGCTCCAGCCAGGGCTGGGACGCCGGACCTGAGCGTGACTGCCAGGCGAGCTGCCAATGCCGGAATCCGAGGGTCTCCGTGCCGTCACGCGCGCCGCGTACCGCTGCGACGATCTGCTCGGCGACCTGACGGTGCTGGGCCACATAGGCGCCGCCTTCAGATGATCGCCACCCGCCGAAACCCGAGCTGCGTGCAGCGCCCAGCGGCAGTGAGTGCCCGGTGAAGATCACTTCGACGTCGTCTGCGGTCAGCCCGGGATTATCGGCCTGCAATCGATCGAGGGAGTGCTCGAGTCCGGCCACGAACGGGGCGACGAAGCCGGGATGGTTGAAGAACTGCCGTACCTTGCCCAGCCGGAGCTTCCCCTGTAATCCGGTCTTCGCCAGGGCCTTGTCCAGATCCTCGGTGTATTGCCGGCACGACGAATAGGACGCATAGCTGCTCGTCCGCACGGTCAGCAGGCTGCGGCACCCTGCCTGATAGGCCTGCGTCAAAGCGTCGCCGAGATAGGGATCCCAGTTGCGATTGCCTATCCAGATCGGCAGCCGGTGGCCGCGGGCGTGCAACTCCGCGTCGAGCGCGGCGACCAGTGCGTCGTTCTGCTCGTTGATCGGGCTCGCGCCACCGAAGTGGTAGTAGTGCTCGGCGACGTCCGTCAGCCGCGCGTCGGGTATTCCGCGGCCGCGGGTCACATTGCGCAAGAATGGCATCACATCATCGCAGGTTCTGGGACCGCCGAATGATACGAGCATGATTCCATCGAACGAATCGGCATCGGGCATGCCTTTGAGCCTATCCCCCGATTCGTCGGCCCCTTGCCCAGCCCATCTTGCCGGCCTCCACTCTGCGTTTGAATCGACCGGCGCTCCGACGCCCGCGGTCACGTCGGCGATCGGCCCCTACCCCTGGCACCTCGCCGCGAAACGAGTGGATTAGGGTGTGACGAAGATCGGCGGCTATTCCTCGGACGACCGAGATCAGGCATCTGACAATTCACCACACGAGAGAAGGCACCATTCATGGCAGGACATCCGGGTGGCATCGGTTCGGTCAAGCCAATCAACTGGGCATACGACCGCGCGCCGATGATCATTTACTGGGAGATGACCAATGCCTGCGGGCTGGCCTGCAAGCATTGCCGGGCGACCGCGATGCCCGATCCGGCTCCCGATGAACTGAACACCGACGAGTCGCTGCGGCTGCTCGACAGCATCGCCGAGTTCGGCAAGCCGCTGCCGCACATCGTGATGACCGGCGGCGATCCGCTGCGGCGTCCGGATCTCGAACTGCTCGTCAACGCGGCCATCGACCGCGGCATCGGGGTCTCGCTCGCGCCGGCGGTCACTCCGCTGCTCACCGCCGAGCGGATCGCCTGGATGAAAGACCTCGGCATCGGCGCCATCTCCTTGTCATTGGACGCCTCGAACGCGCACGATCACGATGCGTTGCGTCAGGTCGACGGCACCTTCGACGCCACCTTGGAGGCCTTGCGACAGGCGGCCGCCGTCAAGCTTCCGGTACAGGTCAACACCCTGGTCAGCGCCGACAACGCGGATGACCTCGAGGCGATGTACGGGTTGCTCAGCAATGAGACTCTGATGCAGTGGTCGCTGTTCTTCCTGATCTCGGTCGGACGCGGCACCCAGCTCACCGAACTCGATCCGGGCGAGGCCGAACGGCTGCTGTCCCATTGGGGAGCCCGCTCGGCGACCGCGCCGTTCCGGATCAAGACCACCGAAGCCATGCAATACCGGCGCATCCTCGCCCAGCGGCTGTTCGCCGAAGGCAAGACCCGTGAACAGATCGAAGCCGGACGGGCATCTGCCGGATTCGGCATCCGCGACGGCAACGGAGTGGTCTTCATCTCTCATCAGGGCAAGGTGTATCCCTCGGGGTTCCTGCCGATCGAGGTCGGCTCGGTCCGCGAGCAGCAGCTGGCGGACATCTATCAGAACGCCCCGCTGATGCGTCAACTGCGGCGTCCCGAAGAGTTCCACGGACGCTGCGGAGTCTGCGAATTCCACCGCTGGTGCGGTGGGTCCAGGGCTCGCGCCTGGGCACGCACCGGCGATCCGCTGGCCACCGATCCGATGTGCCCCTACCAGCCGGGCGGGCGTTACGCCGAACTCATGCGGGCAGACACCGTGCCGGTGGCCTGACCACCGGAACAAAAATTCGGCTCGGAATCCTTAATGGACTCCGAGCCGAATTTCTTTTGTTCAGTTGGCGAACCGACCCAATCAGTTGCTGCTGGTCAGCTTGTTGCGCAGCGCCTGCAGAGCCTCATCGGATGCCAGCGAACCCTCTGACGGGGCGTTGCTGGTCGGCTCGGACGAGTACTCGGTGGCCTCGGCGCGGGCAGCGGCGACAGCCGACTCCTCCGCTTCGGCGGCCTGCTTCTTCAAAGCCATCCAGCGAGCCTGGGCTTCGGCGTACTGGGCCTCCCAGGCGGCTTGCTGCTCTTCGAAGCCCGGCTTCCACTCGTTGGTCTCCGGATCGAAGCCCTCGGGGTAGATGTAGTTGCCTGCTTCGTCGTAGCTGGCGGTCATGCCGTACAGCGACGGATCGAAGTCCTCGGCCTGGATGTCGACACCCTGGTTGGCCTGCTTGAGCGACAGCGAGATGCGCCGGCGCTCCAGGTCGATGTCGATGATCTTGACCATGACCTCGTCGCCCACGGAGACGACCTGCTCGGGGATCTCCACGTGACGCTCGGCCAGCTCGGAAACGTGCACCAGACCCTCGATGCCGTCCTCGACGCGCACGAACGCACCGAACGGAACGAGCTTGGTGACCTTGCCGGGCACGATCTCACCGATCTGGTGAGTACGGGCGAAGGTCTGCCACGGATCTTCCTGGGTGGCGCGCAGCGACAGCGAGACGCGCTCGCGGTCGAGCTCGACGTCCTTGACCTCGACGGTGACCTCCTGGCCGACCTCGACAACCTCGCTCGGGTGATCGATGTGCTTCCAGCTGAGCTCGGAGACGTGCACCAGGCCGTCGACACCACCGAGATCGACGAATGCGCCGAAGTTGACGATGGAGGAAACCACACCCTTGCGGATCTGGCCCTTCTGCAGCTGGTGCAGGAAGGACTGGCGAACCTCGGACTGGGTCTGCTCCAGCCAAGCGCGACGGGAAAGCACCACGTTGTTGCGGTTCTTGTCGAGCTCGATGATCTTGGCTTCGAGTTCCTGGCCGACATAGGGCTGCAGGTCGCGGACGCGGCGCATCTCGACCAAGGACGCCGGCAGGAAGCCGCGCAGGCCGATATCGACGATCAGGCCGCCCTTGACGACCTCGATGACGGTACCGGTGACGACACCGTCCTCTTCCTTGATCTTTTCGATGGTGCCCCAGGCGCGCTCATACTGGGCGCGCTTCTTGGACAGGATCAGGCGGCCTTCTTTGTCTTCCTTCTGCTGAACGAGAGCCTCGACCTCGTCCCCCACCTTGACCACGTCGAACGGGTCGACGTCATGCTTGATGGACAGTTCCTTGGAAGGGATTACGCCTTCAGTCTTGTAGCCGATGTCGAGGAGGACCTCGTCGCGATCGACCTTGACGACGGTACCGGTGACGATATCTCCGTCGTTGAAGTATTTAATAGTGGAATCGACCGCGGCCTCGAAGGCTTCTGGCGTGCCGATGTCGTCGATTGCGACCTTGTTCGAGGCCTCAGTGGAGGAGGTCATGTAGTAGGGCTCCGATTGCTGAAATGTATTCGATTGGACGCATCACGGCCCCGCAGATTCCCTGCATGCGTCGTCTGCTCCGTCCGAGACCACACAGACCGCAAATACCTCTCAATAGTAGGCGCGAGTAGCAAAGAGGGTCAATCTGACTGCCGCTGATGGCCATGATCCGCCGATCGGAACAGCAACCGCAGTCTCTAGGTGAGTTATCCAGGCTTTGATAGGTTCTAAACGGACGTCTTGATTGAGGTCCGATCCCCCGGACAAGTCGAAGAAAGCTGCCAGATGCGTCGGAAAACAAGAATTGCGCTGATCGTTGTCGCTGTGGTCGTCGTGGCAGCACTCGCCGTGGCCGCGGCCCGCTTTTTCCAGCGCGACACCAGCGAGCCGGCTGTTACCCCCGAGCCGACCACCCCCACCCCGACCCAGACTTCCCAGACGCCCACCGTCGATCCCCTTGCCGGCTGCCCGTCGGCTCCGGAGCAGATCACCGATCCGATCTCGATGACCTTGCTCGATCACGATCTCGAGATGCCGATGCTCAGCCTCGGTTTGGACGAGGCGGGTGCCGCCCCGGCTGCGCCCCCTGGTAACGAGGGATACACGATCGCCTGGTACGACCAAGGCCCCCTGCTGGGATCGACCCAGGGCAAGGCGGTGCTGAGCAGTCACACCTTCCAATATGGTGGCGCGCTGGGCAATGACCTCAACGACGGGTTGCTGAGCGATGGCGATGTGGTTCTGGTCGGTGGCTCGGACGGGTCGTCCGCCTGCTACCGGTATTCGGGCAGCACTCATGTCATGGTGGCCGACTACGACCCGGCCTCCGACATTCTCTACGACGAGCAGGGCGCGCCACAGATCGCCTTGGTGGTCTGCTCCGACTATGCGCCCGACGGCGAAGCCCTGGGACGCATGATCTACTACGGCGATCTGGTCACCGGCGATCCGGCCGGTGACGATACCGCTTCCGGTGAAGCCGCCACCTCCGGCCAGACGAGCGCCGACACGCAGGTGCAGCCCGTCCAGCGTTGACCGGCGTACCTCAGTGCGCGGCGTCCAGCCAGGTCGGACCGTAGCCGATCGACACATCGAGCGGCACCATCAGGTTTGCCGCACCGGCCATCTGCTCGCGCACCAATGTAGTGACCTGATCGTGCTCGCCGGACGCCACCTCGAGCACCAGCTCATCATGGATCTGCAACAGCACCCGTGACTTCAGGCCAGCCGAGATCAATGCCTGATCGAGCCCGATCATGGCGATCTTGATGATGTCAGCGGCCGATCCCTGAATCGGTGCGTTGAGCGCCATCCGTTCGGCCATCTCGCGGCGTTGCCGGTTGGACGAATTCAGGTCGGGCAGATAGCGGCGACGACCGGCCAAGGTTTCGGTGTAGCCGGTGCGGCGGGCCTGCGCCACGACCTCGCCAAGATAGTCACGAACGCCACCGAAGGTGGTGAAGTAATCGTCCATCAGCGCGCGTGCCTCGGGCACCGGCACACCCAGCCGGGTCGACAAGCCGTAGGCCGACAGCCCGTAGGCGAGCCCGTAATTCATCTGCTTCACGCTGGCCCGCTGGGCGCCGGTGATCTGTTCGGCCGGTACACCGAAGACCTTGGACGCGGTCACGGTGTGGAAATCGACCCCGCTGCGGAACGCCTCGATCAGGTCTTCATCACCCGAGGCATCGGCCATCACCCGCATCTCGATCTGCGAGTAATCGGCGCTCATCAGGGCCTCATATCCCTCGCCGACACAGAACGCGGAACGGATCCGGCGGCCCTCCTCGGTACGGATCGGAATGTTCTGCAGGTTCGGATCGGCCGAACTCAGGCGTCCGGTCGCGGCGATGGTCTGCAAATAGGTGGTGTGGACGCGGCCGTCGTCGGTCACCGACTTACGCAATCCGTCAACCGCCTGCCGCAATTTGATGGAGTCGCGATGCGCGAGCAGATGCTCCAGGAAGGGATGCTCGGTGCGGACATAGAGCCCCTCCAGGGCCTCCGCATCGGTGGTGTAACCCGACTTGATCTTCTTGGTCCGCGGCAGATCCAGCTGGTCGAACAAGACCGCCTGTAGCTGCTTGGGCGAGCCGAGATTGACCTGGCGGCCCACGCTGTCCCACGCGGCCTGCTCGGCTGACCGCACCCTGGCATCGAATTCGGAGTGCAGTTGATCGAGCACCTCACCATCGAGTGCGATGCCGGTGCGCTCCATCCGGGCCAGAATCCGCTGCAACGGCAGTTCGAGGTCGTCCAGCAGCCGGCGCTGGCCGAGCCGTCCGAGCTCGACCGACATGGCATCGGTCAGGTCGACGACGGCGCGGGCCCGCAGCATCGCCGCATCGGATTCCTCGTCGGTGGTTTCGCTGCCGAAATCGAGCATCTGCTGGTCGGTGGCTTCTTGACCCGAGGAATTCGCGCGCAGTTCCCGCTTGAGGTATCTGATCGACATATCCGCCAGGTCGTAGCTGCGCTGATCGGGGCGAAGCAGATACGCAGCCAGTTCGGTGTCGCAGATCAGCCCGTTCAGTTGCCAGCCCTGTTCCCAGGCCGCCAGCATCGGACCCTTCGCCGAGTGCATCGCCTTGCCGAAACCGGGGTCTGCGAGCCAGTGAGCGAAAGCCTGCTCGTCGGGAGCATCGAGATCGGCCACATCGAACCAGCAAGCCGAGCCATCGGTGCTCGCCAGCGCCACCGCCGCGATATCGCCGCGGCCCGACCCCCAATGACCGGTGAAGTCGACACCGGTCAATTCACCCTGCCCGTGCTCGGTTATCCATCCGGCGAGCGCTCCCGGCCCCAACCGCTCGCCGGTGAACTCGAAACCTTGCTGTTCGTCGGCGTGTTCGTCGTCCGGGAAGGCCTCGATCAGCCGGTCGCGCAATACCCGGAACTCGAGTGCATCGAAGAGCTGGTGCACAGCGTCACGATCCCAGCCGTGCAGCTCCAGATCGTCCAGCCCCAAATCGAGGGCGAGGTCGTTGACCAGCCGGTTCAGCCTGCGGTTGCGGCGCACGTCGTCGATGTGGGCCCGGAACGAATCACCGGCCTTGCCCGGCACCTGATCGGCGCGGGCCAGCAGGTTGTCCAGACCGTCGAACTTGGCGAGCCACTTCGCGGCGGTCTTGTTGCCGACCCCGGGCACTCCCGGCAGATTGTCGCTGGTCTCGCCGACCAGCGCGGCGACCTCCGGGTAGCGCGCCGGGACGACACCATATTTCGTCTCGATCGCGTCGGGGGTCATTCTGGCCAGTTCGCTGACTCCGCGGACCGGATACAACACGGTGGTGTTGCCGTCGACCAGTTGGAAGGAGTCGCGGTCGCCGGTGACGATGATGTTCTCCCAGCCGCGGGCGTCCGCCTGTGCGCTGAGCGTGGCGATGATGTCGTCGGCCTCGTAGTCGTCCACCGACAAGTGCGGAATCTTCAGTGCGTCCAGCACTTCGGAGATCAGCGCGACCTGGCCCTTGAACTCGTCCGGGCTCTTCGACCTGGTCGCCTTGTAGTCCTGGTATTCCGCGGTGCGGAAGGTGACACGGGACACGTCGAACGCGACGGCCACGTGCGTCGGGCGTTCGTCCCGCAAGATGTTGATGAGCATCGACGTGAACCCGAAGACGGCGTTGGTGTGCTGTCCCGAAGCGGTCGCGAAATTCTCCACGGGCAGGGCGTAGTAGGCGCGGTAGGCCATGGAATGACCGTCGATGAGCATCACTTTGGGCTGGCCACTGGGCGCTGGAGAGTTCACCTGACCGACTGTAGCCGGGAGCTCTGACAGGTTCCATCATCACCTGCTCCGCTCAGGGAACCGGCGGTGAGGCGGCCTGTCCGCGCTCGGCGCCATTTCATCAGATGGCAACCGATGGGACGTCGCCACGGGCTGTGCGACAGTGATGCTCATGACTGATTCCGAACCGTGGCCGATCGCCGTGCCCCGCAGCCCATTGGACGACAAGCTGGGAGTGGAGATCACTGAACAAAGCGCGCAGCGGGTGAGCGGACGGGCTCCGGTGGACGGCAACACACAGCCCTACGGCCTGTGGCACGGCGGCGCCTCCGCGGTTCTGGTCGAGACCCTCGGTTCGTTGGGGGCGGCCGCTCACGCCGGTCCCGATCGGCACGCGGTCGGTACGGAACTCAACGTCAGCCATCTGCGCAGCGTCCGTTCGGGGTGGGTGCACGGCGTCGCCACCGCAATACACCTGGGATCGACCAGCGCCGTCTACCGGATCGAACTCACCGATGACGACGGACGCCTGATAGCTTCCGGCAGGCTCAGCTGCCGGCTGCTGGGGTGAGTCAGCGGCCCGCTTTGGCGTGATCGATCACGCCTTCGGCCACCTCGCGCATCGACTTGCGCAGATCCATGGCCGTCTTCTGAATCCACCGGAATGCTTCGGGTTCGGTCAGACCGAGGCTCTCTTGCAGCAGCCCCTTGGCCTGGTCGACGATCTTGCGGGACGCGAGGCGCTCCTCCAGGTCGTCGATCTCGTCGTCCAGAGCGCGGATCTCTGCGAAGCGCGCCATCGCGATCTCTATCGCCGGCACGACATCGGACGCATCGAACGGCTTCACGACGTAAGCCATCGCCCCGGCCTCGCGGGCCTGTTCGACCAGGTCGCGCTGGCTGAACGCGGTCAGCATGACCACCGGCGCGATCCTCTCGGAGGCAATGGCCTCCGCGGCCGCGATGCCGTCCATCTTCGGCATCTTGACATCCATCACCACGAGATCGGGCTCGAGTTCCCGAGCCAACTCAACTGCTTTCTCGCCATCGCCGGCTTGGCCGACGACCTCATAGCCCTCATCGTTGAGAAGCTCCACAAGATCGAAACGGATCAACGCCTCGTCCTCGGCGACCAGCACGCGCGGGGCCTTGGCCGCACTTGCCTTCTTACTGTCACTCACAGTGATCCCTCAAATCCGCAGGTCCGGACGAACCGGACGGTTCATCATTCAGCTACATACGCGGGGCAGCCGAGGACGGCGCCTTTGCCCGACGCGCTCTTGAGCTTATCGCACGCGGCCAGATCACCGGAGGTTCATGATCAAAAATTGCAGCAACCGGCAAGGATCGTACTCCTGGCAACGACACGGCCGCATCGAGCAGGGCGGCCTGGAGCACCGGGATCAGTGACACCAATCGGTATATTCGGCGTGTTGGACCGCGGCCTACCAACGAACTCGATCGTTCAGAGATTCGGGTATGAGTGCGAGCGTTCATTTCGCTCATCTCAGTCGCTTCGCGCTCCCAACGACAGACGTCAATCGTCTGTGCCCGGGAGGGGAGTCGAACCCCTACAGCCTTTCAGCCAGACGGGTTTGAGCCGTCCGCGTATACCATTCCGCCACCCGGGCCGGGCAACCCCATTATTCTGCCACAACTATTTCGCGCTGACCATTTGGGGCATTGGATACGCACGACGGAAAGCGGTCTCGCCATAACGTGAGCGTCCGTGCTACAAGTCGCCCCAAACGAAAAACTCCTCCGAACCGGCCGCCTGACCAGTCCGAAGGAGTTCTCACGTTACAGTTCGCCGCGTGACTCTGGAACGGGGACGAAACTAGCTGCGTTCCCTGATGCGGTGCACGCGCAAGGTGTTGGTCTTGCCGATCACGCCGATCGGGGAGCCGAAGACGATCACCACATGTTCGTCGGCCTTCACCAGACCGAGGTCCTGCATGATCTCGTTGACCGCGGTCACCATGTCTTCGTTGCTGGCATAAGACTCTGTGGTGAACACCTGGGCGCCCCAGCACAGCGTCAGCCAGTGCGCCGTCTTCTCCTCCGGAGTGAAGACCACCAGCGGAATCTCGGCACGAAGCCGGGACATCCGGCGGGCGGTGTCCCCCGACTGGGTGAAAGCCACCATGTACTTCGCATCGAGCTGCTGGGCGGCCTGAGCAGCAGACATCGCGATCACGCCACCGGTGGTGTGCGGATCCCACTTGATCTTGCTGATCTCCTTGAGACCATGCTTCTCGGTGTTCTCCACGATGCGGGCCATCGTCTGCACCGTCTCCACCGGGTAGGCACCGACCGAAGTCTCACCGGAAAGCATGACGGCGTCCGCACCATCCAGCACGGCGTTCGCCACATCGGAGGTCTCGGCGCGGGTGGGGCGCGGCGCGCTGATCATCGAATCCAGCATCTGGGTGGCGACGATCACCGGCTTGGCCCATTTGCGGGCCTTACGGATGATCCGCTTCTGGACCAGCGGCACCTCTTCGAGAGGGAGCTCGACGCCAAGATCGCCGCGGGCGACCATGAAGCCGTCGAAGGCATCGATGATCTCGTTGAGGTTCTCGACGGCCTGCGGCTTCTCGATCTTGGCGATCACCGGCAGCCGGACGCCCTCTTCGTCCATGATTTCGTGGACGCGGGTGATGTCGTCGGCCCGGCGCACGAACGACAGCGCGATCATGTCGAAACCGTTTTGCAGGGCCCAGTGCAGGTCGGCTTCGTCCTTCTCGCTCAACGCGGGAACGCTGACCGCCACACCCGGCAGGTTGATGCCCTTGTGGTTGCTGACCGGCCCGGCGACGGTCACCTTGGTGACCACATCGGTATCGGTGACCGCGACGGCTTCGAGTTCGACACGGCCGTCGTCGATCAGAATGGTGTCTCCCGGCGTGACGTCACCCGGGAGGCCTTTGAAGGTGGTGGACGCACGGTTCGCGTCCCCGTCGATGTCGTCGACGGTGATGGTGAATTGCTGCCCGAAGGTCAGATTCACTTTGCCTTCGACGAAGTTGCCGAGGCGGATCTTCGGACCCTGCAGATCGGCCAACAGGCCGACCGTCTTACCGACAGCTTCTGCTGCGGCGCAGGTCTCGTCCAAACGCTTCTTGTGCTCGGCATGGTCGCCGTGGCTCATGTTGAAACGGGCCACGTCAAGGCCCGCTGTGATCAGCTCTTCCATCCGCTCCTGGGTCGACGTTGCCGGCCCGAGCGTACATACGATCTTTGCTCTACGCACGGAACTACCCTAGCCGAGCGCGCCAATTCCGCCGGATTTTCTGCGGGCCCGATTGCCAACAAATTGCCTTGCAGAATCGTCGGTTCGTCCTCGGGGAGCCGGGCTCCGCCCCTACGATTCTGCGTGCAGCACCTGCAATGCGGTCGCCAGATCCGGACTGGGATCGGAGTCGAAGGTGACGTAGTCACCGGTTCCGGGGTGGGTGAAGCCAAGCCGGACCGCATGCAGCCATTGCCGTTGTAGCCCGAGGCGGGCCGCCAACACGGGATCGGCTCCATACAGGGGATCGCCGACGCACGGATGGCCGATCGCCGACAGATGCACCCTGATCTGGTGGGTCCGGCCGGTCTCCAGATGCACTTTCAGCAAGGTGGCCGCGCGCAGCACCTCGATCGCCTCGTAGTGCGTGACCGATGGTCGTCCGCCGGCAACGACCGCGAATTTCCAGTCGTGGCCCGGATGGCGTCCGATGGGCGCATCGATGGTGCCGGAAAAAGGGTCGGGATGACCTTGAGCCAAGGCCAGGTAAGTCTTGTCGACGCTCCGGTCACGAAAGGCCTGTTTCAGCACCGAGTAGGCGTATTCGCTCTTGGCGACCACCATCAGTCCGGAGGTGCCGACATCGAGGCGCTGGACGATGCCCTGCCGCTCGGCTGCGCCCGAGGTGGAGACCTGCACTCCGGCGGCGGCCAGGTGCGAGACCACATCCGGCCCCTGCCAGCCCAGCGAGGGGTGCGCCGCGACCCCGGCGGGCTTGTCGACCACCACCAGATCCGAGTCTTCGTGGACGATCCGCAGCCCGTCCGCCAGCACCGGGGTGACCTTGGGCTCACGCACCGGCTCGCTGATGTCGACTTCGAGCATTTCACCGCTGTGGACGCGGACCGAGGCCCGGGCGATCGTCGTTCCGCCGAGCGCTACTCCCCCGGCATCGATCAGGTCGGCGACTCTGGACCGGGTGAGTCCCGTCATGCGAGCCGCGGCGACATCGACTCGTTCACCGTCGAGCCCGTCGGGTATCAGCAGCACGGCCATCAGCGCCGCTCCGAGCGAAATGACCAGATAATCAGCAAGATCGCTGCGCCGGTGATGCACATATCGGCGACATTGAAGATCGCGAATCCGCGCACCGCGATGAAGTCGACGACATGCCCGAGGAAAGGTCCGGGATCCCGCACCAGGCGATCGGTCAGGTTTCCGGCCACCCCGGCGATCAGCCAGCCCACTGCCACGGCCGCCAGCCAGCTGCGCACCCGGGGCGCCACGAAGATCAGCAGGGCTATCAGGACACCCAGCGCGAGCACCGACAGCACCACGGTGAACTCGGTTCCCATGCTGAATGCGGCACCGGGATTGAAGTGCAACGCCCAGGACAAGAATCCGGGGATGACCTCGATCGGCTGACCGAGAGTCAGCTTGTTCAGCACCAGGTGCTTGGTGAAGCGGTCGAGGGCGTAGAGCACGATCACCAGGGCCGCCATCACGATCCGAAACTTGCCAGGTGCAGGCGCCGTGCTGGTCGCCCCGGTGCCCAGCCGTATCACCTGCACCTGCGGCTGCTCCCCTTCCGGATCACCGCACCGGGGAGCCGAAACCCCTATCGTCGCTCCTGACGCTGCTTGCAGCTCACGCACATCGTGGCGCGTGGGAAGGCTTCCAGCCGGGCCTTGCCGATCGGCTTGCCGCAGTTCTCGCACAGGCCGTAGGTGCCTGCGTCCAGGGCCTTCAGCGCCTGCTCGGTCTGATCGAGCATGTTGCGCTGGTTGGCGTGCAGTGAAAGTTCTTGATCGCGTTCGAAATTGGACGAACCGACGTCCGCAGGGTCCTTTCCAGCACCATCGCTGCCCTCGGTCATCAGTTCGGAAATCTCGGCCTCCGCTTTGGCGACGGCTTCGCGTAAACGATCGCGTTCGCTCGTCAATGCCTCGCGGACCTCGGCCACCTCTTCGGCGGTCCAGGGATCCTCGCCATCGAGGACCGGCAGGGCGGCGAGGAGTGCCTCGTCGCCTGATTTCGTGGTTGCCATCATTCTCCTTGTTACGTTGAGGGCCCGCCAACCGCTGGGAGGGGTTGACCGGCGCACCCTGCAATGCGGGCAGTGTACTCCAACGCAGATCGAGAGTAGAACAAAGCCATTTGTTCTACCGAGATCAAGGAAAGAGCAGCGCGCGTAGCGCCTGTACTCGCGAAGCGCGTGAACTCCAACGAAGGTCGAGCGACGAACAAACCCGGCGTCCCCACCCATGATCAGGATGGGACGCCGGGTTTCGGCTGGCTATCGACCTACTTCAGTTCTTGCCGGCTCTCATCGACGAGCGCATCCAGCCGCGGAGTCGAAACCGCCGGCTGTCCGAGCCCATACATCGCGTCGGTGTCCGGACGATGGTTCGAGCCGAAACTTGCCTGGCCGAGCTGATCGATCTGGGACTGCAGGAATCCGTTGAAGGTGCGGCGGTAGTTCTCTTCATAGTCGCGCAGCTGGTTGACCCGGTCGACCAACACGTCGCGGTCTTGTTCCAGCCCACTGAACAGTTCGCTGCGGCGCTCACGGACCTCCGCGTCCAACCGGTCGGCGCGGCCCCGGGCCTCACCGAGAATCCGGTCGGCCTGCTGGCGGGTCTCCGCGTCCAGTTGCTCAGCGCGGGTACGGGATTCGCGATCGAGCTGCTCGGCGCGCGAACGAGACTCGTGGTCCAGCTGCTCGGCACGGGCACGTGCCTCTGCGCTGGTGCGCTCGGCCTGGGAGGTGGCGTCGCTGATGCGGCGAGCTGCCTCGGAGTCGGCGTCAGCGAGCAGGGTCTCGGCCTGTTCGGTCGCCAACTCGACCAGCCGCACGACTGCGGAGCTTGCCTCGGCGCTCGTGCTGACCTTGATCTGGCGGACATCGCCATCGGTGTTCTCCATGACGACGCGCGGTGCGGAGGCTTGGGCCTGCTTGGCCTCGGCCAGCTGCTGCTGGCTCGTTGCCAGCTCCTGCTGGGTCTGGCCGAGCTGGCTACGCAGCTCCTCCAGCTGGCGGTGCAGGTCGTCGTTCTCCGAACGAAGCTGATCGCCTCCGGTCTTGGCAAGATCGCCGCTGGCACGAAGCTCATCGAGCTGCCGGCGAAGCTGGCCGACCTCACCGCCCAATCGCTCGTTTTCTTCGGAAAGCTGGCTGTTTGCCGATTGCAACGATGACTGGGCATCGCGCAACTGCTCGAGTTCGGCGTTCAGTTCGCCCGAGGAGGCCTTGGCCTTGTCGAGTTCCGCACGAAGTTCCTCGTCGGCCTCGGCCGAACTCGCCTGCGCGGCACCCCCGCCAGCACGCAGTTGGTCAAGTTCTTCCGTCAATTGGGCGTAGCTGACTTCCAGCTTGTCCATGAAATTGTCGACCGCGCTGGCCCGGTAGCCATCCTCATTTGGCTTACGCGCCATGGGAAAGCGAATATTGCGGACCTCATCGAGGGACAGAGTCATCTCTTACTCCAGATCAGCAGGCTCATGTTTCCGGACGAGCCATCTAGCCCGACCTTTTGTCTTCGTCTTTGAGTGTGCCGGAGCACACTTATGACTTGTTCAGGTTACTCCATCGTGCCTTGAGACGCCCGATAACCACGCGGAAGGCGGACGCAGTTCGGTCGGCATTCACCAGAAAATGGCAATGACCACGCGTTGCAGGACGATAAGTGCGATCAAAACTGCCATGAAGGCGATGTCGAGACTTACGCCCCCGAGATTCAGCGGCGGAATGATCTTACGGAACAGCTTGATGGGCGGGTCTGTCAACGTATAGGCAATCTCGAAAAGACTTGCGACGAATCCCCGGGGGCGCCAACGCGGGGCCAGCAGGGGAATCCAGCTGATGATCATGCGAGCCATGAGAATCCAGAAATAGATCTGGAGGAGCATGTACAAGAGCCAGCCGACGTACTGCATCCGGGCGAACCTCAACTCTGGTTAAAGAAACCGCCCTTGATGCGTTCCTTATCTTCGGCGGTCACGTTGACATTGGACGGTGACAGCAGGAACACCTTGCTGGTCACACGCTCAATCGTGCCACGTAGCCCAAAGATGAGCCCGGCGCCGAAGTCGATCAGCCGCCTGGCGTCGGAATCTTCCATGTCGGTCAGGTTCATGATGACGGGGACGCCATCGCGGAAATGCTCGCCGATCGTCCGCGCCTCATTGAAGGCGCGTGGGTGCACGGTGATGATGCGTCCGAGGTCGGCCTTGACCAGATCCTGAGCCTTCGGCTCCGGCGCCTGGCTTTGCTCGTGATGGTGGCCTGGTGAAGCCGGCCGCCGGTTGATGGGGGTCACGGTCGAGACCTCCTCGCTTTGCTCATAACCGTAGATCGGTTCGCTGAACTGTTCGACATCATCGCCGTAGCGATCGTCCTCATCGTCACGAACCAACCCGAGCCACGCCGCCGCCTTTCTGATGCCCTGCGCCATTGTGAACCCTTCCATGCTCAACCGAGGCCGATCCCTGATCCGGGATAATCCCAATTCCACAACCTTGGACGAGCTTATCGGTCCCGACCGCGACCGCCAGGAAGATCTGCGCGCGACACGCCCGACAGATTTTCATGAAACCCGGCCGTTAACGGGCCGACCAGACCAGGCCGATCTGACGGCCTGCACCCGGGCCATCGCCGCGATGCGAGAAGAGAGTGTCGGTGGTGAACGTGCAGGGGTCGACACGGTGCACCTCGACGCCGAGCCGCTGCAACTGTGCCGCTGCTCCGGCACCCAGATCGATGGCCGGAGTCCCCCAACTCGTGTGTGCCCTCGTTTCGGGCAGTTGGCAGGCCGCATCGTGGGCCATCTGCTCGGGAACCTCATAGCAGGCTCCGCAGATATGCGGCCCGATCCAGGCGCTGAGCTGCCTGGCCCCGACCTCGTGCATCGCCTGGGCCGTGGCCGGCAGTACCCCGGCGAGCAGGCCGAGGCGTCCGGCATGAGCCGCGGCGAAAACTCCTCGTTCTTGATCGGCAAAGATCACCGGCACGCAGTCCGCGACCCGAATCATCAGAGCAAGGCCCGGCGTGGTGCTGACGATGGCGTCCGCGACCGGAAGGCGGGATTTGCCCGGGGCGCCATCGCCTATCCAGGCATCGCCCGACCAGTCGCGCCCATCGCCGTCGGCCAGGTGTACGTCGATGCCGTGCACCTGGTGAACCGCGGCGATTCGAGTGATTCTGGCGGCACGGCGCACCAGCGCCATGTTCTGACGCAGGTGATCGATTTCGTCGATGTCGCTGCGTCCAAGATTCAGCTGGCCGGTCGTCCCGGTTGAGACGCCGCCGAGCCGATCCGTGAACCCGACCCCTATCCCGCCGTTGTCGGTGGGATCAATCATCGTGGCGAACATGGCCGGTTCACTTCATGAAGTCGGGAATATCCAGTCCGTCGTCTTCTTCGTCGTCGATCGGGGCCGGCGGGGTGACCGGACGCCTGGTCATGTGCGTGGGCTCCTTGTCGTCTTCCTCGGCCTGCGAAGTAGACGGGAAGCGGCGCCGAGTCTCGTCCGCCCGGTTGATCATGGGCTCCGGCTTGACGCGGGCAACGCCATCGGCCGGTTTGACGGCTCCCTCCGGCTTGGGCCGAGGTTTCGGAGTCGGCTGACCGGCGTCGAATCCGGCAGCGATCACGGTGACTCGTACCTCGTCGCCGAGGGCATCGTCGATGACGGTACCGAAGATGATGTTGGCCTCGTCGTGGGCGGCCTGCTCGATCAGGTTCGCGGCCTCGCTGACCTCGAAAAGACCCAGATCCGACCCGCCCGCGATCGACAGCAGCACGCCACGCGCCCCATCGATGCTGGCCTCCAGCAGCGGGCTGGAGATTGCCTGTTCGGCTGCCTCCTTGGCACGGTCCTCGCCGCGGGCCGAGCCGATGCCCATCAATGCGGAGCCGGCGTTGCTCATCACCGATTTGACGTCGGCGAAGTCCAGATTGATCAAGCCCGGTGTGGTGATCAGATCGGTGATGCCCGACACGCCTTGCATCAGCACCTGGTCGGCTTGTTTGAAGGCATCCAGGATTGCCACCCGGACATCGGTCATCTCGAGCAGCTTGTCGTTGGGGATGACGATCAGGGTGTCGACCTCGTCCGCCAGGATCTCGATGCCGGATTCGGCCTGGTTGGCGCGACGGCGTCCTTCGAACGAGAACGGGCGGGTCACCACGCCGATGGTCAGCGCACCCAAAGACCGGGCGATCTTGGCGACCACCGGAGCACCACCGGTGCCGGTGCCACCGCCCTCACCGGCGGTGACGAAGACCATGTCGGCGCCCTTCAGGGCATCCTCGATCTGGTCGGCGTGGTCCTCGGCCGCCTGGCGGCCCTTCTCCGGATCTGCGCCGGCGCCCAGACCCCGCGTGAGGTCCCGGCCGATGTCGAGTTTCACGTCGGCATCGCTCATCAGCAAGGCCTGCGCATCGGTGTTCACAGCGATGAACTCAACGCCCTTGAGCCCTGATTCGATCATGCGGTTGACCGCGTTCACACCGCCGCCGCCGACGCCGACTACCTTGATGACTGCCAAGTAATTCTGCGATGCAGTGGCCACCAGTCCGCCCCATTCCCTGCCAGTGCTCAAAGCACCGATCTGTCTTCATGTCTTGCTCATACGTCCACCGAACTGCACCCATTCTGCCTTGACCAGCGCGGCTTGTGTGCCGAGCGACCCACCAAAAGCTGTCGTCATCGGTGATCCGGAGGATATCCGGATCAAGAAACTGCCCGCTCACCCGCTCAGTTGGCCCACATCGTGGGGTCGAAAGCGCGGTTGAGACCGGACACGCCGATCGGCACAGAACCTCAAGTATTGATCGAGGGTTTGGTGCAGCTCTGCCAATGACCGGCCTACCGGATCGCCGGATGCCCGGGGGCCGAGACGTCATATACGGTACCCGGCTGGGCGAGCAGCACCGGCAGCAGTGCCGCCTTCTGCGATGACTGTTCGGCGTTGCCCCAGACGATCTGGCGGCCGTCGGCAAGGTCGAGGACGATGTGGTCGAGGGTAGATGCGGTGACCTGGGTCACTTGGCCGGCCACGTCCGCGGGCAGGGCTTGCACGACGGTGGCCACATCTGCCAACATGCGTTGCTCATCGCTGTCGATGGTGGCGGTGATGCCTGCGGCAGGTTCGGCCGAGGTGTGAAAGATCTTGCCGGTGGCATCCACCCACTGGTAGCCGTCACCGTTGACCCGCTGATAGACCATGGTGCGTTCGATGATCTCGATTTCGAGGGTGTGCGGCCAGTTGCGGTGCAGCTTGACATCGGCAACCTCGGGAAGCGCGAGCAGCCGCTGCCGGATGGCATCCGACGGCAGCCGGGTCAGTGGCGTGCCGATCGGAACCTGCGCCGCCTGGGTGACCTCGTCCACCGACGTCAGTTCGGTGCCGGTCACGCTCACCTCGCGGGTCTCCAGTACCGGAGAGAACAACGCGAGCCAGCCGGCGAGCGCCAGCAGTACCGCGACGAGAATCACGATGATGCCGCGTTTACGCCGGACGCGCTGCCGGTTCTTGCGCCGCAGGTCGAGCTTGGGCCCCAGATCGGCGCGCCCTGACTGCCCGTTCGAGGTCATCCTCGGCGGCTCCGCTGCTTCAACTGGTCGGCCAGCAGCGGCCCGACCAGCGTGATGTCGCCGGCACCCAAGGTCATCACCATGTCGCCGGGACGCACCAGACCGGCGACGAAGCCGGGCAGCTCCGTCTTGTCGGCCACGTAGTGCACCTCGGTGCCGTCATCGCCGCGTGCCGCAGCTGCGATGAGTTCTCCGCTGACGCCGGGCATCGGTTCCTCGCGGGCGCCGTAGACATCTGTCACCACGGCCACGTCGGCGATCCGGAGAGCGTCACCGAACTCGGTGGCGAAGTCACGGGTACGGCTGTACAGGTGCGGCTGGAAGCAGGCGATCAGGCGTCCGGACCCTTTGACGCGCACCGCCGCGTTGAGCGAGGCACGCAGTTCGGTCGGGTGATGGGCGTAGTCGTCGTAGATGCGCACGGGCGCCTGCTCGGGATCGGTGCCGAACGGAACCGTGCCGACCAGCTGGAAGCGCCGCAAAGTGCCGGTGAACTCGGCTGCCGCCTGGAGCAAATCGTCACAGGCCACACCGGCCAGTCGTCCGACGGCGAACGCCGCGGTCGCGTTGGCGAGATTGAACCGGCCCGGCACCTGCAGCCGCAACCGGTGGTCGCCGTCGGGGGTGGCCAGGCGCGCCGACGAGCTGGTTCCCTCGAAGCTCGGGCCGCAGATGCGGTAGTCGGCGTCGTCCGCCTCGCCGTATCCGATGACCTGCACCCGGCCTTCGGCCCGCAGTTCGGACGCGAGTTCACGCGCGATCGGATCGTCCACATTGATGACGACCGAGCGGACCGTGGAGCCGTGGGCGAATCGCTTGAAGCCCTCGTGATACGCCTGCGGGGTGCCCCAATTGTCGAGATGGTCGGCCTCGATGTTCGTGATCACGGCGATCTCGGTCGGGTATTGCAGGAAGCTGCCGTCGGATTCGTCGGCTTCGATGACCAGCACATCACCGGCTCCCAGGTGGGCGCTGCGTCCCGAGGCGGCCAGCGGCGAGCCGATGACATAGCTCGGCTCCCGGCCCGCGTGGGCGAGCAGGGTCGCCGTCATCGCGCTGGTGGTGGTCTTGCCATGCGTGCCCGCCACCGAGACGCCGCGCCTGCCGATCATCAACGCGGCGAGTGCTGCGCTACGGTGCCAGATGCGCAGACCCCGCTCGCGGGCCGCCACCAGCTCCGGATTGTCGTCGCGGATCGCCGAGGACACCACCACGGTATCGACGCCATCGAGGTGGCCCGCATCATGCCCTATTGCGGTCGGGATGCCTGCCGCGGTCAGCTGCTGCAGAGTCGGCGAATCGGCGCGGTCGCATCCGGAGACGGGCCGGCCGAGCTCGTGATACATCTCGGCGACCCCGCTCATGCCGGCCCCGCCCATGGCGATGAAATGCAGCGAACCGGCCTCGCGGGCCGGCAGCAGATCGACCACGTCGCGCAGCATCAGCGCTCCCCTCCGGCCTTGCGGGCAGTCGTCTTTCGCGCCGCGGCCAGCACGATGTCGGCAACCCGTCGGGCCGCGCCCGGACGCATCAGCTGCTGCGCAGCCTGCGACATCGCCGCCAGCTTGCCGGGTGCCGCGAACAAAGCTTGTACCTCGCGGACCAGGCGGTCGGCGGTCAGCTCGGAGTTATCGATGCAGATCGCGGCCGAGACGTCGACCAGCGGTTTGGCATTGCGGGCCTGTTCGCCGTTGCCGATCGGTAGCGGCACCATGATCGCGGGCAGCCCGAGGGTGGCGACCTCCACCACGGTCCCGGCTCCCGAGCGGGCCAACATCAGATCGGACGCGGCGTAGGCGCGCTCCATGGCGTCCACATAACGAACCGGCACATAACGCGCACCGGTGGCCGGATCGTCGCGTTCGGTCAGCCCGTCGTGGAAGTTCTTCGGCCCCCACACGTGCAGCACCTGGATACCTGCGGCGAGCAGCCGGTCGGCGGCGTCCACCGCCGCATCGTTCAGGCTGCGCGCCCCCTGCGAGCCGCCGCTGACCAGCAGCACGGGAAGATCGGGGTTCAGGCCGAATTCCTGCCGGGCGCCGGCGGCCTGGGACGCTCGTCCGGCCTCGGCCAGGTCGGTGATCGACTGACGCACCGGGAGTCCCTCGAAGCGGGCACCTGGCAGCTCGGTGCTCGGGAAGGATGTCAGCACCGCGACGGCAAACCGGCTGGCGATCTTGTTGGCCAACCCCGGCAACGCGTTTTGTTCATGGATCACCACCGGCACCTTCAGCGCCCGCGCGGCCAGATAGGCGGGCAGGGAGGCATAGCCCCCGAAGCCGCAGACCACGTCGGCACCGTGGTCGCGCAGAATCTTCTTCGCCACCCGCACCGCCCCGGCGAGCCGGAACGGAACCTTGAACAGATCGGCGTTGACCTTGCGGGGCAGCGGCACCGCCGGAACCAACTCCAGGCTCAGCCCGGCCTCGGGCACCACCCTGGTCTCGAGCCCACGCGCCGTGCCCACGCAGGTGATCTGCGCATCCGGTTCGGCCGCCGCGATCGCCTGCGCCGTGGCGATCAACGGCGACGTATGGCCGGCGGTTCCGCCACCGGCCAAGATGACGCTCACCATATATCTGCCCCGATTCTGTGTTCAGCCGCCCGAGTCACCGGCGGGTATCGACAACGCTGGTCATTTTAGGCGGCCTGCCTTTGTGCCCGGCGGCGAGTAGCTTGGCCGCCTCGGGCTCTTGCCTGGCCGCGCCGAGTAGAATCCCGACGGCGATCAGGTTGGCGAGCAGCGCAGAGCCACCCTGGCTGAGGAAGGGCAGCGGAACCCCCACGACCGGCAGCAGCCGCATGACGACGAAGACATTGATCAATGCCTGAATGGTGAGCCAGGCGGTCATGCCGCCCGCCGCGTAGCTCAGGAACCTGCTCGACGAGCGGGCCGCGATCCGCAGTCCGGTGAACGCCAGCACGAAGAACAGCACCAGCACGAACAACGTGCCGAACAACCCCATCTCTTCGCCGAGCACCGCCAGCACATAATCGGTCTGGGCGCCGTTGTACAACCCTCCCCATTTCTGCCTGGAGCGGCCGAGGCCCTCACCCCACCAGCCTCCGGACGCCAGCGCGTAGATCGCGTTCATCGGCTGATCGCTGCTCGCCTCACCGGGGTTCATGAAGCTGAACAGCCGGTGCATGCGTTCGGTGTCGGTGACCACCAGCGCACCGACCAACAGCGCACCGGCTGCCCCCAGCGCAGCGACGACCCGCATCGGCGCGCCGACGAACCACAGCATGGCGAACATGATCAGCGCGATGAGCAGGGCGGTGCCGAGGTCCTTTTGCAGCAACACCATGCCTTCGATCACGCCGAATCCGACGAGGAACGGAAACAGCAGCCGTTTGGGATCGTTCAAGGTCTTCGTCCGGTTGGCCAGCACGGCGGCCGACCAGAGGATCAGGGCCGCCTTGGCAAATTCCGACGGCTGGATGGTGCCGAGCAGCGGGATCTGCAACCAGGAGCGGTTGCCGTAGGCGTCCAATCCCAAAGGCGTGAAGATCAAGGCAAGCAGGCCGATGGAGCCGATAAGTCCCAGCCAGCCGAACACCATGTAGGCCTGCTCGCCGCGCCGCGACAGCCACCACGCGACGGGGATGCCGATGCACAAGAAGACCAGTTGGCGCACCAGGTAGTAGTAGGCGTCGCCCTGGTTCGTGACCGATGACCAGGGGGACGAAGCCGACAGCACCATCAGCACCCCGAGCCCGACCAGCAAGGACGCCGAGACCAGCACCAGGTAGTAGTCGGCCAGCGGATGGGACAGCGCACGTGCGATATTGGAGTTGCCGCGGGTGCCCAGCTGGCCCAGACCGGCGCCCAGTCCCCGGCTCCGGCGCCGCTTCGTGGCCGGCCGGGGCCGCCGCAGATCACTGACGGTGCTCACCTGGTGCCCCCGCCGGGTAGTTTGGCCACCGCTGCGGCGAAGTCATCACCCCTGGCCGCGTAGCCCGGCCACATGTCTTTGCTCGCTCCTCCGGGGGCCAGCAAGACCGTGTCGCCTGATTCGGCGAACGCGGCGGCCGCCTGCACGGCTTCGTCCATCGCTGTGGTGGGGTCGGTTCTGTCGATCACGATCAGCGGCACATCGGGCGCGTAGCGGTGCAGGGCTTCGGCGACCACCTGACGGTCGATGCCCAGCACGATCGCCGCCCGCAGTTTGGACGCATGGGTCTGCACCAGTTCGTCGAAACTGGTGCCCTTGGTCTGTCCCCCGGCGATCCAGACAATCGACTCGAAGGCCCGCATGGAGGAATTCGCGGCATGCGGGTTGGTGGCCTTGGAGTCGTCCACCCACTTCACGCCGTCGATGGTGGCCACCGTGGCGATGCGGTGACCGCCCAGCTTCAGGTCACGAAGGCCTTGGGCGACAGCAGGCCCCGGCACGCCGAAACTGCGTGCCAGCCCGGCGGCCGCCAACGCGTTCTCGATATTGTGTGGCGCGTTCGGGTGCACATCGGACACATTGGCCAGCGGCAGCGCGGAGTCCCGGCGCTGCTCGACGAAGGCCCGATCGACCAGCAGGTCGTCCACGACGCCCATCATCGAGACCGACGGGATGCCCAAAGTGAAACCGATCGCACGGGCGCCCTCGATCACCTCGGCCTGTTCGACCATCTTCTCGGTGACCGGCTCGGCCACGTTATAGACGCAGGAGTGCCGCACATTGTGGTAGATGCGTGCCTTGTCGGCCCGGTAGCCGTCCATCGCCGCGTCGCCGCCCCCGGCCCACGGCCCATACCATTCGAGATGGTCGGCATGCACGTTCAGCACCACGGCGGAGTGAAGCTCGAGGGAATGCGCCCAATGCAGCTGGAAGCTGGACAGTTCGACGGCGAAGACGTCATAGGGCACCTCGTCGTTGATGGCCTCGATGACCGGACGACCGATGTTGCCGACCGCGGCAGATTTCAGGCCTGCCGCCCGCAGCATCGAATCGAGCATCTGGGTGGTGGTGGTCTTGCCGTTGGTTCCGGTGACGCCCAGCCAGGGCACGATGCGATCCGGATGCATCAACCGCCAGGCCAGCTCGATATCTCCCCAGATCGGCACGTCTTGGGCGGTGGCCTGGGCCAGCAATGGGTAGTCGGGACGCCAGCCCGGCGAGGTGATCACCAGGTCGGTCGCCTTGGGCATGGTTGCCGACGAACCGGGGCCGAGCCGCACCACGGCGTCCAGGTGCTCGAGCAAGGTGGCCTTGTCACGATTCTCATCGGAGTCGAGGTCGTCGAGCACGATCACCCGGGCGCCCAATTCGAGCAGCGCGTCGGCTGCCGCGAATCCGGACGTGCCCAATCCTGCGACCACCACGCTTGCCTCGCGCCACGGTGAGTAGCGGTCGGCGGCGGGCAGCCACGCGAGTGGGTTCGTCGATGTCATTTTTCGTCCTCCTGGGGAAGTAGGAGCCGATCTATTCAGTTGGTTGCGGTCGACTGGCAGGCGTTGGCGCCTACTGGCCCAGTATCCACTGGGCGTAGAAGAGTGCGAGCCCTACCACGACCGACACGCCGCAAATGATCCAGAAACGGATCACCACGGTCACTTCGTCCCAGCCCAAGAGCTCGAAGTGGTGGTGCAGCGGAGCCATCTTGAAGACCCGTTTGCCGTGGGTGAGCTTGAAGTAGCTGACCTGGATGGCCACCGACAACGCCTCGATGACGAAGACGAGACCCAGGATGATCAGCAGGATCTCGGTGCGGGTCAGAATCGCCATGCCGCCGACCGCGCCGCCCAGCGCCAGCGAACCGGTGTCGCCCATGAAGATCTTGGCCGGCTTCGCGTTCCACCACAAGAATCCGAAGCAGGCTGCGGCCAGCGCCGCCGCCAGCACCTGCAGATCCCACGGGTCGCGCACCTGATAGCACATCGGGCCGGCGGTCGAACCGGGCCGGCACCACTGGTTGCGCTGCCAGATGTTGATCAATGCGTAGGCGCCGAAGACCATGGTGAGCGCGCCGGCCGCCAATCCGTCGAGGCCATCGGTGAGGTTCACGGCATTCGAGGAGGCGATCACCATGAAGGTGATCCAGACGATCGCCGCCACCAGCGGCAGCCTGAGCCATTCGATATCGCGAGTGAACGAGATCGCTGTACTGGCCGGCGTGTTGCCGTAGGCGTCCGGACCGAACAATGCGGCCGTGCCGAAGGCAGCACCGATCAGGATCTGCCCGATGATCTTGCCCCGGGAGGTCAGGCCGAGGGAACGTTTGTGGCTGATCTTCTTCCAGTCGTCGAGAAATCCGAGCAGCCCGCAGGCGATCAACAACCCCAGCAGGAGCAGACCGGAATAGGTGGGAGGCTGCCGGGTGAGCAGGTGCGCCAGCAGATAGCCGAGCGTCACCGAAACGATGATGACCGCGCCGCCCATGGTCGGGGTGCCGCGCTTGGCCGTGTGGGTGGCGGGCCCATCGTCCCGCACGAACTGGCCGTAGCCTTTGCGCACCAGGAAACCGATGAAGGCCCGGGTGCCGATCAGCGTCCCGATCAGGGCTATGACCCCCGCCGCGATAGTCGGTTTCATCGTATGTCCTCTCCACCGATCAACTGCTCGGCGACCTTCTCCAAACGCAGTCCCCGGCTCGCCTTCACCAAGACCACGTCCGAAGACTGCAGGTTCAGCGAGTCGGCGGCGTCCCGGGCCTCCGCGACCCGGGAGCTGCCCCCGGCGCTTCGGGCACCCTGTGCCAGATCTTCGGCGAAGGCGCCGACTGCGACGATCTCGGTGTATCCGAGGCGCGCGGCCAGTTCCCCGACCTCGAAATGCAGCTTTCCGGAGACCTCGCCCAGCTCCAGCATGTCGCCGAGCACGGCCATGGTGCGGGCACCTGGATTGCGTTGGCGCCGCCGGACCCCGATGGCGGCGACCGTGCGGAGGGCGGCAGCCATCGATTCCGGATTGGCATTGTACGCATCGTTGATGACCGCTGCCCCATTGGCCAGCTCGTGCAGCTCCATCCGCCATCTCGACCTTGCGCCGGCTTCGCTGAGCGCTGTTGCGACGGTTTCCAGATCGAGACCGAGAGCCAGGGCCGCGGTGGCGGAGGCGACCGCGTCGCTGACCTGATGCTCCCCGAGCACCCGGAGCCGCACCTTGGCAGACTCGCCGGCCTGCCGGGCGCCCGGACGAGAACAGTCGAGCGTGAACGAATAACGATCGAGATCGTCGGCGGTCAGATTCCGGGCGCGGACGACCAGTTCGGCATCGATCGGCCCGGCATCCGCGGCGAGACTGAACTTCGCGATGTGGGCGCGGGTGCGCGAGACCATCGCGTCCACTCTCGGGTCGTCGGCATTCAAGATCGCCCAGCCGTCGGCATCGAGGGCCTCGACGATCTCCCCCTTCGCCTTGGCGATGTTGTCCTGGCTGCCGAACTCGCCGATATGTGCCGTGCCGATGTTGAGCACGACCGACGCAGTGGGGTGCACGATCGAGGTCAGGTAGGCGATATCGCCGATGGCGCGCGCGCCCATCTCGCTGACCAGGTAGCGGGTTGTCGGATCGACCTGGCAGACCGTCAGCGGGGTGCCGAGTTCGTTGTTGTGGGATCCTTCGGGGCTGACCGTTGGTCCGGCGGCGGCCAGGATCTGGGCCAGCAGATCCTTGGTGCTGGTTTTGCCGGCGCTGCCGGTGATCGCCACCGTCTGCAGACCATCGGCCCGGGCACGGGCATGCAGGCTGCGGGCCAAGGCGGTGAGCCCCTGCTGGGCGTCCGGGCAGATCAGTTGAGCGATCGGCGCGTCGACCCGATGGGTGACCATGGCCGCATGGGCGCCAAGTTCGGCGGCCGCCGCCACATAGTCATGGCCGTCGACCCGCTCGCCGGGCAGCGCCACGAACAGCGCACCATCGGTGGTCTCGCGGCTGTCGATCAGCACATCGGGCCCTATCGGGGTGCCGGGGTCGCCGACCGCCTGACATGGCTGACCGCCGGCCTCGACGAGTTCTGCGATCTGTTGCAGACTGCGCGTCCTCATGATGTGCCTCCCCGGGTGATCTCTGCCCAGCTATCGCGCGCGACCTGAGCGTCGTCGAAGTCGATCACCCGGTCGGCGAGTTGCTGGGTGCGCTCGTGGCCTTTGCCGAGAATGACCACCGCGTCACCCGGACGCGCCAGCCGGAGCGCCTGCCCGATCGCCGCCGACCGGGAGCCCCCGTCGTAGACCTCGACTCCTGCCTCGTGTCCACCAGGTGTCGCCGCCGCGACGGCGTCCCTGGCCCCGGCGATCACCCTGGCGCGAATGGCGGCCGGGTCCTCGGAGCGAGGATTGTCGTCGGTCACCACCACGATGTCGGCGCCGTGTGCCCCGGCTGCACCCATCGGTCCGCGTTTGTCGGGATCGCGGTCTCCCCCCGCACCGAATACGGCGATCACCTGGCCCCGGTGCCCGGGATGGTTGAACGCCGACAGCGCGGATGCGATCGCCTGCGGCGTGTGGGCGAAGTCGACATAGACATGCGGCACATCGTCGCCGGGCAGCGGGACGGGTTGCATGCGTCCGGGAATGACCGCGGTGGCGAGCCCCGGCAACGCCCGGGTCATGTCGAGACCGGCCTGGTCGATCATCGCCAGCGCGCAGGCGGCGTTGCGAACGTTGTAGTCGCCCGGCAGGCAGATGGACGCCTCGAGCCGGCCCGCAGGATGGCTGAGCGTGAAACGCGACCCTGGCCCCTCGGGGCACCAGGAGGCGATGCGGTAGTCGCACTCGTCACCCATTCCGACGCTGACCGCCGGCAGCCCGAGTTCGCTAGCCTGGGCGAGGAGTCTGCGTCCGGCCTCGTCGTCGCCATTGATGACGGCACGTCTGGCGTAGTCGGGAGTGAACAGCTGGGCCTTCGCCCGGTAGTAGGCCTCCATGGTGTGATGAAAATCGAGGTGGTCGCGTCCGAGATTGGTGAACCCGGCGACATCGAATTGGATGCCCGCGACCCTGTTGAGGGCCAGCGCATGCGAGCTGACCTCCATGGCCAGCACGTCTGCGTCGCGCTCACCCAAGGTCGCGATGATCGCCTGCAGATCGGGCGCCTCGGGAGTGGTGATGGTCGAGTGCTCGACCTCGACGGCCTGCCCCCCGACCGAGAATCCGAGGGTGCCGATGCTGCCGACCCGGTGCGACGCGGCGTTCAAGGCAGCCGCCAGCATCAGCACGGTCGTCGATTTTCCGTTGGTTCCGGTGACCCCGAAGCTGGTCATCGCTTGGGCCGGATGACCCCAGATACGGGCCGCCGCGATCGCCATCGCGTAGCGGGGATCCTCACTCACCACGATCGGCAGCCCGCTTCCGGCGGCAAGTCCGGCGCCCTCGGCGTCGGTGAGCAACGCTGCCGCCCCCACGTCCCGTGCCATCTCGGCGAACTTCGCGCCATGGCTGCGGGTGCCGGGCAGCCCGACATAGAGATCGCGCGGGGCCACCCGGCGGGAGTCGAAACAGACCCCGGCGATCACCGGGTCGTCGCCCGCAGGCAACGCCGCTTGCAGGCCGGCCAGCAGCACGGAAAGCTGTTGGGGCACTCGGCGGGGCTCGGCCCGCAAATCGTCAGTAGTCACGTCAGTAGGTGAGAGGGTCGGTGTAGGCGGGCACATCGGCGGTGGGTGCGATGCCGTACCTGGGCAACGCTTGCATCATCAATTGGCGCGCAGTCGGAAAAGCCACAGTAGCACCGTAGTAGCCATTGGCCGGTTCGTCGATGACGACGTAGACCAGGATCTGCGGATCTTCCGCCGGCGCCACCGCCGCATACGATCCGGTATATCCGCCGTTGTAGTTTCCGTATTCGTCGGCCTTCTGGGCGGTGCCCGACTTGCCGGCCATCTGGTAGCCGTCGATCGTCAAGGCGTCGGTGGTGCTCATCTCGGGCGAGGCGACGCTGGCCTCCATCATGTTGACGATTCCGGCAGACGCCTCTTCGCTGATCACCCGGTAGGGATCCTCGCGGTCGAAGTTGAGCTGTTCGCCCGAAGCGGTGGTGGCCGAGGCGATCACGGTCGGCTGGTGGTACACGCCGCCGTTGACCACCGACGAGATCGCGGACGCTTCCTGCAGCGCCGTCACCGACAGGCCCTGGCCGAAGGAGATCTGGTCACGGGTGTAGTCGGCCATGTCGGTGCCGGGCAAGATGCCCATATCGCCGCCGGTTTCGCCGGGCAGCTCGATGCCGGTCGACTGTCCCAGCCCGAAGGACGCCAGATAGTTCGACAGGTCGGCCTTGTCCATCTGCCGGGCCAGTTCGACCGTGCCGATATTGGACGATTCGGCGAGCACGCCACGAGCGGTCAGATTGAGCGTGCCGTGATCCCAGGCGTCCTTGATGGGCGCGTCGCCGGAAAGGATCTCGCCCGGCACCTCGACGGGTGTGTCGGGGGTGATCAGGCCGGCATCGAGCAGCGCCGCCATGGTGAGCACCTTCTGCACCGAACCGGGCTCGTAGGCGTCTGACACGGCACGATTGCCGAGGTCGTCGGCATCGGCGGCGGCCGGATTGTTGGAGTCGAAGGTCGGCGCGTTCGCCATGGCGAGGATCTCGCCGGTGTCGACGGCCTGGATGATGACGGTGCCGCTCTTGGCCTGGGAACTGGACACGGCGTTGGCCAAGGTGGTCTCGGCCATCCACTGCAGTTCGGAATCGATGGTCAGCGAATACGTGGCCCCGTTGACGGGCTCGACCAGCGTGGAGTCGCCCAGCGGAATCGTGCCGTAACTCGACGACTGGTAGGTCTGTTTTCCGTCGGTGCCGCGAAGCTGATCGTTCTGGCCGTATTCCAGCCCTGCCGCGCCTTCGTCGTCATAGTTGACGAAGCCCAGAATGTTGGACGCCAAGGTGCCGTTCGGGTAGTAGCGCACCGGATCGGGTGACGAGTAGATGCCGTACCAGCCGTTCTCGGTGAGCTCGTTGGACATCTTTTGGTAGACGGCGGCCGAAACCTTGCGGGCGATCAACTCGTATTGGTTGGGGCTGCCGTCCTCGGCGCGGGTCGTGGTCAGTTTCTCGAGGTACTCGTCCTTGTCGCCGCCGAGGTATTTGACCAAGAGCTCGGCGATGGCCTCCGGAGCCTGCGCCGCGGTCTGCTTCTGCTCATCGGTCATGTGGTCGGGGTCGTACCCGTTGGTCGCGATCGAAGTGGGATCGGCGATCACCGAGAAGGCCGGCTGGGTTTCGGCCAGCACCTGCCCGTTGCGGTCGCGGATCACTCCGCGGTCGGCCTTCAACACCTGGGACTGGCTCAGCTGTTCCGCGGCGGTTTGGGCGTTCGCCTCGGCGTCGATGCCCTGCACCAGCAAGGCGCGTCCCGAGGCCACCGAGATCAGGATCGCGATGAAGACGAAGAAGACGGTGATCCGGCGGTCGGTGGAGGCGATCGGCAGACCTTTGCGTCTGCGCCGCCTAACAGCGCCGGCCGAGGTATGCGGACGAGCAGACGCCCGGCCCGAAGAGGACGCTCGGCCCGAAGTCGGGCGGGAGTTACGCTGATTGCTCACGGCGTCTCCTCAGGTTCTGGCGAGGGCTGTTGCGTCGGCTGGTCGGCAGCTTGGCTTTCGCCGGTCGAGGACTCGGCCTCAGGGCTCGCGGAAGGCCCCGCCGATGAGGTCGCGGCCGGAGTCTCGGCGCTGGTGGCGGGGGGCACGATGCCGGGCAGTTCGTCGCCGGTCACCGGGGCGGGCACGCCTTCGATCTCGCCGGCGGGCATCTTGATGAAGGCCGGGTTCGGGTTGGGACGCATGCCCAGCGCCCAGGCCTCGTCCGCAAGATTCTGGGAAGACCGCAGTTTCTGGGCCTCGGCCACCAGCGCGGCCTCTTGATAGCTCAGGTCGGACTCCTGCGACTGCAAGGCCTGCAGTTCGACCGAATTGGTCTGGATGGTGGTGGACAAGACGAGCACACCGGCCAGTCCCCCGCCGAGCAGGATCGCGATGAAGAAGATGAACGGCAGCTGGGAAAGCTGGGTGGCTTGTTTCGGTACCGCGCGCAGGGTGGCCCTGCGTTCGGAGCCCGGTTTGGCTTCGGGGGCCGCATTCGATGTCTGCAGGGCACTCATCGGGACTCCTTACCGAAGGGGATCGAACCGGGACGGATGCGCTGAACCGCACGCAATCGGGCGGATGCAGCCCGCGGATTGCGGGTGATCTCGTCGTCCGTGGGCTTTTCGGCGCCCCGGACGAGCGCCTCGAAGCGGGCCAACAGCGGTTCGGGTACCACCGGCAACCGCTCGGGGGCGGCGTCGCTGGCCGCCTGCGCAAATGCCTGTTTGACCAGGCGGTCTTCGAGCGAGTGGTAGGCGAGCACGGCGATGCGTCCGCCGACGGCGAGCCTGTCGAGTGCGGCCGGCAACAGGCCTTGGAGCGCGTCCAGTTCGCCGTTGACTTCGATACGCAGTGCCTGGAAGGTGCGTTTGGCCGGGTGCCCTCCGCCGTAGCGGCGGGCCGCGGGCAAGGAGGCCTGGATCACCGCGACCAACCGGGCGGAGTTGCTGAACGGTTCGATGGCGCGCTCGGCGACGATTGCCTTCGCGATGCGGTCGGCGTTCGGTTCCTCGCCGTAGCGGCGCAGGATCTGGGTCAGTTCACGCCGGCTCGCGGTGTTCACGATGTCGGCGGCGGTGCGCGGGTTCCGGTTGTCCATGCGCATGTCGAGCGGTGCGTCGGCCGCGTAGGCAAAGCCCCGTTCTCGCTCGTCGATCTGCAGGCTCGACAATCCGAGATCGGCCAGCAGCGAGTCGATCTCGGTGATGCCCAGGTCGTCCAAGACGTCGGGTAGTTCGTCGAACCGCGCCCGGACCAACTGAAAACGCCCGGCGAACCGGCGCAACGTCTGCTCGGCGATCGTGAGAGCTTCTTCGTCCTGATCGATGCCGACCAACCGGGCGGTCGGGTTGGCCTGCAGGATGGCGGCGGCGTGGCCCGCCATGCCGAGCGTCGCGTCCACATGGACGGCACCCGGAGCCCGGAGGGCGGGGGCCAGCAGGCCGACGATGCGTTCTCGCATCACCGGCGTGTGTACCACCGCACCGCCTGGGCCCGTCGCGAGCGTTGCCGGGGCGGGAGCATCGCTTGTCCCGTCGGGTTCGCTCATCTGCTTCGCTCCTTCAGGCAGTAGTCGTCGGCTGTGCGGCCTGGTTTCAATCCGGACTCCGAAACCCAGAGCCACCTGGCATCGGGGAAGTGACGCCAGGAAGCTGTGAGCCCGGATTGAAGCCGGACGGCACAGCGGTGTCGTTGCCTTTCTCCGCGCCGAAGCGAAGCGTCCCGATCACAAGACCGGGAAGATCTCTTCGTTCAACTCGGCGAAAGAGGCCTCCTGCGCAGTGGAGTACTCCTGCCATGCCTGCGGATTCCAGACCTCGACCCGGTCGATGGCCCCCACCACGACGATGTCCTTGTCCAGACCTGCGTAGTCACGCAGCACGGCCGGCACCTGAATGCGGCCCTGTTTGTCCGGCACTTCATCGCTGGCTGAGGACGCCAACATGCGCTGAAAATCGCGCACCTGGCGCACCGTCGCCGGGGCTGAAGCCATCTGTTGAGTTTTCGCGACGAAGGTTTCCATCGGATAGATCGCCAGGCAGCGATCCTGTCCTCTGGTCACCACCAGCCCTTCGGCCAGCTCGTCCCGGAACTTCGCAGGTAGAACCACGCGGCCCTTCTCGTCGAGCTTGGGCGTGTAGGTACCGAGAAACATCGGCACCACCCCCAGCTCCACATCGGGACCTCGTCCTCCACTTCGCCCCACCTTACTCCATTTAGCTCCACTTGCAGCCAACATCTCTCCCTGGAGTTGAGAGTTTCCCCACTTCTGGAGCACCAACCGGCGCGGGTACGATGATGGGCGGCCTGACTTCCATCTACCGAGGGGATCCCGGTTCGCATGACAGCTCAACGCGTCTTGACCCCACAACTCGACGTGCCGCAGGTACAGCAACTGGCTTCGTCCATGCGGCAAGCGATTTCGAGCATCATCGAGGGCAAGACCGAACAGATCGATCTGGCAATCCTGGTGCTCTTCGCCGGTGGCCACCTGCTCATCGAAGATGTGCCGGGCGTCGGCAAGACGATGCTGGCCAAGGCTCTGGGACGCGCGATCGACTGCCGGGTGCGACGCATCCAATTCACTCCCGATCTGCTGCCCTCCGACATCACCGGCGTCTCGGTCTATAACCAGGAGACCCGCGAGTTCGAGTTCAAGCCCGGCGGCGTCTTCGCGAACATCGTGGTGGGCGACGAGATCAACCGCGCCTCGCCGAAGACGCAGTCGGCGCTGCTGGAGGCCATGGAGGAACGCCAGGTCAGCGTCGACGGCCGGACCCATCGGCTTGCTCCCCCGTTCATGGTGGTGTCCACCCAGAACCCGATCGAGATGGAGGGCACCTATCCTCTCCCCGAGGCCCAGCGCGACCGGTTCATGGCCCGCATCGAGATGGGCTACCCCACCCGCGGCGCCGAACTCGACATGCTGAATTCGCACGGCGGCGCCGACCCGCTGTCCGGCCTGCAACCGGTGACCGACGGGCCGAGCCTCACCCGGCTCGCCGAGGGTATCCGGCAGGTGCACGTCTCGCAGGCCGTCAAGGAGTACATCGTCGACATCGTCGACGCGACCCGCGAGAGCAGTGATCTGCGGCTGGGCGCCTCTCCTCGCGCCGGGCTGCAGTTGCTGCGTGCGGTGCGCGTCCGGGCCGCCATGGCCGGGCGTGACTATGTCATCCCCGACGACGTGCAGGCATTGCTGGCTCCGGTACTGGCGCATCGTGTGCTTTTGACGTCGGCGGCCCGGCTGGCCGGACGGTCCGGGGCCGACGCCGTGCTCGCAGCGGCCGCGACCGTGGCGTTGCCGCGGGGCAACTGACCGTGCGGGCCTGGCGCCGCCTCACCATTCGGGGACGCATCGCACTGTGTTTCGGCGTGCTCGCCGTCGCTGCCGGCATTGTCTTCGGCCAGCGCGATCTGTTCTGGCTGGGTGGATTCTGCTTCCTCGTCACGGTCGGCGCATTGTTGATGGTCTCCTGGCCGGTCAAGGGTCTGCGTCACGAGCGCAGACTTGCCGTGGCCAGTGTGCCGGTGGACACCGAGTTCCAGGTGTCGCTGAAACTCACCAGCTCGGGGTTCAGTATTCCCCGGCTCCTGCATTTTGAAGATGTGGTGCCGCCGTCGATGGGGATTCGTCCACGTTTCGCTTTGTCGGCCGGAGTTCCGGCCGCTGGATACCGGGTCGGGTACCGGCTGAGAGGAGTGCAGCGCGGACGTTACCGGATCGGCCCGCTGCTGGTGCGCAGCCTCGACCCGTTCGGTCTGGCCAGAAACGACATGGCGTTCGTCTCCACCACCGAGATCGCCGTCACCCCCCGCGTCTTCGAACTGGCCGGGTTGGACGCGGGCAGCTCGGGCACCTCGGCGGAGGCGCGCAGCACCAGGGCCGGGCTGGTCGGCCAGGATGATGTGCTGGTGCGCGAATACCGGCGCGGCGACGATGTGCGCCGGGTGCATTGGCGTTCCACGGCCAGAGCCGGCGAGTTGATGGTCCGCCGGGAGGAGCAGTCGTGGCAATCGAGCGTCCGGCTGCTGGTCGACAACAGGCGCGCTGCACATGCCGGCATCGGCCGGGACAGTTCGTTCGAGTGGGCGGTCTCGGCCGCCGCGTCGGTCGGATTGGCGATGCTTTCGTCCGGGTCGATTCTTGAACTGGCGGACGCCGACGGTCTGACGATGGGCCCCGATTCCGACCGCAATGTCCGTTCTCAGCGGCTGATCTCCGAGCTGACCGACATCACCTTGACAAGCAGCGAATCCCTGGCGGCAGGACTGCTCGGCACCGGTGAGGCACGCTCGCCCGGTTCGGCCCTGCTGGCCGTGCTCGGCCGGCTCACTCAAGCGGACCTGGCGACGCTCATCGACGCCACTCCCCGTTCGGGTACGGCTCATGCGCTGCTGATCGACTCCCCCACCTTCGTTGGTGCCGCCGGGCGCGCGGCACAGGCTCAGATCGCTCATGAATTGGCCAAGCGCGGCTGGTCGGTGGCTTTGGTACGCGCCCCGGAGTCGGTGCCCGATGCCTGGATCAGGCTGGCCGAAGCGAGCGGAGGGAGATCATGATCGGCTCGGCCCGCAACTCGATCGCCGTCGTGCTCGCAGCCTTCCTCGGCGCCATTCCCCTCACTCAGCTGAGTTCGGACGCACGGTTGCTGCCCGCAGCGGCGATCGTGATCGTGCTGCTCGAGCTGGCCGCCTGGCTGACCAGACGACTCACCGCCCGGATCTGGCCGGGGACATTCGCCCAGGTGGTGGCCCAGCTCGCGATGATCTGGATCGGCTGTGCCGCCGCGGTAGGAGACGGGGCCCAGGACAATCCGTGGCAGGTCTTCGGGCTGGTGTGGAGCGGTGCCGGCGAGCACATCTATCAGCAGACCGTGCCGATGGACGCCAACGACCCGGTGCTGGTGGTGCTGCTCGCCGCCATTGGGCTGCTCACCATCGGAATCGATCTGGCGTTCATCGCAGCCGGCAGTGCCTTGCTGGCTGCCGTTCCGCTGCTCGGTGGCTATCTGGCCTCGATGATCGTTCTCGATCACGCGGCCGGCATCGTCTCGATCGTCGCGGTTTGCGTGGGCTGGCTGATCTTGTTGGCCTCCCGCACGATCGACCACGAAAAACGCTGGCCTCGCGGGCTGACGAGCAAAGACGCCGCCAAATTCAATCTGCGCGGCTTCACCGGCCTGGCCGCGACACTCGGCGCGATCTCGATCGGGGTTGCGGTGGTCGCCGGCATGGCGATCCCGCCCGACAACCCGACGTGGCGGCCCCGTGGTTCGTCAAGCGGTGGATCGTCGGTCGACCTGGTTGATCCGACCATCGAGCTCAACGAGAATCTGCATCGTCCCGACGAGCGTCCGCTGATCAGCTACACCACCTCGGCGCCAGGCGGAGTGCAGTTACGCAACACCGCCCTGACCGCGATGGACGCCAACGGCTGGCACCTGCAGCAGATGGATCTCGAGCCGGGCAATCCCGATGTGCCCGAGGTCACCGGAACCACTCCGCAGCCGATCTCGACCTCGATCGCGATCGGCGACTATGAATCCGATTATCTGCCGGTGCCCTATTTCCCCCGCGGTTGGGACGCCGAGGGCTCGTGGAACTACGATCCCTCGACCCTCACCGTGCTCAATGTCGATTCCGGACGCAGCGGACAGGCCCTGACCGGTCTGCCCTATGCCGCCGAGTCGGTCATGGTGCAACCCAGCGACGACGAGATCGCTGCCGCGTCGGCCGGGGCCGATCAAGGCATCGTCGTCCCCGATGATGTGCCGGCCGACATAGTCGACCTCGCCCATCAGCTCACCGACGATTCCCCCACCGCCGGAGCCAAGGCCCTGGCCCTGGAGAGTTGGCTGGCCGATCCGGCACAGTTCAGCTACGACCTGAATGCCCCCGAAGGTACCGGCTACGACGTCTTGCTGAATTTCTTGTTCACCGACCGGCGGGGTTATTGCATTCACTTCGCCTCATCGATGGCGGTGATGGCCGAGGTCATCGGCATTCCTGCCCGGGTCGCCGTCGGCTTCACCGCCGGCACCCAGCAGGACGACGGCTCGTGGTTGGTGACTTCGCACAATATGCATGCCTGGCCCGAGCTGTACTTCGAGGGACTCGGCTGGGTCAGCTTCGAACCCACGGTCTCGATCGGCAGCGGCGGGCAACCACCCGAGACCTCGCCCGAACCCACTCCACAGACTCCTTCCGAAGAGCCCACTGCGCCCGCCGAATCGCAGGAGCCCACGCAGTCTCCCGAACCGTCGGCGCCCGCGCCAGGGCCGGGGGAAAGTGGGCAGCCGATCGATCTGCGGATCCCGCTCGGTTTCCTCGCCGCCATCGTCATCGTGGCCGCGCCGGCCACCGCCCGGGCTCTGCAGCGCCGCCGCAGGCTGGGGGCCCAGGCGGCGCCCGATCGTGTACGCGGTGCCTGGCGCGAGCTGCACGCCACCGCCATCGATGTCGGGCTGACGTGGCCGAAGGCGACTCCGCGGCAGGCGGCTGCGTCCGGTTGGCCGGGGTTGAAGGCCGATGGACGCCGAGCCTTGCGCCACGTCGCCTTGCTGGTGGAGCGTCAACGTTTCGCTGCGGTGCCGCCCGCCGAGGCCGACGTCGCGGCCGACGTGGCGTTGATCACCACACAGTGGTATGCGCACGTTTCCAAGGGCAAGCGCCTGATGGCCCGGGTGCTGCCTCGCTCATTGTTCATGGGACGCCGCGAGCCCGATTAGTCTCGGGTTCTGCTGTGACGCGGTCAGCCGAGCAGCCAGCCACCCAGTCTCAGCACGCGCATCGTGCTGGCAACCGCTCGCTCCAGATTCGCCGGCCCCTGCCGCAGTGCGTCGTCGAGTGTTCCCGGGCCGGTGGTGATCGGAATGACGGCGTCGAAGGTCTGACCGACCAGATCGTCGACTCCGCGTCCGAGTGTGCCGGCAAAGGCAATGACCGGCACGTCATGGCGGGCTGCCACCTCGGCCACCCCCGCCGGGGTCTTGCCCGAGCGGGTCTGAAAATCCATGCCGCCTTCTCCGGTGAGCACCAGGTCGGCGTCTTCGACTGCCTCGTCAAGGTGGGCGGCTTCGGCCACGATCTCGGCGCCACGGCGCAACTCGGCACCGATCGCCAAGAACGCCGCCCCGAGCCCACCGGCGGCACCCGCGCCGGGCACGTCTCGCACATCCGGAGTGCCGGCGGCTACCAGGGCATTCGCAACTTTTTCCAAGACGCCATCGAGATAGCCCACGTCATCGGGCGTCGCGCCTTTCTGTGGTCCGAAGACGGCGGCGGAACCATCCGGCCCCAAAAGTGGGTTCGTGACATCGCAGGCCAACTCGATCGTCACCTGGCCGAGCCTGGGATCGAGCCCGCTGAGGTCCACTCGATCGAGATCGGCGAGCGCGGTGGGGTCGGGCGTCAGTTCGCTGCCATCGGCGGCGAGCCATCGGGCGCCCAGTCCGGCCAGCATTCCCGCACCGCAGTCGGTGGTGGCACTGCCGCCCAGGCCGATGATGAAGGTGGTGGCGCCCGCGTCGAGCGCGTCCACGATCACATCCGCGACGCCAGATGAGGTGCTACGAAGCACGTCTCGTTCGTCCGGTTTGATCTGGCCCAAGCCCACCGCCGTGGCGACCTCGATGATGGCCAACCCACCAGGATCCAGTCCGTAGACCGCCTGTATCGGTCGCCCGAGCGCGTCCACTGTCGAAACCTGCCGGAACTCGCCGCCGAGTACGGCGACCAAGGCGTCGGTGGTGCCTTCGCCGCCGTCGGCCATCGGGACCTCGACGCACTGTGCATCGGGGAAAACAGAACGCACGCCGCGGCTCATTGCTGCCGCAGCGTGCGCTGCGCTCATCGACTCCTTGAACGAATCCGGAGCCAATACAACTTTCATTCCGTTGCCTATCGTCTCCGCGTCATTGCGGACGCCTGGTGGTCAGAGCCCACCTTCTTGACGGCGACGCCAGCGATCCTCCATCTTGCCCATGAACGGTTCGGAACTCGATGGCGGCGTCGGCTTCGCCTTTTCTGCAGTACCGGTGGCCTTTCGCCATGCCCCCAGAGCCACCACGGTGGCCACCAGCATCGCGAGGAAGCCGAAGATACTGACGATCCAGTTGGTGCGCATGCCGACAACGAGCAACACCAAGCCAAGCACGAAAAGCACGCCCGCCAGGGTCGCCCTGCGTCCGTGTATCTGTCGAGGAGTGCTGGTCTTGCCGAGAGTCTGAGCTAACTTCGGGTCGTCCTCAGCCAAGGACGCTTCAAGTTGTTCAAGGAGCCGCTGCTCTTCTTCTGAAAGTGCCATTTCCTCCCCTCCTGCCTCGCCTCGGTGCGCACCCGGCGCGTTCACCGACTTCGTACCAACAAGTGTAGTTGCACCAAGGTGTTCTCACGAAAGCCGTACGGCAATCGTTGATCAAAATCATGACGATTCGGTAACGGCCATGAAGACCCAGGACGCGACAGTGCGCCGTGGAGCCTCGTCCAGGCGAAATCGGTTACCTGTATGGCGGCAGTGTTCGCTGAGAGGGCAATGCTCGCCTCACCCAACCCAAAGGTTCACACTCCCGTTCGAATAATGAACTGGAACACCCCGTCCCCGGCCACTTCACCTGGACCTCGCGCCTCGGCTACCAATACTTCGTCACGCCCGCAGGAACCACCCGTATTGCCGCACCTGACTCTGGTCTCTCCTGATTCAGCCGAGTTTCATCTCTGATCTTGTAGACAGAATGATCATCAAACGGCGGGTGATTCTTCTTGGCACGCCGCGTCACATTTTGAAGCAGCATCGGGACATCAAGTAGCGGAACAGTTGCTTCAACCGGTCAGCAAATATGGCGCCAACTAATCGGGGCTCGTTTGGGCGCTCACCAGATCGTCCATGGTCGTCGTGCGGTGTTTGATGATCGCGGCTGCGCTCGCCACCAGGCCGAGCAGTAGCCAGAGCAGCAACTGGAAGACCGCCACCGCGGTACCGCCCGACGACGTGATCAGCGAGCGCATGGCGTCCAGGGCCGGGCTCATCGGCGAGATCGCGCGCAAGGTGGCGAACAAACCAGGTATTGCGTCGGTCACCATGGGAGCCATCGCGATCACCACGAACGCCAGCGAGACGAATCGTCCGATTCTGCCGAACCAGGCCACCAGCGCGTGATTGACCGCCACGAAGGCGAGCCCAGCCACCAGGCTGATGCCGAGCAGCCCCGCCAGCTTGGCGAACGGCAACCCGAGCGCGGCCTGTCCGATCGCCGTCACCGCGACGGCTTGGACGCCCACCACGATCACCCCTGGCAGCAACGCCTCACCGACCAGGTAGGCCGATGGACGCGCCGAACTCAGCAGCCGCTTGCTCAGCACCTTCACCACCATGAAGGTGGCCATCGCCCCCGCCCACAGTGCGAGCACCAGCAACGCAGTCGCCCAGCCGGTGCCGAGTGTGGCGGTGCCGGTCAGGTTGCCGGTGGACACCGGAGAAGCCACGACGTCGGCGAGATTATCCCGGTCGGAATCGCTGTAGGAGGGAATCTGGTCCTTGCCCTGGGCGATGCCGTCCGCGAACTGGCTCATGCCGTCCGCATACTGTGACACGCCGTCCGAGAATTGTGAGCCACCGTCGGCAAGCTGGTTCACTCCATCGGTCAGCTGACCGGCACCGGACGACAGTTGCGTCATGCCGTCCGACAGCTGATTGGCGCCGTCGACCAGTTGCCCGGTACCGTCGTTCAGCTGATTGGCCCCGTCGGCGAGTTGATCGGCGCCGTCGCTCAACTGGTTGGCTCCCGAAGACAGCTGGTTCGCCGCATCGGTGGTCTGGTTCATGCCGTCGACCAGCGGCTGCATGCCGCCGGCGAACTGGGTGACGCCATCTGCCAGCTGGGAGGTGCCGCCCTTCAAGGCCTCACCGCCATCTCGCAGTTGGGTGGCCATCTCGAGAACATCGACGCCGCCCGAGGGCAGCTGGATCCCGGCCAGCTGATCGGGCAACTTCTCGAGATTGTCGATGATCGGTCCGAGATCTTCGTCCTGGCGGGCGTCGGCCATCGTCTGATCGGCTGTAGTGATGCCGGCCTGGACGGCGGCCCAATAGGCGTCGCAGTCCATTCCGTCGGCTGTTGTGGTGCCGAGTGGACAGTCCAGGAAGCCTTCCGAGCCGTTCTTTTCCTGTGCCAGTTGTTCGACTGTCCAGCCGCTCATCTGCTCAAGCTCGGCCATGTCGTCCTGAGCTTGACGCATATAGGCAACCGCCTGATCGAGGCCTTCCTGGTCGCCGGTGATCTGCTGGATGGTCTCGGCGAGTTCGGGATACTGGCTCAGCACATCGATCATCGGGTTGACCACTTGGTTCACACCGTCGACGTACTGCCCCACGCCGTCCGCGGACTGCTGGGCGCCCTGGGCCAGCTGCTGGGCTCCGGCGGGCAACGGCTGCACCTGTTGGGACAAGGTGTTCATGCCGGCCGCGTACTGGCCGACGCCTGACGCGTATTGATCCACCCCGACCGCATACTGGCTGACGCCGCCGGCGAGCTGGCTGACCCCGCCCGCGTATTGGCTGACGCCGGCCGCGTACTGCTGGGTGCCGCTCGCCGCCTGATTCACACCGGTGGCGAACTCGCTCACCCCCGACGCCGTCTGATTCAGGCCGTTCGACAGTTCGGACGCGCCATCGGACAGCTGGTCTGCACCATGCGACAGCTGCGAGGCGGCGTCCGCCAAGGTGACGAACTGCTCCCCCATCTGATTGAAGCCGACATAGATCTGATCGAGGTAGGCCGAGGTCAGGCTCTCATTGAGCACCTGGGCAGCTTCCTGTGCGACGACCTTGCCCAAGGTGGCATCCGCGATGCCCGCCACCGGTGAGGTTTGTACCTGGATGGTGGCCGAATAGGCGTCCTGCGCGTCGCCCGCGTACGACGTGGCGGCGGCCGAGAAGTCCTCGGGAATGACGACCATCGCCGCGTATTCGCCGGTCTTCAAACCGGCCTCGGCGCCGTCGAAGGTGGCCTGCTCCCACGCGAGATTCTGTTCACGGTCCGAGTCGACGAGGGCGGCGGTGAGCTGGCGTCCCATCGGCACCAACTGCCCTTGCAGCTCGACGGCGACGTCCTGATTCACGACGGCGGCGCGAACCTCGTCCATCCGGTCGTCGCTGTTCCAGGTGGCCCACAGCAGTCCGCCCGCCAACAGCACCGGAACCAGGATCAGCCCCAGCCAGGTCGTCCAGCGCAGCTTCTTGCCACTACCAGCATGATTGATCGTCATCGGGATACGCCTCCAACAGTTGTGGCGAGTTCAGAATCGAGCCGGAGCACGCGCGCGCCTCCGGGCAGGTAGGTTTCAGGATCGGCACCGGCGGGAATGCCCAGCACCCAGCTGGTCGGCTGCTCGCCGGCCGGCGGCGGTGCGTCCATCGCCTGGTTCAGCAGTTCGATCGCCTCCGGGGACAGCTCGCTCAGCGACGGGACGAATACGATGCCGCCGGCGGCCCGGCGCAATTCGGCAGCCACATCGCGGGTCGGGGCCAAGAGCAGCGGGGTGCGCGTCCGGACGAGCGAGCCTTCCTCTGGCAACACGTGACCCAGCACCTTGGCTTCGCCGGCAGTGAACTTCACGCGTCCGGACAGCCCGTACATCAGCGCGAACCGGGCCGGACGGTCGCCTTCCACCAGCAGCACCTCACCCGGCGCAAGGGTGACGTCCAAGTCACGGAACAGCACCGTGCCGTCGCTGATCGCCGACAGCTGCTCGGCATGGATCGCGGACGCATCGTCCGGCGCCGGCCAGGCCTCGAGTTTCGTCTGGTGCGCCAGCGCGTCGCCCTCGACATCGATCACCGGCAGCCTCTTGTCGAGCCAGGCCGGCAGCCACCACACCTTGGATCCACCCAGCTTCATCAGCGCGGGCCCGAGCGTCATCCGCACCAGGAAGGCATCAATGGCCACGCCCACCGCAAGGCTGAGCGCGATCGGTTTGATCGGGCCGATGCCGGTCGGCACGAAGAAGATGAAGACCGAGACCATGATCAGCGCCGCAGCGATCACCACCTTCGACGAGCCGGCGAAGCCGTCGGCTATCCAGTTGGCGTTGCCGCGCGCATGCTCCTCGCGCATCCGGGAGGTGAGGAAGACCTCGTAATCCATCGCGAGCCCGAACAGGATGCCCATCAAGATGATGGGCAGAAAACTGATGATCGGTCCTGGTTCGCTGAGGTTGATCAGCGACGCCCCGACGCCGTCATTGAAGACCAGGGTGACGATGCCGAACGCCGCGAGCACCGACAGCAGGTAGCCGAGAGCCGCCTTGATCGGCACCAAGACCGAACGGAAGGCCATCATCAACAGGATCAGCGACAGCCCGACGACGAAGATCCCGAAGGGCAGCAGGGCTGCGCCGAGTTTCTCCGAGACGTCGATCTGCACGGCAACCAATCCGGTGACCGAAGTGTCGACCCCGTATTCGTCGAGCCAGTGATCGTGCTGGGCACGCAACGCCTCGACCAGGTCGGCGGTGGCCGGATCGTCGGGTCCGGTGGTCGGGATGACCTGAATCATGCCGGTATCGGCGTTCGGGTTCGGGACGGCGGCGGCGACCATCTCGACACCGTCGATGTCCTCGATCTCCGCGCGCATGTCGTCGAGCAGCCCCATCGGGTCGGTCGACTCCACGATGGAGCCGGTGATCACCAGCGGACCATTGAAACCGATCCCGAACTCCTGGCTGACCAGGTCGAATGCCACCCTGTCGGGGGCTCCCGCCGATGAGCGCCCGGAGTTGGGCAGGGCCAGTTCGATATTGCGCGCCGGCAACGCCAGCGCGCCCAGCCCGACCACGACGACCAGCACCGTGACCAGCGGCCATTTCGTGACGATCTTCACCCACATCCGGGACGCGCGTCCCGGTCTGCGGTTCTCCAGGCGTTTTGCCTTACGTTCGCTTGGACGCAGACGATCGCCGAGCAGCCCGAGCAGGGCCGGCAGCAAGGTGAGCGCCAGGCACACCTCGATGCCGACGCCGACCGCGGTGAACATGCCCATCACCGACAAGAACGGCACCCCCGCGAAGTTCAGGCCGACCAGCGCGATGATCACCGTCAATCCGGCGAAGACCACGGCAGAACCGCTGGTCGCGACCGCTCTGGCTGCCGACTCCTGGGTATCCATGCCGTGGAAGAGCTGATCGCGGTGCCGGGAGATGATGAACAGCGAATAGTCGATGCCGACCGCCAGGCAGAGCATCACCACGAGGATCAGTGCGGTCGAGCTCACGGTGATGATGCCGGCCCCGACCATCACCAGGCAGACGGCGATGCCGACACCGGTGAGCGCCGAGATGATGGGCATGAAGGCGGCCACCAGCCCGAGCACGACGGTCAGCACGATCAGCGCGACGACGACACCGAGACCTTCGACGACGGAGATCTCCGGCATCTCCACGGCGAAGACGTCACCGCCGACCGCGGCGCTCGAGCCCGGCAACAGCTCGGTGATCTTCTGCCCCGCCTCGGTGAGCTCCGCGCGCTGTTCGTCAGTGAAGGTCGACTGGCTGCCCTCGACCTGGACGCGCACCAGAGCGTGCGACCCGTCGTTGGAGATCAGGCCTTTGACGTAGTCGCTGTACGGCAGCTGGGCGCCTTTGACGAAGTCGAGGTCACTCTCCAGGAAGTCGATGTATTCCTGCATGGCTTCGCGGGCCTGCTCATCGTCGATCCGGGTGCCCTCCGGCGCGCCGACCACGATCGTGGCGGATGCGTCCGCGGCTTCGGGAAAGGTGACGGAGAGTTCTTCGAGAGCGCGCTGCGAGTTCGAGCCCGGAATGGTGAAATTGTCGTCGTAGTCGCCGCCGACGGTCAGCGCCAGCACTCCGACGAGCGCAAGTATGGCCAGCCAGATACCCAGCACTCGCCGGCTATGCCGAAAACATGCCCGGCCGATGCGGTACAACAATGCTGACACGAAGGCTCTCCCGTCGACCAAACCGTCCGATACGGTAACGTATCCGATACAAGGATGCATCCGATACGGCACTGTATCCAACTTTGGAGGAATGATGACCGCAACGGTGAGCAGCAAACGCGCCCAGACCCAGGACAGGTTGATGGACGCCGCCACCGCTCTGTTCGCCGAGAAGGGTGTGCTCGCCGCCTCTGTGGAAGAAATCTGTGAACGTGCCGGGTTCACTCGCGGCGCCTTCTACTCCAATTTCGAATCCAAGGACGAGCTGATGCTGGCCGTGTTCAAGCGCCAGTCGGACGCGATCCTGAAAGCGGCGACCGACGCCATCGCCTCGGTTCCACCAACCCGCATCGAGCCCCGGACCGTCGACGAGGTCATCAGACAGGCCCTGCAGATTTTCCAGGCCGCACATTCCACCGACGATCAGTGGCTGCTTGCCTGCTCCGAGATCCGGCTGCATGCGTTACGCAATCCCGACGTGCGCGTCGCGATCAACCAGATCGACGACGACCTCGACGCGCTGATGGCCCAGGCCATCCAGTCCGTCATCGACCAGCACGGTCTCGTCCTGAAGATCGCCCCCGACCAGCTGATATCGCTGTTGGGCGCCTACCAGCAAGAGCTGGCATTCGATGCGCTGCGCGAGGGCAAACCGTCGTCGGCCGCCGACTCCGCCGAACCGCTGGCCACACTGGTGCGCGCCCTCATTGAGATCCCCCTGAGCATCGAGGCCGCCCACCGGTTGGCAACGCCGGCTGCGCGAAGGCGATGACTTTCGCGCGACCGTCGCATATCGGTCGCTATTCCAAGTGCCAAATTACTAGGTAACGAAGATAATTCCGCGCGGTAGACGGTCGCTGATCCGACACGCCGGAGCGCATTTTTTGTTGCCGGGAAACGCCCCTCAACTACCCTCTGAGCACGGGAAAGAGGCAAACTATAGACGTGCCTCCAGAGCTCATCATTTTATCGTTGGTGGTTATCACCGCCCTCGTTTTTGATTTCACCAACGGGTTTCATGACACCGCAAATGCCATGGCCACCTCGATCGCAACCGGCGCATTCAAGCCGAAGGCGGCCGTCACACTGTCGGCGATCCTCAACCTGGTCGGGGCGTTCTTGTCCGTCGAGGTCGCGCTGACCGTCACGAATTCCGTCGTCAACATTCAGGACGCCTCCGGCGCCCCTCGCCCCGAGCTGCTGCAAGAAGGCGGCCAGGCATTGCTGTTGATCGTGCTGGCCGGTCTGGTCGGGGCCATCGTCTGGAACCTGGTGACCTGGCTGTTCGGGCTGCCGTCCAGCTCGTCGCATGCGCTCTTCGGTGGCCTGATCGGCGCCACGATGGCGGGGCTGGGCACCGGCGGCGTCAATTGGATCGGCGATGGCACCAAGCCCGACGGGGTGATCGGCAAGGTCGTGCTTCCCGCGCTGATGTCGCCGTTCATCGCCATCATCATCGCCACCGTCGGCACCTGGCTGGTGCACCGCATCACCAAACACGTCTTGGCGAAGTACCGCAATACCGGATTCCGCTGGGGGCAGATCGGATCGGCATCGCTGGTGGCGCTGGCACACGGCACCAACGACGCACAGAAGACCATGGGGGTCATCACTCTCGCGCTGATCGCGTCCGGGCAGTGGACCGACCTGCAGGCGGTGCCGCTGTGGGTGAAGGTCGCCTGCGCGATGGCGATCACCTTGGGCACCTACACCGGCGGATGGCGAATCATCCGGACGATGGGCAAGGGCCTGACCGAGCTCACTCCTCCGCAGGGCATGGCCGCCGAGTTCTCCACCGCCTCGGTGATCCTGGTCTCCAGCCACATGGGTTTCGCACTGTCGACCACCCACGTCGCGACCGGATCGATCCTCGGCGCCGGCGTCGGAAAGAAGGGCGCAAAGGTCAATTGGCGGGTCGCCGGCAAGATGGTGGCGGCCTGGTGCATCACCTTGCCATGCTCCGGCGTGATGGGCGCCGTCATGTGGTTCATCGGGCATTCGATCGGCGGCGTGTTCGGCGCCCTGGTGATCACCGCGATCCTGGTCGTCTGCGCCGGTGCCATGTACCGGCACTCGCTGAACACCAAGATCGACCACAACAATGTCAACGCCGAATGGGCCGGCGGCGAGAACGGGGCCTCGATTCACCCCGCGCCTGCGTCCACGGACGCGGTGGAGCAGCCCGTGACCGCGGAATCCCTGAACCCAATCGAGGAGTCCATGAAGGCGCTCCCCCAAGCAGATGGGGGTGAGTTCGCAGATCAACCAGCGAACGATCCCAAAAGTGACCTAGAACTGGTGAAGGTGAACTGAGCATGCGGGTTCTTGAGCAACTGTTCGAGGCCGGCGGCGAGGTGCTGGTCTACGCACTGGTCCTCGGTGCCGGGCTTCCGACCATCTTCGCGATCGGTATCTGGGCGTTGTCTTTCGGCGCCAAGGGCGTCGATGACGTCGCAGAACACCATCCCCATCCGATCGCCAAGGTATTCGCCGGCGTCTGCTTCGCTGTGGTCATCCTGGCGATCGCGGCAGGCATCACCATCATCGTCGGTCACGGTTTCGGCATGACCCTGCAGTTCGGTTGGCCACTGCTGGTCGCCAAGTAGGTAGGCCGCTCAGGCCACGCCCCACAGTTGATGTTTGGCCTCGAAGGCCTGCAGCAGGACGCGGTTGACGGGCGTGGGGATGCCGTACTTTTCGCCGAGCGCCACCACGGTGCCCGCGAACTGGTCGACCTCGGTCCGGCGATTGGCCAAGGCATCCTGAGCCATCGACGTGAAGCCGGCGGGTCCGAGCGTGCCGAGAATGCCCACCAGCTGATCGATGTCGGCCTGCCCCAAATTCACCCCGGCGGCCCCCGCCACGTCGATCACTTCTTGTTGTGCCGAGATCATCAGATCACGCGCGGCACCTTCATGCTGGAACAATCCGTAGGGCGCCTCCAGTAGCGCCGAGGTCTGATTGACGCCCACATTCAGCAGGAACTTCCACCACAGCATCCGCTTGGCGTCCGGGCTGACGAGGTGCGGAATCCCGAAGTCGGTCAGCATCGCGTCCAACCGCTGCACGCCCTCGCTCGGCTCGCCGGGTTCGGCGTCGCCGAACTCGATGCGTCCGATGGTCGTGAAGCGCACCTCCAGCCCGTCGCGGACGGCATCAATGCCGACGCTCACCGCCGGCGGCACGCAGACCTCGGGATACGCCTGGGAGATCTCCTCTTCGCTGGTGATCCCGTTCAGCAGACTGCAGATCACGGTCCCGGGTCCGACATGGCCCGCCAGCTGGCCGATCGCCTCGTCCAGGTCGTGATGCTTCACCGCGACGATGATCAGGTCGGCGGGCGTCACCTGTTGGCCGGGCTCGGTGATCTCGAAGTCGTAGCAGGTGTCATTCACATGCACACCGTTCGTCCGCAACCTGGCAGCACGATCGCCCTCGGCGATGACGCGGATTGCTGTCCCCGGCGATGCGTCGGCGATGCAGGCGGCATGCGCCGCGCCGATGGCTCCCAGCCCGATGATGCTGACAGTGGTCACGTTTCATCCTCCCACACGCGGAGTAAGCTGGTCATTCCGGGCTTTTTCTGAGGATGGACCCACTTGAGCGAAGAACAATCCCCGAGCACGAACGAGATCCTTGCCCACGAGTTGGCTATCGAGCAGGCTCACGTCGACAAGGTCTACCGTTACCTTGCTTCCGCGACCGAAGCGGCACGCCAAGTACAGGCCGAGAGCCGCGCCAAATACCAGACCGACCGCGCCGACTGGATGCGTGAAGAAGACAGCACCGCGCTGTTCGAACGCGATGCCTTCGCCTATCAGGCGGCCAAGCGGCTCGCGATTCTGGACGCCGAGCACGAGGGGCTGGTCTTCGGCCGGCTCGACTTCACCGACGAGAACGAAGACAAACGCTATATCGGACGCCTCGGCGTGCGCGACGAGGACTACGAGCCGTTGGTGATCGACTGGCGCGCCCCGGCCGCGGAGGCCTTCTACCGGGCCACCGCCGCCGACCCGATGGGCGTCTCCCGCCGCCGCACCCTGCGCTGCCGCGACGACCTGGTCGTCAGCATCGAAGACGACCTGCTCGATGAGGAGAACTCCTCCAACCTTCCGGTGATCGGCGAAGGCGCGCTGATGGCCGCGTTGAAGCGGGCCCGCGGGCCCCGAATGCGCGACATCGTCGCCACCATCCAGGCCGAGCAGGACATGGCGATCCGCGCCCCCTACCAAGGTGTGACGGTGATCTCCGGCGGGCCCGGCACCGGCAAAACCGTGGTTGCCCTGCACCGGGCCGCCTTCCTGCTCTACACCCACCGCAAACGCATGGAGGCCGGCGGTGTGCTGGTGGTGGGCCCCACCGACCTGTTCATGAGCTATATCGAACGTGTGCTGCCGGGCCTCGGAGAGGACTCGGTGACCCTGAAGTCGGTCGGCGAGCTGGCCAGCGACGTCCTGGGCTTCGGGACCGGGCGCGTCGACGACGCCGAGGCCGCCATGATCAAGGGCAGCCTGCGGATGCTCCCGGTGCTCAGGAGGGCCGTCTTCGAGCCGATGACCTCCGGAAACATCCGCCTGAGAGTCAGCGTCAAGGGCGAGATCCTCACCTTGGAGGCGGGCGAACTGAACACCATCCGCCGCGCCGTGCTCAACTCCCACAAGGCCAATCGTGCGCGTCCGGCCGCCGAGAAGGCGCTCACCGACGCACTGTGGGCGAAGCTGCCGACCGACATCGCGGCCCTGCTCGATCTCTCCCGGGAGGTCTTCGACGACATCGTCACCTCGCAGGCCAGCTACGCCATGTTCCTCAATGCCTGGTGGCCGATCCTGACCCCCGAGGCGGTGTTGGCCAGGCTCGCCGACCCGGCACTGCTGCGGAAGTTCGCTCATGAGGTCTTGGACGCGGACGAGCGGCACGTTCTGGCGGACAGCCTGGACCACGCCAGGGACTTCATTCCGGGGACAGGTATGCATCCCGACTGGTCGGTGGCCGACATCGCGCTGCTCGACGAGCTGGCGGCGATGATCGGCCCGGCGCCGGTGGAAAACGAGGTCGATCCGGCGCTCTATCTCGAGGACGGCACCGAGATCGCCGAGCTGGTGACGCTGGCCGATCAGCTCACCGACACCCGCGAGACCGACCCCGACGATGACGGGGTGGTCACCCACGCGCACGTGCTGGTCGACGAGGCCCAAGACATCACGCCCATGCAGTGGCGGATGCTGCGCCGCCGCGGCCCGCAGGCCAGTTGGACGCTGGTCGGCGACCCCGCGCAAAGCTCCTACCCGAACGACGACGAGACCGAGCGCGCGATGCGCGATCTGATCGGACGCGGGTCCTCGCGCACCTTCCGGCTGTCGACCAACTACCGCTCGCCGGCCGAGATCATGGATCTCGCGGGCAAGGTGATCACCTCGTTCTATCCGGACGCGGACGTGCCGACCTCGGTTCGCCAGACCGGTGTCGATCCCCGGCTGCTTTCGGTGCCGGCCGACCGGCTCCCCGAGTCACTGGGCCGCGTGGTGACCGAGCTGGGCCGTCAGGTGGAGGGCTCGATCGCGATCATCTGCGCGGCCGGACGATTCGGTTCGGTTCGTGACACCGTGGCGTCCATGCCCTTGGACGACGCCGTGCGGGCCAGGCTCACGGTCGTCACCGCGCTGCAGGCCAAGGGCCTGGAGTTCGACGCGGCCATCGTGGTGGCGCCCGACGAGATCGTGGATCAAACCCCGGGTGGGATGCGGGTGCTCTATGTCGCACTCACCCGCCCGACCCAGCGCCTGGTCACCATCGATCTGGGCGATGGACGTCCCGGAGCTTGGCGAGAATCTCTCGAGTAGCCCGCGAGCGGTTCTGGGTGTAGAAGTGCAGGCCCGGTGCCTTGCCCGCCAGCAGCCGATCACACAGTTCGGCGGCGATCTGGGCGCCGGTCTCGCGCACCTGAGCGGGATCGTCCGCGACACCCAACAACCGCTCGGCGACCTTCGCCGGAATGTCGGCGCCCGATAGCTCGGCGAACCGGCCGAGTTGCTTGACGCTGGTGACCGGCATGATGCCGGGCACGATCGGCAGCGTGCAGCCCGCGCTGCGGGCTCTGCCGACCAGTTCGAAATAGTGACCGAGGTCGAAGAACAGCTGGGTGACCGCAAACGAGGCACCGGCCCGCTGCTTGCCCAGCAGAATCTGCGCGTCCAGCTCCGGTGTCGAGGTCGAGTGGCCGTCGGGGAAGGCACCCACGCCGATGGTGAAGTCTCCGCGGGAAGCGATCAGCTCGACCAATTCGGTGGCATTGCGCAGGCCGCCGGGATGCGGCTCCCAGGGCACCCGGGCACCGCCCGGCATGTCGCCGCGAATGGCCAGGATATTGGTCACACCGGCCTCGCCGTAGGCATCGATGGCCTGGCTCAGCTCGCCGACGGTCTGCCCGGTGCAGGTGATATGCCCCACTACTCGAAAATCAGTGCTGGCAAGGATGGACATTGTGGCATCCAGGGTGCGCTGACGGCTGGATCCGTTCGCGCCATAGGTGACCGACACCCAGTCCGGGCGAAGCTCCTCCAGATCGGCGATGGTGCGGGTGAGCATCTGCTGGCCGGCCTCGTCCTTCGGAGGAAAGAACTCAAAACTGAAGGTCGGTTCGGTGGCCCTGGCCAGCAGTTCACCGATGGATTCGCGAGAAGACATGGCTGCGATTGTAGTGGCGGCGCACCGGCGGCCCATCCGCTGTCTATTTCCTCGCCGTCGGCCCCGGTTACGCGCCGATAGTGTTGGGGCATGCGTCCTGACCCAGCAAACCCTGCCTCGCAAGACTTCCGCGACCAGGTTGCCGAGCAACTCGATGCCTTTCTGGAGGCCAAGCGCACGCAGCTGGTCGGTGTCTCCCCCGCTCTTGCCGAGCTCACCCGGGTCGCCGCCGATTTCGTCTCGGGAGGCAAGAGACTTCGTCCGGCATTCGCCTATTGGGGATACGTCGCAGCTTGTGGAAGCGAAGAGGTTCCGCAGGAGATCTGGCCCGCCGTCAGCGCTTTCGAGTTGCTGCACGCGGGCATTCTGATGCACGACGACGTGCTGGACGAAGCCGATACCCGGCGCGGGAATCCGACCGTGCACCGTCAGTTCGAGGCCTGGCATCGTGCCAGTCAAGGTGCCGGGGACCCGGCCCAGTTCGGGCGGGCAATGGCGGTGGTCCTGGGCGATGAGCTGATCGTCTGGTCTGACGAGCTGGTCTCAGATTCCGGTCTGGAAACCGCCGCCTGGCACCGCGCCGGCAGGTACTGGCATCTGGTGCGCACCGAGGTGAACACCGGCCAGGTGCTGGATCTGTGGGCGCAATACCGGGTCGGCTCAGACGCCGGCAACGACCCCGAACGCGTCGCCGCCAAGGTACTCGAGGAGAAGACCTCGCGCTATACGGTGCAGCGTCCTGTTCAATTCGGCGCGGCCGCCGCCGGTGCCTGCGAGGCCACGCTCGAGGCGCTCGGGCATTTCGGATTGGCGCTGGGCCGGGCGTTCCAGCTGCGCGACGACCTGCTCGGGGTCTTCGCCGCAACCGATCAGACCGGCAAACCCGAGGCCGGCGATCTGGTGGAGGGCAAGCGGACGATGCTGTTGGCCAAGGCTTTGGAGCTGCTCGACGCTCCCCGGCGCGCGCAACTCGAGGGTCTGGTCGGCAAACCGATGACCACCGACCAGATCATGACCGCACGCGATCTGGTCACCTCATCGGGGGCCGCAGGTTTCATCGAGCAGCTGATCGGGGATGACTATGCGTCCGCGTTGCACGCCCTGTCGCAAGCCGAGTTGTCCGATCCCGGCCGCATCGCCCTGACCGAGCTGGCCCGGCAATGCGTGGAGCGCCAGTTCTGAAGGGTCGCGTTATTTCGCTTGGAAGGCAGTGAAGCTGACCCGCTCCATCTCGTCGCGCCACGGGCCGGCGAGCAACTCGCGATAGCCGGCCACGTCGGTTCCCGTGAAGGCCAACCTGCGGGCTCCCGCCCCTACCGCGCGCCGGGCGCCGTCCAGGTCAGCCACCTGCGCGAACCAGGGCTTCGATGTGGGATCGGACGCTGGTGCCTGCGCTGCCGTCCGGGCCACGAGATCGATCGGCACGATGACGGCATCCACGTCCGGATCATCCAGCGCGCTCTGGCCGGTGATCCGATCATCGGCGCGCACCACCGACAGGCCATGGGAGTGGCCCCGCACGGCGCCCGCTCCGGCACCGGTGACCACCAGATCTGCGGAGGCCGACACCGCAGCCCTGGTATCGGCCTGCAACCCGAGAATCGTCTGACCGCTCTGCCGGCCGAGTGCCTTCAGCGCCGACCGGTATCCGGTGACCAGGTCTTCGGGCAGCGCGCCGGGCTGGGTTATCACGATGACGTCGGGATGCTCGCGACACAGCCGCTGCACCAGTTCTGCAAGAGTTTTCGGGTTGGTCTGCAGGCCCACCCAGGTCAGTGTCCGCGACAACCTCAGCCGCGTCTTCAGGCCCATCAGCGCATTCATGCCCCTACAGTAACGACGTCCGGGTGGTGATCGGGGATTCCCGCGACACGACCCGCCAACGCCTGGCGTTACCGGGAGCCAATACCCGCGCCGCATACACTGAATAGCGTTCATCAACTTCCCCGAGGACTATGGAGCAGCCGTGACCCAGCGCCCTACCGACAGGCTTGTTGGTGATGTGCTGGACGGCCGATATGAGGTGTTGCAACGGCTCGCCAGAGGTGGCATGGCCACCGTCTACCGGGCCTGGGATCGCAGGCTGGAGCGCATCGTCGCCATCAAGGTGATGCACGACGGGCTGGGCGACGACGCCGACTTCGTTGCCAAATTCGACCGGGAGGCCCGGGCCGCAGCCCGGCTCTGTGACGAGAATGTGGTGTCGATCTTCGACCAGGGTTTCGACCACGGCCGTCCCTATATCGTGATGGAGTTCGTCGAGGGATCGACCCTGCGCTCCATCATCACCAGGGATGCACCGATGTCTCCGCTGCGCGTGATGCAACTCATCGAACCGGTCGCCGCCGCCCTGGCCGTCGCCCACGAGGCCGGACTCGTGCACCGCGACGTCAAGCCGGAGAATGTGCTGATCTCGCACCGCGGCGAGATCAAGGTCGCCGATTTCGGCTTGGCACGCACCATCAGCTCGCAGACCTCGACCACCACCCAGGGTCTGCTGATCGGCACGGTCAGCTATCTGCCGCCAGAACTGCTCACCACCGGACGCGCCCAATCGTGGTCGGATGTCTATTCGACCGGCATCGTGATCTTCGAGATGCTCACCGGCACCAAGCCCTACACCGGGGACGCGCCGATCACGGTGGCCTACAAGCACGTCAACGAGAACGTTCCGAACCCGTCGGAGGTGCTGGCCGCCAAGAATCCGGGACAGGCCCGCCGCGAACCGATCCCCGACTATGTGGACGCCCTGGTCGCCGCCTGCACCAGGCGTAACCCGGCGGCCAGGCCCGCGAATGGACGCGAACTGCTGCGCCGGGTGCGCAGGGTGCGCAGAGCCCTGGAACGCGGCGTGAAATCCGACGATGCCTTGTGTGCGCTGGTCTATCCGGCCGCCGCGCTGCCGTGGTCGCACGCTCCCACAACCGCTCTCGATCCCGATCAGATGGCCACCTCCGTGCTGGCCGATCACTCGGCCCGGCTACCGGTCGCCGCCCAGGCCGCCCCGGTCGTCACCGCACCGAAAGCCGCCCTGCAGACCCGGACCGATCGTCGGGTCGGCTATGGCGGGAGCCAGCCTGCCGGCGCCACCCCCACGGCCGAATCCGCGGTGATACCCAGACGGTCCGAGCCGGTGCCCGCTGCACCACGCACCACTCACCAACGAATCGATCCGCCCACCCGCGTGGGCGGAGCTGAGGCTGCGCAAGCCATCCGTCCACGGCAATTCGAGGAAGCTCCCCGGCCGGCCAGCGAACGCTACCCGAGATTGTCGCGTTCGGCCACCTACCGGCGCCGCCGCGCCTTCGTGGCGACCATCGTCATCGTCTTGTTGGCGTTGATCATCGGCATGACGAGCTGGTGGTTCGCGTCCGGACGCTATGTGGCCGCGCCCTCGGTGGTCAACATGACCCAGGCGGAGGCCGAGAGTGCCGCGTCCGGAGTGGGTCTGACGATCAGTTTCACCGAGGAGTATTCCGAAACCGTGCCCACCGACCTGGTGATCAGCTCCAACCCGGGGGCCGGCGACGACATCGTCCGCGGATCGCAGATGAGCGCCGTCGTTTCGCTGGGGCCCGAACGCTTCGCCGTGCCATCACTGGCCGGACTCACCTTGGACGATGCGCAGCAAGCGCTCGCCGACGCCAATCTGGCCACCGGAACCCTGACCGAGCAGTGGAGCGAAACGGTCACCGCAGGCCTGGTGATCGACGCCGGTTACGCGGCAGGTGAGCTGGTGAAACGCGACACGGCCGTCGATCTGACCATCTCGCAAGGCAGGGAGCCCCTCGCCATCCCGAATGTGGTGGGCAAAACGAAGGACGAAGCCGTTCAGTCATTGACCGATGTCGGTTTCCAGGTCGAGTGGGGAACCGAAGAGGTCAGCAAGGATGTGCCCAAAGACTCGGTGGTAAGCCAGTCCCCCGCCGACGGCACCGGCTACCGCGGAGACACCGTCACACTCGTGCTGAGCAAGGGCGCCAACCTCACCAAGGTGCCCACCCCGAAATCCAAGGAGAAGCCGCAGGCGTATTTCGACCGGCTCACCGACGCGAAGTTCTCGCCGGAGTTTGTCTATAGTGGTGCCAACCTCGGCCCGAACGTCGGCAAGATCACCAAGGTCACCGACGAGGACGGTAACGAGCTCTCCTCCGATTCCGAGTTGCCCGAAGGCGCAAAGATCAAGGTGTACGTTTCGCTGTGATGAATGTCCTCCGCGGTGCCCGGACGGGTGCCGATGCCATCGCTCCGCTGTGCCTGCTCATCATGGCGATGCTGTGGGGTTCCACCTTCTTCGTGCTGCACGACATCTTGACCAGGATCGATGCGGCCGACCTGCTGGCCGTGCGCTTCACCATCGCTGCGGTGTTCTTCGGTCTGGTGATGCACCGCAAGCTGATCTTCACCCGCGTCACGATCCGGCAGGGCGCCATGCTGGGCCTGCTTTACGGCGGGGCCCAATTGGTGCAGACCTATGGTCTGGCGCACACCAGTGCGTCCATCTCGGGGTTCTTGACCGGCACCTACGTGATCATGACCCCGATGCTGGAGGCGCTCTTGCTGAAAGCGCGGGTGCGTCAACGGGTTTGGGTGTCGGTGGCGCTCGCCACGCTCGGCCTGGCCGCGCTGACGATCGTGCCCGGAGCCGGTGCGACGCGTTTCGGTGTCGGTGAGGCCCTGACCATCATCAGTGCTCTGCTCTATGCGCTGCACATCATCTATACCGGACGCGTGGCCACCGAGGACAAGGCGATCACGCTGGCCACCCTGCAGACCGCGGGGGTTGCGGTGTTGTGTTTCATCGCCGCGATTCCGGGCGGCATCGCGCTGCCTCAGGGTTCGGCCGATTGGGGTGCCGTGGCCTATCTGGCGATCATCTGCGGCGGGCTGACCGCGCTGATGCAGGTCTGGGCACAGACCAGGGTGTCGCCGGCCCGGGCCGCGGTCATCATGAGCACCGAACCGATCTGGGCCGCGATCTTCGCCATTCTTGTCGGCCAAGAACTGTTCAGCGTGCGCACCCTGGTCGGCGGCACAGCCATGTTCATCGCGATGGTGCTGTCGTCGATGCCGGATAAGACCGTTGTGCCCTCAATCGCCGACGCCGAACCGGCTACCGTGAGTGAGACTCTGGCCTCCTAGACCTGCCACGGCCTGGTGTCGCGGACGTCGATCAGCTTGGTGTCGCTCAACGCCTGGACGTGTTTTGCGACCAGATTCCAGCCACGCTCGTTGAGCAGGCCGTCGTGGATCAGGAAGCCTTGAGGGGCGGCCGTCGCCCGGGCGAATTCGATGGTCTCCTTGGTGGCCGCCCACGGCCCGAAGGCCGGGATCAATGCAATATCGATGCCCTCGGCTGTCGCATCCAGACTGTCTCCGGGGTGCAGGACGCTCGCCTCTCCCTCGGCGCGGAAAACGAATCCGACATTGCCGATCCGCGGATAGTCGCGGTGGATCACCGCGTGCTGGCCGCCGATGGTCTCGACGTGCAGCCCGCCGAGATCGATTCGTTCGTCGGGGCCCAGGCGCAGCGTCCTGGTCGGTAGCTCGACGATCTCGGGAACGGTCTGCTCGACGGCGACCACCGCGTCGGGGTTCGCGTCCAGCAGCTTGGGCAGCCAGACGGGATCGGCGTGGTCGGCATGCTGATGAGTGACCAGGACGGCGTCCAGATCGATCACGTCATGCCACGAAGTGGAGAAGTCTCCCGGATCGACCAGCACCCGCTGGCCGGAGGTTTCGATGAGTACGCAGGAATGTCCGAAATGGGTGATCTGCATGTCTCCCACTATGGCACGCCAACTGCTTGATGTCAGCGACCGATGCATCACAAATAGGGGTTCACTTCGGCATTAACTGCCTGCTAGCCTCAAGACTATGAGAGCAACCATCGACAAATCTGGACGGGTGGTAATTCCAGTTGCACTCCGCCGTCAGATCGGGTTGCGACACGGCGAGGTGGAAATCACGCTGGACGGTTCGGCGCTGCGTATCGAGCCGATTCGTCGCGGTCGGCTGATAAAAGACAACGGGCTGTTCGTGGTAGCTGACGACGGACCCGCCCTTACACCTGATGAGATCAGAGAGCTTCGTCTTACCGATCAACGCTGAGCTGGCACTCGAGATCGCACTCGTCCGCTGAATCGAGTGGTCAAGACGCGAGAAGCTCCCCCACGATCCGGCCCGCCTCCCGGCAACCGGCTTCGTCCACGTCGAGATGGGTGACCGCACGCAACTTGTGGACGCCCACCGTGGAGCAGCGCACGCCTCGCTCGGCCGCTTTGGCGGCGACCTCGGACGACAGGCGCTCGCCGGTGTCGACCACGACGATGTTGCTGGCAAGATGGCGCGGGTCGATGGCTTCGGGAGCCCGGGCCATCACCTGTTCGGCGAAGACCTGGGCGTTATGGTGATCATCGGCCAGCCGGTCGATGTTGTGGTCGAGCGCATACAGCGCGGCCGCGGCGAGGATGCCGGCCTGGCGCATGCCGCCACCCAGCCGTTTGCGTTGTTCGCGGGCGCGGTCGATGCGCTCGGCACTGGAGACCAGCACGGAACCGACGGGTGCGCCCATGCCCTTCGAATAGCAGACGCTGATAGTGTCGAACAACGACCCGTATTCGGCCATCGGGACCCGGGTGGCCACATGGGCGTTCCACAACCGGGCACCATCCAGGTGCATCGCCACGCCGTTCGCCTGGCAGAGTTCGCGGATCTCGCGCAGGGTTTCGACTGGATGGATCGTGCCGCCACCGAAATTGTGGGTGTTCTCGATCTCGATGGCCGCGGTCTCCACCAGGTGTGGCCCGCAGCCGACCTCCATCAGCTCGGCGATATCACTGGTTTGCGCGATACCGGGCACACCCGAGCTGGACGCCCAGGTGCGCATGGTGATGCCGTGAAGTGCGGCATGCGCACCCATCTCCGCCCGGACGATATGAGCCCGCTGATCGCAAAGAATCTCGCCCCCGGCCGGCACCAGCGTCCAGACGCCGAGCATATTGGCCATCGATCCGCTCGGGCAGAACAGGCCGGCCTCGTGCCCGAGCAGCGCGGCGGTGCGGGTTTCCAGTTCGTTGATCGTCGGATCCTCGCCGTAGACATCGTCGCCGACCGGTGCGGCGGCCATCGCCTCCCGCATCGCGGCGCTCGGTTTGGTGATGGTGTCCGACCTCAGGTCAATCATCGGGTATCAGTCATTCCAATTGGGTATTTGCAGCGGTTCGCGGCGCAGCACCCGGCTTTGGTTGAGCCGCTCGGCGATCATGAAGGCCAGCTCCAAGCTCTGGCTACGGTTCAGCCTAGGGTCACAGGCCGTCTCGTAACGCGAATTCAGGTCTTCTTCGGCCAGATGGAATGCTCCGCCCAGGCATTCGGTGACATCGTCGCCGGTCAGCTCGACGTGCACGCCGCCCGGCCAGGTGCCGAGTTGGTCGTGCACATCGAAGAAGCCGTTGAGTTCTTCGACGACCGCGGCGTAGCTGCGGGTCTTATAGCCGTTGGCGGTCTCGAAGGTGTTGCCGTGCATCGGGTCGCATACCCAGGCCACCTTGCGTCCGGTGGCCTCGACGGCCTCGATCAGGCCAGGCAGCTTCTCGCGCACATTGTCGGCGCCCATTCGGGTGATGAAGGTGATGCGTCCCGGCACCCGGTTCGGGTCGAGCCGGTCCGCCAGAGCGATGGCGTCTTCGCCCTTGCTGGTCGGGCCCAGCTTGATGCCCAGCGGATTGGTCACCCGGCTCAGCAGCTCGACCTGGGCGCCGTCAGGCTGGCGGGTGCGCTCGCCGATCCACACCATGTGGCCCGAGGTGTCGTAGGGCAGTTCGCTGCGCGAATCGATGCGGGTCATCGCGTATTCGTAGTCGAGCAGCAACGCCTCGTGGGACGCGTAGAAGTCGACCACCGACAGGGTCTGGTCGTCCACCCCGCAGGCCATCATGAATCCGAGCGCCCGTTCGATCTCACCGGCCATCTGCTCGTAGCGGTGCTCGATGCGCGAATCCTGCACGAAGCTGGCATTCCACAGGTGCAGCTGGCGGATGTCGGCGAAACCGCCGGTGACGAACGCCCGCACCAGGTTCAAGGTGGCGGCCGAAGCGTTGTACATGCGCATCAGCCGGTCGGGGTCATGGCGGCGCGACTCGGGAGTGAAGTCGAAGCCATTCACCGCGTCGCCCCGGTAAGCAGGCAAGGTGACCCCGCTGCGGGTCTCGGTGTCTTTCGAACGCGGCTTGGCGTACTGGCCGGCGATGCGTCCGACCTTGACGACCGGAACCTGCGCCGCATAGGTGAGCACCACACTCATCGAAAGCAGGACGCGCAGCTTCGCCTTGATGTTGTCGGCGCGCACACCGTCGAAGGTTTCGGCGCAGTCACCGCCCTGCAGAATGAACGCCTTGCGGTCGGCCACCCGGGCGATCTTCTCGCGCAGCTCATCGCACTCACCGGCAAAGACCAGGGGCGGCAGCTTGCGCAGATCGTTCACCACCGACTTCAGCCGATCCGGATCAGCATAGGTGGGCTGCTGCACCTGCGGCATGGCATGCAGTTCGGCTAAAGACGGGATCAGCTCAGACACGCAGCCAAGAATAATCTGTTCCGCCCAGAAGAGTTGACGCTGCCCGAACCAGGGATGAGATCAGGTGTCCAGCCCCTGCTGGATGGCGTACCGGGTGAGTTCGACGCGGTTGTGCAACTGGAGTTTGCGCAGCACATTCTGCACGTGGTTTTGCACCGTGCGATGGCTGACGAACAGCTGCTCGGAGATGTCGCGGTAGCTCAACCCCTTGGCCACCAGCCGGAGCACCTCGAATTCGCGTGGGGTGAGTGCCGGAGAATCATCGTCCGCGCCGGGGTTGTTGGCCATCCGCCGGTATTCGCCCAGCACCAGCCCGGCCAGGGTGGCGGTGAAGACCGCCTCACCTTCGGCGGTCTTGGTCACGGCATCCAGCAGCTCTTGCTTGGTGGCCGACTTCAGCACATATCCGCTGGCGCCGGCCTTCACCGCCCGGAGAACATCGTCGCGCTCACCCGAGGCCGACATCACCAGCACCTTGACGTCGGGGAATTCACCGGTCAGCATCTGGGTGCAGGTGGCCCCGTCGGGACTGGGGATATTGAGATCCATCACCACCACATCGGGCAGCGTCGCCCTGGCACGATCCATCACTTGAGCGCCCTCATGGGCGACCGCAACCACGTCGCACCCCAGTTCGGTGAGATCCTCACCCAACGCGTCAATCCAAAAAGGGTGATCGTCCACCAGCATCACGCGGACCTTGGAGCAGCTGGTATCTGCTGCCATCAGTTACCTCCTGTGCTCGACCGGATTGTTCATTATTGCCCACCTCGGGGCCATCCCTGAGTGGGCCCGGAGGCGCCGGCCGGCGCCGTTCACTCACGCTCCAGAGGAACACGGAACTCCCATTCGACCCCGGCCCCCGGCGAGGTGGTCAGATCCGATGAGCCGCCCAGGTCGATCACACGCCCGACGATGGATTCCTTGACACCCATCCTTCCGCCGGCCGCCGCGTGCTCCAGCTGCTCATCGGTGACACCGACACCATTGTCGCGCACCGAGATGATCAGGTCGTTGCCCTCTTGTTCCAGCAGCATCCAGGCGTGCGCGCCGTCACCGGCATGCTTGCTGACATTTGCCAGCACCTCGGTGATCACCCGGTCGAGTTCTTTTGCGCGGGCCGAGGCCATGTTCAGTTCTCCGGCCATCACCGAGACGGTCACGGTGTCGCTTTGATGCCTCTCCAGCATGATCGTGACGTCGGTCTTGTCGGTGTCGAGAAAACCACCACCCAGAATGTCGACCCGGCGATCCTGGAGCGTTGCGCGCAACTGGTCTTCTTGTTTGAGTGCGAGCGTGGCGAGCGTCTTGCCCCGGGGCCCCAGTTCGTTTCCTTCTCTGGCGACCATCGCCAGCACCTGCAGCACCCCGTCATGGACGATGCGGTTCAGGCGCTCGCGCTCTTCCAGCGCGGCCAGGGTGGCCAGATTGCGGTCGCGGTCGGTCATCGTGGTGCTGAGTTCATTGACGAGCAAACCGATGAAATAAGGAATGGCGGTCATCAAAAGCACATCGCCCCAGGCCCTAGGTGCGATCGAGGGCGCTTGCAAGAACTGCACCGCACCGACGACGACGCCCGCCGCCAGGCCCACCCACTGCCCGCGCCACATCGCCAGCACGGCCGGCGCCGCCAGCATCCAATAGCATCCGACGCCGAGATAGCTTTCGCGTAACACGTTCAGGCCGAGCACATAGTCCGAACTCGCCACCACCAGCAGCGTGATCACCATGTCGAGGCCCATCAGCCAGCGGTTGCGCCACTTCTTCTTCAGGTTCAGCAGACTGATGACGATCGTCCAACCAGTCACTATCACGCAGATCTCGATCAGCATCCCCGGATGGGGAACCTTCGACAATCGCAATCCGTTGACGACGAGCATGTGCACGACCAACCCGATTCTGGCCCAGCCGGCCGCCCGGTAGACGGTGCGCCGCAGCTCGGCCGCACCCGGAATGAGAGGCTCGCGAGGCGGGGCGGCTTGATCACTCATCTGGCCGGCCGGCCTGGTCGTCGTCGGTCTTCGGCAGGTGCTGGCCGGCGAGATGCCGACGTTGCGCTCTGGCGTGTTCGGTGGCCAATGCCGCTTTTTCGGCCTGCGACCGTGCCGCCTCGACGGCTTCGTCCATGATCGCCGCGTCCTGCTCGTCCAGCAGCCTGGCCAGCTCCGCTTCGGCTGCCCTGCGCTGCTCCAGGGCAGCCCGGCGTTCGGCTCGTCCCTCACGCCAGGACGCAAACGCTGCCGGACGGGTCACCTTGGCCACCGCACCGGTCGTCGCCGCGTAGTTGTCGACATAGCGGCGCCCCGCAAGCTGGCAGATCCTGGTGATCACCAGGTCGGTCAATGCGCGCAGCACGAAACCATCCAGCGCGTCGCTGGGAATGTGTGCCTGGGTGAACCGAGTCGTGTCGACGGCCTCCCCGATACGTAGCCGGTAACGCAGTTCGGGCAGTGTGCCCTGGGCGGCGAAAGGCACCAGAGCCGCGGGGACGACAGGCAGATCCTCCTCCAGTGCGAAGGCCGCGAACTGGGCGTGTCCCTTGTGTACGCAGCCGTCGGCGCTGTTGTCGCCCTCGGGAAAGACCACCAGAATCGCGCCCGCGGCGGCCGCTGCCTGCGGGCTGTCGTCCGCATCGGGATCGGCCTGCCAGTTGACTTTATGGCGGGAACGTATCGGCAGACCGCCGGCGATCACCCGGGAATCGCGATTCAGCGAAGCCGGGACCATCCAATGATCGAAAGGGCTCACCCTGTTGACCGCCAGGATGCACGCGCCATCGGGAATCCGCTCGAGGTGGTCGGCTTCGACTCGCCACGGATGCCTCAGCTGTTTCGTCAATGCTCCCGGAACAAGTGATCTACGTGATCTACCGGCCATTGCCGATCACTCCCCCACGCCGATCTCATCCGGAGTATCCGGATCTGCTTTCGCCGGCCTGAGCTCGGCGGTGACTGCAGGCCGGGTCTGCTTCTGGTTGGGGTGGTCGAGCAAGTAGCCGGCAAGGTCCGCATTCCTCAGATCGCCACGCTTGACCCGCGAGGCGTAAACGTCGACGTATTGCTGCCCGGTCAGCTGCTGGATGGCTGCCATCACCTCATTGGTGACCCAGCGAAGCACATGTAGATCATTGTCCTGGCCGGCGTACTCGCGGAAATCGATGGGCTTACCGACCATAATGCGGGCATTCTTCATCGTCGGGATGCCGATCTTCGACCGAACCAGCCGGGTATCGATCATCGCCACCGGGACGACCGGTTTGCCGCTGGTCAAGGCCATCCTCGCCACTCCGGTGTGGCCCTTGTAGAGCCGCCCATCGGGACTACGAGTGCCCTCCGGAAAGATCCCGACGACCCCGCCCGCCGCCAGCACATCCTCGACCGAGCCGAGCCCTGTGACGCTTGCGCGTCCACCGGAACGATCGATTGGAGCCTGCCCGACCGCGGTCAGGAACCAGGCCAGCACCTTGCCCTTGACGCCCTTGCCCATGAACAGTTCCTTCTTCGCGGGAAAGGTGACCGTCGGCTTGATCAGCGACGGCAGGCTGAAGGTGTCGCCCGCGTCCAGGTGATTGGCGGCCAGCAGGCAGCCGTTCTCAGGAATGTTCTCGGTGCCCTCGATCGTGACCCGGAACCACCATCTGACCGCGGGGCGCACCAGCGTCATCTTGAAGAAGCTGTACCAGGCGGTCACGGAATCCTCCTTGTAGGGATCTGCTGAGGACCCACGCTCTGCCGGGCAGGATCCGTCATTAGATTAATGCCTCAGTCGGCTGATTTCCGCCTACTGCGCGTCCGGCGCGCGGCACGCTGGGGCGCTCCTCATCTTCGACCATCGGGCGTTCCCCGCCAAAGCCACGGCCGCTGCCTGGCTCATCAGCCACAGTCGGCCACGGGCCCGATCAATTCGGGCTGCTCGCCCGCAGTGATCCACAGGTAGTGGAGGGAATGGCCCGTGTCACGCTCAGCGAGGAGCATATTGATGGCCGCCGCGCTCCAGGCATAGGCGAGTTCGCTCTTGGACGGATCCGCAAAATCGGCGTCTGCCGGCGGTGCGTCGGAAAGCGGGCAGTGATCGAGCAGGACCTGGTTGCTGGCTTGGGCTGCCGCGTCGGAGGTCTGCAACATCAGATGCTCGGCCAGGCCTTCGCTGACCCACAGTTGGCCGTCGGCCGGATGCCCGAGCCAGCTCGTGGCAGCGTGCGTCAATTCGTGGACGAGCAGCAGATTGCGCGACGTTTTGTCCGCATCCTGGGTGGTGTCGGGGTTGATCACCACCCGGGGCGGCGCGGCTGAGACAGTGTCTTCGTCACCGCCGCTGTTGGCCACCCAGGTGATCGCCCCCGCGTCGGCGAAATCGAGCGCGGAGGCTCCCATCACCTTCTCGAACGCCTCGGTGCTGCCGGGCACCTCGACCACCTGGGTGGATGCCTGCTGCACCAGATCGTCAGTGGGAGACGCCATCAAGAAGGCGGACGCTTCACCGGCCGGAATCTGCCATCCGGCGAGGTCTCCGCCGCCGACAAGTGCCACATATGCCGTGTGCTGGATGCTGATCGGTTCCACCAGCCAGATCGGTTCCGGTGACGTGCCGGATTGCCCGAGGCCGGCGATCAGGCAGCCGGACGAATCGCACTCCACATCTGCGGCGATCAGGTGGGTCGCCACGCCCTGCTCACCGGGAACCTTCCAGTGCACCCGCCAGGTGCCATCGGACCTCTCCTCCACGAGGCTCAGGTCGATCAGGTCCAGATTCGTCCACAGCATGGCGACGAATTCCGGGTCGACATCCGCCGCGAAGGTTGCGGAGAATGCTTCCTCATCGTTTTCTTGGACGGTCTCCATCAGATGCTCTGCGACGTCCGCCCGCTCGGCGGTGCTCGCCGGGGTAGGAGCCTCCGGCGCAGACGGGGTGGAGACGGCGGGTGCCGAGCAGCCCACAAGCAATGCCGCCGCGAGCAGCCCCATTACCAGAGATTGCGCGGCTGCAACTCCTGCGCGTAGTTGACAACCCCGATGGGAACCGAGCCGATGCCGACGGGGTTCGCGCACCCGATAGACCGTTCGCCGAACCACCACCACACTCCTTTTTCTTACCGCCTGACCGTGCACCGCATCGGATCAGCCATGGGCAACGCTAGCCGGGCGCGGTTCTTCGTCGTTGCAGCCACGGGAGAAGAACTTGTCACGATATGCCGCCCCGCGATCAAGCGCCCGTCCCGCGGTAGCGGCGATCGGCGAACCGATCCCGGCAGTGGCATCTGACGTACGAAAAATTGTCGGAGCCCACCGCTACCGTCAGCTGCATGGCCATCGATCGACACCAGAACCTGCTGCAGCCCAGCCTGGACGACATCGGTACCCCGCTGTCAGAGGCCACGTTCTGTGTCGTCGATCTGGAGACCACCGGGTCGGGGCCGGAGGCGACGATCACCGAATTCGGTGCCGTCAAGGTGCGCGGCGGTCAGATTCTCGGCGAATTCGGCACTCTGGTCAACCCGGGCGTCCACATACCCGGATTCATCGCCGTGCTCACCGGCATCACCAACCAGATGGTCACCTCGCAGCCGACGCTCGGCGAGGTGCTGCCGAGCTGGCTGGAGTTCTCGCGTGGCACCGTGCTGGTGGCACACAACGCCCGCTTCGATATCGGTTTCCTCAAACGTGCCTGCGAACAATTCGGGTATCCGTGGCCCGGGAATATGGTCGTCGACACCGTCGCGCTGGCCCGTCAGGCGCTGCTGCGCGGCGAAGTGCCCAACGTCAAACTGCACACCCTGGCCGACCATTTTCATGCCGCCACCCAACCCAATCACCGCGCGCTGTCCGACGCACGCGCCACCGTCGATGTGCTGCACGGATTGCTGGAGCGGGTCGGCAACCTCGGAGTGCTGAGCCTCGAGGATCTCAAGGAATTCGAGCATCGCGTTTCACCGCAACGCCGGGCCAAACGCACCTGGGCCTCCGAGCTGCCCGAGCGGCCCGGCGTCTACACCTTCTATGCGCAGCGCCCGGGCCAGGATCGTCAGGTGCTGTATGTGGGCAAGGCGAGCAATATCCGCCGCCGGGTGCGCACCTATTTCACCTCGTCGGAGACCAGGCCGCGGATGGACGAGATGGTGCGCATCGCCACCGGGGTGGACGCCGTGGTCTGCGCGACCGAGTTGGAGGCCCAGGTGCGGGAGCTGCGTACCATCGCGGCTCATGCGCCTCGCTATAACCGTCGTTCGAAGCGGCAGGACAAGGTTGCCTGGGTGAAACTCACCTGCGAGCGCTATCCCCGCCTTTCTGTGGTGGCCAAACCGGCGGACGACCAAGCAACCTATTGGGGCCCGTTCAGTTCGAGATCCGCCGCGCAAACCGGATGCGAGGCCATCTATGACGCCTATCCGCTGCGCCAGTGCACCACGAAGATCGCCAAGAACGCCAGCGGCCCCGCCTGCGCGCTCGCCGAACTCGGCAAATGCCTGGCCCCATGCCTGGGGTCGGCAGCAGATGACTACGCGGAGTTGACCAAGCAGGTGCGCGAGGCGATGACCGGTGACCTGCGGCCCACCCTGGCGCTGATCGGACGCCGCATCGTCCGGCTTTCGGAGCAGCAACGCTACGAGCAGGCCGAGGTGTTGACCACTCGCTTGCGCAGCTATGTCGCGGCATCACAGCGGCTGCACCGACTCCAGGCCATATCGCGGTGCTCTCAGATCGTGGCCGCGCAGTGGATAGCGTCTCCTGCGCCGAACCCCGGCTGGCAGATCCATGTCATCCGTTACGGCAAGCTGGCGGCTGCGGCATGCGCCGCACCGGGCAGTGATCCGATCGAGGTCGCGAATCGAGCCGTCCAACTGGCCGAGGTCGTCTGGGCGACACCGCACGACATGCCATCGGCCTCCGTGGAGGAAGCCGAGCTCATCGCACGCTGGCTGGAGACCCCGGGTGTGCGGCTGATCGACATCGACGGAGAGTGGTCGATGCCTGTTCACGGTGGGGTCGACCGCGCGGATCTGCCCGAGCTGACAGTGGGCGCCGGCGCCAGGGATAACCTTTAGTCCATGATCACCGCAATCGTCTTCGTCCATGTTGAGAACGACCGCATCCCGGAGGTCGCCGAGCAGATCGCCGCCATCGACGGCATCAGCGAGGTCTATTCGGTTACCGGGCGGATCGACCTCATCGCCATCGTGCGCGTTCCCTCATTTGACGACGTCGCCCCGGTGGTCTCCGACTCCCTGGCGAAGGTGCCCGGCGTGCGCGAGACCGAAACCCATTTGGCGTTCCGTGCCTACAGCCAGCGCGACCTCGACGCCACGTTCTCGATCGGTGTCGGCGACTGAGCCCACCATTCAATCGGCCGGACGGGAAACCGGTGACCGCGACGAGCATGTTTCGGATCGTTGCCGGCCATCGACTGCGGCCACGCCGCCGGCAGATAGCACGACGCACCTGATCTCGTCCGATTCGCTCGAAGATCAGGTGCGTCGTGGGTTGTGGTGCAGGGCCCTCAGGCCAGTTCGACCGAGGTGATCACGACGTCGTCGAGCGGACGATCCGCGCGGTCGGTCGGGGTGGCGCCGATGGCGTCGACCACCTGTTGGCTGGCCGGGTCGGTCACTTCACCGAAGATCGAGTGGCGGCGGTTCAGGTGCGGGGTCGGTGCCACCGTGATGAAGAACTGGCTGCCGTTGGTCCCGGGACCCGCGTTGGCCATGGCCAGCAGGTAGGGGCGGTCGAAGACCAGATCGGGGTAGAACTCGTCGGCGAACTCGTAGCCGGGGCCGCCGCGCCCGGTGCCGGTGGGGTCGCCACCTTGGATCATGAAGCCGTCGATGACTCGGTGGAAGATCGTGCCGTCGTAGTACGGCCCGGTCTTGGTCTGGCCGTCGCTCGGATCGCGGTACTCGCGGGTTCCGCCGGCCAGGCAGACAAAGTTGGCGACGGTCTTCGGGGCGTAGTCATCGAACAGTTCGACGACGATATCGCCCTTATTGGTGTGCAGGGTGGCTTGGCTCATACGAACCCACCTTTCGAAATGCGTGTTGACGCGGATACGGCCTCCATCCTTGCAGATGACCGCGCGCCACCAAACTCGTCGTCCGATCCGATGGCACCAACGAATTCTGCCGAGTCCCAGTGATTTGCCGCGATGACCACGTAGCGTGGGTACGGAACCGTTCGCGTGGGCAGTTTCCACGTACTCCGGTTTGCAGCTCGACTACGAGCGGCTCGACTACGAGCACAGCAACGGACAGGAGAAAGTTATGAACTGCAAGACCAAGAAGGCCCGGAAGGCCGCGAAGAAAGCCGCCAACCAGGCTCTCAAGCAGGGCAAGGACGTGTTCGAGGGGGCCACCGACGCTGTCACTCCGCTTGCCAAGCAGGCCAATGACCAGGTGTCCGACCTCGCGAAGCAGGCCGGTGGGCTCGGCAAGCAGGCCGTCGACTTCGGACGCCAGGCAGCCGACCGGGTCACTCCGGTGCTCGAAGACGCGTACGATCGCATCTCACCGAAGGTTGAAGAGGTCGTCGAGAAGCTCCAGCCGTCGGTCTCCCAGGCCTACGAAAGCGTTTCTGACAAGGTGCAGCACGATTGGTACCCGAGGCTTCAGGAGTTTTGGGAGGAAGCCAACGAGAATCCTTCCGTCATCGAGGCCACCCGGCGCGGACGCTCCACTTTGGCCGCGTTGCGCGGCGACCTTCAGCTGCCCGACCCAGAACCCGAACCCCGCAAGCGCAGCGTGGTCGGCCGCATCTTCACGCTCATCGGAATCGCGACCGTGGTGGGCGCGATCATCATCGCGGTGCGCAGTGTCTTGGGCAGCAGCGACGACGGCTGGTCGCCGCAGCAGCCCACCCGCCCCGAGGCCGACGAGGACGATTCGTGGGGTGCCAGCCCGTTCGAGGCCACCACTCCTGCCGACGAACCCGAGGCACAGGAGGTTGCGGAGGACGCCGCGAGTGACCTGGCTGAAGAACTTGCCGAAGATGAGATGATCTCGGAAGGCAGCCCGGACCCTGCGTCGGCTCACAGCTACGGTGAGGGAGCCTACGTCGGAGCCACGCCCCCGGAGGGCTTCGCCATCAAGGGCAACGAGCGTTCGATGAAATACCACACCCCCGAGGCCGCCGGTTACGAGCGCACCAACGCCGACGTGTGGTTCAACAGTGAGGAGGCGGCCGTGGCTGCCGGATTCACCAAGGCACTCCGGTAATTTCCTGGGAGGACCTTGAGTGGGGTCGGCCGGTGCATTCAGCACCGGCCGGTCCCACTTTCATTTTGCCCGGACGCGGCGATGTTGTCCCTCGTCGCCGAGGTGTTGTCCGGGCCGATGACGATGTTGTCCGTTTGAGCCGGGCGCTTGCCGGCCGACGGTTCGATGGACTGTAGTGGGGGTACCGACACCGGCCACGAAGACGTGGCCCCGCACCCTCAGGGAAGCCATGACTGTTCCGCTCGTTTCATCACCGGCCATAAGCGTTCGGGTTCCTCTGCCGCGAGAGCGTCCGGGCCTGTCGCGTCCAGGCCTGCCGGATCGTGCTGCCAGGCAGATTCCGGCCGGGCCTTTTCGCGCCTGGGTTTGCCAGTTGATGAGCGACACCGGGCTGCCCTGGCGGGTCATTTCCAGGGCGGCGCAGGTGCCCGCGTCCACGGTTCTCGGACTGCTGCAAGAACCTTCCCGGACCGCATCTTTGGCCATCCGGGCGGACGAGGCCGCGCGCCTGCTGCGGCTCGACCGGCATCGCTTCGACTATCTTCGCCGCGTGGCCGCCGACCCCCATCAGATGCGTGTTTTGTTGTGGTCTTTGGCAGTGAAGGGTTGCACCATCGCGCAGCTGGCCGAGTTCAGTGGGATCGCCCGGTGCGATCTGCGTCATCTTCTCGCCGCCGAAGATGTCTATTGCACAAAACTTCAGCAGCTGCGCACCGAAGCAGCGTGTGAGGCGTGGGGAATCGATCCGGACCTGGTACTCGACCCGGATCGGGTCGAGCAGGGGCGCCGCGCGGAGCACCGTCATGCCGGGTGAGTGGCTGGTTTGGGCGGTGGCCGCTGCACTGGTGTGCGGCCTGCAGCTGGTGGTGGTGGCCCATCATCCCGAGCCCGCCGATGACGAACCCGATGCCTGTACCAAACCGCGCTACGCCCAGCTGGCGAGATCCTCCGGCGCCGTCGGGCTGCTGGTGGCATCGGCATTGTTGTGCATTCCGATCCCGTCGTTGCCGCTGGCCTTGCGTCCGGCCTGGGTGGTGTGGGCGAGCGCCGGCCTGGTCTTGGTCTATGTCGACGCCCGGACGACCTGGCTACCCATTCGGGCCAGTCGCGTCACCTTCATCGCGTTGCTGGCGGGGTTCGGCCTCGGCATGGCGATCGATCCCGGCTGGTGGCCCGGCCTTATCATCAGGGCGCTGGTCGGCGCCGGGCTGGCCGGCGGACTGTTTTTTGTGCTGTGGTGGCGGAGCCGGGCGCTGGGTTTCGGTGATGTAAGGCTCGCCGCCATGACCGGCGCTCTGGCGGCAGCGGGATCGGTGCAGGGCTGGTTCGCGGCGCTGCTGGCCGGAGCGATCGCGTCCGCCTGCTGGGGGCTGGGCACCACCTGGTGGCGGCGCCGCCATCCCTCCGTGCTGGGCAGAACGTTTCCTTACGGTCCGGGGCTATGGCTCGGGCCCTGGCTCGCGTGGGCCTGGATCAGCCTTGGCTGACGGCGCGTTGAGTGGCCTCGACCCAGCGGTCCACAAGCGCCGATGCCTTGCCGGTATCGATCGCCTCAGCGGCCTGGTCGGCCTTGGCCAGAAGCTGGCCGGCCACCGGTACGCTCAGATCCGGTCCGTCGAAGGCCAGCAGCGCGGCGGCCGCGTTCACCAGGACGATGTCGCGAACCGGTCCCGTCTCCCCGGCGAAGACATCGCGGACGACCTGGGCGTTGTGTTCGGGATCTCCACCGACCAGATCAGCCGGCCGGGCCGGAGCAATGTTCAGCTCGCCGGGATCGAATTCGCTGCGCACGACCTGCCCCTCACGAATCAACCAGATATCGGACGAGGTGGTCGTCGTCAATTCGTCCAGACCGTCCTCGCCATGGAAGACCATGCCCCGGTTGCCGCGCGCTGCCAGCACACCGGCGACCAGGTCGGCCAGCTCCGAATTCGCGACGCCGATGGCTTGCGCTGCCGGGCGCGCCGGATTGGCGAGCGGACCGAGAAAGTTGAAGGTGGTCTGAATGCCGAGTTCCTTACGCACCGGCGCCGTGTGCCGAAGCGAGGCGTGATACAGCGGAGCGAAAAGGAAGACTATGCCGCAGGCGTCGAGGACCTCGCGCTGCCGGGCCGGCGGCACATTCAAGGCCACCCCGAGAGCCTCCAAGCAGTCGGCGGTGCCGCTCATCGAACTCGCCGCCCGGTTTCCGTGCTTGATCACCTTGGCGCCTGCCGCGGCCGCGACGATGGCCGCCATCGTCGAGATGTTGACTGTGTTGGCGCGGTCGCCACCCGAACCGACCACGTCGACGGCGTCGGTGGGTAACTCGATCGGTGTGGCCTTGTCGAGCATGCCGGCAGCGAGAGCATCGATCTCGGCGACGGTCTCACCCTTCGCGCGCAGAACTGTCATGAACGCCGCCATCTGCGCCGTGCCGGTGTTTCCCGACAGAATCTCGTTCATCGCCCATCGGGTCGTCCCGGCATCCATATCCTCGCCATGGACAAGACCGGTCAGCACATCGGGCCACGAGAAAGTCATGCCTGTAGGTTAGTCCCGCTGCCCGCCCGGGCTCGCGCTCGTCCGCCGAACACGGGCCTATCTTGAATCAGGCGCCGTGGCGGCTTGCCACACCCGGCTCCACCAGCGAGGACGACAGCGCATCGGTTCGTCCGCTGCGATGGTTGCGCACCACATCGGCGACATCGGTCGGCAGCCGGATCGGGTCAACCGGGTAGGGCGACACCCCCTCGGCGCGCGACCAGGTGGCCATCCATGCATCGGCCGCCCGCGCGATCAGCAGAAGCACCGGTGGGCAGTCCGGAATCTCGTCGCGCATCTGGTGTGAGACACCCATGCCGCCGGGCCTCGCCTCGGCGTCGAGCAGCGCGATATCGAACTTCTCGGCGTCCAGCCGCTTGAACATCGCTGCCGGGGTTGCGAACTCGGAGATCTCGACCTCGGGCAGATCAGCGGCGATCTTACGGCCGAGGGCAAGCCTCATCTGTTCGCGCACCAGCCGATCGTCCGAATAGATGATCACCTTCAGCACGTCGTCGGACGTGGTGGGCGTTGAAGCACTGGCACCCATGGATCTTCCTCATCTCGCCGGCCGCCGCCCTGGCACAGGCCACGGCACTATCTACCTTTACCCGGATCAGGGCCCACCCGAATCCATCGGATATGACCCACATCCGTCGAGCCCAAACCTGAATTCGTCAAATCCCGGTCATGGTGATGCTATCGCGTCGCGCCGACCAGATCATAGTTGCCTCACCGGGGCCGGCCATCGCCGTGGCCGGGCGAGCTGGTGAGACGGCGGCCAATCGTTTGGGAATGGCCTGAACAATGGGTACGTGCGTTTTCTGAACAGCAGGCCTGCTTACGACCTCACTTACCACGATGTCTTCATGGCACCCAATCGCAGCTCGGTGACCTCCCGGCTCGACGTCGATCTCACCTCCGCCGACGGCCTCGATCTGCCGCTCCCCCTGGTGGTGGCAAACATGACTGCGATCTCGGGCCGCAGGATGGCCGAGACGATCGCCCGCCGCGGCGGGCTCGCGGTTCTTCCGCAGGACATCCCGGTCGATGTGCTGGCCAGTTCGATCGCTCGTATCAAGGCCGCACCGACCGTCTTCGAGACACCGATCACCGTCACCGCTACGACCACCGTGGGCGAGGCGCTCAATCTGATGCCCAAGCGCGCTCACGGCGCCATCGTGGTCATCGACGCCGACAAAGCGCCGCTCGGCCTGGTGACCCAGGCAGACACGGCCGGTGTCGACCGCTATGCCCAGGTGCATGAGGTGATGACCAATGGCTTCGCCCAGGTGCGCCCGGACGCCAGCCCGCAAGAGGTTTTCGACACACTGGAATCGACCCGCCAGCGTCTGGCGGTGGCGATGGACGACACCGGCCGCCTGGTGGGTGTGATGAGCCAGAAGGGCGCGTTGCGCTCGGCCATCTACCGTCCGGCCCTCGATCCGCAGGGGCGGTTGAAGGTCGCCGTGGCCATCGGCATCAGCGGCGATTCGGCCGGACGCGCCGAGGCCCTGCTCAAGGCCGGCGCCGACGTGCTGGTGCTCGACACCGCTCACGGCCATCAACAGCGCATGATCGACGCATTGGCGAATGTTGCCCCGGTTCGCGACGCGTTCGCTGCCGAGGCCGGACGCCGGGCACCGATGGTGGCCGGCAACGTGGTGACTCCCGAAGGCACCACCGACCTGCTGGAGGCCGGAGCCGACGTGGTGAAGGTGGGTGTCGGGCCGGGCGCCATGTGCACCACCCGCATGCAAACCGGGGTCGGACGCCCGCAGTTCAGCGCGGTGTTGGAGTGTGCGCAGGCCGCGGAGGTCCACGGCGGTGCCATCTGGGCCGATGGCGGAGTGCGTTACCCCCGTGATGTTGCGCTCGCTCTGGCGGCCGGGGCAGGCAACGTGATGATCGGCAGCTGGTTTGCCGGCACCTATGAGTCGACCGGTGACATGATGCACGATCCCGACGGCCGCGCCTACAAGGAGAGCTTCGGCATGGCCAGCGCCCGGGCGGTGCGCAACCGCACCCGCAGCAAGTCGAACTTCGATCGGGCCAAGGCGTCCTTGTTCGAAGAGGGCATCAGCGGTTCGAAGATGTACCTCGATCCGCTGCGTCCGGGTGTCGAGGACCTCGTCGACTGGATCACATCGGGCGTGCGCTCCTCATGCACCTATGCGGGCGCGCGTACTCTGCCGGAATTTGCCGAACGCGCCGTGATCGGCGTCCAATCAGCCTCCGGCTATGACGAGGGACGCCCGCTGTCGACCAGCTGGTCATGATCGAGCCGCGCGGCCGAGCTGCGCGCGCACGCGATGGCGCCCGAACCATGAAATGACAACGACACGTCCCCGGACGCAATGCCGGGGACGTGTCGTATCAGCATCCGACGAACGTCGGCTGCAAGATCAGTGGAAGGAGTCTCCACAAGCGCAGCTGCTGGTGGCGTTCGGGTTGTCGATGGTGAAGCCCTGCGCCTCGATGGTGTCGACGAAATCGATGGTGGCACCCGAAAGGTAGGGGGCGCTCATCCTGTCGACGACCAGATTGATGCCTTCGTAGGGATCAACCAGGTCGCCCTCGAGGGAACGGTCGTCGAACATCAGCTGGTATCGCAGGCCGGAGCAGCCGCCGGGCTGGACTGCGATGCGCAGCGCCAGATCATCGCGGCCCTCGACGGCGAGCAACGACGCGGCCTTCGCCGCAGCTGTCTCGCTGAGAGTGACGCCAGTAGCGCTCACGGTGGTATCGGTCATCTCTCGTGCTCCTCAATTCACTGCCGGGTCCCCCAGGCGAACGCCTGGGGCCAAGTCAAGCGGATCCGGTGCATTCGCATCACCAGCAGATCCGGGTTCAGTCTACGTTCACTTTCAACATCGGGCCAGAACGTTCATTCTGGCCTTTCGTTCAGCGCCTGCGGGCCTGACCCGGAATGAGCCCGTCCTCTGCGCGGCTTTCCTGCAGCCAGTCGGCGACCTCGCCGATCGGAGTCGAGGGGCTCGGGATGATCTGATCGGACAACACCACCGGCCCCGACGGCACCGGGGTTCCGGTTTGTTTGATGAGATCGGCCATCTCCTGCAACAACTCGGCCAGGTAGTCGGCATCGCGATCATGAACCGCGGTCATCACGAGATCGTCGATGACATTCAGCCGGGGCACGACTTGGGCCGGCACCTCCCACTGCCCAGACCCCAGAATCCGTACGATCATTGCTTGTCCACCGGCGAATAGCTGTCGGATGGGCCTCCTGCCGGGTATCCGCCCGGCTGCTGATAGCTGCCCTCCCCGGGGGCCGCCGGAGCACGATCCGCGAACTCATCCTGGATGGCCTCGAACTCGGCGGCAGCGGCCTGGTTCAGCTCATCGTCCGAGATGGCCTGGCCGTCCGGCGTGGATTGCAGCAGCGCATCGGCGCGGCGGACGACGGCGTCGGTCTCACTCACGTCGATGCCGCGCAACGCTTCGGCCACTTTCTGGGAGGCCTCGCGCGCCGAATATTGTGCCCATTCGGTGTGTTGCTTCGCGCGGATCGAATCAACCTTCGCCTGCAATCTCGTCGCCGTCCAGATCAGGTTCTCTTCTTCGCGCTGCAGCTGGGCATGCTTGGTATCCAGCCCGGCCAGCAGATGAATCAGCGTCTGTTTGCGCACCAGCGCTTCTCTTGCGAGCGGGGATTGCCCCTGGTCGACAAGACGATGCGCCGACAAGGTGAGCGAATCAATCTCGGCCGCCGTTTCGCGTTGCTGCTCGGCGAGCTGACGACGACTGGACGCCACGCTGGCCGCGCCCTTGCGCACCTGCTGGAGAAGCTCTGTTTGGCGCGCGTAGGCGTCGTCCAGCTCATTGCGGGTCTCGCTGGTGCGCTGCGGATCGTCATGTTGCGATCCGAGTGCGCGCGCTATGCGCTCAATAAAGCCTGGCATGAGCCACAGAATCCTTCCAGTATTCAGATGGGCACAGTTTAGAGGCCATCCGCACCCACTATCACCCCGGCACGCTGCACGCCCGACGCCGGATTTTGCTCCGTGGGTCGCGGTTGACACCTGCCGGGCGCCCGCAGCAGGCCCGGCCTCGTCGCGGCAAAGGCAACCCGGCCGGTGGCATCTGGCCGGCCGCCAACTAGTATGTGGGCCAGCAACTACTTTTGAGAAGGACACCCGTGGGACTCTTCCGCCCTTACCAGCGCACTGATGCCGCCGACACTTCCGACACGTCGGTTGCCGATGAGCAAGAGATCAAGCAGACCGGCCGTAAGACCGCACCGACTCCCACCCGGCGAGAAGCCGAACTGGCCCGCCGCGAACGCGTGCGTCCGACTTTGACCAAGAAGGAACGCAAGGTACGCGAGCGCGAACTCAAGCGGGAACGTGAAGACAGGGCATACGAACAGGCCGAGAAGCGGCCCGAGCGCGTACTGCTGCGCAACTTCATCGATGCGAGATGGACCTTCGGCGAATTCGTCTGGCCGATCTTGCTACTCAGCTTCGCGATCTTCATCGCCGGCTCGTTCTTCCCCCAGCTCGTCACCTGGGCCACCTATGCCATGTGGGCGGTCATCGTGCTGATCCTTCTCGAAGCCACCTTCTTGTGGCAGAAGTTCCGCAGGCTACTGGATCAGCGGCTGCCCGGTGCCTACCGCAAGGGCCTGGTGATGTACATGGTCTCGCGCACCATCACGCCGAGAAGATTCCGCCGTCCCGGCACTGCGATCGATCGAGGAGCTGAGTACTGATGAGCCTGCGATGGGATGCCGAGCTTGCGCCCGGCTCGAAGGCGACCGCCGACGATCTCGCCGGCGCGGGGATCGAGACCAGGTTCGACGATCAGCTGGACGCCGAACAGTGGCTTACCGACAATTTCGCCGAACTGGCCGACTTGGGTGTCGCCTCGGTGACGCTGTTCGATGAGGACGAAAAGGTCTACGGCCCGATGCGACTCGACGAGGCCTGAGGCAGCCCGGTCAGCGCAGCCGCGGCTTCACGAACGGCGGCTTCACCAACTCGAATTCCTCCGCCCGGCGCCTGATCTGCACCCCGACCCGGCCGGGAGCGCCGAGTCCGGTGTCCACCAACGCCAGGCCCACGCCGGTGTGCAAGGTGGGCGAGAAGGTGCCCGACGTGACCACCCCCACCACCTCGCCGCTGTCGTCGTCCAGCACGTCCATTCCGGGACGCGGGATCCCGCGTCCGGTGGCCTTAATCCCCCAGGACTTGCGAGCCGGCCCTTGCTCGCGAATGGCGAGCAAGGCGTCGCGTCCATCGAAAGCAGGTTTCGACCAACCGATCGCCCAGCTCAGCCCGGCGGTCACCGGATCGATATCCAGGGAGAGTTCGTGGCCGTGCAGAGCATAGCCCATCTCGGTGCGCAAGGTATCCCTGGCACCCAGGCCACAGGCCTGCACGCCGAGCGAATCGCCGGCGTCGAGCAGTCTCGTCCACCAGCGTTCGGCCTGCGAACTCTCGACCACCAGCTCGCATCCGCGTTCCCCGGTGTAACCGGTACGGCAAATAGTGGCCTTCTCGCCGAACGGTTGAAACGCCATGTAGCTGAGCCTGGTGGGTAGTCCCAGCGATGAGAGAAGCTCGTCCGACCGAGGCCCCGACACCACGATCACCGCACGCTCGGTGTGCAGATCGTCGATGGACAGCCCGCCGGGGGCACCATCGGCCAATACCTGCGCGACCGTGCTGGCATTCGCCGCGTTAGGAATCAACAAGACGTCGTCGTCATCGTGCAGGTAGGCGATCAGATCATCGATCGCTCCCCCATCCTGATCGCACAGCAGGGTGTATTGTGCCTTACCCGGCCCGACCTTCCGCAGATCGTTGGCCAGTCGCGAGTTGAGGTAGTCGACCGCTCCCGGGCCGGTGACGTGCAGCTTTCCCAGGTGTGAGACGTCGAACAGTCCGACCTTTTCGCGCACTGCCGCATGCTCGGCCAGCACGCCGGCCCCGGCATATTCAACAGGCATCTCCCAGCCACCGAAGGGAGCCATCTTGGCTCCGGCCGCCACGTGCCATTCGTACAGCGGAGAGTGTTGCAAGGCTTGGGTAGGCATGATTACTCCTGTCGACTGCTTGGCCGCCACGCTACTGCACCACGATCGGGCTGGACGCAAAGGGGCGGTGCCGCGGTCGGGATAGCCTGTTGTCACAGTCTTGAGCGCACACGGAGGTTTATATCGATGGCGACCCAGCCTTTGTTCGATTCGTCCCGCTTCGATCCGGAGCGTGTCGCACTTCCGGGCATCGAATCGGTGCGCGGCATCGGCAAGGCCGACGCCGCGGTGATCGGAGTCGTCGAATCGAACCGGCACCCCACCTTGATCGGCACGACTTCCGAGCTCGAGAGCAAGGCCGCCAAGGCGGGCGGCGGCCTGCTCGCGCTGTTGAGTGCCCGGGGCGCCACCGGGGAGGTCGGCGAGGTCACCGAGCTTCACCTTCCGGCGTTGCAGCTGGTCGCGGTGGGCATGGGCGACGATCTCGATCTGCGTCCCGAAGACTTGCGCCGGGCGGCTGGGCTGGGAGTTCGCCAGGTGATGCAGGCCGGTTCTGCCGAGCCGCGGCGCATCGTGATCAGTTTGGACGCCGGCGCCGACGGGCAGGTACAGGCGGTCGCCGAGGGCGCGCTGTTGGCTGCCAGCAGGTTCCGCAAGCTCAGCCGGGTTGCCGAATCCGCACCGGTCGAGACCATCGGCATTCTCGGCTCGAACAGGTCGTCGGCTCGGGCTCTCGCCGCCGCACGCATCACCGCGCAGGCGGTGGCGGTGGCCCGCGACTGGACGAATCTGCCGCCCAATCTGCTCGGCCCGAGTGATCTGGCCGAGCAGGCCCGCGGTTATCTGAAGGACTCCAAGGTCGAGTTGGAGATTCTCGACGAGAAAGCCCTCGACAAACAAGGATTCGGCGGCATCTTGGCGGTCGGCGGGGGCTCGGCCAGACCACCCAGGCTGCTCCGGCTCGACTACCGTCCGCGCGGGACCAAGCGGCACCTGGTGCTGGTCGGCAAGGGCATCACCTACGATTCGGGTGGTTTTAACCTCAAACCGGCCGACAGCCTGCTGACGATGAAGCACGACATGGCGGGCGCCGCCGATGTGATCGCCGCCACCCGGGCGATCGCAGAGCTCGGGCTGGGCGTCCATGTGACGGCGTATGCTCCGCTGGCCGAGTCGATGATCTCCGGCAGCGCCTATCGTCCGGGCGATGTCATCACCACCTTCGACGGCACCACCGTCGAGAACACGAACTCGGACTGCGAGGGACGCATCGTGCTCGCCGACGCGCTGGCCCGCACCAACCAGGACGATGCCGACATGGTGGTGGATATCGCAACGCTGACGGGCGCCTGCGTGGTGGCGCTGGGACCCCAGATCGCAGGCCTGATGACCAGCGACGACGCCACCGCGGACCGGCTGCTGGACGCTGCGGAGGCCGCCGGCGAGGAGTTCTGGCAGTTGCCCATCACCGAACACGTGCGCAAGCTCTTGCCCTCGCCGGTCGCCGATCTGCGTTCGAAAGCCGACCGGAATGGGGGTGCGTTGTTCGCCGGGGCGTTCCTGCAGCACTTCGTGGCAGAGGGCACCAGCTGGGCGCACCTCGATATCGCGGGTCCGGCCTGGAATGCGAGCGACGCCCACGATTATGTGCCCGCTCACGCCACCGGGATGGGAGTACGGACACTGATCGAGCTCGCGAAGTCGATGGCTGGCTGACTATTGAGCGCGGTGCCGGGCGTCCCAATCGCGTTTGCGTTGCGGATAAGGAACCACACCGGCCTGATAGCCGGGAATGTCCTGCTTGCTGCAAAAATCGAAAGCCCATGAGGCCGACGGCACGCTACGCCTGGTCCACTCGCCGTCATAGGCGATCAGCAGCAGTGACGGCTTGTTGAACTGAGTCGGCAGTTCAACCCATCCCTCGACCCCGCGATGCCCGGCGATGAAGGCCGCCAACACCTCGCGAGTGGCCTCATCGACCGCGCGATCGTCCTTCGCGTTGGACGCACGGCGGCGCCCCCGGGAGAAGAACCGTCCGATCGCGTTCACGCCTCCAATTATTACCTGCGCGCCTCAGCTGGGGGCGAACAAACCTGGCACCGAGCGTGCACGGAAACCGCGCGGAAGGGTCATTCGGGATAGGCTACTAATCGGTACCACCGGCATTTCGAAGGAGAGCCTTACCCATGTCGACTGAAGTCACCTTGCCCGCACTGGGAGAGAGCGTCACAGAAGGAACCGTGTCACGTTGGCTCAAGGAAGTTGGCGAGCACGTCGACGCCGACGAACCGTTGCTGGAAGTCAGCACAGACAAGGTTGACACCGAGATCCCCTCCCCCGCTTCGGGCACGCTGCTGGAGATCAAGTTCAACGAGGACGATGTCGCCCCGGTCGGTGCCGTGTTGGGCATCGTCGGCGAGCCGTCGGAGCAAGGCAGTGCTCCCGCCCCCGAGCAGGCCACACCGACCGCACCGGCGGGGACGGTCGAGCAGGCCGAGGAGGCACCCACTCCCACCGAGCCCGCACCTGCCGCGCCCGCAGAGCCTTCCGCTCCTGCACCTGCCGGGGGTTCATCGGACGCCACCGAGGTCCTGCTGCCGGCTCTCGGCGAGTCGGTCACCGAAGGAACCGTGTCGCGTTGGTTGAAGGAGGTCGGCGAAGAGGTCGACGCCGATGAGCCGCTGCTCGAGGTGAGCACCGACAAGGTCGACACCGAGATTCCCTCTCCCGCCGCAGGCGTGCTGCTCGAGATCAAGGTGAAGGAGGATGAGGTCGCCGAGGTCGGTTCCGTGCTGGGCGTGGTCGGTTCGCCCGACGCAGCAGCTGCGGCGCCCGAGCCTGACAAGGGAGCACCGGCATCCGCTGCTCCCGCCGCCTCGGTTGCCCCGACTCCTGAGCCCGTCGGCGCAGCTCCGGCCGCTTCCGCGGCACCCGCCGCGCAGGCTCCTGCCGCTCCGGCACGAGCAGCCGAGCCCACGCCGGTCGCACCTCGTGCCACCGGCGAAGACGGCCCGTACGTCACACCGCTGGTCCGCAAGATGGCCGCCGACAACGGCGTCGATCTGAACTCGATCACCGGCACCGGTGTCGGCGGACGCATCCGCAAGCAGGACGTGCTGGATGCCGCCGAGGCAGCGAAGAAGGCCGCCGAGGCCCCTGCACCTGCAGCGGCCGCCGCTGCTCCTGCAGCCGCCCAGCCGTCCGCCAAGCCTGTTCCCGATGAGTCGGGCAAGCGCGGCACCACTGAGAAGATGAGCCGGATGCGTACGGTCATCGCGTCGCGGATGGTCGAGTCGTTGCAGACCGCTGCTCAGCTGACCGCCACCGTCGAGGTTGATCTGACCGCGATCAGCCAACTACGCAAGAAGGTGAAGGACGAGTTCCGCCGCAGGGAGGGCACCGGGCTCACCTACCTGGCGTTCATCTCGAAGGCCACTACAGAGGCCCTGAAGGCGTTCCCGAACATCAATGCCTCGATCGACGGCAAGAACGTGGTCTACCACGACGCCGAGAATCTGGGCATTGCGGTCGACACCCCGCGCGGGCTGATCGTCCCGGTGATCAAGAACGCCGGCGATCTGAACGTGGGAGGCATCGCCAAGCAGATCGCCGATCTGGCCTCTCGCGGACGCGACAACCAGCTCGGCCCCGATGAGCTGTCGGGTGCCACCTTCACCATCACCAACTACGGTTCGGCAGGCACCCTGTTCGATACCCCGGTGATCAACCAGCCGAATTCGGGCATTCTGGGTACCGGCGCGCTGGTGAAGCGTCCGGTTGTGGTGAGCGATCAGTTCGGCAACGACACCATCGCGATTCGCGACATGATGTACATCTCGCTGACCTACGATCACCGTCTCATTGACGGTGCGGTGGCGGCCCGCTTCCTGTCGGCGGTCAAGGCCCGCCTGGAAGAAGGCGCCTTCGGCGGCGAGTTCGGGCTGTGATCTGAAAACCGCACGTCAGTAACTGGCAGCATCAAAGGCGGACGCCACGGGCAGCGAGCCCGTGGCGTCCGCCTTTCTCGTTACCCGGAGCTGACGACGATCTGCCCTGGACGCACTACCGCCGACGGCTGCGTTCGCAAGCTTGAGCTGACTGACTCAACCTGGCTTGGCCGTCAGGTGGATCCAGGTTTATTGATGGCCGCGACCACCCGGTATCATGGACCAGCGGACGCCGTGCGTCCCCTCACTACTTGATTCACGAACGACGGAGCATGATGGCGAAGAGCGAGAAGGCCAAGGAGCTGGCTGCCAAGCAGAAAGCCGAGGCCAAGGCGCTGCGCGAGAAGAAGCGCAATTCGGATAACCCGCGCGATTGGGGAACCTGGAAACAGATTCGCGAGTCCTTCAAGATCACCAAACAGGTCGACTCCAAGCTTCCGTGGTGGATGGCCGGTGCCTTCGCCCTGGTGACCGTGCTCGGGTTGGTCGTCGGCCTGGTCGTCGACCAGTGGATCTGGGGCCTGGTGATGGGTGCTCTGCTCGGCTTCTCGGCCGCGCTATATGTCCTCACCTGGCGCACCAAGAAGGCCACGTACGTGCGCTACAAGGGCACTCCCGGTGCGGGTGAAGTGCCGCTCGACATGCTCAACAAGAAGAAGTGGACCGTTCAGCCCGCCATCGCGGTCACCCGTCAGCAGGACTGCATCCACCGCGTGATCGGAGCTCCCGGCGTGGTGCTGCTCGGCGATGGCGATGCCGGCCGGCTGAAGCATCTGCTCAATACCGAGGTCCGGCGGCATCAGCAGGTGCTCTACGGCATCGATGTGCACACCGTGATGATGGGCGATGGCGAGGGCCAGGTGCCCATGGAGAAGGTACAGAAGTACGTGGAGAAGCTGCCCGGTTCGCTCGACAAGGTCGAGATCGGCGAGGTGCTCAGCCGCATCAAGGCTCTGGACGCGATGAAGTCCCGCATCCCGGTGCCGAAGGGCCCGTTGCCCACCAACATGAAGGGCTCCCGCAAGGCCATGCGCGGCCGCTAGCCGATGGCGCATCTTCTCGGGGCCGAAGCCCTGCATCTTGAATACCCGACCAAGGTCGTCTTCGATTCGGTGACGCTTGGCCTCAACGAGGGCGACCGGATCGGCGTCGTCGGCCGCAACGGTGATGGCAAGTCATCTTTGCTGGGCATGCTTTCCGGACGAATTCAGCCGAACTCGGGTCAGGTCACCCGCCGCGGCGACCTTCGGATCGGGGTGCTCGACCAGGCCGACACCTTGGACGACGAGGTGAGCGTCGGGTTCACCATCGTCGGCGACCGGCCTGAATATGAATGGGCCGGTGACCCGAAGATCCGTGACGTGCTGGCGGGTCTGGTGCCCGATCTCGATTGGGACGCTGCCGTCGGCACGTTGAGCGGCGGCCAGCGCCGCAGGGTTGCCCTGGCGTCCCTGCTGGCCGGCGAGTGGGATGTGCTGACCCTCGATGAGCCGACCAACCATCTCGACATGGAGGGCATCACCTGGCTGGCCCACCATCTGAAGAACCGCTGGGCGCTGAATGCCGGCGGACTCCTGGTGGTCACCCACGACCGCTGGTTCTTGGACGAGGTCGCCACCGCCACCTGGGAGGTGCACGACCAGATCGTCGAGCCCTTCGAGGGCGGCTACGCAGCGTACGTTCTGCAGCGGGTGGAGCGCGACCGGATTGCCGCCGCCACCGAGGCGAAGCGGCAGAATCTGATGCGCAAGGAGCTGGCCTGGCTGCGCCGCGGGGCGCCGGCTCGCACGTCGAAACCCCGGTTCCGTATCGAGGCAGCGAACGAACTCATCGCCAATGAACCTCCGCCTCGCGACAAGCTCGAACTCGACCGGCTGGCGGTGGCCAGGCTGGGCAAGGATGTCGTTGACCTGCTGGACGCGTCCGCGGGATTCGATGGCCGCGAGGTCTTGCACGATGTGACCTGGCAGATCGCTCCGGGCGAGCGCAGTGCGGTGCTCGGTGCCAACGGTGCGGGCAAGTCGACCCTGCTCGGCCTGATCTCCGGAGACATCAGGCCGACCTCCGGGCGTGTGAAACGCGGCAAGACCGTAAAGCTGGCGGTGCTCGATCAGCAGTTCCGTGAGCTGGACGAGATCGCAGATGACCTGGTGCGTGACGTGCTGGCCCGCCATCGGGCGAGCTACGTCGTGGGCGGCAAAGAGTTGACTCCCGCCCAGTTGCTGGAGCGGCTGGGATTCTCGTCCCAGCATCTGTCGGCCCGGGTCGGTGAGCTCTCGGGCGGTCAGAAACGTCGGCTGCAGTTTCTGCTGGTGCTGCTGAGCGAACCTAATGTGATGGTTCTCGATGAGCCTTCGAACGATGTCGACACCGACATGCTCGCGGCGATGGAGGATCTGCTCGATTCGTGGCCGGGCACCTTGATCGTGGTTTCGCACGACCGTTATCTCGTCGAGCGGGTCACCGATCAGCAGTATGCGATCATCGACGGCAGGCTTCGCCACCTACCCGGCGGCGTGGACGAATACCTGCGCCTCCAAGAGGAAGCCGCTCAGACATCGATCTCCGCGACACGACCGGCGGATCCGACGAGCCGCCGGCAGTCCTCCTCCCCTGCCCCATCAACCGGACCCCACAGATCGGGAGCCGAGGAGCACGCTGCCCGCAAGGAGCTGGCTGCGTCCGAACGAAGGCTCGAACGGCTGGCCGGGCAGAGCGCCACAATCCAAGAGAAGATGGCCACCCACGACCCGAGCGACTACGAGGGCCTGACCAAGCTGAACGAGAAGCTTCAGGCCGTGCAGCAAGAATCGTCCGAGGTCGAAGAACGCTGGCTTGAGCTGGCCGAACAACTCGGCTGAGTGGATCAGCGCCGGGTGACCCTCTCATAAAGCCCGTCCAGCGCTTGGCACAAAGCCGGTGCGCTGCCGTCGAAGAATTCTTGGCGCAGTTGTTCGTTGAGCCCGCCCGGAGTCTCGGCGTGTTTGACAAGATGCGCGAGGTCGACGTTCGGGTCCCGGAGTGCCGGTGCGAGGGCCGCGAACAGACCACGCACGAAAGGCTCCGTTGCATCCTTCGTGGCACCGCGTCCGACCGCCCATTCGCAGACAATGTCGAGATAGCGATAGAACCCGCTGATAGTGCCGGTGAGCGCGGAATAGACGGCCAGATCGGGTTCGGCGGGCAGTTCGAGGGCCCCGCCCAGCAGGTCGAAGAGTGCCTTGGCACGTGGTTCGGGCGGCGCCATGACCGTGACGGAGTCGCGCCGGGCCACCGCCGGCATCGGTACGGCTCGCACGATCGGAACGCTCGCGCCCACCACCGCAGCAACGTCCGCGATTGCGACGCCTGCCAGCAAGCTGATCACCAGCTGCTCGGGCCGGAACCGAACGCCGTCGAGCGCCTCATGCAGTTGGTGGGGAAGAATCGCCAACACGACGATGTCAGAGGACGCAACCACGTGGGCATTCGACTCAGCCACCGCGACGGTGCCGGGAAACTCCCGGGCCAGCCGCGCCGAGACGCCTGCGCTGCGCGGCGAGACCATGATGCGCTCGGGCCCACCGGCCGCACCGGCCAGCCCCGTCACCATGGCCGCCGAAATCTCCCCGGTGCCGATGAATCCGATTGTCTGGGTGTCCACCATGTGCCCCACGCTACTCAACGTCGTCCCCGGCATCGCCGCGCGGCCTCGCATATCTGGAGCCAATGAGCAGGCTGCCCGCAAGAAGGTAGCCGCATCCGAACGAAGGCTCGAATGACCAGCGCAACGAGGTACCAAGATCCCACCTCTAAGACGGCAGTGACGAGTATCGATTTGGCCGATTAGCTCAGCCGTTCGTCAGGCTCAGCCGCGCGTGGTCTCCCGGAGTTCCAGCACACCTTGCAGGCCGATGCGAGCGGAAGATACAGCGTCGCCATCGTCCCCGATCAGAAGCCGGATAGCGATCACTGCAGCTTCTTCGGAACGGAGCCGGATCGTGGAGATGGACGGATGGGTTTCGATGGGAAGCGCATCGTCGCAGCCGAGCAGTTGTACGTGCGCGGGCACATCAATACCGTGATGGCGCAATCCGTCGAGAACCCCGTGTGCCAGGATGTCATCGAAAGCCACCACGGCATCCGCCCCGATCCGCACGATCTCGGGAGTGAGCGCTCGTGCATCACGGTAGATTCCCGCCTCGACCCTCAGATGGGTGATGGCGATGTCAAATTCCCGTGCAGCTTCAATGACCGTCGAGGAGCGTTCTGTTTCGGACCAAGATTTGCGGGGCCCGCCCACATACGCGATATGGCGCGCACCTCCGTCAGCCAAAACTGCCACGCCGTGCTTGAGACTCTCCGACGATTCGGTGAGCACACGAGCGGTGCCCGCGATGTCGCGGTTGATGAACACGACACGCGCTAGCTCGGTTATTTCGCGGGCTTTCCGCTCGGAAAGCCGTGAGGACGCAAGCAAGAATCCTGCGACCCGCGGCATCAGGCGCCGGACGAGACGCAGCTCGCGCTCCGGGTCCGAGTCGGACTCCACAACGAGAATGTCCAGGTCCTCGTTCTCGGCCGCCCGCTGCGCCGCACGGATGAGCGGGGCAAAGAACGGGTTGGTGATGTCTGGCACCACCAGGCCGAACATGCCGGATTTCCCGGTGCTGAGGGCGCGGGCATTCACGTTGGGCTCGTAGCCGAGTTCCGCGGCGATCGCCATGATGCGGCGCACAGTCTCGGGCCGCAGCATGCGCGGTTTGTTAAACGCACGTGAGACCGTCGATGGCGCCACACCCGCCCGATGAGCTACTTCAATGATGGTGGCGCGCTGCTGCATCCAGCACCTCCACTGCCTGCTCCAGACGGTCGGCGGCACCCGCGGCAAACGGTGCCGGCATTGCGTAATACCGGTGTGCATCGCACACTTCATAACCCCCGTACTGACATTCGTCGGCGGGAGGGATATATCCGGGCACACCATCTGCATACCCAAGCACGAGTGTAGGGCCCGTGCCCTGCTCACAGATCCGGCAGGCCGTAGCCCAGAATGGCTCGCCGGGAAGTGCCACGATGCTCACTTCGCCAATCGTCAGCAGGCTGATACGGGCCGGCCATTCAGGCTGGTAGCCAGGCTCCCAAGCGTCCGCCCAGGCGATCCATAGTTCCAGCAGCATCCGGAGCCCTGGATCGGACGCCTCGTCGAGTTGCCGGGCCCACTCTGCTCGTTGAGTTCGAACAGTCTCTTCGGTGAGCATCTGGAGCGGAAGCGCAACCGAACCGTGATCCACCTGCACGGCGCTTGTCGGCAGTTCCTGCATCGTGGCGCCCGCCACCGCACGTGCCAGCAAAGCACCAATACGCTTCGCCTCGGCGAACGTACGCATGCCTCCTCCGGTGGGAGTAAATGAGGCGGCAGCCGAATGGCCGGTGTTGACATCACCCGCGCACCCTGTGGCAAAGATGCACACGCTGCCCGGGAAGGTCTCCTCGACACCAGCGCGAAGAAACGCGGGATAGTCACCAGAGATCTGGCGGTTGAGGCCATCGAGCACCACGGGATGACACGGATAAGTAATGAGATGAGCCAGATAGTGCGCAGCCTCATCCGCCGGTCCGATGGGCTTCTCGGGAGCGAATGCGAGGATCTGCACAGGTGGATCTATCACACGGTCCGGATGTCGCCGATTCTTGGCGACACCGCCGCCACTGGCCTCGCCGTAGAGCATCCGGCAGGGCACAGCGGACGCACGTGCTTCGCTGACCGCCGCGAGCGCGGCGGCCACAATCGCATCATGCACGCCCTCCGCATGTGTACCGAGCCGCTCGAAACTGACGCATGGCCCGGAGTGCGTGTGAGTAGCCGTCACAATCACGTGGTTGCCTGCCACCGCCCGGATCTTCTCGCAGGTGCGCTCGTGGAGCGAGCAGACATCTACACTCACCAGCGCCACGCCGCCGTCGAAGGCCAGCGCCCGCACCGTCACGAGATCGTGTACCCCCGTGCTCGGGCCCAGCCGGGCAGCAAATCCCGCCATGGGTGTCCCTACAGGCACCATCACATCTTGGCAGGCCACTCCCACGCGCACCGCAGTCATGCCAACCTCTGCCCTCCGCGTACCACACCGCACACCGTGGCATCAGCCGAGAGCTCCACCACATCGGCGCGGGCACCCGCAATCAACGCACCTCGAGGCGCCCCAGCTGCGGCTCCGGTACGCCCGAGACACCGCGAAATCACCCGCGCCGGATTGCGGGTGGCCAGGGACACTGCATCGGCCAGAGATAGACCGGCGCTGCCAACGGTGAACTTCAGACAATGCGCAAGATTCACGGCCGAACCCGCAAGAAATGACGTGCCCACGTACGAAAGTCGCCCGGTCGGGCTCAGTTCCACGTCTCCTCCCACAGCAGTCGTGTACCGGCCGGGCAGCGCTCCGGCGAGTTCTACCGAGTCGGAAACCAACATCGCGCGCTCGGGGCCGAGTGCCCGCAGCATCACCCGCAAGGTGTCGGCCGGAAGATGATGGCCGTCGGCAATGAGCCCACAGGTGAGCCGGTCGTCCGCGAGCTGTGCCCAGATGGCATTCGGGTGACGTGGCAGCTGAGCAAAGATTCCATTGCCCAGATGGGTGGACAGCGCCGCGCCTGCGTCCACCGCAGCACGGATCTGTTCGGGTGATGCCTGCGTGTGCCCGAGCGAAACCGTGATTCCCATGGCGGTGATCTTGGCGATTTCGCGGGCAGAGTCGTCCCAGTGCGGCGAGAGGGTCAGATAGCCCACCGGGCCTGCCTTGCACCACCGCGCCACTTCGTCGGCGTCCACCGGCCGGATCTCTTCGAGGCTGTGCACGCCTCTTGGGCCGTCCTGATCGGAGAGAAAGGGACCTTCGACGTGCGCGAACGGAACCGCGGCGTCCACCACGGGGTCGGATTCTTTCGCCTGCTTCACCAGAGCAAGGGAGCGACAGATCATCTCTTCCGAAGCGGTGATGATCGTCGGCACCCAGGTGGTGACGCCTTCGGACGCCAGCCTTTTGGTGATGGCAATGACGCCTTCGACTGTTGCGGTCTGGCCATTCACGTCATATCCGCCATACCCATTCACTTGGATGTCAATGAGACCGGGCGCCAGAAACGGCGCGCCGGGAGCCATGTCGGCTGAAGAAATGCGCTCTATGCCAGAGATTCGTCCCTCATCAAGGTGGAGCCGGAGCCCGCCACCTCCGGTGAGGTTGCGGCCTTCCAGCGTGGCCGGATATCTCTGCGTATCTGCACCTATCGCGCTCACAGCGACCTCACTCTGCCCCGGAACCGAGCCAGGAAACGCGCGTTCGCCTCGTCGCCACCTGGGGCGTTCCCCGAACGCCATAGCGGAACCTCCACGCCACGGCGCACCAATTCGTCGACGGTTTGCAGCATCAGCCAGTTCAGGGTGAATGCGTTGGCGAAGGTCGAAACAGCACCCGTCTTTTCCAAAGCACCGTCGATCTCGATGACTGCGTCACCGATCGGTACTTTGGTGTCGATGTGATGATCGACGACATCGTGCAAATTTGCCTTCGAAGGGTGCCGGGCGGGATGGCCGTGTGCCGTCTGATCTGCATGGCTGCGGGACGAGATGCCGATGATGGTGACACCCCGCTCGCGGGCGGTGAGCGCCGCATCGATGAGCGCAGCATTGATCCCGTAGGCATTGACCAGGATCAGCAGGTCGTCGGCGCCCAGCTGAGCGTCGTCGATCACTACGCGGCCATAGCCAGGAGTGCGTTCCATCGCCATAGAACGCAAGGCCCCCGATGACATCAAAGTGCCTTCATCGAGAATCGCCGAAACGTGCATCAGGCCGCCGGCGCGGAAGAACACCTCCTGACTCGCCAGGTTGGAGTGGCCGCCCGGACCATATATATGCACGAGGCGATCGGCCTCAATTTGATCGGCAAGCATGCCCGCGGCCGTCGCGGTTGTCTCGGCCTCCTCCGCCAAGATGCGCTGCATCAAATCGGAGACTTTTTCGAAGTAGCTCTGCCCTAGATTCATTGTTCTGCCTTCGGACTTTCTTCTGTTGGCTTGTTTGGCGCCGATGTCTGATCCACATAAAGGTGGGCGTCGGGGTGCGTCTTCAAGGCGGTGCCGGGCACCTCGGGAGTGGGATCGCGGTCAAGCGTCTGACGCACCGCATCCGCCTTCTCCGCTCCTGGCACAGAGCACACCATGTGTGCCGAGTTCAGCAGGCGCGGAATCGTCACGGTGATGGCATGCGAGGGAACATCGTCGAATGTCGGGAAGTGTCCTTCGTTGACCTGCTGCCAGCGGGAAACATCGGTAAGCTCCACCACGCGAGCACCCCGCGGATCTTCGAAATCGGCAGGCGGATCGTTGAAGGCCAGGTGGCCATTGACGCCGAGCCCACACAGCACCACGTCGAATGGCTCGTCGCCCATCAGTTCCGAATAGGCCCGCGCGCCCGCTTCAGGAGCCGCCGCGTTGTCGATGCGATGAAAGGTGGCACCATCGAGCAATGAGATGAAGTTCGCATCCAGCCAGTTCCCGAATCCCTGTGGCGCATCGGCCGGCAGGCCCAGGTAATCGTCCATATGGAAGAAGTCCACCCGGTGCGCATCGAATGGCTCGCGAGACAAAGCAGTGAGCGTTGCTGACTGGCTGGGTGCCGCAGCAAGCATGACTCGCGCTCGTTCTCTGGTGGCGAGCGCATCGCGGATCAACGCGCCGGCACGCGCTCCGGCGGCGGCTCCCATCTCGGTGGTCGTGGTGCTCACGTGAAGGTGAATGGGATAGTTCATGAACGCCTCTCAATTCGGGATAGGAAGATAAGAGATCTGATGATGTGGAAAGGGTCTTTCACCGGCAATGCCACCACTTTATTGAGCGGCGTGCCGTCCCTCTCCCGGATTTGCGCCCATTCGCCGTGTACCTGGTCCGGGAACGCCGAGAATGTGTACTCACTTACACGCTCGCACCACGGCTCCATCCCGGGTACATGTTCAGCGAGCATCGCTGCCGCGTAGACGGCCTCTGAGTGCACCCACCACAGTTTGGTGTCCCAGGTTTGCGTGAGGAGTGCCTCGTACGGAGTGGACGCCTGCGCGTCAAGGAGTCTTCCGTGGGGCCGCCCGCCGGTGAGGTGAACATACCGGAACATCCCGGAAGCATTATCGTCCCAACCCACCTCGAACGCACGCATTCCCAAACGCGCAAAACGCTGCCACGGCGGGGTTTCGCCCGCCTGCTCAAGCGCATGCGCGATCATCCAGAGTGCTTCGAGTAGGTGCCCAGGAGTGCGGTGCCCGCCAAGGAGGGTATCGCTGAGTTCTGACGATGCCGGATAGAACTCCCACCAGGCATCCTCACCGAGAAATCCGTCATCACCCAGCAGAAGATCGAGCGAGCGATCACGGACAGCCGCAATACTCGTCCAAAAATCCGGAGTCATCGGGCACACCTGCCTGGCACGGAGCATCTCGGCTGCGGTGTGCAGCAGGTTCATCGGGCCGGCGAGATCGCGAAAACCCTTAGGTACGGGATAGGGCTCCGAAAGGCAGGTACGCGCGATCCAATCCCGTTCCGCGCGATGCAGGATAGTGTCGGCGGCATCAAGCCATTTCGGTCCGTACTGTGGATGAATCCGCGCGGCGGCACCGAGTCCGAGGGCGGTGAATAGATCGGCAAACACGCTGATGGCGAGTTCTCCTTCCGGCCCCTGCGGAATCGGGATTCCCTCCCTGCTGGTCAGATACGCCGTGCGGCCATCTCCCAGCAGCGCATGGGCGAGCAGGAACTGAGCGGTGTATCTCGCGCGCTCAGCCCACTGCCCGGCGTCCGCATCAGCGTCCGCGATGTTCCCCTTGGCGAGTTCCTCCGACAGCTCCGCAGCAAGCCATGCCCACCTGCCCTGTGACCAGGTGTACTTGTTCCTGGAAAGCAGTTCACCGTTGTTGTCGAAGTTGGTAAAAACACCCCCATGTTCGGTATCGATCGCCCGCCTGTTCCACCACGGCAGAATGTCTTTCTCCAAGTGGTGTTTCCAAGTGACTTTCACTGGGACAATTCTCCTTTCAAACGACTGGTGTCTAGAACCTAAGATGCCGCTAAATCGTCGACTTGCTGGTCAGCTCTTCTTCCGGGTCATCGTTGAGTAAGTCAACAAGAGCATCCGTCTCTGGCGTGTTTTCGGGCTTGATGAATCCGATCACGATAAAGAGAATAATCGCAACGGTCACCGGAGCCGCCACCTCATATGCGCTCTCCAAGTCGCCCAGGCCTGCTACCCAATCGATAAGCACATACTTATTCAAGGCAAAAATGATCAGACCGCTTGCCCACGAAACGAGCGCCGCGGTCGGACCGGACCTGCGGAACCATGGCAGCATTCCGAGCAGCATCGGAATAGCGATCGGGCCAACCAATGCACCGAACCACGAGATGATCAGGCCGAGTACTCCACCGAACGAATCCGCCGAGAAAGCAATCCCCATCGAAAGTGCGATAAACAAGAAAGTGGTGAGTCGCGCCCAGAACAGTTCCTGCTTTTCTTCCAGGAAACTCTTGCCTTTGCGGAATTGTGGGATGATGTCACGAATCACCACGGACGAGATCGCGTTCGCGTCCGATGCCGTCATCGCCATGGTGTGGGCGAACATTCCGGCAAGCACGAGACCCACGAGGCCGTGCGGCAAGAGGTCCTGCGCCATGATCGCGTACGACTGCTCCGGATCTGAGATATTCGGGAACAAGATGGGAGCGGCCCACATCGGGACGAACAACACGAGCGGCCAGACGAGGTAGAGCGCGGCCGACAGCACCATTGAGCGCTTGGCTTCTCGACCGTTCGGAGTCGCCATCATGCGCATGGCGAGGTTCCATGTGCCGCCGTTGTAGGAAAGGGTGTCGATGAGGATGTAGACCAAGAAGAACCACATTGTCAGATGCGCGTTGAACGGCAGCGCGTGGTCGGGTGGCAGCTGGGACCACATGGTGAACGGCGTGGAAATGCCGTCGAGCCGCATGCAGACCACCACGAAGAGCACGATCGCCGCTACGAACTGAATCAGGAACTGGCCGAAGTCGGTAAGAACATCAGCCCAGATACCGCCGACCGTGGCGTAGAACATGGTGACGCCACCCACCAGGAGGATTCCCACCGGGATGTTGATGCCCGCGAACACGTAGAGCAGGATGGCTGAGGCCGTCCATTTGGCCGCGACATCGAAGACCTTGAGCGCAGCACCAGACCATGCCAGCACCTGCTCGGTAGGTACATTAAACCTCTTGGAGAGATACTCCAGAGGCGACACAACATTTAGTTTTGCTCTCAGCCGTGGCCAGCGCGGCGCAAAAAGGAACATGCCGATCGTGCACGCGATGGTAATACCGAGCGCCCACCACACATAAACAGCGAATCCTACGGTGTAGGCCAATGCGGCGTAACCCACGAACACGGCCGCCGAATATCCCGACATGTGATGCGAGATTCCGGTAAGCCACCAGGGGATCTTTCCTCCGGCTACATAGAAGTCCGCGGCGTCATTGACCCGGCGTTTGGACCACCAGCCAATCCAGATCATCACGAGAAAATAGGCGGCGACAACTGCCCAGTCCAAAAAGTCCATCTCTGCTCCTCTGCTATTCCGGAGATGTCCACCAGTTGTGATGCAGATAACTCCCACGAGGGGATATTCCGGAGCCTGTCATGCAAACGTTTGCATGACAAGAGCTAGATTCGCGTCCAGAAAAGATGTCACATACAAGTAACGTGGCGGAGCCGAACGGAAGTCCGATGACTGCACCATGCTTTTCGTAACTGTCATACGGTCATGTTGGCGGTGAGCGCAGCGAGCTGCCTGCGACGAGCACGAGACAGTTATCAACAGGTGTGACGTTCCTCCTGCTATGCCGGTGAAGCCGGTGATTGAATCGGGACAAGAACGAGGGGCCGATTAACATGGGTCATATGACAACGGTCGACGTGTCCAGCTTCCTGCCGTACGGCAGGGCACTCACACGCGCCGATCTGGAAGCGATGCCCGATGACGATGGCCGCCGCTACGAACTCATCGACGGGGTGCTGATCGTGAGCCCGTCACCTCGTCATCTTTCATCAACGGGCATCAGCGCGTCTGCACCTGATTCTTCATGCCGCCGCGCCGGATGACGTCGAGGTGTTGTTCGCCCCGTTCGATGTCGTCCTCGCCAACGACACAGTCATCCAACCCGATCTGATCGTGGCACCGACCAGTGACCAACCACACAGAACGCGGCCTCCCCACTGCTCCGCTCCTCGCAGCGGAAGTGCTATCCCCTCCACGCGGGGTGTCGACCTCATGTTGAAGAGGGAACGCCTGCAGCGCGCCGGATGCCCGCACTATTGGCTCGTTGATCCCGATGAACCATCGGTCACGGCGCTGGCTTTGCACAATGGCGTCTACCGCGAAGTCGCCCGTGCAGCGGCCCACGAGACCTTCTCCGTCCGGCTTCTTTGCCGGTGAACTTCGCACCTGCGTCTCTCGTGGATTGAACACGCTGATGTCCGTCCAAGCCGAATCGTCCGAGGTCGAAGAACGCTGGCTGGAGTCGGCCGAGCAGCTGGGCTGAGTCAACGCCTCTCGATGGTGGCCCGGAGCACCGGCAAAGCGCTCCAGCGGCAGTTCGCCCACACCAAATAGAGCGCGAGCGATGCCGCGATAGCCAGTACGGGCAGGGGCGAATGAACGACCCCGGCAGCAAGCAGCGCGAGCACCACCAAGGTAACGATCGAGAGATACCATTTACGAACCGCGCATACCGCCGCAGCTTTCACGATCTGCCACCATGAGCCCATTGCCAACTCCGTGACAAAGACCAGACCGATGACCCAGTCGAGCATGCAGATTGAGATAGCGACAATCATTGCCGGTACGAGCGCATGCAGCGTATCCGTCGAGGCGAGCCAGGCCGCATCAACCGCCAACAGCAAGGCAAGACCGGCGGGCAGCGCAGATACCGAGAGGCTTCGCGCAAAGAGCCGTCGGTAGGCACGCGCGAAAGGTCGGGCAATCGACACATCGCCGGAGGCCCAGAATCGCGCGGCTCCGGCCGTTGATCCCGACAAGTCTTCGTGGCATCCGGGGCCTGCAGAAAACCCTGGCGCGTCACGGAAAGCGGCGAAGCAGGCGGCAAGCCCAGGAGACGAAAGCCACGCCGCGACGATCAGGGTAGGGAATGCCCGCACCGGCTCAATCGCCAGCACCAAGATCGCCACCAGCGGCAGGCAAGCGATGACAGCCGCAAGATTCAGTCGAATCGCCGCAAAGACGAAGTCGCCGATCTGCAACCACATCGAAGACGAAACTCCGGTCACAGGCTTCGGCCCCGTGGTTTCGCTCATCCCTTGACTCCCGTCGAGGCTATGCCCTCAACGAAGTAGCGCTGCCCGAAGATGAAGATCAGCAGAATCGGGAGCACCGACAGCACAGACCCGGTCATGATGATCGCATAGTCGGTGGTGAACTCGCCGACGAACGTCTTGAGACCGATCTGGATCGTCCATAGATCGGGCGACCTCAGATAGATCAGCGGACCCATGTAATCGTTCCACGCGTTGGTGAACATAATAATGCCCAATGATGCGATCGACGGCAGCGACAGCGGCAGCATGATGCGCGCATAGATGCCGTATTCACTCAGACCGTCAATGCGTGCAGCCTCACTTAATTCTTCGGGAATGGTGTCGTAGAACTGCTTCATCAAGAACACGCCGAAAGCGCTGAATGACTGCATCAAGATGAGTGCCAGCCGACTGTCGGACAGACCCCAAGCTGACAGCATTTTGAACTGCGGAATCATGTACGACTGCCACGGCACTGCGATGGTCGCAAGGTAGAGCATGAACAGTGCGTCCCGGCCGGGGAACTTGATCCGGCTGAAACCGTAGGCGACGAAGGTGGCACTGACGATTTCCAGCACGGTCACACTGACCGCGATGATCAAGGTGTTCCCGATCCAGGTGAGCATGTCACTCTTGGCCCAGATATCCACGTAGTTGTGCCATTGCCACTGCTCCGGGAACCAGGTGATCGGCGACGTGAAGATCTCATTGTTACGTTTGAACGAACTGGTGAACATCCAAAAGAACGGCAAGAGCAACGCAACCGCTCCCGCGGCCAGCCCCAGATAGAGAAGTCCGCGCTTCACCCAGTGCAGAGGTGTTTTCGCGACGACGGAAGCCATGGTCAATCCTCCTTCGCACGGTTATACAAGAACTGGATGAGTGTCACCGTCGTGCAAATAGCAAACAGCACCACTGCGACGGCCGATGCATAGCCGAAGTCGTGGCGTTCGAAACCCATCCGGTAGATGTATTGCGACAGTACGAGGGAGGACGTACCGGGCCCACCGTTGGTCATGACCAAGGTCAGGTCGAGAATCTTGAAGGATCCGATGGTGCACATGACGGTGACGAGGAACATGGTCGGGCGCAGACTCGGCAAGGTGATGAACCAGAATCGCTGCCAGCCGACTGCTCCGTCGACCATTGCGGCCTCATATCGTTCTCGCGGAATGGTTTGTAATCCGGCGAGGAAGAGCAACATGTAGTAGCCGACCTGCCGCCACGTGCCGACGATGATGACCGCAGGCATAACCCAGTCGCTACTGCCGACCCAGCCCGGAGGGTTGTCGATTCCGATGAATCGGAGGAAGGTGTTGATCGGGCCGAACTGCGGGCTGAACAACATATTCCACACCTGGGCGACCGCGACGATCGAGGTGAAGTACGGAAAGAATGCCGCCGAACGGAAAAAGGCCACGCCTTTGAGTTTCTGATTCAGCAAAACCGCAAGCAAAAGAGAAAGCACGACGGTCAGCGGCATGTGCACGATCGTGTAATAGATGGTGTGCCAAAGCGATGCATGAAATGTCTTGTCACCCAGCAGCCGCTGGTAATTGTCCAGGCCGGTCCATTTCGGGCTACCGAAAACGTTCCAATCAGAGAACGAAACGTAGAACATGGTCAGCACCGGGACCAGCGTCAAGGTCGCGAAGGCGAGGAAACCCGGCAGGATGAAGCTCCATCCCGTCAGCGTCCTGCGCAGCTTCAAGCTGTTGCGGCGCCGCGCCGGTAGTTCCCGGCGCGGCGCCGGCTCACGCGTACTCTGCGTTGCCGGCGCCACATCGGATGTCATTACTTCGCTAGCCCATCATTCTTGACGGTGCTCTCTGCCTCGGCGATGGCGTCATCGATGGACATCGACCCCGTCCTGATCGCCGAATCCAGGTCCTTGAGGATGGTCTGAATATCGGCAGTGGTCTCACCCAGAGGTGCCTCGAGGTTGGCCTTCGAGGTCTCCATGGTCGACTTCGACAGATCATCGGTCGGCATGCCATCACGATCGAAATATGCATCCACCACATCGGACGAGTGGTAGGCCGGAACGTAACCCGATTCAATCGTGACCAGTGCGCCCTCGGGACCGGTCGCGAACTCGAGGAACGCTTTCGCGGCTGCTTCCTTCTTCGGATCAATGTTGGCATTCGCCGCGAAAACGGTCGGTCCGCCGTTGGTGATGTCATCTCCGACGGAGTCCTTGTCGGCGGCAGGCATCGGCGCGATACCCCACTCGAAGTCCTCGGCGGTGCCCGACGCCTGATCGGCCACCAGCATCGAGGTGTAGAACGAACCCATCGGCAGCAACGCGACCTTCTGCGAACCGAACAGCGACCAGTAGTTCAGGGTCTGAGACTGCGCGGTCGAGTAGTCGATGGTTGCACCCGCGTCCTGCAGCTCCAGATCACGTTCGTAGTACGGCTTCAGATACGAGAAATCACCGGCGAGGTACTGATCCGTCGCGCCGTCGGTCTGAGCCATCGCCGGGCCCTGAACGACGTTGTTCCAGGTGTGCAGGTAGGTGCCCTTCACGTCGCCACCCACCTTTTCGGTGACGGTCTTCGAGTTTTCGACGAAGTCATCCCACGTCCATGAACCGTCTGGGGCGGCAACCCCGGCCTGCTCAAGCAAGGCCTTGTTGTAATAGAGCACCCACTTATCCTGCCGGTAAGGCATGGCATAGGCGGTGTCGTCGATCACCACGTCGCCGAGATCGACATCCTCGTCACCGTCGAAGGTCTGGGCCACATCGCTCACGTCGAGCAGCTGGCCGTTCGTAGCGTAGAAGTAATAGCTGTTGAACGCCTTCAACGCGAAGACATCGGGGGCTGCACCGGCACTCATATCGGCGGTCAGCTGAGTGTCGTAGTCGGTGGCGGAGTACTCCTTCAAACTGACGGTCACATTCGGGTGCTCTTCGCTGAATGCGTCTGCGAGCATCTGGAAGTTCGAAACCGGCTCACCGCCCCAGCCGCCCAGGGTCAACTCGACCGGGGTGTCGGGATCAATCGACACAGGTGCATCGGAGGTCCCGCCTGAGCATCCCGCCAATGTCACGGCGAGCGCCCCTGCGGCAATGCCCGCAAATGCTCGTTTCAACCGCTTGTCCATATTGTCTTTCCTCGTCCTTGAGTGGCTTATTACCCGCGTAGCGCAAATCTACTTGCTGCCAGTGGTGGTAGTCAACCACTGTGCGGTAGAGTAGTGCGACAAGGTAGCCACAGACAGGGAAGTCGCGAGGTCGTTGTGCAAGTAGAAGTTGAGCAGTCGGATTTCGTCGTGGTCGGGGGCGGTCTCGCCGGGGTGTGCGCGGCGATCGCTGCGGCGCGTCTCGGCGCGCGCGTTTCGCTCATCAATAACCGGCCTGTACTGGGCGGCAACTCATCGAGCGAAATACGGGTATGGATCGTCGGAGCAACGGCACATGGCACCCAACGCTACTCCCGGGAAACCGGAATCATGGGTGAGCTCTTCGTGGAGAATCAGTACCGCAATCCCGAGGGCAACCCGTATCTTTGGGATCAGGTCGTCCTCGATGCGGTGCGCGCCGAGCCGAATATCACCTTGCACCTGAACACTGTCGTCCATGAGATCGAGAAAGACGACGCCGGACACATCACGAGTGTGTCGGGCTGGGGCATGCTCAATGAGACGTGGACGAAGTTCGAGGCACCGGTTTTCGCGGATTGCACCGGTGACGGACTGATCGGGGCGCTCGCAGGCGCCACCACCATGGTCGGCCGCGAGGGCCGCAACGACTTCAGTGAACAGTGGGCACCGCTAGAAAGCGATGGGGCGTTCCTGGGATCGTCCATGTTCTTCTACACCAAGGACGCAGGCGAGCCGGTCAAGTTCATACCCCCCAACATCACCAAGGACATCTCCACCACCCCGATCCCCCGCAATCGCATCATCCGCACCGGCGACAATGGTTGCTCGTACTGGTGGATCGAATGGGGCGGCCAACTCGATATCGTCAAAGACGCCGACCGTATTCATGACGAATTGCTGGGCGTGATCTACGGTATCTGGGATTACATCAAGAACTCCGGAGAATTCGATGCCGACAACCTCACCCTCGAATGGGTAGGGAGTATTCCGGGCCGCCGCGAATACCGCAGGCTGCTCGGTGATCATGTCATCACCCAAAATGACCTGATGAACCAGGTGAGGTTCGACGACGCGGTCGCCTACGGCGGATGGTCGATCGACCTGCACCCGGTTGAGGGAATGTATGCCGAAGACCCCGCTGCCCGGCAGCGCTATGCCAATGGCCCGTACCAGATTCCGTTCCGCTCGCTCTATTCCCACGACATACCCAACCTGCTGATGGCCGGACGAGATATCTCGGCCTCGCACATCGCCGAGGGGTCGATGCGGGTCATGGCGACCTGCGCGATCGAGGGCGAGGCCATCGGCACCGCCGCTGCCCTGATGGCCGAAAGCGGTGAGGATAACCGGTCCCTCGGTGCCCACGCGCACACCCTTCAGCAAACCCTGCTCCGCCAGGACGCCGCCCTCATCGGTGTCGAGCTTGACGACCCGGACGACGTGCTCCGTGACGCCGTGGCGAGCGCATCGTCGTGCCAGCGCGTCCTCGATACACCGAACGACAATTCAGGAGCCTTTGCACTGACCACCGATATCGGGATCGTGCTGCCCGTCGACCCCCGGCTCGACACCATAGATCTGCTGCTCGACGCCACCGACGCTGCGGACCTGACCGTCGAGGTGTGGGAGACCGGCCGGCCACAGAACTATGTGCCGGTCGAACTGGTCTCGTCGCGTACCGTGCCGGTGCCGCAAGGCGAACAGCAGTGGATATCAGTCGATCTGGGTTATTCCCCGGACCAGCCGGGCAATGTGGTGATCGTCCTGCGGGCCCAGCCGGCCATCTCACTTTCACTTTCCACACAACTGCCCTACGGCGTCATGATGCTGCGCCGCAAGACCGCCCAAGATGCACAGTTCGAACCGCTCATCCCCGATGAACCGGACGATCTGCTGACCACCTGGGTGGCACGCGGCGACCGCGGACATGCCCCGGTACTGCGGGTTCGTCCGGAAACCGGGGCCTATCTGCCCAGCAAGGTGACCGACTGCTACCAGCGTCCCTTCGGTGGCCCGCACATGTGGTCGTCCCGACTCGCCAGCAACGGCACACCCGGCGATGAATGGCTGCGTCTTGATCTGCCCACCCCCCGCGAGATCGCCTCGATCCGGGTGGTGTTCAACGATGATGTGGATATCGACCTGATCAATCTGCATCACCATCGCACCCCGCATCCGGTGATGCCAACACTAAGCACCGACTACCTGATAGAGGCACATCTGCCCGGCCATGGGCCCGACGAGTGGACCGTGCTCGCCGACGTCACAAAGAACAGGCACCGGCACGCCATCCACGACGTCGAACCCGTGGTCATCAATGCGCTGCGCATCGTCACCACCAAGACCGGTGGCGCCCCCTACGTCAGTATCTGCGCCGTCAAGGCACATCCGACTCCCAGCGGACGCGAAAGCAGGCCCTGGGTAGGATGACGGCAACGGACGGGACTCATTATCCCGGGATCACGAGGAGACCGGTGTCTGATTCACAAGTGCATCAAGGGGTTGGACGGGCGATCGCCATCCTCGACGTTATCGGGGCGGCGCCGGGCGAGGGACTTCGCGCATCAGAAATCGCCGAGGCCGCAGGCCTGGGGCTATCCACCGCGACCCGCCAACTGGCAACGCTGCAGGAGCTGGGGCTGGTCAACAAGGTCAGTGACCGCATGTGGGTGCTCGGCGACAAGATCCTCACCCTTGCCTCTCAGGAGCTGAATCAGAACACCGTGTTCCGCGAGTCGCGGATGCTGTGCCAATCGCTCGCGCAGGCGACCCGGCTCAACGCCAATGTTGCGATGCGGGCCGGGGCCGAGTGCATGTACCTGTGTCACTTCGAAGGCGCGCTCTCCCCCAAGAACCAATCCATGGTCGGCTTCTCGATTCCGCTGCATGCATCCGGGGTCGGAAAATGTCTGTTGCTCGACACCTCCGAAAAAGAACGCGTTGAGCTGCTCGGCCCCGACCTTCCTGTCTATACCAACCACACGGTTTCCAGCCACGCCGAGTTGACCAGCCAGTTGAGGCAGATTCTTGATACCGGCTACTGCGTCGAGGATCAGGAGATGGCGCTCGGCCGGTATTGTCTCGCTTCCCCGATCCGCGGCCGTGATGGCAAGGTCGTCGCGGCCGTGTCCGTGTCGGGGCGAGTGTCCATCATGACCGGAGATCTTCCGCACAGCATCGAAGAGCAACTGCTGGAAACCGCCGACCGGATCAGCGTCAATCTGGGTCACCTCAGCGGCTAATTTCCGCGTCGTTCAATGGGCGGATCTTTGATTCTCCCGCCGACGAAAGTGCCCCTCAGCGATTGGTTGGATCACTGAGGGGCACTTCGCGTAGCTGTCAGTCGCCGACGCGGATGAACTGAGCGGCGCTGGCGCGGTGGTAAATCTCGCTGCGTACCTCGAGTCGCACGACACCTTGGGAGTTGGCGTCATAGCGGTACTCGCCGAGCGAGAACCACTCGGCGGCGTTCTGGGTCTGATCGACTATCACCTCGCTGCTGCCACCCTGGTGTTCGACGATGTAGGCGGCTGATGTGGTGGTGTCGGGATTGGTCGGGTACCAGACCGACACCCGGTACAGTCCGGCATCCGGCAGGGTCACCGTCCAGGTGGCGGTGGCGCCCACGGAGTCTTCCGCGGAGTAGCGGGTGCTGGTTCCGTTCCATCCGGCCAGCCCGCTCGGGTACCAGTTGCTGGCCTCGACATAGCCCGGCCACGGCGATTGGGTGCTGGCGATGATTCCTTCGTCCGCCACCCGGACCATCACGCCCTTGCGCAGGGTCTGATCCAGTCTGGCCTCGAACCTGTGGGCGGTGCCCAGAGCCACGTTGGGTCCCGCGGTGATCGTCCAGGTTTGAGCCAGATCCGAGCGCGGCGGAATGGTCACATTCACCGACTGGTTGGCGATCGTCCAACCTGGTGTTCCGTAGAGCGCCAGCGTGCCCTGCAGCGGCACCACGCCGGTGTTGATGACCACGGTGGTGAGATTCGCGGTGGCGCCCGGGCCGCTCACGACCGCGGTATCGGTGACCAGCGAGACCATTCGCCGCGGGTTCATGATCTGAACAAGCGCCGGACGAAGCACAACCGGCTCGCTATCGGGTATCTCCAGGGTCGCAGTGACCTCGACCTCGCCCAGTTCTGCATCTGCCGGAACAGTCGCCGAGGTCTCGACCCGTGCCGAGTCCTCGGCGCCCACCGAGATCTGCAGCCCGTCACCTGCCACAGCCCATCCGGCCGGAACGGTCACGCTCACCGTGCCCGAGATCGCCGCGTCGCTCGCATTGCGCACCTCGAAGGTCAACGGCACCTCGTCGCCGGGCGTGCTGGTGGCCTGTGCGATCACGTCGCCCGCGACCCCGGGGTTCTGCCCGCTGATCCGGCCCGGCAGCCGCAGCGTCACCTCGTCCGTGGTGGTCTCGCCGAAGGTGACGGTGTAGCTGAAGGTTTGAGTGAGATTATCGACAGGAATCGTCCATTCGAAGGGGTACTGCTTCGCAGCCGCCTGCTGCATCTCCTGGTCGCCGATCCGATAGTTCAGGCTCGCCTGCTGCTCGGTGTCGATCTGGATGTAGGCGTCGTAGCCGCGGCTGTCCGGGCGCACCAGCAGCAGTCCTCTGACCAGCCCGTAGTCACTGCCCGGATCGGTGTCGACCTCCGAGAAGCTGTCCGTGCCCCGGTCGGCGATGTCGTCGAACGGAAGCGCGGGCCTGTTCACGTCCACGTTGCGCACGATCAGCGCAACCAGCCCGTGACCCGGCACCTTGACGCCGAGTTTGCCGTTGTGGGCGGTGTCGGTGAAACGGCTGCCGTCCGCCGCGATCACTTCGACCTCACGCGCCGACCGATCCAGCCCTGAGACCTCGCTCGCCAATTCAACATTGACGTGCTGGTCACTGACGGCGGAGTTGGTGAGGCTGATGTAGAGCGAGCCGTTGCCCGTTGCTCCCAGCCAGTTGATCTGCGGATTATCGACGGCGATCAATCCGGCCGGCAGGTACGGCCAGACCCCGTCCTCGCCGAAGAAGGTGCCCGGTGCGTGCCCGTAGTCGAAGAACTTGAAGTAGGCAAAGTCCGCCTCGAACACGTGTGGGAAATCGATGGCCCCGCCACTTCGGTAGTAGCTCTCACTGAACAGGTAATCCATCGCGAGTCCCAACTGGGCGGGCGCGTGATGGAAGTAATACCCGGTGATCTGTGGGGGCCCGCTGGTCGCGAAGTCCGGTTTCATCTGAGCCACCTGGAACTGGCGGCTGTAATAGCCGGGATAGGTGGTGAATCGTCCGATCACCATGTTGTGTGCGACATCTGCGATCAACGGGTCGCCGGTGTGCTGGGCCAGCCTCAGCAGTGCTCCGGCCCAGCACGGATTGAAGACATATCCGCCACCCGGATCTGTCACGTCGCTGGTGCCGAGCATGAGCGATGACAACGCCTCGAAGGTGAGGCCGGTGGTCGACACGTACCACGCCGGAACTGTTTCTTCCGACACCGAATCCACGGGGTAGTCGGGCAATGCGCTGCGCGATTTCCAGTCGTACTGCTGGGTGACCACGTGCCCGATCGGCACCGTGACCTGATTGTTGGGTATCGGCCTGACCTCGGTCTGTGTGATGAATCGCTGCACCTCGCGATATGCGCCGTCCAGGTATTCCTGTTCTCCGGTGACCTCGAAGAGTTCGAGCAGGTCGACCCAGTACTTGGAGAAGCTGTAGGCGAATCCGGTGGGTGGCTGCCCGTTGCCGCGATAGGGCGTGAGAATCTCATCGCGTACGTATCGGGATCCGAGCAGCTTGGCCTCGGCAAGGTAGGCAGGGTCGCCGGTGATGCGATAGGTGGCCAGGGCGTTGGCGAACGGCGCCCGGCTCTGCCCGACCACGCCATCCCTGTTGGCCCGCACGGCCAGCCTTTCGAGTGCCGCGTTGCGGCCGTGCGTGAGTTGGTAGAGCGAGGTGAGGTTCACCGAGTCGGTGGGGATCCGGCCGATCCGGTACTGGGTCTTGTCGGTGTACACCGGATATCCGATGATCGGCGTGTGGCCGATGCCCTTGCGCGACAGCTGATATTCGATCAGCGGCCGGGCCCGGCGCTCATACAACGCGCCGTCGCCGGTGTCGGTGAGATAGCTGGCCGAGAGCAGCACCCCGCTCGCCGCGGTTCGCACCGCGTTTTCGTTCTCGACGTCGACGAACCCTTTCGCGCGATTCCACCAGCCCGAGAACGAAGGAATGTAGTCGACCGAATCGTCACCTTCCGGCTCGATCTCGATAAGGTCGATCATCGCGTGGATGGCATCGGTCAGCGACCGGTCATAGACATTCTCACGGTAGGCGGTGAGCCCGTATTCGTCCCGGCACAACTCGGCATAGGTGCCGTAGAGAGTGTCCACCCGGGCGGCGATGCCGAACGCAAACCCTCGGCGGTCGCCATCTTTCATCGCCGTCCGTAATCCGGGCTGCGGCGAGTACATGCAGGGCACGACGTCCAAGGAGTCGTTGCGCAGGCTCATTCCGTAGGGCTGCTGGTCGGACATCAACTGACGCTCGTGCACGAACTCGGCGACATCGGCCGGCAGGAATACGCCGGTGGTGACCGCCACATCGTTGGCGTTGTATTGGGTCAACGACATCGGCGCAAACAATTCCCACGCGCCGAGCGGGGCCGAGCCCTCGCGCACGGTGAGCGCATGCTGGTAAGTGCCGCAGAGCACTTCGTCCAGATCGTCGATCGATTTGGTGTCCTGGCTTTGGTATCCGACGAGGTAGTCGCCGTCGTTCTTCGCCGTGAGCACGTAGTGTGCCTCGGGATTATCTCCCTCCAGCTGCCAGCGGACTGTGAGACCCACATCGTCGGTACCGGTGATCAGCTCGATGGCCTTCTTACCGATCTTGCGGTATGAGGTGAATCCCAGCCAGCTCACCGCCAGCGGTCCGTACAGTTCGGGTGCACTGCCCGAGGGCAGAGTGCCCGTGAACACGGCCCACTGCTCATCGAAACGGTGTTCGGGGTCGGTCAGCAGTAGCCACCCACCGTTGTACGCCACCTCGAGATCACGGACGACCGTTGCCCCGCCATCCCAGGTCGCCTGATAGAAGGTCATGCGGTGATTTGGGCCGGTCAATTGTGCGATCTGCTTGAGCTGCAGGTTGGGCTTGTCCAACCTGCGCAATGCGTCCGGATAGCCGCCGGCCGATGTCTCGGGCGCTGCCGAGGCGGGTATGTCAGCGCCGATGGCCGCGCTTGCGATCGGCGGAAGTACGCCGGCCACCAGCAGCGATTGCAGCATCGTCCTTCTCTTCAGGCGCGGCGAGTTGGTGTCATGGGTCTCTGTGGTCATCTTTGAACCTTCGATGTGTGGATGGATGGACGTGTGAACCGAAATCGATCAGCCGATGCTGATCGCTTGGTGCAGGTGCAGATCGGCCGATGAATCGCCGACGAAGACGTGGCGCTCGCCCCGGGCAAGGGTCCACTCGTGGCGAGTGGGTGACCAGTAGCTGAGTTCGCGACGGGCGATGTGCAGGACGACTGTTCGCGATTCGCCCGAGTTCAGCCCGACCCGGGTGAAGGCCGCGAGTGTCTTGTGCGCGAACATCACATTTTCGTCCTGCGCGGGCGGTGCACCCAGGTACGCCTGGACGACGACATCACCGGGCAGGTCACCGGTGTTGGTGACGCGGACCCGCAGCTCGAGCGACCCGTCGGCGGCCGCAGAGATGGCGAGATCGTCGAAAGCGAACCCGGTATACGACAGACCATGACCGAATGCGAACAGCGGCATGTATCTCTGCTTGTCATACCAGCGGTAGCCGACGTTGACGCCCTCGGTGTAGCGGGTTTCGCTTTCGGATACGTCGGGCCCGTCGTCGAAGGTGTCGAGGGCGATGTCGGTGCCCGGCAGCACTCCCCTGCTCGACCGTTCCGGGTGCGCGCGATCGCTGGCAACGCCTTGCTCGATCGCCGCCGGCCAGGTGAACGGCAGATGGCCGCCCGGATTCGCGATGCCGGTGAGCAGGTCGGCGAAGGCCCAGCCGCCCTCATCGCCTGGGAACCAACCGCACAACACCGCCCGTACGTCGTCGAGCCAGGGCATCATCACCGGGTTGTTGTGCTGCAGGACGACGATGGTTCGCGGATTGACCGCGGCGATCTGGGCGATCAGATCATCTTGGCCTTCGGGCAGCGGGGACGACACGTTGCCGTGCTTCTCGGCATAGGCGAAAACCACCACCGGGCCGGGTGTGCGGGCCGCTTCGATGGCCGCCTGCCGCGAGACCTCGCGAGCGGCCGGAGTCACCCAGCGCAGATGCACCTGCACGGGCCGCCCTGATTCGTCCGGGTTGACCGCGATCCGGATCGGATGGGCACCTGCCTCCAAGTGAACGGTTTCGGTTCGGTTGTCGAGGCCGTCACTGGTTGCGCAGACGCCGGAGTCACCCGCCTTGATGTCGCCGAAGCGCGGCGATCCGCCATAGAAGCGCTGATCGGCGATCACTGTCGTGTCGTCGATCTCGACGGCGGCTGTGGCGCCCAACTGCCCGACGCCGATCCGGTAGTCGCCGGATTCGGCTGTGGTGATGGTTCCCGTCCAGGTCACCTGGCTGCCCGGAGCCAGCGCTGTGCCATGCTCGACGGTGAATCGGATCGTCTCGTCGGTGATGCCTTCGGCCACACGGATCAGCCCCGGCGCTCCGTTGGCGCTGAGCGCGGTCGCGGGCACCGTCTCGCCTTCAAGATCGATGCCCGGCTGATAGCCGATCCGGGCCTTGGGGAAGCGATCACGCAAGATGTCGGCCACCCCGATCCACCTGTCGAACCTGCCGGTTGAACTCTCACCTGCGCCGCCGGTGGCGATCGTCCGCCCCGCGCCAGGCCCGATAAGCACGAGGCCATCAAGGTCGCCAGCGCTCAGCGGCAATACAGCATCGTCATTCTTCAACAAGACTGCGGCCGCAGTGGCGGTGCGCCGCACAACATCGGCGTTTGCCTCGATCTGTTCTTCGGTGACGACGTGCCGGTTGACACCGTCAAGCAGGCCGAAGCGGTGGTATTGGGTGAGAATCGCCGTGACGGCCCGGTCGACGTCGGCTTCGCTGACATCGCCGTTCGCGATCGCCTCCTTGATCTGATCGGCACCGAAGAATTGTGGGTGCTGTCCCACATATCCGGCACCCGGCATCTCCTGGTCGAGGCCTGCAGCGAGGGCGGCCGTGGAGTGATTGCCGCCCCAATCCGAGGTAATGAACCCTTCGAATCCGAGTTGCTCGCGGAGCATACCGGTCATGGTCGCACGGCTTCCACAAGCAGCTTCACCGTTGATCTCGTTGTATGCGGCCATGACCGACGACACCCCTGCACACACTGCGTCCTCGAAGGGTTTCAGATAGACCTCATGCAGGGTCTGCTCGTCAATGACGACGTTGCCACCGGCACCGTCGTATCCGATGAAGTGCTTGGCCTGCGCCATCACGTGCTGGCTTTGAATCCCTTCGATCTGCGCTGCACCGATGGCCCCGGCCAACAACGGATCCTCACCGAGAGTGTTCCAGGTGCGTCCGATCGTGACATCGCGGTCGATGTTGATGAACGGCTGAAGAGTGACATCCTGGCCGAGCGCACGAGCATCGCGGCCGATGACGACACCGTTCTCGCGGGCGAGGTCGGTGCTCCAGCTCGCAGCGACTCCCATGGTCGAGGTCATGCCCGTGGAGGTTTCGCGGGTGGCGATGCCGGATGGCCCGTCCGCCAGCCGCAGCGCAGGGATGCCCAGATGAGGCAAACCGCGGACGAAACCCGCGGCATAGGTATTGCCATCGGGGTCGTCACGGTAGTCGGCGCCGGTGATGAGCACCAGCTTGTCGTCCAGGGACATGCGCGCGACCAGGGAGCGAGCAGCCTCACTCGAGGCGGGATACCGTTCGGTCATGGTGCGGAGTTTCTCCTTTGGCATCGGGTCGGTTGTCAGAGTTGGAGCCACGCGCGGCTGGCGGCGGTGAATGCGTTGTCGCACAGGTCCATGGCGGGATAGTCGTGGTGGCCGCCCGCTGTTTCGACGAGCAGGCGCGGGCCGGCCAGCGCCTCGTAGATCGCGTGTTGGCCGACGGGCGGCACCATGGGGTCGACGAGTGCGGCACCGACGATCACCGGCACTGTGATGCGGGCCGCAGCGGTTGCCGCGTCAAAATAACGGAGGACATCGGTCACTTCGGGATGCTTGATCGCATACAACCGCACGGCCTCACCACTGCCGATACACGGCGTGATCAGCCGAGCCGGCTGATTGCCGAAAGTGGGGACGTGCACCGCCGCCGCAGTGATGCGGTCATCCCATGGCAGGGCGAATATGACCATCCCACCGCCGAAACTGCCTCCGCGCAGGTCGATTCGGTGCGCATCGGGGAATAGCGCCCGGGCTGCTGTGATCCCGACCCACAGGTCTTGGACACACTTACCGATCACATAGTCATCGCGGGATTCTATGCCGTGCAGCACATGCTCATCAGGGGTATCCGGGATGCCGTTCATTTGGCTGAGTTTGGGCAAGCCACGCGCATTTACCGTAAGCTCAGCAACCCCTGGCGCAAGAAACGGCGGATCGAACGGTTTCTTCACACCGCCGTAGCCCGGCATGCCGACGATCACCCGGTCGACGCCACTTTCGGGCTCCAGCAGTTCGGCGCCGAGATTGACCCCGTCCACGCTGGTGAAGCAGACTTCACTATGCACCCACTCATTCAGCGCGCCGTCGCGGGCGATACGAAAGGGTTCAGGATCGACAAGCAGCGCTTGGTCGTGAAGGTTCATCCAGAATTCGTCGAATTCTTCGGGCCCGCGTAGCACTTCGTCTGAAATCATCCCTCAACTCTCCTCCACATGCTGTCATCAGTGCCCGGCAACTGGCTCTCGTCCATACACATGGGTCACGATTCAGATTGCCCGGAGGATCAGTGCTTATGCGAACGCAGAACTGCTGTACCGACAACTGCGACCAATCCTGCCCCGAGAGCGATTGAGCCCACATCCACGCCTTCGGAACCGGTCTTGGGCAGAGCCGAGGGTTTATCCGGAGCGGGAGCCGCAGACGCCGATTCCGAGGGCTCCGGAGTAGGTGCCGGAGACTCAGGAGCAGCCTGGGAGTACTCGTTGTACAGCACCACCCGCTGTTCGCCACGAAGACCGGTTGCAGTGATCTGGTAGGTCCCAGCTACGGTAAATGGCAGTGCTGTCGACACGTTCAGGTCACCGTTCTCGTCCGCCTTGAAGGTGCCGACCTCAGTCGCGGTGCCTTCGGGGGTAGTAACCGAAATCGTCACAGATGCGTTCGGAGTGAAGGCGTGACTGAAAGAGGGATCCGGTTGCGGCACGACTTCGGGATCGACCGCAACCGAGACACTGCTGATGGCGGTTGCCTCGCCAGCTTGCCAGGTTCCGTCGGCCTCGCCACCCGCCAGCTTGAGAAGCGCGCGTTCGACCTGGAATGTGCCATCCATATAGACCGATGCATCGTCGGACTCCGACTCTTCATCGGTTCCGTAGCAGATGGCGTCGATGTAGTAGTGGTTCGGCAGAGAAGCCACCGCAGTCAGCGTGATAGCACCGCTAGCCGGTGCATCTACGATCCCGCCGCCGTCGTAGTACATATCCAGGTCCGTGTCATAGACGCGGGCCTCGATGGTGCTGAATCCATCCTCGACAGAGCACCCGGATAGCGATGCGGAGATGATCGGGCCGGTGCCGTCGGCAAGTGCGATCCTCGCCTCCCTGGCCTTGGGGCCGATCCCCGAGTCAGGGTTCCGCTCCGCGGCCTTCCCCGAGGTCGGCGCGCCGGTGATGGGGCCCGATTCGTCAGCATATGCCGGTGTTATGCCGACCAGGCTGACCCCACCGGCAAGCGCGACGGCTCCGACTATGGCCATGACCCTTCTCGGGAAAGACATATCTTCTCCTGTTGTGAAATGAAGTGATCGGATTCGGCAACTCAGTCCGCAGATCAATGACGAAGGCGCCTTTGGCGATCACAGCCACATTGCCAGAACTCGTCCGGCAGCTAGTCGCTCATCAATGCTGCCTCCAATTCACGGCTCAGCTTCGACCCACTGCGATCCTAGTTGCATCTAGCGCAAGTCTGCAAGCGCTTAGCGAGAGTGTGAAGGAAGGTGGACGCCATGCCCGCTGGTGAAACGTTGAAATCTGACCGACACAACGTGCCAGAATCTAGCGTGAATGGTTACACGGACCGGCGCGTCGGATAGGGGCAAAGACAAACGTCTGGGACAGACTCCGAAGGAATTGACCCCGGTCCCGGATGGTCCGGGCACCGCAGGGGAACACGCGAGTATCGCCGCATCCTGATTGCATTGCTCGGTGCAGGCCTTGCCACTTTCGCTCAGCTCTATGCCCCACAAGGCGTGCTGCCCTTGATCGCGGTCGACCTCGGGATCGACGCCTCCCGCGCGAGCTTGTCGATTTCTGCCGCCACCGCGGGGCTGGCCGTCTCGGTGGTGCCGTGGTCGCTGATCGCGGACCGCATCGGTCGGGTACAAGCGATGCGCTTCGCCTTGGTGGCGGCGACACTCCTGGGATTGGCAATGCCTTGGTGCCCGTGGTTCGAGTTGCTCATCGTCATCCGGATTCTGGAAGGCGTGGCGCTCGGCGGAATCCCGGGGATCGCGGTCGCCTACCTCAGCGAAGAGGTCTCTCCCATGCACGCCGCTGTGGCCGCAGGCACCTACGTTGCCGGCACCACGATCGGTGGACTGATCGGACGGTTGGTTGCCGCACCCATCGCCGACGCGACGAACTGGCGGTTCGGAGTTTTCTCTGCGGCCGTTCTAGCAGCGTTCGCAACTATCGTCTTCTTTGCGATCACACCGCCCCCGCGCGGATTTCAGCCGCGAAAGGCTTCTGTTCGCGAGGTTAGCCAGGCGGCGTTGTCCCACATGGCGAACCCTCGGCTGCTGGTGCTTTACGGACAGGGATTCCTGCTCATGGGCGGGTTCGTCGCAACCTACAACTACCTGACCTTCCGCCTGGAGGCGCCGCCTTTCCTCATTCCGGTCGGCCGCGCCAGCTTGCTGTTCCTCGCCTACCTCGCCGGCACCATCACCTCCCGGATTGCGGGTGATCTCATCATGCGAATCGGACGACAGAAGGTGCTGCTTGGTGCGATCGGGGTGATGATCACGGGCTTGCTGATCACGCTGGCAACGTCCATGGCGTGGGTGGTCATCGGCCTCGTGGTGCTGACCGGTGGATTCTTCGGCGCACATTCTGTCGCGTCCGGATGGTCGGGTGTACGCGCCGAGACTCACCGAGCCCAATCCACCTCGCTGTACAACCTTTGGTACTACACGGGATCGAGCGTCTTTGGCTATCTGGGCGGAATCGCCTGGGTCCATTTTTCCTGGCCGGGTGTAGTCAGCATGGTCGGAGTACTCGCCGTTGTGGCAGCCGGATGGGTATGGCTCTCCCCCAAGGACTGACTTCATCCTGTCACCTCGTTTCCGGGTGCAGTTTGTTCCCCAGACGGAACGTAACTGCACCCGGGACTACCTGGCTCATCCGCAGATCATTACCTCAGCGGAACATCACGTGCGCGGCCTTGGCCAGCACCTTCGGGTCCTTCTCATAGTGGTGCATCTTGGTGAGCGGCTTGTCCAAGCCGAGCAACTGGTAGACACCAACCTGGGCGCAGCGCACCGAGTACTGCTCGGTGAACACCATGTCGAACGGCATTTCGGCGAACTGGCTGATGAATGCCAGGTTCTTCGAGCCATCCGGTACGACCTTCGGACGATCAAGCGTGCTGCGCCGATTGAACAGCGCCGATGCGTAAGGCATGTGCGCCGGCACCACGTTGATGACGGTATCCATCAATTCGTCGGTGTGGTTCGAGATCGGGTCGGCCGAGTCATCAATGCGTCCCAGATGCCCCAGGGTCTCGAGCAGCATTTCCCGTCCGGTCATTTCGATGAACGGCTTGTCGATGAAGTCACCGTGGCGACGCGGATACAGCGCATAGCCCCAGAAGACACCCTGCTCAGGGGTTTGTGCGTGGTAATGCGGCTGATGATGAACAACCAACGAAATCAGCGGGCCCGATTCCACGAAGGTGTTCAAGGCATTGCCGGGCAATTGCCTGGTCAGCCTGGAGACCTCGTTGATGAGGCGATGATCCGAGGTAGTGATGGTGAAGCTCGTCCATTCTGACTGCGTACGGTCGTTGAAGAACTTGTCCGGGTTTCCGAGGTTGTAGAACCGCCCCGCGGCTTGTTTCCACAATTGCGCGGACGGCGCGTACCGTTCATCCTCGACGATCGCGGTGTCCATATCGCCGATGGACGTGGAATCGGTGATCGAACCATTGGTGTCGAAGACCAGGTCGTCGGTCCCGATCTCAATGACGCCTTCGGCATTACCGTTGTCGACCTCTTCGTACTTCAGGCCGGTCACGATGATCTCGTCGCGCATCGGGGTATCAGCGAAGGTGAACTCGGTGACCTTCCGATTGTTGATGAAGGTCACGCCCTTGTCTTTCAAGAATGCTCGCAGCGGCAGAATCACTGACTCATATTGGTTGTAAGGAGTCCTGGTCACGCCCTCCAAGGTGTTGATACGCGAGAACTCGAGGATCATCCTGTTCATGTAGCGACGCAGTTCCGCGACCGACGAAACATCCTTGAATGCGAACGTAGTTTGCCACATCCACCAGAAATTAGTGGTGAAGAAGTCAGGCGTCTCGGCGAACCAATCGCGAATCGAAATATTGTCGAGTTCACTTTCGCGCGACTCCGGCATCATCATCAGCTTGGTCAGCAGGTACCGCTGCTTGTTGGTGAATTGCATGTGCCGATACCCATTGGGCCCACTCGTGCGCAGACCGGTCGAATCGATCAATCGGCCGATGTCCTTGGTCGGGTGGGCGTGGTCGAAGTCGAGGATCTCCTCGGTGATCGACTTACCCGGCTGATCAAGCGATGGGACGCTCGACATCAGATCCCAGAAATTCTCGTAGGTTTCCTCATTGAGCATCCGTCCACCGCGGTTCAAGAACCCTTCGGAATTACTCAGCGGTTCGTGGCCGTATTCATCCTCGAAATCCTTGGCCGCAGCACCATCATTGGCACCGTGGGTGTCGAGCCCAAGCATGGTGATCTGGGAACCTTCCCATCCTCCATCACGAATCAAATAGCACGCGGCAGCCAAGTTCCCGATCCCGGTGCCGATCATGTACGCCTTGCTAGTCATGTCTTCCCCCTTGTCTTACGCATCGCGCACGCCGCGTCTTTCGCAGCGTTACCGAATCTGTCGGGCAGCGCCTGCGCGCCGCCTCCGGATCGATCCGGCCACAAAACGGATCATACTCCATTTGGAGCGTGGTCCGTAATGCTAGAGTTTCCATCACGGGAATTGATCAGGCAGAGCTACTACCACGGTGTGAGGTGACGACGATGGACGACCGACGGCCAACCGCCGCCAAACCGTCGCTGCGCGAGCGCAAGAAAATCGACAAGCGCGGGCGAATCCTTGCGGCCGCCACCGAATTATTTGCCGAGAAGGGCTATAGCGCCGTCACCACCGCCGAAATCGCTTCAGCCGCCGATGTCGGGGTCGGCACCTTGTTCAGATATGCGGGCTCGAAGGCAGAACTCCTGGTGAGTGTGATGAATCAGCGGTTCAGCGACGGCATCGAGGCGGGGCTTTCTGAGGCAGCCGAAGGCCGAACGATCCAGGAGTCGGTTCTCGCCATCTTGCACCCGCTGGCCGAGGCCTCTATGGCTCACCCGGAGAACATGATCGCTTATGAACGCGAAGCTCTGTTCGGCAGCGAGGAGCGCCGCAAACAAGCCACGGACAGCGTGTCTCAGGTAGAGCAGGCGATCCTCGAAGTGCTACGCCTGCACAATGCGACTCCACGCAATCTGGCCACCAAGCTTGAGGACATCGCACACACCATTTATGCCGTGCTCTATCTCGACATTGTCAAGGTCGGCGCCGGGCGGGCTCAGGTCGATGATCTGCCGAACCAGATCCGGACATCGGTGAACTACCTGGTGGAAGCTCTGATCGAGAATCGACAAGCCTGAGGCAGCGGATCAGCGAAGCAGCGACACCCAGATCGCGTTGCTCGCCTCACGGCCCAGAACAACCGGTCCGGAGCTTCCTTTCGACCGAATTTCGATGCCACCGGAGAACGGCGCGCCTTCTTGAATCTCCAATTCGGTACCCACGCCGATCCGGTGATCTGCGAGGTACTTGAGAAACTCGGGATCGTCATCCGAGATGCGTTCAATCTTGGCGGGCGCGCGATGCGGAGCCTCCCCCATCGGGAAAGCATCCAGCTGATGAACCGCACCATCGGGCGCCGGAATCGGATCACCGTGCGGGTCGCGAACCGGATGCTCGAGCAGTTCGTCGAGACGCTCGATCATCATGTCGGATACCGCATGCTCCATTTGCTCTGCCTCGTCGTGCACCTGATCCCAGCGGTAGTGCAGTACCTGAACGAGGAAGGTCTCGATCAGCCGGTGCCTGCGAACCATGGCAAGTGCGTGGGCACGCCCTTCGGGGGTCAATTCGACATCGCCATACCGAGCGTGCTTCACCAGGCCCTGATCGGCCAGTTTGCGTACCCCATCGGAGACTGTGGACACTTTGAGCTGCATCTTTTCGGCAATATCGGTCGTTGTCACCGGGCCGTCGGTCCACTCCTGCAGGCCCCAGATCACCTTGAGATAGTTCTGGGTGCTGGCAGACAGAGCAGAAACCGACATGCCTCGATAGTACGTACTGCTCCAGCTTTTGCGTCACAGCACACCTGAGTCTGAGCGATTGAAATACCGAAACAACAAAGTTTGGCGTGCCGAACTTTTGGTATTAGCCTGATCAAAGGATGAAGGCATGACGGGAGGCGCATCCATGACCACAACCCAGGTGACGCCGGGCGGGCCTGCGGTGCACCCCAAGCGACACCTCGCCTCACTTCTCGGGCCCGCCTTCGTCGCCGCCATCGCCTACGTCGATCCGGGAAATGTCGCTGCGAATCTGTCTGCGGGCGCCCAATACGGCTATCTGCTGGTGTGGGTCCTGGTTGCGGCCAACATCATGGCCGTCATCGTGCAATATCTGTCCGCCAAGCTGGGGCTGGCAACCGGACGCAGCCTGCCGCAACTTTTGGGCGACCGGCTGCCCCGCGTGGGGCGCTTGCTGTACTGGGCGCAGGCCGAGCTCGTCGCCGCAGCGACCGACCTCGCCGAGGTGATCGGCGGAGCGATCGCGCTATGGATTCTGTTCGGGATTCCGTTGCTGCCAGGCGGAATCATGATCGGTGTGGTCTCCATGGGGTTGCTCGCCGTGCAATCGCGTAACGGTCAGCGTCCCTTCGAATTCGTCATGATGGGTCTGCTGGTCATCATCACCATCGGGTTCGTCGGTGGTCTGTTCTTCAGCCACGTCGATTGGGGTGAGGCTGCCGCCGGTTTGGTGCCGAGGTTCCAGGGGTCCCAAACGGTCTTGCTGGCCGCCAGCATGCTGGGCGCCACCGTGATGCCGCACGCCATCTATCTGCATTCGTCGCTGGTCAAGGATCGTCACGGGGTCTCCAAAGATTCCGGACGCGTGCGCGATCTGTTGCGGGCGACCCGCGTCGACGTTCTGCTCGCGCTGTTCGTGGCCGGTGGCGTGAATATCGCCATGTTGCTGCTGGCCGCGGCCTCGCTGCCCGGCGTACCCGGCACGGAGACCATCGAAGGTGCCCATGCCGCCATTCAGGCTGCTCTGGGTCCGGTGGTCGGGGTCATCTTCGGCATCGGGTTGCTGGCATCCGGGCTTGCGTCCACATCTGCGGGTTGTTATGCGGGCGCGTCGATCATGGCCGGGCTGCTTCACATACGCATTCCGGTACTGGCCCGCAGAGCCATCACAATCATTCCGGCGCTTGTCATTCTGGCCGCAGGCATCAATCCCACCTGGGCCCTGGTATTGAGCCAGGTGTTTTTGTCGATCGGTATCCCATTCGCGCTGATTCCGCTGGCCAAGCTCACCGGCAACAAGTCACTGATGGGCGGCTTCGTCAACAAGGTCCCGTTACGCGTCACCACCGCGATCGTGGTCATTGCGATCATCGCGCTCAATCTTGCCCTGCTGTATCTGACGTTCACCGGGCAAGGCTGAGACCTGGGTCCGGTTCCTCATCGGCGGCTTCGGCGACAAGCTCTCCTGCACATCACCACGGTGATTCTCGTCGCCGCGATCGTTGCGCTCAATCTTGGGCTGATCTACCTGACGTTCACCGGACAAGCCTGATACTCCGCGTTCCGCCGATGGCGGGATCAGCCGAACACCACTGCCAGATCGCTGGGCAGCGCGTCCAAGAAGATCAGCACGCCCGCGATGCCGATGATCCAGCTCAGCGCCGAACCTGTGCTCGTCTCGATCTTGCGTTGCCAGCGTTCGAAACGCTCGGTCATGCGCGAACGCAACAGTGCCCAAGCAATGAAAAGCACGATCCCCGGCAGCACCATCACGATCACATACGCCCCGAGCAGTATCAGCCACGATGCCGCAGGCAGTCCGGCCGACGTCATGATCGCGATGGCACCGAAGTACGGCACGGCCGTGTAGAACTCGAAAAGCCAGGTGTCCAGCCCCAAGATCACCATGGATCTCACGGTGAAAGATCGTGGATGCTCAGGGCTGCGTCCCTCACGCGGTTTGGTGGGAATGAACCAACTCGCGATGAACAGCCCGACGCCGATCGTCCCTTGAATCCAGGCACCCACGGTCGGATCGATGGCCGGGACCAGCGCCCCCAGCCCGAGCATCAGCACCACCCCGAGAAGGAAATAGCTAACCGCCACTGTCACGAGGTAGACGATCAGAAGCAAGCCCATTCGGCGTGGACGCGCGAGCAACAGATACAACGTGACCGCGATCAAGGCCGGACTGAGCATGTCGAGAACCGCCAGCCCGAGCACGGCCAGCACCGTCGTGATGGGCATCGTCATCGTCTCCTTCAGATCGGCTCGTTCGTCGTCTTCCCAGGAGAAGTGCATCCACGATAGCAACGACCGGCCTCACTGAAGGCGCAGCCAATCAACTGGTCTACTCGTCAGACCGGCTTACGGGACGCAATCGTCACCGGTCCACGCTACGGACCCTCCGAAAGGTTCGCTGCATGACGCCTTCAGGTCGTCTGGAGTTACTTCGCGCCTCGTGATATGCCTCAAGGGCCGGTTCATGAGCGTGCCCATACTGCTAGGGTCATATAGGAAGTTCCTGCTGGTCTTCCCGTGACGATCACCGGTGAAGGGCAGAAGAAGACCCTAGTGAGGGATGCATATGGCGACGTTGAGGACCGCTGTCATCGGAGGCGGAAAAGTAGGGCACTATCACGCGAAAGTGCTGCAAGACCTGGAGCACTCCGACTTCGTCGCAGTTGCCGGACGCAATCCCACCCACGTTCAGCCATTCGCCGATCAGTACGGAGTGAAGGCCTATACCGATGTCGCCCAGATGGTGCGCGAGCAGAACGTCGATGTGGTATGCGTCTGCACGCCGCATCCCGCGCATGCCGCGGTCGCGATTCCCGCCCTTGAAAATGGCGCGCACGTGCTGATCGAGAAGCCGTTGGCGTCCTCGCTCGCCGATTGCGAAGCGATTCTCGATGCGGCCGAGCAAAACGGACGAAAGGTCGGCACCATCGTCCAGCGCCGCTACTATGAGCCCAGCCGGCGCATCCGCAAGGCCATCGATGACGGCAAGATCGGCACACCGATCCTCGGTCAGGTCACCATGCTGGGCTGGCGCGACCAGGCCTATTACGAGTCGGACGCCTGGCGTGGCACCTGGGACGGCGAGGGCGGCGGAGTGCTGGTGAACCAGGCACCCCACCAGCTCGACCTGCTGCTGTGGTACATGGGCGAGGCCGAGGAGGTCTACGGCGTCTGGAAGAACTTCAACCACCCCTACATCGAGGTGGACGACACCGCCGTCGCGACGGTCAAGTTCAAGAACGGTGGTCTCGGCACGATCCTGGTCTCCAACAGCCAAGACCCGGCGCTCTATGGCAAGGTGCACGTCCACGGTAGCAACGGAGCGTCGGTCGGCGTCCAAACCGACGGCGGCGCCATGTTCATCGCGGGTATGACCGAGATCACCGAAGCACCGTACAACGACCTGTGGTCCGTCGCCGGCGAAGAGGAGAAGCAGGCCGAGTACCGCAAACACGACGAGGAATCGTTCTTCACCGTCGACACCAATACCTACTACCACTCCTTGCAGATCGCGGACTTCTTGGACGCCGTCGCCACCGGACGCGAACCTGCCGTCGACGGGCTGGCCGGCCGCCGCACGGTCGAGCTGATCCAGGCGATCTACCGCAGCACCAAATCTGGCCTGCCGGTCAAGCTGCCGATTCACGAGTGATGTGCGTTGTCCGGCCGCGCTGACGCAGGACACATGAGTCCACCGGTTCACGGAAGGCGGCGAGATGTTTCCATGTCCGGCTGCCGCAGTCACTTCTGTGATCTGTTGACCCGGCCAGATGGATGACCCGGATACCCTACGAAGCCTGCGTCAAACGTGACAAGATGGCGCAAGCGACACAGGAGGAAGCATGCCCACGAAGCAGAAGAAGATCGGAATCCTCACCGCCGGTGGAGACTGCCCTGGCCTCAACGCGGCGATCCGCGGCTTCGGCAAGGCCGCCATCCGTCAGCATGGCATGGAACTGATCGGCTTCAACGACGGCGTTCGTGGGCTGGCGGAGAATCGCCACGTGCCGCTGGATGGTCGAGCACTGTCAGGCATCCTCACCGTGGGCGGCACGATCCTCGGCACGAGCCGCGACAAGGTTGACCGCATGATCGTCGACGGCGAGACTCGCGACATGGTGCCGACCATCGTCCAGAACTACGAAAAGCTCGGACTCGATGCGCTCGTGACGCTTGGCGGCGGGGGCACTGCACGCAATGCATACAAGCTTTCCAAGGCGGGCCTCAACGTTCTTCATCTGCCGAAGACCATCGACAATGACATCGTCGGCACCGACGACTCGTTCGGTTTCTCCACGGCGTTGGAGATCGCCACCGACGCGATTGACCGGCTGCATTCGACAGCGCACTCTCACCACCGCATCATCCTGGCCGAGATCATGGGTCATCGTGCCGGCTGGCTGGCACTCGGCTCAGGCATCGCCGGCGGTGCCGACATCATCCTGCTCCCTGAAGTGCCCTATCACGTCGATGTGATAGTCAAGGCCGTCGAACAGCGACGCAAGGAGGGACTCAACTTCTCGGTGATAGCCGTCGCAGAGGGCGCGCGCAATCAAACCGACTCGATGGCGATGTCCGGAGCCCAGGCACTCGTCAATGAAGCCTCCAGTCCCGAGACGAAGGCCGCAGCGAAGAAGGCCAAACGCGACCTGGAACGTTCGATGCGTGATAACACCCTTAAGCTGGCAACCCAGTTGGAAGATGCCACCGGTCTGGAGTCCCGGGTCACCATCCTCGGATATGTGCAGCGAGGTGGCACCCCATGTGCTCAAGATCGTCTGTTGGCCACCCGGCTCGGCACCAAGGGTGCCGAGCTCGTGGACGCAGGACAGTTCGGCATCATGGTGACCGCGAAAGGTACCGAGACCGGAACAATCCCTCTCAAAGAGGTCGCCGGCAAGGTGAAATACGTCCCTTCGGATCACCCCTGGGTAAAGGCGGCCCGCGCAGTGGGCACCAGCCTCGGTGACGCCTAGCTGCGTTGTTCCCGGACCGCGTCCAAGGTAGCGACATTCACGAACTCAGGGACAGGCACCCTTGCCGAATTCGCTAGCACCGTCACCGGGCGTCCGGGCTCACCCAGATCGGATAGCACGAGACTCGCGCCAGTGAAGTCATCGTCTTTCGTGTACGAGGAGACGGTGACGATCGTGGCGATGTCGGCTGCTGTCGCCGCCTGGCAGCCGATGCCGCTGTCCTCAATCACCACAGCATCTTGCGGCTCGAACTCCAGGGTATCCAGCGCATAGCGATAGATGTCGGACGCGGGCTTCTTATGCGGGACGATATCTCCGGCATAGACGTGCACCTGCTCGGCCAAGTCGGCGCCCACAACTTGCTGCAGCACCGCAACCACTGACTCATGGGCCGACGTGGACGCGACGGCGACCTTCCATCCGGCCCGCAGGGCTTCTGCGATCAACCGTTTGACTCCTGGACGACCGGGCAGTGCGCCGCTCGCCACCAATTCCTTGTAACGCCGTGTCTTGACCTGGTGCCACCGCGCCAGCACCTGCCGCAATTCTTCGTCGTCCGCGGGGAGCCGCAGTCGCTCTCGGACGTCCGGGGTTACGACACTGGCCAGGCGTTCTTTGCCGCCGCCGATATGCACGAGCTTCGCATACTCGTCGTCCGACCAGTGCAGCGGAATGCCGAGTTCGTCGAACATCTGGTTGAACGCGACCAGGTGACCATCTCGCTCGGTGTCGGCGAGCACCCCATCGCAATCGAAGATCAACAGCCCTTCGGACATCATGCCCTCCCGGCAGATCCGAAGATCTCGAAGAAATGCGCTGCCATCGCGCCGATATTCTCGTCCACATCGGCGAAGAACGTCGGAGGATCCCACTTCTGATCCCGTTCGGCGTCTTGCAGCGATGTCAATGCCGATTTCATGTAAGTCATCTTGAGCTCGGTAGAGATGTTTATCTTCGACACCCCCGCCTCGATGAACGACTTGAATTCTTGTTCGGTGAGACCTGATCCACCATGCAGGACGATCGGTTTATCCGTGAGAGCACGGAATTCGCGCACCCGCTCCGGAAGCAGTTTCGGACGCCCGTGATAGACGCCGTGCGCCGTGCCCAATTGCGGGGCGATCAGGTCGATTCCGCTTGTGCCTGCCGCTTTCACCACTGTCGCCGGATCATACGCGTGCGCGATGACGTCTGACCCGACTCCGTCTTCGGCGCCGACGATGTTCTCGATCTCCGATTCGACGTCGAGGCCACGAGCGTGTGCCGATTCGGCCACCTCGCGGGATTCCTGAATGGCCTTCGTCAAGTCGCGATCCGAAGCGTCGAAGAGCACCGATGACCATCCGGCCTCGACGACATCGTCGATGACTCGCCGATCAGGGCAGTGATCCAAGTGCAGCGCGACCGGCACCGCAGAGTCGGCTATCGCTGCTTGATACATCGCGGTCAGCAGGCCCACGCCGACCGATTTCACGGTTTTGACCGATGCCTGCAGGATCACCGGAGACTTCGCCTGATTGGCCGCCGCGACGATCGCGGTGAGGCTTAAGTTGTCCACCACATTGAAGGCAGGAACCGCGTAGCCGTCCCTCTGGGCTGCCTTCACCATGGCGAGAGTCGATGTTGACTTCATTGTCACGTCCCCTTCCTGAAATTCCCAAGGTTGTACTCGGCTTAGGACGCTCCGGGTCGCCCTTTGCGCGTCTCGCAATGCGTTGGTTCTTCGTCGCGTCTTTATGAGGAGATTCCGATCCCGCTGACCGAAGCTCCTATACCTGACTATACAAGTATGGATCGTGATTATCCAGCGTGTCGACGGGCCGCTCGCTCCCGATCGGACTCACGCGGCGTCACGATTATGCCGGGTATCGTGTATGCCGTTGAAAGCCCACGCAGACGAGACATAAAGATGCGATCTGGTCTGCATGCTCGCAGCGATCCTGGAGCCAGCACGCATGGAGACCGATAGTGACGACCAGCATTGAGCCATCAGCCGCAGAGCTCTCCCGCGACTCCGCTACCCCGCTCTATGCGCAGCTCGAATCCATCTTCCGCCAGCAGATCTCGAGCGGCCAGTGGTCACCGGGGGCTCGTATCCCGTCCGAAAACGAACTGAACCGCACCCTCGGCGTCTCACGAATGACGGTTCGTGGAGTGCTCACCAGGCTTGTCGAAGACGGGTTGCTCGTCCGGGTCGCAGGCAAGGGCACGTTCGTTGCCGAGAAGAAGATCGAGACCCAATCCCCCGCCTACCGGGGCGTCCGCGAACAGTTGGAAAGCCTCGGATTCCACACCACGACACGCCTGATCACCAATGCTCCGACGGTTCCCAGTCCGTCGGTGCGAGAACATCTGCACCTTGACGACGCCGAACAGGTCTTCGCCGTCGAGCGGGTCCGCAGCGCTGATGGCGTGCCGATTTCTCTGCACTACTCCTTCGTCCCCCTCGAATTGGCGCCAACACTCAACGAGCATGACCTCGCCTCGAACCAGTTGTGCGTGGTTCTCGCTGATCACTACGGATTGTCGATGAACCATGTGGACGAACGACTCGAGTCGGTTTCAGCGAGCGCGGAGGTCGCGAAACGTCTCAAGTTGAGCAGAGGCGATCCGGTGCTCTCGCTGGAAGACACCATTCTCGACGCGTCCGGGCGCCCGTACGAATACTCCAGGGTGCTGTTCCGCGGCGACAAAGTGCAGCTCAGCTTCAGCTTCGATCTGTAGCCAGACGTTACATTCCCGAAACATCGGCGCAACACCTCCGCTAGATTGACTGGGTAGCGTGAACGCGTTCAAAGGTTCAGCGGGCCGGACACGCCGGTCGTTCAACTGAAGGAGACCTTATGTTCCAAGGCGCCGATGATCTCTTGGCGTACATCAAGGACGAGAACGTCGAAAATGTCGACGTTCGCTTCTGCGACCTGCCAGGAGTGATGCAGCACTTCACTGTGCCGGTAGGTTCGTTCGGGCCCGAAGTCTTCGAGGAGGGGCTGGCCTTCGATGGCTCCTCGGTGACCGGCTTCCAGACCATCAACGAATCCGACATGGCGCTGATGCCCGATCCCACCTCCGCATACGTGGATCCCTTCCGCAAGAAGAAGACCCTCATCGTCAACTTCTTCGTCCATGACCCGTTGACCAAGGAGCCTTACAGCCGCGACCCGCGCAACATCGCGAAGAAGGCTCAGGCCTACCTGGCGACGACCGGCATCGGCGATACCGCATACTTCGCCCCCGAGGCCGAGTTCTACGTCTTCGATGATGTACGTTACGAGACCAACGGTCACAGCTCGTTCTATTCGGTGGACGCAGAGTCTGCCGGCTGGAACAGTGCCCGCGAAGAAGAGCGCGGCAACCTCGGATACAAGGTGAAGACCAAGGGCGGCTACTTCCCCGTGGCTCCCGCCGATCACTACGGCGACCTGCGCGACGAGATCGTCCAGTACTGTGAGAACTCCGGCCTGATCATCGAGCGCGCCCACCACGAGGTCGGTGCCGCCGGTCAGGCCGAGATCAACTGGCGTTTCGATGAGTTGCTGACCAGCGCAGACAACGTCATGAAGTTCAAGTACCTGGTCAAGAACACGGCTTACCAAAACGGCAAGTCCGCGACCTTCATGCCGAAGCCGGTTTTCGGCGATAACGGCTCGGGCATGCACTGCCACCAGTCGATCTGGAATGACGGCAAGCCATTGTTCTACGACGAGAACGGCTATGCGCAGTTGGCCGACGTCGCCCGTTGGTACATCGGCGGTCTGCTGAAGCACGCCCCGGCGCTGCTGTCGTTCACCAACCCGACGGTCAACAGCTTCCACCGGCTGGTGCCCGGCTTCGAGGCACCGGTCAACCTGGTCTACTCGGCCCGTAACCGGTCGGCCTGTATCCGCATTCCGATCACCGGATCGAATCCGAAGGCCAAGCGCATCGAGTTCCGCTGCCCCGATCCGTCTGCCAATCCGTACCTGGCGTTCGCAGCCTTGCTGCTGGCAGGCATTGACGGCATCCAGAATCGCATCGAGCCGCCGGCCCCGGTCGACAAAGACCTTTACGAGCTGCCTCCGGAAGAGCACTCCCAGGTGCAGCAGGTTCCCGGCTCTCTCGAAGAGACCCTTGAGGCGCTTGAGGCTGACCAGGACTTCCTGCTCGCCGGAGATGTCTTCACTCCCGACCTGATCGACACCTGGATCGGCCTGAAGCGCGACGAGTTGGACGCCCTGCGTCAGCGTCCGCACCCCTACGAGTTCGACCTGTATTACCAGATCTGATCATTTGAAACACAACGGCTTGGGCCGGCACCCTTTCGAAGGTGCCGGCCCAACTGTTCACTGCCCGGTTCAGCGCATGCCGCGAGCTGTGTCTGCTTTCAACACGTCGCGCAACTCTGCCTCGCCGGCGCTCGGCAACGTTGAAAATGGTGCTCGACATGGCCCGACAGGACGACCAAGAAGGTTCGTCGCCAGTTTGACCACGGTATTCGGATTCCCGTGCCTGAATACCGAGCGGAATGCACGTATCGAATCTTGCAGTGCACGTGCCTTTCCTTGATCGCCCGATTCCCATGCCTCATAAATTCCGACCATTGTCTCCGGATAGACGTTCGCAACCCCGGTGATTGCACCGCTTGCCCCTGCCATCAACGCCCACAGAATCAAAGAGTCGTTTCCGCAAAGAACAGCGAAGTCCTTGTCAGAGGGAACTTGCGCGAGGTATTGCAGCAGGTTGTCAAAATTCCCGGAAGAATCCTTCACTCCGACAATGTTCGGAACCTTCGAGAGTTCACCCAGGGTTGCTGGTGCGATGCTGTTCCCCGTTCGGGCGGGAATGTTATACAAGATCACGGGAATCGAGACAGCCTCTGCCACACGGGTGAAATGGGTCACCAATTCTGATTGCGATGCCGCCGCGAAGTAGGGAGTGATGACCGAGAGCGCACTTGCACCGGCTGCTTCGGCCTTGATCGACAATTCGATCGCTTCACGTGTCGTGACTGCTCCTGTCCCTGCATACACAGGTATTTTTCCGTCGGCCTCGTCGAGTACGATCTCCAGAACTTGCAGCCGTTCGTCAGCGGTCAGCGCGTAGAACTCACCGTTGGTTCCACCCGGGAACAAGCCATGGGCTCCGGCATCGAGCATGCGGCGAGTATGTACCCGAATCTCCTGCTCGTTTATAGACTCGTCATTATTGAACGCGGTCACCATCGCGGGGATGATTCCGCGGATCTCACTAGTCTCCATCACTTGTTCCTTGGCTCGGTGTTATCGGAAATAACTGGATGCAGCGGCGGCCGCCCCTCCAGCACAGCAACAATGTCTTGGACGACAGCCACACCCATGAGTTCGTTCGCTCGATCTGTGAAGGCACCGATGTGCGGCGTCAATACAACATTCGGCGAAGTCAGGAGCGGGCTATCAACCGGAGGCTCATGAGCGAATGCGTCCGCGCCGTATCCGCCCAGTCTGCCCGAAATCAGCGCTTGTGAGACGGCCGCTTCGTCCACAAGATCTCCGCGTGCAGCATTCAGAAGGACCGCTCCGGGTCTCATCCGATCGATCATCGCTTCATCGATGAGCGGTCGTCCATCCCCTCCTGGCAGATGCAAAGTGACGATGTCCGATTGCTCAACCAAATCTTCGATCGCCGTTACCCGCTTCACACCATTCTCATCGAAGACCTGATCCGGAAGGTACGGGTCGTACGCCAAGCAATCCAGAGAGAAGCCACGTGCTCGTTCCGCCACTTCCCTTCCGATTCGCCCAAAGCCACAGATACCGAGCGATTTTCCGGCCAATTCGGGCCCATGGAACTTATCCCATCTGCCTTCGACGAGCGACTCGTGCGCATCAATGATGTGACGTTGCACGGCAAGCATCAATCCGAACACCAGATCTGCAACCGCGGAACTGTTTGCACCAGGCGCATTTACGACTACCACCCCTGCGCGCGCCGCGGCGTCCACATCTATGTTGTCGACACCCACGCCATGCTTGGCAATCACCTTAAGGTTCCGCCCCGCCGAGATAGCGGCGGCGTCAACATCATCCAACGCAACGATCATCGCGTCTGCGTCGCCAATCTCGGCCTGCAACTGCTCCGACGTTAGCGAGGATTTCGCCACCGGATAACGGACATCTATTCCTGCCTCTTTGAGTAACTCACCAGGCCTAGTCGACCATTGACCGAAACTGGCCGATAATACGAGAACTTCTGCCATGACTTAACCAATCTCAATTCCGAGTGCGCTCAGTAATGAGTAAACCGACAGCGCGGGGACAGTCACCTGTATGCGGCTCACGATACGCTTACCTCGCCTTCTCCAGATCACTTCACAACAATCGGATTCACTGGTGAGCCGGATGCCTTTTCGATAACGATCGGGGCCGCCGCATACAAGAACGTATACTGCCCATCCTTTGCACAGTCATCACCAAGCTCGTCCATCATTACGAGCTCACACATCGTCACTCCCAAATTTCGCATAAGAGCAGCATGAAGCAACAATTTGAACCCGTTATTTGGATCGAAAGTTATTTCATTCCCCATAGTATCAGTAACCAAATTGGGAATCTCCATATCATGGAACCACTCGACCAATTCCTTACTGTACACTAGTCCCGGTTCTGAGAATGGATGAAAATATTCTTCGGGATCGCGATGGAAGTAGCTGGGAATCCAGCCCGTCCTTATCAAGATAATGTCGTGCTTTTCTATCTGAACGCCTTGCTCTTTGGCGCATTCAAGAAGGTCGTCGAGGCCAAAAGTCTCGAAGCGGTCCAAGTACTCCTTGTCTCGATAACGGGCCATGTCCAGAAGTACGCCACGGCCAACGATTCCATGTCGGCCGACGGGCGCTACGCTGGCTTTCGACAATCCGCCTGCCGTAGTTTCGGCCGAATAGCCATTGTAGATCTGCTCGTCGTACCAAACATGGCCTAGCCCGTCATACTGAGAGGTTCCTTGGCAGAACATTTCGAAGTAGTCATCTGCCCACTTTGAGCCCCCAGGATTTATGTCACGATCTCCGGTTCGGAATGAGTTGACGTCGACCGTCTGGCGTCTGATGGCGCCGTGCCGGCTCAAAGTGACAGGATCTCCCTTGTCTGTGCCGACGGGCGTCTGGAGAGTGAAAACCTTGCCCGAGTGCGCGGACGCGACGCCTCTAAGCGCCTCGGACGCGTCGAGGAAGTTCAAAGCACCGAATTCATCATCCTCTCCCCAGCGGCCCCAGTTCTTTGGGGCATCCTTGAGGAGTTCTGACATGGTGAGGTCTGAATCGTTAGGCATTTACATTTCCTTTCACGTCTAATTACATTCACTCAGCAATTGGCGAGCTAGCAGATAGTGACGTTTTGATCTTGATTGGCTCAACCTTCGGAAGCCAAACTGCGTATGCAAGAGCCCCAATTATCGCCACGGCACCGGCAACGAGAAGCGGTGCCACGAAGGAGTTTGTTCGCCCGATAATAATTCCAATGACGATCGGTGAAATAATCCCTGCTATATTGGCGAAACCATTTTGTATTCCGCCAATTGTTCCCACAGTTGAACGGGTGGGTGCGACATCCGTAGGAAGCGCCCACAAGACGGATCCTGCTCCTGTTGCACAGGCATTCGCAAGGCAGAGAAGCGTAAGAGCCACCCACACGTTGGTGGTGAAGACAGCAAGTGCGATGACCGAACTGCCCAAGAGGCCAACAACGAGGGGAACCTTCCGCGCAAATGTGACGGATTTACCGGATCGATACAAACGATCGGACCAAGCACCACCAATGAATCCTCCCACGATAGCCGCGATACCCGGCAGCATGCCGACGAATCCGAACTTGAGTATCGTCATATGGAAGGTGTTAATGAGATACGTCGGGAACCAGGTGAAGAAAAAGTAAGAAACAAAGTTCACCGCGAAGAAGCCGACGCACATCGCTTGAACAGTTCGATTTCCAAGCAGTGATGTCAGTTTGACCTTCTCAGTTGTTGTGTTCTCCTCTTGCTCTTCCTGAATGTGCTCATACTCGGACTGCGACAACTTCACGTGCTCCTCTGGATGGCGGTAATACCACAACCAGAAAACTCCGAAGCCAGCGGCAAGCGCACCACAGATTACAAATGCACCCCGCCACCCGAAGTGGGCAATAATGATCGCGACCAACGGAACAGCCAGTGTGGCGCCAACCTTCGATCCGTTGTTATACGTGCCCGAAGCGAAACTGCGTTCACCCTTGGGGAACCAGTCCCTGACCGCGCTTGATGCGGCGGGGTACGAAGGCGCTTCACTCGCACCCATTGCCCACCGAAGACCGAATAGGGCTCCAACACTATTGACCAGGCCGAGAGCTATGGTGGCTCCTCCCCAGACCAGACTGCCCAGCCCAAAGACGACTTTCGCGCCATATTTGTCGACGAGCCAGCCTGCGGGGATCATGAAGAGGACATAACTCCAGTAGAACGACGAGAGCAAAACCCCCTGAGTCTCATCACTCAGGTTGAAGTGTTCTGCAATCGCTGGCATAGCCACACTCAGAGCAGTCCTGTCAATATAGTTGAAGGCAATCCCCAAAGACAGGACCACCAAGACCACCCAACGGACATGACTCTTACCGGATCGTCGAAGCGCCTCCGGCGCTCCCTGACGGTTGGTTGAGGGGTTCGAGGAACTCATCATCGATTCCTTGTATCTGTGAGATCTACTTGGCAAAAGAGCCGAACGTTAACTTCATCGACTCCCGAGTTCGGACCGCTACAGATGGACCACACACCTACAGACCCGCCAGCATCGGCGTTCGGCAGTCACAGCAATCCAAATTGCGCGCGTCGTGCATTCAGTATGCCCCCACTTGCGCGGTTCGCGCAAGAGCGCCCCTAGACAATTTCCTGATTGCGTGATTCACGCATTCTTTGCGCAGGTCTCCGCCAAGATGTTCACCAACCTCGTGCCCACACGTCGGAGCTGGCTCTGCCAATTTCAGGCTCATGCGGGCCAACATGTACCCACACTCGACCATCAGATGGCAAGCCTCGCGATCAGCGCACTTGCATGCCGTCTTCGTTGACTACGACGACGGCGATGTTGCGCTCGTGGAATGGCGCGAGTTGGCTGTCACTGACCTGATCGTCTGTGATCAGTGTCCAGTCCTTGGGCATCCTCATCCAGGCGTGGAAGGGCGCGTGTCCGATCTTCGCTGCATGGGCCACGACATAGGTCTCCCGACTGGATCGCCACATCAGTTCTTTGAGCCGTGTCTGCTCGAGCGTTGCCTCGCAAACCCCACGCTCTGCGGTTACACCGTCTGCCCCGAAGAACACTGAATCAAAGGTCATTGATTCGAGCGCGGCCTCCGTGAGGGGGCCCACGAACCCCTGGCTGATTTCCCGAAGCCGTCCGCCGAGGCAGACCACGTCGATCCCTTCGACTCCCGAAATCGCCGCCAGTGGTGTCAATCCTGTGGTGGCCACACTCAGTCTGGTTCGTATGGTGAGGGCGCGCGCGACTTCTGCCGTCGTTGTTCCGGCATCCAATAGCACGGCGTCTCCGTCACGCACCGTGGAGGCTGCCCATCGTCCGATTGCCGACTTCGCCGCGTGGTGCTCTCGGGATCGCTCGCGTAGAGGCTGTTCGCGTTCGCGCACTACCATCGCGCCACCGAAGGTTCGTGCGAGACTTCCCTCTGCGCTCAGTCTGGCCAGGTCTCGCCGGATCGTCGAAGCTGTCACGCCGAAGCGTGAAGCCAGATTCTCGACGCTCGCGGGCCCCTCATTGGACCCCGCGACCTTGAGTATTTCCTCCCGGCGTTGAGACGCTTTCATGGGCGCACCTTCCGATCAACTGCGCCCACTCTAACGAGTAAATGAGCCTCATTCACGGCTGGCCAGGGCTACGGCCTGGCGCATTGCCTCCAACATGCTTTCAGGACGCACGATGCCCTTTCCTGCGATATCGAACGCTGTTCCATGATCGACCGATGTCCGGATGACGGGCAGACCCACAGTGATGTTCACGCCGTCCTCGATACCGAGTACCTTCACGGGGCCGTGACCTTGGTCGTGATACATGGCAACGATCAGGTCGTAATCCCCGCGGCCTGCCAAATAGAAGGCAGTGTCAGCGGGAAGGGGCCCGTCGACATCCAGGCCGTCTGCCCGGGCAGACTCGATGGCCGGCGCGATCTTTGATTCTTCTTCACCGTAGCCGAACAATCCGCCCTCACCGGCGTGTGGATTGATCGCGCAGACACCGATGTGGGGACGTTCGATACCTGCGCGCACAAGCGCCTCATTGCCGCGGCGGATAACACGGCTGACCAGCGCGGGTTCGATCTTCGCCACTGCATCAATCAACCCGATGTGAGTCGTCACATGGATCACCCGCAGGTTCGGCGCGGTGAGCATCATGGATACTTCGGGCGTGCCGGTCAGGTCGGCAAGCATCTCTGTATGGCCCGGGTAGTTGTGCCCACCCATGTGCAGCGCTTCTTTGTTGAGGGGAGCAGTGCAGATGGCATCGACTTTTCCGGCCACGGCAAGGTCGGCAGCCACCTTGATGTACTGGAAGGCGGCGTCACCTGCGACTGCACTGAGCTGACCCCAGGCCAAATCCTCGGGTAACAAGCCCAGGTCGATGACCGGGATCGCTCCCACGAGTTGCTTGGCCTGCTCAACGCTTTCCACACGCGTGACCGGCGCAGGTACGTTCATGACGCGACAGGCGGTCTCCAAGCGTTTGGCATCGCCTATCACGATGGGCGTACACAGGCTGCGGATCTCGTCATTGGCCGCTGCAACGGCCGTGATCTCGGGACCGACACCAGCACCATCACCCATCGTGATGGCAACGACGGGAAGGCTAGCTGACTCATTCATCGGAGGGTTCCTCTCGGGTTGGGTTTCTGATTTCTCTTATCGCCTGCACGATCTGTAAAAGGGACGTGTCGTCGCCGAATGAGCCAGGACGGGTAGCCACCAGTCGGCGCCCGGCTACAGAGACGACAGCTCCCGGATGCACCTCACGGAGTACATCAAGCCGCGAAATTCCAAGCCGTGGCAACACCGCACCAGCCGTCTCCCCGCCAATCACCACGATATCCACATCCTGATGAGCGGCCAGCTTTTCGACGGCTTCACTCATGCGGGTAAGCAGCAGCGAACCAGCGTCCGGAAACAATTCTCCGCCGTGCGAGAACGCAAGCACGGCCAGGCCAGTTGAGGGATCCAAGCCGTCGGCCGGCCCCTCCTCCGTGATGAGAACCGCGGATGCACCGAGCGCTTCTGTCAATACCTCGAGCTGGCGAACGGCCGCCGCCGAAGCGCTGCCGACAGCAACGACAATCTTTCGTGCAGGGCCAAGGTCATCAAGAGCGGGTTCGAACGGCGGAATCGTCGTTGCCAAACCACTGGCCAGCGCGGACGCTCCCGCCAACACTGCATCATGTTGCGCCGCGATGCGTGCAGCAACCGCGGCCTGCTCTGCCGACTCCAGATCGACGATGGCCACAATGCCGGGCCGAAGAACCTCGTCCAACCTGTCCACTGTGGTGATGACGTGCGGCAGATCTGTCAACAGGTCGGCGAGACAGGCCGGAGCCGGTCGCGGTTCCCGCTCCCACAGACCGGTCTGATCAAGCCGCATGCCGCCGACGAAAAGCGTTCCCTCGCGGACATGCCTGTCCAACTCCGGCAGCGCGGGCGAAAACAGCACCGGCCGGCCAAGCTCCACGATTTCAGTGAGGGTCATCTTGAGATGCCCTCGAAGCAACGAATCGATCTTCACAAATAAGGTTCCGCCCGCAACGCATGCCGCCAGCGCTTTTTGGAGCTGGGTGCGGTGCACGCCCGCAGGCAGCTCCCTTGTTCCAAGATTCGTCACATAGTCGGCCGGGACCACCCCATCAAAGCCAGGCAGCAGCACCGGCAGGCTACCGAATACTGCCGCCGTCTCACATGCGCCCGAGAGGTCATCCGCGATGATCACAAGGCCAGCTCTTTCTGGCATGCCTCCATTATCGCACAAACTGCGCGTTCTGCGCTACTTCTTGCGCATAACGCGCAACATCTGCCATGATGGACAACAAGGAGGAACAATGGAGTCTCAACCAATTGTCATTGACGATGTGGCCGTCCCGCTATCGCGGCTCGTGCTCGGCACGATGTCATTCGGTGACACAGCCGATGCCGGCACCGCCGAGGCCATTTTCGAAGCCGCTCTGGAAGCCGGCATCACCGGCGTCGACTGTGCAAATGGATACGCCAAGGGCACCACTGAGGGCATCATCGCACCGCTGGTGGCAAAGCACCGGGACGAGATCGTGCTGGCCAGCAAGGCAGGAATGCCGCACCCAGATGATCAAGGCAACCCGCCGCTCGCGCCGTCGTCCGTCCGGGCGTGCATGGAAGGATCGCTCAGGCGATTAGGAGTTGACTACCTGGACATCTTTTACCTGCATCAACCAGACAGGCAAACGCCTACCGCCGACACAATCGCCGCACTCGCCGATCTCTACAAAGAGGGCAAGTTCAAATCCCTTGGCGTCTCCAACTTTGCCGCCTGGCAAGTCGCCGATATCGAACAGCTCACCGTTAAACTCGGAGTACCCCGCCCGATCATCGGCCAGAACGTATACAACCTGGTCGCGCGTCGTCTCGAGGACGAGTGGTTTGAATTCGCTCAGGTACACGACATCGTCACGATGTGCTACAACCCGTTGGCCGGTGGCCTGCTCGTGGCACCTCCGGCCGAAGATGCCGCGCCCAGCCGGTTCTCGGGCTCCGTTCTCGCAGACATGTACAAGAAGCGTTACTGGACGCCAGAGGTTCTCGGCGCCATCACCAGCATCGCGAAGCTTGCAGACGAGGCGGGTATGCCCCTACCTGAGCTCGGAATGCGCTGGATGATCTCACAGCCCGGCGTCGGCGCCCTGCTACTCGGCGGCGACAAGGTAGAACATGTCACATCCAATATCGCTTCAATCGCGAAGGGACCGCTCCCCGAAGACCTCATGACAGCAGTCACCGAACAAACCGATCCCCTCAAAGGATCAATGCCTGCCTACAACCGCTAGCCCACATAGCAACGTGTGAGGGCTCCGGACAACGCACGGGTTCGGTCCGGGGTCCTCACGCTTCCCCTTGCTCACACACCACCGGCCACCTACCCCAGCCGTTCCTCCGACATTCCAGCCGTGCGGGCAGCACATGAAATGTCTCACCAGACGCGGCCCCGACCAACACCATTGCCAAAGGCACCGACCCGGCCGTATTGGCTGCTTCTCCGAGAAGCTCGCAGCACAAGCAGTTCCTATTTGTTGCAACATCAGGCATACACTCGATGTATGACCACTTCGACGGAGACAACCGGCCACAAGACCGCGCGACTTGCCGTCCGTCTCACTGACGAGCAGGACGCCCTGATCCGCAATGCAGCAGCGGCTTCCGGCCTTTCACTGACCGAGTTTGTACTATCGGCCGCCATCAACAAAGCCGAGGACACGCTCGCCGATCGGCGCGTCTTCTTGCTCGACGATGCTGCTTGGGAGGAGTTCACGGCGATTCTCGATCGACCGGCGCAACGACTTCCTGAACTTGCTGCGTTGCTGAGCCGCACGCCGCCGTGGGATGAGCAGTAAATGCCGTCGCTACCACCACGTCCGATCAAAACGAGCGACGATCTTTCCGATTTTCACTGCGGCGAGCCAGCCCTCGACGCGTATCTCACGAATCGAGCTTTGGCCAATCACGTGACCGACCTCGCGCGGTGCTACGTCTGCTGTGACACTCACGACACCACGGTCCTCGGCTATTACACCTTGTCTGCAATCGCAATCGGTCATGCCGACCTGCCTCGCCGAGTGCGTCGCAACGCTCCAAGTCCTGTACCGGCAGTATTGCTGGGCCGACTCGCCGTCGATCGCGAGGCACACGGCAGTGGTCTCGGAGCGGCCCTCTTGCGTGATGCCATTCTCTCTACGCTTGCCGCAGCCGAATGGATAGGTGTGCGGGTACTGCTGGTTCACGCATTGAATGAACACATTGCAGCGTTCTACGAGAGGTTCGACTTCCGGCCTTCTCCAACAGACCCTCTTCATCTGTACCTGCTGCTGGCGGACGCACGGCTGTCGCTCCAGAAGTGAGGGACGACTGCTGGACGAGCTTTCTTGCCCCTGAGGACAGATCGAATCAGCATTGACGACCGCTGAGCTATCTTACATAGTACTTATGATGTAACGTACTACTAATCGTCGCGGGCTCACTGATGATGCCCGACGCGAGTCATCTGCAAAACAAGGAGGTTCCCCCACATGAAGTTGTCCAAAGCGGGATTAGCTGCGACCATCGGTCTCATCTGTTTGGGTATTACCGCTTGCGGTGGATCCGGTGATGCATCCAACGGAGGCGGCGCAACAACCATCTGGAAGCTTGCGTTCAATCAGACAGAGGATCATCCGCAATTCAAGGCCGCCGAGCAGCTCGGCGAGCTGCTGGACGATGCAACCGATGGCCGGTACACGATAAAGCCTTACGCGAATGAGCAACTCGGCAGTCAGACTCAAGCCATTACAAATGTCTCTGACGGCACTATCGAGATGATTTGGGCAAGCAGCGGTACTTTGGAGAATTTCAACCAGGATTTCATCGTCTTCAACTTGCCGTACGTATTCGATTCCGTCGAGGCTCAAGAGGCAGTGTTGGCCCAACCTGACAAGCTGCAGGAGTTATACACCTCTCTCGAGGACAGCAAGAACATGACAGTCTTAACCGGAGTTCACGCCGGAGTTCGAAATATCTACAACAGCGTCCGTCCGATCCGAGAACCAGCCGACCTCAATGGTCTAAAGATCAGGGTCCAGCAGTCCGAATCTCAGGTGAAAATGATCGAGCTGATGGGAGCGGTTGCGTCGCCACTCGATACTGGAGAGATCTACTCCGCACTGCAGACAGGAGTCCTCGATGGTTCCGAGAACAACGAAACCGTCTTTGCTTCGCTCAAACATGCCGAGGTGGCGAAGTACTACTCCTATACCCGCCACTTGCTGATTCCCGATTACCTGATCGTCAGCACGAGCGCACTCGACGCGATGAGTGACGAAGACCGCCAAGCTCTGCTCAACCTGGTGCCACAAGCTCAACAGACCGCCAATGACCTATTCGCCGAGTTCGTTACAACCTCGATTGCCGATGCTGAGGGCAGCGCCGTAGAATTCAACGATGACGTGGACGTTGACGCCTTCAAAGAGAACGTGAAGCCGTTGATCGACGAATCGGTGGCAGCCAACGATCTGCGCCAGGAGCTATACGCGATGGTCGAAAACGCCAACGAGGCCGCCGCTGCCTGACTCAGGCAAGACCGCATGACTATTGGGTTCGATTCAGCTGACAGCGCTAGCCGGCTCGAACCCGATAATCGTGTCCTATCCGGACGACGACAGCTCCGTCTGCAGACCGTCCATCTGACGGCGTGACACAGTCTCGGCAACTACATCGTCGCGCTCGGCGATTGCCTTCGCAATCCGCGAATGGTCCAGTAGGGCCCCAGGTTCAGGCGTGACCGGCATCAGGCCGTGGATTGATCTTCCCCGCAGCACCTCGACAATCATGCCCCGCATTGCGATCAACATCTCGTTTCCCGACGCCTCCAAGAGCAAACTGTGAAACTCGATGTCGGTCTGCAAATACTTGTCTGAGCGCCCGAGGCCCCGCTCGCCAAGGGCCTTGAGGTCGTCCGCGAGCGCGACGAGCTGGTCTGCTTGTTCATCGCTACGCCTCTGAGACGCCAATCCCGCCGCCATTGGCTCGATGCCACGACGCAGCTCCGTCAGTGAAGTGATTTGGGCGAGTTTTTCATCACTCTCCAAGCGCCACTCGATCACTTGCGCATCCAGCACGCTCCACTGGCTCTTGGGAAGTACCTGAATGCCGGCCCGACGTTTTGCGACCAATAGGCCAACCGACTCAAGGGCCTTCACCACATCGCGAGCCAACGTCCGAGAAATACCGAACTTCTCCTCAACATCGGACAATGTCAATCGAGCGCCAGCCTCCAGCCGACCGTCCACGATCTCCATTGCCACTTGCTGAAGAACCGTGTGAAACACATTGCCCGACGGCATGCCATCCCCATCCGTATCAGTTGACTATATAGATAGTATTTATTGCTAAAGATGTGACTAAGGTGTAGCTTAAGACCACGTGCGACGACGGACCCTGGGAGTCCGACGTATCCATTCAAAGATACAAGGAGAACTATGGTCAGCATCGCCTCTCCCATAAACGTCCTGGTGTGCGATCCGAATCTTGTAGAGCATAAAGACGAGCTGGAATCGCTTATCGGCGATCAAGCTACGTGTCATTGGGTTACCAATGCCACAAGCACCAAAGCTCTGACGTCGCTGGAGTACGCGACTTGCTATATCGGGGCCAAGTTCACCGCCGAGATGGCCCCTCATGCCAAGAGGCTTCAGCTGGTCCTTGTGGGCGGCGCAGGTTTCGACGGCATCGAACTGACGCAGCTTCCTTCAGGATGCACGGTTGCAAACACCTTTAACCATGAATCCTCAATCGCCGAGTATGTGATAGCCGCAGCAATCATGATGCGACGAGGTATTCTCCGGCAATCTCGCGCGTTGGCTTCTGGTGATTGGGCGTCTTCGGTCTACGACTCGTCGATATCGCAGCCCCCGGCTCTGTCGGGCACCAACGTCGGCATCCTCGGATACGGCCATATCGGCAAAGCTGTCTGGCAGGCTTTTCGTTCCTTTGGTGCGACGGGCCGCGCGATAAAGCACACGGCCTCGTCGGGAGTGCCGGACGGTCTCGAGTGGCTCGGCACGGAATCCGACCTCAATCAGCTGCTGGACGAAAGCGATGTCTTCGTCATCTGTATGCCGCTGAACGACTCCACCCGTGGCATTATCGGCGCTTCAGAATTGGTCAGGCTCGGTAGGGACGCAATAGTAGTAAATGTCGGGCGTGGTCCATTGGTGGACGAGACTGCCTTCTACGAAGCACTGCGTGATGGCGCTATCGGCGGCGCTGCGATCGACGTCTGGTACAGGTATCCCGATTCGTCCGGCCATGCGATGCCTGCCGACAAGCCCTTCTGGACGCTGCCGAACGTGTTGATGACTCCTCATATTTCCGGTGTGACCAGTGCGACATTTACCGGTCGTGTCCACGACATTGCGCAGAACATTCGCAACCAGATCGAAGGAAAGCCGATCGACCGCGTCGTTTACGTACAGTCCTGATCAAATACCAAAGGTTCCACTCCCAGAAAGGCAGCAATGACCAACCTGATAAGCAAGGTCGATGTCATCGTCACGAGTCCGGCACGCAACTACGTGCTGCTCAAGATCACCACCGAGGACGGGGTTGTCGGCTGGGGTGATGCAACGGTGAACGGACGCGAGCTCGCCGTGGCGTCCTACCTGCGCGACCATTTGGCGCCCATCCTCGTTGGACGCGACGCCGACCGCATTGAGGACACCTGGCAGTACCTGTACCGGGGCGTCTACTGGCGGCGCGGCCCCATCAACATGGCAGCGATCGGGGCCATCGACCTCGCACTGTGGGACATCAAGGGAAAGTCGCTGAACCAGCCCGTCTATCAGTTGCTGGGCGGCAAGGTACGTGACCGAGTGCTCGCCTACACCCACGCGACCGGATGGGAAACCTCCGAACTTCTCGAATCGGTGGACGAGGTGCTCGGGCGCGGGCTCCGTGCCGTACGCGCACAGTCCGGTGTACCGGGGCTCTCGACCGTCTATGGCGTCACCCGCGGTATCAAGCGCTACGAGCCCGCCAAGCGGGATCTGCGTCCGCTCGAAGAAGAGTGGGATTCGTCCGCCTACCTACGGCATGCGCCCAAGGCGCTGGCCGAGGTTCGGGCCCACATCGGCGACGAAGTCGAGCTGCTGCACGACGCGCACCACCGGCTGACACCCATTCAGGCCGCCCGGCTCGGCAAAGAGCTGGAGCCATTGCACCTGTTCTGGCTGGAGGATCTCACCCCGACCGAAAACCAGGAAGCTTTCGATCTGATCCGGGAGCACACCACGACGCCGCTGGCCGTCGGCGAGGTGCACAACACGATCTGGGATTGTAAAGATCTGATCATCAACCAGCGGATCGACTATGTTCGCACCTGCGTGATGCATGCCGGCGGCATCTCGCACGTCCGCAAGATCTTCGATCTCGCCGATCTCTACCAGGTCAAAGGCGCCCCCCATGGCCCCTCCGATGTCTCCCCGCTGACCATGGCCGCGTCTGTACAGCTGGGCATGGCCTCCCCTGCTTTCGGCATGCAGGAATACATGGGCTACCCGGAGCAGGTCGGGACGGTCTTCTCCCCCGGCTATCGGCTGGTCGACGGTTATCTGACGGCAAGCGATGCTCCCGGGCTCGGAGTCGAGATCGACGAGGATGCGGCCCGCGAGCAACCCTACGATCAGGCATATCTACCGGTCGCCCGCACCTTGGACGGCGCCATCACCAACTGGTGAGCACGCGCTTCTTCGACACAAGACGAGTTCGGACCCCAAGGGCATTCCATGGCAGACGTCGCCTGTGCGCAGTCTCGCCGCGGCACCCAAATGCGCCTACGCGAACGGGTCATCGGAAACCCTGGCGGTCCGTCGCTCAGCTAGCGCAACGAGTGGCCCAGAACAACTTGTCTCAACTTTAATATGACCATTGGACGCCGCGTCGGTTCACGGCCTAGCGTTCTTTCGGAAGTGCCACCAGCATCGCTCGGTCACCTGCCAAGCGGTCTTCCGGTCAGCGGCGAAACATCGGCGTCCGGCAATGCTTGTGGTCTTCGTGTGCAGTCCCTGGAGCGTCTGCGCACAAACTGCCGAACCGGCAGCCAAGGCGCGAGACACCCCTCAGATGCCTCCTCCACCTCGTGCGACTGATCTGGCATGCCTGATTAGCCCGAAGGAGGGAACAATGGATCAAGACACGATCCGTCGCTTATCAGACCGAGCAACCCAAGTCTTACTCAACAAGCCCGGGACGGTGTCCAGCCGAAAAGGCGGCTGGATGATGATCTCCACGATCCTGATCGAGGCGTGGGATCTCTATGCGATCTCATTCGTCCTCGTGTTCATCAAAGCCGAATACAACCCCAACGCCGTGGAATTGTCGCTGGTGGCCGCGGCTGTCCAGGGCGGAGCACTCATAGGTGCTCTCCTTGGTGGTGTCGTCGCCGATCGCCTCGGACGCAAGAAGGTCTTCCTGCTCACAATGGCGCTGTTCATCGTCCTGTCGATCGCCCAGGCATTCTCACAGAACATCATCGACTTGATCGTGATCAGGTTGCTGATCGGCATCCCACTGGGGTCCGATATCTCCAATGGCTACGCCTACATCATGGAATCCATGTCCAAGGGTGCACGCGAACAGATGGGGTCCCGTTGGCAAGGCATGTTCGGTCTGGGCGAAGTCTTTGCGATCATCGTCATCACCGTCTTGTATGCAACAAGTATCTTCAGCGATGAGATCCTGTGGCGTGTCGCTCTCGGGCTGGGTTGCGTTCCGGCGATCATCTTGCTGATCATGCGGCTCGATCTTCCCGAGACACCGCTGTCGCTCATTCAACGAGGCAAATTCGTCAAGGCCAAGGCAACCAGCAAGGTGCTCTTCGACGATGATCTCGACATGTTGCCGAACGAAGACGTTGTCATTGAGAAGCCCAAGCTGCATGACTTCTTGAGCGTGATCTGGAAGGACCCGATCAAAAAGCGCGCCTCTATCTTTGGCTGGATCTCGAATGCCTGCCAGGGCGCCGAGTTCACGGCTTGGGCTTTCTATCTGCCGTTCATTCTGACCGTCGCGGGCGTGGCAGGCGCCGGAAACATCATCGGCTCGAACCTCGTTACGGCCCTGGTCTTCTGCCTGGCCACCGTCTCCGGATTCGTCGCGCCGATGATGCTGCCGAGGATCGGCCACAAAGGCCTATCGATGTGGGGCTTCGGATTGGCGTTCATCGGATTGATGATCGGCGCGTTCTCGCTCGGCAAGATCGCTCCTTATGAGGCCCTCAGCCAGACCCCACCGATCGCCTGGGGCAGTCTGCTCGTGATCGGGGCCTGCATCTTGATGTGGGGCCACTACTGGGACGCATCGAACGGCATGACCATCGTTTCGATGGCAGCACCATCGCGGTTCAGGGCCACCGCATCCGGTTTCGGATATGTGTTCGTCAAGGCCGCGTCGTTCTTCGGTGCGTTCGTCTTCCCGGTCATCACCGAATACCTGGGCAACCGCATTCGTCGGCATTTTGTCGATCGTGGGCTTCCTGTCGGCGAAGTTCATCCTTCCCGAGATGTGGGGCTATGTGGACGCCGAAGATGTCAGCGAGGAAGCCGTAGCCGCAGGCTGAGCGCGACCACCGCACACCTCGGATCGGACGATCAGCGAACTGTCGCCGTAAACAGGATTGCCCGGGGCCATCATCGGTCCCGGGCAATTCATTTGCGGATCCGTGTTCGACGATCTGCGAACAACGGTCCACAATCGGCTTCTCGAACCTCACCATTGCGCAATGAATCGTGGTCCCAATCGACGTGGCGGTGGTCTCGTCCGGCAAGCACCGCTTGCAACACGCACAGTGCGTCGCCGTGACCGACCAGGACGATGACGCTGCCGCTGGATTGCCCATCGCCGGTCGACGACGCCGCCTTCAACCGGTTGGCCTGCCGGTCTGCGGGCATCGCGGTTTCGGACACCTCAAGGTTCGGCCGGAAGGCAGCCTCGCCCGGACCTCTCGATGTTCTCGATGCCGTGATCTGCGGCCGTAGCCATGCGATGAGCCGCTGCATCCGTTGATGAACCTGGGCGATGGTCTCTCCCCCACCCCAGGCGACCTCCGATATGTCGAGCCCGTCGGGCACCGGCAGCGCCCTCAACTCGCGGACCGGGCGTCCCTCCAGATCACCCAGATACTGCTCGCGAAGAAGCGGCGTCTGTCTCACATCCGGCCGGGATGACAGGCCGGCGGCAATGATCTCTGCGGTGGAGAGGGCTCGCAAGGCGTCCGAACTGAAGATCTGGACGACACGATCGCCCACGAGCCCATGTATCCGCGCCGCAGTGCACGCTGCCTGCTCCCGCCCCCGATCGGTCAGCGGCACACTGAGCGACTGCCCCGTTACCAGGTGATCGCGGTTCGCGATCGACTCCCCATGCCGGACGATCAATAGCCGCATATCAATATCCCTCGGTGCACATCTTCGTATGCCGCTTCGGTCACCGTTCCGCACATGGCTACCGAAATAGCTCTTCGCTGCCGATATAACGGTAGCCAGGATCTAAATCGGTAGCCAAATACTTCTAGGTGTCCAAGACGGCAGCCAAGTCGCAGATCGACGTCCAGGTCGGTAACCCCACCTGCGGACCGGCGTCCATCTCGTCCTGGAACCTGCCGCCGAGTCCCGCATACGGCTCGGCATCCACTCCGACCTGCGCACTCACAGCAAGCACACAAGTCCATCTGGGTATAGCCCCAGCCGCACACGAATGAATAGGGACACAAGCCGAAAAGACCCGGAAGGTGTCCACTATGAATCCGTACCTGATGCTCGCCGACATCGTCGCGATCGCCGTGTTGATGTTGTGCTTCTATGTGCCTCGCAAAGGGCGGCGAGAACTGGTCTCGAGTTTTCTGGTCACCAATATAGGTGTGCTGGCCGTCGCCACCGCGATGTCGGTCGGCCTGGTCGCCGCCGGCCTGGGCCTGGGACTGTTCGGCGTCCTCTCGATCATCCGGCTGCGCTCCGAGGAGTTGAGCCACCGCGAGATCGCGTACTACTTCGCCTCACTCAGCCTCGGCCTGCTCGGCGGTCTGAGCGGCCCGACTCTGATCTGGAGCATCGGGCTGATGGCTCTCGTCCTGACAGCAATCGCCATCGGCGATCATCCTCGTGTCACGGCCGGCAGCCAGAGTACCGAAATGATCATCGACAAGGCCATCACCGATCCTGACGACCTCAAGGCCCGGGTCGAGCAGCTCGTCAACGGCACGGTAACCGATGTTTCCATTCGCCGGATCGACATGATCAACGACTCCACGATGGTCCAGGCCCGCTTCCGCCCCGCCAACCATCACGGGAAGGCCGCGAGTCGCCAGCAGTACCAGCAGCGTGCCGGCCAAGCGGCCGACCAGCAGCAATCCATCGGTGGGCACACACCGATCGAGACGGCCATCGATCACCACGATCCTTACCAGCAAGGCACCTACCAGGGCCCCTTCGAGCCGGCGCTGCGCTCTACCGGCAGGGGGAATCTGTGATGAGGCAAACCATCTCCCTTGACGAACTCAATGCCCAGAGCAACATGCTCACCAGGGTTGATCGCAAGTACCTGATGCCAACCTCAGAGCTGCCCGCCTTCTTCAGAAGCCTCGAATACTGCTCGCGAATCTTGGAAATCAATGGGCTTACCTGGTTCGGCTATCACTCGGTCTATTACGACACCCCTGACCTGCGCAGCTACGCAGATGCCGGAACCGGACGCCGCCGCCGCTTTAAAGTGCGCACCCGCGACTACCTCTCCAGCGGCGACCACTGGCTCGAGGTGAAGACTCGCGGGCCGCGCAAGACCACGGTCAAGGACCGGGTTCCGCTCGCCGGCTCGTCCGAGACGATCAGCTCGTCCAACCGGCACTGGATCGCCGACACCTTGTCGTTCCGCAATATCCCCGGCACGCCGGTAGCCACCATGCGACCGGCTCTCACCACCAACTACTCGCGCAGAACGCTGCAGATTCGTTCGGCCAACGGGGAACTTTCCCGAATGACGGTCGACGTCGGTCTCCAATTCATGATGCCGGACGACTCCGCCGCCCTGACCCTGGACGACTACGCAATCGTCGAAACCAAGGGATCACCCAGGCCCGCGCCCTCCGATCGGCTGCTGTGGTCGATCGGTCACCGGCCCCAACAAATGAGCAAGTTCGGCGTCGGGCTCGCCCTCCTCAATCCGCAACTGCCCGCCTTCAAGTGGAACCGCATCATTCGTCGCGAATTCGCGGGACGCATGGGTTCCGGCGTCGAGCCACTGCTCAGCTCACGGGCCCAATAGGACAGCGCCGCAGACCCAATAGGACAGTCCCTGCGTCCCCGGAGTGAGGCGTCTGATCCGCAGTCCACCTCTTGTTCGTCACCTCACTTGACATAGCCCAATCAGCGAACGCTTTTAGGCCTAGCGCCGATGGCCCATCAGCACCGCGCATGACCCTCAATCGAACTTACGACTCCAGAAACGAGAGAAGCATGAAGCACCCCAAAATCGTCACAAGTATCGTGGCCCTCGCCGTGGCGGGGGCCACCCTGGCCGGCTGCAGCTCGTCGGATGCGTCATTGACCGGCGCTGGCAGCGGGGCGGGTACCTCGGCCGAAGATGTCGGGTCGAACACCGAGTACACGAAATACGCTGACGTGCTCGCCGACAACGTGGAGTCGCACGCCGACTCGAACGACGGAGACTACGACGCGTCCGAAGCGACCACCATCACCTTGGCGGACGAAGACGTGAGCATCACCGAGCCCGGCACCTATATTCTCTCCGGAACTCTGACCGACCACTCCGTCACGATCAACTCGACAGCACAGGGCAAGGTCAAGCTGGTGCTCGACAACGTGACGATGACTTCCTCGGTAACCTCGCCGATCATCGTCACCGAGGCGGACGAAGCCGTGATCATCTTGGCCGAGGGGTCGACCAACACCATCACCGACACCTCCACGCACAGCGATGCCGAAACCGACTCCGATGCACCCGATGCGGCGATCTTCTCGATGGCCGATCTGACGATCGGTGGCAGCGGAAGCCTCGCAGTGAGCGCCACCCAGGCCGATATCGACGGCATCGCCAGCAAGGGCGGCCTGGTCATCTTGGCCGGCAATATCACCGTGGACGCCACAGACGATGGCATCCGCGGCAAGGACTATCTGATCGTCGAGGGCGGCACGCTCAATGTCGCCGCCGACCAGGACGGCCTGAAATCAACCAACGAGGACGATGACACCGTGGGCTACGTCTACGTCAGCGGCGGGTCGGTCACCGTCAATGCCGGCGACGACGGCGCGCACGCCGAGGGAGACTTGCTGGTTTCCGGAGGAGAGCTGACGATCGCCAGCTCTTACGAGGGGCTGGAGGGCGCGAACATCGTCCTCGCCGGCGGTACCTCGAACGTTACGTCCAGCGACGATGGACTGAATGCCACGCAGAGCACCGCCGACGAGTCTGCCCAAACAGGCGACGATACCGGTGCTCAGGACGGTGGCGCGATGCCCCAAGGTGGACCGGATGCGCCGAGTGGAATGCCTTCCGATGGGGGCCCGATGTCGCCACCGGACGGAGGGGCCGCCCCGAGCGGAATGCCTTCCGACATGCCGACCGATGCCGGTGGAGGCGCAGGCGGTGGCGGCATGGGCGGCGGTATGAATGAGGCCAGCGACGGATCCGAGCTGATCATCGCCGGCGGAGAGCTGACCGTCAATGCGGAGGGCGATGGCATCGACTCCAACGGCACCGTCACGATGAACGGTGGAACTGTGGTCGTCCATGGCCCCACCAATGACGGAAACGGTGCGCTCGACACCACCTCGTTCGGCATCTCGGGTGGCTCGTTGACCGCTGCCGGCAGCTCGGGAATGGCCGTCGCACCCACGACGGACAGCGAGCAGGGCTGGGTGATGGTCAGCCAATCCCTGAGTGCCGGTCAGACGATCGAGATCCTCGACGGTGACACCGTGCTGGCCAGCTATACGGCTGAAAAAGACGTGCAGAACGTGGTCTTCTCGCAGGAAGGTATGACTTCGGGCACCTCGTACACCGTCCAGGTCGATGGATCAGACGCCGGCACCGTGACCGCGGACGAGGAATCCGCCGGCACCGGTGGCGCAATGCCCGGCCAGGACATGCCCGGCCAGGACATGGGCGGCAACCAGACCCCAGGCCAGATGGGCCCACGATGAGTACCGACAAGACCGGACGCAAACTCTCCCGCCGAGGCATGCTGATCGGCAGCCTCGCAACCATCGCGGCGACCGGGACCGCCAGCGCCTGGGCGCTGGACAGATTCGTCATCGATCATGCCGAAGTCACCAATGTGTCCGATCTCGAGTCGTCGGCCACTCCGAGCGGAACCGCTTCGTCCGCCGAACCGGTGATCACCATCACGACCTGGATCTCGGGCGAAGGCGACGATCTGGTGACCGGCTACATCGCCGACGTGGTGACCGGTGATGCCACGCAGATCCGCACCGCCTTCGCCGAGGACACCTACGGCCTCAACATCATCGAAGAACCGTCGGTGATAGCCGAGCGAGTCGGAGCGACGCTGGCCATCAACGGCGACTACTACGGATTCCGCAGCGAGGGCATCGTCATCCGCAACGGCATCGCCTTCCGCGATGTGGGAGCCCGCAACGGGTTGGCCCTGTATGCCGACGGCCAGATGAAGGTCTACGACGAGACGGCCACCAGTGCGCAGGAACTCCTGGACAACAGAGTGTGGCAGACCTGGTCATTCGGCCCCGGACTGGTGATCGAGGGTCAGATTCAGGAGGGCATCGACGATGTGGAGGTCGATACGAATGTCGGCAACCACTCGATTCAAGGCGAGCAGCCGCGCACCGGCATCGGCATGATCGAGCCCAATCACTACCTACTGGTGGCCGTCGACGGACGCTCGGCCGGCTACAGCCGCGGAGTGACGATGTCCGAGTTCGCCCAGCTGTTCTCCAGCCTCGGAGCCCAGGTCGCCTACAACCTCGATGGCGGTGGCTCGACCGCAATGATCTACCACGACGAACTCGTCAACAACCCGCAAGGAGAGGGCAAGGAGCGCGGCACCAGCGACATCATCTGGACCACCGGAAACTAGGAGTCATCGTGATCATCCTCATTCCCAGCTATGAGCCCGACCGTAAGCTGCTGAACCTATTGGAGAAGCTTCAAGGCGCGCAGGTCGTGGTGGTGGACGACGGGTCGGGGCCTCGCTACACCCATTGGTTCACCGCGGCGGAGAAACTCGGCGCAACCGTGCTGCACCACGATTTCAACTGGGGCAAGGGTCAGGCGCTGCGCACCGGCTTCGAGCACATCGCCAGGCATTTCCCGGACGAGCCGGTCGTCTGCGCGGATAGCGACGGGCAGCACACACCCGAAGATATCGCGAGAGTCTGCGACGCGCTGGAGGCCGGCGACGCCGACATGGTGTTGGGCGTCCGTGAATTCAGCGGCAAGGTTCCCTTGCGTTCCCGGTTCGGCAATTCGGTGACCAAGCTGCTTTTCCGGGCGACCACCGGTATGGCCATCAGCGATACTCAGACCGGCCTCAGGGCCTATCCGGCACGGATGTTGACGTGGTTGTGCGATGTCAGCGGCGACCGATTCGAGTATGAGCTCCGGGCTTTGCTGCTCGCCAGCAGACAAGGCCTGAAAGTGCAGCAGGTGCCCGTCGAGACCATCTATCTGGACGACAACTCATCTAGCCACTTCCGTCCGGTCCGAGACTCCTGGCTGATCTATCGTCCGCTGTTGAGTTTCATGGGAAGCTCGCTGCTGGGTTTCTTGATCGACTTCTCACTGTTGTCCATTCTGCTATGGCTCACGGGTTCACTGGTCTTCTCGGTCGTCGGAGCGAGAGTGGTCAGCGCAACCGTGAATTACACCGTCAACAGGCAGTATGTCTTCGCCGGCAGCAAGCCGCTGCCGGTGCGCGAGACACTTCCGGGCTACGCCGGGTTGGCGATCGTCATTCTGGCCGGAAATCTCGCGCTGATGTGGCTGCTCACCCCGCTCATCGGGGCGAGCTTCGCGAAGATCCTGACCGAGGTCACCTTGCTGGCGATCAGCTACGTCGTCCAGGCGACCAAGGTCTTTGCCCAGAAACGCCACGGCAAGCGCAAACTCGCCAATCAGGAGTCTAAAGGGCCCAACGAGCTGCAAGGGTTCGGAGCGCGGTAGCTGACCGGGCGACGCCGACGCAGCGGTATCTGGCAAGCTGGACGAGTGAGTACACCGCTAACTGCACGCCTGCTGGTGCTGGGCGGAGCCCGATCCGGAAAATCGACCTTCGCAGAGCAGCAGGCAGGGCTCGATACCCCCGTCGACTATCTGGCCACCTCCGAGGTCCGGGCCGATGATCCGGAATGGGTCGAGCGGGTCCGGCTGCACCGCGAGCGCCGGCCCTCGTATTGGAACACCATCGAGACGCTGGATCTGGCCGCCGAGCTGCGCAACGACACCGACACGCCCCTGCTGATCGATTGCCTCACGGTCTGGCTCACCTGTCAAATGGATGCCGCCGGCATCTGGACGAACGAGCCGGGCTGCGATGAGACACTGAAATCGGCCGTTGACCATACCGTCGACGCCTTCGCGAAGGCCACGCGTCCGCTCGTCGCTGTCAGCAATGAAGTCGGTCAAGGGCTCGTGCCGGCCGACCCTGGCAGCCGCCGATTCCGCGACGAAATGGGCATCCTCAACATGCGGGTCGCTCAAGCGGTGGACGAGGTTTGGTTCTGCACCGCCGGAATCCCGGTGAAGATCAAGTGAGCGGCACCTACGATCCGGGTTTTCGTCCAGATGGTTCCACTCCTGCCTCCAATGCCTCTGAACCAGGGCCGGGTCATCCTGCAGCCATTCCTTCGCCCGAGTCGTCCGCTGCATCGATCGACCCAATGCCCGATGAGACCTCCTCAATCACTATCACCCCGTCTTCCGACCGGTCGCTAGTAGAGCGCGTACCGACCGCACGACAGGCATCGGAGATGCCGTTGGACTCGTCCGAGGCGAGCGGCATACCGGGTGCTCCGACTCAGACCATTCCCCCGGTGGATTCCCGCGCCCGGAAACCATTCGGGCTGGCACTGGCCGCCGGATTCTTCAGCATCATCCCGATGCCCGCCCTCACCGAGATCGGTACGGACGAGACCCGGCGGGCGCTGCGCTGGTTCCCCAGCCTCGGCGCCCTGTTCGGCCTGATTGCCGGATTGGTCGGCGCGGGCGCGTTGTGGCTGACCGGCTCGCACGTTTTCGGCGCCGTGTTGGTCGTCCTGATCTGGCAGGTGCTCACCGGCGCCATGCATCTCGATGGCTTGGCGGATTGCTTCGACGGTCTGGCGGCTCTCGGCAGCCGTAAAGACGGACGCGATGCTGCCCGCGCCATGGAGATCATGCATACTCCGGACACCGGGGCGATGGGTGTCGCCACGATCGTCTTGGTCCTGCTCACCCAGGTCGGTGCACTATCTGCCGCCTCCTCACCCGACGAGCTACTGACATTGGCGATCCTTGCCCCGGTGGCCGGGCGCACAGCGATCCTGGTCGCCTCCCGCCCGGGTGTGCCACCGGCGCGGAAGGGCGGCTTCGGCGCTCTCTTCCACGAGATCACTCCGGTCCTTCAAATCGTGCTACAGGTGCTACTCGTTGCTGTGATTGCGGCGGCCCTGGGCTGGTGGACGACCGGTTGGGCAGGAGCAGCTGCCCTGATCGTGAGCCTTGTGATCGCGCTCGGCGCGTCCATGATCTGGGTGCGGCGGCTCGTCGGCACCTTCAGAGGACTCAGCGGCGATATGTTCGGCGCGATCATTGAGGTGACCACTGCGGTGATGTCGGTCGCCGGCGCCCTGGCACTGTCCGGTGCTGTACTGATCAAGTGAAACAGCGGATCTGGATCGTCATCGGCAGTGTCGTATTGGCGCTCATCGTCCTCGTCCTGGTCATCATGAAGCCCTGGCAAGGTGGCACCAAGGGCGAACTCGAACGCATCGAGGGCGTCCAGCAGGTGACCCTCGTCAAGGGTGGTTACCAGGTGAAATTGGCACTGGACCTGTCTCCGGAAGTCTGTGGCGCAGCCTACGACCAGATCCAATCGATCATCGTCGATCAGCCGATGCTGTCTTCTCGTGCGGCCCACATTATGCAGGGGCCACTTGCCACGGAGATCCAGAAACCCTTGCCCGGCGTCGACCCAGGACGACTCAGCGGCGGCCTCGCTGCGGTCGCACTTCAGGTCTCCGGGATCGATTCCGGCAGCATCGACCGCAATGGACTGGATGTCGAACTAAACGACAGCACCGACGCCTTGGCATGGACGCTGCGCGTGGCCGAGGACGCCGAATCGGCGGGTATCGGAGAGACCACCCCAATCAGTGTCGGCTCTCCGGACGCTCACTACTCTCTTGATGCCGGCAGCTCCGAGCACCGGAAGCTACTCAACGACATCTCGTTCGCAATACGATCGCACGGCACGATTACGTCGATAGGACTCAGTGGGAACGGCCCTGCCGTCGAGCTGACGGCTTCGGCTCAAGTAACCGACCAGCAATCGGCGCAGGCCCTCATCGCCGCGCTCAATCAGGAATTGGCCGGGCAAGACGCCGACCACACATTGGAGCTGACCTTCCCCAACGAACTGCAGCTTACGGGGCTGGACGACCCGCAGGCTGCCCTCGAATTGGCCGACGCCATCCAGGCAACAAACGGGCTGAGTGTCAGCGAAGCGGCGACCGATATGAGCTGGTTTTCCGTAGTCGCTGACGACGCGGATACCCTCGACGGCTTCGCCGGCTATTCGTCCGGCTGGCCCATCGGCCCTGAGACTCAGCTAGCTATCGACCCCTCATCGCAGAGCAAAACCGGTGGCGCGAGCGGCACTCTCGAAGAGCTACCGTCTCGGATCCAGATTTTTCAGCAGTTCTGGAGGGCCGGTTTCCCAGAGATGAGCATCAGTGACGGGCGCGAGAATGACAACACGAATTTGACCTTCTACCTGACCGATGTCGGCAACCATGACTTCACCGATGCCACCGCCCAGCAGCAGATCATTGGTCTGATCCGCGCTCAGACTTGGGCCGGCTTGGCAGGGATTGAGATCAACGCGGCATCCGAGGCCAGTCTGCTGACGTTCACCTCCACTCAAGACGGCAAGGCCGATGTCTCTTCCTGGCCGATGACCCACGGTGACCACAAAGACGCCGAGTGGGGCCATTCCTTCGTGGACGCCTGGGACGCGACGGCGACCGGCTGAGATTCAGAACAAGCGACTGGCAATTCCTGCCGGAAGATTGCGGTAGATCGCCATCAGGGGGCCGAAGCTTGCGGGCACCCGAATCAACTGCTTTCCGTGTTCGAGTGCCCGCACGGTCGCGGTCGCAACCTGCTCGGGTGTCACCGACATCGGGACCGGCTTGCGGCCGGCGGTCATGCGTCCATTGACCGTGCCCGGACGCACCACCAGCATCTTCACACCGGTGGGCTTCAGCGCCGCCCCGAGTTGGGTGTAATAGCCATCCATGCCGGCCTTCGACGACCCGTAGACGAAGTTCGACCGCCTGGTGCGCTCACCGGCCACCGAGCTCAGCGCGATGATCTGCCCGAATCCCTGCTCGATCATGTGCCCGGCCAATAACGAACCGACACTCAGCGCCCCGACATAGTTGGTCTGCGCGAGCCGCACCGTCGCCTGATGGTCACGCCAAGTGTGTGCGTCGTCCAAGATGCCGAAGGCGACGATCGCCACATCGACCGGCTGCTCGAAGGCCTCGTCCATGAGCCGCGGATGCCCGCCGGGATCCATCGCATCGAAGTCCAGCCACCGCACCGAATCAGCCCACGCCCGCCGGACGGCTGTGATCGCGTCGTTGCGGTAAAGCGAACCCGGGCGCCCCGCGAGCAGAACGTTGACAGTGTCATGGCCAGTTCGAGCCTCCTGTGCGCCACGAGAAGCACACCTGCACGCAGACCTGGCCGAATGCGCATCTGCCCTGCCCTGCCGGGGCACTCGGCGGGCTTTCGAGGTGAGCGCGGAGGCTGCCGATTCAGCATTACCGGCAACAAACTCCCGCACGATCGCCAGACCGATCTCGCTGGCGCCGCCGAGGAGCAGTATCCTCATCTGTCCGATCCCCAGAAAAGCCGCCCGACCACCTGAGATGCATGTCTCGCGGCTTTCGCCCAGGTATCCATGAGTTGGGACGCCTGGCCTTGCCGGTAGCCGAGCAGGGTCGCGACCGAGGCAGTCTCACGCGTATCCGACGGCAATATCTCAGATGCCCGCCCCCGCACCAGCATCGTCTTGTTGCGCAACTGGCCGGCCATCCGCCAGGCCGTCTCCAGGGCCAGCGCGTCGGTGTCACTCACCAATCCCTCTCTACGGGCCGCCTCCAAGGCCTCAGTGGTGCCTGTCACCCGCAGACTCCTGGCAGCGCCCGCGTATTGCAGTTGGATCAGCTGCACCGTCCACTCGATATCGCTCAACCCGCCGGGCCCCAGCTTCACATTCTCGGACGCAGACCCCCGCCGCCTGGTGCGTTCGCGTTCCATGCGTCCCTTGAGGTGACGGATCTCGGCGATCTGTGCGGCATTGATACCATCTGCCGGGTACCGCCTGAAAGCCACACCGTCGAGCAGCTGCTGGGTGAGTTCGCGGTCGCCGGCACCGAAGCCGGCCCGCAACAGGGCCTGCGACTCCCAGGTGTCGCTCCACCGCTGGTAGTAGCTGAGATAGCCGCCGAGCCTGCGCACCATCGGACCGTTCTGGCCGTCCGGGCGAAGGTCGGCATCGATACTCAGCGGCGGCTCGGGGCCGGGCCCGCCGAGCAGCGAACGCATCTTGGCGATGACCTTTGCGGCCCAGTCGACATCGGCGGGTTCGGCATCGTCCGGCACCACGAACAGGGCGTCCCCATCGGACGAATAGCCCATATCGCCGCCACCCCAACTGCCCATGGCCACCACGCCGATCGGCACCCGCCCGGCTTCCTCGCCCATCGCGATGCTCAGCGCGGCGTCCACACTGGCCCCGGCCAGGTCACTCAGCCCGCGACCGACATCGTCGAGTGTCATGGTGCCGAGCACATCGCCCGCCGAAATGCGGAAGAGCTCCCGAAGGCGCAGCGACCGCACCGCATTGATGGCCTGATCGGGCGAACCCTGGTGCCGTTCCACGATTTTCGTCATGGAGACGTTCAGGTCGTCGCGGCTGCGCGGCGCACGGATCTCATCGCTGACCAGGAGCTGAGCCACCGCCGGATCCCGGCGCAGTAGGTCGCTGATATAGCGGCTGGTCGACAAGATCCTGGCAAGTCTCTCCGCCATCCAGCCCTCATCGCGCAACGCGCGCATGTACCACGACGTCGAACCCATCTCTTCGGAGAGCCTGCGGAAACTGAGCAGCCCCAGATCGGGGTTGGGTCCCTCGCTGAACCAGCCGAGCATGGCCGGCATCAGCTGGCGTTGGATCTCCGCCGTACGGTTCAGGCCGGTCGTCAGGGCTTCGATATGTTGCAGCGCGGCGCGCGGATCGCTGAAGCCCAAAGCCAGCAGCCGGTCGCTGGCTGCCTCGGCCGACAGCTTCAGCTCGTCACCGCTCAGCCTGCTCACGGCCTCCAGCAGCGGCGAGTAGAAGACGCGTTGCTGCAGCCGCTTCACGTGCCGGGCCACGGTGCGCCACAGATCCCACAGTTTCTTGCCGTCGTTCAGCCCCACCTGGCGAGCCAGCCTGCGCAGATCGGTGTCATCGTCGGGCATCAAATGGGTCCGGCGTAACCGGAAAAGCTGCTCCCGATGCTCCAGCACCCGCAAGAACCGGTACGACTCGTCCAGGTTGGCGCCGTCCGCGCGTCCGATGTATCCGAACTCCATCAGCTTGGCCAACGATGGCAGCGTGGCCGCCGTGCGCAGTCTGGCATCGGCGCGTCCGTGTACCAGCTGCAGCACCTGCACGCTGAACTCGATATCTCGCAGGCCTCCCGCGCCCAGTTTGATCTCACGTTCTTGCTCGCGGGCCGGAACCAGGTCGATGACGCGTTGCCGCATCGCCTGGGTCTCCGCCATGTAGTTGGGCTGCCCACCGACCTCCCAGACCATCGGCGAGACCATGTCACAGAACTCCTGCGCCAACGCCAGATCGCCCGCCATCGGCCGGGCCTTGAGCATGGCCTGAAACTCCCAGTTCTTCGCCCACTTTTCGTAATACGCGCGGTGCGATGCCATGGTTCGGACGAGTGGCCCGGCATTTCCATCCGGACGCAATGCGGCATCCACCTGCCAGATCGTGCCGCCCGCCGAGTGCGCCGAGCAGATCCTGGTCATGGCCGCCGCAACCTTGGTGGCGATCTGCATGGCTTCATCGGTGTCGACGTCGTCGCCCGCGGGCTCAGCCACGTAAAGCACGTCGATGTCCGAAAGGTAGTTCAGCTCACGGGCACCGCACTTGCCCAAGCCAATCACGCCCAGCCGAGCCTTGTGCTGATCGGGAACCGTGCCGCGCGCGCAGGCCAGCGCGATCCCCATGACCGCATCGGCCAGATCGGTCAACTCCGCCGCGACATCATCGACGATCTCGGCGGGCTTCGAGTGGCCGAGGTCACGGCCGGCGATGCGTACGAGCTGCACCCTGTTCGCGATTCGTAGCCGATCCGGCGCCTGCGGGTCGTCGATGACCAGGTCGTCGTCCCACGATGTTCCGGGCGCCACCGTCTGCATGACCTCGCCACGAAGCCTCTCGGCGTCCAGTCTGCGCGGGGCCACCTTGAGCGCCCGCACCGCCTCCGGATGCGCCCGCAAGAACAGATTCAATGCCTGGCTACCGCCCAATACGGTGATCAACCGGTTCAGCCAGCTGTCATCGGCGAGGACGTCGGCAATCAATTCGGACGCGCAGTCGTCGAGGGCAGCCATACCCTGCAGCGCCAGATCGGGATCTGCCGCGCCGCCGAGCAGATCGAGCATTCTTTCCGGGCTCGGACAGGCCGTGTGCCGGGCATCGATCGCGTCCACCATGTCCTGGGCACGACTGGCATCGCTGAAGCCCCGGCGGGCGAGATCACCTGCTGCAGTGCTGGTGCGTCCGTTCATGGTCGCCAGCGTAGTCTCTTATCGTCGAAGCTCGCTTCGGGAATGGCGCCGCGCGGAAGGGATGGAGATGGCAGAGCACACGCAACGGTCGCTGAATCGTATCTGCACGGCCTTCCGTGCCCAGCTGAATGCGCTCGCCGCATCGTCCGCCCAGCTGGATCGTTATCAGTTGGGCCGTTTGATGCATCTGGTCAACGGTTGTCTCGCAGACCTCGATTCGGTGGCCCGCAGCGCACCGATGACTCTCGCCGAGTATGTCCTCGAGCACTCGCTCGGCCACGACGCGATCAAGCATGAGATCGAAGGCGAGATCGGCGATGACCCGGCCTTGGTGCTGGCCAAGCAGGTGCAGCCGGCCGCCGGAGAGCTTTCCGATATCTTGGCGACCGCCGATCTGCCCGATCAGGTGGCAGGCCGCTTTGGCGCTGTTCGGACGACCGACTACCTGCGGACCGGCCTGATCGTGGCCGTGGACATCGCGTTGGCCACCTACGGGAAGGCCGAGCGACCGTCGCTGGCGGAGGCGCTCCGCACGCTCACCCAGGTGATTGCCGAGCGCTATCCGGGGCAGACGATCGAGGTGCGAGTTCCACCGTATGCGGCGGTCCAGGTGGGAGCACTGTCGACGGCGTCCGCGCACCGACGCGGCACTCCCCCAAATGTCGTCGAGTTGACCCCCACCGCATTTTGGCAATTGGCAACCGGACGCAGCACCTGGGAGCAGATCAAATCCGGCAGCGAGCTCACCTCGTCCGGTATTCATGCCGACGAGACGGCCCGGATGTTCCCGATACTCCGGTTGGCGTGACTTCTCAGAGCTTCGGCAGCAACGTGCGCAACTCCCACGGCGTCACCTCACGCCGATAGGAATCGAATTCATTGCGCTTATTGCGCAGGAAGAAATCGAAGACGTGCTCGCCGAGGGTTTCGGCAACCAATTCGCTGTTCTCCATCAGCTCGACCGCGCCTTCGAGGTTGCGCGGCAGCGAGGTGATTCCGAGGGCCGAGCGTTCACGATCGGTGAGTGACCAGACGTCGTCCTCGGCTTCGGTCGGCAACGGCAATTCCTTCTCGATACCGTCCAGACCGGCGTTGAGCAGCAGCGCGTAGGCGAGGTAGGGATTGCACGCCGAGTCAATCGCGCGGTATTCGACGCGCGCCGAGCTCGACTTCTCCGGCTTGAACAATGGGACGCGCACCAGGGCGGAACGGTTGTTGCGTCCCCAGCAGACGTAGCTGGGTGCCTCGCCTCCCCAGGCGAGCCGCTTGTACGAGTTGACCCACTGGTTGGTCACCGCGGTGATCTCCGCGGCATGGGCGAGCAGACCTGCGACGAAATGCTTGCCGATCTTGCTCATCCGCAATTCGTCGGTCACATCGTAGAAGGCGTTCTGATCACCCTCGAACAGGCTCATGTGGGTGTGCATGCCCGAGCCGGCATGGTCGGTGAACGGCTTCGGCATGAAGGACGCCCGGATGCCCTGAGCGATCGCCACTTCTTTGAGCACCACTTTGAAGGTCATGATGTTGTCGGCCATCGCCAACGCATCGGCGTAACGCAGGTCGATCTCATGCTGACCAGGTGCTGCCTCATGGTGGCTGAACTCGACCGAGATACCCATCTGTTCGAGGATGTTGATGGCGTCGCGACGGAAGTCGGTGCCTTCGTCCATGGTGTTGTGATCGAAGTATCCGCCGTTGTCCAGCGCATGTGGCTCCAGACCCGATTCAAGAGGGTTGCGCAACAAGAAGAACTCGATCTCCGGATGGGTGTAGAAGGTGAATCCCATATCCGCGGCGCGCTTCAGTGCGCGCTTGAGAACGTGCCTGGGATCGGCCATCGCAGGCGACCCATCGGGCATCGCAATGTCGCAGAACATGCGTGCGGTGCCGGCCTGAGTGCGCCAGGGCAACAGCTGGAAGGTGGCGGGATCAGGGTGCGCGATCATGTCCGCTTCGTAGATGCGGGCATACCCCTCGATCGCGGAACCATCGAAACCGATACCTTCGACCAGAGCGCCTTCAAGCTCAGCCGGGGCAATCGCAACGGATTTGAGGTAACCAAGCACATCGGTAAACCACAAGCGGATGAACTTGACATTGCGCTCCTCGACAGCGCGCAGAACGAACTCGGTCTGACGATCCATGGCACCCAGTCTGCCAGCATCTTCCCCGGTTCGGTGCATGCTCCCGACACGCCATTTGTTACAGACACGAAACGAATCCCCATCCGGATCAGGACTGCACTGGTCAATGCGGTCGTCCGATCGTCGGTCCGCCCTGACATAGACTGCGTGACATGTCTATGCCTGGTTGGTACCCCGATCCTGCTGGCAGTCAGGGCCGTTTCCGCTACTGGAACGGCTCTGCATGGTCCAATGAGACGACCGCTAACCCGGCAGACCCGGCACCTGGCAACGGCGGAGGTTCCCGCGATCCGGCCTCCCCTGGTAGCCGCAGCAAGACACCGCTACTGATCGGCGGCGCGGTCATCGTCGTGGCCCTGCTCATCGTCGCATGGTTCATTTTCGGCAATAACGGCCCCGGCGGCGGGTTCGGCGGCAATGTTCCCGAAGACACGAACTCGGCGGCACCGACCGTGAGCGGCTGGGACGAGACCTCCAAGCCGACACCTCCACCGACCGACAATGCCAGCACTATCGCCTGCCCCGTGACACTCAACGACGATGACACCAGCCAAGGCAGCGACGGCCGGATCCACGGCGGCGGAATCTCGGTGGAGAAGATTTCCGGCTGGTCGAACAGCGGAATGTACTTGCAGTGGGTGTCAGACCTGCACAGCCAGATGGATACGGTGCGGCCCGGATGGATGAGCAATATCGCGGTGGGCCAGCTCAACTACGAGGACGGCTTCGACAGCCCCGAGATCGCCGCCCGGCAATCCATGGAATGCTATGCGTCGTCCGGCTACTACGAGAACTTCACCGAACGCGTCGACCTGAAGAACGAGGCCACCACCGTTGACGGCCACGACGCCTGGTGGATGCAGTCCGAAGTACGCATCTCTTCGCCGGACATGCCCGAGATCGAGGGCGATGTCGTCGACATCATCGTGATCGATCTTGGTGATCCCGCCCGGATGGGTATCTACTTCACCTCGGTGACCATCGGCGACGATGTCCGCCAGCAACTGGTGGACGCGTCCACGGCGTCGCTTCGAGTCGAGTGAATCACGGCGCCTAGAATCGTGGGCGTGAGTGAACCGATGAAACCCTACCCAGTCAGCCCGATGCGTCATGTGCCTTCAAACGTGCAAAAGCCGCCCTACGCCGGGGAGATGACAGCGGAGCACTACACCGGTTCACATGTGCAATCCCCCGAGATCATCGAGAAGATGAAGAAAGCCGGACGAATCGCCGCCGACTCGATCCTGGTCGCCGCATCCGAGATTCGTCCGGGTGTGACCACCGAGCATCTGGACGCCGTCGCCCACGAATACCTCTGTGACTTGGGCGCCTATCCCGCATCCTTGGATTACCGGGGATTCCCGAAGAGCATCTGTACCTCGGTCAACGAGGTCATCTGCCACGGCATCCCCGATGCGCGTCCGCTGCAGGACGGCGATCTGATCAAGATCGATTCGACTGCCTTTATCGATGGCGTGCACGGCGACAACTGCGCGACCTTCTATGTCGGCGATGTCTCCGACGAGGCGAAGAAGCTCAGCGAGCGCACCCGTGAGGCCATGTACCGCGGCATCAAGGCCGTCAAGCCTGGACGTCCGTTGTCGGTGATCGGCCGGGTCATCGAGGCCTACGCAAAGCGCTTCGGCTACGGCGTGGTGCGTGAGTACACCGGACACGGCGTCCACACAGCCTTCCATTCGGGGCTGATCGTGCTGCACTACGACGAACCGATGCTCAATACGACCATGCTGCCCGGCATGACCTTCACCATCGAACCAATGCTCACCCTGGGTAGCGCTCGCACGGAGCAGTGGGACGACGGCTGGACCGTCGTCACCCAGGACAAGTCGTGGGTGGCCCAGTTCGAGCAGACACTGGTGGTCACCGATACCGGTTCAGAAATCCTGACGGTGCCCAGCAGCGGCGAGTTGATCGTGGGCGGTGAGATTCCGGAGCGTCCGGCGGCCTAGATCTGGCCAGTCGGCATCGTGATGAACGGTCTGGGCGCAAACCACAACCGCGGTGTCGAGCGACCCGCAGATGGTCGTGGCCCGGATGCTCGCGCCGACGCTGTCTCTGTCGCCGCGACTGAGCGGGACGATGCCGATTGCCCCGGACACGACTTGTCTGCCGCAGATCGGCCATCGGGCAAGGGTCGATCCACCAGGTCACGGTGGCTGAGGCGGCTCATCGCGCTCGGCGTCGTCGTCTTCTTGGTTGCCAATGTGGCGGTCAATCCGTGGTGCGCCAAGATCCGTTCTCTCGCCCTGATGTCGGGCTATGACTGGGTTTACGAACGTGATTCGGTCCCCCACGACACCGGAATTCGCGCCGATATGCCGTTGGACGGCACGGAGTTGTATCCGCTGATGGTCACTTTCAATGATGATGCCGGAATGTCGCAGTGGTTGGGTGAGGACGTGCGATTCACGGTGGATTTCACCTTCGCAGATTTCGAACCGTGGCGCGGTTATTCAGGCATCTACGACCCCGAGAATCCGCTCTACGGCGCTTATGTGGGCAGCTATTATGTGCAAGGTCTCGGGCGAGAACTGACCGACGACGAAGTCACGAAGATCGCCGAATTCGATCAGCGGCGGTTGGCTTTACCCGCGCTCGGCCTGGGATATTCGGACAATGAATTCACGGTGTTAACGTCCGAATCGGCGCCAGTTGAATTCAGCGGACACGATTGGACGAACTACCAGGCGTCCATCGTGACGAATTGCCCTGCGCACTCCCCCGATGGTTTCCAGATCTCTCACCTGCAATTCGGGGGGCCTCCGGCAAGCTCGGAACAGTACCCCTTGTGTCAAATGTCGGCGCAGATCGATGTCGGGTACTTCCCCGATCAGGACCTCACGATCGGGCTCTACGTGCTTTCCACCAGCGCCGATACCACGTCTACGCTACGCGGACTGACCTCGCTGCGCACCCAGATCGTCCGGCGGTGACCCGGAACCTCACTTGCTCTTTCGCTGGTCTCGCTCCCGTAGATACCGAGTGAAGTTGGTGCGGTTCCCGATCATGTAGCTGGCCACCAGCTCCTCGGGTGTCACAGAAATCTGCCGAGTGAGATACCGGTAGACCAACGTATGCGAGTCGTCGGGATCGTCCATGTGATGCACCATTTCTGAACTTTTCTCGTCGGAATCGAACATGAATTTGTTCAGCTCTTTGAAGTACTTGAAGTACTGGTCTCTAAAGATATTGATGATAAGACCGTCGCCGAATGGGTGCCGTTGCGTGAGCGCGCGTTGGCCTCCGGCCTGTTCGATACCGGCGGTGCCGTCGGTGCGGCGATCGTCTATCCGATCGTCGCCGGCATCATCGCACTGTCGGGATGGCGAACCTTGTTCCTGGTCTGCGGTGTGGTCGGCATCATCTGGGCATTGCTGTGGATCTGGCTCTACCGTCGTCCGCAGCAGCACCCGCGCATCGGCAAGGCCGAACTCGACATGCTCAATGTGGATCAAGCACGTAACCACCCGGGCGAAGCCGCCTACTCGCTGTGGGCGATGCTGAGCAGCGGCAAGGTCTGGGGCCTGATCCTCGCCTTCCTCACCCGTGGCTTCTCGCAGAGCTTCTTCATGACCTGGCTGCCGACCTTCCTGGCCACGGTCTACGGCTTCACCTTGCTGCAAACCGGAACCCTCGCGGCTATCCCGATCGTGTGCGGTGTCGTTGGTAACCTGCTCGGCGGGTTCTTCACCGATGGCTGGTCAAGATCGGCAAGTCGCTCGGTTTCTCCCGCAAGCTCACCATTACGCTGGGCGTGCTCTCGGCCATGACCATGGCTCCGGCTGCCTTCATCGATAACGGGTACTTCGCCTTGGCCATGCTGGCCTTCGCCAACTTCGGCACCCAGTTCGCGTCCGGCGCCATGTGGGCGCTGCCCGCGGACCTCGCACCGAACGAGGCTTCGGTCGGCCGCCTCGCAGGCATCCAGAACTGTGCGCTGTGGGCCGGATCGTTCATCAGCCCGATGTTCGTCGGATTCGTCGTGGACGCCGCCGGCGGCAACTTCACTATCCCGCTCATCGTCGGTGGCCTGATGGGCATTGTCACGATCTTCGCCATCACCGTACTGGTCGGAAAGGTAGCGCCCATCAAACTCAATGATCGTTTCAAGGTGTCGGAGTGATAGTGAACAACGAAATCCTGAGAGCGCCCTGGGATGCCCGGGACTCGTCACCGAAGATCACCGCTGTCGACTGCTTCATCACCGCCCCCGAAGGGGTCAATCTGGTGGTCGTCAAGGTGTCGACCGACGACCCAGAGATCTACGGTTTGGGCTGTGCGACGTTTGCCTATCGTGCGAGCGCTGTCGCCTGCGTCGTGCGCGACTATCTGGCGCCACGGTTGATCGGACGACCCGTCCGTAGCGTCACCGACACCTATGCGTCGATGCAGGTCGGCCCCTACTGGCGTGGTGGCCCGATCGAGAACAGCGCCATCAGCGGGGTCGACATGGCGCTGTGGGATATCAAGGGCAAGCTGTGCGGCGAGCCCGTCTGATCATTGATAGGTGGCCAGGTTCACGAATATCTGCCGACCCATCTGTCGGTTTTCGCGAGCTCGTTGGACGACCTCGTCCGCAAGGTCGGCGTGCGGGTGTCGCAGGGATTCACCAAGTTCCGGGCGATGGTCGAGGGGCCCGACTTCGGGCATCCGAAGCTGACCGCGAAGCAGTTCGCGTCCAGTACCGCAGAGATCTTGACCACTCTCACCGCCGCGTACGGCGATGAGTTGGGGTTCACCGTCGACGTGCATGGACGCTACGAGCCGCAGGAGCTCTTCCATATCGCGCAGGCTCTCGAACCCTTCAACCTGGTGTATCTCGAAGATCCGTTTCCGCCCGAGCACCTCGACTGGCTGCCGCTGCTGCGCTCGAAGACCGCCCAGCCGATCGCGATCGGTGAGGTCTTCACCCTTCCCGAGCAGTATCAAAAGGCGCTCGCCGATCACAGCATCGATGTGGTTCGCAGCCATTTATCGATGATCGGCGGCTTTACTCCGGGTTTGAAGCTCGCCCACGTGGCCGAGTATTTCGGCTCGCAGGTGACCTTCCATGGGCCGACTGATCTGAGCCCCGTCGGGCATGCCGCGAATATCGCGATCGAGCTGGCCAGCCCGAATGTTCGCGTCCATGAGCATCATCAGCCCGCGGAGCAGACACAGCGGATCTTCCCCGGCGCGCCGATCGCCGAGGCCGGACGCATCTATCCATGGATGAAGCCGGGCTGGGGAGTTGACTTCATTCCTGAAGAGGCCGCCAAGTATCCGGCGCTGCCCGATGAGGCGTTGTCGTCCTTGGAAGGGCACCGCTCATACGACGGAGTCGTTGCCCGCCCGTAGCGCTGTTCGGTGCCGGGGCCATCGACCCCATTGATGGCGGGAGCAATTCGGCTGTGCCGGGTTACTCCCGCCATCCTCCAGTTGGCTGGACACCCAGCTCGCGGTGACGGAACGAGATCAAGCAGCAGCGCGGTCTGCCTTGGCCCGTGACCGGGCCTTGCGTCCGCAGATGATCGCGGCGACGCTGAGCACGATCATGACGGTCAAGATCGCGAATGCATTGCGCATGAACAGCGACTCGGGCAGATAGTTGATGATGGGGTCGGTCTTCGGATCGAAGATCCAAAGGTCATTGCTGAAGAAGATCTCGTGGAAGGCCACGAAGGCCTTGTCGAAGTCGATGAGCAGCGGAGTCGCGATCACCAATGGCGTCGCCAACGTGAGGATCCCGCCCGCCGTCAGGAACCCGGACGCATGGTGCCTGCGCCACAACCAGATCCCGATCATGACGGCCACCACGAGGCAGATCAACCCACCCTGAACGAACACTTGGAAGATGTCTTTCGCGTCGGCGAAGTGCTGGCGTCCCGAATCGGACATCGGCAAGGTCTCTAATTGCAGCTCGCTCACCCACGGGAAAAGGCTGAAATGCACCACCCGGTCATAGTTGGCCTGCATTTCGGCATTGGTGAGTTGATAGTTGTTGACCGCACCTGCAGAAAACCAGCGGTAGCTGAAGGTTGACGCAAGCACCACTGCCACAGAATTGCCGAGGATGGCGCCGGCCACAGCGATTGAGGCCAGTACGCTCGCGACTCTCTTCATAGACGTTGACCCTAGCGCCCACCGGCAATTCGCGAGTTGCTGGTGGGCATCAGCGGCACGCCACACGACCTTGGTCGCGAGGCGCTGGCGTTCGAGGGCGTCCTCAATCTCGCCAAACATTCTTTCAGCTGTGCAGTTAGCTTCGGACACGGCATGAGTCGCCGATCGCTTCCATTTTGTATCGCGACGAGATACAGTCAATTATGATCGTTAGCTTTCGACACAAGGGCCTTGAGGCGCTGTATCGAAGTGGTTCGAAGAAGGGAGTGCAGAGCGACCATGTACCGAAACTCACTCGCATACTCTCACTGCTTGATGTCGCACAACAGCCGTCCGATCTCGATCTACCTGGTTTTCGGTTGCATGAGCTAAAGGGCGATCTGGCAAGGCACTGGTCCGTGAGGGTCAACGGGAAGTGGCGCGTAACGTTCAAATTTGTCGGTCAGGATGTGGAACTCGTCGACTATCGCGATTATCACTGAAGGAGGAGTGAGATGGTTATGCGGAACCCGGTGCATCCCGGCGCGATTCTTCGTGAGGATGTGCTTCCAGAACTCGGACTTACCGTTAACGAGGCCGCTGCACGGCTGGGTATTTCGCGTGTAGCTCTTAGTCGCGTACTGCATGAACATGCCCGCATCTCGTCAAACCTGGCAGTGCGACTCGAAGAAGCGGGCGTGGGTACGGCTCACGTGTGGCTCGCATTGCAGTCGGCATATGATTTGGCAACCGAGCGTGCGGCCGGTGTGCCCAAGGTGCGTCGCCTTGATGCTGCCTGAGTCTGATACGTCGAACCTTCGTCGCCATCCGCGTGGCACGCTGGAGACCATGCGTAATCCGATCTTCGGCAAACTTGATCCCCTTCCCGCGCTCGAACACCCCGAGTTGCTGGCGCCGTCGACTTTCGCCGCGGTGCAGCAGTATGTGCCGGATGCGCTGGTCGCGCAGATCGATCCGGCATTGAGCGATACCGAGGTGATGTGCGCTAACTACGGAGTGCCGTTGAGCGCGTCCGCAAATATTGTGCTTATCACCGGCAAACGCAACGGTGAGGTGCGCAAGGTCGCGTGCCAGGTGTTGGCAGATCAGCGGCTCGACATCAACCATTTCGTCCGGCAAACCCTGGGTGTGCGTAAGTGCTCGTTCGCGTCCATGGACGACGCGGTGGCGTCCTCGGGAATGCCATACGGCGCGATCACTCCGGTCGGGCTCCCGGATGACTGGCCGCTGTGGGTCGACGGCGCAGTCGCCGACACCGAATGGATCTGTATCGGCGCCGGAGTGCGGGAAGCCAAGCTGTTCTTGCCCGGAGCCGATCTGCTCAAGTTGCCCACCGCGATCCGCCAGGATGGCATGGCACAGTCGGCCTCTGCGTGAGGCGGCACTTCCCCGTTCGCGCGGATCGCGTGCACATGGAGTCAGCGGACGCCCCTGTGTTCGCGGGGTCGCCATTCCCGGCCCAGCTGATCAAACGATCACAGTGACCGTTGAGCACCAGGAATCGCCGAGTCTGGGCTAAGCTCCTGCTGACCATGCGAAGAGGCGAGGAACTCAGGTGAAACTTCCAGATCTCAAACGTGAGCTTGCGTTGGGCGAGTTCGATGATCAGATTCAGCACGTTTATGCAGGCGACCACTCCGAATTGGAGGAGTCCCGCATCAGATTCGCCAGACTGATCGCTCGTTTCGGATCCGTATTCGGCGCGGATGGCGAGGCCGCGCTTTTCTCTGCACCCGGACGCACCGAGATCGGCGGCAATCACACCGACCACCAGCACGGGCACGTGCTCGCCGGTGCCGTAAACCTCGACATGGCCGCCTGTGCCGGACGCAACGACTCGTCGGTTATCCGGATCTCTTCGGCGGGATTCCCCGACCTTGAAGTGGACACCGACGACCTTGAGCCGGACGAATCCGAGTACGGCAGCTCAACGGCACTGGTCCGCGGTATCTGCCGGGCCGCCGCCGATCGCGGATACCGGATCGCCGGTTGGAATGCCTGCATCACTTCCGATGTACCCGGCGGATCAGGGCTATCATCCTCGGCTGCCTACGAGATCTTGGTCGGCGTCATCGTCAACCATCTCTTCTGCAATGACGAGCTCACCGCGGTCGAGCTCGCCCAGGTCGGGCAGTATGCCGAGAATGTCTTTTTCGGAAAGCCCTCGGGCTTGATGGATCAGATGGCCAGCTCGCTCGGCAATGTCGTTCATATTGATTTCGGCGATCCGGCGGCGCCCGGCATCGAACCGGTCGACTTCGACATGGCCGCTTCGGGCCACGTGCTGTGCATCATCGATTCCGGCGCCGATCATGCCGACCTGACCGACGAATACGCGGCCATCGCCAATGAGATGCGGTCGGTGGCCGGGCATTTCGGCAAGCAGTTCTTGAACAAGGTCGACCCGGACGAGTTCTGGGCGGATCTAGCCGAGGTGAGAGCCGAGGCCGGGGATCGGGGCGTACTGCGGGCGGCGCATTTCTTCGCCGAAACCAAGCGCGCTCCCGAGCAGGCCGCTGCTCTGGCCGAAGGGCGATTCGACGACTTCTTGGCATTGGTACGTGCGTCGGGAATCTCGTCCGCCACCTTGTTGCAGAATCTCTTCGGCTGTTCTGATCCTGGTCAGCAGGCGGTCGGCGTATCCCTCGCACTCGCCGAGCACCTTCTTGATGGACGCGGGGCCGCCCGCGTCCACGGCGGAGGTTTCGCCGGCACGATCCAGGCCTGGGTACCGGCCGAGATGGCCGAAGACTTCCGTCAAGGCATGGACGCAGTACTCGGCGAGGGCAAATGCCAGATCGTCCGCATCCGCCCGGTCGGCGGCGCCGTCATCGCCGGCTGACGCTATACCTCGTGAACCGGGCCCTGAGGATATAGCTCAAGAAGCGCGCGCCAATTGGGAAACTCGTTGGACTGATAGACCCAGGACTTGCGCGGTGTCCCGCAAAGTCAATCCATCAGCGCGCATTTGTGCCACCGCGGCCCGGGAAGCAGCGGCCGCCGCCAAGTCCGCTTGTCTCGCAGCTTCTGATTTGGTTCGATAGTCCTCGGCCAATGCCGCATAATCGCGATCCGAAAGATCAACTGACACGTCAAAATCCGACTCGGGACGATCAGTCAGCAGAGAAGCGGCATCTTTGACCATGCCAGTGACTTCGTCCAAGCGTGCGGCCTGTGTATAAATGTCAAGTTCTGGCACGTGAATGGCCCACCATTTCCCATCGCGAACAACGCGAGCAGTAACCTTCATCGTCATCACTCCATCCCGAGTTGCTTGAAGATCCCTTTGGCAGTCAAATCGCTGATTTCACTGTGCCGAGCTACGACTGCCTGGCGCTCACCCAGCTTGACCTTCGTGTGATTCGCGCCTTCAGTTATGCGCAAGTCCTGATCTGTCCGACGAGCATAGGAGATGATTCGCTTCATCAGATCCCTGCGCTTCATCACTCGATTCTATAGGCATAGATCTCCGGCATCAAGACCCATAGAACCGGCAAGACTGAATACAGATGAGTCGGCCGTAAGCCGGGTTCTGAACGGTATCTATCAACCACCAGCGGAGACGCAATGAAAGGCCGCTTGACTAGGTACGTAACACTATTGACTATCTTTGTTGTGTTGGATTAAATACGGTGATTCTGCGGACTTCTTGCGGACTTGCGGACTTCTTGCGGACTGGAGACCGCGCAAGGCATGAGCACGAGAGCGATTGCGCCAGTGGCGGGCATCTCTCAACGCGGGGTGTCGAAGATTCAACAGAAGGTGAGAACCGAGTTCTCACCTGAACCCGACCCACTTGAATCGAACGACCGCAAGACCACAGGTGTAAAGACTCTTTACACCTCACCCGAACATCCCGAACCCGACCCGATCCCCGACGACCCGGCATCCGGGCCCGAAGTGATCGACTTCGAGACCGGAGAGGTTGTCGAGACCGAGCCGCGCAGGGCTTGAGTGTCGTCAGAGAGCTGCGCGTGCGTTACGCACGTGCCTTTTTCGGTGAAGCCAACGAAAAGACTCCCCGAAGGCCAGGAAACCTTCGGGGAGTCTTTCTAACGGCGCGTCCTGAGGTGAACGCATTGCCCGGCGCTCTGCCGGACATCTTTGGGGCTACAGCGCTTTGACGCGGTAGCGGTCGAGCACCTGGCGTTCGAGTAGGGTGAACCCGGCCCAGCCGGCGATGCTGTAGGAGCGTGGGCCTTCGGTCTCGCTGATTCTGAGGCCTGACGGGTTCTTGAGTACTCGTGCGGTGACCGAGTAGATCACTGCCCGGATTTCGTCGGCACACATGTCGTCGTCGAAGCCCTTGCCCCTGGTGTACGCCTTGGCCAGCGAGGTCACCAGGGGCAGGACTCCGGTCACGTCTTCGGTGTTGAACTCACCGTCCCCGGCCAGCCAGGCCAGGGCTTCGCCGGCAGCCGGGGCCTTCATCTCTGCCATGATCAGCGGGTGATGCCGGTCAGGGTGACGATCGCTTCAGGGTTCAGCGGTGCGGCGTCGTAGCGGGCCACCACGCGGATCGCCTGCTGGTCGTAGTCGGCGAACCGCTCGGTCAGGATCTTCACACTCGGGGCCATGTCGCGGGCCACGGCGATCTGAGAGAAGTCGACGAGAGCTGCGCGACCGGTCTCGGCGTCGTCCGGGATGCGGCTGGACACGACGACCGGGCATCCCCACAGCCGGAACACGCCGTCGGCGGTGGGATCGGCCTGCAGAAGGTACTGGTCGTTCTTGTCCTTGACCTTACGCAGCGCTACGAAGTCACCGGGGGTCAGCAGCCACTTGAGGCCGGCCATGTTGACGTTGGCGGCCAGGGCCAGGCCCCAGGCGGTCAAGAGTGCGTCGAGGCTCAACGCACCGCCCACAGCGAGGGTCTGCGTGCCGGTGTAGGCGAACAGGCCCTTGGGAGTCGTGACGCCGTCGCCGGCAGCCGACAGGAACTGCGCATCGAGCTTGGCTGCCACGTCGTTGACGAGCCGGTCCTTGATAGCTGCGTCCAGGCCGATGGCGGACTGGCGGGCCAGCTCGTTCGAGTAGCGGGTCAGCGTCTTGACGGACTTCATCGTGGACGGCATCAGGGTGACTTCGTCGAACTCGATGTCGCGCTCACCGATCTGTTCGTTCTCGCCGGTGAAGCCGAGCCCTTCGGCGGTCGCCGGCTGGTTCTTCGGGATGCGGATAGGTCCGGCGGTGTCGAAGATGCGCGGGCCTGCGGCGAGGAAGACGCTCTGCTCTTGCAGCGGCGCGATGAGGATCTTCTGGATTTGCTCGTACGTGAGTTCGGTTGCGGTAGTGGTGTCGACAGACATGAAAATAGCTCCTAGCGGGCTTGGTTTCGGTTGGAAACGTTCGCCCGCCAGGAGCTAAACGGGAGTGTCAGGGAGTGCCTGACTCCGTGGACCACATCTTCACTATATACCCCAGGAGGGTATGGCGGCTAGCTCTTACGTTCGATTGTCATGATCACCCCGCGGGTGTAGGCGTAGGGCTCGCCGATGATCTTCCACTTCTTGCCGTCGGGGTAGATCAGGTCCCAATCAGAGGGGATGATGGCCTCACCCCGCGGCAGTGAGAGCGTCCTCGTGTCGGTGGTCTGCACGGCTCCCTGCTCGTCCTCGTCGGTACTGTTGGGCCAGTCGGTGCAGCCCTCGATGGTCCGCTGGCGTGGCGGGTCGATCGGGTTGCCGTACTTGTCATACTCCTTGATTTCGGCCACGAGCGTGAACTCGAACTTGCGTCGCCATCTGCTCATCGGGTCACCACCTTTCCGGCAGCAGGGGCTTGCTCCGGCGCACACTGCGCGGCATCGGCGGCAGCGGAGGTAGCGGCTTGGGGTCTGGTGCATACTCCTTGGCGATGGTCTCCAGGGCGTCGGCGATACGGCGCAGCTCGATCAGAATGTAGTCGCTCATCGTGCACCTGCCCGAAGCATGGCGGCCAGGTCGACGTTCCCGCCGTCCGTCTGCTTGGCTCCCTGGCCGATGTCCCCGTGCGGCATCCGGGTCGCGTAGTGCGGGTGCTGGCTGATCAGCTCGTCGATGGCGGCGTCCAGCCTGCTGGGATCGTCCAGGATGGTCTCATCGAACGGCAGATCGTTCGGGTCGGCCAGCTTGCCTGTGGCGGCCACCCTGAGGGTGAACACCTCACGGGCCAGATCCTCGGCGCGCTTCGCCTTCACGCGGGCCTCAGCGGCTTCTTTGCGGATCTTCTCGACGTACTCCCGCGGGAAGGTATCGGCGTCGTCCTGCAATGCGTCGGTATTGCCGACGCCATCGGCCGGGTCGATGACCTCAGTACTGCTTAGGGTGTCGATCGAGCCGACACCCTCACTAGTAGTAAGGGATTGGCCATTGACGCCGTCAGTAGTGCTGACGCCATCGGTCCCGGTGGTGGTCGGATCTTCGGTCAGTTCGTCACTCATTGCTTGCTCCTGCCATCTGGTTGTTGATCTGGATAATTTCGTCGTTGCTGTAGCCGAGCTTGCGCAGGGCGTATTCACGGGGCAGCACACCTGCGGCCACGAGCTTCACGGCAGCGTCGGCGTCCTGTGCGACGCTGCGGGTGGCGGGGTCGGCCCACGAGATGCGGGCCTTGATCTCGGCGGGGTCTTGGCCGGTCCTGACGGCCACCATCAGCCGGGCGACTTGCTCCCAGCTCCGGCCGAATGCCGACTGCCTGGCCTCAACCCTCGCCGTCAGCGAGGCTTCGGACGCCCGCAAGGAATCGGCGCTGGCCGGCTGGTCACCGTAGGCACCCAGGTAGTGCGGCGGGAGTCCCGAGACAGCGGAGAGTTGGGCCTGCAGCACCCTGACGGCGGCTTCGTATCCGGCGAGGTCAGTGGCGTCGAGCTGGCCGAACTTCGAGGCGGGATCTTCGGCGAGCATCATCCGGTTGGTTTCGGGGAACGGGTTCACCGCGTGGGTTTCCCCGTCCTCGTCCTCGACCTCGATCGCCTCGATACCGGTCGCCCATCTGCGCGGGCGGCCGCTGTACTCGCTCGACACCATCAGATCGGCGAGCAGCTTGTTCAAACCGTCGGCCAACGGGATGATGTCGTCGAGTTCGGACGAGGGCCCGCTCAAGATACGATCCGAGCCCGAGAACGGGATCACCGGGACCACGCCGAACGCGTTGGGCACCACAGTGGTGGTCGTGAAGCCGCTAGTGGCTCCTACGGCGTCCGAGTGCAGTCGGATGATCTGGTCGGGCAAATACAGCACGGCCTCGGTGCCGGTGGGCTGGTCAGGTGCCCCGGCCGTCCAGCGCTTCACAGCAGCCACCACAGCCCTGGTCGCAGGATCTCGCTCGACGGCGACCTGGTGGGCGCTCTCCACAGTCACCAGCGGGGTCCCGACGGCATCGGCCCAGACGATCACGAAGGATTCACCGAGCACCAAGGCTTCGCGATGCACCACACCAGATGTTTGGTCCAGGTCGTTGGCCAGCCAGTCATTCCACAGCTGCGGCGCGGCCTGCCCATCGATCGTCAGCCCGGTGACCCGCAACCGCTCGGCCAGCGAGTGCACCGCGATACGCGGCACGTTCGAGGCCATGCGATTGAACCGGGTGCCGATAGCCTCCCGTGCCTCGGGCGTCAGGAACGCCAAGGGCTGCGTCCCGGCATAGTAGTTCTCAAGTGTCGCTCGTCGTGCCGCCCCGGCATCGAGCGCGGTCAGCATTCTTGTCAATTGATCCATCATCTTGTCTCCTTTTAGAAACTCATTGCCCGTCGGCGTTTCGGTTTATGCGTGGCTTTCCAGGTGGCTCGCGAGTGGCCCATAATCGCGGTCACAGCCAGGTCGATATGGCGGGCCGAACTCTTGTTCTCTTTCCGTATTCGGACCCCTCGCACGTCATCGGTCAGAATCGCGTTCCCGATATGGCGGGCAAGATCCGGCGTCCCGTCATGGCTAACTTCGTGGTTAAGGCAGGACTGCACGAAGTCGTTGGTCGCCGGAGTCATCCGCACCGCCGTTTGCGGGAACTCGGTCGTCGGTATTCCTTCCTCGGCGATCACCTGCAGCGTCCGCGCCCAGCGGTACGGGTCGGCGGTCAGCTCGATCACTTTGTACTGCTTGGCCAGCTCCCTGATACGGTCCTCCACCTCAAGGATCGGGACCCGGTAGTCGTCCTGGCCGGCGGGCGGCTCCCAGATGCCACCCAGGTTCATCAACGGGCTGGTCGACACCTGCGTAACCAGCAACGCGGTGGAATCCCCGTTGAACGAACCATCCAGGGACAGCACCACATCGGCGCCGTCCGGGATGATCTCACCGGTGGCCAGCTCAGCCCACAAACCAGCAGGCAGCAGCGATGCGTCATCCTGCTCGACCCACTCACCCAGACGCGCCCTACGGAACTCCGACTCTCTTGTCCGGGGTGGAAGCACCGACTTGAGATGCGGACGGCTCACAAGGTCATCCAGGCCCGGATTAGCCTGCGCCCAGCAGTGCTCGCAGTCCACCGGATGTCCGATGTCACCCGCATACTCGACAAGAGCCAAGTCGGGTTGCGGGTTCGCCCTGGCCTCCAGCACCAGATCGAGCATCGGCGAGGTCTCCCGCCAGCTCGGCGGCGAAGGCGTGCCAATCATCAGCATCTGCGATTCAGCCCGTTTGCCGGTCGAGTTCACCAGCGACTCGTAAGCGTCACGACGGCAGAAACCGATCTCGTCCATGATCGCCAGCGACGCGTCCTCACCCTCGATCCGGGCCGACTCACCAGGCAGAGCCAAGATCTGGGAATCGCTACCAGGCATGTAAATGCGGTCCTTGTAGACCTGGCAGCGCTCGCCCATATCCTCGTTCAGCTCGACCATCCTCGCCGCGATATGCAGCAGACGAGAACTCGACCGCTCGTCCTGAGCCACGATCACGACCCGCGCGCCCTCGATACCGCTCATAAACACGTGGAAGAGCCCCAAGGCGGCCACCAGAGTCGACTTACCCTGGCCACGAGGCAACGACCACAACGCCATACGCGGCCTCGGATCATCCAGCAAAGAGCCGGCCAACTCGATCTGCCAATCCCGCAGCTTCATCGGCTTACGCGCGCCCGTGCCCTTCGGGGTGACGACGTACTTCGAGCAGAAAAGAGCGAACTGACGAGCACCCTTCGACCTCGGGGACCACTCAAGCGGGGCCTCAACCGCAGAGCCCTTCGGACCCGCCTTCACGATTCATCCTCGGTGAGTGATTGAAAATGCGACTGCCGGACGCCCCGCCCGGAAGAGCCAATCGGGTTATCCCCCCTGGTATTCCTTTCACCACGAGCCGAACCACGACGGTTATTGCATTTCTGACAAACCACATCGACATCCTGCAATCGAATAGGCAACCCCAATTCATGCCTTTCCCACGCAATAGGCAAATGGTCACACGTCAGATTCTCCGTAGTCCCACAATCAGAACAGAACGGCTGCAAACGACGAGCACGCAAGCTGAGCTTGTTCCAGTTCGTGTCATACCCAGCAGCACGCGACGCTCGCCTCGGCCGATCAGACCGGTGCCTCACCGGATGCTCATCACAACGACCCGACGCGCACGGCACACCACACACGACGCACGGCGTCAACACGGCAGTCACGACGCATCACCACAGTTCGGGTGAATCGTCTGTCCCGGCTCGGCCACGATCATGGACTCGCCACAGACCGCGCAGATGTTCGGGAACAGATCTTGGTTCTGCTCCCCCCCGTGAGGTTTTTCATCCGGTACTTCCGGTACTCCGGTACCGCTGCCTTGATCTTCGGGTACCGGAGTACCGTCAGTACCGTCAGTAGAACCTGACGGGCGGGGCTCAAGGTATCGGTCCCATGCATCGGCGAAGTCTCGTGAGTCGTAGCCGCGATACTTGACCGAGTTCTCTTTGATCTGCTTCGGGCCGATCTGATACTTCCCCAATCGAAACGACAGCCCGCGCGCATTAAGCGGACCACCTTTCAGCCCAGACCACGGGGATTCCTCCATGCCATTTAGGCGATCGAGCAGATCATCGGTAGATAGCCGATCAACCTGCGCATCGGTGAATGCTTGCCGGGTATCACGCAGCAGCAGGACACCCAACGACGGCGCCTTCTCGTGAGACCTGGCCACCATGCGAGTAGCCGCACCACGAGCACGCTCGGGCCAGACGCCACCAGCCAGGTCAGCCACCGCCAGTAGCGCTTCCCACACGTCCGCGTCCCGGTCTTCCACACCCTCGGGCATCACCGGCCACGACTGGCCAGCATCACCGGCAACAGACTCAGCCCATCGCGCCAACTGCTTACGCAGCTCGACCACCGGCTTGCTCTCGGCGTCCCTGCCCCGCCACGGCGTTGGCTTCGGCTCCGATGACTTCCGGCGGCGCATCCGCACCACCACCGAGCGAGTCATGATCGTGTCCGGCAGATCATCGAGCCCAGCAAGGGCAACCGCAGAATACGCCGGCAATTCCTCGGTAAAGACTTCCTTGCCGCGCACCACGCAGCGACCGGCGATAGCACCCTTCCGATGGCCGGCGTTCAACAGACCGCGCAGCTCTTCGTTGTCCTTGGCCTTCGGCCCGAAGATCGTGTCGATCTCATCGAACAAGATCGTCGGCCGCGCATCCTGATCAGCCACCTTCCGGAACAGATACGCCGGGGTGGCATTCACCGCGTGCACGGGGTTGGGCACCAACGGTGCTGTGACCTCCAGAGCACGCGACTTCCCCGAACCAGGCTCAGGGCTCAAGAATGCGAGCCGTGGCGTCGAGTCCCAGCAGTTCATCAGCCAGGCATGCCCGATCCACAACACATGCGCCACCAGCTCGTCAGGACCCGGATAGATCACGAACCGCTTCAGATGCTCCTCAACGCCAGCCAGTACCTTCCAGCCGACCACCGGCTTACGGCTCGGTCTCGCCAACGGCCGCATATTCTCCGGCAACTCCCCCGGCAACACCTCCTTGCCGGGATCTCGATCGCTATCGAACATCGAGGTCACGCTGCCTCCTCAAGATCGAAGAACTCGGCCACCTCGGCGGACGACATCTGCGCTAACAGCCAGGCATGACGCCTGCACTCGGCAGCAGCCCCATCAGCGAAGGGAGTCCCGATCGATTCCAGTTGCTCGGCCCGTCGCAGCCAGTAGGCCGGCATGGCTTCGCGTAGTGCGTCGACCAGCACCGAGAGAGACAGCCGCTCGGCGAGGTCAGGCAAGTCTGCAAGCATCTGAACCGACGGCCGCGACGGGCCGACAGGTCGACCACGACCGTATTCATGAGCCCGGTCTGCTGATATGCTGGCCTCAGCTTCGTTAGCCAATTTGGTAGCCGTCCGGGACTCCACCCACGGGCGGCTACTTTCATTCCTGGCCCCTTCGGATTGGTCGTCAGCTCCGGTCGGCTGGTTCGAGATGCCCCCACAGGGGGCTAGCGAAGTCATGCTGCACTCCCTTTGGCGAACTGCTCATCGATCCACTGACGCACATCCGATTCGCGATACACCACGCGCCGACCGAGCTTCGCGGACTTCGGCCCGGTGCCCATATAGCGCCAATATCGAATCGTGGCCTCCGGCAACCCCGTAACCTCGGCAAGCTCCGGCGTCGATAGCAACTTCTCGAACTCTGGTTTGAATCCCAATCTGTCAGTCATGTCATCCCCCGCCCAACACACCGTTTAAGTGTTTCTACTTTGTACGATACTGACACTACACGCTGTTTGGTGTCAATCGCATGTACTTGTTTGGTGTGTTTGTTGCTAGAGTGCTGGCCATGGGAACGAAAGATGCTGAGATCGGCGCGGCGATCAGACGACTACGCGAGCTAAATGGGATCACTCAAGCCGAGCTGGCTAACGAACTCGGCTCGCGCGGCCTCGAAGGGTTTTATCCCCAAACCATCACAAAGATCGAAGCCGGCCAGCGAGCTTTGAAGTTTGAAGAGGCGCTGGACATAGCCGATGTACTTCATGTCACGCCCAACGCCCTTCGGCCCCAGCCAGAAAGTAGTTCCGCTAAGGAGCACCGAATTGTTCAAGACGTGCACGCTGCGATCTCGGCCGTGCACGCCCAGAAGGCGAGGTTTCAGGATCATGCGCAATCTCTGGACCAAGCAATTGAGGAAGTGCGTCGGGCGCTTAAGCGCGCCGATCACGCAGGAGTTGCTCTTAATGAAGAGCTAGCAGCAGATGCAATGGACACCATTTGCAAACAGCAGCCGGAAGCAGCATTGGGTGAATATCGGATGCTGGCGTCACTTTGGGGGGAATCTGACGATGACCAGCATCCAGAAGAGATCTGACGGCGTCTTCCGGGCAAGATACCGGGACGCTGCGGGCAAGGAGCACGCGCGTCACTTCAAGCTGAAGAAGGATGCTGTTCGGTGGCTGAACGAAGTAACCGCGTCGGTCGTGACCGGAATGTATGTCGATCCCGGCGCCGGCCGGATCACCTTCGAGGCCTACGCGGAGCAGTGGCGAGACTCGCAGGTCTGGCGTCCAAATACAGCTGACCAAGCCAAGACCTCGCTCAAGCGCGCCTACCCGTTGATTGGAGAAAGACCGCTCGACACGCTCAAACCCGCCGACATTCAGGGCATGGTTCGCCGGCTTTCCGAGACTCTCGCGCCAGCGACCATCGAGGTGACCTACGCCTACGTCGCCTCGGTCCTGAAAAACGCGGCAACGAACCGACGCATCGCGAAGACGCCATGCGACGGCATCAAACTGCCCGAAGTCGTCCACGAGCAGGTCGACCCGCTGACGATTCGTCAGGTAGAGGCGATTCGGGATGCACTGCCCGATCGGTTCAAGGCGATGGTGACGCTCTCGGCTGGAACGGGTATGCGCTTCGGCGAGGTGACAGGCCTTACCATCGATCGGATTCTCTTCCTCAAGCGCTTCATCAAGGTCGACCGACAGTGGTCAAAAGCGAAGAATGAGAAGGGAAACATCGTGGCAGGCTTCGGCCCGCCGAAGACGCCTTCGTCCAATCGCGAGATCCCGCTACCTGACTCGGTGGCCGTTGCCCTGTCTGCACACATCAAGACCTACGGAATCGGTGTGCACGACTTGGTCTTCGTCGGCGAGCGAGGCGCACCGTTGAGCCGAAAGAACTTTGCCAGAGCATGGCGCCGGGCTCTCTCCAAAGTGCGTGCGGCCGACGCTGACGCTATCGCCAAGTCCAAGCGCTCGGGAGGCGATTACGAACCGCTCAATCTTCCGAACGACATCACGTTCCACGATCTCCGTCACCACTATGCAAGCCTGCTGATCTTTGCCGGCCTAGACATCAAGACCGTGCAGGCCAACCTTGGACACAAGTCCGCACAGGAGACGCTGGACACCTACGCCCACCTTTGGCCGAACACCGAGGATCGCACGAGGCAGGCTGTCGACGCAGCGCTCAATCCTGCGGACTCTCGGCGGACCAACGCCCAAGAATCTTAGTATCGCACCTAGTCAGATCGAACGAGTAAGGATGAGTCGGCCGTAAGCCGGGTTCTGATCTCCCGAAGGAGTGGTGATCATCCATCTGCGACCACCATTGCTGGTGGCCTTCCGCTGGGCCTTTCGACCCAGCCGCGCGACCTACCCGGAAGCTTGGGCGGGCAGCCCTCAAACACTTCCGCAGACGCCCGTGGGCGTCCTCTTGGTCTTGCTCCAGGTGGGGTTTACCGTGCCGCGACTGTCGCCAGCCGCGCGGTGGTCTCTTACACACGCCGTTTCACCCTTACCCGGACCTCGTTCGCCGAAGCGAACCGGTATCTGGGCGGTCTGTTCTCTGTGGCACTGTCCCGCGGGTCACCCCGGGTGGGCGTTACCCACCACCTTGCCCTGTGGAGCCCGGACTTTCCTCAGCTTGCGCCGCGATCACCCGGCCGACTCATCCAGCAGCCCAGCTTATTCCCCCGGACGGCTATCGCCCTAACCCGGCCCCGCTGCCGCTCTGCCAGCCCTCACATCGTGTAGCTCCGGCGCCCATCATGGACCGCATCCGTACACAATGCGACGATGCGCGTGCTCTCCTTCTTTGCCTGCCCATATCGTGTAGATCCGGCGCCCATCATGGGCGCTATTCCGCCACGGCACTCGCCAAAGCTGACCGCGGCGATGCCGTCTGGATACCCATCGCATACTGACGTTCCATCTCAGCGTAGCGTCCGTCGAACTCGATCAGCTGTTCGTGGGTCCCTCGCTCCACGATTCGTCCATCTTCGAGCACCACGATCTCGTCGGCGTCGCGGATCGTGCCCAGCCGGTGCGCGATCGTCAAAGTCGTGCGTCCGTTCGCCAGGTGGTCGAGGGCCGCCTGCAACTCGTGCTCGGTACTGGTGTCCAGCGCACTGGTAGCTTCGTCAAGAACCAGGACGCGCGGGTTACGCAGCAGCGTCCGGGCCACGGCAACACGTTGCCGCTCTCCCCCGCTGAACCGGTGCCCACGGGCACCGACGAGAGTGTCCAGCCCGTCCGGAAGACCGCGGACCACATCGGCGATACGGGCCGCCTCCAGTGCACTCCACAGCTCGTCGTCGCCGGCGTCCGGTTTGGCCAGCAGCAGATTGCCGCGAAGCGAGTCATGCACCAGATAGGTCTCTTGGCTCACCACTCCGACAATGGACGCAAGCTGGTTTGGGTCGATGTCGCGCAGATCAATGCCATCAATCGTGACATGTCCGCTGGTCGGATCCGCCAACCGCGACAGCAAGGACGCGGCAGTCGACTTGCCCGAACCCGTCGAGCCGACCAGACCGACCGAATTGCCGGCCGGAATCTGCAGATCGAAGCCGGACAACGCCAGACGATCAGCGTCCGGATAGGCGTAGTCGACGTGCTCGTAACGGATCTCGCCGCGTATCTCCCCCGGGTCAACAGCCACCGGATCGCCAGGTGCCGGCACCTGAGGCACCAGGTCGAGGTACTCGAAGACACGACTGAGCAATGCCATGGACGCCACCCACTGCGCCCCGACGTTCAGCAAGCCCATGATCGGCCGGAAGATTTGCGACTGTAACGCCGTGAAGGCAACCACCGTACCGATCGTCAGGCCACCGGTGGCAGGACCGAAACCCGCAGCCAGATAGATGATCGCGGGCAATGCGGCGAAGATGATGTTCATCGTCGCCATCCGCCAGCGGCCGGCCAGCTGGGAGCGCATATCGAGATCGATCAGCTTGGTCGAGATCTGGGAGAACGAGTCGGTGCGCCGATCGGTGATACCGAGGGTCTTCGACAGCATCGCTCCACTGACCGAGAGCGCTTCGTCCACCTCACCGTGTAACTGCGACAACGCGCGCTGCCGGGCGTCGGTGATGTCGCGGCGCACCAGGGCGACCTTGCGGGTGCCCCAGATGGCCGGCGGCAGAATGATCAGGCTGATCAGACTCAGCCGCCAGTCGAGCGCGACCATGGCGATCGCCGTGGCCACCGCCGTCGTCAGGTTGGACGCGACAGAGGTCGCCGTCGTGGTGAGCACCGACTGCAAGCCGGAAATATCGTTGACCAGCCTCGACTGAATCTCTCCGGCGCGAGTCCGCTTGAAGAAATCGATCGACTGACGTTGCAGATTGGCGAAAACATCGACACGCAACGTGTGCATGACGCGTTCACCGATCGCACTGGCCAGCCAGGTTTGCCAGACACCGCCGATCGCGGTCACCACCGCAATACCGATCATGCCCGCAACCGCGAGCAGCAGCAGATGCGTGTCCCGGTTAGGCAGCGCATCATCAATCACCGCACGCAGCAAGAACGGCTGCCCCATGCTGATGGCGGCGATCGCCACGATGATGGCCACGAGCAGGATCAAACGCCACCGTTGCGACGCGAACAGCCTCGTGACTCGCTGCCAACTCACCGGCGCCTGCTGAAGCTGTGCCTTATCATCGGGATCGATCCGTCGCGGCCCATATACGGCGCCTCCATGGTTTGCCATGGCCGCTCACCTCCCTCCACCGTCGGCTGTGCGCTACCCGCTGCGGGGCCAACGAACAGCAGCGACTTCCCCATCCCTATCACTCGACATTCCTGTCATGACCCATCGAGGTCCCGAGGATGGATATCCAAATTCACTCATTACTGAGGTACAGTGATTAAGTAGTTACCTCAGCAATATTCAAGAGGTTACCTCAGCAGTTGGGTGCGCACAAGGACTGAGCCCAGCCGTTGAAGGCCGGACAACAGGAGGGCGACGGACATGTCCAGAGTTCCAACGGACATTGAGCCGAGATAGCGGACAAATGTTTTCCTCGTGCATCCCGTCAACCGGCTTCCATCATCACGAAAGCATATGCACGGCGGCATTCCTTGATCTGATAAATGACGGGGCCAACCGATGTGCGCGGCGCCCGGCATATGGCCTTCGGCACAAGGATGAGGCACCCAGCGTGTTTGGGCCAAAGCACACCACAGGCGCAAGTCAGTAGATTTGGGCTCAATCAGAATGAGCAGAGAGACCGGTACAGTGAGCGAACGCAAGCCGAGCGACCAGAGATCGTCCGATGACCTGGGCGAGCTCTTCGCTCGCGTCGCCCGCAAGCAGCGGCGCGCCACACTGGCCGCGCTGGAACCGTACGGCGTCAGCCCCCATCAGTCGCGTGCTCTGCGGCAGATCATCGCGCTCGGACCGATTCGTCCGAGCAAGCTGGCCGAATGCCTGCACATCAGCATGCGCTCGGCCACCGAAGTGGTGGACGCGTTGGTCGGCTGCGGGATGCTCGTCCGGGAGCCCGACTCGAGCGACCGGCGCGCAATCTTGGTCAGCGCCACTCCCCTGGGCGTGGAGCGTTCCGAACAGATCAGTAAGGTGCGCGCCGAGCAGGGTGAAGCATTCTTGACTCGCCTGACCAAGGCCGACCGCGCCGAGCTTCGGCGCATCCTTCAGATTTTGGACGAGCAGTAACGCTCACAGCCCCGAGTTATCGGTGCGCACCAGGATGCGTCCGCATTCTTCGCAACGCAGCACTTCATCGGGCGAGGCATGTGCATGCCGCTTGAGTTCGCTGACGTCCAGCTCCAGCCCGCAGCCACCACAGCGACGGGCACGCAACTCAGCGGCTCCGGTGCCGCCGACCCTCTGGGCGATCTTGTCGTAGAGTGCGATGAGTTCGGCGGGCAAGCGACCGGCGAGGGTGCTGCGCTGTTCGGCGATATTGGTGATCTGAATATCGAGTTCGGCGGCGGACTTGTCGCGGCTGGCCAGCAGATCGCGCATCGTCGTCTCAATCTCTTTGCGGGCTGCCGTGAGGCGGTCGATTGCTTCGGTCTCGTCCTCGATCCGCTGCATGATCTCAAGCTGAGTGTCCTCGAGGTTCGCGATGCGTCCCTTCAGGTGCTCGACCTCATCGAGCATGGGCTGCAGCGCCTTCTGTGTGATCAGACCGGAGTCGATCTTCTCTTGGTTGCGCTTGAGCCGGGCCTGAGCGGGAGCCAAATCGATCTCCAGCCGCTCCTGTTCGGCTTCTGCATCGGTCAAGCGGGTCTGGCCGGCCACGATCTGCTCGCTCAGCTTGCCTCGCTTCGCCTGTAGCTCGGCCAGCTGCACGTTCTCGGGCAGCGACTTGCGGCGGTGGCGCAGCCTGGCCACCTGGGTATCGAGGTCGGCGACCTGCAGCAGCGCCTGCTGGGCAGTGGGATCAGCTTGCATTGATGAACAACCTTTCGTTGCGAGAAGTTTAGTCGCTGCATTCGCAACTGCACATTCGTAGCGGACTGCGGCACGCTGCTCCGGACGGCTCCTCGCCGTCGCTGCCGACGTCCTAACCTAGGTGATGCCGAAGGGAGGATAGCCATGTTCGACCAGGCGGAATACCTGATGTCGGGCGGCAACGAGGTCGCGCTAGCCCGTGCTCACGGCGTCAACGACAATATGAGTCAATCGCATTATCACACCTACTTCGAGATGTATTACCTCGAATCAGGGACGCGCAATCACGTTGCCGGCGACCATCTATACCGCATCGAATCCGGGGAGATGATGATATTTCCGCCGTTCGTTATGCACCACTCGTATGGCGAGACAGATGTCCGGTTCAAGAGGATGGTTGTCTACTTCGCGCCCGAAGCCGTCCTGGTTCCTGAAGTGGCACAGCGGCTGAACAGTCAGGTCAGCTCGTATCGGGTGAGCGGTCAGGTACGGCGCACCATTGACCGGACGCTGGACGAACTCGCTCATATCCAAGACGTCCTTGGGGAGTTCCAGCGAGAGCAGATGCGGCTACTGATCACCGATCTGTTGATCAACGTGGTCCGGCAGACGCCGACGAATTCACGAATCGAACGCACCGAACGCATGACGCAGGTTATTCGCTACCTGCATGACCATCACGACGAGCAGCTGACGTTGGATAGGATCGCATCCGAATTCCACATTAGTCAGTACTATCTATGCCGGGAATTCAAGAAACTCACTCACTCCACGATCATGCAATATGTCAATAATGTGCGGATCGGGCGCGCCCAACGACTGCTCAACGAGACGGGGATGAGCGTCACTCAGATCAGCAAACAGGTTGGTTTCGCCAACGTCACGCACTTCAACAGGGTATTCAGGCAGGTCACGGCGATGTCGCCGACGATGAGCAGGCGCAATCAGCTAGAAGCTCGCATGCAAACAGAGCTCGTGGGTTTCATCGAAGCCTGACAAGCTAGGTAGGCCCAGCGCCGAAGCGATGGGCCTACCTGGTCAGGACGGACTGTCGAATTGCTAGGAAAGCAGCCCCATGAGTCCTGGTAACCACATTGAGATAGTAGGAAGATAGGTGACCAGCAGCAGCATCGCGATGATGCCGAAGATATACGGCAGCAATCTCGGTATCACCTTCTCGAGACTGACATTGCCTACTCCGGCACCTACGAAGAGCACCGACCCCACCGGAGGCGTCATCGTGCCCAGGCACATGTTGAAGACCAAAACGACGCCGAAGTGAATCGGATCCATGCCGAGGGAGGTTGCGATCGGCAGGAAGATCGGAGTGAAGATCAAGATCGCCGGAGTGATATCGATAAACATCCCGACGACGAGCAAGATCACGTTCATCATTAGGAAGATCACCAACGGGTTCTCCGACAGTGAGAGCATGCCCTCGCTGATCGCAGTCGGAATCCCGGTGTAAGACATCACCCACGACATCGCGGTAGACGCAGAGATGAGGAACAGAATAATTCCTGTAGTCGCGGTCGACTTCAGGAGAATATCCATGAAGTTCTTGGCATTCAGCGATCGGTAGATCAGCGAGAGGATCAGGCAGTAGAACACTGCGATGCCGGCGCCCTCAGTGGCGGTGAAGATACCGGCCACTATGCCACCGATCACAATGATGATCAGCAGCAGGCTGGGGATCGCGTCCAGCGTGATCTTCGCCCGCTCCTTGATCGGAACCTTTGGCGAGGTCGGATAGTTGTGCCGCTTGGCATAGACGAATGCGATCACCATGGAGACCACGCCCATCAGGATGCCTGGGAATAATCCGGCCATGAACAATGCGGAGATCGAGACGCCGCCGGCAATGGTCGAATAGACGATGAACGCCGCCGTGGGCGGAATCAGTAGACCCGTGGGTGCCGAGGAGATATTCGCGGCGGCCGAAAATGCCGGATCATAGCCTTCTTCCTTTTCCAACGGGCTCAGCGTGCCGCCGATAGCGGCCGCCGCAGCCACTGCTGACCCGGACAAAGCGCCGAACAGCATGTTGCCGAGGATATTCGTCTGAACGAGTGATCCTGGAATGCGTCCGACCACCAGTTGGGCGAACCTGATCAGACGCCGTGCAATTCCGCCATTGTTCATGATGTTGCCAGCGAGAACGAACAAGGGAATGGCGATCAGATTAAAGCTGTCGATGCCATTGTTCATCTTCTGCATCACGATGAAGGTAGCTTGATCCCACGGCAAGAAGAACAGCGTGGTGGCAATCGATGAAACACCGATCGAAACCGAAATCGGCAGGCCGAGGAATAAGAGGACGAAGAACGTCGCAAAAAGCACCGCTATGGCAAGTCCGATGGTCATCGTACTTCCTCCTTCTCATCATTGAGGAGTTCGACGCCGGCGGCATCCTCCCAAATGTTGATCAGCTGAATGAGCACGATGAAGGCTCCGGAAAGCGGGGCAACGGCGTAGACCAGTCCTCGAGAAATGCCGAGCAGCGCCGATAGCTCTAGCCGTGCGCTGAGCGCCAGTCTCGCGCCACCTATAGTGATCACCAAGAGCGCGAACAGCAGGATCAGGAGGTCGGTGAAGACCATTACAACCTTCCGTGAGACGCCCGGGAACCTATCTCGAACGAACAGCAGCGCCATGTGCTGACGACTACCGAAGGCGTACGCGGCGGCGATGAACCCTGTCCAAATGAGGAAGTAACGTACGAGTTCTTCGGTAAACGCCGACGGGGAGCCGAGGACGTAGCGAGTGAACACCTGGTAGACCACCAGGGCCGCCATCCCGATCAGCAGGACGGCTGCGATACGCGACAGAGCCCAGTTTGTGGCCCGTTTGACTTGCCGCAGAGTATTCTTCATGCTTCGCGTTCCCCTCATCGGTACTGATCCACGATGTCGAGCACGTCGTCGACGTGGTCGTACTCGGCTGCAAATTCGTCAGCGAGACCTGCGGTTGCGTCCTGGAAGGGCGTCTTGTCGATATCGCGTACAAACTCGACCCCCATTTCGGTGCTGGCCTCTTCAACTGCGCTTGCGATCTCCTCGTCCCAGGCGATCTTGTGAGCTTCGGTGGACGCCACAGCGGCGTCGATAAGCAGCTCCTGGTCCTCCGGTGTCAGCTCGTCCCAAACGGTCGAGGAGATCACCAGCATGTCCGGGATCATGGTGTGCTCGGTCAGCGAAAAGACCTTGGCAACCTGACCATGCTGACTCTGGGTAAGTGCCGTCTCATTCGACTCGGCGCCGTCGATGATTCCCGTTTGCAGTGCGGTGTAGACGTCCCCGAATCCCATCACAACCGGTGTACCGCCCAGTACCTCCATCATTTCGGTCTGAGAGCGCATGTCCTGAACACGAATCTTCAAGCCCTGGAGATCTTCGGGCTTCTCAATGGGGGTGTCGGCCGTGTAGAACGAACGCGCGCCCGAGGTGTAGTAGGTCAGACCTACGAAACCATCATCATAGGAGGACATAAAGAACTCTCGCATCTCATCGGAGTCCATGGTCTCGTAAAAATGCTCGGTGTCTTCGAAGATGAAGGGGAGACCGAACGCGTGGTAGCCGTTGTTATAGGTGGCCAGACCCGGTGACCCAACTCGGGTCATATCCACCACACCGGCCTGGAGTTGCTCGAGCACCTCGGTCTCCGACCCGAGCTGGCCATTCGGGAATATTTCAACAATCAAACGCCCACCGCTGGCTTCCTCCACGCGGTCTGCAAAATCTTGCAGAGCAATGGATGTCACGTGGGTTTCCGATAAGTTATGCGCCAGTTGCAGGACCATCGGATTGTCCGAGGTCGCATCCTCGCTATTGGACACACCTGTTTGGGCACAGGCAGCCAAGGTGACCGAGAACATTCCTGCCAGCAACGCAGCAAGGATCCTTTTCATGTGTGCTTTCTTTCTCACCGACAATCACATTCCGATCATGTCGAATTGTTCAAACGAGACGACGACCTCATAATCGGCGTCAGGATTCGGGTACTTTATTTGCACCGACTTGAGAGTTTGGGAGTAATACCAGCCGCTCTCGGCCTCATCGAAGGCTCGCCGGTTCAAGAAATGCGGAAGCTCTACTCCGTCGACCTTCACCCAGAACGGCGCTTTCTCCCGGTGAATGACATCCAGCAGAACCGATTCGATCGGGCTGCGATAGCCACCTTCATTGCTGAACGCGAGCACGGTCTGCTCACCGGCCCGCATATCGATCCGCATCCGATGCCAGATTCCGGATTCGTAATCCCGGCTGACGCCATCGTCCTCATACAGGGTGAACTGTCCGTCGCGGTCGGGCGCACACAGCAGATGCAACTTGGTGACCTGCTGCGTGGCCAGGTTGGTGAGTTGCTCATCCGCCAATGGAACGATGCCACCGGCGCGCACGAAGACCGGGATGGTGCCCAGCTCGACCGGCACCTCGATCGCCCGGCCACCGAGATAGCGCTCGCGCGTGGCCAGATCGTAGAACGTCTCATCGGCCGGCAGATACACCCGGCGGGTCGTCGCCCCTTTTGTCACCACGTTGGCGACCAGCAGCGAGTCTCCGAGCATGAAGTCGACGCCCTCGTCGTAGCAGGCAGGGTCATCCTGGAAGGCGCTGCACATCGGCTCCATGATCGGCAGCCCCGTCTCGTGGGCTCTGGCCATCAGTGAATACAAATACGGGAACATGCGGTATCTGAACTGGATGGCGTCACGAATGTAACCGGTGTATTCGTGATACATCCACGGCTCGGTCACCGTATTGTCGGTATTGACCGAATGAATGGAGAAGCGCGGCTGGAATATACCGTTCTGAACCCAGCGGACGAATAGCTCGGGCTCGGGCGTGGGGCCATAGAATCCGCCGATGTCGGCGCCCTGGTTGGCCACTCCCGATAGGCTCATGCCCAAAATGGTGGCGATATTGTATTCGAGGGAATCCCAGCCGGTGCGGTTGTCTCCGGCCCAGGTCTGCGCATAACGCTGAATACCCGCATGCCCGGAACGGCACACGATGAACGGCCGCACATTGCCGAAGGCTTCTTCTATGGCGTCCTCGGTTATCTGGCAGAAGAGGTTCGGCATCACCGATTTGAGGTGGCCGATGGTGCCACCTGCTCCATCGAACGAGACGCGGGCGTCCTTGTCGATGACGCTCTCGTATTCGCAGTTGTCGTTCCAGACCGACGAGGTGCCTTTGTCGAGCACGTATTCGGTGAGCAACTCCTTCCACACTTCGCGGGCGTGCTCGTTCGTGAAATCGACAAAGTGGGCCTTGCCACCCCACCAGGTGCCCAACGCGTCCTTATCGCCGGCGGCATCCTTGACGAAGATCCCTTCGCGTTGCATCTGCTCCATCATCGGGTGGACGAGCAGAATCCCCGGCTTCACATTCGGCGACACCGTGATGCCTCGCTCGGTCATCTCGGCGAAGAAACGCTCGGGATCAGGAAACCGTTCGTCGTTCCAGGTGAAGAAGCAGCGCTTGAGACCCTCGGTGGTCTCGGTCTCGCAATACCCGCTCGACAATTGGAAACCATCTACAGGGATGTCGTAGCTCTTGGTGGTGTCGATGAATCCGACGATCGCCTGGTCTGCGTCTTTGGGCAGTTCGGGGTAGTACATGGACGACCCGAGGTAGCCCAGCGCGGTTTTCGGCAGCATCACCGACTTGCCGGTCAGGTCGGTATAGCGCTGCACCACCTCGCGGATGGTCGGACCGGCAATGAGGAAGAGGTCGATGTCGCCGGCGTCAGCCCGGTAGCGGCTGTGCCGGGGCCAGTAGTTGCTCTTCTCACGCCCCATGTCGAAGTCGCACTCGGAGGTGTTGTGGTAGAAGTAGCCGACCGCCTTGCGAGTGCCGCGATTGAGCTTGACGTAGTACGGGATGTGCTTGTAGAGCGAGTCGGTTTCGCGCGGGTCGTAGCCCATCGCGTCCTTCGGGCTCATCGACATGGCCTTTTGCGCCTTGTTGAAGATGCCGCTCTTCTCGCCGAATCCGTAGAAACAGTCGTCGTCGGCGATCTGGCTGGTGTGAATCCGGCGGCGGTTGCTGTCTTCTTGGTAGCCGAGATCGACGATGTCCGCGTGCAGCAGGGTGCCGTCGCCGTCATAGACGCAGATCCGAAATGGGTCCTTTTCGATCACCACCTTGAGATGGTCGCCCTGCAGAATCGCCTCATCGTCGCCGTCGGTGAATCTTGCCTGAGCAGGCTCGATGCGGGTGCGCCTATCCCCCATGAATTCATCGAGACGATCAGGCCAAGCAGTGGTCACCAAGCTGTAGGACGCCTCATCGAAACCGCCGTCGAATCCGGCCCTGATGCGCACGATGTCATCGGTGACGAACCGGACCCTGACCTCGACGCCGTCGGTGTGAATCGCGGTCTGATCGTTCAGCCGCTCGACACGCTCCACTTTGCTGCAAATCCGCATTCGCGCTGCCTTCCTTCGTTGGACACCACGACGATAGGAATTTCTCTGGGCGCGAACTAGACGAAAATTGCAGTTTCAATGGAGGACTTTACGTATCTTGCTCTATCCGGTGCGGGAAGCTTTCCTGTACGGGCTGTGCATATCGTTCGGCTCGGTCGATCCGATCCGCACATGCTCCGCTCCGGACGATCGCCCAGCGCCGCACATACCGTCCCCCGCCCCGATAGATGCGTCCGAGTAGGATCGGACGTGGAACCGCCGCCCAATGCATGTTCGGAGGATTTGATGGCTAACGGTGAGCAAAAGACGATTACCAATCGGAATTCGCCCTTCTCGGACGCGTTCAAAAAGTTCATCTGCGACGATTGGGCTCCCTACAGCACCGAGCTTCCGGCGCCGGTGGCAGGCGCGACTGCAGCGGCCGCACACCGCAAGCAGTTGTCCGAGCGTTACCCGGGCGAGCGGCTGATCATTCCGGCCGGTGGCCTCAAGCCCCGCAACAACGACTGCGACTACCGTTTCCGTCCGCATTCGGCGTTCACCTGGCTGACCGGGTTGGGCACCGATCGTGAGCCGGATGCCGTGCTGGTGATGGAGCCCGCCGCGGGCGGACACCGGCCGATTCTTTATTTCCATCCGCGCGTGCCACGCACCGACGAGGAGTTCTACGCCGACTCCCGCTATGGCGAGATGTGGGTGGGCCAGCGCGAGTCGCTGGAGGAGATGGCCGCGCTCGGCCAGATAGAGACCGCGAGCATCGACGATCTCGAACCGGCGCTGCAAAATATGGCATCCCAGACCCCCACCCGGATGCTGCGCGAGACCGATCCGAAGCTTGCGAACAAGTTGGACGCGTGGCGCGGGCGCGCAGAAAAAGCGGACGCCGAGCTGGTCGTCACGCTCAGCGAGCTACGTCTGATCAAGGATGATTTCGAGGTCGATCAGCTGCGTCAGGCATGCCGCGCGACGGCCGTCGGCTTCGAAGCGGTCGTCCGTGAGCTGCCGAATGCGGTCGCGAAGCCTCGTGGCGAGCGCTGGGCCGAGGGCGTGTTCGGTCTGCATGCCCGGCATCTGGGAAACGCGGTCGGCTATGACACGATCGCCGCGTCCGGTGACCACGCCAACACCTTGCATTGGATCGTCAACGATGGCGATCTGCATGACGGCGACCTCATGCTGATGGACGCCGGAGTCGAGCTCGACAGCCTGTTCACCGCAGATGTCACCCGCACGATGCCGGTCAACGGCCATTTCACCGATGCCCAGCGCAAGGTTTACGACGCCGTGCGCGCCGCCCAGCAGGCAGGGTTCGAGGCAGCCAAGCCGGGCGCCCTGTTCTCCGATGTGCATCAGGCCGCGGTGACGGTGATCGCCAGCAAGCTCGCCGAGTGGGGAGTCCTGCCGGTGAGCGCCGACCAGGCCCTCGACCCGCAGGTCGGGGGACAATACCGCCGCTGGATGGTGCACGGCACCAGCCACCATCTCGGGCTCGACGTGCACGACTGCGCGCAAGCGCTGCGCCAGGACTACCGCGGCGAACTGAAACCAGGCATGGTGATCACCGTGGAGCCGGGCATCTACTTCAAGTCGACCGACCTGATGGTGCCCGAAGAGCTGCGCGGCATCGGGGTGCGCATCGAGGACGACATCCTGATCACCGAGGACGGCTGCGAGATCCTCAGCGATCAGCTGCCCCGCGAGTCGGACGATGTCGAAGCCTGGATGGCCGGTCTGCTGAAGTAGACCCCACACGCGGCTTCACCTAAGGTCCTAAGCACGACACAATAAGTGGTGCATTCAGCACAACCGTGCTGAATGCACCACTTATTAGTTCGGAAGCAAAATCCGTGTCTGAGCCGACGGCCTCCGCTGCCAGTGTGCTCGCGCATCATCCGGGCTCAGCCTGCGGAGTTGTCTCCCCTGCGCTGCTGATCCGCGTTTCGGTCAGCGTCGTCGTCCTCGCCACCGGAGTCATCGCTGCCCTGCTCATCTTCGCTGAAGCGCTTCGGCACGTTGCCGATGCCCGGGGCATCGCCCTCATTCCAGTACTGCCCGTACGACAGATTGGACGCGCTGGTTTTGTTCTCGCGGCTGTCCCTTCCGGGCGCATGCGAGCCGTCTTCGGGCCGGGATTCTGGCGACGGTTCAACGAAACCGGGTCCGGATTGTTCTGGCGTCGGATCGCCCGAGGCGCCGGGGCCATATGTCGGCGTCCCTTGTTCGGACTGCCGTGCCGGTGCCGGATACTGCTGAGCTCCCGGGAATCCACTGGCCTCGGGCTGATTCCCCGAGGGCTGCCCGCCTGCGCCTGTCACGCCGTCGATCTCTCCGGTCGCAGTCTCGCCGGACGAAGGCGCCGGCCAAGTGGGCGGAGGCAGCTTGTCCAGTTCGGATTGTTTCGGGAGCATCGCCGGTTCCTGGTTTTCGGCAGCAGGCTCCGAGCGCGGATACGACTTGCCGCCTCCGAGCATCGAACGGGCCTTGTCGGAATACTCCGCCTCTGCGAGCACCTCGTAATGCGTCGCGATGATCGCGGTCGTCGAGGTGTAGTCGCGCTGCCCACCGCGCATCCGATATTGCAAAGCGGCCATCGCCATGCCCACCAGGCCGAAGCCCACCAGCCCCATCAGCAGCATCGTCAGCAGGTCGCTGCCCGGCTGAATGACCCACATGATGATCGCGAACATGCCGGCCCACATCGATCCCTGGAGGAATCCGGCACCGAGCACCTTGCCCCAGGTCATGTTGCCGGTGACCTTCTCGATGCTGCGCAGATCGGTGCCGACGATGGCCAGCGTGGCCACCGGAAACTGCCGATCGGCCAGGTAGTCGACCGCATGGGCTGCATCGGTGTAGTCGTTGTAGATGGCGACAGACATGGGCCGCCTGAGCTTGAGAACGTCCTGCGCCGACCTCGGGGCGGGCTGATTCATAGACATTGCGATCGACCTCCGTTACTCACCCTATCGGTCATTTCCTACGTCCGGAATCTATGACCCGGCTGTGTATTCGCCGGTTATCCCTCAGCCCTTGGCTGAACCGCCCGGTTCATGCTCATCGCGTAGGTCTGATGAGGGGCCCGGACCGCCGCCACCTGATCAGATCGGCCGATTCAGCATCTCGCGCCTTCATCTTTGCGCCGCCCCGAGTGCAAAGCGGAACTCAGTCTCGACTCGTCCCCAGCTTCGCCAGCATCGCTTTGGCGACCTTGAAACCGGCTTCGTCGACCATCTCATCGTCCACCACGATCGCACCGGTCGCACCTTCGGCCTTCTCGCCGGCCGCCGCATAGGCAGCCACGATCCGCTTGGCGCGCTCGATCTGCTGCGCATCGGGAGTGAAGATCTCATTGCCGGCCTCGGCCTGACTAGGGTGGACGACCCACTTACCGTCGTACCCAAGCGCGGCCGCCTTCGCTGCCGACGCCTTGAAGCCGGCCAGATCCCTGATCGACACATACGGCCCATCGAGCGCCTGCAATCCGTTCGCCCTGGCCGCAATCAAGATCCGCATCAGCGCGTAATGAAACGCGTCCGCCTGGTAGCCGTCGAGTTGGCTGCCCACCGACAGCCCCTTCATGCCCATCGCGGCCATATAGTCACCGGGTCCGAAAACCAGCGTCTCGATGCGCTCGCTCGCCTGAGCGATCTCGTCGACATGCTGCAGGCCGAGCGCCTCCTCGATCTGCAGCTCGAAACCGATCTTGCCGACCTCCAGGCCCGCGGACGCCTCCACCTGGCCGAGCACCAGATCGAGAGCCACCACCTGTTCGGCCGAGGTCACCTTCGGCAGCACCAGCGCATCGATCTTGGCTCCCGCGGCGCCCACCACGCCCACCACATCACCGGTCGTCCACGGGGTATCCCACGCATTCACTCGCACCGTCACCGTCGGCGCCTTCCAGGTGCCGCCGTTCAGCGCCCGGACGATCTGATCGCGTGCCTCGACTTTCGCCGCCGGCGCGACCGCGTCCTCAAGATCGAGAAAGATACAGTCCACATCGAGCCCGCGCGATTTTGCGATGAAGCGCTCCGAGCTGCCGGGCACGGCGAGCACCGTGCGGCGGGCGCGGAAGGGTCGTGGGGTATGCCTCGTCGTCATGATGCAAAGTCTAGAACGTGGCACTGACGAAAAACCGGCGCGCGACGCTCCGGCAGACACAAGGCCGGTGCTCAAAGATGGTTCATGCCCCCGATCGAGACCCGCCAGTAGTCCGGGCGAGGCGAACCAGCGCTGCTTCGAACCGGCGCCGGTGCCGTGCGGTTACACTTTGCCCGTGAGCAATCCTTCCTCGGTTTTCATCAGCCGCCTGCAGGGGTTGCCGGTATTGGACGCCTCCGGCGATCAGGTGGGCAAGATCCGTGATGTCGTCGTCCAGGCCAGGGCTACCGGACGCCCCCGAGTGCGAGGTCTGGTCGTCGAGCTTTTCGCCCGGCGACGCATCTTCGTCCCGATGACCAGGGTTCACGCCATCGATCCCACGCAGGTGCTGATCATCGGCGTCATCGACACCCGGCGCTTCAACCGGCGCGCGTCGGAGACCTTGGCGATCGACGAACTCTTCGACCGCACGGTGATCCTCGACGGCAAGAAACAGTCGATCTTCGACATCGCCATGGCCGAGGTGCGCAACCGTGAGTGGGAGCTGAGTGAAGTTGCCCTGCGCGAGATCAACCCGACCCGGCGTTTCGGCCTGCCGTCGTCCAACAAGGGCTCGATGGTCGTCGAACCGTGGTCGCTGATCGGCTCGCAGGTGCTGTATGCCGAGCAGAGCACCGACGCCAAACTCGCCCAGCTCGCCGATATGAAACCGGCCGACGTCGCCCGCGAACTCTACGACATGGATCCGGACCGCAGGGCCGAAGTGGCGAGCGCTTTGGACGATGAGCAATTGGCCGACGCCTTCCAAGAGCTGCCCGAGGATGAACAGGTCGAGTTGCTGCAGTCGTTGGCGATCGAACGAGCAGCCGACGTACTCGACGAGATGGATCCCGACGATGCCGCCGACCTCATCCATGACCTGCCGACCGATTTCGCCGAAGACCTGCTGGGCCGGATGGAGCCCGAGGACGCCGAAGATGTGCGCAATCTGCTGAAATACGAGGAGCTGACCGCGGGCGGCATGATGACCCCCGAGCCGGTGGTGGTGGGCGCCGACGACACGGTCGCCAAAGCTCTCGCCAAGGTCCGGCAAGAGGAGCTGACGCCTGCCCTGGCGTCCATGGTCTTCGTCACCAGGCAGCCGCACGACACTCCGTCCGGACGCTACCTCGGCGCCGTGCACGTGCAACGACTGCTCCGAGAACCTCCCAGCCTGCAGCTGGGCCAGATGGTCGATTCCGATTTGGAGCCGCTTGCCACCGACGCCGATCTGCCCCAGGTCAGCCGCTACTTCGCCACCTACAATCTGGTGGTGGCGCCGGTGGTCAACCGCGACCATCAGCTGGTGGGCGCGGTGACCGTCGACGACCTGCTCGATCACATGTTGCCGCACGACTGGCGCGGCGACCAGATGGAAGGCAACGAGGCCGGCGAAATGGAAGTGAAGGAGGGCGAAAATGGCTGACAATTCCCGCCGCGACGAGGACCGCCTGAGTACGCCCGGACGCCGTTCGTCCTTCAGCTGGCCGAAATGGCTGCGTTTCGACGACGACTGGTTCGGGCGCTTCGCCGAACTTATCGCCCGCGGTATGGGCAGTGCCGGGTTCTTGATGGGCATGACGGTTTTCGTCACCGTGTGGATCGCGCTCAATGTGATCGGGTTGTTCGGCCTGAAATGGGATCCCTACCCGTTCATCCTGCTCAATCTTGCGTTCTCCACCCAGGCGTCCTATTCGGCTCCGCTGATTCTGCTCGCCCAGAACCGTCAAGAAGACCGCGACCGGCTGAGCCTGGACGAGGACCGCCGCGTCGCCGCCCAGAGCCGGGCCGACATGGATTACCTTGCCCGCGAGATCGCCGCGCTGCGCGGCAACATGGGCGAGTTGACGACCCGAGACTTCGTCCGCGGCGAATTGCGCGATCAATTGCGGGAGCTCTTGGAGGAGTTGGAAGGCCGGGACGACGAGCCCGAGGCCGAGGCCGGCAATGGGCAAGCCAATCTGGGGACGGCGAAGAACTAGCTCGTCGGGTGGTTTCCTTTCCTCAGTGCATCGCCCGTCAACGACTTCGCCAACCGCCCAGGTTGCATGACGATGCGGTCCGGGGTGCTCGATCCGGGAAGCGACGGGCAGCGATAATCTTTCGAAGCGTGCCCCAACTTGAAAGTATTCCCTCGGTCGCGTAGTGATGAACCCGTGAGTGAAACCAATCCGATACTGGCGAACGTGCGCCAAGCGCTGTCCACGGTGATCGATCCGGAGATCCGGCGCCCCATCACCGATCTGGACATGGTCGACGAACTGGCCATCGACGAGGCCGGTGTCGTCCAGGTCACCGTGTTGCTGACCGTTGCCGGATGCCCGCTGCGCAACACCATCGAAGAAGACGTGACCGCCGCAGTGAACAAGGTGCCCGGAGTCACCGGTCTCAAGCTCGAGATCGGCGCGATGAGCGCCGAGCAGCGCGCCGCACTGACCAGCAAGCTTCGTGGCGGCGCTCCGCAGCCTGTCATTCCATTCGCTCAGCCGGGTTCGTTGACCCGGGTGATCGCCGTCGCCTCCGGCAAAGGCGGTGTCGGCAAGAGCTCGATGACGGTCAACCTGGCCTTGGATCTCGCCAAGCAGGGCTTCAGCGTCGGACTGCTCGACGCCGACATCTACGGCCACTCGATCCCCGACCTGCTGGGCATTCCCGAGGACGCCCGGCCCACCATGGTCGACTCCATGATCATGCCGGTACCGGTCGAGTATGTCAGCGCCGACGGCAAGAAGGCCGCGCTGAAGGTGATCAGCATGGGCATGCTGAAGGAGTCGAAGGACCAGGTGATCGCCTGGCGCGGCCCGATCCTCGATCGCGCACTCACCCAGCTACTCGCCGAGGTCTTCTGGGGCGATCTCGACTTCTTCCTCATCGATCTGCCTCCGGGCACCGGTGATGTCGCAATGTCGATCGGCCAGAAGCTGCCGGGCAGCGACATGATCGTGGTCACCACCCCGCAGCCCAGTGTCGCCTGGGTTGCAGAGCGCGCCGGCACCATGGGGTCGATGCTGCATCAAAACGTGATCGGCGTCATCGAGAACATGAGCTGGCTCGAGACCGCCTGCCCGCATTGCGGCGAGACGCATCGTGTCGAACTCTTCGGCACGGGCGGCGGCCAGCAGACCGCGGACGCACTGACCGATCGGCTGGCTCACGATGTGCCGCTGCTCACCCAGATCCCGATGGATTTCGCTCTCGGTGCCGGAGCGGAGATCAACGCCCCGGTGGTCATTGCGCAACCGGACTCCCCCGCTGCCGTCGCGATCAGCTCGGTCGCCGGGCACCTCGTGCAGACCAAGCCTTCGGTGGCCGGCAAGCCGCTCAGCCTGATCACTCACTGATCAGGTGGCCTCATCGTCCCAGGGAATGCGCTTGTCACGTGCATTCGGGGACGATGAAGCTTGAGCTTGGGCCGTACCGGTTCCAGGTGTGGACCCCTCCGGCGCGCCGTCCTTGGCTGTCACCGGGGCCGCACTGATGACGGGTTTCGCCGATCTGACCTCGCCGTTGATATCGGACGCAGCACCGGTCAGATCGTTGCGTACCCCGTCGAGATCCCGCTTGATCTCGACGATGTCATCTTCGATGTCGGCTAGCAGCGTTTTGCGCACGAGGGTTTTCGGGTTCAGGTCCGACAGCTGAAGGTCCTTGTATTCCGGTCCCAGTTCGTCGCGTAGCGACCCCATCGCCTGATTGGCGAAGACGCGGACGAAGTGCACCACCCGGGCGGCCTTCCGGCTGAGTTGGGGCAATTTCTCCGGGCCGAACATGATGACTCCGAGCACCAGCAGCAGCACCAGCTCACTTGCGCCGATACCGAAAAACTCCTGTGGAATCACCTGCGTGACCTAAGAACGAAGAATTACAGATTCGCCTGATCCAAAATGGCGCCGAATGCCTTGGCCTGGGCTTTGGAAGCGGGCAGCAACGGGGCCCGGAGACCGCCGACATCGAAGCCTTGATGCGCCAACCCCGCCTTGACCATCATGACGCCCTGGGTGGCGAAGACGCCGGTGTAGACGGGCAGCAGTTCGCGATAGATGCGCAGGGCCTCTGCCGTGTTCCCGGCGAACCAGGCGTCCAAGAGCTCGGCTGTGCGGCGTCCGGTGAAATGGGTGGATGTGCCGATCACGCCGACACCGCCGACCGACAAGATCGGCAGCACCTTGGCGTCGTCCCCGGCGAAGTAGTTGAGGTCTGTGGCGGCCATCACCTCAGCCGATCCGGCGATGTCGTTCTTCGCGTCCTTCACGGCCACAATATTGGGATGCTTGGCCAGCCGCATCAGTGAGGACGTCTCGATAGGACGCCCGGTACGGTGCGGAATGTCGTAAAGGATCATCGGCAAATCGGTCGCGCCGGCCAAAGTCTCGAAGTGCGCGACGATGGCGTCCTGGGGCGGCAACGAATAGTAGGGCGTCACGGCCAGCAGCCCGTCGGCACCGGCGGCGGCGGCCTGGTGGCACAACTCCACCGAGTGAGCGGTGATATTGGTGCCGATGCCTGCCACGACTTTGGCGTGGTCTCCGACTGCCTCCTTCACCGCACCGACGAGCCGCGCTTTCTCTTCGTCGGTGGTGGTGGGTGATTCACCGGTGGTGCCGTTGACAAGGACAATCTCATTGCGCTGCTCATCTACCAGCCGGAGGGCCAGCTTCTGCGCCTTCACCAGATCGACTCCGCCTTCGGCATCGAAAGGAGTCACCATGGCAGTTGCTAGCCGGCCGAGCACTGGTTCAGTCATGGCACCATGATAGACGTGCTCACCCTCGACAAGTCTTCTGCGTTCACCATGGTCAGGCGCCCAATTCTGCGAAGCGACGGGCAGCGATAATTCTCCGGCGGGAGCCTACCGTGAACCATTCGGGTCGGCACCGCAGGCGTTGTGCAGCCATTACCAGTAGGATTGCGGTTGTGAGTGAGACTTTCCTGCTCGACCAGCGTTCGGTCGCTTTTGCCGAGGACTATGTTCCTGCCTCTGAACAGGTCAGTGCCGCCAGGCGCAATGCGATCGCAGACGATGCTCCTGCGCCATCCAACGGCGTAACCACTGCCCTGACCTTCCTCGCCAAGGCGCTCGATGCCACGGCGGTCGTCGAGATCGGCACCGGCACGGGGACGACCGGCCTGGCGCTTTTCGAGGGCATGAATCCCAACGGCGTCCTCACCAGCATCGACTCGGAGGTCGACTGGCAGTTGGACGCGAAGCAGACCTTCCGTGACAACCAAATTCCCTCGCAGCGTTTCCGGTTGATCTCGGGACGCCCGCTCGACGTGCTCAACAACCTGCGCGATGGTGCCTACGACCTGGTCCTGATCAACGCGGACAAGCTCGAATATGTGGAATACGTTGCGCAGGCCGAAAGGCTGCTGCGTTCTGGTGGCATCGCAGTGATCAACGACGCCCTGTGGCAAGACCTGGTCGCCGATCCGGCGGACGAAACCGATGAGACGGTCATCATCCGGGAGGCACTCACCGCGGTACAGGAGGCGGAGATCTTCACCCCGCTGCTGCTCCCGCTGGGCGAGGGGCTGCTCGCCGCCGTCAAGAACTGAAGCTATCGGCCGAATACACGCTCGTGTTCCGTCGAGTTCGCTCGCCTTCGTACATACCGCTCTCCCAAAACAAGATTGCTCGCGTTGCAACAGCAGCAGGCTTCCTTAAGGCGAGCTTACGAACCCCGGCGGCGGGCAGCCGGCAGGACCGCCCGCGAATGCGTCTACCACCCCTGACCTCAGCCGCAGCAAAGCGGGGGTTCTGGGCTGTGTAAGCAGTCCAGAACCCCCGGTTCGCCGTTTTGTTTCTGCTAGGACTTGTTTCGGCCGCGCCCCTAAATCGGCGTGACCTCGACATTCTTCGGGACGACGGTGACGCCGTGGTCCGAGATCGTGAAGCCGCGCGCCTCGTCCGCTTCGTGATCGACGCCGATCTGCACGCCGTCGGGCACGACCACATTCTTGTCGAGGATGACGTTACGCAGCACACAGTTCTGCCCGACCCGCGAGTTGTGCATGATGACGCAACCATCGACCGATGAATGATTTTCGATACGCACACCGGGGCTGAGCACCGAGTGATCGACATCGCCGCCGGAGATGATGCAGCCGTTCGTCACGATCGAGCTTTCGGCGGTGCCGTGCAAGGTGAACTTCGCGCCGGGCAGCTGCGGCTGCTGAGTCCAGATCGGCCATTGCTGGTTGTACAGGTTGAACTGCGGAACCACCGAGATCAGGTCCATATGAGCATCGAAGAAGGCATCGATGGTGCCCACGTCACGCCAATAGTTGCGGTCGAGTTCGGTGGAGCCCGGGACGTCATTCTCGGTGAAGTCGTAGACCGAGCATTCGTGGGCGTCAACGAACGATGGGATGATGTTGCCGCCCATGTCGTGCTTGGATTCCTTGTCGTGCCCGTCGGCTTCCAGGCATTCCACGAATTCTTTCCGGCTGAAGATGTAGTTGCCCATGGAGGCGAACGACTCGTCCGGTGAATCGGGAAGCCCTGGCGGATCTTTCGGCTTCTCCAAGAAACGCTCGATCACCCGGTCAGAGCCGGCATCGATGATGCCGAACGCCGAAGCCTCGTTTCTGGGCACCCGGATAGCCGCAACCGAGGCAGGCAGCCGGGAATCGATATGCGCCTGCAGCATCTGCGCGACATCCATCCGATAGATGTTGTCGGCGCCGAAGACGATGATGTAATCGGGATTCTCATCGTTGATCAGGTTCATCGACTGGTAGATGGCATCAGCACTGCCCTGATACCAGTGCGGTCCGCGGCGCTGCTGAGCCGGAACCGGCGTGATGTAGTTGCCGAGCATGCTCGACAGGCGCCAGCTGACGGTGATGTGCCGGTCGAGCGAATGCGACTTGTACTGGGTGAGCACGGCGACTTTCGTGAAGCCGGAATTCACCATATTTGAGAGGGCGAAATCGATGAGGCGGTAGGTGCCACCGAAGGGTACGGCCGGCTTGGCCCGATCAGCAGTGAGGGGCATGAGTCGTTTGCCCTCGCCCCCGGCAAGAACAATCGAGAGAACTTTGGGTTGTGCCATGACATGAACTTAAGGTCTCGCGCCCAACTTGGCAACACATATAGAAAACTGGTGGCTCCGAGCGCTCTCACCTCGGAGGAGGAGTTACTCCGCCCGGCACGGTCACAGCCCGAGACGAGCATCTGCACCCACGCCATCGGGCATCGCGAGTCCGGCCACTGAGCACCGCCTTTTCTGGTGACCCTCACCTTGGGCGAAGACCTGAGGCAATTCGTGGTTCACCTGGAGTTTTTTTCTCGTTCGCGCTGCCGCAAATCCAGGTCATGTGACACGATCAGGTCATGCGCGTTTCGATACTCACCCGGGAATACCCTCCCTATATCTACGGCGGTGCCGGCGTCCACGTCGGACAACTGGTTCCCCAACTCCGCAAGTTCTGTGACTTCGTTGACGTTCAGGCCATGGGCGAGCCCCGCGAAGGCGCCACCGCCCATCCCGAGAACTACCCCGAAGGCGCCAACGGCGCCATCCGTACGCTGGGCGCCGACGTTGCGATGGCCGCCGCCGTGCCCGAGGTCGACGTCATCCACGCACATACCTGGTATGCGCAGTTCGCCGGCATCATCGCCGGCCAGTTCCAAGACGTCCCGACCGTGGTGACCGCCCACTCGCTGGAGCCCGATCGTCCGTGGAAGGTCGAGCAACTGGGCGGTGGCTATCGGGTTTCGAGCTGGATCGAGAAGACCGCCTATGAGAATGCGGACGCCGTGATCGCGGTCTCCGCGGCCATGATCGAGAACATTCAGAATGCCTACCCGTTCGTCGAGCGGGAGCGTATTCACGTGGTCAGGAACGGCATCGATCCCGACGAGTTCAAGCCCGACCCCAACACCGACATCATCGAAGGCTTGGGCGTCGATCTTGATAAGCCGATCGTGACCTTCGTCGGACGCATTACCCGCCAGAAGGGCCTGGTCCATCTGGTTCGCGCGGCACAGCTGCTGGATCCGGACACCCAGGTGCTGCTGCTGGCGGGCGCCCCCGACACCCCGGAGATCGCCGAAGAGTTCAACAAGGCGTTCGGTGACCTCGACGCATCGCGCAGCGGCGTGAAGTGGGTGCAGGAGATGCTGCCCCGCGAGTCGGTGCGGCAGGTGCTCACCCATTCGACAGTGTTTGCCTGCCCGTCCATCTATGAGCCGCTCGGCATCGTCAATCTTGAGGCCATGGCCTGCGAGATTCCGGTGGTGGCTTCGGCCGTCGGCGGCATTCCCGAGGTCGTGGTGGATGGCGAGACCGGGCTGCTGGTGCCCTACGACCCGGCCAAGGCCGGCGATGCGTCCTACATCGAGGCATTCGAGAAGGACTTCGCCGACAAGCTGAACCAGGTGACCCGCGATCGGTCACGGGCCCGCGAGATGGGCCTTGCCGGCCGCCGGCGCTGCATCGACCAGTTCAGTTGGGAGAAGATCGCCCGGGAGACCGTGGAGGTCTACAAGGCGGCCATCGCCCATCACGACGCCAAGAAGAAGTGATCGGGAAAGCCTGCCTGACCCGCAGGCCAAAGCCGTCTGCAATGCTGCATTTCTCCGTGTGATGACCCTGAACCCGATAGCGCCGAAGCATCCGGTGCAGCGATGAGAGGAACCGGGGATCAGGGCGGGGTATCGGAAACATCCGGCAAATAAAAACAAAGAAGACCGGTTGGGCGAACCATCGTGGTTTCACCCAACCGGCCTTCGCGTTTCACATGAAAGTGTGTGCCGGAGTTGATGTGGTCGTCAGCCCACCACGGATTTGAGGCACTCCAGCAGGGAGGACGCTTCTTCAGCGTTCAACTCGACCACCAGCCGGCCACCGCCATCCACCGGAACTCGCATCACGATGCCACGGCCTTCTTTAGCGACCTCCATCGGGCCGTCACCCGTACGCGGTTTCATCGCTGCCATTACATCCTCATTTCTGCCCGTCTGACGAACTACCAGATACCATTATTCCGCATTGCTCCCAGCAGCGGGCCGGTTAGGGTAGCTTTCGGAGTCTGATTGCCATCCACCGAACGGGTTAGCCCGGCATGTTCACAACGAGCTTTGCGCGCGGATGTGGCTTGCTGCGCTCGTCAACTCTTCGTGCCAGATCGAACCTGATGACGTGGGATCAGAGGCTCTCCGGCCAGCCGTTGGGCACTCCACCGATGAGTTCCGGGTCGACGGGCGCGCCTTCGTCCATCTTTTCGGACGAATCAGAGGTGCCATCGAGTTGTGCCGAAACACGGTCCAGTACTGCGTCCACCTGTTCCATCGAATAGCCTCGGGTGACTACCGCGAACGAGAGTCCGTCGAGGTCCTTCGCGGTGATCGGTTCGCCTTTGGACGGGACTCTGGGCGCCGGGCGATCGTCCACCTGGGGCGCCATCTCGCCACCCCGGCCAGTTGCGGCGAAGAAGATGAAGCCGACGATCACGATCATCAGCGCAGCGAAAACCCAACCCATGCTCACATGGTGTCACAACCGGTCAGCCAACGGGTCAGGGCGTCCACGCACGCCTGCACATCGGCAAGCGGGCATTCTTCATCGATGGCATGCGCCTTTCCCGCGTCCCCGGGCCCGAAGTTGACCGCGGGCATGCCCAGCGAGGCGAATCTCGCGACGTCGGTCCAGCCATATTTCGGACGAGGCTCTCCCCCGACCGCCTGCACGAATGCTGCGGCGGCCGGTTGGTCAAGGCCCGGACGCGCCCCCGGCGACAGGTCGCGCAGCTCAAGCGTCCACCCGTCGAAGAGCTTCTCCATCAAGGCGAGCGCCCGTTCGCCCGACTTATCGGGAGCAAACCGGTAGTTGATCTGCACGGTGCAGCTGGGCGGCACCACATTGGACGCCAACCCCCCGTTGATCAATGTGGCGTTGAGTCCCTCACGGTAGGTGAGTCCGTCGACCTCGATCTGCCGGGCGTCGAACCCACGCACCCGCTCCAGCACGTCGACGATGTCATGGATGGCGTTATGACCCAGCCAACTGCGGGCGCTGTGCGCGGCCGCCCCGATGGTGGTGATGTCGAACCGCGTCGTGCCCTGGCAGCCGCCCTCGATTTGCGCACTGGTGGGTTCCATCAGGACCGCCAGATCGGCCTTCAGCCACTCCGGATGGTTGGCGGCCAGTCTGCGCAGCCCGTTCGCGGTGTTCTCGATCTCTTCGCAGTCGTAGAACACCCAGATGATGTCGCGGTTCGGCGCGGTCAGCCGCTGCGCGAGCCAGACCATGCAGGCGATGCCGCCCTTCATGTCACAGGTGCCGCGTCCGTGCACGATGGTTTGGTCGCCGCTACCCGTGATCGTCGAGGGCAGGTTTCCGTCCACCGGCACGGTGTCGAGATGTCCCGCGATGATGACCCGCTCAGGCCGTCCGAGATCGGTGCGTGCCATCAGCGCATCGCCGTCGCGCACCACTTCCAGATGCGCGCACGCGCGAAGCGCCGCCGCTACCTCGTTCGCCAATTCGCGTTCGTTGTGGCTGACCGACTCGATGTCGACGATGGCCCGGAACAACTCGAGCAGATTATCGGTGGGCAATGGCATGGCAGCCAGCCTAGATGATGGATGCACGACTGATCAGTGGCCAGCGCCGCATCAGGTGCGGCGCGACACCTATCGAATGTTGAATCCGAGCTGGTAACCGTTCGGCTATTACATCCCGTGCCATCACACGTCATTTCGCGTACGGGTCGCGCGACAAACTGTCTCCGTCGCCAACACTCGTGAGAGCGGATTCGCCATCGGGCGTCACGCATCGGTATCCGAACGGTTGACGTCACACGAGGGTCGGCAGATCGGCGACAACAATGCGAATGGCAATGTCGGTGGCGCCGACTAAAGTATTTCCCATGAGCGAGTTTGACGCGTCCAGTGACTTCGACCCGACGACCGCCCCCGGACTGAAGGCGTGGGGCTGGGGCCTGCGATGCGTCCATGCGTCCGGTCAGGTGTTGGACACCTGGTATCCCGATCCGAAGATCGGCGAGCCGGGCAGCGACGATTCGCTGGCGCCCCGGTCGCTGCGCGCCCATCGCTTCCATAGCGAGACCCGGCACGTGGTCACCGAGCTCGTGCAGACCGTCATTAACCTGGACGCTGCGCCCGAAACCACCGAGGACGCCTACCTACGTCTTCACCTGCTGAGCAAGCGGCTCCGCAAACCGCGCAGCATCAATCTCGACGGCATCTTCGGCGTGCTGCCGAACGTGGTCTGGACGAGCTGGGGCCCCTGCCACGCCGACAGCTTTGAAGAGATCCGCGCCGACCTGCAGGGGCGCCGGGGCGGGCTCATTGTGCTCTCGGTCGACAAGTTCCCCCGCATGCTCGACTATGTCGTCCCCAGTGGCGTGCGGATCGGCGACGGTGACCGGGTGCGTCTGGGTGCACATCTGGCCGAGGGCACCACGGTCATGCACGAAGGCTTCGTCAACTACAACGCCGGCACCCTCGGCGCCTCCATGGTGGAGGGACGCATCAGCCAAGGCGTCGTTGTCGACGACGGCTCCGACATCGGCGGCGGAGCGTCCATCATGGGGACGCTGTCGGGCGGCGGCAAAGAGATGATCAGCATCGGACGAGGCTGCCTGCTGGGCGCCGAATCGGGCTTGGGCATCTCGCTGGGTGACAACTGCGTGATCGAGGCGGGTCTCTATATCACCGCCGGCACCAAGGTGCGGTTGCCCTCCGGTGACATCGCGAAAGCCCGTGAGCTCAGCGGCAAGAGCGATCTACTCTTCCTGCGCGATTCTCAAACCGGCGCCGTCGTCGTGAAGCCGCGCGCTGGCCAGAGCATCGAATTGAACTCCGCCCTGCACGCGAACTGACGAAATGGCATACGGTCCGGGCCCTTCTCGCTCTGCTCCGGCACGCCGCACCGGCGGTGCCATCGGGATCGTGGTTATTGTCGCCTTCGCGGTGTTGATCGCCTCGATCGTCACCTATATCGCCACCCATAACGGCGAGCAGGAGGAAGCCGTGAAGCCGGAACAAGGCTGCTTGGTGAGCGTCGACGACTTCACCACGAATCTCACCTGGGAACAGTCGGTCAACGCCTCGGTCATCGTCGGGGAGTCGATCAGGCGCGGACTGCCCGCCCGCGCCGCGACGATCGCGCTGGTCACGGCCTATCAGGAATCCGATCTGCGCAACCTCGACTACGGTGACGCCGATTCGCTCGGGCTTTTTCAGCAGCGCCCGTCGCAGGGCTGGGGCACCGCCGACCAGATCATGGATCCCTGGTATTCGGCCGGCAAGTTCTATGAGGCGCTGGTGAAAGTTGACGACTGGGAATCGGGGGTGATCAACGACGTGGCGCAGGCCGTGCAGCGCTCTGGCCACCCCGAGAAGTACGCCCAGCACGAGCCAAAGGGACGCGCCTGGGCCAGCGCGCTGACCGGTTTCTCTCCCGCCGCAGTGAGCTGCATCGACCGGGCGGACAATGCCGCCGACCCGGCTGTGCTCACCGACTTCATCGCCACGGTGTGGGGCGATGCGGTCTCGGTGACCACATCGGACGCCGGTGCCTTGCTGATCAGCACCGCGGACGACACCACCTCGTGGGCGGTCGCCCAACTCGCGGTGATGCGCGGCCAAGATCTGGGGATGACCAGCATTCAGGCAGTCGACCAGTCGTTCACGGTCTCCGGAGACGAGTATGCCTACTGGCAGCCTGCCGAAGCAGCAGCAGCCCCGGTCGTGGTGAATCTGCGATAACTACTCGCTCTACACCTATTGGATAAGGCCAGCGTTGACACCTCTTCACGACCGGTCAAGCCATGTCATCAAGCTTTCTCTGACCTGGCGGTTCCATAGGTCAGATTAATGGTCTCTATCTAAGCCTCGTTGTGCACGTTCAGGTACTCCGAGGTTCCGGGCACGAAACTGTGGCTCTGGAGCAGTGAAATTGTGGCCTCGGATTCCTGCCCTGGCGATCTGAGTTCCGGTGAGACTCAAACTTCTGCCAACAGGCGCTCTGCTGCTGCGTCCACCCGCTCATCGGTGGCGGTCAACGCCACCCGGACGTGGGTCGAGTCACCGTAGAACTCGCCCGGAGCGGTGAGGATGCCCCGCTCGGCCAACCAGGCGACGGTGGCCCGGCTGCCCTCGCCACGGGTCGCCCAGATGTAGAGCGAACCCTCCGAATCATCGATCCGGAAACCTGCCTTGGACAGCGCGTCCATCAGCACAGCACGGCGGCGAAGGTACCGTTCGCGCTGCACCTCGACATGCGCCTGATCGCCCAGCGAGGCGACCATGGCGGCCTGCACCGGGGCCGGCACCATCATGCCGGACTGCTTGCGCACCTCCAGCAGCTCGGTGATCAGATCGGGGTCACCAGCGAGGTAGCCGGCCCGGTATCCGGCCAGGTTCGAGCGTTTCGACAGCGAGTTCACCAGCACGATGTTGTCGTATGAGCCACCACACAGATCCGGACGCACCACCGACGACGGCTCCTCGTCCCAGCCGAATTCGCCGTAGCATTCATCGCTGGCCAGCACAGCCCCTTGCTCACGGGCAGCGAGCACCCAGCGGCGCAGCAGGTCGTCCGAGGCGATCGCGCCATGCGGATTGGCCGGGTAGTTGATCCAGATCAAGGACGCGCGGCCCTCGATCTCGTCGGGGTCGTCGCACAGCTGGATCGTGCAGCCGGCCAACTTCGCCCCGACATCGTAAGTGGGATACGCGCACTTCGGGATCACCACGAGGTCGTCCACACCGAGCCCGAGCTGGGTGGGCAGCCAGGCGACGGCCTCCTTGGTGCCGATGACCGGCAGCACGTTCTTCTCGTCCAGCCCCTCGGCCTGCCAACGCTTCGCCAAATATCCGATGATCGCGGCGCGCAACTCGGGCGTCCCCCGGGTCTGCGGATAGCCGTGAGCATCGGAAGCCGCGGCGAGGGCCTCGCGCACGATGTCGGGGGTCGGATCAACAGGCGTGCCGACCGACAGATCGACGACGCCACCCGGATGTGCCGCGGCCAGGGACTTCACCTCGCCGAGGGTGTCCCAGGGAAAGGCCGGCAGCTTCGCGGAGACCCGCGTCCAACGGCTGGCCATGCGCTATACCTGCGGAGGAAGCGCGGCTACGCGCGGCTCATCGTGATCGTAGACACCGACGCTGGCGGCGCCGCCGGGCGAACCGATGTCGTCGAAGAAGCGGGTGTTGATGTCGAGCCATTCGGCCTGGTCGTCGGGCAGGTCGTCCTCGTAGTAGATGGCCTCGGTCGGGCAGACCGGTTCACAAGCGCCGCAGTCCACGCATTCGTCGGGGTGGATGTACAGAGAACGGGGGCCTTCATAGATGCATTGGACAGGACATTCGTCAACACACGCGCGGTCTTTCACATCTACGCACGGCAGGGCAATGACGTATGTCATTCACAATCTCCTGTTCGATTCGCCGGCCCCAGGCGGACCGGCCACCCCGCAGATTGTATACCCGTAAATTGCTTGCCTTCCGGCGTCCGAACCTCGGGCGAGCGCGGACCTTTAAGACGGCGAAGGAGATGGTGACTCTGCGGGTTTCGGCTCGGGCTGCTTGCATTGGATGCGGTTGATCGGCGAGTACCGCCAGAAATAGTCCTCGGTGGTGGTTTGACCGTCCAACACCAGAATGCGCTGATAGTTGACGTCGAAACCCTGTGCGGGCGACTGGGCAACGCAGCTGGGGCTGGTCGAGACCTTGTCCTGGCCGGAGGTGTAATTCGACAGCACCGGGTCGGACGCCGTCACCGAGTCGAAGTACTGGGTCGACCAGACCCGCACCGTCAGCGATCCCCGGCCTTCGGGTGTGGCCGGATCGATGAACGCCTCCATCAACACACCGTAAGGGGTGTCGTTGCGGAACTGCAGATCGAGGACGCCTTCGTAGACGGTGGCCTCACGTCCGGGCGGATATTGGCTGAAATACTCCGTATGCGGGTGATGCTCGACGTCAGTCATACCGGCGAAGAAGGCCGCGTTATACGTAGTGGTGGCCGATTGGGAGACTCCCCCACCGACCGCGTATTCGATGTGATCGCCGACCAGCACACCGCCGGGCACGTAGCCGGTTGATTCGTTTCGCGGTCCGGTGGCCTTCGCCAGACTGAAGGTCTCACCCGGCTTGACCAGTTCGTTGTTGATGCCTGCGGCGGCCAGCCCGAGGTTGGTGTTGTGGTAGGAGTCATACGGGTAGTAGGTGGTGAACTCTCCGATGACCTCTTTGATACCGAGGTTCTCGGCGTCTTCGGTGGTGAAGGCGGCGGGCACATCGACGATCTCCAGGTCGATGGCCCGGGGAGCGGGATCCTCGATCACTTCGGTGAGTTCCGCCACGAACTCGTCCTTGCCGATGCCCCGGCCGTCGACCGAATCAACGACCGTGGGTTGTCCCGCCTGGAGTTCGACCGTGGCGTCCTTGCCCAGCACGGTGGAGAGCGGTTCGCGCACCTCGGTTGCATTGTCGTAGAGCGTCGGATAGTCGATCTCCATGGCGAGCTCTCCGTCGGTCACCCGAAAGGTCATGACCTCGGCTATGCGCTCGGCAGGCAGTTCGGCTTCGGCCTCGGGAGTTCGGACGGTGACCGGGAGGAGCGCCGCGGTGGCCTGCTCCGCTATCGGTGCGGCGTCCTCATCGGTGACATCCGGATCGGTCACCGTGAGATCGGCCTGGGCCTCGAAAGCCTCGTCTCGTGCATCGACCGGACGCTGAGTTGCCTGCTGATAGGCCTTCAGCACTGCCGACGCGGTTGCATCGACGTTGAGAGCGGTACCCCGCAGCATGGACTCGGTTTGCACTGTCGCGGCGTCCAGGCTCAGTGCGGCGTTCGCCGGATCGCGAGTGAAATCCTGTTCGAGCCCTTCGATCATGCTGGTCAGAAGCGGTTTGTCGGCCTGGACGACCGGACTGGTGCGTCCGCCACCGGTGATCACCCGGACCAGAATCCGCGGATCCCAGGTGGAGCCGGCGCCTGCTTTAAAGACAGTTGCCTGGTAGTCGACGCTCAGGCCGGCATCAGCCGGCGACAGCTCCACTGACTGATTGCGTTCTCCCACGAGCACGAAACTTGCCTGGTCGCCCGGCGAAAGCTGGTCGGTGAGTGTCTGCGTTGCTTCGTCGATGCTCATGCCGCCGATGGCGACCCCACTGACGGTGGCGTTACGCGGCACCGTATCGGTCGCCATGAAGTGCGCAACGAGGTAACTGACGGCGACAAGTGCAAGCACCCCGCCGGCTATCCATCCGATAAGAACGGGGAGCCTCCGGCCTGATCGTTCGACTCGAGATGCGCCGGTAGCCGTGTGCGTCAAAAGAGCTCCTCAGCCTCGCCAGTGGTGCCTGAATTCAGCCAAGGATAACCTGGCGGAGCTCGGTGGCGTCCCAAAGAAGGTCGAGCGAAATGAAAACGTCTATTCATTTCCCGAGATCGAACCGGCACCTGCCTGCACATGACGACGGCCTCATCGTTAGGCTTGAGCCATGTCACGCATCGAATCCGATTCCATGGGCACAATTGAGGTGCCAGACGACCGGTACTGGGGCGCACAGACCCAGCGCAGCCTGCAGAACTTCGATATCGGACGCCCCACCTTCGTCTGGGGACGCCCGATGATCAAGGCGCTCGGTGTGCTCAAGAAATGTGCGGCTCAGGCCAACGGTGACCTGGGCGAACTGCCCAAGGACATCGCCGACCTGATCGTCCAGGCGGCCGACGAGGTCATCGAGGGCAAGCTCGATGAGGATTTCCCGCTGGTGGTCTTCCAGACCGGCTCGGGCACCCAGTCGAATATGAACTCCAACGAGGTGATCAGCAACCGAGCGATCCAGATCGCCGGCGGCGAGATGGGCACCAAGAAGCCGGTGCATCCCAACGACCACGTGAACCGTGGCCAGAGCTCGAACGACACCTTCCCGACCGCCATGCATATCGCCGTGGTCACCGAGATCAACGAGAAGCTGTACGCCGATGTCGCCAAGCTGCGCGACACCCTGGCCGCGAAGGCCGACGAGTTCGTCGACGTGGTGATGGTGGGACGCACCCATCTGCAGGACGCCACCCCGGTGACGCTCGGCCAGGTAATCAGTGGCTGGGTCGCCCAGCTCGACTTCGCTCTGGATGGCATCCGCTATGCGGATTCGCGTGCACGCGAACTAGCCATCGGCGGCACCGCGGTCGGAACCGGCCTGAACGCCCATCCCGAATTCGGCAAGCTGGCTGCCAAGAAGATCACCGAGCAGACCGGCATCGAGTTCACCCAGGCCGATAACCTGTTCGCCGCGCTGTCAGCCCACGATGCGCTGGTGCAGGTCTCCGGATCGTTGCGTGTGCTGGCGGATGCGTTGATGAAGATCGCCAACGATGTGCGCTGGTACGCGTCCGGCCCCCGCAACGGCATCGGTGAGCTGATCATCCCGGAGAACGAGCCGGGCTCCTCGATCATGCCGGGCAAGGTGAACCCGACCCAGTGTGAGGCCATGACCATGGTCGCCACCAAGGTGTTCGGCAACGATGCGACCGTCGGTTTCGCCGGCAGCCAGGGCAACTTCCAGCTGAACGTGTTCAAGCCCGTGATGGCGTGGTGCTGCCTGGAGTCGATTCAGTTGCTGGGCGATGCGTGCGTGTCGTTCAACGATCACTGCGCGGTGGGCATCGAGCCGAACCTGGCCCGTATTCAGGCCAACCTCGATTCGAACCTGATGCAGGTGACCGCGCTCAACCGTCATATCGGCTACGACAAGGCCGCGAAGATCGCCAAGAACGCGCACAAGAAGGGCCTGACTCTCAAGGAGTCGGCTCTGGAGTCGGGCTTCCTGACCGAAGACGAGTTCGACGCCTGGGTCGTTCCGGTGGATATGACTCATCCGAGTGCCGCCGAATGAGCTGCTGAATTCGCAGCAGCCTTTCCGGGTCGCACCATGTGATGCGGGAAGCGGATTGAACTGCTGATGGTGGGCTGCCCCGATCGGGGTGGCCCACCATTTGTTTCTCTTCCCCTTTTGATCTCTTGTTCTTGATCCGAATTTGCGGCCCCCAGGCCCGTGCCCCAGCCTCACGTGTGGGGCTGCCCGCAGCCTCCCTCGTCGGATCGTGTAGGTCCGGCGCCTGTCCTGGGAGTTTGACCTACACGATCCCTCATCGTTGACGATGATCCGCGGATCCTCCGCCGATCGCGGTCACTCCACGAGCGTCGTAGGCCCGCGTCCGACACCGTCACCCCGGCATGGCTGCGAATCGCTCCGGTAGGGTCGCCCATGTGAGTGAGATAGCGGTTCGTCCGGCCCAGGACGCGGACATCGACGCGATGGCCGCCTTGCTGGGGGAAGCCTTTGCCGACGATTCCTACACCCATCTGATGTTCGGCGACGCGGCTGATGCAGGCAAGCAAGTGGGCGAATTGTTCGGCTACGAAATCCGGACGCAGTATCTACCACATGGCGTGGTCGATGTCGCCGAGTTAGATGGCGAAGTGGCCGGCGCAGCGCTGTGGATGCCTCCGAGTAGCCATGGTGGACCGCTGTCCTCGATCCGGACGATTCCGGCGTATGCTCGCCGACTCGGATGGCGATATGTCACGTCGTTGTACGGCGAATGGCAGTCGGCCAAACACCATCCCGTCTTCCCGCACTGGTACCTCTACCTGCTGGGTATCTCCCCCGCGGCACAAGGACACGGAGTCGGCGGTGCACTGATCGACCACGGCATTACTCGACTCGCCCCCGATGACGCCGCCTATCTGGAGTCGACGACGCCCGGCAGCGCCAGGCTTTATGCGCGGCACGGCTTCGTCCCACTGGGCGAGGTGCCGTTGACGCGAGGCAAGACCATGCTCGGCATGTGGCGTCCGGCAGCACGCGGGCCGCAGCCGAAACCCTGACCCCTGCTCTGCCACATCTGTGAGCTCCGAAACTGTAACAGGATCGACACAGCAGGCCGATGCCGCGGATTTGGTGTTCCTCACCGTCTCAAGCATGGCCAAAGTCGTGATCTGCCGCGCTTCGAAGGGGCTCATAGCTAGGCGGTTCGCGACTTACGCGTCCGAATAGAGACCCGCTGTCACGCAGAGGCCTTCGCGCGGATAGATTTTGCGCAAGCGCCACCCCGGGCGACCCGCGTCCGGATCCGCCGATGAATGCCGTGGCCAGCAACACGAAAGGTGCGCACTGGCCGGTCGAGATGGACCGTGAGCTGAGCCACGAATCGGTGGGTTTGGGCTAAAGGTGAGGAGACACCTGTGAACTCTGACAACGTATTCATGCTCGTCGCGATCATGATCTATTTCGCGGCCATGATTGCCATCGGCTTTTGGGCCAACCGCAAAACCAACGATCTGAGCGACTACATGCTGGGCGGACGCAACCTGCCACCGACTGTCGCTGCGCTGAGCGCCGGCGCGTCCGACATGTCGGGTTGGCTGATGATGGGGCTGCCCGGAGCCCTCTATGTGACGGGGCTGGCCGATTCGTGGATTGCGATCGGTCTGCTGATCGGGGCGTGGCTGAACTGGAAGTTCGTTGCGCCCAGGCTGCGCACCTACACCGAAGTCGCGCAGAATTCGATCACGATCCCATCCTTCCTGGAGAACCGCCTGAAGGATGGCTCGCGCATGTTGCGGGTGGTCGCGGGCGCGCTGATCTTGGTGTTCTTCACCTTCTACGTGTCGAGCGGCATGGTCGCAGGCGGCGTGTTCTTCGAGAACTCGTTCGGCTCGAACTACCACACCGGCATGCTGCTGGTCGCAGGTGTCACGGTGCTCTACACGCTGTTCGGTGGCTTCCTGGGAGCCTCGTATACCGACATGATGCAAGGCCTGCTGATGATGGTGGCGCTCGTGGTCGTCCCCATTCTTGGGTTCGTTGCGGTTGGTGGCCCGGGCACGATGGTCGATGTCGTCACCGAGGTGAATCCGCATGCGTTCTCGCTGTTCTCGGGGACAACCGCCGTCGTGGTCATCTCCGGGCTGGCGTGGGGCCTCGGGTATTTCGGCCAGCCACATATTGTCACCCGGTTCATGGCGCTGCGCTCTGCTGCGGACGCGACAGCCGGACGCCGGATCGGTATCGGTTGGATGTTTATTTCGCTGGTCGGCGCGGTCTTCACCGGTCTGACCGGTCTGGCCTACTTCACGCAGCATCCTGAGTTGACGTTGGACGACCCGGAGGCCATCTTCTTGGCCATGGCGCAACTGATGTTCCATCCGCTCATCGCGGGGTTCGTGCTGGCCGCGGTGTTGGCCGCGATCATGTCGACGGTGTCGTCACAGCTGATCGTGTCATCCTCCGCGCTGGTCGAGGATCTCACGAAGATCGGGCTGAAGCGTGAGCTGAGCCCCCGGGCTCAGGTGTGGCTGGGACGCGGCGGCGTCTTCTTGGTGGCCGTGATCGCGGGGTCTCTCGCCTGGACGCAGAACAACACGATCCTCGGATTGGTGGCGTTCGCGTGGGCGGGATTCGGCTCATCGTTCGGACCCATCGTCTTGCTGTCGCTGTTCTGGAAGCGGCTCACAGCGCCGGCCTCCATGATCGGCATGATCTGCGCCGCCGTGACGGTCTTCTGCTGGCAGTACACCCCGTGGAGCGCACTGTACGAACTGGTGCCCGGATTCATCGTGAACGTCATCGTGGCGGTCGTGGTCTCGTTGCTGACCAAGAAACCCGACGTGGACGCCGAGTTCGATCAGGCAGTGGAGCTGGCGAGCGCCAAGGCCTTCTGAGCGTACGCATATGCACCCTCTGCTTGCTGCTGAACCTTAAATCCCAATGCCTGTGCATCGCCCTGGTCGCGGCTGCATATGCGGCGCTCGGCACGACCCAGTGGATCATGGTCTTCGCCATCATCCCGATCTGGTTCTATAACGGACGCAAAGGCCGCGGCATGAAGTACTTTTTCTACATCTTCTACCCGGTCCACATCGTCGTGCTGTATCTGGCTTCAGCGGCCCTGTGGGCGGGCTGAGCCACGCCATCTGGCAGTTCAATGGTCTTATGGGCCGATAAGCCCCACGAGGCAGCCAGGGAGGACAAACAACTCCAGCGTCGATTATCCCTCAATACCGAGAGCCTTCCAGGTGGCGCGAAAAGAGTTGAGAAAACTCAGTTCGATAACCCCTTGATAGACTTCTCGATCTCGTTATTGACGCCAGCAAGGTGCTGGGGATCAGTTCGATAACCCCTTGATAGACTTCTTCTGCAACGGCGGCCGCAGTCCCGCACGCTGGGGATCAGTTCGATAACCCCTTGATAGACTTCCATTCAGCGTGTCTTCCATCTCGATTTGGCTGGGGATCAGTTCGATAACCCCTTGATAGACTTCCGATCGAGGACAGCATGTTGAGGGCGGCGCTGGGGATCAGTTCGATAACCCCTTGATAGACTTCCAGCGTTCATCGCGGCGATCGCGGTGGAGCTGGGGATCAGTTCGATAACCCCTTGATAGACTTCCGGCGACCACGACAACGGCGTCACCTGCGCTGGGGATCAGTTCGATAACCCCTTGATAGACTTCAGGATGACGAAATGTATGTTCTGACCTGGCTGGGGATCAGTTCGATAACCCCTTGATAGACTTCGATCACTGCCTGGCTCGTAGCTGGTCGGGCTGGGGATCAGTTCGATAACCCCTTGATAGACTTCAGGTGCCGCCCATCGACTCGTCCGACTCGCTGGGGATCAGTTCGATAACCCCTTGATAGACTTCCCGTCGCCGGTCAGTTTGGACTTGGCGAGGCTGGGGATCAGTTCGATAACCCCTTGATAGACTTCGAGATCGGACAGGGCCCCCTCGGCTTCAGCTGGGGATCAGTTCGATAACCCCTTGATAGACTTCCGTTGCGTTCGCCGACCGGGCCAATAACGCTGGGGATCAGTTCGATAACCCCTTGATAGACTTCACTAAACTACTCACCGAGGGCTTGGTTTGCTGGGGATCAGTTCGATAACCCCTTGATAGACTTCCGACTGCGGCGCGCAGCTACTCGTCACCGCTGGGGATCAGTTCGATAACCCCTTGATAGACTTCCCTTTTGATGCCACAGCGAGAATCGCGAGCTGGGGATCAGTTCGATAACCCCTTGATAGACTTCCTACTCGATTACTTGGCAGGCGACCCGTGCTGGGGATCAGTTCGATAACCCCTTGATAGACTTCTCATGCGCAACCCCATGAACAGACTTTAGCTGGGGATCAGTTCGATAACCCCTTGATAGACTTCACCCGTCGGGCGCCCTCGCTAAGGCGGGGCTGGGGATCAGTTCGATAACCCCTTGATAGACTTCCGAAAGCGAGGCCGCGGCATGACCTACGGCTGGGGATCAGTTCGATAACCCCTTGATAGACTTCACTCACGTGAGTTGCAGGTCACATACCGGCTGGGGATCAGTTCGATAACCCCTTGATAGACTTCTCGTCCACGATCAGGCCACCCGAGGTGCGCTGGGGATCAGTTCGATAACCCCTTGATAGACTTCCGCTCGGTCTGGTTGGCGAGTGGAAGGAGCTGGGGATCAGTTCGATAACCCCTTGATAGACTTCGAACTTCTTCTAGATACTCTTCGAACCAGCTGGGGATCAGTTCGATAACCCCTTGATAGACTTCCGCAATCACCAAATTGTGGGGCTGTCAAGGGGTTATACTCCACAGCACGTCAGAAAATCGTGAGCTGATCAGGTGAACGCTCTTGTGATCTGGGTACCTCGTCACAAAATCTGAGCGCCTTGGCCCACTGGTGGTCCGTTACGAAGACGATCCTGACTTCACCGCCCGATGGAAGATCGTTTTTGATCACGCCTATTGTCGGCAGGATCGAATGGATTGAAGGCGAGAACCTCACGTAGACGCTGTACTGAGCGCGTTGATACCCGTTGTCAAGCAAAAGATTCCGGAAAGCCGTCGCCTCTCTGCGCTGGCTCTTGGTTTCAACCGGAAGGTCGAACATCACCATGCACCACACCTGCTCCTCCGTTGTTGGCATCTGTCACCCCGATGAAGGCCCATCCCAGGCCGGCACTGTCAGCCGGTCGACGTCGCGCTCAAAGTACCGGCCCAGCTGCTGAGCCAGATCGGTCAGACAGCTACTCACGCTCTTGCCGTCAGAGGCGAAGACCTGCGTTGACGCTCGCACCAACGCGTGCTTTACCGCAGGGTGATCGGGTGAAATGTCTGCGTCAAGCTGCGACACGACCCAATCAACAGCCGGGCGGAATGGCTCCATCAGGTCATCCGCCAGATTGAAGAAGTTTCCTCGCCCACGGTGAAACAAGCCCAAGCTCGGAGACAAACCGGCGCTCAGAACAGCACGGACCGCATGACCTCTTAGAACGGTGTAGCCATAATCCAGCAGTCCGTTCCGGTCGATGCCACTGCCCGGCCACCGCCCCATAGGTTCATCAAACACGCGCCTCCAGTACAGACGGGCAGCACGTGCCTCGATGTTGTCCGGGTCACCCGAACGAACGGAGCGTGCGAGCCGGTCCAGTTCAGGCCAATCTTCGTTGTCAGCGAGTCGCAGATTGGTAGCCTGCCCGTGAACCTTGGCGGAGATGATGCGCCCCCATGCGTTCTTGCACCGTGGAACACTTGCCTCAGACTGGGCGAGGTGGCGGGCCCCAACACGCGTGTGGTCCCGCCACCCATACATCCCACCTACTGGTACGCCTCGCCAATCGCAAACCAGGGTGATCACGTCAAAGGCAGCGAGTTGTTGGAGAACCGCACCGCTAATCGATGTGTGTAGGCCTATCAGCAAGGTGCTGACATCGGCCAGCGGCACATAGTCCTCGCCCTCGGCATCCCTTTGGACGATCAATTGCCCACGTCTGTACCCAACGTGTCCTTTGAAAGACGTCAGATCGAGGATCCGCCAGTTTTCCATGTCAGCGCACCATAGGATTCGGAAGTAGCTACATCACACGCTCGACTCGGCTCCACCACAGGTCCAGGACACCGGCAGATGCGCGGATGAAGACAGCCGGACGCGGCCAAGCACGTCTCGACGAATTATCGTCGGCCTGCATTTTCCGAAGAGCACATCGACGCTAACGATCCAGCCCTTCCGGAGAGCAATCTCGACTTCGGAACCGACGGAATCATCCAGCCCCTCGTACGCAAGTAGGCGGGGTCTCAAGCACAGCTTAGAAATCTGATCGAAGGCGGAAACAACCCACCGTCTTGTGCCGGGAAACGCGTTCAGGATTGCTCCAACTTTGCCGCTGTTTTGAGAACTCATGTCGAGCAGCAATTCGTCGCCGGACACAAACCAGCCCAGATACTCGGCTTGTCTAGAGTCCAGTGCAGCTCGGAGACGTGGCTCAGCAGCACGACGCGAGATTGCCTGCGGTGGAATCTCTACATTGAAAAGATCAGCTGACTTACCCTTATAAGGCAGAAGGTCCACCTGGTACACCCGCATCATGGCGTAGAACTGCCTGACCTTCCCGGACTTCATCGGTATTGAACACCAGTAAATCCGCGCATGATGGAAAGATGATCCAAGCTCGGCGTACCCGCCCCGAACAGCCACGCAGCCTGTCTTTGCAGGGAAGAATTCCAGTTTGTCAGTGGCGTCGAACCACTCGTTCTTGACCCGAATCGACCGTCTCGGGTCCTCGGGCAGACCCGCACCGGGATCGAAGCCCTTAGCCCTTGTAAGCGCCACCCACTGCTGGGCGGTCGCTGACCGGTCTATAAGCTCTACAGGCAACGCCCTACCTACCGGCACCTTCAAGGTCTTGCGAATGGTGTCTTCATGCCCAGACGAACTTCCCAAGCGAAGCCGAGTTTGCTCCCACACGGGCACTCGATCTTGATCGAGATGGGCCTGAACGAGGTTCGCGAGCCTTTCCATTTGAAGCGTCCATGTGTCAAATAGATCGGTATCCGCGCCTTTGTAGAGTTTCCAATCGACTGCTTGATTCGGATCGATGCGATTCGTCTGACGAAGGTTGTTGCGCACAACGAGCACCTGCGCCGCCCCAGGCCGCAGCATTGCAATTGTGGCCGCATCAACCGCGTGGTGCCGCCTATCCAAACGTGTCTTTCCTGCCGAACCACCGATCAGGAGCACACGGTCTTGAATGCCGGCTGCCTTACGCGCTTCCGAAGTGATCCAGCCACGAAACACATTGACGGTCGTCGAGTCATCGGCGCTCCTGAAGTGCTCTTCTATACGATGTCGAAGCTCATTCGCCATCCAGCCGACCGATTCAATCGACCGATTGTCGATCGGATCATCCTGATCGGTTCGTTTAAGCCGGGAAACCATGTCTCGCTTGAAGCGCTCCTTATACTTCCTGTCCTTGTCCTCGAACCCAAAGAAGCGGAACCCATTGACGCGCTTGATTGCCTCGCCCAGACTCACACCAGCCCTAGAACCGCTGCTGGCCCAAGCCGAGAATGGCTGCTTTCCTTTGGAATGGTTGCAGTCTCGGCACACCGCTGCGAGATTGACCTGCGTATTTGTCGCACCTTGGCCCGCGCGCGGCACAATGTGATCCATCTCGAAGACCGGGTACTTTAGCTCTCCTCCGCAATACAGGCATTTCCCCTCCTGCCGTTGGAACGCACGCCACCGATCAACGTCACGGGATGAAAGCTGCCTCATCTCTTGATCTGACACCTCGTCAAACGAGTTATCGAGCCCCGCTGCAATGAGGTCACGGTTCTCCGCTAGGTAGGTCGCCAGATCATGTCGCCGTTGTTGGTTATCTTGGAATCGCTGATTGTTGGCACGGTCAAGCTCGCGTGCCTTCTTCTCGCTCATCAGGCCGTCTCGAGTGTGCTCAATATTGACGCTTAGCGGCTTACCCCATTCACGCTCGGCCGCCGCCAGCCACCGAGCGACAATCGCAAGGACTCTATCCACGGCAGGGTTTCCTACCGGCATTCCGATTGGGTCAGCAGGAGGACGCCAATCGTCCGACACACCAAATACTGACTTTCTGGCCTGGTGCAGATCTTCGGTGGTCTCAAGCATTCGATCAGTAAGAAGTCTCAGGCTCTTGACAGAATAGGCTGCTCGTCCTTCTGGAAGTTTGATGTTGTCCAAGGTTCCCATGGCCTCTTCGGGTAGAGACGCAATGAACTCCTCTGCTCGAGCGATCGCTTCGTGGCCTGCTCCAGATCCTGAACCGTTCGAAATGACCTCGATGAGCGCTTCTTTGTCGCACTCGTCCGAGTCATGCCACCATTCGGTCAGTTCTTTCACCTTGACCGCCCGTACGCGTTGGTCAGTCACGTTGATCGGCGCCCGCGCACTTGCCCGTTCGCCGTCAGCGGTTTCTTTCGCAGTTCCTTTAAGGGAGCGTCTATCGATACCCAGGTGATCAGTTACGTCGCTCCAGCTCACGTCGTCCGAGGCAGCGAAAAGGAAATCCGTGATGCTACGGCGTTCGCGCGAATCCAGGGAACGCTCACTCAAAGACTCCGCAATACGTAGATTCGCAACAATCGACGCAATACGATACCGCTGGAAAGCCAGCGATGCTTTCTCCGCTCTGATCTGGCCAGTCATTCCCGGGAGCACATCATGACCGACGCGCTTCGCTGCCGATCCCTTCGGGCTTCGCGCCTGAAATACTTTGTCGACTACAAGGTCGAACGTCTCATTGGACAACTCCTGGGTCGACCAGATCCTCCGAAGCTCGCGAACGTTGTCGGACTGATGAATCTTTGACTCCAGCAACCCGGCCTGCTTGCCTTTGGCCTTGTTTTCAGGACCGCGAATCTTGAACACGGCAGCTTCTTTGGGAGGGAGCGTCCGCGCTGCAAGATCCACCATCTCGGCAGCCGTAAGGTCAGCGCTCATCTCTCTACCCAAACGCTTTTCAATGCTCTCAGCGAGAGCCGAGAGATACTTCGACGGAGCCGCCTCTCGCTTCAGCGACTCGATCGAAAGGTAAGGGTTTCTCCAGCCACGATGCCTGGCAATATGACGCACGGCAACAGACAGCAACATCACGAGTCGGTCGTGATCATCAATTCGATAGGAAACCAGCTCTAGACGAGCCTTCCAAGGGAATCGTGGATCCTTGATTGTCTCAAGATCAACAATGGGCCATCCCATTGCCCGCAAGGCGTTGTCGAGATCGTTCAAACGGTTTCGCCGATGTCGGATCAGTCTTCGCATTCTCCGTGAGGCACCTGATATCGCCTTTCTGGTGCCGGCAGTCTTGTTTGCAGTTGGATCAACTCCGCCGTCATGAATGATCGATTCCATACAAAGCACGCGCTTGGGAAATTCGAAACCATCGACCTCTATTGCAGCAAGGCCTACCGAATTCAGGCCGACGTCGATGCCGACCCGATATTGCAAATGCGACATAAGATCAAGCTAGCGCCTCGCAACGACAAATTTCAGAGACACCACCAAAGCTCAACTGTAACTTGAGCTTTGGCCCACCTTATCGGGGAAATACTGGACCCGCCCCGAGGGGCGGGTCAACAGCGGAGCATTCCGAGCTGCAAACGTGGCAGCCCTTACTGAGGATCAGTTCGTAGTAGACATTATCTGTCCCGCCCTTTGGCGTCAACAATCTACCCAGTAGGCATACATCTACGTTGGTCCGACAAGGCTTCACAGCACGTCGCTATCACAAGGGATGTGACTGCACGGAGCGCCGGTGCACGCGCAAACTGCCCCAGTCATTGTTGACTGCAAGGATATTCAAAGGGGACGTCAAGCAAATGAGGCGTGCTTTCTCGACTTCGTTGGTTGCGGTCGTCACCAATGTGGCCGTGGCCGCGACGCTCGCAATCCGGCCATTGCCCAGTCTGCGACACCACGGCCTGCTCAGTCGCCCGTATGGAGATCTCGCAGCGAGACCATGTCATCGTCCGAGATGACGAAATCGACGTCGGCGTTGGTGCGCTGATGCTCGGGGTTGGCGGTCTTGGGTAGTGACACCGTGTTCAGCTGCAGCGTGTATCGGATACACAGCTGCGCAACGCTTACTCCGTATTTGTTCGCGAGGGTGGCCACCTCCGGATTGGTCAAGATCTTGCCGTGCGCGATCGGCGAGTAAGACTCGACGAGGATGTTCTTCGCCTGGCAGAAGGCGATCAGCTCGGTCGGGGTGTTTCCGGGATTGACTTCGATCTGATTGACCTGCGGCACCACGCTGCCGTACTCGAGTATGTTCTCCACGTCGGCTTCGAGGAAGTTCGAGACCCCGATAGCGCGAATCTTGCCTGCTTGATAAGCCTCCTCGAGAGCTCTCCAGGCCTGCCGATTGCCCTCGGAGTAATCGGCGCGATGGAGCTCAGCCCACGGCTGCGGCGCATGGATCAGCATCAGGTCGATGTAGCCGATATCCAGTGTCTCGAGCGAGCCATTGATCGCCGCCACCGCAGTGTCGTAGTCCTTGATCTCGGCGGCGAGCTTGGTAGAAACGAACAACTCGTCACGCGGCACGCCGCTGCTGCGCACCCCTTCACCGACGCCTCGTTCGTTGCCGTAGGCCTCGGCAGTGTCGATGTTGCGGTAGCCGATCTTCACGGCATCGCGCACCGCCTGCGCTGCCTTGTTGTCATCGACCATCCAGGTGCCCAACCCGAGCTTCGGGATCGTGACACCGTTGGAGAGGGTGAATGTTTCGTTCAGGATCATGGGGTCCTCCTTTAGTGAAACCACCATCCATTGTTCTACAGGTTTCGCGTCCCACAACACCCTCGGCCGTCATCGCCTGTCTGGACGCCTCACGCGGCTTCTTCCGGCACCTTCAACAGCAAGGCCCTGTCGGGGACGACGCATTCTGGGCATCGCGAAGCCGGCTGTGCGATGCAGTTGCTCCTCGTTCTGAACTGTTACGACAGTCCCGTCTTCAAGCGTCGTCGACACACACTCGCATTGGGATGAAACCCGCTACCCAGCCACCAGCTCAGCTTCGGCGTCCGCCTGTTGCACGGTCATTTGGCGCGAGTGCACCAGAGCGTCCACTATGAAGATCACGACTGCGACCCAGATGATGGCGAAGCCAAGCCACCTGGCAGGCGGCATCTGTTCGGCGAAGATCAGCCAGGCAGTAAGGAACTGCATGATCGGGCAGACGTATTGCAGGATGCCCATTGTGCTCAGCGGCACCTTGGCCGATGCGGACGCGAAAAGCAGCAGTGGGATCGCAGTAACCGGTCCGGCGAGCGCAACCAACACTGCGTACCACTCGAGATGAACCGTGTTGGCGCCGACGACACCCAGATAGACCAGATATCCGAGTGCGAACGGGGTGGCTGCACTCGTCTCGATCGCCAAGCCGGGCAGCGCGGGCACTCCTGCGCCGACCTTCTTCTTCATCAGCCCGTACGTCGCGAACGTGGATGCCAGGCCGAGCGCCACCCAGGGCACGCTTCCATAGCCCACCACGAGCACCACGACAGCAACCGCACTGATCGCGAAGGCGACCCACTGTGCCGTCCGCATTTTCTCCCCGAGCAGCACCACGCCCAACACCGCGTTCACCAGCGGATTGATGAAGTATCCGAGAGACGCATCGAGCGCATGCCCGTTGTTGACGCCCCAGACATACATCGTCCAGTTGAAGGAGACCAGCAACCCGGCGCCCGCCAGCACAACCACTGCCCGCCGATTGTGCAGCACATCGCCGATCTGCCGCCAACCGCGCAGAACCGCGATCGCCAGCACGCAAAACACGAGACAGCAGACGATGCGGTAAGCGACAACCTCGAATGCGCCCGACCGCGACAGCAACTTGAAATACAGCGGGAAGAGCCCCCACAGAAAATAGGCAGCGAATCCTAGAGAGACTCCGTTCCGACCCACGCCCTGCTCCCACACCACAGGTTTTATTCTCCCATGCGGGCCACCAGGATCCTGGGCCCGTCCATCCGCCAGTTCGCAGGCCTACCTGTCGATGGACATGCAGCTACGCGGATCTCTGAACTCATCCTGCCTGAACCCAGCGATCCCTCACACGGGTTCGGGTTGAGGAGCGCATTGGACCTGGATCCCCGCGTGCGACGCCGTTAAAAAAATCGAGTCCGAATGACCGCCGGTCGTCGGCGCCGGTACTCATCGATCGCCACTGCGTTATTCGACGACCGCGTTCGCTGGCCGGGTGAAGCAGATCTGTCGTTATCTTCCGCCTCGCTAGAGGCATGCCCAGGGCGCCACCGTCAGCCTCTGCGCATCAGTTGCTGGACCAAGCCGGTCCACGGTTGCGGATACGGCGGCTGCACCAGCCGTAAGACGTCCGGCCGGAGCGGCTTGGTCAACACGGGTTTGGCATGGGAGAACGCCTTGAACGAGTACTCGCCGTGATAGGCGCCCATGCCGCTGCCACCCACTCCCCCGAACGGCAGTCCGGACGCAGCCAACTGCACCAGTCCGGCTCCGTGCACCATCGCTCCGGACGAGGTGGCCCGCTCGAACAACCTCCGCGTCCGCCTTGAGCCACTGAAGACATACATCGCCAGGGGCTTCTCGAATCCCTTGATCGCATCCGCTGCTGCCTGCGGAGACGCGACCGACACCACGGGCAGGATCGGTCCGAAGATCTCACGGCGCATCACGGCGGCAGCCGCCTCCGCGCCCACAACAGGCTGCCCCTGACCCACCACGACGACCGTCGGCGCAACGTACCGATCGTCCCTGTCGAATTGACCGCCCACGCGTACATCGACGTCGTCCAGATACGATGCGAGACGATCCACATGCTTCGCACTGATGATCCGCCCATAATCCGGGCTGGTCCGTGGATCGTCGCCCCACAGCTCCCAGATCGCCCGGCCAAGCGCCGCGGCCAGTGCGTCGACACGATCGGGAGTGGTCATCACATAATCCGGCGCGACGCAGGTCTGGCCCGCGTTGCTGAATTTCGCCCACGCCAATCGCCGCGCCGCGCGATCAATATGCCGGTCGTCGTCGAACCAGGCCGGCGACTTACCACCAAGCTCCAAGGTCACCGAGGTCAGATGCTCGGCCGCCGCCCGCAATATCTCATGCCCGAAGTCGGCGCTGCCCGTGAAGATGATGTGGTCGAACCGCCGCTTCAGCAGTTCGCCTTCCCGCGCAGTCTGGCCATCCACGATCGTCACCGCGCCATCGGGGAAATACCGTGGAATCAGCCGCACCAGTAATCCCGAGGTCGCAACCGTCTGCGAACTTGGCTTCAGCACAGCCGTGTTTCCGACGGCAAGCGCACCGGCCAGCGGGGCCAGCAGCAGCTGGATCGGATAGTTCCAGGGTGCCAAGATCAGCACCACACCCAACGGCTCCGGCGCCAGATGGGCATGGCCCGGCCACAACGTGACAGGCAATCTCACCGGCTTCGGACGCTGCCACCGACGCAGATGCCGCAGCGCATGCGAGACCTCGCCGAGGACGATGCTGATCTCCATCAGTCCGGTCTCGGTTGCCGATTTGCCGAGATCTTGGTGCACCGCGCGAGCGAACTCGCGTTCATTCTCGGTGATCAGTTTCCGTAACGCCCGCAAGTTTCTGCGACGCGCCGCCAGCGGACGCGTCCGCCCCGATTCGAACCGAGTACGTGCGGCCGAAACAGCCCTGCTCACCTCATCGTGTGCATCGCTCATACCTCGAGCGTAGATCTCTTCAGCTGATCCGGTCGTTCTGGTCTCGGTCAGCCATCGCCCGTCCCCGGGCGCCAATAGCCGAGCGCAGCGGCGGCGGTTTTAAGCAAAGGGCCCCGCCGGACCCTGGCGTAACCAGCTTTTTCACGCCAACAGCTTCTCCAACACGACCATGTGAATGTCGTCGATCAAGGGGGTCGAGGTCTCACCGCCCGGGAACGGCTCGGTCGCCCCGGTGCGCACGTAACCGTTCCGTTCGTACCACGCGATCAGGTCGCCCCGTTGTGCGATCACGGTCATTTGCATGCGGTCGAGCTGCCATTGTTTCGTCACGACCTGCTCAGCCGCGTCAGATAGCGCGCGTCCGATGCCTCGGCTTTGGGCCGTGGGATCGACGGCAAACATCCCGAAATATCCGTAGCCATCGTGTTTTTCGATATGGCAGGTGCCCAGCACGGCACCGCCATTGCCCGGATCGCAGGCGACGAGCATCATCGAATCCGGTCTGCTGATCTGCTCATCAATGGCTTCCGGACGCGTGCGCTTGCCGGCCAAAATGTTGGCCTCGGTCGTCCACCCGGTCGCGGTCTGATCCCGGTATGCCGACTCGACAACGGCGTGGATCGCCGGAGCGTCCGCCAGGGTCGCCCGGCGAATCGCTACCTTAGCCTTCGTCGGCCACGTTTCCTGAGTCGGTGCCGATGCTGACCCCATGCCTGAACGCCTCCACTACTCATCGCGAAACACTGGTGGGGCCGACCCGAAGGCCGACCCCACCAGCTATTCGTTCTTGCTCAATTCTTATCAAGCGGACCCTCAGGCCTCCAGCGACTCCTTGGCCGCGGCGACGACCGCGTCCGAAGTCAGGCCGAATTCGGTGAACAGCACGGTGCCCTTGCCGGACGCACCGTAGTGCTCGATCGAAACCGAACGGCCCTGATCGCCGACGTATTTCTCCCAACCTCGGGCGATGCCTGCCTCGACGCTCACCCGCGCCTTCACCTCGGGCGGCAGCACCTCGTTGCGGTACTCCTCGGGCTGCGCGTCGAACCATTCCTGACACGGCATCGACACCACGCGAGTCGGCACGCCTTCGGCCTCGAGCGCAGTCTGAGCGTCCAGTGCGACCTCGACCTCAGACCCGGTACCGATCAAGATCACCTGCGGAACGGCGCTGGCTTCCTTCAGCACGTAGGCGCCCTTGGCCAAGCCCTCGGCGGAAGCGAACTCCCCGCTGGTGCGATCGACGATCCGGGTGTTCTGACGGGTGAGGATCAAGCCGGCCGGCTGGTCGGTGAGCTTGAGGATCTCATGCCAGGCAACGGCGGTCTCGTTGGCATCCGACGGACGCACGATCGACAGCCCCGGAATTGCCCGGTAGGCGGCCAGGTGCTCGATCGGCTGGTGGGTCGGGCCGTCCTCGCCGACACCGATCGAGTCGTGCGTCCACACGAAGATGCTCGGGAAGCCCGAGATCGCTGCCAGCCGCACGGCCGGACGCATGTAGTCGGCGAACACGAAGAAGGTACCGCCATAGGCGCGGGTCAGCCCGTCCGCGTTGATGCCGTTGACGATGCCGCCCATGCCATGCTCACGGATACCGAAGTGCAGCGTGCGTCCATACAGCCCGCCCGGCCATTCAGTCGTGGCGCGGTCGGCGGGCAGGAAGCTCGGTTCGCCCTTCATGGTGGTGTTGTTCGAGCCGGCAAGATCGGCGGAACCACCCCACAACTCCGGCAGCTGCGGCGCCAACGCCGCCAGCACCTCACCGGACGCCGCGCGTGTCGCCTTCGAACCTTCCTCGAAGGTCGGCAGCTCAAGATCGTCCGGCAGCTTTCGTGCCCGCACGCGGTCCAGCAGCGCCCTGCCCTCGGGATTGTTTTCGCTCCACTTGTCGAACTTGACGTTCCACTCGTCGCGAAGGGCCTTGCCGCGCTCGCGCAACTGCCTGCGGGTGAAGTCAACGACCTCATCTTCGATCCCGAAGCTCTCGTGCGGGAACTTCAACAGATCCTTGAGAAGACCGATCTCCTCATCACCGAGAGCCGCACCGTGGACCTTCTCAGAACCTTGCAGATTGGGCAGCGGCCAGCCGATGATCGTGGAGAGGTGGATCAACGACGGCTTGTCGGTGACCTGCTGCGCAGCAATGATCGCGTCGTAGAGCTGCTCGATGTTCTCGCCGTAGCTGGTTGAGCCGCCGGTCCAGTCGACCTGCTGCACATGCCATCCGTAGGCCTCGTAGCGGGCCGACACGTCCTCGCCGAACGAGATCTTGGTGTCGCCCTCGATCGAGATCCGGTTGTCGTCGTAAATCATGATGAGGTTGCCCAGTTCCTGGGTTCCCGCCAGGGACGCGGCCTCGGCCTGCACGCCTTCTTGCATGCAGCCGTCACCCAAAATGGTGTAGACGAAGTGGTCGAAGATCGACTCGCCATCGGCATCGGGGTCGTAGACGCCGCGAGCACGCCGGGCGGCCATCGCCATGCCGACGGCATTGCTCACGCCCGCACCGAGCGGGCCGGTGGTGGTCTCGATGAACTTGGTGTGTCCGTACTCGGGGTGGCCCGGGGTGCGTGACCCGAAGGTGCGCAGCGACTCGATGTCGTCCAGTTCGAGGCCGAGCCCGCCGAGGAAAAGCTGGTTGTACTGAAGGATCGACGCGTGACCCGCCGACAGAACGAAACGGTCGCGTCCGATCCATTTCTCGTCGTTGGGATCGGTCTTCATCACCTTCTGGTACAGCAGGTAGGCAACCGGGGCAAGCGAAATAGCGGTTCCCGGATGCCCGTTGCCGACCTTCTGTACCGCGTCGGCAGCCAACACACGCGCGGTGTCTACTGCCCTGCGGTCTTCGTCGGTCCAAGTGAAATTGCTCACATTGCTTCCTTTGCATTAGATCCGCTGAGCGTCTTGCCATAAGCGCGGAGAATCCACCCCAAAGCCTAACGCACCCTCCCCCACGCTTGCCTGGCGACAGCCATCGTTCGGGACGCTCAATCAGCAGACATGGCAACAGTTGCCGAGGCTCGCATCCCACGCATTGCCTGAAGACCGACGGCAGCTCGGTCGCCGGCCGAGTGCCGCCTTCCGGCCGAAGCAGCTCGGGTGACGGCCTCTTTATGAACTGACTACTATGTGCCCATGGCCTACCACGCGGACTCCAGTGACCTCGAAGACAAGGAAATTCTTACCTGGGAGGGGTTCGGTGCAGGCTCACGAGAACTTGCCCAAGAAATCGCCGATTCGGATTTCGACCCGGAGGTCATCATCGGGGTCGCCCGCGGCGGCATGATTCCGGCCGGCGCGCTCACCTACGCCTTGGGCGTGAAACTCACCGACGCCATCAACGTGGAGTTCTACACCGATGTCGCCGAGACCTTGCCCGACCCCGTGTTGTTGGCGCCGATGCTCGATACCGATTCGATCCGCGATCGCCGGATTCTGGTGGTGGACGATGTCGTCGACTCCGGACGCACCCTCGCGCTCGTGCTGAAGCTGCTCCGTGGTTTCGGTGCCGAGGTGCGCAGCGCCGTCATCTACGCGAAGCCGACCACCATCGTCGAACCCGACTATGTGTGGAAGCGGACCGCCAAATGGATCGCGTTCCCGTGGTCGTCCGAGCCCCCGGTGACCGCCAGTGGTGCTGCTGAGTAGGCGCAGACTTCCTCACAGATTCGACGCGATCTATTCCCTTGTTCGCGCGCTCTGTTCTGTTCGCTTGTTCGACGCGCTCTGTTCGCCTATTCGCGCCCGAAATCTGCTCCCGCGCCAGATATACCTGGCGCGTCTGGCGATTTCGGGCGCGGCTGCACTGGGGACCGAAAGAGCGGCGTCCCGCCCCACCTGGACGAGACGCCGGGTCTCAAGGCTCAAACAGAGCTACTTGCGATCTCTCATCGCCACATACTCGCGCTCGGGTACCCCGGTGTAGATCTGGCGCGGACGACCGATCTTGGCCTTCGGATCCGATCGGAGCTCGCGCCACTGGGCTATCCAGCCGGGCAGCCGCCCGATCGCGAACAGCACGGTGAACATCTCCTTGGGGAACCCCATCGCCTCGTAGATCAGCCCGGAGTAGAAGTCGACATTCGGGTAGAGCTTGCGTTCGGTGAAGTAGTCGTCCTCCATGGCCGCCTGCTCCAGTTCCTGGGCGATCTCCAGCAGATCGCGGCGTCCTGCTTTCAGGCTCATCACCTTGTCAGCGTGCTCTTTGATGATTGCGGCACGCGGATCATAGTTCTTGTAGACGCGATGCCCGAAGCCCATCAGCTTGATGCCGGCCTTCTTGTCCTTGACCTGCTGCACATATTCCTTGACCGACATCCCGGAGTCCTTGATGGCCGCAAGCATCTCGACGACCGCCTGGTTGGCACCGCCGTGCAAGGGCCCTGACAGTGCGTTGACGCCGCCGGAAACCGAAGCATAGATATTCGCGCCCGATGACCCGATCAACCGCACCGTGGAGGTCGAACAATTCTGCTCATGATCGGCATGCAGAATCAGCAGCACTTCGAGTGCCCGGGTGATTTCCTTGTGGAATTCATAAGGTTCGGTCGGGTAGGCGAAACTCATCCGGATGAAATTCTCAATATAGCTGAGCGAGTTATCCGGATACAGCATCGCCTCACCACGCGAGTTCTTGTAACCGTAGGCCGCGAGCGTCGGCACCTTCGCGATCAGCCGCTCGGTCGCCTTCTCGACTGCGTCGGGGCTGTCCCCCACCGAATCGAAGCTGTAGGTCGACAACATCATCAACCCAGCGGCAAGAACCGGCATCGGATGCGATCTGCGCGGGAACATCCGGAAGAATTCGCGCATCCGCTCATCGACCATGGTCTTGCGGCGAATACGGTCCTCCCACTCGGCCAATTCGGCCGCGTTCGGCAATTCGCCGTAAATCACCAGATAAGCAGTCTCCAAAAAGGTGGATTCGCGGGCCAACTGCTCGATGGGATAGCCGCGGTATCGCAAGATTCCGGCTTCCCCGTCGATATAGGTGATCGACGACTTCGTGGACGCGGTATTTGCCAACCCATCGTCGAACGTCGTGTATCCCGTTTGATCCAGCAATTTCATTATGTCGATACCTGACGAGCCGACTGTCGACTGAACAATGGATGTCTCGAAGTCGGTTTCCAAACCGGTGATACGCACGGAATCGGTCACTTGACGCTGTTCCTTCCACTCGCCGTCTCGACAACACTGTGTCGGCTCGGTCCAGGTTCGTCGCTTCGGCCTACGATGCCTGTCAGTGCACCTGGACCCGATGATTGCTACGGGACCACCCTATTGCTGTGAGCGGCAGCCCACCTATTTATTGGCCCAGTCTACGCATCTGCTGAAAGCGGAAGCTGGATCTTCACGCACCTCCGACGCACGCTGACGTCCAACTCGACGACATCGTTGACCACGTCTCCGTCCAATTGCGCGGGCAGCGGGCGACTCGGCCAAACTCTCAGCCTTCTCGCCGTGCTGTAGCGCAACGCCGGTACCGGACGATCATGCCCGGTGAGCCCCTTCATCATCACCGGCAGCCACTGATGGATCCGCTTCAACGGCACCTCGAGAGCCATCAACTCGCCGTCATCCGCCAACGCGCCCGGATAGACCAGCACACCTCCCAAAACTCCGGGCGTGTTCCCGGCCAGCACGCTCCAGCAGCGCACCTCGGTGAGCGGGTCATCGTCGATCTGAACCGACATCGCGATAGGTGGCAGCAGCGCCTCGACCGCTCCCGACAGCGCATAGGCACCCCAGCCCGCACGCTTCTTCGATATCAAACCGGTTCGGCTCACCGCCAGGGCATCGCGTCCGATACCGCACATCGTCACGAACGGCTCCTCGCACACCAGCTGTTCGCTCGAAACCTGACCGGACGCACCGGTCTGCGGGCTCCGCTCCTCGCCCGGCGCCTGCGCTGTCGCCACTCGAGTCGTGGTGCGCATGCGCGCCCAGCCAAGGTCCATCTCAACGTGAGGCCCACGCAGGGCCGCGCTCGCCTGATCCGCCAGGCTCAGTCTGGTCAGTCCGAGATTGGACGCCAGCACGTTGCCGGTTCCCAAGGCGATGATCCCGAGCCTCACGCCGGTGCCTGCCACGCCTTCAGCGACCTTGCGTACCGTGCCGTCGCCACCGATCGCTATCACCAGCTCGGCCCCCTCGGCGACCGCACGGCGCGCCTGGCCATCACCCAGTTCTCCGACCGTCGTGGTAAACGAAGAGGGAACCTCGATGCCGGCGCCGCGGCACTGCCGGACGATCTCGGAGATCGCACTGCTCGCCCGGGTGCTGAGGGGGTTCGCCACGATAGCAACCCGCTCGGGCAGCGATGCCAGCTGGGGCCGACCTCCAAAAACCGGAATCTCGTTGGTCACCACTCGTTCATTCTGCCTCAGTCGGGCCTACGACAGCGCGTCCGCGGCTCTGATCAGGGCCAGGTGGCTGAACGCCTGCGGGTAGTTGCCGAGCAGTTGGCCGCTGGCCGGATCGTATTCCTCGGCCAGTAAGCCCAGCTCACTACGAGCTCCGAGCACCTGATCCATCAGCTTCACGGCTTCGTCCTTGCGGCCGGTATGCGCATATTGCTCGACGAGCCACAGCGTGCACATCACAAATGTCGCCTCGTCACCTGGCAGGCCGTCGATTCCGGTCGTGCGGTACCTGCGAACGAATCCGTGTCCGTCGATCAGGTCGTGCTCGATGCGGGCAACCGTGGCGAGCATCAGCGGGTCGTCGTATGCAACGAAGCCGATCTGCGGAATACGCAGCAGCGAAGCGTCCACCTCGCCGGTGTGGTCATGCTGCGGAAAATATCCGCAGTCTCCCGCTAGTGAGAGGACCTCACTACGAAGCCGGTCGCGCAGCCGCGTCCAGTTCTTGAGGTCCCCGGTGAGTCCGTGATCGGTGATGCCCCGTACCCCGGCGTCGAATGCCGCCCACATCATCACCCTGCCCTGGGTGAATCGCTGTGGCACGCCGCGGATCTCCCAGATGCCACGATCGGGCTCCTCGATACGCCGGATGAGCTGGGTGAGCAGATTGCGCTGCAATGACCACGAGAACTCGTCCTCGGTCAACCCGCCATCGCGCAACGAGGCCAGGGCGACCATCACCTCACCGATGACATCGGCCTGGTACTGCTCGACGGCCGCGTTGCCCACCCGCACAGGTGTCGATCCCCGATACCCGGCGAGGTGACTGAGCTGCCGCTCAGGAAGCTCGCGCTCCCCGCCGAGGCCGTACATGATCTGCAGATCCTCCGGGTCGCCGGCGACCGCACGCAGCAGCCATTGCCGCCAACTCTCGGCGACATGATGATGTCCGTGTGCCGCCAGCGCGGAGATCGTCATGGCCGAGTCACGAAGCCAGCAGAAGCGATAGTCCCAGTTGCGTTCACCGCCGACGAGCTCGGGCAGCGAGGTGGTGGCCGCGGCCGCGATTCCGCCGGTGTCGCGCAGCGTCAGTGCATGCAGCACCGACATCGAGCGGCTGACGGCCTGGGCGTAGGGACCGGTCACCTTCAGGTCTGAATGCCAGCCGCGCACTTCGGCCAGCGTCCGCTCGATGCGTTCGTCGACGCTGCTTTCGTCCACGGCTATCGGCAGATGTGACGGACGCCAGGTCAGCGTCCAGGTCAGGGTCTGCCTCTCAGTCAAGTGAAAACGCTCGTGGTGGGCCAACCCATGAGGCTCAAGTGTGGGGCCGTGCAGGGTCAGGGAATCCGGCCCGGCCTGAGCGAACAGCACCTGCTCGCCTTTGGAGTCGGTGAGCTGCCTGACCCACGGTGTGACGCGGCCGTAGTTGAACCGCATGATGAGGGCGGCGTCCACATCGATCTCGCCGCTGGTACAGCTGATCTGCCGGATGATCTCGACCCGGTTCTGGGACGGTCCAAGGGGCATGAGGTCCGTGCTGGCAGCGACGCCGGTCGGAGTCTCCCAGACGCAATCCAGAATGAAGCTGGCGTCGCGATACTGCTGGCGGACGATATGTCCACCACGAGGCGCGATCAGCCAGTGCGAGCCATCGCGGTCACCGAGCAATCGGCAGAAGACCGCCCCAGAATCGAACCTGGGGACGCACAGCCAATCGATACTCCCCCGTGCGACCAATGCCGCGGTGTGCCGGTCCGACAGCATGGCATATTCGCCGACGCCGGGAAGTTCGTGGCCTACGCTGCTCGACTCATGTGCTCTGCCTGCAGACCGTTTGCCGGTCTTCGCAGGGCCCGCCCAATTCTTCCGTCGTCGCTCATGCTCGCCTGACCGCTCATTCACATCCGCTATTCTGCTCCGCGGCGCCGAATGAGCCCGGAGCCATTTGCCACGTCAGACGTATTGCTACCGGCCGTGCGCCCAATCCTGTTCGGGAACCTTGGCGGCGAACTGGCGCAGCAACTCGGCGGAAGCGTCCAGGGCATTGAGGCTGCCCGAACGAACCTGAGCCTCCATATCGCGGGCGAGTTCGCGCAGGTCATGGGTCTCATGCAGCGTGTCGAGCACCGCAGCCTCGGTCAGGCTCCACATCCAGCCGACCTGCTGGGCGGCGCGATAATTGGCCAGCCCGTACTTCTGCTCCAGGTACTTGCGATGGTCCAGGACTGCCTGCCAGACCTCTTCGAGGCCCATCTCCTTCAGCGCGGAACAGGTCAGCACCGGGACGCGGCGCTCGGTGTCACTGGAGACGAGCTTCATCGCGATCGATAGCTCGCGTGCGGTGACCCGGGCTTCTCCGGCGTTATCGCCATCGGCCTTGTTGACCGCGATCACCTGGGCGAGTTCGAGAATGCCCTTCTTGATGCCTTGCAGCTGATCACCGGAACGGGCCAGCATCAAAATCAAGTAGGTGTCGACCATGCCCTGCACGGCGACCTCGGATTGCCCGACACCGACCGTCTCCACGATCACGATGTCATAGCCGGCGGCCTCGACAAGCACCATGCCTTCTCGGGTCGCCCTGGCGACACCGCCGAGCTGCAGACCCGTAGGTGACGGCCGGATGAACGCGGCTTCGGATTCGGCGAGCCGGCCCATCCGGGTACGGTCGCCGAGCACCGAGCCACCGGAGACCGAGCTGGTCGGATCGACCGCCAATACGGCGACCCGGTGACCCTGCTCGATCAGATCACAGCCGAGCGCGTCGATGAAGGTGGATTTGCCTGCCCCGGGAACACCGGACAAGCCCAGTCGAATTGAGTTGCCTGACAGCGGTGTCAGTTCTCGCAGGAGCTCCCGCGCCAGCGGCCGATGCGCTGGCTTGCGGGACTCCACGAGGGTGATGGCCCGGGCCAGTGCGGCCCGGTCACCACCCTTGACGCCGTCGATCAGAGACGGAACATCAATTTTTCTACTCATTATCCTCTTGAGCGTTCTTGATCAGCTTGCGAAGCAGATCAGCGGCAGAGGCCGGAATGTTGGTTCCCGGCGGGTAGATCGCCTCAGCGCCGTCATCCCGCAGCTCCTGGAAGTCCTGCTCGGGAATGACACCGCCAACCACGACCATGATGTCTTCGCGGCCCATCTTGTCCAGTTCCTTGCGTAGCTCAGGAACCAGGGTGAGGTGGCCGGCCGCCAGCGACGAAACGCCGACGACGTGCACATCACCCTCAACTGCCTGACGAGCAGCCTCCTCAGGCGTCTGGAACAGCGGGCCGACATCGACATCGAATCCCAGATCGGCGAAGGCCGTAGCGATCACCTTCTGGCCCCGGTCGTGCCCGTCCTGGCCCATCTTGGCAATCAAGATACGCGGACGACGGCCCTCGACCTCTTCGAACTTCTCGACAAGCTCGTGGGTTTCTTCCATGCCCTTCGTCTTTCCGGACTCCTTCGAATACACGCCGGAGATCGTGCGGATCTGCGCGGTGTAGCGTCCGAAGTCTTTTTCCAGAGCATCCGACATCTCGCCCACGGAAGCCTGCGCACGAGCAGCGTCGATGCACAACTTCAGCAGGTTACGATCCGGATCGGTCGGATCAGGATTCGCGGCCGCCCAGGTCAGGTTCTCGAGGGCCTTCTTGACGGCCTCGGGATCGCGCCCCGCACGCAGCTTCTCCAGCTTGGCGATCTGCTCGGCACGCACCGCGCGGTTGTCAACCTTGAGAGCCTCGACCGGATCGTCTTGCTCGGGCACGTACTTGTTCACGCCGATGACCGGCTGACGGCCGGAGTCGATGCGAGCCTGAGCACGAGCAGCAGCCTCTTCAATCCGCATCTTCGGGATGCCGGCCTCGATGGCCTTGGTCATGCCACCGGCCTTCTCGACCTCCTGAATCAGCCCCCAGCCCTTACGAGCCAGCTCCTGAGTCAACTTCTCGACGTATGCCGAACCACCCCACAGGTCAACGCTGTGCGTGGTGCCCGATTCCTGCTGCAAGAACAGCTGGGTGTTACGGGCGATACGAGCCGAGAAATCGGTCGGCAGCGCGATGGCCTCGTCCAGCGCATTGGTGTGCAACGACTGGGTCTGGCCCTGCGTGGCTGCCATGGCCTCGATGCAGGTACGCACCACGTTGTTGTAGACATCCTGAGCGGTCAGCGACCAGCCGGAGGTCTGCGAGTGGGTGCGAAGGCTCATCGACTTCGGGTTCTTCGGATCGAACTGGCGAACCAGCCGTGCCCACAGCATGCGGGCGGCGCGCATCTTCGCAACTTCCATGAAGAAGTTCGTGCCCATCGCCCAGAAGAACGACAGCCGCGGAGCGAACTGATCGACCTTCAGACCGACCGATTCACCGGCGCGAATGTACTCGACACCGTCGGCCAGCGTGTAGGCCATCTCGAGGTCCGCGGTCGCTCCCGCTTCCTGCATGTGGTAGCCAGAAATCGAGATCGAGTTGAACTTCGGCATGTTTGCGCTGGTGAACGCGAAGATGTCGGAGACGATCCGCATCGACGGAGCCGGCGGGTAGATGTAGGTGTTACGAACCATGAACTCCTTGAGGATGTCGTTCTGGATCGTTCCGGCCATCTGGGCAGGCTTGACGCCCTGCTCTTCACCGGCCACCACATACAGCGCCAAGATCGGCAGCACGGCGCCGTTCATGGTCATCGACACCGACATCTGATCGAGCGGAATACCGTCGAACAGCTGCCGCATATCGAGAATCGAGTCGACGGCCACACCGGCCATACCGACATCGCCGGCCACGCGCGGATTATCCGAGTCGTAGCCACGGTGGGTCGGCAGATCGAATGCGATCGACAGGCCCTTCTGGCCGGCGGCCAGGTTGCGCCGATAGAAGGCGTTCGATTCTTCAGCGGTCGAGAAACCCGCGTACTGGCGAATCGTCCACGGCCGCGATGTGTACATCGTCGCGTACGGCCCGCGCAGGAACGGCGGAATACCGGGCATGGTATGCAGATGATCCATGCCTTCGTAGACGTCGGCGCCATACAGGTGCTCGACATCGATCTTTTCCGGGGTCGTCCAATCGACGGGGCCTTCGGCGTTCAGAATCTCGTCGAAACGAGCCTGCGCATCCGCTGAGATAGCAGGGGTGCCCAGCTCGATCTGATCGAAACGAGGTAAGGCGTTCACTTAGTCACCCCCAGTGTGTTCAAAATGTCATTCAATCCGCTCACGACGTCCACGCCCATGGCGATGGTTCCATCGATGATTCCGGACGTGTCAACGTCACCGAGTTCCTTGATGTTGCCTGCCAGCAGCACCTTGGCGGCACCGGCGTCCTTCAACGCCTTGGCGGCCTCGGCTCCGATCGACGAGTAGATCTTGCCGGACGAGCACAGGCACACCACTGGCGTACCCGATGCCTGCCAAGCCTTCACGACTTCGGCGACGTCTCCGCTCTCCACGCTCGGGGTCTCCAACCCTGCGACGTGGAAGTAGTTCGACGCGAAGCCTTCGCGCGGACCGAAGTCACGGCGGGTTCCCAGGCAAGCCAGGAATACCTTGGCGTCCGCATTACCGGCGGTCGCATCGCGCAAGGCCTCGAAGACCTCCGCGTTGCGGGTCCAGGTCAGGCCCGCGTACTCGGCCTGCGGACGAGCAACCCGTCCTTCGACCGGCTTCTCCGCAGGGTTCGGGAACTCCGAAACACCGGTGACCGGCAGCTTACGGGTGGCGATCTGCTTGGCCCGCTTGGCATTGAGATCGGCGAGCACCTCGGCGACATGGCCTGCGCCCAGGGCGGCGACCATTCCACCGGCCGCCTCCACGGCCTGGAATTCCTTCCACGCGGCGTCGGCGATCTCGTTGGTCAGCGACTCGAACAGCCACGCGCCACCGGCCGGGTCGTTCACGCGCCCGATATTCGACTCCTCCGAGAGCACGACCTGCGTGTTGCGAGCAACACGGCGGCTGAACTCATTGGGCAGGCCCCAAGCGGTGTCGAAGGGCAGCACGGTAACGGCCTCTGCGCCACCGATGGCAGCGTTGAAGGTCGAGATGGCGCCGCGCAGGATGTTGACGTAGGGATCGTCACGAGTGATCTCACGCCACGACGTCACTGCTTGCTGGCGTGCTCCGCGCTTGTCGGGGCTGACGCCGAAGACCTCGCCGACGCGATCCCACACCACACGCAGGGCGCGCAGCCGGGAAATCGTCAACAGTTCGTCGACGGCGGCCGTGACGCGGAAATTGATCGAGTCGAAGGCGTCGTCCACGCTGATGCCCTGCTCGACGAGATTGCGCACGTACTCGACCGCGGCAGCCACGATCCAGGCGACCTCGTGAACATCGCCGGCACCGGCGTTGTGATAGATGGTGCCGTCCACGACGATTGCACGAGACTTCTTAAACTCGGCCAGGCGCTTCACATAGCCGGCGAGCTTCGAGAGGTCGGGCGTCGTCCCATTGAGCGCAGCGAAACCGATCGGGTCGAGGCCCAGGTTCAGCGACAACTCCGACTTGTCCTTGTCGGACGCTTCGAAGATCGCGAGCAGCGCATCCGCCGCGGCCTGCTGATCGGTACGGCTCGATACGTCGATCTTTGCGAGATCGAGCAGCACGTCGCCGAGGTCACTGGCGAGATCTTTGGCGGCAACGGCATCCGGATCCACGCGCAACCAGATGCTGGTGGCGCCGCGCTCAAGATCGGCTGTGATCATCTTGCGAGTGACCGCAGTATCGGGATCCTCATGCAGCGCACGAACGTCCCACGCGTCCATATCGCCGTTGCGTACCGTCGTGCCGCGCCTGAACGGCTCGGATGCAGGCGCTCCCAGATCACCGATCGCGTCATCGATGGTGTAGATGGGTTCGATCACGATATCGTCAACTGTCCTGACCTGCAGCCGCTCAAGAGCCTTCTCAGAGCTCAGCTGCTTGTTTTCAGGACGTCCCTTGTTCAATACCTTGGCGACTTCGGCTGCCCATCGATCGTACGTGGGTGCCTCGAAGTCACCGGCGAGAACGAGGTCGTCGGGGACTTGGTCCACGACATCCGTTGACGCGCCTGCTGGTGGAGTAGGTGTCGTCATCGGTTCACTCCTCCCAGTGTGAAAAGGCTTCTCATGAAGCCAGGGGTTCAATCTTTCGAGTCGCCATCGGCCACTCGAAAGCTCCTGCGATGGACCTAAACCTGACGGTCAGTTCCACGGGCCCGAGCAGTAGAAACGGTCCATCGCTCAGACGGCCTCAGCATACCAAGTGCGCTTTTTACGCGGACGGCGGGCCGCGAAGGCTCAGGCTGCGGCTACTCGGCCGACTGAATGGCGATGTTGTTCAGCTTCTCCTGCGACTTGGTGAGAGCGGCACAGAACTCACCACCGAACCCTTGGGCACTGGCAATCTCGAGTGCCTCATGGACGCCGTCGCCGACGCTCAGCGGAACACTCAGATCCGCCGCCAGCCTGGAGAAGTAGCGGACGTCCTTGCGGGCATTGTCGAGCTGGAATTTCAGCGTCTCGAAGTCGCCCTTCAGCGAATTGCCCATGATGTTCAGAGTGCCGCCGTTGGCGAAACCGCCGCCGCCGAGCACCTCGACCAGCTTGGCCGGATCGACACCCGACTTCACGCAGACCGAGAAGCCTTCGGCCAAGATGGTCAGCGCGGCCTGGAAGGCGGTGTTATTGGCCAGTTTGATGATGTGCCCTGCACCGACGTCGCCGCAGCGGTAGATGTTGTCGGCGAAGCAGGAGACGATCGGCTCGACCTCGGCGAACAACTCGTCGTCCGCGCCGACGAGCACGTTCACGGTGCCTGCCTCCGCTTCGGCAGGGCCGCGGGTCAGCGGGATGTCGGCGAACTTTGCCCCCTTGCTCTTGGCGAGCTCGGCGAGTTCGTAGGTGACCGAAGGCTCGGAGGTCGAGGCGTCCAAGATGAGCAGGCCCGGCTTCGGGTCGGTCAAGATCTCGGTCGCCACCTGCTTCACATCCTGAGCGGTGGTGATGCAGATCACGATGACGTCGCTGGTGCGTCCCAGTTCGACGTTGTCGGACGCGCGAGTCGCACCCAATTCGTCCAGGCCCTCGGGTGCGCGTTTGCGCATCGTGTAGGCCAGCGGATACCCCTTGAGCAAAATGTTCTTCGCCAATCCGTGACCCATCAATCCGGTGGCTCCCACGAATCCGACCTGTAGCTTCTTGTCGCTCACGCTCTTCCTCTCAGTTCTTTCACTATCTGGGCGCACCGTCCATCGGCCGACGCTGCTCGTGCATGCCAGGGCAGGCCGCATTGACATCGATCCGTCCATCGCACTCGGGGGCTCCTGCACAGAACCTCCCACGCCCCTCATTCTGCCATTGCTTTGTCTTTCGGTCTGTGACCTGCCGCCGTGCCGAAGCATCAGCTGGCGCGGCCATCCTGAGAACACACCCGATGATCGTGAAAGACTGGGCACATGCACGACCACCTCACTACCCCTGTTCTGACCAGCAATGTCACCGACACCGCACTCATTTTCGAGGGCGGAGGCATGCGTGCCAGTTACACGGCCGCGGTGGTGGTGGCGTTGCTCAAAGCAGGAATCCACCTCGACTGGGTCGCCGGGATCTCGGCGGGATCGTCCAACACCGCGAACTACCTCGCCAGAGACGGTCTCCGGGCGCGTCAATCGTTCGTTGATTTCGCGGCCGACCCGCTCTTCGGCAACCTGCGAACCTTCGTGCGCGGCCGGGGCATGTTCAACGCCAACTACATCTATCAAGAATCCGGGCTCCCCGACGGCGCCCTGCCCTACGATTTCGCGACCTTCCAAGCGAATCCCGCCGCCATGAGCCTGGGCGTCTTCGAGGCCGACACCGGACGCTCCTTCTATTGGACGCGCGACGACACCCCCACCGCTCACGATCTGATGATCCGTGTCCAGTCGTCATCGACCCTGCCCTTCTTCATGCCTACCGTGCACATCGGCGAGCACAGTTACGTGGACGGAGCGCTCGGCCCCAGCGGCGGCATCGCGTTGGACGCGGCCAAGGCGGCCGGCTACCAGAAGTTTCTTGTGGTGCTGACCCGCCCCAGGTCATATATCAAGGAGCCCATGCGCATCAGCCGCATGGTACGCCAGTACTTCCGCCAATACCCCGCGGTGGTCGACGCGTTGGCGCGGCGCGCAGCAAACTACAACCGCACTCGCGAGGAGCTGCTCGAGTTGGAGGCGGCCGGCGATGCGATGGTCTTCTTTCCCGACGGATATCTGGTCAACAACCAGGAGAAGCATGTCGTGAAGCTCGCTCGCAGCTATGCCGCGGGCGAGGCCCAGATCGCACGCGAGCTACCGGCCTGGAAGGAGTGGCTCGGGCTCGCGTAGCACCTCCGCATCTGGTGACAGATCATCTCTTGATCGGTGCGATCACTGCCGCACCTTGGCTCCCTCAGCCAAGCGTGCACGACCGGCGCTGGTGGCTCACCTGTGAGGCAGCGCCTTCTCGAAGGCCCGATAGAGCTCAGTGTTGAGTGCACGCAACTTTTCGGCGTCCGGTTTGAGAACCTTGCGGTCGTAGCTCAAGAGGCCGTTTGTTTCGATTTCGACATCGCTCACCTGCGTGTAGACGCATCCTCGCAGTCCGTGTTTGGCCAGTGGAATGAGTTGATCGCGATAGAGCTTGGCCAGCGCCTTACTGAGCTGTTCTGAGTTGTCGAAGAAGCGATAGCCGAAGCGCCCGGCCCCTTCCCATAGGTGGCCTTCGAGGCTCAGAGAGTAGCCGCCGAATTCTGACAAGAGCAGCGGCCGACGATCTCTTCGTGGTGGACGCTTCAGTTTGAGCACATATCGGTGGCGGCTGCGAAAGTCACCACCGCGCTGATCGAACCAGCCCGACGCCGAATCGATCAACCTGGTGTCGTCCAGTTTGCGGACCATTCTTTCCAAGCGCAGGGTGTGATATTGCCCCCAACCTTCGTTGAAGATCACCCACATTGCGACACTCGGATGCCCGCGCAACACGTTGATCATGCCGGCGATGTCCGCCTCGAACTCGTCCCGGTTTTGTTGAGATCCACGGCCGGCGGCGATGAGTCCTCGCCGGCTCCGGTCCCGGGTTTGCAGGTCGAGCGCCATCACTGCGCGGGACCGGGGAATGCCGACCCGGGGGCGTCCACCGTTGACCACGTCTTGAATCACCAGCATGCCGAGCCGGTCGGCATGGTGATAGAACCGGCGCGACTCGACCTTGACGTGCTTGCGCACGCCGTTGAATCCGAGGTCTTTCATCTGCTGCAGATCGAAGATCAGGGCCTCGTCGCAAGGTGCCGTCATTCCGCTCTCCGGCCAATACCCCTGGTCGAGCGGGGCGTTCAACAGCAGCGGCTCACCGTTGAGCAATATCACCGGCCGATCCATTCGGCGCTGCCCCTTGACCCTGCCGAGCGTGACCGTGCGCAGCCCCGCCCAGGACGTGACCTTGTCGTCCGTGTTGCTGACCTCGACCCGATAGAGATAGGGATCGTCCGGCGTCCACGGGCGCAGATACGGCAGCGCGACTTCGATCGGCCGGCCTGATCTGCCATGCGCGATCGTCTGTGTGCCGTCGGGAGATTCCACGGCGACCTCGAGACGGCATGGTTCCTCGGTGTGTACGAGGACGCTGAAACCACCGAGTTCGGCATAGCTGGTGGTGTTGACCGAGGTGATGGCGTTGGCCGGAAGTGGTTCGGCCCAGACCGTCTGCCAGATGCCGCTGGTCGGCGTATACCAGATCTCTTTCGGTGTCGAAAGCGCTTGTTTTCCGTACTGTTGGCCGCCCGCCGGTCCGGGATCGCGGACGCCGACCACGACTTCGACAGGTTCCGAAGTCGCCGGAAGCTCGACACTGAACGGCAGATATCCCCCGCGATGCTCGCCTACAAGCACGCCGTTTGCCCACACGGCGGCTCGGTAGTCGACTGCTTCGAAGTTCAGGGCGATCCGGCGCGACGTCCATGCTTCATCGAATTCGATGACGCGCCGGTAGAAAAGCGTCTCGCTGGGCAGCAGTTCTCGAGTGACTCCCGAGGCGACCGTCTCCAGCGCGAAAGGTACTCGGATTCGTCCGTCGTAGCTTTCCGGCGGGCGTTCGTGAAGCAACTGCGCCACCGATGAAGGACGAATGGCGTATTCCCAGGTGCCGTTGAGACAACACCATTCGCTGCGTTCCAGTTGTGGACGCGGGTAATTCGCCAGCGGGCACTCCGCGTCCAACGCCTCGTCGGCCCAGGGCGTGCGCAGCTCGGTGGCGACCGGTTTCACTGCACGACTCCGACGACCAAGGTCATACTCATTGGGGAAGACTATCGTACCGGACTTTGTTTCCGGTCATGATTAATGGGTTTTCTCCCGCGAGGTCCGCCCTTATCGAGAGAACCGTGGATACTTCAAGTCCTCTGTTGCGCACGCGGCATCCGCTGGTCGCCGCATCGTACCCGCTGCCTCCGTTGCGTTGTCCGTCTCCGGGCCCGGCCTATCTCGGTTCGAGGGTGGTGACGAGCCGGCGTACCGGACGAAGCTGCAGCGAATCGAATATCTCGGGATTCTGATCGCGAACTTTCGCCAGATCGATCAGAATCTCTCGTAGATGCTGGCGCAACACGGTCACAGCCTGCCCGAGCTCGCCCGATTCCACTCCGTCAATGACGCCCTGATGCTGCTCGATGAGGTGCTCAATCGGATGAATCACCAGACCGAACTGGCGCGCGCGGTCGAGATGACCTTTTTCGGCGGCAACGACGGGCCAGGCCGACTCATGATCGGTCAATTTGAGCAACTCAAGATGAAAAGCCTCGTCCAATTGGAAGAACTCGGCAAGATCTCCCCCGTCGGCAGCCACCCGATGCTGAGCCGCCAAGTTCTCGTGTAAAGCATCCAGATGAGCAGTCGATTCATCGGTCTGGACGAACCCTGCGAGCGCGGTGCACTCGATCGCCTCTCGAATGAACTGGGCCAAACTGACCCGATCGATATCGACGTGCGAAACGAAGGTACCCATCTGTGGGAATACCTGGACGAAGCCCTCTTCCCTCAGCTTCAGCAAGCTTTCCCGCACCGGAGTCCTGGAGACTCCGAGTTCACCGGCCAGGTCCTTCTCGGAAATGGCCGCCTTGGGCGGATATTGCAGGGTCACGATCCTGCGGCGCAGCTCGTCGTAGACTCGCTGCCTGGTCGTCCCCCTCGCTTCACCCATGCGACCAGCTTAACGGCTCGCACTTGACGCCGATTTGATCCGATTTGCGGCGAACCAAGCTGATGACATAACTGACATACTAGTGCTAGCATCTTGCTATCCGATGGATCATTGAGGCGCTTTCTCACCTGTCGGCAAGAGCCTCAAGAAACACGAACATCAAGCAGATCAGAAATGATCTTCGGCCGTCGAACGTCCGCAATTAGCACCAAGGAAGGCGCTGCACCAATGAAAAAGACACGACTGCTCACAGTCTCCGTCGCAGGATTACTCACGATCGGTCTCGCTGCCTGTGGCGGCGGATCGGGCGAGGGTGACGGCGGCTCCACAGAGCAAACCGTCCTCAAACTCGCCGTGAGCCAGCCCGAAGAGCATCCGCAATACCAGGCGGGTCTTGAGTTGGCCGAGCGCCTCGAAGAGGCCACCGACGGCCGGTACACCGTACAGGTCTTCGGAAACGAAACGTTGGGAACCAGTTCGGAGGTCGTCCAGAACCTCTCGGATGGCACCGTCGATTTCGCCTGGATCGGCGGCGCCAATGTCGAGGGACTCAATGAGGACTTCGTCGTCTACAACTTGCCCTACGTATTCGACTCCCGGGAAGCCCAGATGGCAATCCTGAACGACACCGAACTCAATGCCGATCTGTTTAGCTCGCTCGAAGACAGCAAGCAGATCAGTGTTCTCGGCGGCGCCAACGCAGGACAGCGCAGTATCTACAATACAAAGCATCCGATTAAGACTCCGGACGACCTCAAAGGTCTCAAGCTTCGCGTTCAGCAGTCAGATTCGCAGGTACGCATGCTGGAGCTTCTCGGAGGAATCCCCTCACCCATGAGCTACGGCGAGGTCTATTCCGCTTTGCAAACCGGCGTGCTGGATGGTGCCGAGAACAATGAGCCTTCGTTCAATGCCATGAAGCACGATGAGGTCGCCAAGTACTACTCGTACACTCGCCACCTGATGATTCCCGACTTCTTGCTGATGAGCACTCAGACTCTTGACAAGATGGACGAGGCCGATCGCGCAGCACTGTTGGAGATCGCTCCCGAAATTTGCCAGAAGGCCAGCGAGGACTTCATTCCGTATGAAGATGAGTCGATCGAACGCAGCAAGGCACTGGGCGCCGAATTCAATGACGATGTCGACACCGAGGCATTCAAGGCTTTGGTGGCCCCCATGGTTGAGGAATACATGAGCACCAACGATTTCCGCTCATCGTTTTACGAAGCCACCAAGAAGGCAAATGAGGAAAACCCCGCGAAGTAGTTAACTGCGACGAGAGGTGGGAGCCGACGAAATGTTGGCTCCCACCTCGGAGTTGTGCTCGGATATGGAAGGAAGATAGGCACAGTGAAGTTTGGAATGCGTTGGTTCGGCGCACAGGATGACCCGATCCCCCTCGAATACATCCGGCAGGTGCCCAACGTTTCCCACGTTGTCGGCGCACTATTCGATGTCCCGGTCGGCGGAGTGTGGCCGATGGACGAGATCACTGTGCTGCGCGATCAGATCGAGGCCGCGGGACTGAAGTTCGAAGTGGTCGAGAGCGTCAATATTCATGACGACATCAAGATCGGCGGCCGGGGGCGCGACCAGGCGATCGAGAACTACATCGCCACGATCAAGAACCTGTCGTCCGTGGGCGTGAAGGTGATCTGCTACAACTTCATGCCGGTCTTCGACTGGGTGCGCACCGAATTGCGTCATCCGTTGCCCGACGGCTCCTTCACGATGGCCTACGAGGACGCGCTCGTGCAGGGCACCGCGCAAGAGACCATGGATCGGATGAATGCCAACAACCTCGGCGGCCACAAACTGCCGGGCTGGGAGCCGGAACGGCTATCGCATCTGCAGGATTTACTGGAAGCCTATGCCCCGCTGAGTTCGGACGACCTCGCGGAGAACTTCAAGTACTTCATCCAGGCGATCATGCCGGCCTGCGAGAAATACGACGTCAAGATGGCTATGCATCCGGACGATCCACCGAAAGCGCTGTTCGGCCTGCCCCGTATCGCCAAGAATGCGGACGATCTACGTCGTATCGAATCGTTCCACGATTCGCCCTACAACGGGTTCACCTTCTGCACCGGGTCGATCGGCGAAAACCCGGTCAACGATGTGCCCGCTTTGATCCGCGAATTTGCCGGACGCGACAAGGTTCCATTTGCGCAAATCCGCAATATCAAATTCACCTCCGATGTCGACTTCCACGAATCCGCCCACCCGAGCGCGTACGGCTCGCTCGACATGTACGAGATCATGAAGGCGTTCTTTGATTCCGGCTTCGACGGATATGCCCGTCCCGATCATGGACGCGACATCTGGGGTGAGCAGGGACGCCCGGGCTACGGCCTGTATGACCGGGCCCTGGGGATCGCCTACCTGAGCGGCCTGTGGGAGGCCATCACCAAGCAGAATTAGTTCCAGCGAAGCGTCGCATCCCAGGGGCGTTGTTTGATGGTCGCCTTCACCGAGTCGGCCGAGCAGCCGAGTGCGGTGAGGAAGATTGCCATCCTGATCAGCACACCGTTGTCGGTCTGGTGGAAGATCGAAAGCCCCGGCAGGTCGTCCACGTCGCTGGACAAGTCGAACGAATCCATCCTGGAGTCCCTGGGCAACGGATGCATGATGATGATGTCGGTCGCTTCAGCCTCGGTGAGGATCTGCTTGTTCAGCAGGTTTCCGGAGATATTCGCCGTAGCCAGCACCTCTTCGGTCATGCGCTCGCGCTGCACCCGAGTGGCATAGACCACATCGGCGCCGGTCACCGCTTCGGGCACCGATTCGCAGTCGATGACCCGGTGGCCGCGCTCTCGCGCATATTTCTCGACCTCGACCGGCAACTCCAGGCTGGGCGGACTGAACACCTTGAACGTGATGGAGTCGGCCAGCGACAACAGCTTCATCAGTGAGTGCACGGTGCGTCCATATTTCAGGTCGCCGACGATGGCGATCGTGCAGCCATCCACCGGCTTGCCGCGCGAGCGCAGTTCGGATTCGAGAGTGTAGAAGTCGAGAAGGGCCTGGCTGGGGTGTTCGCCCGCGCCGTCGCCGGCGTTGATCACCGGGACGACCGACGCTGCCGCGAACTCGGCGACCGACCCCTCATCGGGATGGCGCACGACCAGGGCGTCCGAGTAACCGGAAACCACCCGTGAGGTGTCGGCGATCGACTCCCCCTTGGCCATGGACGAGAAGGTGAATCCCGTAGTGGTCGTGACCTCGCCACCCAACCGCAGGAAAGCCGACTCGAAGCTCAACCGGGTACGGGTGCTCGGCTCGAAAAACAGGCTGCCGAGAATGGCGCCGTCGAGCACGGTGCACACGGCACGGCGCTCGGCGATCGGACGCACCAGATCGGCCAGATCAAAAAGATGTTGTAGCGAGGCCCGGTCGAACTGCTGGACGCTCAGCAAATGGCGTCCGGCGCCGAATGGAGGAAGCTCATCGGAGGGATTCAAGGGTTCACTCCTTCATCGAAATACCGAACGCAACTTATCACGGGCGTACCCGTGGCCCGGGCCAATTCTCGCCACCCAACCCGCCTCGGGCAAGGCCCAGAAACTATGCCTCTGCCGACATTGACCAGTTCAGCGACGAACGATTCAAACCCGGCGACCAGTAGCTCCAAACCAGCGCCGTAGGTCCAGAAGAAGCGAGCGCGCAGTCGCTAGCTCTGTGCCTGGCGCAGCAGGTCGCGGGCATGCGCGAGACCCGACTTGCTGTCGTCCAGGCCGCCCATCATGCGAGCGAGTTCGGCCTCGCGATCTTGTGAGGTGACCAGACTCAGATCGCTGGTGGTGACTTCGCCGTCACTCGACTTCGATACGACCCAGTGTGCGGACGCAAAGGCCGCCACCTGGGCTAGATGGGTCACGCAGATCACCTGCGAGTATTCGGCCAGCCTGGCCAGCCGGCGCCCGACCTCGATAGCGACTGTTCCGCCGATCCCCGCGTCCACCTCGTCGAAGACGAAAACATGGCCCGGATCGTCGGCGGCCAGCACGACTTCCAACCCCAGCCGGACGCGCGACAGCTCACCACCCGAGGCAACCTTGGCCAGCGGACCGGGTTCGGCACCCGGGTTCGCAGCGAAAAGCAGCTGCACGTGCTCCATGCCGTGCGGCCCCGGCCGGCCCAACGGTTGCAACTCGAAACGCAGTCTGGCATGGGGCATCGCGAGCGCGGCCAACTCCTCCTGCACCGCGGATGCCAAGCGGCTCGCCGCCTGTTCGCGCCTCTCGGTTATCTGACCGCCGAGATCCAGCAACCGGGCGTCCAATTCGGCCAAAAGTGAATCGAGCTCGCTGACCCGCTGATCACCCTGGCCCAGCCCGCTCAGTCGCGTCGCGGCCTGTTGTGCCCAGTCAAGAACGTCGTCGATCGTCGAGCCATACTTGCGGGTCAGCCCGGCAAGAGCCGCGCGTCTGGAGGTCAGCGTCTCTAGCCGAAGCGGGTCGGCGTCCAAATCAGCCAGGTAGGATGCAACGTCGGCCGCCAGTTCGTTGACCTGACCGGCCAGGGCGCGCGCAGTCGTCGCCAGGTCGGAGGCCTGCTCGTCGAGCCGAGCGATATCGGCGAGCTCATTGCGGGCGACACCCACCAGCCCGACCGCACCCGGATCATCCAAGTCACCCTCATCAGACCCGGATAGAGCGTGGCTCGCGCGCACCGCCAACATCCGCAGATCGTCGACAGCCTGCAACCGGGAGGCTTCGGCCGCCAACTCGGCGTCCTCACCAGGATGCGGATCGACGCCCGATATCTCGTCGAGCCCGAATTGCAGCAGGTCGGCTTCCCTGGCGCGCTCCTGAGCATGATGGACGAGGTCGTCGCGCTCGGCCCGTAGCTCGTCTCGCTGGCGATAGGCCTGCCGATACTGGTCGAGCACACGAGACAGTTCGGGCCCACCCGCGTGATCGAGCACCTCGCGCTGCCGATCGGGATTACCGAGCCGGATCTGCTCGGACTGACCATGGATCGTCGCCAACTCACCGGTAACCTCGGCGAGCCTCGAGATCGGGGTCTGCACACCACCGACAAATGCTCGGGACCGGCCCTGCTTGCTCACCTGACGGGCCACCAGCAGTTCGTCCGCCTCGGTTTCGGCACCGAGTTCATCCAGGATCTTGGCGACCTGGTCCACGTCGTTGAACCGGCCCTCGACCAGCGTCCGGCCGGATCCCCGCCGAATCACCGAGGAGTCGGCGCGTTCCCCCAGCAGCAGTCCCAGCGAGCTGACGAGCATGGTCTTGCCTGCGCCGGTCTCACCGGTGATCGCGGTCATGCCCGCACTCGGCTCGATGGTCGCGTCCGCGATCACGCCGAGGTTCGAGATGCGCAGTTCGGTGAGCATCAGGGTCGCCTGTTTCGGAATCCATCGATGTTGAGCTCGAACTTCTTCACCAGACGTGACGTGAATGGCTGTTCCTGCAATCGGGCCACCCGCAGCGGATGGGTGCCGCGTTGAACGTGGATCCGCGTCCCAGGTGCGATGTCGAACGACCTGCGTCCATCGCACCAGACCACACCCGGGGTCGGGCTCGTCTCCGACAAAGTCAGGTCGACAACGGAGTTCGGATCCAGCACGAGCGGACGCGCAAACAGTGCGTGCGCCGCCATCGGCACCACCTGAAAGGCCTGCACATCGGGCCAGATGACCGGCCCGCCGACAGAAAAGGCATAGGCGGTCGAGCCCGTGGGGGTCGAGACCAGCATGCCGTCACAATTCCAGCGGGAGACCGGAAGATGATCGATCTCGACCAGTACGTCCAGCATCTTCTCGCGGGCCGCTTTCTCCAACGACACCTCGTTCACCGCGAAAGACGACCAGGTCCTTGCGCCGTTCGTATCCAGCACATGCACGTCAAGGGTCAGCCGGCGTTCAACGCTGTAGTTGCGCTGCACAACCTGCTCGACGAGTTTGTGCACATCGTGCGATTCGAGTTCGGCAAGAAACCCGACGTGCCCCAAATTGACTCCGAGCAGCGGAACGCCGCGCGGCACGACACCCTCGGCAGCGCGCAAGATCGTCCCGTCGCCGCCGAAGACAACCATCAGTTCGACGCGTTCGGGATCTGTCAGGCTGCTGTGCCCGATTTCGACGCCCGGCACACGCTCTCGTAATTCGGCGATCCTATCCCCGAATCCGACACAGACGATGCCGGTATCGGCCAGCCCTTGCACGAACTTCTCAGCAACATCAATCGCCTCCGGACGCGCCGGATGCAACAGAATGCCCACGCGCCGCTGGTCAGAATGAATGCTGTTCGTCACGTCCGTAGCCTACCGGCCCCGGAAATACGATGTGGATGTGCCATGCATGCATCCTTTCCAGCTCGTCGAGGCATCTTCCTATTTTTGCGCGAAGCACGCGAAATGCTCGAGGTTGCCCGATGGTCCGGGCAGCTTGCTGTCTGCGCGCCAACTCGGCGTCCAGCCGAGCTCGGCGGCGTCATGGATGACCCCGTCGATCGCTTCCCTGCGGTCGTCTTGTGAACGGACGACTCCCCCGGCGCCCAGCCGTTTGCGTCCGACCTCGAATTGCGGCTTGATCATCAGCAACGCCTTGCCGGTCGGTCTCAGGACGGCGAAAAGCGGGGCCAGCAGCATCCGCAAAGAAATGAACGACACGTCGGCCACCACCAGATCCACCGGTTCTCCATCGAGATCTGCCGACACCAGATCACGCAGGTTGAGCCCCTCCCGCACCCGCACGCGCGCATCCTCGCGCACGACGTCGGCGAGCTGGCCATGACCCACGTCGACCGCATACACCTCCTGCGCGCCACGGCTGAGCAGCACCTGAGTGAATCCTCCGGTGGACGCTCCGGCATCCAGCACCCGGGCGGGCACTTCGATGCCCGATTGGTCGAGGGCCCCGATCAGTTTGTGGGCGGCCCTAGATACCCAGGGGTCGATCTCGCAATCGATCTGATCGGCTGCGACGACCTGCTGCGAAGCCCGCCTGCTGATTTCCCCGTTGAGGCGCACCTTGCCCGACTTGATCAGTTCGGACGCGTGGGACCGCGACCGGGCAAGACCCCGGTGGGCCAGCGCCTGATCGAGCCGCTCACTCATTGCGGACGCGAACCAGGGTTCGGCATCGGAAGCCCACCGTTGCGGGAGCTCTCCAAAACCTGAGCCAAGGCATCATGCGCGGCGCTGAGCCTTTCGAGCTGCTCGTCGACCGGCAGCCGGTCGCTGCCCGCCAGCCCGGCAAGGGCGGAGTCGATCAGCTGGTTACCGGTGACCGGAGGCAGATCGGTGGTCTTGGCCTGCGGCTTGTCCATGTTGGCCGGCGCTGAGCCGATCGGTGGATGGCCGGTGACCGGAAACTGATCGGTGCCGGCGTCCTGCTGTTCGTCCATGATCAGTGCAGCTTGTCCAGTTGATCGAGAGCGTGCGCGGCGTCGAGCGTCTCATCCGCCCAGGTGAGTTGCACGATCGCCCATAGTGCGTCGAGCTGTTCGTCCACGCTGGTGAGCGATGCGGTGATCTGCACGGCCCGCCCCGATATCTCGGCGCGCGCATTACCGCAAGTCACACTGCCATCTTCGAGAGTGGACGCCTGTCTGCGCGGCGCGAGAAGACCGCTGATGTCCCATCCGATCGCGGTGGGACGCTGCTGCGGGATGGCCCCGGCGAGGTCCTTCTTGCCGTGCGCGCCGGTGAAGACGAAGAAGGAGTCGATGCCCACATTATGAGCACCCTCGATATCGGTGTCGAGCCGATCTCCGACGAAGACCGGGGACGTTACCTTCATCCGCGCGATGGTTTCTTGCAGAAGCGGCGGATAGGGCTTGCCTGCAACCGTGATCTGAGCATCGGGGACGGCCGTGTGCAGGGCCTCGATCTGAGCACCGGCACCGGCGACCATTCCGAGATGAGTCGGCCGGGAGATGTCGGTATTGGTACCGAACCAACGCGCGCCGCGCTGAATCGCCCAGCCTGCATTGTCGAGACTCGGCCAGGAAAGGTTCGGGTCATATCCCTGCACAACCGCTACCGGCTCCTCGCGGAAGTCGGTGACGATGGTGAATCCGACGGCCGCGATCTCATCGGTCAGCGCCTGCGCTCCGCAGATCTGCACCTTCGCCCCGGCCGGCAACTCGCGAACCATCAGCTGAGCAATGGCCTGGGGCGATGTGACGACATCCTCGCCACGGCATTCGATGCCCAGATCCTTGAGTTGAGCCACCACCACGTCGGCGCTGCGTCCGGCATTGTTGGTGACGAACCCCACCTTAACGCCCAGTTCTCGCAACTGGGCCAGGGCCTCGGGGGCGTGCGGCACCGCGTTCGGCCCCAGATAGACCACGCCATCCAGATCGAACATGACGGAGTCATAGGCATCGATGAAGCGGCTCACTGCTCCTCCCGATCGTCTTCGGTCTGATCGGACGAGTCGTCGCCCACGGGCTCAGCGTCGTTCGACGAATTGGCCGCCTCATGGTTAGAGAGGGCCTCATCCGGGTCGGCCTTGTCCGAGGAATCGTTTTGGATCGTCTCGCCCTGAACTATGGCGCTGTCAGCCGATCCTGCGATGGCTTCGACGTCTGTGGACTGTTCCTTGTCTGAAAGATCAACCTCGGCAGCCGCATCAGCATCTGATTCGTCAGGGTATTCGCCGTCGGCCACGTCATCAGCATCGGCCTCACCAGATATTGACGGACCATGGGCTTGGGCCGCGGCCTCATCTGGTGACACCTCCTCCGCACGCTCGGGGCCGTCGGCTAGCGTTTCAGCCACCGGCGCGGCCGCTTCATCATCTGGATCGTCGAGTGGCTCCTGGACCTCCTCGACATCAAGCAGTTCGAATTCATCGAGCCCGTCACGATCGGGGACCGGCTCGCCTTTGATCTCGGCGATCCTGTCGTCGATGTCGAGCACGCCGCTCTCGTCATACTTGTGCGCGGAATGCAACCATTCGACGGCCTTTTCGGTGAGTCCCCGCTCAGCCAGCAGGTCGGCGTAGGCGAAGCGCAGCCGCGCCTGGCCCTGGCGTCCGCCATGACCGCCGCTGATCGCATCTTTCAGCAACCGCAACGCCTCATCCGACTGGCCCATGTCATCGCGTACCCCGGACTCGACCAGGATCACCTCGACCTGCTGCGGCAGGCTGAGCTTCGCCTCGCGCGCCTCCCGCAGGGTCCGCAGCGCTGCCGGATACTTGCCGGCGGCGCGCTCGCAGTCGGCGATGATCGGAAGATAGTCATCGTCACCGGTGATGCGGTGCAGCGCACGATACTCGGTGAGCGCTACATCGAAGTGGCCGGCCAGGTACGCAGTCTCTGCCGCGGCTTCGCGGACCACCGGCAGTCTGGACGCCAACCTGCGCGCCACCAGGGCATGCCGTAGCGCCAACTCGGGATCGATCTCCAGGAGCTCACCCGCTGCCTGCAGATGCCCACCGACCTTCTCCGCCATCTGCTTGCTCAGCGAACGCAACTCCGCCCGCATCGACGGCGGCAGTGCCGTCTGGTCGTAGCCCTCGGGTAGCTCCGGCTCGTTGTCAGCCGGCTCCAATCCGGGTGGCAACGGACGGGCCTCCCGCTCAAAACGATCCTCCCCGCGGCGTCCGAAATTGCGCGGGCCACGGTCGTCTCGACCACCGCGAAAACCTCTGTCAGATGCGCTATCACCCGAACGGCGGTCATACGACCGCCTATCGTCCAGACGGCGGTCGTCGCGGCTGGACGAACGCCTCTGCCCTCCGAAGGGGCGCTCTTCAAAGGAGCGGTGATTCTCTCCTCCGCGATTGTCCGATCGCCGATCTCGGTCACCATAAGACTTGCGGTCTCGGTCACCATAGCGACGATCATCCCGACGGTCATAGGACGAGCGTCCGGACCCGCGATTCCCGTAAGATCCGCCGCGCTTGTTGTCATAGGACCGACGATCGTCACTGCCACGATCCTCTGATCGCCCGCCACGATCGGCATACGGCTTGCGGTTCCGATCTGCATAGGGGCGGTCGTCGCCCCGTCGATCGTAGGGTTGCTTACCTCGGTCACCAGAGGAACTACGTCCGCGCTCGCCGTACGAGCCGCGGCCGCGTTCGCCATACGGCCTGTTCTCATCACGCTGGGACCGTCGTCCGCGATCGTCCGATCCCCTGCGGTCATCAGAGCCATAACGCCGGTCACTCTCTGGACGACGGGAATAGCCGCCACGCTGCTCGCCGCCCCGATCGTCACGACTACGAGAATGCTCACCTCGTGAGTACCCGCCACCTCGCGAATCGTCGCTTCTGAAGTCGTCGCGCCGCGAGTAATTCTTCGACGATCCGCGCGATCCGCCGCCGTAGCCGCCCAAAGATCGACTACCGCGAGCCTGGCCGCCACGATCACCGTAACTGTCGCGACGATCGCCGCGAGAATCGTCACCAGAAGACGCGCGGGATCCACCGCGACCATAGCTGTTCGACGAACTCTTGCCGTAGGAGCCACCACCGCGTCGCTCGCCTGCACGGCCACCAAAGTCGTCATCGCGTGAGTATCCGCGTCCTTGGTCACGAGAACGTGCGTAACCACCGCGGGACTCGCCACTGCGTGAACCGTCGTTCCATGACGAGCGGCCGCCCCGAGAGTCATTGCCGCTGTAGTCGTCACGACGCGAATAGTTCTTGGACGACGACCCGCCGCGCGGGTTGCCCGAGCGCGCGCCGCTTCCTCGGTTATCGCGAGACGATCCGCCCCCTCGCGAGTAGCCTCCACGAGAACCACCACCGGAAGAAGGACGGGAGCCGCCGCGTCCGGAAGGCCTGCGGTCGTCGCCGGAGTAGTTGCCGCCGCGTCGTTGGTCTGAGGAGTTCATGGATTCAATTCTGCCTGTCTGGTGTTATATGGGGCGAGTTCACATCTGCCGGACGCTGCCGGCTTGAGCTATCTGGTCTCATCACTGCGATCAACAAGTGTACGAAAACCGCATGGTCGAGACTACCTGGCATTCCGTCACCGCCGTCCCGAGGTTGCCCGGATCATGAGGCACATCGGCGGTCTTGCCGCCAGCACGACGAAATCGGTACCTTCGCGTCAGCGATCGCGCCCATCCACATTTGTGGACGCAGCTGACCAGCCGAATAGTGAACGAGATACCAACGGTATTGCGGAAGCCTCAACTACATAAAAAAACTCCCCTTTCAAGAACCGTTTGGATTGTTGAAAGGGGAGTTTGTGGTGTTCGGCGGTGTCCTAGTCTCCCACAGCCTGGCGGCTGCAGTACAATCGGCGTGGTAAGGCTTAACTTCCGGGTTCGGAATGGGTCCGGGTGTTTCCCTTACGCTATGACCACCGTAACTCTATGAGAATACTTGTCAAACCGGCATCCGAACCCCGAGGGTTTGGGTGGTTGTCCGTATCCTGGGATACTTCACAGTGGACGCGAGACCCTCGTGGCAACACAACATGTGTGCTGGTGTAAGAGGATTGTTTGTTTTGGGGGTAAGCCCTCGGTCTATTAGTACCGGTCAGCTCCACACATTACTGTGCTTCCACGTCCGGCCTATCAACCCGATGATCTGTCGGGGACCTTACCACCCTCGCAAGGGTGTGGGAATCCTCATCTTGAAGCGTGCTTCCCACTTAGATGCTTTCAGCGGTTATCACTTCCCAACGTAGCCAACCAGCCGTGCTCTTGGCAGAACAACTGGCACACCAGAGGTTAGTCCGTCCCGGTCCTCTCGTACTAAGGACAGCTCTTCTCAAGATTCCTACGCGCGCAGCGGATAGGGACCGAACTGTCTCACGACGTTCTGAACCCAGCTCGCGTGCCGCTTTAATGGGCGAACAGCCCAACCCTTGGGACCGACTCCAGCCCCAGGATGCGACGAGCCGACATCGAGGTGCCAAACCATGCCGTCGCTGTGAGCGCTCGGGCAAGATCAGCCTGTTATCCCCGGGGTACCTTTTATCCGTTGAGTTACGGCGCTTCCACCTGCCACCGTAAGATCACTAATCCCGACTTTCGTCCCTGCTCGACATGTCTGTCTCACAGTCAAGCTCCCTTGTGCATTTACACTCAACACCTGATTGCCAACCAGGCTGAGGGAACCTTTGGGCGCCTCCGTTACCTTTTAGGAGGCGACCGCCCCAGTCAAACTACCCATCAGGCACTGTCCCTGAACCAGATCATGGTCCCAGGTTAGATAACCAGAACGACCAGAGTGGTATTTCAACGATGACTCCACCACCACTAGCGTGATGATTTCACAGTCTCCCACCTATCCTACACAAGTCGTCCCGATCACCAATACCAAACTATAGTAAAGGTCCCGGGGTCTTTCCGTCCTGCTGCGCGTAACGAGCATCTTTACTCGTAATGCAATTTCGCCGAGTTCGTGGTGGAGACAGTGCCCAAATCGTTACTCCATTCGTGCAGGTCGGAACTTACCCGACAAGGAATTTCGCTACCTTAGGATGGTTATAGTTACCACCGCCGTTTACTGGGGCTTAAGTTCACCGCTTCGCATACGCTAACAGTTCCCCTTAACCTTCCAGCACCGGGCAGGAGTCAGTCCGTATACATCGTCTTACAACTTGGCACGGACCTGTGTTTTTGGTAAACAGTCGCTTGGGCGTGGTCTCTGCGACCCTCAGGGCTTGCACCCCTCCGGTCCCCCTTATCCCGAAGTTACGGGGGTATTTTGCCGAGTTCCTTCACCACGATTATCTCGATCGCCTTAGTATTCTCTACTCATCCACCTGTGTCGGTTTAGGGTACGGGCGGCTCACAACTCGCTCACGAAGATTTTCTAGGCAGCACAGGATCACCGAATTCAACCATTAACGGTCTATGCATCATGCCTCAGGCTATATGCCGGACGGATTTACCTACCCGACACCCTCGAACACTTACCCCGGGACAACCATCACCCGGTACGGCTACCTCCCTGCGTCCCTCCGCAGCTTGCCTACTACACGATCGGTTCACAGACTCACCACCCCACACACCCGAAGGCGCGCCAGGACAGCTTGCGTGCTTAGCATCACGCGATTCGACACGGGCGTTGCTCCGCCGGTACGGGAATATCAACCCGTTGTCCATCGACTACGCCTGTCGGCCTCGCCTTAGGTCCCGACTCACCCAGGGCAGATTAGCTTGACCCTGGAACCCTTGGATATTCGGCGGACGGGTTTCTCACCCGTCATTCGCTACTCATGCCTGCATTCTCACTCGAGTGCACTCCACGCCAGGTCACCCCAACGCTTCCCCGCACACCCGACGCTCCCCTACCCAACCACACACCTGGATCCACAAGGAATCAGGCATCGTGTGATTGCCACAGCTTCGGCGGATAACTTGAGCCCCGCTAAATTGTCGGCGCAGAATCACTTGACCAGTGAGCTATTACGCACTCTTTCAAGGATGGCTGCTTCCAAGCCAACCTCCTGGTTGTCACCGCAACTCCACATCCTTTTCCACTTAGTTACCGCTTAGGGGCCTTAGCTGATGATCTGGGCTGTTTCCCTCTCGACTACGAACCTTATCGCCCGCAGTCTCACTGCCACGCTCTCACTTACCGGCATTCGGAGTTTGGCTGATTTCAGTAAGCTGGTAAGCCCCCTAGACCATCCAGTGCTCTACCTCCGGCAAGAAACACGCAACGCTGCACCTAAATGCATTTCGGGGAGAACCAGCTATCACGGTGTTTGATTGGCCTTTCACCCCTATCCACAGCTCATCCGCCAGGTTTTCAACCCTGGTCGGTTCGGGCCTCCACGACGTCTTACCGTCGCTTCACCCTGGCCATGGATAGATCACACCGCTTCGGGTCTAGAGCATGCGACTCAAATCGCCCTATTCGGACTCGCTTTCGCTACGGCTACCCCACCCGGGTTAACCTCGCCACACACCACTAACTCGCAGGCTCATTCTTCAAAAGGCACGCCGTCACAATGACCAAAAGCCGTCGCTCCGACGGATTGTATGCAACCGGTTTCAGGTACTATTTCACTCCCCTCCCGGGGTACTTTTCACCTTTCCCTCACGGTACTTGTCCGCTATCGGTCACCAAGGAGTATTTAGGCTTAACGGGTGGTCCCGCCAGATTCATGCAGAATTTCAGGAGTTCCGCATTACTTGGGATACCATTCACGAGTGACTGTCTTACGTCTACAGGGGTTTCACCTTCTCTACCGCACCTTCCCAGAATGCTTCCACTTCAACAGTCATTTATCACTCGTCAACCCCACGGCAGCAAGGTTCAAACAGTCCCACAACCCCACACATGCAACACCTGCCGGCTCACACACACGCATGGTTTAGCCTCCTCCGCTTTCGCTCGCCACTACTCACGGAATCACAATTGTTTTCTTCTCCTACGGGTACTAAGATGTTTCACTTCCCCGCGTTCCCTCCAACTGCCCTATACATTCAGGCAGAGGTCGCCGGACATAACTCCGGTAACTTCAAGGTTTCCCTATTCGGAAATCCCCGGATCACAGCCTGGTTATCGACTCCCCGAGGCATATCGCAGATTCCCACGTCCTTCATCGGCTCTTGGTGCCCAGGCATCCACCGATTGCACTTAGTAGCTTACCTACCACAAAACAACAAAAAATACAGCAGCAAACACAACAAAACGTTTGCCACAAAAGATGCTCGCGTCCACTGTAAAGTTCTCAACATACGGGCGACAACCCACCAGCCACAAACAAAACATTCATGACCAGCAAGCTCCGCTAGAAGAATCACCAACCGATGGCCGATCCCTCAGACACCCAACAGTGTGCTCCCAATACACCAACCGAACACCCCCACCAACCCTCCACACCCCACAAAAGGGCAGTACTAGCCGGCACGAACCGTATTGGCTTTCCTAGTCAAGCTTCCACACATAAACAGCCACCACCACTCACCGAACACTCGCCGGCAAACCAGTGGAAACATGAACCACACGAAACATCGCGGGCTATGAATGGCTCCTTAGAAAGGAGGTGATCCAGCCGCACCTTCCGGTACGGCTACCTTGTTACGACTTAGTCCTAATTACCAGTCCCACCTTCGACGATTCCCTCCCACAAGGGGTTAGGCCACCGGCTTCGGGTGTTACCGACTTTCATGACTTGACGGGCGGTGTGTACAAGCCCCGGGAACGTATTCACCGCAGCGTTGCTGATCTGCGATTACTAGCGACTCCGACTTCATGAGGTCGAGTTGCAGACCCCAATCCGAACTGAGACCGGCTTTTTCAGATTCGCTCACCCTTACAAGCTCGCAACTGTTTGTACCGGCCATTGTAGCATGCGTGAAGCCCTGGACATAAGGGGCATGATGACTTGACGTCATCCCCACCTTCCTCCGAGTTGACCCCGGCGGTCTCCAATGAGTCCCCGGCATAACCCGCTGGCAACATTGGACGAGGGTTGCGCTCGTTGCGGGACTTAACCCAACATCTCACGACACGAGCTGACGACAGCCATGCACCACCTGTATACCGACCTTACGGCACGCCCATCTCTGAACGCTTCCGGTATATGTCAAACCCAGGTAAGGTTCTTCGCGTTGCATCGAATTAATCCGCATGCTCCGCCGCTTGTGCGGGGCCCCGTCAATTCCTTTGAGTTTTAGCCTTGCGGCCGTACTCCCCAGGCGGGGTACTTAATGCGTTAGCTACGGCACAGAGAACGTGGAATGTCCCCCACACCTAGTACCCACCGTTTACAGCGTGGACTACCAGGGTATCTAAGCCTGTTTGCTCCCCACGCTTTCGCTTCTCAGCGTCAGGAAATGTCCAGAGAACCGCCTTCGCCACTGGTGTTCCTCCCGATATCTGCGCATTCCACCGCTCCACCGGGAATTCCATTCTCCCCTACATCCCTCAAGTCAGCCCGTATCGAAAGCAGGCTCAAAGTTAAGCCCTGAGTTTGCACTTTCGACGCAACCAACCACCTACAAGCTCTTTACGCCCAATAAATCCGGACAACGCTCGCACCCTACGTATCACCGCGGCTGCTGGCACGTAGTCAGCCGGTGCTTCTTCTACAGGTACCGTCACAAAAGCTTCGTCCCTGCTGAAAGCGGTTTACAACCCGAAGGCCGTCATCCCGCACGCGGCGTTGCTGCATCAGGCTTCCGCCCATTGTGCAATATTCCCCACTGCTGCCTCCCGTAGGAGTCTGGGCCGTATCTCAGTCCCAATGTGGCCGGTCGCCCTCTCAGGCCGGCTACCCGTCGACGCCTTGGTAGGCCATCACCCCACCAACAAGCTGATAGGACGCGAGCCCATCCCCCACCGCCAGAACTTTCCACACCCCACCATGCGACAAGATGTGAATATCCGGTATTAGCAGCAGTTTCCCACTGTTATCCCAAAGTGAAGGGCAGGTTACTCACGCGTTACTCACCCGTTCGCCACTCGTGTACCCCCGAAGAGGCCTTACCGTTCGACTTGCATGTGTTAAGCACGCCGCCAGCGTTCGTCCTGAGCCAGGATCAAACTCTCCGATGAAAAACTGTAAAAACAATCCCCCAAGAGAATCCAAACACTGACAAAAAAACCAACCAACAACCCAAAAGGCCATCAGCCAGCAAAAATTTTCATCAAAGGAAACCCAAACCAAAACCAAAGTCCTGGCACGGGAAACACAAACAAACAAAAAACATTTGCTCATGCCATAAAATAAATGCATTGACTATAAAAGCACACTGTTGAGTTCTCAAAAATCGGACACCACAACCAAAACCCCCAAGAAAAAACCTCAAGGACCCCAGCCAGGCAACCCAGCAAACACTACCAAACCAAACAATTCCTCGTCAAATCGGAGGAACCAGGCAGACAAATGTCTACTAGAAATCCATCAAAGAAACCTGAAGCAATTCCAAAAGAACTGCCGCCGAATCTCTTATCAAGATCGATCTTCCATTATCAATTTCGTCTCTCCCGAACCGGTTTCCCGTCCCGAAGCGACCCGACCAACTTTAGCGAGCTACCCCGCAGAAGTCAAACCCGAAGGCCTCACTCCCCAGCAGATCATTCAGCACATCACGGCGGGCCCCAATTGGACACACACCCTCAACACCAAAACGATCCGCTATCAAATTGATCCACCAACCACACGAAACCAACAACCCAGCCAAGCCATAAAACACCTAGCCAAACCCAGATAGCCTGAGCCTTTGAAGTTCGTCTCCCGCAGAAGGCTTCGCCTACATTACACACGCCCCTGCAACCTCGCAAATCCGGACCGCCTTCCGGTTGCCAACGGTTGCCGACCTCTCTCGGCGGCTCATTTGCCGTGTCGGTTGAGTGATTTCGGCTGGGGTGGACGGTCGCGAAAGCGAGCAGAATCACCGCGAGAGTGCCACTCATCGGCTCAGCAGAGAAGGTCGGGCCAATGAGCCAACCATCGGTCTGACGCCCAGGACCTGGTGGAGCGGCCGGTGCCGAACTGGCACGCGCATCCGCTCGCCTCCAAGGTGAGGATGTCACCCTTCCACCGCTCGTCATCCCCGTGCCCGGGGGTGTGTACTTCGGTAAACCTCGCGCAGGTGCTCGACTGTGACCTCGGTGTAGATCTGCGTGGTCGTCACCGATGAGTGCCCCAGCAGTTCCTGAACAACCCGAACGTCTGCCCCACCGTCCAGCAGATGAGTGGCGAAACTATGCCTCAGGCTATGAGGTGAAACCTCGGTGGTGATGCCCGCCTGGGCAGCACGGTCCCGAATGATCCCCCACGCGCTTTGTCGCGAGAGCCTGTTCCCGCGTGTATTGACGAAGAGGGCCGGGCTGGTTCGTCCGGCCGAAGCGACCAGGGCCGGGCGTCCGCGCACCAGCCATGCGTCCACGGCTTGACGCGCGTAACTTCCGAGCGGAACCATCCGCTGCTTGTCACCCTTCCCGACCAGTCGCAGGCCGGCTTCCGGGTCGTCACGAATGCGGGTCAGGTCGTCCACATCGAGGCTGGTGATTTCGGTGATACGGGCACCTGTGCCGTAGAGCATTTCGAGCAGTGCCGCATCCCTCAGCCCGATCGGTTCGGTGCGGTCGATGCTGTCGAGCAGGCGCTGCACTTCGTCCACGGACAACGCCTTGGGCAGCCGCTTTCCCACGTTCGGGGGATTCACATCAATGGCTACGTTCTCGGACGCCAACCCTTCGCTGGTTGCAAAGCCATGCAAGGCACGGACCGCGACGATCATCCGCGCAACGCTCGATGTCGCAAGCGGTCGGTGCGTCTCGTCTCCCGCAACGAGGCTCATTTGGTACGCCTCGATGTCGGAAGTCGAGATCTCGGTGACGTCATGAATGCCACGTTTGGTCAGCCAGACGACGTAGCGGGTGAGGTCCCGGCGGTAGGCAGCGATCGTGTTGGGCGACAGCCCTCTCTCAACCGTCAGGTGATCGAGATATCCGATGACCAAGCGCTGTAGTCGCAGAGAACCAGCGGACGCTTCGTCGCCTGTTGTGGTCATTCGAGGGTTCCGACCATCACGCAAGTGTCGCCGCCCGGACCAGGACCAGTGTGTCCAGGCCGGGTGGTGTCCGAGTGGCCTTCCGGCATCGGTCCATTACCTCAGCCGAAGTCCCGGTCGCGCTGTTCTTTCACGGCACGCGCCGGCCAGTCGGCTTCGGAAGAACGCAACGTATCCAGGCGTCCCTGTGCTTGAGCGAGCGCCAGAGAGAGCGTGCCGGACACCAGCGTCGGGCTTTGTATCTTGCCTTGATAGACGAGCTCCACGAGATCGTCGAGCGGCATCCAGTACAGCCCCATATCGACTTCTTCGCCCTCGATGACGAAGCCGTCCGGCAGGTCGGCAGGGCTCAGATCGCGGGCCAAGTAAATCCGGATGGATTCTTCGAGCCCGCCGGGCGAGGTGAAGATATCGACCAGGGTTCGCCAATCGGAGGCCTGAAGCCGCGCCTCCTCGGCCAGCTCGCGCTGCGCCGCGACCAAGCCCGATTCTCCGGCATGGTCCAAAATCCCGGCGGGAGGTTCGACCAGCCGGAAGCCGACGGGATGACGATACTGATGGACGACGGCGATGCGTCCGTGGTCGTCCATCGCCATCACCGCCACCGCACCCGGGTGACTCGCCCATTGCCGAGTGATCTGCTCGCCGCTCGGCGTGGTGATCTTGTCCTCCACGAAGCTCTCGACTCGTCCGGTCGCCTTGATTTCGTGGGAGGTCACCGGCCAGCTCTCGGGCTGGTCGATCAGCCCGGTGGGATCGTCCATCGTGCGCTCTTTCTGTTGGTTCTAGTGACCTCAGGTCTATCTCACCTTTAAGATCCGTCTCAACCACCATGCCGGCCGGGAGGGAATCTGCGCCCGGCGGCATCGGCACAAATCGGTAGAGCCGAGTCATGCGCCCGGGCGTGCTGGATCATCGCCAGGCACGTCAGTGCTGATCGTGATACTCGACCGCGGCAGCGATCAGCCCCTTGAACAACGGATGCGAACCGATCGGACGCGACTTGAACTCGGGGTGCGCCTGAGTCGCGACGAAGAACGGATGCGTGTCTTTCGGCAGCTCGATGAACTCCACCAGGTTGTGATCGGGCGAAAGCCCCGAGAACACCAGTCCGGTATCCTCCAGCTGCTTGCGGTAGGAGTTGTTGACCTCGTAGCGGTGCCGGTGCCGTTCGGAGACTTTCGTGCGTCCGTACAGCTGCTGCACCTGCGTGCCCTTCACCAGCTCGGCCGGATAGGCGCCCAGCCGCATGGAGCCGCCCATGTCGCCCTCGCCCGCCACGATCGACTGTTGCTCGGCCATGGTCGCGATGACCGGAGCGGGGGTGTCCGGATCGAACTCGCTGGAGGCCGCGCCCTCGATGCCGGCCACATCACGGGCCACCTCGATCACCATGCATTGCAGGCCCAGGCAGAGCCCCAGTGTCGGAATCTTGTGCTCGCGCGCGTAGCGAATGGCGCCGAGTTTTCCTTCGACACCGCGAATGCCGAAGCCTCCGGGGACCACGATGCCGTCGACGTCGCCCAGGTGTTCGGCCGCGCCCTCATCGGTTTCGCAGGTGTCACTGGCCACCCAGCGGATGTCGACCTTCGCCCAGTTCGCGAAGCCGCCGGCACGGATGGCCTCGACCACGCTCAGATAGGCGTCCGGAAGATCGATGTACTTGCCGACCAGCGCGATGGTGATCTGATGCTTCGGATGGTGGATACGATCCAGCAGATCGTCCCATTTCTTCCAGTTGACATCGCGGAAACGCAACGCCAGCCTGCGCACCAGGTAGGCGTCCAGACCCTCGGAATGCAGCACCTTCGGAATCTCGTAGATGCTGGACGCGTCGGGGCAGCTGATCACGGCCTCGGTGTCGACGTCGCAGAACATCGCGATCTTGCGCTTGATCGAGTCGGGAATCGGCATTCCGGAACGGCAGACGATCGCATCCGGGACGATGCCCGAACCGCGCAGTGCCTGCACCGAATGCTGGGTCGGCTTGGTCTTCAACTCGGCGCTCGGCCCGATATAAGGCACCAGCGAGACATGCAGGAAGAAGACGTTGTCGCGCCCGATATCGGCACGCACCTGACGGGCAGCCTCCAGGAACGGTTGCGACTCGATATCGCCGACGGTGCCGCCCAGTTCGTGAATGACGATGTCGTCGTCCGGACGGGCGACCGCGAGCATGCGCGCCTTGATCTCGTTGGTGATGTGCGGGATCACCTGCACGCACTCGCCCAGATAGTCTCCGCGGCGCTCGGCCTGAATCACCGTGGAATAGACCTGCCCGGTGGTCACATTGGCGTCCGCGCTCAGATTGCGGTCGAGGAATCGTTCGTAGTGGCCGATGTCCAAGTCGGTCTCGGCGCCATCATCGGTGACGAAGACCTCGCCGTGCTGGAAAGGATTCATCGTGCCGGGATCGACATTGAGGTAGGGATCCAGCTTCTGCATGGTCACCCGAAGTCCACGAGCAACCAGCAGATTGCCGAGACTCGACGCCGTCAGGCCCTTCCCCAAAGAGGAGGCGACGCCTCCAGTAACAAATACGTGTTTGGTCTGTTTAGCGTTACCCACGGACCTTCAGCCTACCTTGACGGACGCCAAGATTCGTTTCGGGCATGTTACGTCTCACCCCGGAGCAATCGTGGAACGCGTGGCTGCCGCCTTTGTCTGCGAACAACGGGTTGGGCGAATGCCGCGGCGTATGCGATTGCTCACGGCGGGCCGGTCAGGCAAACCGATTGGACCATGGGAACACGGCGCGCGGCACCGGTCGCAACGACGCCCAGGTTCGTTCGGAGAATGCCCCCGTTCGTGTTGAATGGACGCATGAGTCTGCCACTCGAGCTGCCGATCGATCCGATGCTGGCCAGCGCTGTCGATCAGATACCGACCGATCCGAGATTCGTTCACGAGCCCAAGTGGGATGGTTTCCGGTGCATCGTGAGCCGCGACGGTGAAGTCATTGCCTTGGATGGCCGCGGCAAGAAATCCCTCACCAGATACTTTCCCGAAGTGGTGGACGCGTTGTCCGATTGGCTGCCGGACGGGGCGATCCTCGACGGTGAACTCATCGTGCGGGCGGGTGAGCCCGGGAGCCAGCGACTCGATTGGGACGCGTTGAGCGCCCGCATTCATCCGGCGGCCTCCAGGATCGCGTTGCTGAGCGAACAGACCCCTGCCGAATTGGTCTTCTTCGACGCCCTGGCTCTTGATGGGCGCAACCTCACCGCACTGGTCTGGGAGCAACGGCGCGAGCAATTGGAGTCGGTCTTCTCGACGGCCCGCGGCGGCGGCCATGGTGCCACCGGGCCTGCTGACCTTGCTTCGGCACGTGCACACCCGGGGGCACATCTCAGCGCCGTACTGGGCGACCTCGATGAGGCGATACGCGCCTTCGAGAGTTTCGAGGGCGCCGGATTGGACGGCATCGTCTCGAAGCCCCGGGATTCGGTTTATCAGCCGGGCAAGCGTGGATGGAAGAAGACCAAGCATTCGAGAACCGCCGAGGCCGTGGTGATCGGCTACCGCGTCCACAAACGCGGGCACGGGGTCGGATCGTTGTTGCTCGGCATGTACGACGCCTCGGGGACGCTGCTGCCGGTCGGCGGCATCGGTGCCTTCTCGAGTGCCATGCGTGACCAGCTCGTCGAAGAACTCGAGCCTCTGGTCGTCCGCGATGCATCGGGTGAGCCGGTGCCCGTGGTGCGTCCACGATCTCGTTTTTCGAAGCCCGATCCTGTTGCATCAGTGACGCTGCGGCCCGAGTTGGTGGCCGAGGTTGCGTTCGACCAGCTTCAGGGCGTGCGGTTCAGGCATGCCGTCACGCTGCTGCGTTTCCGTCCGGATCGCGATGCCCGAAGCTGTTTGCTCGATCAGGTGGAGCGAGCACCTTCCTACGATCTCGCCCGAGTACTGACCGATTAGCCGATCGGTCCATCACTGTGCGTGATGTAGTGGAAGCTTGCAGAACGCGCGCTCGCTGAGCTGCAAAGTATTGGTCACCCGGCCGAGCGGGCGCAGGATTCCTGCGGCCTCATCGAGTTCAGAATCCTTCGGCAGCCTTGCATGCGGGCTCCGAAAGGTACCGGGCTGTGGTTCGCGTCGTGGCAGCAATTTAGCCGGCAAGCCGCTCCACGACGTTCCACACTTCTTTCCAGCGCTCGGCCAAGCTGTCGATCGTCTCGTGGGCGTTCAGTCCGCTGGGTTGCGGAACCACCCACAATCGCACGTTCGCCGGCCAGCCGGGAATCACCGAAGTGTCCTGCTCTCCCAGACGCGCCTTCGGCTGCGCGAATGCCGCCCGAAACGCGGTGATTCCCGCTATCGCCACCACGTGCGGACGCAAGCTCGTGACGCGCTGGGTCAGGCGGCTGCCGCCGGCACGCAACTCGGCACGGGTCAACTCGTCCGCCCGCACGGTTGCCCGGCCGACGAGATTCGTCAGGCCGATGCCCCTGCTGAGTAGCTGATTCTCGTCCTGCGACGACAAACCCGCTGCCGCATCGACCACATGATCGGTGAGTCCCGCACGGTACAGGGAAGGCCAGAATCTGTTGCCCGGACGCGCGAAGGGCGCGTTGACAGCAGCGGTCCACAGGCCTGGGTTGATGCCCACGATCAGCATGTGCAGCTGATCGTCCGATCGGGGCAGAATGTCGTCGATCGCGTCTGGGTCGTCGACAGCGAAACGCAGCAGATCCTCGCGCGTGGGCCGGCGTCCACCCATCGGGGACGGCCGCCGCGGCCGGCCCGCCAGCTCGTGTTTCTCACTCATCACGTGAATTACCGTTCCTTATTCATGCCGAGTACTCATGAGAGTCCTCCCGCTATGCGCCATCGGTGGCCTGATCGACCGCTGCGGATCATTCGCGCCGTCGCAAGCAACCAGGCATAGCTGGTCCCGCCACGCCTGCTCGTTCGACGAGATCTGTCTCTACGGTCACGGCATCGAGGAGATCAGGAGCTCGTCCCCTTTTCTGTGTCCCGCCGCCTCAGCGGGCCCGAGAGCGCTGCCGGCGCACTCGCATCGGCCACTGGTTACGGCGCCGCCTCAAATCTCTCGTCACCGCTGGGGAGCGGGTCGTCAACTCGAAGACCTCGCCGTCGTAGCGCTCGATGCCCGAAGCGACAGAATGCTCCAAGACTTCGCGCGCCAGTTGGTTCTGCAGCATCAGCGGATCCTTCCTCAGATCCCGCCAAATCGACAGGCACAGCATGAGCATGATCACCACAAAGGGCAGCGCCGAAACGATCGTGATGTTCTTCAGACCTTCGAGTGCGGCATCGGGATGATCGCCCCCGGCGAGCAGCATGATGGCCGCGACAGCCCCGGTGGCCGCACCCCAGAACACCACGTGCCACCTGGAAGGCTCTTCGGCACCGTTCTCGGCAAGCCCCGCCATCACGATGGACGCCGAATCGGCGCCGGTGACGAAGAAGATGGCGACGAGCACCACGCACAACCCCACCAACACAACAGCCAGCCACGCCGGCATCGGCAGCGACTCGAGGAACTGGAACAAGACCAGATCCGAGTCGACGCTCACCGATCCGTCTGCCGCACGTTCGACAAGATTCGTGAACTGGCCGGCGTCCCTGACACGCTGCAGGACGCCGATCGACCCGCCGCCGAAGATCGCGAACCACAGGACCGAGACCAGCGAGGGAACGACCAGCACACCGGTCACGAACTGGCGAATTGTGCGTCCACGAGAGATGCGTCCGATGAACAACCCGACGAAAGGAGACCAGGAGATCCACCACGCCCAATAGAAGATCGTCCAGTTCGACATCCATTCGGCCATTGTCTCGTCGCCGCTCGCAGCGGTTCGCGATGCCATCTCGGGAAGGTTCCCGATGAACGCACCGAGCGAGGTCGGGATCACGTTGAGCATGAACAAGGTGGGCCCGATGATGAAGACGAGGACGGCCAGCACCACCGCGAGCACCATATTGATATTCGACAGCAGCTGGATGCCGCGCTCGATTCCCGAGATCGCCGACGCTATGAAACAGGTCGTGAGCACAGCGATGATGCCGACCAACAGCACAGAGCTGGTCTGCGACATGACTCCGCTGTGCACCAGACCGCCACCGATCTGCAACGCACCGAGCCCGAGCGAGCAGGCGGAACCGAACAGCGTTGCGATGATTGCCAGAATGTTGATCAACCGCCCGCCCGGACCGTGCACAGCCTTGGGGCCGAACAATCCTACGAACATGGACGAGAACAGCTGGGTGCGGCCCAGTCGGTAGGTGCCATATGCCATACCGAGACCGACGATCGCATACATCGCCCACGGGTAGATCGTCCAGTGGAACAGTGCCGTGCCCATCGCGACGCTCACTGCTGCCGCGCTTTCGCCGTCAACCGTGCCCGGCGGCGGCGAAGCGTAGAAGAACAGTGGTTCGGCGACCCCGTAGAACATCAACCCGATGCCCATTCCGGCGGCGAACATCATGGAGATCCACGACCACGTCGAGTACTGCGGAGTGTCATCGTCCTGGCCGAGAGGGATGCGTCCGAACCTGCTCATCGCAACAACAAGAACGAAGAGCACAAAAACGGAGGACGCGATCACGAACAGCCACCCGAAATCCTCGATGACTGCGCTCAATGCACCTGAGGCTACGCGTCCCAATCCTTCGGCGTCGGCGATTCCCCATGCCAAGAAGGCGACGACGATCAAGGCCGCGATAGCGAAGACCCATCTGTCCAGTCCCTTCGGCCGATCGTCTTCTTCCTCCACGGACCTGGCGTCCTTGAGGTAGCTGAGGATTTCCTTGGTGAGGTTCTGATCAGTGGTCATAGGCCAGTCCAATCCCGGGTTGCCTTTCCCCCGGGAGCCTTCCTCTCTCTTAGGTTTCGACGCAAACGCCTCGGACACCTTATCTCAGCCCGCCGACCAGCTGCGTCGACGCCTCGCTGACCAGCAGTTTTTGCGCACTGCAAGTACGGCAACCCACACCGAGTCAGCGAGACATGCAGACTGTGCAGGTGGGTTCGGGCCTAGGATCAGCTCAGCGGTCGATGACCTGCTAACGAAGCCGGTTGAACCTGTTGGAGGGTCAGTTGCGCGCCAGGTCAGAGCCTCGGACGATAGTCATCACGGGTTCCAGCGATGGCATCGGGGCTGCCGCGGCCCGGCTGCTTGTCGGTTCCAATTTCGGCGCCGAGAACTCGAAGGTGCTGCGTTTTCTCTACCGGACGAAGCTGAAAGATCGGATCACCATCACGCCCGAGCAGGGCGCGGACCAGCTGGTCTGGCTTGCCGAAGGAGTCCCCGGCGATGACTGGCGCTCCGGCGAGTACTACGAGAAACGGCGCCCGAGGGTCCCCCGAGGCGCTCGGGACGAAGCCGCTTCCGCTCGCCTCTGGGATCTCTCCGCCAACTGGGTGGGGCTGTGAGCACCACCCACTCACTCACGTATCACGCGAGACAATCAACGCAGTTATTGGGTGTGCGCCTACGGCCGATATGCGGCCCTAATCGCACCCAATGATCAAAGAACCGCCCCGTACTCTTGCACCAAGCACATTCTCAGGAAATTCGCTGTACGACGCTAGTTATCTGGGCACTCTAACCTGCGTCCTAGCTTCCGTTATCGGATCGCGTCGGCAATCGGAGTATCACCGTCGTAGAAATTCACCGTCTCCCGGATTGCCGCATTGTTTGTGATCACGTGTGTGATGACCGACGCAACGTTTTCTCTGGACGTTACTGCTCGGCCCTGGGCAGCCGGTTCACCATTTATCCCGCCATCCGGATCGGCGATCGTGATCTCGCCGCTGCCGGGCGTCAGCGTCAGCGAGCCCGGGCCGAGAATCGTAAAATCGAGTCCGCTATCACGCAGGTACGCATCGGCGGCATGCTTGGCCTGCACGTAGGGATAAAACGAGTCGTTCGGATCGACGCGATCAAGATCGACATCAGCACCCGCGTAGGAGACCATGACGAATCGGGTGACGCCGGCGCGCTGTGCTGCGTCCATCGCCCTGGTCGCCGCCTGATAGTCGACGGCGTTGGTACGCGCCGGATTGCCACCACCGGCACCGGCCGAGAAAACGATCGCGGACGCCCCAGCGAATGCCTCGGCCAATCGATCGACATCGGCCGACTCAATGTCGAGGATCACCGGGTTGCCACCCGCTTGCTCTACGTCAGCTTGCTGCTCAGGATTGCGTATCACCGAGTCAACCGCGTATCCGGCGGTTCGGAGTTTGGGTGCCGCGAGCAAAGCGACCTTGCCGTGCCCGCCGAGAATCACTACCCGCTGTTCGGATGCCATGTGTCTCTCCTGTTCATTACGTTGCGACATTCATTCAGCACAACAACAAGACGCCTCGATACAATCCTGATGCGTAGCTCAGATGACTATCAATGTCCTCGCGTGAGGGGCGCTCCCAGATATGCGCCACGGTCTTCAGGCTCTCTGTCTCATACGGTTTTTCGTCGCCTGTGGGTAAATATCCGAGTCGGCGCCAGAACGGTTCTGCCTCGTCCTTGTTCGTCGCCACGATGGCCAGTCGCAGCGTCGTGATCTCCGGCCAACCCGCGACGAGATCGAGAACCGCCAGATGCATCCGCTGGCCGAGGCCCGTCCTATGACGCTCCCCATGCGTCATCAACAAGCCGATATAGGCGATCTCTTCGCTCGGCCAACCACGAATCACGTCCGAGAATGCAACCAACTCGTCGCCTTCCCAAAGCCCGAGATCGAACTTCTGGGAGGCTTCGGTGCCCGGCGGACGAATGGTCAGCGCTTCTTCGGCGGATTCCCCGCCGCCCACGCGCCGCGCATAGTCAGGATTCGAGTCCAATAGCCTCTGCAGTGCATGAGCGTGCTTGAGACGTACCGCTCGCAGTTCCGCTGTCATCGCCTACTCCTTGCGGTTGTGCTTTCCGTCGCTAAAGCGCGAGAACCAGACGCAGACCTTCATCGACCTTCGCCATCAGGTGAGCCGACAATGTGCCCACGGATTGGCTCAACCGCGAACGGTCGATCACCAACGTCTGCGACACGTTGACCACGCAGTCCTTCGGGAGATCCGCTTCCCCCTTCTCGAGTTCCACATTCCCCGGCATCACTGCCAGACGCAGATTGCTGGTCAACGCTGTGACGATGACAGTTGCAATGCGCGACCGATTGAAACGATCGGACGAAACAACGAGCGCGGGACGCCGGTAGCCCGGTTCCGATCCGATAGGGTCACCGAAATCCACCCACCAGATCTCTCCCCTGGTTACCACTCCCAGCTCCCGGAGTCGATGAGCGTACGTCCCATCGAGGGAGGAGTCTCGTCACTCAACTCGTCAGCCAAAGCGTCCAATGCAGATGTCACCGGATCGTCGCCTTGACGCTCCAAAAATTCACCGACCGCTCGGGCATAGAGCTGCGAGCGGCTCCAGCCAAGCCTCGCCGCTACCTCGTCAGCCTCACGGAATACCTCATCGGGCACAGAAACAGCAGTCTTCATAAGCTGAAGTATAACCGGTATTACCGAATAGCGAAGATGTTGCGTCAGCTGAGGCGACCGTGCTGTACGGACGTCAGACGTTAAACCGGAACTCGACGATGTCGTTCGGCTCCATCACGTAGTCCTTGCCCTCCAGGCGCATCTTGCCGGCAGCTTTGACCGCGGCCTCGCTGCCCAGCTCGACCAGGTCGTCGTAATTCATGATCTGGGCCTTGATGAAACCCTTCTGGAAATCGGTGTGGATGACGCCGGCGGCCTCGGGTGCGGTGGCGCCCTGCTTGATCGTCCAGGCGCGGGATTCCTTCGGTCCGGCGGTCAGGAAGCTCTGCAATCCCAATGTGTCGTATCCGACCCGGGCCAACTGATCCAGACCCGGCTCATCGACGCCGGCCTCGGTGAGGAACTCGCGGGCCTCGTCCTCGTCCATCTCGACCAGCTCGGACTCGAACTTCGCGTCCAGGAAGACAGCTTCGGCCGGCGCGACGATCTCACTCAACCGGGCGCGCAGGTCGGCGTCCGTCAATTGGTCCTGATCGAGGTTGAAGACGTAGATGTACGGCTTGGCGGTCAGCAGGAAAAGATCGTGCAACGGCTCGGGATCGAGCCCGGCCTGGAAGATGCCGACGCCGTCGTTCAACGTCTTCTCGGCCTCGACCCACGCCTCGTATTTCGGACGCGACTCCTTCTTGATCTTGGCTTCCTTCTCCAGCCTCGGCATCGCCTTTTCCAGGGTCTGCAGATCGGCGAGGATCAGCTCGGTCCGGATCGTGTCGATATCGGACGCAGGATTCACCTTGCCATCGACATGGGTGACATCGTCGTCGGTGAACACCCTGGTCACCTGGCAGATGGCGTCGGCCTCGCGGATATTGCCGAGGAAGGCGTTGCCCATGCCCTCACCCTTGGAAGCACCCTTCACGATGCCTGCAATATCGACGAAGCTCACGGTGGCCGGCACCAGACGTTCGGAGTCGAACATCTTGCCGAGCACCGCCAACCGCTCGTCCGGTACGCCCACCACCCCCACATTCGGCTCGATCGTCGCGAACGGATAGTTCGCCGCGAGAACGGTGTTGCGGGTGAGTGCATTGAACAAGGTGGACTTGCCCGCATTGGGAAGCCCCACGATTCCGATGGTTAGTGCCACATCGAACCAGCCTACTCATGCCCTCGGCCGGTTCGACCAGAACCCCGGTCGGTCGCCGGGGTCAAGTCGGCTCACCTCATCTGCGCTGCTGCGATCGGTGTGAGCCGAGTGCAGCAGACCAGCCAGATTCGCTCACCTCGCCCGCGAGATTGCGATCGGGATCGTGGATTTGGGTAGCACAGCATTGGGGATAGCTCAGGATTCGAGTGGGACGGTTTCAGCCCTGCGCCGTGACAGGATGGATGCGGCACGGATGACGAAAGACGTGAGGTTGCCGAAACTGAGGAGGCGCACAGTGAGTAGCGAGGGCAGCTGGCAGGGTTACGACCCGGATCGGGACGCCGCTTTCCGCAGTGATGATTACCGGCCGAACACGGCGCCCGAAGACAATAGCTACGACTATTACGGTCAATCCGGCCCCCAGCCGGGCTTCGGGCAGCCGACACCGCCAGCGGATCCATTGGCAGCGAACGCGGCCTACCAGCCCGGCGTCCAAGATAGCTGGACGCAACCGTATGAGGGCTCGCCGCGGTCGCAGATGACCCCCTACCTGAATCCCAACTACCCGCGTCCGGATCACCCGAACGCCACCAGCAGCATCGTGCTCGGCGTCATCGGTTTCTTCGTTCCGTTCCTCAGCCCGGTTGCGTTGGCGTTGGCCGCCCGCGGCCGCAAAGATGTGCGCGAGCACCCCGGGGTCTACGCCGGCGAGGGGAACCTCACCGCCGGATACGTGATCGGCATCATCGGCACCGTGTTACTCGCCTTTTACGTGTTGATCATGCTGGTGATGATCGGCGCGGTGCTCGCGAGTTGGTGAACAGCGAAGTCGAAGCCGGGCACGATTCTCGGTCCGGCCGGACTTCCCGGCCCCGCCGGACCCAAAGCCCGTGACGTTCGGAAAGACCTTTGAAGTAACCCGCGGCGCATGCCACGACGAGCAGCCGGAACTAATCGAGTTCCAGGAACCCCTTGGTCACCAGGGCAAAACCTTCGAGATCGCTCGCCGCGCACAATTCTCGTGCCGAATGCATGCCCACCACCGGAACTCCTGCGTCCACTGTTCGGATGCCGAGCCTTGTCGCCAGCAGCGGCCCGAGGCTCCTGCCGCCCGGCACATTGTTGTTGTTCACGAAGACCTGGTGCTCCACCCCCGCGCTCTTGCAAGCCCGAACCCAATACGTGGTGGATGCGGCATCGGTCGCATAGCGCATCGGCGCACTCCACTTCAGTACCGGACCCGAACCCAGCCGCGGCTGCACCACCGGGTCATGACGATCGGATCGGACAGGATGCACGCCGTGCGCAACATCCGCCGATAGCGCGGCTCCGCGCGCAACCCAGGCCAGATGAGCGTCCTCGTCATGGCCGTGCGCAAGACTCAGCCGGCGCAAGACCTGCGGCAAGAACGGCCCGGACGCGCCACTGGGCGTGCCCGACCCGATCTCCTCGTGATCGAAGGCCGCCAGCACCTGAACGTGATCGGTCGGCTCCGCTTGGGTGAACCCGATGAGCTCGGGGAAAACCGACGCCAGATTGTCGAGCCGGTAGGACGCCACCAGTTCGCCATGTATGCCGATGAGCGCGGGTTCCTCGGCCGGGACGAAGAAGAGTTCTTCGGCCAAGACATCGTCGGCGTCCAGTCCTAGTTGTGCCGCCGCAACGGCAATCACCGAGTCTGCCGAACCGGCTGGCCCGCTCGCACCAGTGGCCTCCAGACCGAGCACGGCGTTGAGGTCTCGCTGAGCGTCCACGCTCAGATCTTTGCGCAGGCTCGCGTCCAAATGCACAGCCAGGCTGGGAATGCGCGCTATCGCAGGTGTGCGGACGAGATGAGTCCGGCCTTCGGTATCGATGAGGCGGCCGGCTATCATCAGATCGCGATCGAACCAGGTCGCCAAGATGGGGCCGCCATAGATCTCGGTTTCGGCAAGCCGGAATCCTGCACGAGAGAATTCACCTACCGGCTTCACCTTCAGCGCAGGTGAATCGGTGTGGCATGCGACCACCCGCAGCGCGGTGCGGGCGGTCCAGTCCGAAGGTTGGCGCCACGCGATCAACGCCCCGTCCCGGCGGACGAATCCATTGGCCGGGAGAGCGTCGGACCATCGCTCGGTCTCGTCGACCTCGACGAACCCTGCGGCCCTCAGCCGAGCGCTGATGGCGGCAACGGCGTGATACGAGGTGGGTGAATCCTTGACGAAATCGAGGAAGGTTGTCGCGTGAGCGTCGGAAGCAGGCATGGCCTCAGGCTAGACCACCATCCGGTGTCACACCGGAAGGTGCTGAGGCTGCCCTCCGACGCCCACGCCGTGGCAGGGGCAGGTGGGCGTGGTCTCGATGAAGAGATCGGGCTGAACTTTCGCCGACGCAATGAGCTGAGCTCGCGACTGCTGCATCGGCCGGCGAAAGCCCTGGCGGTCATCTCACAGCGACATGTTGATGACCGCGCGTCCGGTGATCTCACCCTTGCGCAAGGCGGCATAGCCCTCGGCCACCTTGTCGAGTGGGAGTTCACGAGTGACGATGTCCTGGTAGCGGATGACGCCGGCCGCCGCCAGCCGGACGACCTCAGGTAGATCCTGGCGAGTGTGGGCGCCGTAGGAACCGATGATCGACATCGACCGGCGCACCGTGCGGTTGATCTCGACCTCTGCGGTCTGGACGCCGGCGCCGAGCCCGATCGGGACCATGCGTCCACCGTCGCGCAGGCAGTCGAGAGCGGACGCCCAGGTTTGGGGACGCCCCAGCGCCTCGAAGGCAACGTCGACGCCCACGCCACCGGTGAGCTCCAGAACCTTCTCGCGTACCGATTCCGTCGAGGAGTTCACGACATCAGTTGCCCCCAGCCCCTTGGCGACGGCGAGCTTGTCGTCGGCCACATCAATGGCGATGACCTGTTTGGCGCCGAACGCGCTGGCGATCTGGATGATGTTGGAACCGACTCCGCCGGTCGCGACCACCGCCACGGACTCGCCGTAGCGCAGGTCGGCACCGCGGCGCACCGCGCCGTAGGCCGTCATCGCAGCGCACCCGAGGATGGCACCCTTGATCGGGTCGATGTCATCGGGCACAACGGCGACCGAGGTCGCCGGAATCACGCAGTATTGTGCGAGACCGCCCATCGAGTACATGGCGATCGGTTCGCCGTCGAGCGACGCGAGCCTGGTGGTGCCGTCGTAGAGCTTGCCTTCGAGGCGGTTGAGGCTGAAGAAGGGATCGCATAGGTCGTCTCGGCCACGAGAACACGCCTCGCATTGACCACACGGCATCAAGAATCCGCCGGCCACCCGCTGGCCGGTCTGCAAACCGGTGTGCTCATTTCCGGGTCCGACCTCGACGATCTCGCCGGCGACCTCATGACCGAGTACGGCCGGCAGCGGAAAGGCGATAGCGCCGGAGATCACGTGTAGATCGGAGTGGCACAGCCCGCAACCGGAAACCTTGACCAGCACCTCGCCGGCTTTCGGGTGCGGAGTGCGGATCTCCTCGATCTCCAAGCCCTTGTCGATGTCCCGCAGAACGGCGGCCCGCATCGTCGTCGGAATAGCTTCTGCCATGTCGCGCTCTTTCTCTTGTCCGAAGGTGTCGGCTCCGTGCTGAGCCGCATCACGTGACGATGGATGGCCCGGTCCCCTATGAGCTGCAGTCAGCTGGTGATCTCGCACGCTCTGGCGTCATCGCTGTGGGCGCCGAACTCCTTCGTCCGAGCTAAAGCATAGCCAGCCGCATCACGAATAGCCATCCAAGAAAGAAGATTTGTAACTACCAACAACGAGCGGCTCTTCACATACTTCAGATTCTCTGAGTCCTGATTATCATTCCTTGTCACACTGGTTCAAGTACGCCAATAACAGATTCACTCGAGCACCACATCAACCACCTGACGAAGCACGCACCCCACACGTCTAGCAACATGTAACGACATTTGCTAAGGTGGTTTTCGGCAGCCGCAAGTCGCCTCCGATGACGCGACAACTCGAAGCCACAATGGCCGGCGACCGCCGAGTCCTTCAACGATGAAAGATGAGGAACTATGGTGAGGACGATTGAGCACTGGATTGATGGTGCCTACTACCAGGGCAATCCGGCATCAACCTTTGACGTACACAACCCCGCTACCGGTGAGGTGAGCGCCGAACTGTTACATGCGAGCGCTGAAGACGTCGATCATGCGGTCAAGGTCGCACGCCGCGCGCAGCAGGAATGGAGTCATTACTCGCTGGCCAAGCGGCAGGCGATCATGTACAAGATGCGCCAGCTGGTCTTGGATCACCAGGACGAGATGGCCCAGATGATCGTCGCCGAACATGGCAAGAACTACTCGGATGCGATCGGCGAGATCCAGCGTGGACGCGAGACATTGGACTTCGCGACCTCAATCACCGTCGCGCTGAAGGGGCAGAACTCCTTCGACATCTCCACCGGTGTCGACATCCACACCATCCGCCAGCCAGTAGGCGTGGTGGCAGGCATCGTGCCGTTCAACTTCCCGGCGATGGTGCCGATGTGGATGCATCCGCTGGCCATCGCGTCGGGCAACGCATTCATCCTGAAATGCGCATCCCCGGTGCCCTCGGCCTCCCTGCTGACCGCCGAGCTGTACAAGGAAGCCGGTCTTCCGGACGGTGTGTTCAATGTGATCGGCGGCGACAAAGTGGCCGTCGAGGCCATCTGCACGCATCCGGATATCGATGCCATTTCGTTCGTCGGTTCGACGCCGGTGGCACATATCGTCCAGAACACGGGTGTGCAGCACGGCAAGCGCGTCCAGGCGCTGGGCGGCGCGAACAACCATGCCATCGTGATGCCCGACGCCGACCTCGCTTTCGCTGCCGAGCACATCTCGGCGTCCGCGTTCGGAGCGGCGGGCGAGCGTTGCATGGCGCTGCCCGTCGTGGTGGCGGTCGGCGGAATCGGCCCGAAGCTGGCCGAAGAAGTCGCCAAGCATGCCGCCAACATCAAGGTCGGCCCCGGCATGGAGGACGGCGTCGAGATGGGACCGGTCATCAGCGACGTCGCCAAGACGCGCATCACCGGCTTGATCGACGACGCGGTGGCCAAGGGCGCCAAAGTCGTCATGGACGGCCGTCCGTTGGTCATCCCCGGCCACGAGAACGGCTACTTCCTCGCTCCGACCGTGCTCGACAACGTTTCGCTCGACGCCCCGGTCTACACCCAGGAGGTCTTCGGACCGGTGCTCGCCATCGTCCACGCCGACAACTATGACGAAGCCATGCGCATCGTCAACGCCCAACCGTTCGGCAACGGTTCCGCGATCTTCACCAACGACGGCGGCGTTGCGCGCCGCTTCCAGTTGGACGTCGAGGCCGGCATGGTCGGCATCAACGTACCTATTCCGACCCCGGTCGCCTACTACTCGTTCGGTGGATGGAAGGAGTCGCTGATGGGCGATCTGCACATCCACGGCCCCGAAGGTGTGCAGTTCTACACCAAGGCGAAGGCCATCACCACACGGTGGCCAAGCGAGGCCACCTTCAAAGCAACGATGTCCTTCCAGCGTGAGGAGTGACACGGTAAGATCTCACTGAATGGCGTTGTGACACCCGGCACGGCAGTTCGTGCCGGGTGTTCGCGCATCGAAGGAGTGGAGCATCACTCGTGGAGCCGGATGCCTCCCGCAATGCAGGAATCGAGAAATAGTGACGCAAGCACGACCGGAATCGGTAGACATACCGTTCACTCCCGAGATCGTCGTCGACCGCGACTCTGCCACCCCGCTCTATCATCAGATCTCTCAGCCGCTCAGCGACATGATTTCTTCTGGCTGGCTGGTGCCGGGCCAACTCATCGAGGACGAGGTGGCGATGGCGAACAGGCTGCAGGTCTCTCGCCCGACCGCCCGACGGGCACTGGAGGAGCTGGTCAATCGTGGCCTGGTGGTGCGCCGTCGCCGTGTCGGCACGCGAGTCGCCCCGCGCCACGTGCATCGTCCATTGGGGTTGACGTCGCTCTACGACGATCTGAAGGAATCCGGTTACGCCATCCGCAGCGAGGTGCTCAGCTACGAGGTGCTGCTCGCCAACGAAGACCAGGCACACCGGCTGAAGGCAGCCACCGGCATCGAGATCGTGCGGATCCGCCGGTTGCGCTATATCGATGATGCGCCGCTGGCCATCATGACCAACCTCATCCCCTACGACGTCGCCCCCTCGCTCAGCGAACTCAATGAGCAAGGCTTGTACGCCTGCATGCGCAAGCGCGGCGTCAATCCTTATTCGGCCGAGCAGACGATAGGCGCCAGGCTGGCCACCCGAAGCGACGCAGACCTGCTCAACATCGATTCGGGCTCGGCATTGGTCACGATGCAGCGCACCACCTATGACAAGGAAGGCCGGATCATCGAGTTCGGTGACCATGTCTACGTCTCGTCGCTCTACTCGTATCACCTGCAGCTGTTCGTCTAACCAAGGCAGTCAGTCATGTAGGGCTGCCATCGCGGCGGCTTCGAAGATCACTGGTCCGTGTCCTTATCACCGTACTTGTCGCCGCATGCAGCGCAGCAATAGCGGTAGTCCGGACGCGATCAGCCGTGGAATGCCGCCCAGTCAGGCACTGCGCGCGAGCTGACCTGGCACCTTGATCGCCATCACACGTTCAAAAAATGTCAGTGCCGGCTGGCAGGGTGCATTTCATGGAACTCACCACAGTGCTGGGCTGGATCATCGCCCTGCTGGCCGGTTGTGCGATCGGCGTGATCGTCGGCCGGTCACGAAGTGAAGCTGCGCTGGCGCGCGTCAAGGCCGAGGGCCAGGCTGCGGTGGCGCAGGTACGTGCCGAGACGGACGCGGCCGTTGCCGTGGCCGAGGCTCAACGGGACGCCGCCGTGCAGAGGTTCGAGGAGATCGCCGGCGACCGCGAGACCTTGGCGAACCAATTCAAGGTTTTGTCCGATCAGACCTTGGCCGAACAGCAGCGCCGCGCCGAAGCCGCGGCCGAGCAGCGCCTCAAGAGCACCGAAGCGTTGATGACGCCGGTGAAAGACGGTCTGACCGCGCTCAATACCCAGCTCAACCGGGTCGAGACGGCACGATCGGCCCAGGCCGCCGAGCTGAGCGAACAGGTGCGCCAAGTGGTGGCGACCAGCGAATCGCTACGCCGCGAGACGAGCACGCTGTCGACGGCGTTGCGCAAGCCACAGGTACGCGGCGCCTGGGGTGAGTTGCAACTGCACAGGGTCGTCGAGATCGCCGGCATGCTCGACCACTGCGACTTCTATGAGCAGGCAAGCACCGTGACATCCTCCGACGCACATATCCGGCCCGACATGAAGATCATGCTGGGCGAGGGCAAGTTCGTCTACGTCGACTCCAAGGTGCCCCTGAGCGCCTTCTTGGACGCCCAGGAGGCGCGATCCGACGACGAGCGGCAGACAAGGCTGACTCAGTTCGGCACGAACGTGAAATCCCATGTCGACCAGCTGTCGGCCAAGCAGTATTGGAAATCCGACACCGGCACACCCGAATTCGTCATCCTGTTCATCCCGAGCGAGGCGCTGGCGACAGAAGCACTGGCTCAGCGTCCCGACCTGCATGAATATGCGGCCGCCCGCAACATCGTCATCGCCACCCCGACATCGCTGATCGGCCTGCTGCGAGCCGTCGCCTATGGCTGGAAGCAGGCCGCGCTGGCCGACTCCGCCGCCGAGGTCTTCAGCCTCGGGCGGGAGATCTACGACCGGCTGATCACAATGGGCGAGGCGTTCGCGAAGCTCGGACGCTCGCTCCAGCAGTCGGTCAACCACTACAACTCGACCCTGGGTTCACTGGAGACCCGCGTGCTGGTCAGCGCACGCCGGTTCCGGGACCTTCAGGTCACCGAAAAGGAATTGAGCCCGCAGAAGGGCGTCGAGCAGGCTCCGCGCGCGCTGTCGGCTCCCGAACTGATCGCGGACGCCGATGGGCAGCATGCGGACCCACGCGCGCGCGTCCAACTGGTGCGAGAGCGGTGAGCTACTGCCACAAGGTTGACGTGCTCATCAGGGGGGTTGGGATCGTGCCTAAGCTTGTCCATATGACCGAATCAGAGGCTGAGCCGGTGACCAAACGCGTCGCAGTCGCGGCGCCCCGCGGCTATTGCGCCGGCGTTGACCGAGCGGTCGTCACCGTCGAACGGGCACTGCAGCAGTTCGGTTCTCCGGTCTATGTGCGCAAGCAGATCGTCCACAACAAGCACGTCGTGGAAGGCCTGGAAGCCAAGGGCGCGATCTTCGTCGATGAACTCAGCGAGGTTCCTGCCGGTGCCCTGGTGATCTTCTCCGCACACGGCATTTCACCGCAGGTGCGTGCGGAGGCCAAGTCACGCGGGCTGCGGACGATCGACGCGACCTGCCCGCTGGTCACCAAGGTGCACCACGAGGCGAAACGCTTCTCGGGCCAGGGGCTCCCGATCCTGCTGATCGGCCACAACGGCCACGAAGAGGTCGAAGGCACCACGGGCGAGGCGCCGGAATCCATCACTCTCATTCAGCACCCGGACGACGTCGACAAGCTCGATCTGCCCACCGATCAGCCGGTCGCCTGGCTCACCCAAACCACGCTCAGCGTCGACGAGACATCGCAGACCATCGGCAAGCTGCGCGACAAGTTTCCGAAATTGGTCGATCCGCCGTCCGACGACATCTGCTACGCGACCCAGAACAGGCAGGATGCGGTCAAGCAGATCGCCTCGCATTCCGATCTGGTGATCGTGGTGGGTTCCCGCAATTCGTCGAACTCCGTCCGGTTGGTCGAGGTCGCACTCGAGGCGGGTGCCAAGGCCGCCTACCGGGTGGACGATGCGTCCGAGATCGATCCGGCCTGGCTCACCGATGTCAATCAGATCGGCGTCACCTCGGGTGCCTCGGTGCCGGAGACGCTGGTGGACGGCGTGCTCGACAGGCTGGTCGAGCTCGGGTTCCCGCCGGCCGTCGAAGAACGGCTGGTCGACGAGTCACTGACCTTCTCTCTGCCACCACAGCTGCGCAAACACGACACTCGCCGGCGACGCTGATGGCCACTACCCCACCCAGCAGCGCACGCAACTCCCCCGACACGCCACAGCCACTTGGCGCGGTCATCGAGCAGGTGCGCGGCTGGGTCGAACGCTGCGGCTGGATCTGGGTCACCGGGCAGGTCATCGAGTTACGACGCAGACAAGCAGCAACCCAGTTCTTGACTTTGCGCGATTCGCGAGCCGAGAATTCGGCAACCATCACGTGCAGCACCCAGGTGTTGGACGCCGCAGGTCCGCTCACCGAAGGCATGACCGTCGTGGCCTGCCTCACTCCGCGGGTCTGGACAAAAACCACCCGATTGTCGTTCGAGTGCTCCGAACTGCGGATCGCCGGCGAGGGCCAGCTGCTGGTGCAACTCGAACAGCTGAAGCGAAAACTGCAGGCCGAAGGCCTCTTCGACCCGGTACGCAAGAAACGGCTCCCATTTCTGCCGCGCCGGATCGGGCTGGTCACCGGCGCCAACAGCGCCGCCGAACGTGACGTGCTGGCCAATCTCCGCAAGCGGTGGCCGGGCGTCCAGGTGCAGGTGCGGCACGCGTTGGTGCAGGGGCCGGACTCCGCGTCCGATGTGATGGCCGGACTGGCCGAGCTGGACGCGGACGCTGCCATCGAGTTGATCATCATTGCTCGTGGTGGCGGTTCGCTGGAGGACCTGCTGCCGTTCAGCAATGAGGGTTTGGTGCGCGCGGTCGCTGCCGCGCGTACCCCGGTGATCAGTGCCATCGGCCACGAGCCGGACAGCCCCATCCTCGATCTGGTGGCGGATCGCCGCGCCTCGACGCCGACCGAGGCCGCGAAGATCGCCGTGCCGGACGCCCGTGAGCAGTCCGAGCAGCTTGCGGTGCAGCTGAGCCGGCTGCGGCAGGCGATCATCACCCGGGTGCGAAATGAACAAGATTGGCTCACCCAGCTGGTCTCACGTCCGGTGCTGCGCGACCCGTCGGGAAGCTTCGCCTCCCACCAGGAATGGCTGGACGGCTACCGGCATCGGCTGGGCCGGGCCATCGATCAGCAGCTCGGCAATGAGCGCACTGCCCTGGCCCATGCGGTGACCCGGATTCGTTCGATGTCACCGAAGGCGACTCTGGAACGCGGTTACGCGATCGTCGCCGATGCCGAGGGCGGCTCGGTCACCTCGGTCAATGACGCCGATCCGGGCGACCAGTTGCTGCTGTATCTGAGTGACGGGCAGCTGTTCGTCGAGGTCGACTATCAGGAGGAAGATTCATGAACGCGATGATCCGGCGACTACCAGCGTCCTTCGGTGCGAGACCGTACCAGAGCGTTGCCGAGGAGGCGCTCCGGTGAGCAGCCCCGAGACCGAACCGCAGTTGACCTACGAGCAGGCCCGCCAGCAGCTGGCAGAAATCGTCACCAAACTCGAATCCGGTGGCGTTCCGCTCGCCGAGTCCATGCAGTTGTGGGAGCGTGGCGAACAACTGGCCAAGGTATGCCAGGGTTGGCTCGACGGAGCCAAAGCGAAAATTGACGCCGCCCGGGCCGAACAGGCAGGGCAAGCCGACTGAGATTCTCGGCTTTCTAGACATCGTCCGTGCTTCTCGGTGACCAGTCGGGCTATCGGCGAAAAGGCTCGGAACCGGTGAGCCCGACCCCGTGCAGCACCCTCAGGCCCGGCTGCACAATTGTCCTCGCCCAGATCCAGCCAACAGGTTGTAAACGGCGTCGCGAAAATGTCACGTACCGCTTTGCCCTCCTACCCGATGCCCGCGGACGAGGGCTCTTTCTTACAGCACCGCGATCAGGATGGCGGCCCAGTGGCAGAGCGCTCCGAGCACGGTGCCGGCGTGAAAGATCTCGTGAAATCCGAACCATGTCAGGCTCGGATTGGGCCTTTTCAGCGCGTAGATCACTGCGCCTGCCGAATAGAACAGCCCACCGAGAACCAACAAGATCACCACCGCCGGCCCGCCAGCAGCCGAAAGCTGTGGCATCCAGAAGATCGCTGCCCACCCCATCACCAGGTAGAGCGCAACGTAGAGCCACCTGGGTGCGCCCATCCACAGCACCCGAAATGCGACATCGAGCACCGCAGCGCCCCAGATCAACCCCAGCAGCAAAGCCTGCGAGGCGCCGTTCAACAATGCGACGGCGAGCGGGGTGTAGGTGCCGGCGATGAAAACCGCGATATTGGAGTGATCAATACGGCGCAGAATTGCGGCGACCTTCACACTCCAGCGTCCGCGGTGATAGAGCGCCGAGTTGCCAAAGAGCATGATTGCGGTCAGCGTCCACACGGCACAGGCCATCCGCAAGGGCACAGAGCCGGCAGCGATCAGCAGCACCAGCCCGCCGACAAGGGCAAGCGGCGTGTTGATCAGGTGCAGAACGCCCCGCAGCTTCGGTTTGACCTCGGTCACAACGACGGTTGCTCCGGTCCGGTCATCAACGGCTATCACGTAACCTACGGTACCGTAGGTTTCCGCAGATGGAAGCACTAATTGGAAAGGCGCGGTTAAATGTCCTCATGGCCATGGACAACGCGCAGTCGCGACTGCTCCGGGCGTTGGACCTGATGCCGCGCGAATTGAAGAAACCGGTCTACCAGCTTTACGAGTCGCGGCTTCGCACGCAATTGCGTCACGATGCCCTGCCCCAGCACGTCGCAGTACTGGCCGACGGAAACCGTCGCTGGGCACGCGCGAATGCTCCCGGTATGCCGATCGCCGCCGGCTACCAGGCCGGAGCCAGCAAGCTCAAACAGTTCGTCACGTGGTGCGATGAGATCGGTATTCCGATCGTCACCTTGTGGGTGCTGTCCACCGACAACCTGCGCCGCAGCCAGGATGACGAACTGATGCCGCTGCTCGACGTGATCGTCGGATTGGTGGAAGATCTCGCCCAGGCCCGCGATTACCGCATCATGGTTGTCGGGGACCTGGGCCTGCTGCCCGATGGTATCGCCGAGGCCCTGCGAAGGGTTGTCGAAGAAACCGAACACCGGCAAGGCATGCACATCAACGTTGCGGTCAGCTATGGCGGACGCCACGAGCTCACCGATGCGGTCCGTTCACTGCTCGCCGAGGAAGCCGCGAGGGGCACCTCTCTCGCCGAACTGGCCGAGCATCTGGAGATCGATCAGATCTCCGAGCACCTCTACACTCGGGGGCAACCCGACCCCGACTTGATCATCCGGACCTCCGGCGAGCAACGGCTCAGCGGATTCTTGATGTGGCAGTCAGCTCACAGTGAGTTCTACTTCTGCGAAGCACTGTGGCCCGATTTCCGCAAGGTCGACTTCTACCGGGCACTACGCGACTACGAACAGCGCGAGCGCCGCTACGGGAAATAGCGGCCCCGGGCGCGGGAACCAGAAAGGAAACCGGCAAGGCACATCGGGATGCCGATGCTAGCTGGTCTCCCAGAGCAACCCACGCAAATTCGACCAGTCGGTAACCGGCAGTTGACAGCTCTGCCCCCGGCAGACATAGGCAGTCGGCTCGTCGTCCAATTCGGTGCGGTCGGCGAACAGGTCCCCAAAACCGGTGGTGCCGGGAGCACCTGCGACGATCACGCTGCCCCAGGGCGCCAGCCGCCAGCCGGCCTGCGCGAGCGGCGAGGCGGCCGGATGGTCCGACTCGTCCACGATCACGACCTCGGCGGGTCCCCAGCCTCGTTCGGCCTCGGAGCGGGCCAGCAAGCTCGCCAAGCCCCAACCGCTCGATCGGGGAGATGAGGCGAGCAACGGACGCAGGGACATCGCTGCAGCGTCCGCCCGGGCCAGCAGATCGCGGCGTCCGGTAAGCCGGGCCGCCGAACGCAACGCGACCTCCATGACCGAGGTCGTGCTGGGCAGTTCTTCGTCCGCCAATCGTTTCGGACGCTCGAAAAGCCCCGGATGCAAGGCCGTCGTCTCACAAAACCCGCCGTCAACCGAGGAGAAAAGCTCGACGGCGCGCTCCAGCAGCGCCACCGCAGGCTCCATCCAGCCAGGATCGACAGCTTGAGCCAGGCTCAAGAAACCGAGCGCTACACACGCATAGTCGGAGCACACCCCGTCTGCGCCACGAGTGATGCCTTCATCGGTGGCCATGCTTGCCCTGGCCAGGATCTGACGATCCGGGTCCCAGTGCTTCGTCCACAGGTATTCGCCGCAGGCGCGGGCGAGCTCGCGCCAGGTGGGCTCTCCGAACACCATGCCGGCCCGCACCAGCGAATCGATCAGCAAACCGTTCCAGGCGGCGACGACCTTGTCATCACGAGCCGGACATGGACGGCGCTCCCGGATGGCCTTGAGCCCGGCCGTGATGTTGGCGACCCTGCCCGGGTGCGGCAGGCCATGGAATTGCAGAGTGGACATTCCGCTGCCGTCGGTGGGCGCGTGCGCTCCGGCCGGCAGGTTGCCCTTGTGTGTGACGTGGAACACTCCCTGGGCGAAACGGGAATCCTTGCCGAGGTATTCGTCGAAGAGCTGCGGGCTCCACAGATAGTAGGCACCTTCGGCGTGCTCGCCCGTGTCGGTTTCGGAGTCTGCGTCCAGGCTGGACGCGAATGCCCCGCCCTCGAGTCTCATCTCGTCTTCGAGCCAGCCGACGATGCCGCGCACCACGCGCTCGAAGATCTCTCGCTGTTCGGTGCCGTCGTCGGGTATCGCACGAAGCCACCCGCGGGTATAGGTGCCGAGCAGTAAGGCGTTGTCGTAGAGCATCTTCTCGAAATGGGGTACTTCCCAGCCCTCGTCAACCGCATACCGGTGGAAGCCGCCGCCGACCTGATCACAGATGCCGCCGCGCGACATCGCCTCGAGGGCGAACAATGCTGCGTCGTTGGCCGCCTGGTCGGTGCGCACGAATAGTGCGTCCAGGATCGGCGCCTGCGGAAACTTCGGCGCCGTGCCGAACCCGCCGTGAGTCGGGTCGGCGTCCGCGAGGACGAGTTCGGTCAGGCGATCGGGTGCGAGCTCCGAATCCGGAGTGCCCACCATCGATGGACGATCGAGCGAGGCCAGCCTGTTCACGATCAGCCGGGCCGAGTCGAGCACTTCCATGCGACGTTCTTGCCATGCCTGCCCGAGCGTCTGGACCACCTGACTGAACGAGGGCAGGCCGAAGCGAGGCTCCGGAGGGAAATAGCTGCCCGCGAAGAACGGCTTCCCGTCGGGAGTGCAGAACACCGTGTTGGGCCAGCCACCCTGACCGGTCAATGCCTGGGTGGCCCGCATGAATGCCTGGTCGACATCCGGGTGTTCCTCGCGGTCGACCTTGATGGCGAGGAATGAGCCGTTCAGCAGGTCGGCCACCGCCGGGTCGCTGAAGGTTTCGGCGGCCATCACATGGCACCAGTGGCACGACGAATAGCCGATGCTCACCAGCACCGGCAGGTCCAGGCGTCTCGCCTCCGCGAAGGGCTGGAGCCCCCACGGCCACCAGTCGATGGGATTGGAGGCGTGCTGGCGAAGGTATGGGCTGGCCTGATGCGCGAGTCTTTGGGCCACGTCAGATCTCGTAAATGCCAAAATTGTGGACGACCCCGCGAGCCTCTTCATCCACTGTGACGCCGGTCGGAGTGGCCCCCGCGGCGAGTGCGGCGGCGATCGACGCGGTGTTCTCGCGCCGGATCTTCAGGATCAACCTGGCCAACCCCAGGTCGACGCGTCCCCACCCGACGATCAACTCGACGGCTCGTCTGGCCACCCGCTGACCGCGGGCGAAATCCGCCACCCAATAGCCGACCTCACAGCTGGCCTCGGGCTCGTTGAAGTTCTGCAAGGAGATCGCACCGATGACGGCGTCCGCGGGATCTGTGATAGCGAAGTTCGCTCCCGTATGTGCTTGCCACAGGCTGGGCCCGAGGGTAACGAACTCCTCGGCGTCGGCCATCGTGTAGGGAGACGGAACGGTGGTGAATTCCTGCAAGGTCTCGTCCTGGCAGTCTTCATAGACCATCTGGGCATCGGACGAACGCCAACCCCGCAAGATCACAGGGTCGCCCCCCAGCACCGGCTGTGACTCAGGCCATCGAAGGTTCATAACCAAGGAGCCTACCTGGTCGGGGTAGAGCGATACGGCGCCGAAACTCTCGAGCGATCTGATCTCAGCGCATGCACCAGCCGGCGCCGTTGGAGACGCCTGTGATTCCCCAGCAGCTGCTGATCGCAGTACGCCACGGGCCGGTCGGTGCGGGCAGCAACCGGGTAGGCGCACGTGATGCGTTCGCACCGCTTACCTCTTCGAGAAGAAGGCCTCAAATCACCCAGAGATCCGAGGGATCGGGTTCCGAGGGCGCGGCCGGACGCAATCCGGCGAACAGGTCGTCCTCGGGAATCACGGTCGGGAAAGCGCTGTAGACGAGCTGCCAGTCTTCGGTCGGCCAGGCCTTGGCCTGAACCTCAAGCGGCACCGAAAACCACATGCCGTCGGGGTCGATCTGGGAGGCATGGGCACGCAATGCTTCGTCGCGCACCTCGAAGTACTCCGCACACGCGATCCTCGTCGTGATGCGGTGTTCGTAATTGCGGTCGTCCCATTGCGCGAGCCGCTCGGCATAGGGCGAATCCATGCCCATCTCGTGCATGGCAGCGTCCAAGGCGGCATAACGCAGCCGGTGGAAGCCCATCTGGTAGTAGACCTTCGGCACCGACCAGATCGGTCCGAGATCGGTGCGGTACCTGGGATCGGCGGCCAGCGCGAGCGCGCTCATCGAGACTCGATGGCATTGAATGTGGTCGGGATGCGGGTAGCCACCGTTCTCGTCGTAGGTGGTCAACACATGCGGACGCAGGTCGCGGATGACCTTCACCAAGGGCACGGCTGCAACCGCCGGGTCGTAGGTCGCGAACGACCCCTCCGGCAATGGAGGAAGCGGATCGCCCTCGGGTAACCCGGAGTCGATGAATCCCAGCGGAATCTGCTCGACCCCGAGAATCTCGCGGGCCTTGGTCATCTCGGCGTTGCGTACCGCCGGCATGTTCGCCCACACGTCGGGACGATCCATCTTCGGATTGAGCACCGAACCACGTTCCCCTCCGGTGCAGGTCGCCACCACTACCCGGACGCCCTCAGCCACATACTTGGCCGTCGTGGCCGCGCCTTTGCTGGATTCGTCATCGGGATGAGCGTGCACATGCAGGAGCCGCAACTGCTCACCATCGGCAGCCTGTGCGCTGAGGGGAATGGACATAATCCCTATTGTGCCCAAGAGATGATTGAGCATCCAGCCGTTCCACGACCGGTGAAACCGCCGCTGCCCGCGCGACGAGACCAGCCTATGGACGACCGGCGCCGGGCGGACACAAGTCTTAGATCGTTGGCTAGACTCGTGGGATGGCTGAACAAGAGACGGTGTGGCTGACACGTGACGCTTTCGAGAAGCTGTCGAACGAGCTGGACCACCTCAAGACGCATGGTCGCCCCGAGGTGGCAGCCAAGATCGCTGCGGCTCGCGAAGAGGGCGACCTGTCAGAAAACGGCGGATACCATGCGGCCCGCGACGAGCAGGGCCAGATGGAAGGCAGAATCGCTCAGCTCGAGCAGATGCTGCGGCAGGCGAAGGTCGGCGAGGTGCCCGAGAATCCCAATGAGGTGGCAGTCGGAACCTTGGTGACCATCGCGTATTTCGACGACGAGGACGATACCGAGAAGTTTCTGCTCGGCTCCCGCGAGATGCTCGGCCTGGACGACGACATCGAGACCCATGTGTTCAGCCCGCAATCCCCCCTCGGTGGGGCAGTGCTCGGCGCCGCCAAGGGCGACAAGGTCAGCTACGAGGCTCCCAACGGCAAGACGATCGACGTCACCATCGTCGATGTCGCGCCCTTCAAAGGCTGAGACTAAACCTCGGCAGGTTACGGTCTTGCAAAAGATTTGCCGAGAAAGCCGGCTTTTGGGTGCATCGCCGCTAGCCGACCCGTAGTCTTCGGTGCATGTCTGAGTCCGCAGCCGAGCGTCCGCTGGTGGAGATCCGGGGCGTCAACAAGTACTTCGGCTCGAACCATGTGCTGAAGGACATCGATCTGGACGTCAACAAGGGCGAGGTCGTCATCGTGATCGGCCCCTCGGGCTCGGGCAAGTCGACGCTGTGCCGCTCGATCAACCGGCTGGAGACGATCGACTCCGGCGAGATCCGCATCGATGGCGTGCCGCTGCCCGAAGAGGGCAAGCAACTGGCCCAATTGCGCAGCGACGTCGGGATGGTCTTCCAGGCGTTCAACCTTTTTGCGCACAAGACCGTGCTGCAGAACGTCACCTTGGCGCCGATCAAGGTTCACAGAATCCCGAAGCCGGACGCCGAGAAGCGGGCGCTGGAGCTGCTGAGGCGTGTGGGCGTCGCCGATCATGCGAACAAGTTGCCCGCGCAATTGTCGGGCGGCCAGCAGCAGCGTGTCGCCATCGCCAGGTCGTTGGCGATGGATCCCAAACTGATCCTCTTGGATGAGCCCACCAGCGCCCTCGACCCCGAGATGATCAACGAGGTGCTCGACGTCATGGTCGAACTCGCAAAATCGGGTATGACGATGCTGGTCGTCACCCACGAGATGGGCTTCGCGCAGAAGGCCGCCGACCGGGTGGTCTTCATGTCCGACGGGGCGATCGTCGAGCAGGACTCCCCCGAAGAATTCTTCTCCCGTCCGAAGTCCGAGCGTGCGAAGGACTTCCTCTCCAAGATTCTCTGAAAACAAAACGAGTAACCGAAGGGAGCATCAATGAAGCTCACAAGGATCGCCGCCGGCATTGTGGCTGCGACAACGGCGTTAGCGCTGTCTGCCTGTGGCGGGGGCAACGCTGGTTCGGACAAGACGTTCGACGAAGGCACAACAATGGCCAAGCTCGTCGAAGCCGGCAGTATCACCATCGGCACCAAATTCGACCAGCCGCTCTTCGGGTTGATGGGCCCCGACGGCACTCCGGAAGGGTTCGATGTCGAGATCGGCAAGATCATCGCCGGCGAACTGGGACTGTCCGAGGACAATATCAACTGGGTTGAGACCGTCTCGCAAAACCGCGAGCCGTTCATTCAGAACGGTCAGGTCGACATCGTGGTGGCCACCTACACGATCAACGACACCCGCAAGGAAGTCATCGATTTCGCCGGCCCGTACTACATTGCCGGCCAGTCGTTCCTCGTGCCCAGCGGCAACCCGATGAACATCAGCGACCCGGCTGATCTGGGCGATGCCACGATCTGCACGGTGACCGGGTCGACGTCCGAGAAGAACATCGCCGAATACACCGACAAGATCATCACTGTCGACAAGTACTCCGACTGCCTGGAGCCGATTCGCACCGGCCAGGCGGACGCGCTGACCACCGACAACGTCATTCTGGCCGGCCTGGTCAGCCAGAACGGCGATGAGTTCGAGGTGGTGGACGACACGTTCACCTCCGAGCCTTATGGCATCGGTTTGGCCAAGGGCGATGACGAGTTCCGCGCGTTCATCAACGACACTCTCCAAGCCGCCTACAACGATGGCCGCTGGGAGGAAGCCTGGACGGCTACCGCCGGCACCGTGCTGCCGACCCCGGAGCCGCCCGAGCTCGACCGGTACTAATCACCAGGTCGGTCCCGTCGGGCGCTAAACGACGATCCCGCACTTGGTGCGCCAGATATATCAATCTGCGCCCGCTATCTGGCGCACCATCGCATCCGGGGCGCAGCAGCCGCAACGACCACAGATCCTTAGGAGGCGCGCATGAATGCCGTGTTCTCGAATCTGGATATGTACTGGGCCGGATTCCGGGTCACTCTCGAGCTGCTGGCGGTCGGCGGCGTGGGTGCCATGATCATCGGCACCCTCGTCGCATTGCTGCGAATCTCACCGATCGCCAGCCTGCGCGGCATCGCCACCGGCTATACGGAGATCATGCGCAACACTCCGCTGACCTTGGTGTTCTTCTTCATCATCGTGGTGTTGCCGGCCTTGCAGATAGGCCTCGACTCGAAGGTCGGCGCCTACCTCGCGCTCAGCCTCTATACCTCGTCATTCGTTGCCGAAGCCATCCGTTCGGGAATCAATGGCGTCCCGCTGGGCCAGGCCGAGGCGGCGCGCTCTCTCGGCATGAGATTCGGGCAGACCATCGCGCTGATCATTTTGCCGCAGGCGCTGCGCATGGTGGTGCCGCCGCTGATCAACGTCATCATCGCCCTGACCAAGAACACATCGGTTGCCGGCGGATTCTTGGTCGTCGAGCTTTTCGCTGTTTCCAAGACGCTCGCCAACAACAACGGCAACGCGGTCATTCCCATCCTGTTGGGCATCGCCTGCTGCTATCTGATCATCACCATTCCGCTCGGTCAGCTGGCCAATTACGTCGAACGGAAGGTGGCGGTGCAACGATGAGTGCCGAGTCTGCGAGCGTCCTGTACGACGCACCCGGGCCGAGAACCCGGGCGCTGTCCCGTGTCTTTTCGGTTGTCGCGGCCGTCGGTATCGCGGCCCTGCTCAGCTGGTTGATCTGGGCCTTGGGCCAGCCGCGCACCACGGTCAACGGGGCGCAGCTGACCGGGGTGTGGTCGCCGGAGCGCTGGGACATCTTCGCCGACGGCGAGGTGTGGGAAGGCCTGCTGATTCGCGGCCTGCTCAAGGGCACGCTGCGCGCGGCCGGTCTTGCGGCGCTACTTGCCATTCTGCTCGGTATCGCCCTGTGTTTCGGACGCACCGCCCCGCAGCGATGGATCCGGATTCCCTCGACGGTCGTGCTCGAGTTCTTCCGGGGCATGCCGGTGCTGCTGATGATGCTCTTCATTCTGCTGGCACTGGGCACCGGCGGATATTGGGCGGTGGTGTTGGCGCTGGCCATCTACAACGGCGCGATCATCGGCGAGGCTCTGCGGGCAGGATTACAGGCCCTGCCCGCGGGGCAGCGTGAGGCGGGTCTGTCCTTGGGGCTGAGCCGCTTCGCGACGCGGATCTTCATCGAGTTTCCGCAGGCCTTCCGGCAGATGTTGCCGATCATCGTCGCGCAGCTGGTGGTGCTGCTGAAGGACACTTCACTCGCCTACGTGGTGGCCTATCCGGAGATTCTGCGGATCTCGAATCAGCTGAAGGACTACTACGGTTCGACGCAGTACTCTTTCTCGATCTTCATCGTCGTCCTGCTGATCTACCTGGCCGTGAACATCTCGCTGTCGGCATTGGCCCGTTGGATCGCGCACCGCTCGGGCCCGAAAGCGGGCACCATGACCGAAGATCCGGTGCAGGCGCTCAGCGGCTTGAACGCATCAGGTGCTGCTACTCATCGGCCTTGACGACGACCCGACTCATCACCAGGCTGATTTCGAGAGCGGCCGACCCGTTGCCGACCACGTATTCATCGGTGAGGTCCTGCGGGTCGCCCGGCCAACTGATGCGTCCGAGTTGGCTTTGCGAGCGGACGGTGACGCTCGCGCCTTGGGTGAGCCGGACGGTCAGGTTGCCGGATTCGACCTTGATGCGTGAACGGCCCTCGCTGATCGGCCCGCTCAACGACGCGCCGCCCGCCTGAATCAAGGCATCCTCGATCTGGACGACATCCGACAGGCTGGCCTGCCCGACGCTGACCCGGATATTGCCCAAGGTGGGTACGCCGCTGGTGGTCAGTTTGCTTCCGGTGACCTCGGCATCGACCCTGATCGCAGGGTTGACCCGCACCACGAGCTCTTGGCCGAAGCCGAGCACCCTCAGGTCGTCGATGGAGCGTGGCGGCCTGATGAAGTTGAATCCCCCGGTGTTCAGGCCGATCTCACCTTCGGTGCTGATCTCCAGGATGGCGCCCTCGCGGCGGACATTGTGCGGGCCTTCGACGGTGACCGAGGCGGTGCGCTGGTCTCCGATGATGCGCACCCGTCGTCCGACCGAGCGGACGATCACACTGCGCACCGATCGTCCCGAAGACGGACGCGAGGTCGGCGCGGCCGGCTGGGTGGTGGTATCCGCGCCTGAACTTTCGGAAGGTGCCGCATCGCCGGGTAGCACGCTGCTCGCCAGCGAGCCGAGGCGCTGCCAGGCGCCGCGGGCGATCTCGCCGGCATCTCGGAAGACCTCGCCTGCGACCGCGGCGACGTCGTCCATCTGAATGTCGAACAGGCTGTGCCCCGCAGGCGTCGTCGCACCCTGATCCGAGTCCGATTTCGGCCATCCGGTCGGACCGGACTCGCCCGCGTCCCCGGCGGTCTTCTCATCGTGAGGCGCCGTTGCCGGGTCGGGCTGCTGTGACTGCTCGGCCGGCCGGGCCGAGGCCGGTTGCCCGTCCGGATCGTCGGCGGGCACGCCGTTATCGGCTGCCTCGGCAGGCTGCTCGTCGGCCGCGTCATCGTCGAGGGCCCGGGCCGGTGGAGCGTCATAGAGCGACTCGTCGGCCGGACGAGCCGCAGGTGCGTCCAAATCGGCGATCAGTCCGGACGCCTGGTCGGCATCGATCTTGCCCTCGGCGAGGTCATGCAGAATGCGATTCAACGTGGCAGGGTCGCTCATGCGTCCAAACTTACCCTCAGTGTTGAGTCACCGACGGGTACCAGAGCTTCGGCTCGAAGCCTGCACCTCGCTTCAGGATTCCTGCTCACGATCCGACGATTTGACTCGAGAACGTCCTTGACGGGCCGCCCGTGCTTCGGCCTTCTTCTGTTTGCGTTCGGCCTCTTGGTCGAGCAGCTTCTGGCCCCTGATACACCCGCTGATGAACGCCACCAACGGAATGGCGAACAACGCACCCGAAATACCCGCGACGATCGCACCGGCCGAAATGCCGAGCAACACGATCAACGGGTGAATCTCCACGGCCTTGCCGAGCACCAGTGGCTGAAGCACATGCGACTCAAGGGTCATCACCCCGACGAAGACGATCAGCATGATCACGGCCTTGGTGAATCCCAAAGTCACCAAGACCACCAACGTTGCGACGGCCCCGGCAACGATCGCGCCGAGCAGCGGAACGAATGAGCAGACGAAAGTGAAGGCGGTGATGGCCAACCACAGATTGGATCCCAGGAGCAAAGCACCCAGGCCGGCGCCGACTCCATCGACACCGGCCACGATAACGGCCGCCTTCACATAAGAACTCAGCGACGCCCAGCCACCACGGAGTGACGGCTCCATCGCGCCCATCGCATGGGTGGGGACGATCTCTCGGGCGGTTCCGGTGATCCGCGATCCGTCCTTGAGGAAGAAGAAAGTGGCGAACAGACAGGTCGCCAAGCCAGCGAACAAGGAACCGATGGTCGACCCGGCACTGGCCAGGCCACCGGCCACCCCCGTGGCGATGTTCTGTGCCGAATCCTGCACATAAGACACAATCTTGTCGATGAGGTCATTGACCTGGCTCGCGCTGACGTGCAGCGGCCCCGAGGCCAGCCAATTCAACAGGCCCTCGACACCTTGGGTGGCTGCATTGGCCAGCTGCGACCATTGCAGGGCGACCTGAGCACCGACGACCACCAGCAATCCGGCGATGACCAGCAAGAAGGCCAGCAGCGCCGTGATGCTTCCGGCCCAGCGCGGCCACCCCTTGGAAACCAGCCATTCACAAAAACCACCGAGCCCGGAGGTGAACAACAACGCCAAGATCAGCGGGACGACGATCTGGCTCATCTTGGCACCGATCTGCCACAGCACCACGGTCACCGCGGCAAGCACCAAAAGACGCCACCCCCAGCTTGCACCGATCCTCAGCCATTTCGGGGTAAAAAAGATGTCATCGGATTGGCTGGTACCCGAGGTCGGGGATGGCACCGGGGTGGCGCCGGGAGTGGCAGTCATCTACAAACCTCCAAGTTGAAAGACTGTTCTCTAGCATAGGGACGAACTGGTTCCGGCTGTGGTGAACGTCCAAGTGATGGCCTTGTTGGATGCCGAGGGCGAACAGGCCGGCCTTCGATGATCGGCGGGTTCAGTGCACCCCTCCGCCGTGGTCGTGGCCCGGCCTGTCACGTCCTTGCTCGATCGAGCGCATGCACACCGGCCGAAGAAGGAACCAGCGTGACAGCCGGGATAATCTGGCTGGGTGCCCCGTCTGCCACGCAACACCATGCCCCGCGATGTCTGGGTGCTGTCTCTGGTTGCCTTGCTGGTCGCGATCGGCTTCGGCGTGCTGGTGCCCGTACTGCCTGTTTTTGCCCGCAGTTTCAAGGTGACCAGCTTTCAGGTCGGTGCGGTGGTCAGTGCCTTCGCCCTGGCCCGGCTGCTCATGGGGCCCTTTTGCGGACGACTGAACCGGGCGATCGGCGAACGGGTGGCGCTGGGCATCGGTATCGGCGTCGTCGCGCTCAGCAGCGCCGGTGCCGGCCTGTCGCAAAGCTATCTGCAGTTGCTGGTGCTGCGGGGGATCGGCGGGCTCGGATCGGCCATGTTCTCGGTGGCTTCGATGTCGTTGCTGCTGGCCAGCGCGTCCCCGCTGCAACGAGGACGCGCGAGCGCCCTGTATTCGGGCGGCTTCCTGATCGGCGGCATGGCCGGACCTGCCGTGGGTGGTCTCTTGGCAGCGGTCTCGATCAGGGCACCTTTCTTCTTCTATGCCGGGACGCTGGTGTTGGCCGGCGGCGCCGGTTTGCTGCTTCTCACCCATCGCGACCTCACCCCGACCGGCGAAACCAAGCCGGAAGCATTCAGTTTCGCCGACGCCTGGGGCCACGCCCGCTACCAGGTGGCCTGTGCGGCGAATTTCGCCACCGGCTGGCAGTCTCAGGGCGCGCGTTCGACCCTCGTCCCGATTCTGGTCGTCGAGGTACTGGATCGTCCGACCTCGTGGACCGGGATCGCGTTCGCGGTAGCTGCGGTCGTGCAGGCGCTGGTGCTGCAGCCGGCCGGCCGGCTCGTCGACGTCTGGGGCAGGCGTCCGATGCTGATCACCGGTCTTGTCACCTGCGCCCTGTCATCGGCGCTCATTCCGTTCGCCCCGAATATCGGGTGGCTGGTCGTGATCTTGTGTGCCTTCAGCGCGGGATCGGCGATCATGTCGCCGGCACCCACCGCCCTGGTCGGCGATGTGATCGGCAGCAACGGCGGCACCCCGGTGGCGGTCTTCCAAATGTCGTCGGACCTCGGTTCCATCATCGGCCCGCTGGCCGCCGGTGCCCTCGCCGATCATTTTCCACTGCCGGTCGCCTTCGGGATCGGCGCTGCCTTGATGGCCGGTATCGGATGCTGGTCGGCTCTTGCGCTGCGGCACCACGGGCGCTCGTCCGATCAATAGCGGCTAGCCTACTGGGATGACCGCTCGTCCGATTTCTGAACTGATGGCTTCCGACTGGGCCGAGGCATTGGCCGACCAGGAGCCGCAGATCCACCGGATGGGCACCTTTCTGCGTGATGAGATCGCGGCGGGACGCGGCTATCTTCCCTCGGGAGACAAGGTGCTCCGTGCGTTCAGTAGGCCGCTGGCCGACGTTCGGGTGTTGATCGTCGGCCAGGACCCCTACCCGACCCCCGGGCACCCGATCGGACTGAGCTTCGCCGTCGAACGCTCGGTTCGTCCACTGCCCAAGTCGCTGATCAATATCTATAAGGAGCTACAGTCCGACCTCGGCATCGCGCCCGCACCGCACGGTGACCTGACCGGCTGGTTCGAACAAGGCGTGCTGTTGTTGAACAGGTGCCTCACGGTGCGGCCCGGACGCTCGGCCTCGCATCGTGGCAAGGGGTGGGAGCCGGTGACCCAGGCGGCCATCGAAGTCCTGGCGCACCGCGGCGGGCCGCTGGTCGCCATCTTGTGGGGACGCGACGCGCAGTCGCTCACCCCGACGTTGGCGAGCGCAGGAGTTCCGATCATCGCCTCGGCACACCCCTCACCCCTGTCGGCGAGTGCCGGATTCTTCGGTTCGCGGCCGTTCAGCAGAGCAAACCAGGCGCTGACCGACCAGGGCGACGGCGGTATCAACTGGGATCTCAACCAGGCCTAGCAGGATTTTTGCAGGCCAGGGCGTGAGGGTTGGCGACTGTGACTGGCAGACTGCTGGGTGAATGTCACCAAGGCTGAGTGAGTGTTACCAATGCCGGGTGAGTGTTTGAATCACCTAGCGGGAACGAGGAGCGACCATGAAGGTATCCCTGGTGCTCGGTTCGGGCGGCGCCCGCGGTTACGCCCATATCGGAGCGATTGAAGAGCTGGCATCGCGCGGGCACGAGATCGTTGCGGTGGCCGGGTCGTCCATCGGGGCGTTGATGGGCGGCGCATACGCGGCCGGCAAATTGGATGATCTGACCAAGGTAGCCAAGCGCCTGACCCGCACCGATGTGCTGATGCTGGCACGGCCGTCGCTGACTGCTCCTGGCCTGATAAAACTCGATCGCGTCATGCACCTGCTCGGGCGAATCATCGGAGATGTGCGTATCGAGGAGCTCCCGATGCCGTTCACGGCGGTGGCCACCGACCTGTTCGCGCGCCGCGAGATCTGGTTCCACGATGGCCCGCTGCTCGCGGCGATCCGGGCGTCCATCTCGATTCCCACGATCTTCGAGCCCGTCATGCTCGATCACCGGTTGCTGGTGGACGGCGGCCTGGTCAATCCGCTGCCGATGGAGACCTCGCTGCGCTGGGATACCGATGTGACCGTTGCGGTTTCGCTGCTCGGACGCTCACACGAGCGCGAGTTCGGCGGGGCCGTCGAGATGTCGTCCGATCAGATGAAGGAGTCGGGCAGGGCGGGTCTGGGGCGTCTTCCCGAGAGGCTGGCCGAGGTTCTGCCATCGCGGGCGAGGTCGCGCACCGCCGACGGTTTGTTCGAGCCGCTGCCTGACGATCTCGGCATCGCGAGCATGACCACGATGACCCTCGATGTCATGCAGGAGCGCATCCAGGCGTCCCGGCTTGCGGTGAATCCGCCCGACGTGCACGTGGAGATACCGGCGAGCGCAGCGACCACCTTCGACTTCAATGACGCCCACCGGCTCATCGAACTCGGACGCAAGCTCGCAGCGGAACGCTTCGATGAGGTGGGGCTGTAGGCAGGGACGCGGCATAAACTTGAGACCATGTTCGGATTCGGAAAGCCTGTTCATGTGACCGCGCAGACCGCCTTGTCGGGAAGCAATACCCCGGTGCTGGACGCGAGCCTTGAGCACCGCATCTTCGGCCGGCCGTTGAACGCCGAATACCCGGGTTCGGAAACCGCCTATTTCGCGCTGGGCTGTTTCTGGGGTGCCGAGAAGCTTTTCTGGCAGGTACCCGGCGTGCTGTCCACTGCGGCCGGATATCAGGGCGGCTATACCCCCAACCCCACCTATCAGCAGGTTTGTACCGGGATGACCGGACATGCCGAAACCGTGCGGGTGGTCTTTGATCCGGCGAAGATCAGCTATGCCGAGTTGGTGAGGTTCTTCTTCGAGCATCATGACCCGACCCAGGGCGACCGGCAGGGCAACGACACGGGCACCCAGTACCGTTCTGCTTTGTTCACCGTTTCGAACGCGCAACAGGCCACCGCCGAAAAGATCCGGGACGAATATCAGCATGCGCTGACCGAGGCCGGTTATGGGACGATCACGACCGCCATCGAGCCCGCCAAGCAGTGGTATTTCGCCGAGGATTACCACCAGCAATACCTCGATGCGAATCCGGGCGGCTACGACTGCCATGTGCGCACCGGAGTCGCATGCCCGGCGTGAGAGTTCTGCAAGGAATCGCCGGCCACCTGTTGCATTGATTCTTTGCCCCACGCTCGGCTATCAACTGGCCGGAACCGGCACGAGTGGGGAGAAATTGCGCCACGTGGCATCGATTCTTTGCCCCACGCTTGGCTATTGGGGCGGTCCACGCGCGCCCGAGTGGCTGTCCTCGGGCACCAGGCTTCAAGCCGTAATAAGGGATTGCCCTTAACCTCAAGTAGGGGTTGAGCTGAATGCAATTCTCATTTTCGCTAGCCACGTCGGGTTTGCCTGTTTAACGAAATCTCAGCGGGCTGGCCTGCACGTCGTTACTCCCCTTACCGTCGCAGAGATGGCCGGGGCTAGGCGTGGTCGCATCCTTACGGGTGCGGCCGGGGAAGACGCCGCAGCCCCGAGCCACCGATGGAACTGTGAGTGGCGCGAGATGAGGACGGTAACAGCCACGGCGGGGCCGAGCGATGGTTCGGCGAGGCGTTCGCCGGCGTGCTGCGTCCGAGTTGAGTCGCGAACAGTCGAGCGCGGGCCCTGGGATCGCCCCAGGCAGCCTCGATGCCGCATGCTGCCATCGGTGACCCGGGAACAACTCCGGCTGACGACCACGCGTGGAAGGAACCCGCACCATGGCAGTCAGATCAAGGAGGCGCGCCTGGATTGCTGGCGTTGTCGCGACCGGCACTTTGCTGGCGGGCAGCCTCATCATTCCGCAGGTTGCGCTCGCGGCCAGCGACACCCTGACGGCGACAGTCGCATTGAATGTGCGTCTCGAGCCGGCGGCCAGTTCGCAAACGATCGGTGTGTTGTCGGCCGGTGAGCAGGTCGAACGCCGGGGCGATCCCCAAGGCGAATGGACGCCCATCCGCTACAACGGGCAGGACGCCTGGGTGGCCAGCGAGTTCACCAGGCTCGGCGACATCGAGTCGGCCGCCGGCGGCACCGCCACGGTGACGGAAGCATTGAACGTCCGCGCCGGAATGTCGACCCTGACCAGCATCTTTGGCGTGCTGCACGAAGGCGAGAGCGTCGACATCACCGGCGACCAGATCGGTGGTTGGGTGCCGGTCTCATACAACGGCCATGACAGTTTCGTGTACGCCGCATACCTCGACTTCGACTATTCCACCAGCGCACCGGTTACTGCGGACGGCGGCATCAGCCAAAGTGCCGCGATAGCCCTCACCACGCTCAATGTGCGCAGTGGGCCCGGCACCGAGAATGGTGTCATCGGGGTGCTCGCAACCGGCGAATCGGTCGTCACTCGCGGCAGCGACGACGGCGGATGGACCCCGGTCAGCTATCGGGGTCAGGATGCTTGGGTGGCCAGCCAGTACCTGTCCACCGGCGGGTCGGCAATTTTCGAAGAGGACGCCGGCCAGCTCGTTGACGACGCCGCTGCGGATCCTGAGGGCGAGACGACAGCCGAACCCGAGGTCGTCGCGCCTGGCGAGAGCGATGAGACGGACCCGGGTGAAGCAGCTCCCGTTGACGCCGAGTCTCCTGACGAAGCGACAGATCCCGATGAGGTGACGCAGCCCGACGAGGTGACAGCGCCCGAGGACGCGGCGGAGGCCGAGGAACCGGAGGCCCCGGCCGAATCCGAGGAGCCCGCCGAGGCCGAAGCCCCCGAGCCCGAGACTCCCGTCGAGGAGCCGGAGACTCCTGTCGAGGAGCCGGAGACTCCTGTCGAGGAGCCGGAGACTCCTGTCGAGGAGCCGGAGACTCCTGTCGAGGAGCCGGAGATTCCCGCAGAGCCGGAGGCACCGGCGACCGTGTCCATCGGCTACACCAATGAAGACGTCAATCTGCGTACCGGCCCCGGCCTGGACTACGGCGTGGTCGAGGTTCTCGCGACCAACACCGAGATCGAGCTGACCGGCGTCAGCCAGGACGGCTACAGCCAGATCAACTATGGCGGCACCCAGCGCTGGATCAGCACACAGTTCGTGAGCTCGAGCCCGGTCGAGGTCGCCACGCCCGAAGAGCCGAGCACCCCGCCTGACACCGGCGGGTCGGATAGCTCGAGCGGGTCTACCGACACCAGCACCTGGGACGCGATCGCCCAGTGCGAATCGGGCGGCAACTGGGCCATCAACACCGGCAACGGCTACTACGGCGGCGTCCAGTTCAGCTACTCCACGTGGCTGGCATTCGGAGGTGGCGACTACGCGCCGACAGCCGACCTGGCCACCAAGGCGCAGCAGATCGAGATCGCCGAGAAGGTGCTGGCAGCACAGGGTTGGGGCGCCTGGCCCGCCTGCAGCTCCCAGCTCGGCCTGCGCTGACCTGGCCTGAGGTGGATGGTGAGCCCGGCTGTGATCGTCACCCTGATCGTGGTGATCGGTATCGGATTGGTGATCATGGCCGCGCTCGCTGATCGGCGCAGTGCCCGACGGCTCGAATCGGGGTCCGATGCCGGGCCGGAAGACGGCCCTTCGCGGCCCATCCGGCTCGGCCGGGATCGCGACCGCGCCGATCCCGAGGAACCTCCCGGCTATGTCACGGCTGACGAGCTTCTCGATGCCGCACCGGCCGCGGCCCGTTTCGGCCCCGACCAAGAACGCCGGTTGGCAGCACAGCTCACCGAATCGTCCACCATCAGAACCGATTGTGTGCTCGCAGCGCCCACGCTGGCCACTCACACCGGCACCAGGTCGATTCTTGAACAGCCGAGAGTCCTTGTCTGTGCCGATGGGATCGGCAGTCTCAGAGAGGTCCTGGCGCTGTTGAGTACTGCGTCCGCTGACATGCAGCCGCTGGTGATCGCTGCCCCGACGATCGACGCCGAGGTGCTCGAGACGATCATCGCGAACAAGCTTGCCGGAAAACTTGAAGTAGCCGTCGTCCTCGGCGAGCTGGCTGCGCTGAAAAGCCTCGCCGAGGCGTCCGGAAGTGAACCGGTGACGCTCGCTGACCGGCAGGCCGGCGCGGTGGTCTTCAACCAATTAGGGCGACCGGCTCGAATCGTCGCCGATCCCTCAGCCTGCTGGGTGATTCGAGAGCCTCAATCCTCAACTCCAATCCGGAAGGAACCGGCATGATGACCGCAAAACGGCGGATTCGCACTGCGCTGGCGGCCGCGGCGGCAGCGAGCGTGGTGATAGGCGGGACCATCTTCGTCCCCCAGTTCGCGCTCGCGTCGAACAACACGTTGATAGCGACCAGCGCCCTCAACGTGCGCGCGGAACCCACCACCGGGTCGGCGGTCCTCGGAGTGCTGTCCGCCGGTGAACAGGTGGAGCGCCGCGGCGACCCGCAGGGCGAGTGGACACCGGTCAGCTACGCCGGGCAGGACGCCTGGGTTTTCTCGCAATACTCCACTTTGGACAGCATCGATGCTGCTCCGGGAGGGACCGCGACCGCGATCGAGCCGTTGAATGTGCGGGCGGCGGCGTCCACCCTGACCACGATCTATGGAGTGCTGACGGTCGGCGAATCCGTCGCGGTGACCGGTGAGCAGGTGGGCGGCTGGGTGCCCGTGCAGTACAAGGGACGCGATGCGTTCTGCTATGCGCCCTATCTGAAATCGGACGCCACCACCGATGCTCCGGCCACGAATCCGTACCCGGTCACCCCGGAGGCACCGCAGGCTCCCGAGGTCGTGAATGAAGGCGGCACCGCCGACAATTCCGGTACCGGTGGCGACGGCTTCCCCGACAACGACAACGACCTCGGCAATGTCGTCACCATTCCCGAGCACGACGCGGATACCGGCAGTGGGGACGCGTCGTCGGCCGATGTCACGGCTCCTGATGAACCGGCGGTGCCAGCGGACGACGGTGTGGCCGGTGAGGCCGAGCCGAGTGAGCCGACAACCTCCGGCGAGGACCAGCCGAGCGAACCTGTAACCTCCGACGAGACCGAAGTCCCCGACACGGACACGAGCGCACCGGAGCCGAGCACCGATCCGGCTCCGGACGAAGGCTCCGTGGCCACCGGCAGCGCCAACGCCAGGACCGCACTCAACGTGCGCAGCGGGCCCGGCACCAGCTACCCGGTCCTCGGCACGCTTTCGACCGGGGAACAGATCAGCACGCGTGGCGATGACCAGAGCGGCTGGACCCCGGTGATCTATAACGGCCAGGACGGCTGGGTCTCCAGCGAGTTCCTGTCGTACACCGGCGAGGTGGACGAGGAGGAGCCGGCTGCCGGTCAGACGACGACCGGATACACCACCACCGACGTGAACCTACGCACCGGGCCGAGCCTCGACTATCGAGTTGCGCGGGTACTGGATCCCGGCACCGAGATTCAACTCACCGGTGTCACCCAGAACGGTTACAGCCAGGTCGATGACGGCGGCACGCTGCTGTGGATCTCGACCACCTACGTCAGCGACACCCCGGTGACCACCGGTGGTGGTTCGGGCCCCTCGCAGGGACCGAGCGTCCCGCCCGGGTCTGATACCGGAACCTCGCTGAACACCGGCGGCTCATCCGGCCTGGACGGCCTGACTGACTCCGGCAAGGGCATCGTCTATGCGGTGCGGGCGAATTTCCCGCAAATCGGCACGATGTACGGGGTGCGTCCCGATTCGATTCCGGACCATCCCAGCGGCCGGGCGGTCGACATCATGTTGCCTGGCGGGGTCAGCGATGTCGATCTCGGCAACCAGATCGCCGCCTACATGCAGGCCAATGCCGATTCGCTGAATATCGAGTACATCATCTACCGCCAGCAGATCTGGATCAATGGCCAAAGCGGCTGGACCGCGATGGCCGATCGTGGCTCGGCGACGGCCAACCACATGGATCATGTGCACGTCTCGGTGAACTACTGAGCTGAGTTTGGGGGTAAGCGCGACTGTCGGTTAAGCTAGCCCTCGCGTCCCCATCGTCTAGCGGCCTAGGACACTGCCCTTTCAAGGCAGCAGCGCCGGTTCGAATCCGGTTGGGGATACGAATCGAACAGCCTAGTCAGACTGCAAGTCTGCTGGGCTGTTTTTGTTCGCAAACTTGCCATCGGCAGTGGCCTGGATTCCTTGCTGCTACCAGGACTGCTCGCTCAGGGTCTGATTCTGAATTCAACAAGACGGTTTGTATCATCGTCCTGGAAGCTGACTTGCCGCCATGGTTACAGATCGCCTCTGCATCCGCACAGTAGAAATATAAGCATCAAATCTCACGTTGACGAGCACAGAGACTCCAGTCATTAGCGATCGCTTCGCACGGGAAGCAGTTCATCACGCTCACGTTTTGGCGTCTTTCCTCAACGCGAGGTCATCGATGTGTTCTTCCGACAGCAGGTTTTGCTCTACTAGAAGCGCGGCACCCCGCACGCCGCCTGTGTCATCCAACTGGCTGTTCAGGATCGATAGCTTGCGTGTAGCAAGCGGCAGCGAGCGTTCGTAGACGACGCTTCGAACTGCTGCCACGAACTGGTCCGAAGCGCATCCGACCCGACCGCCGATGATGATCGCCTGTGGGTTCAGCAAGCTCGTGGCCACAGCCACCGCTTCACCCACACGTTGCGCCGCCTCATGGACCAAATCCATTACCAGCGGAGTGCCGTGCTGGATGACGTCTGCAACCTCACCTGCATCGATCCCCGCATAGGATGATTCGCGCGCAGCAAAGTCCCTCGCAAGCGCCCATCCGCCAGCGAGCGCCTCCAAACATCCACGTTTTCCGCATCGACAGATGATGTCCTCGCGACCTGCGACATGGACGTGCCCGATGTCCCCCGCGGCGCCATCGGCGCCTCGATCGATTGCTCCGGATATCTTCAGCGCGCTGCCTATGCCCTGACCGATTTTTACGAACAGCACATGCTCTACGTCTGTTAAAACCGTCTCGCTCTCAGCAAGGAGAAGGAGGTTCACATCATTGTCGACGAATGTAGGAACGCCAAAGATGTCGCGAAAGTACCCTGCGATATCAAAGCCTGACCACCCGGACATCACGGACCAGCCCACGGTACGACCGCCCGGATAGTCCACGGGGGCAGGAACGCCGACGCCGACTCCCGCGATCTGACGCTGTTCTGGCTTCAGTCCGTCCTGCAGTTCGGTTGCGGCGACAACGACGTTGGAGAGCAGGTGGTCTGAGGCGACGGTCAGGTCGATTGGAATCGCTTGTTGAGCAATAATCTTCCCACCGAACGCCACGAACGCCACCCGAGCGTATCGTTCACCAATATCAACACACAGCGAGATAAACCGTTCCGCGGCGAACTCGATACTGCTGGCGGGACGCCCACCAGTCGAGTTGCGCGCGGTGGTTGCGCGGGCCAGTCCAAGCCTCGTCAGTGCCGTCACGCGTTCATCGACGGTCGGTCTCGACAGTTCTGTCGCACGGGCGATCTCGCTACGGGTGGCGGAGCCGCCCGCCTCAATGATTGTGCGCAGCACTGCCCCGGGTCCGGTCTTCTGTCGCCGGGAGTGGTTCGCTGCGCTCAAGGACGCACCATCCTTCTCTTTCCCGCACAATGGGATCGTCTGAGATTAATGTTGTAAACGCTCAATTCCCGCAGTCCATCTGGGTTCATGCGCCGGTCTCGGTTAGGACACGTGCCAGCTTAGTGAACTGATGCCATCGGTCACTGAGCGGCCCGCTGTACTCCGCCTCTCCACGACGTCCCCCGGATACTGCGTGATCCGGCTCGTCAGGGACGGCCCACCCGCTGCTCTCGGCTGCTATTTGAGCCACGCCGAAGGAGGAGCCTCGGTCAGTGAATCTAATCGGCTGCTCAAACACTTGGGCAAGGATGCTGCGCCACCGGTCGATCTCTGTGCCTCCGCCTGACGCGACGAGTCGGAAGTCTCCTCCGATCCGAGATGCGTCTGCTACCTTATCTGCGAGCGTCCTCAGGTCGAACGCGACGCCTTCCATTACTGAGTAGACGAGGTCGCCCGAACTTTGGGAGGAAGTCAGCCCGATGAAGGAACCTGGCGCGCCCCCTCCGTTCTCTGTGTCTCGTTGACCTTGAAGGTAGGGCAGAAACACAGGGGCATTGGTGGGCCCTGTGGCGGTGACAGCGAGTCTTCCTACGTCTTGGCCCAATAGGCTCGCGATCCACTCGAGGGCGAGGCCGGAGCTGTGGCTTGAGTCGAGGACCAGCCATTGGCTACCTGTCACATGCCGGAATGAGCCAGCCACGGGCTGAGCACTCACCGTGAATGCCACACCCGAGGTCCCCAGCGATAGGCCGACTGTTGTAAGGTCCGTGACTCCCAAGGCCACCGCCTGAGCAGATTGATCGCCGCATCCTGCGACCACGGGAACTCCGCCCAACACTGCGGCCAGGTCATCAGGCAACATGCAGTTGTGCTCTCCGATCGTTCCTGTGATCTCATGCGAGGCGACAGTCGGTGGCAGAAACCCCATCGGTATCCCGATTTGCGCGCATAAGTCGGAGTCCCATGTGCCCGTGTGTGTGTTTAGCAACCCGGTCCCTGACGCATCACTCAAGTCTGTCGCGATACCCGCACCGAGACGGCGCCGAATCTCGTCTTTCGGATTGAGAGTCAGGCTGACCCGGGCGAACGCTTCCGGTTCATGAGCGCGCAGCCATAGGGCGTGCGCGACGGTGAGCGCCGGCATAGCCTGATTGCCAGTGATCTCGGCGTACTGCGGAATGTGCCGGTTGATCCATGCGCATTCAGCTCCGGCCCGTTTGTCTGACCACAGGATCGATGGTCTGACAGCCTTCCTGCGATCGTCTAGAAAGACACTGGTATGCATCTGACCCGTCAGCCCGACGGTGCTGGTGCTAGGGCTGACTTGCACCGACTCCTTTGCGAGCTCGCTCAGCAGTTGGCGCAGGACGTCAACCGTCGCCAGCCACCAGGACTGCGTGCTCTGTTCAGCCCATCCAGGCTGCGGAGCCCCTGTCGGGTAGACGGCAGAGCGCACGTTGATCACTCGTCCGTCTTCAACGATGGCCGTCCCTTTGACTGAACTCGTCCCGACGTCGAGACCGACAGCCACTTTCGGGGTGTCCATCACCACAGCGTGTATCCCCCATCAATGGTGAGAACCGTGCCTGTCATGAACGAGGAGTCGTCGCTGGCGAGGTAGAGGGCGAGGGGCGCGATCTCGGACGGAGATCCATAGCGTCCCATAGGTACTTCATCCCGCCAGTAGTGCGCATAATCCTCGTACTCGGTCGAGGCGATCGCTGTGCGTACGTAACCCGGAGCAATACAATTCACGCGAACGCCGTCACGCGCCCACTCAGCAGCCAGAGAACGAGTGAGGTGGTGAACGGCAGCCTTGGACACGCCATAGGGCAGGTGCCATTGTGGGCGGTTGACGATCTGTCCGGACATGGATCCTATGTTGATGATTGAACCATGACCAGCCGGGACCATGACACGCCCGAAAATCTGGCACATGCGCCATGTACCGTTCAAGTTCGTATCAAGGACTCGGTCCCAATCCTCATCAGTCAGCTGAAGTGCCGTGGAGTGTAAACCGATTCCCGCAGAGTTGACGACGATATCGACGCCGCCGTGTTGGGCGACGACGTCTTGGCAGAGCCTCTCCACGGACTCGCGAGTCGTCACGTCCAACTCATGTGCCTCCGCAGTCCCTCCTGTCTGGACGATCTGGTCAACCGTGCTCTGGCAGGCCTCCGCATGGCGGGCCGCAACGATCACGGCGGCACCGGCTTCCGCGAGCTTCTGCGCGATTCCTTGTCCTATCCCGCTGCTGCCGCCTGACACGACAGCTGTCTTACCGACCAACGAGAACGTGTCGGCTTGGGTTGGCTTATGCATCTTCTGGGGCCTTCCTTTCGATGAGGGCGCTTTCAACTTCTGTCGGAGCAAGAGCTCCCGTCATGACCGCCACCACATCACTCATGGAGGTGACTTTCGGATCCACAACTGCAGCGCGATGACCAAGCCGGTGAATGTGGATCCGGTCCGCGATCCCTCCGACCTCTTGCATGTTGTGACTGATGAGCACCACGGGCAGTCCTCTCTCTTTCACGCGTTGGATCAGTTCGAGCACTTCACCGGACTCGCGCACCCCAAGTGCCGCAGTGGGTTCATCCATGATGACAACCTTGGAAGCCCACGCAGCGGCCCGCGCAATGGCAACCGCCTGGCGCTGTCCTCCTGACAAGGTCTCGACCCGCTGGTCCACGGAGTGGATGCCGACGCCGAGGTCCGCGATGTACGCTGCGGAACGCTTGCGCATCTCCCTTTTGTCCAGGTTGCGGAAAAGCCTGCCTACGAGGCCCCCCTTACGGAGTTCTCGCCCCATGAAAACATTCGACGCGATATCCATTTGTGGACAGACTGCGAGGTCCTGGTACACGCATTCCAGTCCCGCCAGTCGCGCATCGAGCGGACTTGCGAAATGAGCCGGCTCACCATCAAGAAGAATCTCTCCGGAATCGGGCGACATGACGCCGGTCAGCATTTTGATGAGGGTCGACTTCCCAGCGCCATTGTCCCCCACGACCGCGAGAATCTCGCCTTGAGCAAGCTCGAAATCCGCATTAGTCGCCGCGCGGACATGTCCAAAAGTCTTGGTGAGCCCATGCGCCTCAAGAACGACTTGCGGAGCCTGCTGTTCTTGTGCCATTACGCGTCAGCCTTCCGTGAGAATCGGTCCACGAGGACAGCCACGATCACGAGGATGCCCGTGGCGATCTCCTGATAAAGGGAATCGATGCCCGCTTGGGTAAGCCCGTTCTTCAGAACGACGACAATGATCGCGCCGATCATCGATCCGAAAACACCCCCTCGCCCGCCGAACATCGAAGTCCCACCGATAACGACAGCCGTAATCGCGTCCATGTTGCCGTTCTGATAGGCGCTCGGATCAGCCACCGAAACGCGACCGAAGGACTGCCAGCCAGCGATCGCATAGGTCAGACCCGCCACCGCGTACACCGATAGGAGCACCCTGTTTACCTGAACACCGTTGGCGCGCGCGGCGATGGGCGAGTCCCCCACCGCATAAACATGGCGTCCCCACGCCGTTCGGTTCAGCGCATAGATCATGACGGCGATCATGACGATCCACAGCGCCGTCCCGAGTGTGATCTTGAAATCGCCGATCGTCGTGCCGGTAGACAGCAGACGCAAGACTGGATCGGCCACCGGAACGCTCTGCGAGTTTGTGATGAGTCGAGAGGTGGCTGTGAGGATCGTGAACATACCAAGGGTGGCGATGAAGGCCGGCAGACGCAGTTTTGAGGCAAGCGTCCCGCTGATCAGGCCAATGCCCACACAGACTACGAGCGCGACAATGAGACCGAGTGCGCCGCCATGGTCCTGGGCAACCTTCGCTGCAAGGACCATTCCTAGCACCATGCTGGCGGCATTGGCCAGGTCGATTCCCGAGGTAAGTATGACCAGCGTCTGTCCGATAGCAAGCATTCCGACGACAACAGTCTGTTGGAGAATCAGAGATAGGTTCGGAGCATTAAGAAAGGTGTCTGTCGAGAGCGAGAAGATAATTACGGCGATGATCAGTGCGAGGATTGGTCCGGTTGATTGCGCGGTCTTGATCTTCGCAAAGACGTCCTTGCCTCGCCCATGGTCATCCGGCTTCCTCCGATTTTCGGCTCTGGCATCAGACTCTGCGAGTGTGTCTGTCATATGTTTGCATTCTTCCGTGAACGGTTAGGGTCCAGCGCAGGACCGCTCTCCGTGGGCGGTCCTACACAATTGGAATCAGTTACCCCAGCAGTTCTCCAGTCCCCATTCGACGGTCTGGGAATCTATGCCGTCGACTGGATTATCGGTCACGAGCGTTGTACCGGAGTCATTGACTCCGGACGGTTCGGTGCCGTTCTCTAGGTAATTGGCAATTGCTTCGACGGCCAGCTGGCCCATCTTGCCGGGGAATTGCATGACGGTGGCGTCGATGTCACCCGACTGAACGCTTCGCACACCAGAGCAACTGCCGTCGATGGACGTGACAATAACGTTCCCGGACTTCCCCGTGTTATCGATCGCTGCCGCCGCACCCTGAGCGACCGGCTCGTTGATGGTGTAAATAACGTTGATACCGGCGTGAGCCGACAAGAGATTCTCCATCGCAGACTGGCCGGTCTCCACGCTTGATTCTGTCAGAGCGGTTCCGACGATCTCCGGCGAGTCGTCCGTGATGCCGAAACCCTCGAGGAAGCCATTGTGCCGGTCTGCGGCAGCTCCATCAGACAGGTCGTAGTCGAGCATGGCGATTTGGGGTTCCGCCCCGCTCAATTGAGCCTTCGCGTACTGACCCATGAGGCTGCCACCTACAACGTTGTCAGTCTGATAGGACGCGTTAGCTGTGTCGGCGGGATCAAGCGACGTATTGACGGTGATGACGGTGATGCCGGCATCACGGGCCCGCTGAACAACGTCTACCAAAGCGGTGGCGTTGGCCGGGTCAAGCACAATTCCGTCGACCTTGCGCGCAATCATCTGCTCAATCGCGTCGACTTGAGTCGCCGAGTCCCCAGTGGTCTTCGACTCTGCAGTGATGACGTCGTAGCCCCGCTCTTTGGCAGCATCGGCAGCTGAACTCTGGAGGTCAGCGAAAAACGGGTTGGATAGCTGTTGCTCGACAACGCCGATGGTGTATGTCTCTCCGCCGCCGCTTCCGGCGGATCCCGAGGAACCGGCCTCACCGCCGGATGAGCATCCAACGATCCCGGCGGTAGCGGTGCAGGCAGCAAGCGCGGCAGCCAACCACAGGCGGTGGCCCCGCATATCCGATGGTGACATGGCATTCTCCCCTACGTCGATGTAGTTGGGCCCCGCGATCTCTCGGAGCCTCACGGACGGCTGCGCCCGTGCATCTATAGTCACACCGTCTTACGCAATCGTCAAGCTAAAGTTTGCGGTCCTTATGCATATTATTTTCATAATTACAGGTTGCGGCGCAACGTCGGCGTCCGCCCAACCGAGCTGCGGGGAAAATCTCATGTCTGCGCCGCACGCTCTTACCATGCTCCCCGTCCGAAAATGGGTCGTGCACGCGCTGATGGGCAGGACTGCCCATCAGACAGCGCGATCAGGTACCACCCACAAACTGCGATCCGTTCGACGAACGGGGCGGCAGGCCGTTGAGGTGGAGCAACGCATCGATCCCGATGTCGTTCTGATGAACCTCAGGATCATCCCTATTCGGGCATATTGTTTGTGCAAAACTATCGAAATACGATAGGTTTATATCGAATCTCAGGTAGAGAGACAGCTATGAGTACATGGGTCATTCGGGCCTTGCGTGTGGTGATCGGGATCGCGCTGGCCGGATCGGTGATCGTCCAGGCGGCGATCGTGGCGCTGCTGTGGTGGGACACTGACAAGGAGCCGACCGGGGTCGAGGTTTCATTGACGATTATCGGTGTTTTCGGCGTCGCGACCTTGCAGATCGTCGCCGTGTGTATCTGGCGGCTGCTCACGATGGTCAACCGCAGGACAGTGTTCTCACATACCGCCTTCCGTTTCGTGGATCTGATCATCGGCGCGATCAGCGCTGCCGCGGTACTGGTGTTCTCCATAGCGGTGGTTGCCCGGTTCGCAAATCATGCTGTGCCTGGCGATGAGGTCGCACGGGGCCTGGTTGCGTTGATCTGCGGTTTCGCGTTGGTGATCGCAGGTGTTGCGCTCGTGGTCTATGTGATGCGAACGCTGCTGGCGCAGGCTGTCGCGCGGGACTCCGAGGCGAAGCACCTGCAGTCTGAACTCAACGAGGTGATCTGATGCCGATCATCGTCGATATCGACGTGATGCTCGCCAAACGGAAGATGGCGGTCGGCACTTTGGCCGACCAGGTGGGCATTACCCCCGCCAACATCGCCGTCCTCAAGAACGGGCGAGCTAAGGCTATCCGATTCACGACCTTGGCTGGCCTTTGCGAGGCGTTGGACTGCCAACCGGGTGATCTCCTGCGCTGGGTGCCCGACGAGAACGCAGATGTCAGGACGCCGATGGACCAGGAAGTTCATCCGTGATCAGTGCGGGCTATCCGCGATCACGACGCGATCCGGCAGCTTCGCCACCGTCAGGAACGTCGGTGGACTCTGTGATGCTCGAGGCTTCCACCTCGCCGCTCTCAGGCTTGACGGATTCCACAGTGAGCGCAGGTCCGCGGCGTCCCTTATTGACCAGCCGCATGATAGGTCCGGACACCAGCAGCGCCACAGCGATCAGCAAGAACACAACAGCAACCGGCCTGGTGAAGAGGATGCCGATGCTGCCCTCCCCCCATCTGGATGCTCTGCCGCAATGACTTCTCGACCAGCGGTCCCAGCACCAAGCCGAGCACCAGTGGAGCAGCAGGAAACTTGTGCTGCATCAGGACGTACCCGATCGCGCCGGCCACCACGGCAACCAAGACATCGAACAGATTGTTGTTCAGGCTGTAGGTGCCTGCCAGGGCGACCGCCATGACGATCGGCACCAAGGTGGTCGGTTTGACCTGAAGGGCCTTGGCGAAAACGGGCACGAGCGGAAGATTGATGATCAGAAGCATCAGGTTGCCGATCAGCATGCTCGCCACCAGGCCCCAGAAGATGTCCGGATGCTCGGGAATCAACAGCGGGCCGGGCTGAATGCCCCACATCATGAGCCCACCCAGCAGCACGGCGGTACTCGCCGAGCCGGGGATTCCAAGCGTCAGCATCGGCACCATGACACCGGTTGCCGCAGCGTTGTTGGCCGACTCCGGCGCCGCCACGCCTTCGACGATGCCGGTACCCAAAAGATTGCGGCGCTTGGCGACACGTTTCTCGACACCGTACGCGAGCAACGACGAAACGGTCGGCCCGGCACCCGGCGCCAGGCTCACGAAGAACCCCAACAGTCCGCCCCGCCCGACGCTCCAGCTGGCGTTCCTCCAGTCCTCGCGATTCGGCAGCAATCCGCGCAGCGGGGTCTTGAGCGGATCGACCCTCGTCCGATGCGCGAGGATGTCGAAGATCTCGGCTAGCCCGAACAGGCCGATCATGATCGGCAAGAAGTCGAGGCCACCCAGCAGGTTGATGTTGCCGAACGAGAATCTCGACGTGCCCACGATGGGATCCGTCCCGATCGTCGACAAGAGCAGCCCCAGTACGCACATCAGCGCGGCCTTGATGGGCGACGAACGCCCGATCGTGGTCATCATGGTCAACCCGACCAGGGCCAATGCCAGGTACTCCGGCGGCCCGAAGCTCACGGCGATGTCGGCGAGCGGCGGGGCGAAGAGCATCAAGCCGAAGACGCTCACGGTTCCCGCGATCCACGACCCGATCGCAGCGATCCCGAGCGCCTTGCCCGCCTGCCCTTTCAAGGCCATCTTGTAGCCGTCGAAGGTCGTCGCCACACTGGATGGTTCGCCCGGGATATTGACCAGCACCGAGGTCAGCGTCCCCCCGTACATTCCACCGTAATAGGTGGCCGCGAGCATGATGATCGCAGACGTCGGCTCCAGAGTCGCGCCGAGCGGCAGCAGTAGGGCAATCGCTCCCGACGGTTGGACGCCCGGGAGCGCCCCGACAATCGTGCCGAGTAGGCAACCGATCATCGCCATAAGCAGATTGGTCGGGGTAAGCGCGATCGAGAAACCTTGCATCAAGAAATCAATGATGTCCATGACTCACACCCCCAGGAGTCCGGTCGGGAACGGCACGCCGAAGAAGACCGCGAACGTGAAGTACGTGATCGCCATCAACACCGCGGTGAGTAGCAGCGACTGCACGAGCGGCATCTTGATCAAGACGAGGCAGACGAAAAGCAGGAACAACGTGAGCCCGATCATGAATCCGAGAACCGGCATCAGTGCGATGAAGGCAACCAGACCGGCCAAGATGCCCAATGGACGCAGCCAGGCGCCGCGTCCGGTCTCCTCGTAAACTCCACTCTCGCCGTCGTCCTCGCTCACGGATATCAGGTCATCAGGATCGGCGGCATTCTGGCCCGCACTGCTGTCACCCCTACGGCCTTGGGCATAGGCACGCACGGTGATGACAGCGGCCAGTACCGCCCCGAGAGCACTCAGCACCAGCGGCCAGAAGCCCGGCCCCGGCTGTCCCTGATCCGTCCACAAGCTCAGCTGCGTGGACAGCACGATCCAGCCGAGCAAGACCAGCAGGATCAGTGCCGGCACGAGCGTCGCCTGGTTCATGAAGGAGCGGCGTTGCGTAGCACTCATCGCTTCCCCTAGCTCAAACCGAGTGCTTTGTAGTATTCGACGTACTTCTCCGACTCGGACGCGACGAACTGCTCGGCTTCGTCCCCGTAGTACTCGATCGGAATCATCACCTGGTCAGTCACCCAAGCAGCAAACTCCTCGGACTGGCCGACGGTGCGCAGCGCCTCAACCCAGAACGACTTCTGCTCGTCGGTGATGCCACCCGGCGCCATGATTCCCCGCGCCTGAGAGAATTCGATGTCGACACCCGCTTCTTTCATCGTCGGAACGTCGATGCCTTCCATGCGTTCGGCGGTCGAGACCGCCAGCCCCGTGACCCGGTCACCGTCGATCAGCCCCTTGACCTCTGCCGGATTGGTGGCAATCACGTCGACGTTGCTGCCGAGCAGCGCGGCATTGACCTCGGAGCCGCCTTCGAAGCTGACATAGGTGAATTTCACCCCGGTCTTCTCTTCGAGCAGGTACAGCAGAATCGAGTCGGCCGATCCGGTCTGAGTGCCGCCGAACTTGAGCGAACCCAGGGCGGCCTTTCCGGCGGTGATGAGTTCATCGAGCGAGGCGAAGCTGTCTTTGCGAACCGCGATCATCAACGCATCCGCACACAAGAAACCTAGATTCGTGAAGTCTTCATAGGAATATTCGAGGTCTTCGCTCAGCGGCGCGGTCAGGTATGAGGAGGACAAAGTGGCCAGATAATTCGGGTCGCCGGTCTTCGATTTCATGAAGGTGTAGGCCACTGCCCCGCTGCCGCCCGGGCGATTCTCGGGGGATACCGCGACGGGAACCGCCTTGCTATCGACCAGCAACTTGGCGACCTCTCGGCCGAAAAGATCCGACGAGCCACCTGCATCTGCGTGAATGATGAGTGCAGCATTGCGGTCCGGCATCCACGCGGCGCCGCCTCCTGCGCCCGAACCGGTACTTCCTGGCTGACCCGTGCAGCCCGTCAATCCAAGTAGCAGGCTTGAACTCGCACCTGCGATACCACCTATGAATGCGCGCCGGCTGAACCCGGAATCGACCATGACTCCTCCTTGTTTCACGTGGCTTGCCACGTTCGTCGTCCCGCGCGGCCTGAGCCGCGCCAGGACGTATCTGTCGGTATTGCTTCATTACCTGCTGACTTCGACCGCGAACCGACGCCGGTATCGCGATGTCACACGAGCATGCCTTTTGTTATAACGGTTAGTCAAGAGTCCTGTAAAGATTCCCCGACGAGCTGTGTGAGAAGCTGTCATTCACGCTTACATTGCGGACTCGTAAGACTCGACGCCGATCCCGCGCCAGTAGATCAGTTATAACCTCTTTCGACGGGTAGCGTCCAAGCCTCGGCCACCATGGCGAGCCGCCCATCGGGTGCAACTAGTCACTCGGCTTCCAGCCGTGCAGTTTCGCCAGAATCAACGTGTGGATGCCCAAAAGCCCCGCCACCAGACACGCGATCTTCGTGAAGCCGTCATCGCCGAATCCGGTGACGAGGGCTGTCCGACCGCCGATGAGGCCGGCCAGTTGCACCACGACCACCACCACGCCGAGCGCCAGCATGACCGCCAGCAGGACCACGAAAACGACATTGCCGATCTTGATAAGGGTCTTTCTCGTCGGCCCGAACTTTTCTTCATTCACGGGTTCAGACATGTCCCCCTCCTTAGGCGGGCGTCGGTACGACGCCCATAGCAATGGCTACGGCGAAGATGATGAACGGCAGAACGTAGTAGAGGATCAAAGGCTTGAAGGTCGTGCCGGGGTCGACCTGAGCGATGCCCGAGCCGATGAAGATTGCGGGGCCTCCCGGCGGGGAGGCGTCCGCTGTCGAGATCGACACCATGATCGTCGCCACCGCGAGCGCCGGATCGACTCCGATTGCGGTCAGCACCGCGAAGGCGGCCCCGGCGATGGTTGCCGCAGTGGCCGTTGCGCTGAGTGGTCCACCGACCAGCACGATCACCACCACGACGATCAACGTGGTCAGAATTGCCGGCAGGTGCAGCGAGGTGATAGCTGTTTGAAGCTGCTGATCAAGTCCGAGTTCCAGCAGAACGGCGCTTCCTGCGAAGGAGAAGACGAGTGTCGCACCGATGTCCTTATATCGCGGAGCGACCTTCGACACGAATCCGAACCATTCCTTGCCGGATTTCGGAAGCTGCTTTCGTCCGACCAGGAGCCCGATCAGGCCCAACAGAACCGGCATCCAGATCAAGATGTCGATACCTTTTACCAGCGCCTTGCCGGTCTCCTCTCCGAATAGCGAGTTGAAGAGCGCCGGCCCAGGGCCCATCGTGAGCAACAGCGGGATCAAGATTCCCAGGTAGACCAGCAAGGTGAACCAACCTTGGCTCCACGACTGCCTCATGGGCATCAACGATGCGGGATCGGGCTTTCCCGCCTTGCCTTGGCGGACGAAGAAGTAGACACACAGCAATCGCCAGAGCACGGTATAGCCGGCGACCACGAACATCACGAGCAGCGTATTTCCGGAGTCGATGTTCGGCTGCACGGTGGCCAGCCCGACCACGATGAGGTATGCCGCGCTCGGCGGGATGACCGTCCCGTTTCCCGAGTTGCCGGCGATGACCGTCGCAGCCGTCGACGACTTGAAGTTCGACTTCTGCATCCATGGCACGGTAACCGAACCGATCGTTGCAGCGTTGGCTGCCGCGGAATGGGTCAATGCACCGAAGCCTGCGGAGGCAACTGTCGCGACGTATCCCGGGCCGCCTTTGAAGCGTCCGAGCAGCGAGTTGAGGATGTTGACCTGATGCGAGATGATGCCCGTCTCGCCCAGGAGGTATCCGACGAATACGAAGGCGAGTGCTGCGAATACCACCGGTTGATCGAGTGCCGACTCGATGCCCAACCACAAGAAGGACAAGAACTGCTTGCCACCAAAGACGCAGAGCACGACGAATGCCACCACCATGGACTCGCCGATGCCGCGCTTGAGAACGACTGCGCCCACCACGATTACCGCGAGGTAGACGACCAGCGCCCAGATTGCCATGCCGAACAACGCATTCCTCCTTTGGAATCCGGTTGTGCTTGCGGGCCAGGTCGCCGGCCTCATAGCCAGTCGAACCACTGCCAAACTGTTATAACATGATGTCATTAGCAAACTCAATGGTCAATCATTTCAAGTCTTGAGTTTGGTATCTATCGGCGCTGAGCACGCGGCTTGGATTCAGAAACACCCTTGACCCAACGTCGTCACAGTTATAATCTTCTCTCAGAGAGTGCAGCCGCAGCGATGCGGCGACATCCCCTCATTTCGCTGACATCAAGGAGACCCAATGACTGACGGACGCAGCTACACACTCGGGGTGCTCAATGGCGACGGCATCGGTCCCGAGATCGTGCCCGCCTCGGTCCTCATCGCGGACGCAGCTGTCAAGGCCGCCAATGCGCAGCCCATTCAGTGGCGCCGGTTGCCACTCGGCTTCGAAGCAATCGAGAAGCTCAACGAGGCCACTCCGGTGAGCACGCTCGAGGCCCTCGCCGAAACTGACGGCTGGATTCTCGGCCCGCACGACAGCGCGGCCTATCCCGAACCATTCAAGTCTCAGCTCAATCCGTCAGGCACCATCCGCAAATATTTCGATCTCTTCGCGAACATCCGCCCGGCCAAGGCCTTCCCAGGCTCCAGTCCGCTCAAGCCCGGCACCGATCTGGTCATCTACCGCGAGAACACCGAGGGCTTCTATGCCGACCGGAGCACCTTTAAGGGCACCGGTGAGTTCATGCCCACTCCCGACGTGGCGATCATGCTCGGCATCATCACTCGCGCCGGCTGTGAACGTATCGCGCGAGCGGCTTTCGAGGCTGCCGAGCGGCGCCGCAAGAAGCTGACGATCGTCCACAAGGCGAATGTGCTCAAGCTCACCACCGGCATGTTCCGCGACGTCTGCCGAGAAGTCGGCCAAGACTTCCCCGATGTGACGGTGGACGACTACCACATCGATGCCTTCACCGTTCACCTGCTGCGCCGGGCGCCCGAGTTCGATGTGATAGTCACGGAGAACATGTTCGGCGACATCTTGAGCGACCTCACCGGTGAGCTCGCCGGCTCTCTCGGCCTGGCACCATCGCTCAATGCATCCGATACCCGCGCGATGGCTCAAGCCGCACATGGCTCGGCCCCCGACATCGCCGGTCAGGACAAGGCCAACCCGATAGCGATGATTCTTTCCACCGCCATGCTCTTCGATTGGCTCGGAGGAAAACACAACGACCCGGCGATCACTCGGGCAGGCAGATTGATCGAACAAGGCGTCACCGACACCGTCGCCGCAGGCGTCTGCACGACCGACATGGGCGGATCGGCCACCTGTTCCGAGTTCGCTGCGGCGGTCGCGAACCACATCGCGGGAAACTGAGCGATGTCTGCTCGCCCGACGATCGCCGTCATCCATGCGACCCCGAATGCCATGGCTCCCGCAGCCGGGGCCATGTCGGAGGCCTTTCCGGAGGCCGAGGTATGGAATGTGCTCGACGACCGCTTGATCAAGGACGCCAACGCCGCAGGCGGGCTCACTGCTCAGCTCGCCGGCCGCATGGGCGAGTTGATCGACTACACGATCGAGCACGGCGCGCAGGGAGTCTTGCTGTCGTGCTCGATGTACGGGCCTGCCGCCATCGCTGCGCGAACCCGGCACACGGAGCCCATTTTGGGTTCGGACGAGGCACTGTTCGATGCAATCGCCGAGCGGCGGCCCCACCGTGTCCTGCTACTCGGCCCGCTGCCCACACCGGTAGCGGATTCCATCAGCAGGCTCCGCGCATACCTGCAGGAACGCGATCAGCTGCCCGAATTGATCGGGGTGGATGTCCCCGGGGCAGGGCCGGCGGCCGCGGCGAACGACACGCAAACGCTCGCCGACGTGCTGATCGCAGCAGCACGAGGCCATTCCGAGCCGGCCGACATGATCGTGCTCGGCATGTTTTCGGTAGCACCCGCGCGCGCTGCCGTGGAAGCGGCTTTGGGCGTTCCCACCCTGGCTCCGCCGCAGATGGCGGCAGCCACACTGCGCGACACGCTGCTGACTGATTGACGAGGAGTCTTGATGGCGACACCGTGGCTGGGAGTTATCGCCGATGATTACACCGGCGCAACCGATGTGGCCGCTGCCCTGCGCCGGAGCGGGGTGGCGACAGCGCTTGCTTTCGATGTTCCGCAGGAGTCACCCCCGCCGGACGTGACAGCGCTGGTGGTGGCGCTCAAATCACGAACGATCCCGGCAGAAGACGCGGTCGCAGCATCCTTGGCGTCCCTTGCCTGGCTTCGGGACGCAGGCGTCGAGCAGACATATATCAAGTACTGCTCAACCTTCGATTCCACTGCCGAAGGCAATATCGGCCCGGTCACCGATGCCGTGATGGACGCGCTGGATAGCGGCCTGGTGATTGCGGTCCCCGCCTCGCCCGAGCACGGACGTACTGTTTTTCAGGGGCACATGTTCGTCGGCACCCAGTTGCTCTCGGAATCGTCGATGGCCCGGCACCCGCTGACCCCGATGACCGATCCGAATCTGGTGCGGGTTCTCGCGTCCCAAACCACACGCGAGGTCGGTCTGCTGTCCCACGATCGGCTGCTGGGCTCGAGCAGCTCCGAGGTGATCGAGTGGCTGGATTCGCAACGCACAAGCGGCGTGCGGCATCTGATCGCGGACACCACCGATGAGGACGACCTGGCACGGCTGGCCGAAGTATGCATGACCCAGAAACTGGTCAGCGGCAGCGCCGGGCTAGCTCGCGCCATGGGAGTGGTCTACGGCGATCAGTCAGAAAGGCCGACCGGCGCGATTCCCCGGTTACCCGAGGGGGACGCCGTCGTCGTGGCCGGGAGCTGTTCCGACACGACGCTTCGGCAGGTCGCGCTGGCCAAGCAACAGATGCCCGCCTTCCGCGTCGATCCGGCCGTCGGCTCGGTGGCCGAGCTGGACGACCAGGTCAGCGAATGGTTGGACGCGCATAGCGCCGATCCCCGGGTGCTCGTCTACTCGTCCGCTTCCATTGAGGAGCGCCGGGCCAGCGGTCAGGCATTGGGGCCGGACACCGGGGAGAAGCTCGAGCAGATTCTTGCCCGCGCGGCAGCGAGACGGGTTGCGCAGGGATCGAGACGTGTCATCGTTGCCGGTGGCGAGACCTCCGGCGCCGTCGTCAACGCACTGCGGGTGCATTCGGTGCTTATCGGCGAAGAGGCCGATCGCGGGGTGCCCTGGTGTATCGCGCGGAATCCCGAACTCGCCCTGCTGTTGAAATCCGGCAATTTTGGATCCGATGACCTGCTAGAAAGGACAAGCCGTGAATGACGAACGCGAGTTGCGCGTCCAGCTGTGCCGGATGGGCGCATCACTCTTCAACCGAGGGCTGACCCACGGACGCACCGGCAACCTGAGTGTACGAATCGACGACCGCATCCTTCTGACCCCCACCGGTGGATCATTGGGCGACCTCGATCCCGACAATCTCGCCATCATCAATCTGGCAGGGGAACATATCGGTGGTGCCAAGCCGTCGAAAGAGGCGTTCCTGCACGCAGCGTTCTACCGGGCCCGCCCCGATGACCGCGCAGTTGCGCATACGCACAGCACGCATTCGGTAGCGGTCTCGTGTCTGGCCGATGTCGATCCCGCAGACGTGCTGCCTCCGCTCACCGCCTATTACGCGATGCGAGTCGGCCACCTGCCGCTGGTTCCTTACCACGCTCCAGGGGATGATTCGTTGCGTGACTTGGCTGAACGCCTGGCAGCAGACCATCACGCCATCCTGATCGCCAACCACGGACCGGTGATCGGCGGCAAAGATCTGCCGACCGCGGTCGACGCCATCGAAGAACTGGAGGAAACCGCGAAGCTGGCTCTCCTGCTGCATGGCCGCGAGATCAAGCCGTTGACCGATGAACAGGCTGAAGCGCTACGCAGATAGCCGGTGCCAGGCTCAGCTGTTTCACCGTTGACAAGGGGGTTGACACCATGGCGAATGGATACGTCGCATACGTCGGATCGCGTAGCACTGCTGCCCGGAAAGCGTCCGGGATCGGCATCACCGTCTGGGATGCGCCACCGATGGCGCAGTGGGCACCACTGCAAACCATTGTCGCCGACGACGGAGAGGGACGGCCGCATGAGGTTCCGGCCAACCCGACCTACCTGCTGGTGTCGGACGATCGGCGCACGCTATACGTCGCCTATGGCGATTCGCGGCAGGTGGGCTGGCTGGATATCGATCAAGACAGCGGATTGCTGTCGCCGGGCGGCCTGATCGACATCGGCCACGCCAACCCCGTCGACCTGCTCCAAATTGGTTCGTGGCTGATCGTCGCCTGCCTTGCCGTACCCGGCGAGATCATCGTCCTTCCCGTCGGGCAGGACGCGAGCCTGGGCGCTGCAGTCGATTCGTTCACTCCCGAGGGCATCCTCGGCCCCCACGCCGAGCGGCAGAAGGGCGCCAACCCACACCAGACCGTGCTCGATCCTTCGGGGCGCTGGCTGCTTGTCTGTGACCGCGCGCATGACACCGTGTGGATCCTTGATTTCGATCAAGGCACCGGAAAGCTGCGGCTGCACGGCCAGTTCCGCACGAAGCGGGCGGAGGGCCCTCGCCATATTGCCTTTCATCCTGATGGGCAGATTGCTTATGTGATCACCGAGCTGCGGTCGGACATCTATGTGTGCCGGTGGGATGCAGATACCGGCCGGTTGAGCGGTATTCAGGTGCTTCCTTCTTATCCGGACGACGCCCTGTTCGACTCCTGCGCGTCCGAGATCTGTGCGTCGGCGGATGGGCGGTGGGTATTCGCCTCGAACAGGAGCGGGATAAGCGATGATTTTCCGCCGGCCACACCCGAACCGGACACGATCGGTGTCTTCGCGGTACAACCCGATGGCACCCTACGGCCCGACCATTGGGTATCGACCCAAGGTCATCGTCCACGATTCTTCGTTGCCGATCCGGCTGAGCAATCGATCCTCGTCGCAAATGAAATCAGCGGAACCATCTGTTCGCTTCCGCGCTCAGACAATGGATTGGACGAAGGAACGCTCGTCGCCACAGCCGCCTCCCCAACGTGTATTGCGTGGGGGCAAACGGCTGAATCGCGATCGGGCCTGATCCAATGACAGCTATGATCCGGGCAGCTGATATCGGCGAGTCGCCTGCCGTTAGAGTTAAGCCTCGACTTGAGGAGGCAACGGTGGGCGACGGCACGAAGGGCGATCTGGCCTACCGGGGCATACGAGACCTGATCCTGTCGGGAAAGCTGGCGGCAGGCGACATCATTCCGCAACGCGAAATCGCCGCGGGGCTCGGTATCAGCACGACCCCGCTCCGTGAGGGCCTCAGGCGTTTGGAAAGTGAAGGTCTTATCACCCTCGAATCCCATCGCACCGCACGGGTCACCGAGTTGCGGCTGGAACAGGCCCGCGATCTGCTTGAGATCAGGCGCTCCCTTGATCCGCTGGCCGCCTCGTTGGCCGCCGAACGCCGAACTCGCGAAGATATCGCCGCTATCCGCGAATGCGGGACCAAGCTGCGAGCGCTACCGGTGAACGCGACCGTAGACGAGCTGATCGCGCACCGGCGTTTTCACCGCTCCATCTATTGCGCTTCACATAACGAGCTTCTGATCGGCACCCTCGACACACTTTGGGACAAGGCGGATCGTTACCGCATGATGGCATTGAAGATCGATCGCGGACAACAGGCTCGTGACCTCAAGGACAAGGAGCATCGCCTGCTCGTCCAGTACATCGCTGCGGGAGATTCGTCGAGCGCGGCCAAGGTGATGCTGCACCACATCGACACAAGCCTGGTGGTCGAGGCAATCTCTCGTCTCGCCAGCGGAAGGGACCTAGCGTCATGAAGCCCACAGCCGACCTTTGGGACGAACTCGGAGACATCGCGACGAGTTGCTGGACGCAGTTCCGCCAGTTCGGTGCACGAAGTGCCTTCGAGGGGACGATCACCACGGTGCGTTGTCACCACGACAACGTCATCTTGAAAAGTGTGCTCGGTGAGCCCGGTGCCGGACGCGTCCTCGTCGTCGATGGAGGCGGGTCGCTCGAACGCGCCCTGATGGGTGACCGCATCGGTGATCTCGCCGTCAGCAATGGCTGGAAGGGCATCGTCATCAATGGTGCCGTCCGCGACAGTGTCGCACTCGCGCCGCTGGGTCTCGGCATCAAGGCATTGGGGACCAACCCGCAGAAAAGCGCCAAAGAGGGTCTGGGCGAACGCGATGTGGACGTCCATTTCGGTGGCTGTGTGTTTCGGCCGGGCGATCACCTAGTGAGCGACCATGACGGGATCATCGTCATTCCTGCGTGAGGTGTAGCTTCTTCCGGAACATAAGCTCGTGCGACTCGAACAGGACGGCCGATGCCGGGACAGATTTACGAAATGGACCAGATAGTTTTTGCTGCTCCACTCATGTAGAGTTTTTCGCGTGACGATGACTGCGAGCATGCTGGCCGATGGGGTCACGTCCGCGTCTTTCATGTCCTCCATGAGCTGTTGTCGGTGTTGTTGCCGCATGCGCGGCGCCCGCTCCTGATCCTTCGCATCTGCTGAAGGGCACTGACTGCACCTGGGCTGGGAGTTGGGCGGTAATCCCCTCCTCAACGACCTTCAGCACCAGGAGCACACAGTCATGACTCTCGATCTTCTTTTCGTTGGCGCCGATGCCGGGCGCGGAACCCTCGCGCAACTTGCCGCCGAAGTCGGCGTGAATTATCGCCTCGTCGCTCAGCGGGTCACCACCATGGAGATCTTCCCCATCAGCGTGCTGACCGTCGAGTTGGACGCCGACGAATCCCGCCTCGACGCGGCCACCTCGTGGTTCGCCCGCCGCGGCATTCATCAGCTGTCGTCCGCGGCCTGAACTACGGAGCGTGCGGACGCGGTTCTCAGCGTCCGTCGGGGACTGATGGTGGTCCCTATCTGCCGAAGAGCGTGGCCGACGGTAGCGTGTCTCCATGACCCTGTGCCTGATGCTGGACATGTCCGAGACGGCTTCTGCGTCCGATCGCATGACTGCGATCGATGTCAATGGCCCCCAGATATCCGTCCTTGATCTGGGAGTCACAAGGGGAGACGGCATATTTGAGGTGCTCGCTGTCGTTGACGGGCATCCACAGGCGGTGACCGCCCACCTGCGCCGGATGCAGAACTCGGCGGCAATGCTCGAACTGCCTCGTCCAGACTTGGGGTTGCTGGAACAAGCGGTCAGACGGGCGGCCGCCGAGCAGTACCAGATGACTCATGAGCGCGAGCTGCTGATCAAGATCGTCATGACTCGCGGCGTCGAGGATGCGATGCCAGCCGCGCCAACCTGCTGGGTGGTCGCATTCCCGAGCGCCGATTTCTCGCGCGAGCGCAGCGAAGGCATCGACATCATCACCCTCGACCGTGGTTACCCGCACGACATCGCGGCGCGAGCGCCGTGGCTGCTGGCGGGCGCGAAGACCTTGTCGTATGCGGTCAACAAGGCCGCAGGACGCGAGGCCGCCCGCCGCGGAGCGGACGATGCCTTGTTCGTTAGCTCGGATGGCTACGCATTGGAAGGCCCCACATCATCGCTGATCGTCCGCGTCGATGCCCGCATCTGGACGCCCTCGTCAGCGCTCGGCGTGCTGGCGGGCACCACTCAGGGTTCGGCGTTCGCGTTCTTTGCCGAACACGGATACGCCACCGCCCAAGCTCTCCTCCGCATGGACGACGTATATCGCGCAGATGCGATGTGGTTCGTGTCATCCGGACGCATGGCTGCCCCGGTGCGCAGCCTCGATGGTCGATCGGTACCAGTTGATCACGAGCTGACCGACGCCCTTAACGAGTCGCTCCTGGGGCGCATCGAGTAGGACATGGAGATGGGTGGATGCGAGGCCTCCACGTCCAGGATCTTTATACCCGAGGAGGTCGTCGATTCTGGGACAATCTGGCTGTGTCTCTCCGCAATCCTGAAGGAATTGCCGAAGCTTTAGCCACCCTCGCCCACGCGGTATTGAAGCCACGACACGGCGGACTTGTTCTGGCTATCGACGAGCTGGCGCGGTCTGTTTGAACTTCTCCACTTGTGGGTTCGCGCGGCCGGCCAGGTTGCCCGGGCAATCCAATCCCGAGGTGACCAATCTCGTCTATGCATCCATCAACGGACCGCGGGACTACTGTGACCGGCGACCGCGGAGTCGATCCAGATCACGGCGTTCACGCTTGGTCGGGCGCCCGGCCCCGCGATCTCGAACGGCCACCCGAGTGACGAGCTGATGAGGCGGTGGCGGCGGAGTGAGATCCTCGTAAGCCTCGGCCGCAAGAGCCGCGCCGACCCTTTTGACCAGCAGCTTTTCCACCTTGAGAATCCGGTCGAAACCGTTGATGCGCGCACGGACCTCGTCCCCAACCTTCACCGGGTAAGCGGCCTTCACCGGGTTGTCGTTGACCCGTACGTGGCCGCCTCGAATTGCCGCGGTCGCCGCCGATCGTGTCTTATAGACACGCACGGCCCACAACCAAGCATCAAGTCGGACCGAATCACTCATGATCCGTCCATCTTATTCGGCAGCAAGTTCTGCCGAGCGTCCGTTCGCCGGTCGAAGGTGATTCGGCGGCACGAGCGCAGGGAGAGCTGCGGCATTGACTACGCCGGACGCAAGAGCGATTCGTGACACGCGCGGGACGTCTTCACGTGCAAGCGAAGATGCCTATATGCATCGCCTGGAGTTCTTAACTCCACGTGGCTTCGCCCACGCTGGAGTCGACCACGCAAGAGACGAGCGCAGTGTCGGTACGCTCTTTCTCTATGTGCCGACGGGAACCGCGATGAGCTGTCCGTCCCACTGATGGGAGGAATCGAACAGCCGAGCGCCGCCGGGCCAGTGAGCGGCGACAACATAGAGCATGTTGTCTCCGGACGCGTAAGCGCATGAGAATGCTCCGCGATCGAGTGTGATCCGTTCGAGGATCTCACCGCCTTCGGCCACGCGCACGACGGCCCGGGCCGGCACATCGGCGAACCAGCAGGTGCCGTCAGGGGCCATGCTGATCCCGTCTGGGGCAGCACCCTCGATATTCGCCCAGACGCGCCGGTCGGTCAACGACCCGTCTTCCGCGATCCTCCAGGCGGACAATCTTCCGGCGTGCGACTCCGCCACGACGAGTTCCGAGCCGTCGCTGCTGAGCGCCATGCCGTTGGGGAATGCGAGGGAGTCCGCGACAACGCGCGCCGATCCGTCATCTTCGATACATGCGATTAGTCCAACCGCCGAATCAGGGAATCCCTTCCGGGGGTCGAAGTTCCCGAAGTTGACGTAGACGCGTTCGTCATGGACGAGCAGTTCATTCCCACCGCCTTCCGCGAGTCCGGAGACATCGGCCCACGCGCGAGGCCGCCCTCCGGCAACACCCCGCAACACGAGGCCGGAAGTCGCGTCGAACACGAACATTTCATCGCAGACAGGCTCGAAGCACAGTGGCATCGATGCCACTTCAGCCTGGAGCTCTAGCGTGCCCGTCTCTAACACGTACCGGTAGATTCGCCCTGCCGTCCAGTCCGAGAACCACACACTTCCCGGCGTCACGCGCACCGACTCCAGCATGCCCAGGCCCGAAACCAGCACCCGGCTCTCATTCGCTCGCTTCAAGTCGGTCTGCATGATTCTATCCTCGTCTTCGGATGGTCGATGCACAAGGAAAGGTGGCCTCGGTGCTCGTATCCGCCATCAGGCCGGCTCGTCTCGGGTCGAGTGATTTACGGTCAGGTTCACATCCGGGCAGTTCACTCGGTCGGACTCCCGCCTCGCGCTCCGACGTACGCTACAGCCGGAGAAACAACCAATCAGAGCGTAGCTACTTTTGCTCCCCTACGGCGTCCTACCGGCGAGCAAGTTGCTCCATCAGCCGGACGAACTGCTTCGGATCCTCGTTGTGGAAATCGCGCCTTGAAGCACTCATGAGTTTTCTCCTCAGGACCTATTGCGGTGGCAACTTTGCCTCGAATGCTTCCGCCAGCCGATCAAGTTTAGCCACCCGTGCATGGAATTCATCATCGGGAAGCCACTGTGCATGCATATAGGTTTCGATCAGCTCCGACATGACTTTGGGCCCGACGATATCGGCGCCCAGGCACAGCACGTTGGCGTTGTCGTGTTCGACGCACTGGTGCGCGGAGTAGATATCGTGCGCGAGCGCTGCACGGATGCCCGGTATCCGATTGGCGGCCATGGCTGCTCCAATGCCCGATCCGCACACCATGATGCCGCGCTCGCAGGCACCCGTGAGGATTTGTCTGGCCAGCTCGACTGCAACGTCAGGAAAGTCGATGGGTGTCTCATCGACCGCACCGATCTCGACGACATCGTGCCCCATGCGCTTCAACGTGCCGGTCACGATGGCCTTGCCTTTGAACCCTGCATGGTCAGCAGCCACGACAACTCTCATTGTTCCTCCTGCGCTATCGTCCGATTCGTCAACCGCTCGTAGACCCGGTGCAGCGATTGATTGCCGTTGGCGGCCTCGCCGTGCGCCATCGCCTCCAGATAAAGCGAGTTCACCACGGACGTCGCAGGCAGCGGCACCGACTCGCTCTTGGCGGCCTCAAGGGCAAGCCCCAGGTCTTTGACTTGCAGGGCTATCCGGAAGCCGGCCGAATCGTCACCGGAGATCATTTTCGGACCCAGGTTGTCCCCCATCCACGACTGTGCCGCGCCTTGCGCAAGCACGGTTCGGACAGTCTCAAGATCCAGATCAAGCGCACTCGCAAGCGCAAACCCCTCGCAAACCGCGGCAATATTGCAGGCAACCACGACCTGATTGCACAATTTGGCACCTTGCCCGGCGCCTACACCACCGACAAGGGTGATGGCCTTCCCTATGCTCTGCAATACCGGACGCACGAAGTCGAGAGTCTCGATCTCCCCACCGACCATGATGGACAGCTTCCCCGACTCCGCGCCAGATACCCCACCGGATACCGGCGCGTCCAAGTATCTGCCTCCGGCCGCACGGATTCGTTCGGCGAACTTTCTGGTCGCTATCGGCGATATCGACGACATATCAACCACAACGGCGTCCGGCGACATCGAACCGATCACACCGTCGGAGCCGAAAAGCACGGCCTCGACGTTGCCGGTATTGGGCAGCATCGTGATGATGATGTCGGCGCCGGCTACAGCCTCCCCTACCGTGGTAACCGGTGTCAGCCCTGGTATCGAGTCGGCCCGACCGGGGACTGCATCGTAAGCCATCACCTCGAATCCGGCCGCTGCCACGTTCTTCACCATCGGCAGCCCCATGGCTCCGAGCCCGATAAACCCGATTCTCACGTCTTTTCCTTTCACAGGCGATTCATCGCGCCGTCGGAGCCGCGAAATATCCATGAAGAAGGCAGAACCTGCTGCTTGCTCCTTCAGGTCCATCCATTTCTAGCAATAGACCGCTTTCTCGGCCAGGGGAACGCTTCGGCATCGTTAGCCGAACCGACCCGGGCTAAGGCCGTAACCACCGAGGACCCGGCGCCCAGAAGGACCTACTGGTGAGTCGGCTACGGCGTCCGCTCGGGGAGCCAGATGCGCATCGAGGTCGGTCCACGATTACCCCAGGCGTGATAGGGCGCCAGCGGTACCTCGATCGCGTCGGTCACCTCAGGATCCGTCGTGGACCCGTAGGGCCAGCCGGAGTCGTCGTGCCGGACGCGCCGAGCCGGCATCGTGGCACCTGTGCGTCCGGCGGGACGCGGCAGGACGCCGGCCTCGACCTCGTAGCCGTCGATGGCGACACCTTCGGGAAGATCGACCGACTCCGAGCACAGCACCAGGGGTCCCCGCTCCACCGCCACGGCGCCGCGCACCGCGTCGATCCGATCGTCCGGATACGTCAGTCTCGGCTCGAGCGGCAGGCACAGCCGGATCGTCCGGCCGGCCACGACATCCGCAATTCTGTGGGTTCCCACAGAAACAGCCTCACCGTCGACCGTCGCCCCGGACGCCCACCCAGGTATCCGTAGGTCCAGCGAGAACGGTCCAGGTGCCTCGGCGACAGTGATCACCACCTCACCGTCGTCGGGATAGTCCGTCTCGACTCTCAGCCGTACCGCCCCTGCCGCAATCGTGGCGGTCAGTTCCGCGTCGGCATAGTGGACGATCTGAACACCGTCGTCCGAACTGGTGGCCAGCAGACCGGCCAGGCTCGTCAAGGTACGTGCCACATTGGTCGGGCAGCAGGACACGTCGAACCAGGGTGCCCGCAACGACGAACTCGCCCTGGGCAACGGCTCGTCCAGGTTCGATTGGGCGGCAGGGGTGCGCCGGTGCAGAGTGTTGGCGTAGAAGAAGGCGTCGCCGGCGGCAGATGGCGAAGTGGCGACGATATTGAACAGCGTCCGCTCGATGATGTCGCCATAGCCGAGCTCTCCGGTGGCCAGCAGCAGCCGCCAGGCCACCATGATCGATCCGATTCCGGCACAGGTCTCGCAATAGGAACGATCGGGCGGCAACTCGAAATCATCGCCGAAAGCCTCGTCCTGGTGGTGCGAGCCCATCCCTCCGGTGAGGTAGGTCCGGCGCGCGAGCGTCGCATCGTATTGCTTCCGCGCGATCGCCAGCAATTCGGCATCGCCCGATTCCACGGCGATATCAACGGCGGCAGCGCACAGGTAGAGGGCCCGCACGCTGTGGCCTCGCAAGACCCGCGATTCGCGGAACGGCTCGTCGTCCTGGTAGTAGGAGCGGCCGAATTCGATGTCCGGCAAGATGCCGTGCCCTCGCCGATCGAGAAAGATCTGGGCCTGTTCGAGATAGCGGGGCTCACCGGTGACCCGCGAAAGCTCGGCCAGAGCCACCTCGATCTCCGGATGCCCGCAGACGTTGTGGCGTCCGTTCTCGCCGAAGGCCGAGAGCACGTGGTCGGCCGCTTTCAGCGCCACCCGCACTATCGTCCCCTCGTGACCGGTGCGCAATCTGGCCACTGCGGCCTGAATGAGATGGCCGTAGCAATACAGTTCGTGACCCCAAGCGAAATCGGAGTAGCGGGCCTGCTGGCCGGGATTTCCGAAACGGGTGTTCAGGTAGCCGTCATCGTGCTGGCAAGCCTCGATGAGCGAACCGAGGCGCTCGATCTCCGCGTCCAGTTCCAGATCGCCGGTGCGGCCGACCTCCCACGCCATTGCCTCGACCAGCTTGTATACGTCGGAATCGGAGAACTCTCGTCCATGCCGATGATCGGCGATGTCGCCGGCTGCGGTATGGACGAAGTTGTCGATCCAGCCAACCCTGGTCTCCCACTTCAACGCATGGGGGATGATCGCCTCGCGGTTGAGCCACTGGCGACGCCCCCAAAAACCACCGGTGATGCGCGCATGGTCGATACCCAGCGGACGCAGTGCTCCTGCACCGGGCACGACCGGGGAGAAGCCGGCCTGAATATGCATTGTGCTCCTTCGCTGCACGTCGGTCAGCCCTTGACCGCGCCGGAGGTGAAGCCCTTGACGTAGTACTTCTGAAGGGCGAGGAAAAGAACCAGCGCCGGCAGGGTCAAGATGACGACACCCGCCGTGGTGCTGCCGTAGTCGATGACCCCCATAGCCTTCTGACGCATATTGACCAGTGCCAGGGGCAGCGGCGCATTGTCCATGGAGACCAGGTACAGCGAGACCATGAAATCGTTCCAGGCCGCCAGATATGCGAAGAGCCCGACGGTGATGAGTGCGGGCAGCACGGTCGGCAACATCACTTTGAAGAACGCACCCAGATCGCTGCAACCATCAATCTTCGCGGCCTCTTCCAGCTCCTTCGGAATGGCGGCGAACGAGTTGCGCATCATGAAGACACCGAACGGCAACTGGAACAGCGTCAGCACGAGACCCACGCCGACCAGCGAATCAGCCAGACCGATCTGCTTCATCCACACGATGAGCGGAATCAACAGCGCCGCCACCGGCACCATCATCACCGACAGCACGAGCACGAAGAGCAGATTCTTGCCGCGGAAATTGAACCGCGCAAAAGCATAGCCACCGGTAGCCGCAGCCAGCATGGTGACGACGACGGCGACCACCGAGACCACAACCGAATGCCACAGATAGGTCGGCAATCCGAGGCTGTAGTCGAACAACGATCGATAGTTGCCGAAGCCGAAGCCTTCGAGTTGGGCGGTGCCAGGGGCTGGCGACACCGAACTGATGACCGCCCACACCAGTGGCGCGAGGAAGGTGATTGCCAGGCAGCTGGTCAAGACGTAGTAGACCGTCTTCGAAGCGGAATTGTGGTTCACTTCTCCTCCTTGCCGGACACGCCCATGGCCCGCAGCTGCACGGCGTTGATCACGATCAGTGCCGCCAGAACCAGCACGGACAGCGCGGCCGCCATGCCCAGGTCCTTCTTCGTCTCGAATGCGTAACGGTAGATGAGCTGCACCACCGTCATCGTCGAGTTGTTCGGTCCGCCCTTGGTGAGCACATAGAACTGGTCGAAGGCGAGCAGCGAGCCGGTGATCGACATGATCAGCGTCATGGCGATGGTGGGTTTGAGCAGCGGGAGGGTCACCTCGGTGAACGTCCGCCACCGGTTGGCGCCGTCGATGCGCGCGGCCTCGTAGACGTCGGTGGGAATCGCCTGCAGGCCGACCATGATCAGCAGCATGTAAAACCCGGAGAAGTGCCAGACAACCAGAAAAACCGTCCCCCACAGCGCACCTGAGGGGGTGCCGAGCAGCGAGGCATTCTGATCCCACAGGCCGAGCGAGGCGAGCACCTTGTTGATGGGGCCGACCTGTGGCGAGTACAGCGCGTAGAACAACAGCGATGCGGACGCGATACCGAGCGCCGACGGCACCAGAATCGCGGTCCGCAGCCAGTTGTTCCACCGGCGTGCCTCCTGCACGAGCAGTGCGAGGCCAAGTGCGACCGGCATGTGGATGATGGTGGTGATCACGGTGTATTTGAGTGTGAACCACACCGAGTCCATCAGCATCGGGTCCTTCAGCACCTTGGCGAAGTTCTCCATGCCGTCGAGCCCGCGGTTGCCGCCCATCAACGTCCACTTCGATACCGACATCACCAGGACGAGGACGATCGGAGCGACGAACAGCACGAGCAGGATCAGGGAGACGGGTGAGGCGAAAGCCCAACCGGTCTTCGCCTCCCGGTAGGCGAAGGTGCGCGGCGTGGCTGTGCTGCCGCCGGGGGCGCGCTCATTTGAATGGTCATAATTCCTCGCTTGCGAAAGCGGATCAGGGATCGGGCCGGGTGTTGCCCGCCGATGGCGAATCGCACCCGGTCCGAGGTCGGGCTAGCCGCCGAGAACCGAGGTGATCGAGTCGTTCGACTCGTCCACCTTCGATCCGTCGCCCCACACCGCATCTTGGATCAGCAACTGCCAGGGTGAGCCCGCCGCGTTGAATGCCTCATTGAACGCGGTCGCGACCGGCGTGCGTCCGTCTTTGATGGTCGCATTGGCGATCAGCGTGCGCGGATCTGCGTCCTGATAGCCGTTCTCGAGCACGGTCAGGTTGGACGCAGTGTCGTTATTGTCGGCGAAGACCTCTTGCTGCGCCTCATCGGACATCAACCAGGCCATGAAATTCCAGGCCTGGTCGACGTTCTCGGAGCTGTTGGAGATACCCAAGGCGTCGCCGCCGAGGAACGTGGACTGGCCGCCGTCGGTGCCGGGGATGCCCGCCACGCCGATATCGAAGTCGGCGGTCTCGAACAGTCCGCTCACCGCGGTGTAGGGATACTGCATGACCCCGACATTGCCGTCCTGGAACGGAGCGGTCCAGGTCGCTCCGGTCTCCTCCTTGGAGCCTGCGCCCAAACCGTTCGGCATCGCAGCCAGATCGTTGTACGCCTGGTAGACCTGTTTGGCGGCGTCCGAGTTCAGGTTGGCCTGGTTGTCCTGGATGACCTCCTCGCCGCTGGCCCACATCATCGGGAACAAGGTGAAGACCAGCGCGCCGCCGGACTGACCGGCGAGGTAACTGCCCGAGACGCCGTCCTTGTTCAGTTCGGCGACCTTGGCAGCCTGCTCCTGAAACTCGGCCACAGTGGTCGGGCCCTCGTCCGGATTCAGTCCGGCTTCTTCGTAGAGGTCCTTGTTCCAGACCATCACCGAGATATCGGTCACGAATGGGAGCGTGTACATCGAACCATCGAGGGTGCCTGCGTCGATGTGGCCCTGTTGCAGATCGTCCTTGTTGGGCAGGGCCTCGATCTGCGACGTGATGTCGGCGAACACCCCTTGCTCGACCCAGTACGGGATACGCACCACATCGCCGGCCAGGATGTCGGGCAACGAGTCGGTCTGGACCGCCGCGCCGACCTTTCCTTCGACGTCGTCGTTGGGCAGGATTTCCAGTTGCACCTGATTCTGATGGGAATTGTTATAGGCCTCGACGGCATTCTTGGCCTGGCGCTCCAAAGGAGCGCGAGTCCACATGGTCAGTGTTGTGCCGTCATCGATACCGACGGCGGACGCGCTGTCGGCCGTTTGGCCGTCGGTACCGCCAGGGGTCTCACTGCCACCGCAGGCAGTCAGCCCGATGCCGATACTCAGCGCGGCGGCACCGGCCAAGAAGGTACGGATTCTCATGAATGGTCCTCTCCACTTCGAGAGTCCCTATGGGACGGGGAGACGGGGGTCATTCCCTGTCCGAAACCTTCGAAAAGGTTTGCGACAATATTGACACGCTGGGTCGGCGTCGTCAACCCCCACTCGTTTTCGTTACCTGAGCGTTGCGAACCCGCCTGACAGCGCCATATCGTGGACGACCGTGTAGAGTCCCGTGAAAGCCTGAGGTTTTCGAGGAAGAGGTAACCATGTCGTCGACGGATGCGATACCTTTTCGATCGTCGCGCCAACCGACGCTGGTTGATGTCGCAAAGCTCGCCAAGGTGTCCATCTCAACCGCTTCGAAGGCGCTCAACGGCCGCAGCGATGTCAGCGCGAAAACCCGCCAACGCGTGGTAGCGGCCGCCGGCGAACTGAGTTTCGTCCCGAACACCCTGGCGAAATCGCTGCTCACCGGCCGCACCGGAACCGTGGGACTGATCACCCACGACCTTGAGGGCCGCTTCTCGATCCCGCTACTGATGGGCGCGGAGGACGCGTTCGGCCTCAACAAGGTCTCGGTCCTGCTGTGTGACGCGCGGGGCGACTCGATCCGAGAGCGCTACCATCTCGGCGTCCTCATGGAGCGGCGCGTGGACGGGCTGATCATCGTGGGAGCACGTCCCGACCCCAGGCCTTCCCTCGGCCACAACATTCCCATGCCGGTCGTCTACGCATATGCGGCCTCCGACGACCCCGAGGATTGCTCCATCGTCTACGACAACACGAGTGCCGGGCGTCTCGCGGCCGATCACCTCATCATGTCCGGACGCCGCCATATCGCGGTCATCGGCGGCGATCGCAGCTATGGCGCCTCGGTCGAACGAGTCAGCGGAGCCGTCGAACGATTACAGGAAGCCGGCCTCGAACCCGCCGGCGGTCGGCCCTACTTCGGGGACTGGTCCGAGGCCTGGGGGCGGGCAGCGATGCACACGGCCATCACTCAGCATCCCGAGACCGACGGGGTCATCTGCGGCAGCGATCAGGTCGCCCGCGGCGCATTGGACACCCTGCATGACATGGACCGTGCGGTCCCCTCATCGGTGGCCGTGGTGGGCCACGACAATTGGGAGATTCTCACCGCAGGGGCACGGCCGATGCTCACCAGCATCGACATGAATCTCGAAGACGTCGGGCGTCTCGCCGCCCAAAGGCTCGCGGAGGCGATGGACGGCAAGCAGTCACATGGTGTCGAATTCGTCGGCCCTCGCCTCGTGGTACGAAACTCCTCGGTCGCCTGAAAACCGCCACCATTTGCCGGTCGTGACTAATGTGACTTCATGGCAGCCGAGAACCCCGTAGCCACGCAGCCATCGCCGGACCGCGCCCCGGGGGTGCGCTTCGATCACCTCACCAAGCGATACCCGAGACCGGGTCAAGAACCGACCGTCGCGGTGGAAGATGTCAACCTGAGCGTCGAGCCCGGCAGCCTCACCGTGCTCGTCGGGTCGTCCGGCTCGGGCAAGACCACATTGCTGCGCAGCGTGAATCGGATGGTCACCCCCACCAGCGGACGCGTCCTCATCGACGGACGCGACACCGCCGAACTCGATCCGGTGAAGCTGCGGCGCACGATCGGCTATGTGATGCAAGAATCGGGCCTGCTCCCCCACCGCCGGGTCATCGACAACATCGCAACCGTTCCCCGTCTCAACGGCGTCAAAAAGGCACCGGCGCAGGCCCATGCCCGCGAGCTCATGCACCTGGTCGGCCTCGATCCGCAACTCGCCGCCCGGTATCCGGCAGAGCTGTCCGGCGGGCAGCAACAGCGCGTCGGGGTTGCCCGGGCGCTCGCCGCGAACCCCAAATTGCTGCTCATGGACGAGCCCTTCGGCGCAGTCGACCCCATCGTCCGCGCCGATCTGCAGCGCGAAATACGCGAGTTGCAGCGCAAACTCGGCATCACTATTCTCTTCGTCACCCACGACATCGCCGAGGCGCTCGCTCTGGGCGACCACATCGTCGTCCTCGCCGAAAAAGGACGCATCGAACAGCAGGGCACCAGCACCGAACTGATCGCCCACCCGGCCAACGACTTCGTCGCCAACTTTCTCGGCGTCGACGCCACCTTGGCCCTGCAGCTTCGAGAGACCGGTGGGGCACAACTGGTCCTCGACCAGCAAGGACGCCCGGTCGGGCGAGTGGCTCAGACCGGCAGGACGACAGATCCCGCGGCACCACGATCCTCCGCAGATCAACCGGACCATGCCAGCAAATACCCGGAGAAGTCCGCTGCCTCCCCACGACGCGCGTCGGCTGACCATCCGGAAACAAATCCGGCCCGACGATCAGATGGTCGTCCATCGTGAACTGGGTGCAGAACAACGGGGCAACGATCTGGCAGGCCTTGTCGAGCCATCTCTTGCTCGCGCTGCCACCGGTCCTGCTCAGCTTCCTGCTGTCGCTGCCGCTGGGCTGGCTGGCCTATCGCCACCCCAGATGGCGATCCCTGCTTGTCACGGGAAGTTCCTTGATCTATGCGATCCCTTCCCTTCCGCTACTCATCGTGTTGCCCGCCCTGATCGGCACCTCGGTCCGCTCATCGGTGAACGTCGTCGTGGCCCTGACGCTGTATGGCATCGCATTGATGGTGCGTTCGACGGCCGACGCCTTGAGCGGGGTCAACCACGACACGATCATCTCCGCGACTGCTCTCGGCTATTCCACGGCCAAGAGGTTCTTCAGAGTAGAACTTCCTTTGGCCGGTCCGGGGCTGCTCGCCGGGATCAGAGTCGTCGCGGTCTCCACCATGGCGTTGGTGACCGCCAGCGCCGTCCTCGGCATCCCGAGCCTGGGCACCTTGTTCACCGACGGATTCCAGCGCGGCATCATGGGTGAGATCGTCACCGGCATCATCGGCACAGCGTTGCTGGCCGTCGCCGTCGACCGCCTACTGGTCTTGCTGGGCCGCCTCGCCCTGCCATGGACGAGGAGCCGCGCATGAACTACCTCACCCAGGCATTCGCGTGGATAGCCGATCCGACGCACCAGAGCGGCACCGACGGCGTTTGGGCCAGGCTCGGCGAGCATCTGCTCTATACGCTGATCGCCACCGGAGCCGCGGCAGCGATCGCGATCCCCCTCGGCTATTGGATCGGACACACCGGACACGGCCGTGGACTGGTCGTCGGCACAACCGGGGCGGCACGAGCTCTCCCCACGCTGGGCGTGCTGACCCTGATCGCCCTGATGTCGGGCGTGGGTGTCGGCGCCCCGCTCGCGGCGCTGGCGGTCCTCGCCCTGCCGTCGATACTCGCCGGCGCCTATGCCGGTATCGATGCGATTCCCGCGACCACGATCGATGCTGCCCGCGCGCAGGGCATGAGCGGCTGGCAGCTGCTCACCAAGGTGGAGATTCCGCTGGGCCTGCCCCAATTGATCGGTGGTCTCCGCTCGGCGACCCTGCAGGTGATCGCGACCGCCACCCTGGTCGCCTACGTCGGCGGCGGCGGGTTGGGCCGCTACCTCTTCCTCGGGCTGAAGACGCAGGACTATCCGCAGATGCTGGCCGCGTCCATTCTTGCTGTGGCTCTTGCGATCATCGGCGAGCTCGGCTTCGCCGGGCTCAGCACAGGGTTGCGCCGACTGCTTCGCCGCTGACCGCAGGCTGCGGCCATCGGTCCGGTGGCCGGATACGCTCCGGTGAGCAGCGCTACTCAGTCCGCTTTGGCCGGCGGCACTCCCTGTTCATCACCGCTCGGCGACAAGCATGCGCTTTGGCATGACGATGGAAGATCCGGCCGGGCGTCCGCCCGGTACCCTGGTCGAGTGAATGAGCACCAGGTTTATGTCGTCGGCAGCATCAATCAGGATCTGCTGATCAGCACCTCGGTTTATCCCAAGCTCGGAGAGACCGTGCACGGCAATGCCGTCGCGCACGATGCCGGCGGCAAGGGCGCCAACCAGGCAGTCGCCGCAGCCCGGCTGGGAGCGTCCACTCGTTTTGTCGGATGCGTTGGGGACGACGAATTCGGCCCGGTGATGGCCAACAATCTCCGCTTCCATGGCGTCGACACCACCCATGTGGACGAAGTGAGCGGGCTGAACACCGGTCTCGCTGTCGTCACCCGCACCGATTCGGGCCAAAACGCCATCATCGTCATCGAAGGAGCAAACGGCGCGGTCGATGAGGAACGGGTCGAAGCGGGGCTCGCCGAGTTGCGGACCGGCGACATCGTCGTCCTACAGCTAGAGATACCGACACCGTCGGTGATCGCCGCGCTGGCGATCGCGCATCGGCGCGGCGCGATGACCATCTTCAACGCTGCGCCCGCCGCCCCGGTCGCCGAGCTACTGCCCGATGTCGATCTTCTCGTCGTGAACGAGTTCGAAGCGATCACCGTTGCGGGCCTGCCCGAGCAGCCCGGCCAGGACTACGCGGCGATCGCCCGGCTGCTTGCCGACCAGTACGCGGTCAATGTGATCATCACGCTCGGCGCCGAGGGTTCCTGGCTGGCCGCCGAGGGCACGGTTTCCAAAATCGATTCCTACCCGGTCACTCCGGTGGATTCGACCGGCGCGGGAGACACCTTCGTCGGAGCATTGGCCTCGCTACTGGCCCAGGGATACGAGCTTGAGCGTGCCGCCGGGTTGGCCAGTGCGGCCGGCGCCCATGCCTGCTTGAAGGTGGGCGCGCAGGCCGGAGCCCCCACCAAAGCGGAACTGGCTGCTGCCTTCGGTATCACGCAGTGACGTGCGCGTTCTCCACTGGTGAACAGGACGCGGCATTTTTCGTGCCCGCATTTTTTGTCACAGGGACGCGTTAGCGTTGCAAGAAGTCAACCAAGGAGGGCCCGATGAAGAAACTCCCCGCATTGTTGAGCGCTGTGTTGCTCGCGCTGACGCTGGCCGCTTGTGGGTCGGACGATCCACTCGATGATTCCGGAGGATCCGCCTCATCAGGTGACGGTCAAACCCTCGTCATCGGATCGCAGCAGTACTACTCGAACGAGATCATCGCAGAGCTCTATGCGCAGGCGCTGGAGGCCGACGGCTACCAGGTTGATCGTCAATACCAGATCGGTCAGCGCGAGGTTTACATGCCCGAGCTTGAATCCGGCTCCATCGATCTTCTTCCCGAATACACCGGAAATCTTCTGCAATACATCGACGAGTCGAAAGCCACCGGCACTTCGGATGAAGTCCTCGCCGCGTTGAGCGATTCGCTGCCCGACGGTCTGCGCGCACTCGACATCGCAGAGGCGACCGATCAGGATTCCTACACGGTGACCCGCGCAACCGCCGACGAGTACGGGCTGGAGTCGATCGCTGACCTGGCCAAACTCCCCCAGCCGGTGACGATCGGCGCGAACTCCGAATTCGAGACCCGCCCCTACGGCATTCCGGGTCTGAAAGAGGTCTACGGGGTGGAGGGCAGCCTGACCCCCATTGAGGACTCCGGTTCCGCGTTGACCGTGAAGGCCCTGACCGACGGCACCGTGCAGGTTGCCGATATCTATTCGTCGAGCCCGGCGATTGCGGCCAATGATCTGGTGGGGTTGAGCGATCCCGAGGCGCTTATCCTGCCGCAGAACGTGGTTCCGATCGCGTCCGATGCTGTGGACGACGACGCTGCGGCGGTGATCAACAAGGTCACGGCCGAACTCAGCTTGGACGATCTGATCGCACTCAATCAGCGAAGTGTGGACGATCAGCTTCCGTCGTCACAGATCGCCTCTGATTGGCTCACCGAGAAAGGACTGATCTGATGCATGCTCTGGACATCCTGCGGGACGGCTTCGGACGCGTCGCGGAGGAATTGCCCACCTCGATCGAGGGGTTGAGCGCCCGGCAATTGCTCTGGCAGCCCGCTCCCGAAGCGAACCACATCGCCTGGCTGGCGTGGCACATCGGGCGCTGCGAGGACGCCCAGATGGCGCCGATCGGTAAGCGTCCGCAGGTTTACTCGCAATCCGGCTGGGAAGAGCGGTTCGCGCTTCCCTATGAACCCGGCGCGATGGGTTATGGGCAGACGGCCGAGCAGGTTCGCGCGTTCTGCCTCGACGATCCGGCGTTGTTGAGCGACTACTATGACGCGGTTCATCAGGCGACGCTGCAGATCCTGGACGGGTTGAGCGATGATGATCTTGACGCCGTTCTTGATGATCCCTTCAAGGTGACGGCGGAGGTGCGTCTGGTCTCGGTCGTCAACGACATCACCCAACACCTCGGCCAGATCGGCTATCTGCGGGGGCTCTTGGAGAACAAGTCATGACCAACCCGAACCTCACCTATATTCAGGCGATCATCGATCGTTCCGGTTCGATGCAGTCCATCCGCAGCGACGCCGAGGGCGGATTCGACGCGTTCATCGCCGAGCAGCGCAAGCTGCCGGGTGAATGCCTGGTCTCGCTGGCCCGGTTCGACGACAAGTACGAGGTCGGCTACCAAGATCTGCCGCTCGCCGAGGTCCCGCCGCTCGAGATCATCCCTCGCGGCACGACCGCAATGCTCGATGCGATCGGACGCACGGTCAATGAGCTCGGCGCCAGGCTCGCAGCGCTTTCCGAAGATCGGCGTCCGGCCACGGTGGTCGTCGCGATCGTTACCGACGGGCTGGAGAACGCCTCCCGCGAGTTCAGCTACCCGGTCGTCCGCCAGATGATCACCACCCAAGAACAGACCTACTCCTGGACGTTCCTCTATCTCGGCGCCGACCAGGATGCCATCGAGCAGGGTGCCAAGATGGGCATCGCCGCCGACTATTCGCTGAGCTACGCCCGCGCCAACAGTTCGGACGCCTATCAGGCCGCATCCGGATCGATCAGCAGGCTTCGCTCGGCAATGGCCAGCGGAGCGGACGGAGCCGCCGCCAAGAAGGCGGCAGCTTTCAGCGATGAGGAACGTAACAAGTCGGGCGGTGCTTAATCCCACGTCAGTGTCACGGAACGGCGCGACGGACCTCCTCCAAGCTGATGTGCTCGCGCTCGGCGATGGCCGCGAGATCTTCGTGCTCGGGTTTGCGGCGCTCGACCCCGTATCCGGCGGCGACCTTGACGTGTACCGGCCCGAACCGTGTTTCGACCGTCTGCTCGGAGCGTTCGAGGGTGTACCGGTGGCAGATATGTTCGCGCACGCCGATGGTCGTTGTGTGCGCGAATATGGTTCTCACTACGACGTCTTTGACCACCGTCGGGCACAGGCAGGTGAGCAGCACACCTGGGCGTCCCTTCTTCATGCTGACGGCGGTGGTGAAAACTTCGACAGCACCGGCAGCGAAGAGCTTCTGCTGGGCGTAGGCGATCGCCTCTCCGGTCATGTCGTCCAGGTTGCAGCTGAGTTCAACGACCTCATCGGTCGAGCCGGTGGTCGTGAGATCGACATCGTCGACATCAGTAACGGTCGCTTCTGCCCGATCGCTGCCGCCGGTACCCAGCCGAATAGCATCACCGGCACCAGGCCCGTCCGTATTGTCGGTGACGGGCTTTGCGTCTGCCGGCCCCTGCTTCCCGGCATCCGGGTCAGCTACTTCCCCCAGCAATGCGCGGACGCAATTCGCGGCCTCGAAATCTTTGGTGCCCATCCCGTAGCCCGCAGCGGTGACGCGCATCGGCGGCATGGTGGCCACGAATTCGTCCACGAAGTGCTTGATCAGCGCGGCCCCCGTGGGAGTGCACAGTTCGCCGCGAATGGTGCCGCCATAAACGGGAATGCCTCGCAGCAGTCGCTCGGTTGCCGGTGCCGGCACCGGGACGATGCCATGCGCGCAACGAACCTTTCCGCTGCCCACATTCAGTGACGAGGCCAGCACCCGACGGGGCTCGAGCCAGCTCATCAGCACGCTGCATCCGACGATGTCGGCGATGGCGTCCAGCTCCCCCACTTCGTGGAAGTGCACCTGGTCGACCGGCATGCCGTGCACCGCAGACTCCGCGTCGGCGAGCAGCGAGTAAACGGCGATCGCGTCGGTGCGGGCCCGGTCGCCGATCGCGAGCGTCGAGATCAGTTCGACGATGTGCGGGTAGCTGGTGTGCGAGTGATGGTGATGGTGCGCGTCGCCCTCGTCCGGAGCCTCTCCCGGGTGGCCATGACGGTGGTGGTGATCATCATGATCATGAGGCCGCTGTTCCGTGGCGTCCATGACGCGGCCGCGCTCAGGCATGTCGGCGGCGGCCACATGGTCGTCCACGTCGAGGCTTTGTTCGTGCTCGCCGTTCACCTGCACATCCACGTGCGTACCGGTGATTCCACACTTCACACTCGGCTCGGCCTCGACCGTAACTCCGCGCAGCCCGAGCCCGTTCATCAACCGCAAGAACTCGTCGCGCCGCTCGGGCATCAGCTCCAGCAGGGCAGCGGTCAGCATGTCGCCGGCCGCACCCATGCCGAGATCCAGATAGAGCGTCTTCACTTCTTCACTCCCAGGTGATTGATCATGCTGGCCAGATAGCCGGCCCCGAATCCATTGTCGATGTTCACGACGCTGACCCCGCTCGCGCACGAATTCAGCATGGTCAGCAAAGCGGCAAGGCCGCCGAAGGAGGCGCCGTAACCGATGCTGGTGGGAACAGCGATCACCGGGCAATCGGCCAGCCCCGCGATCACGCTTGCCAGCGCGCCTTCCATGCCGGCCAGCGCGATGATGACCGACGCCTCCATGATCTCGTCGGTGTGCGCGAGCAGCCGGTGCAAGCCTGCTACACCGACGTCGTAGAGCCGGACGACATCGTTGCCCAGCGCCTCTGCGGTCACCGCGGCCTCCTCGGCGACGGCTTGATCGCTGGTGCCGCCGGTGGCCACCACGATCTTCCCCACACCGTCCGGGATGGGCAGCACGCCGGCGACGGCGATGCGCGCCTCGGGAAAGTATCGAAAGCCGACCTGCTCGCCTGTGCTTTGTTCGAGTTGGAGAGCTGGTTCGAGGTCGAAGCGTGTCACGATCACGGTGTGCTGACCGGCGTCCAACAGTGCCGCCGTGATCTGCTGCACCTGCTCGGAGGTTTTCCCCGCGCCATAAACGATTTCGGGAATGCCCTGCCGAAGGCCACGGTGCAGATCGAGCTTGGCGAATCCGAGGTCTTCGATCGGCGCTTGCCGCAGAGATTGCACCGCGTCGTCGACCGATATCTCGCCATCGGCGACCTGCTGCAGCAATCGAGTGGTCTCCCGTTGATCCACTGCCCCACCCATTCTTCGACTTCTTGGACGCTCGCCGGCCACCTCGAACGATACCCGGGGCCGCGAAAGCACCGGATCAGTTGTCCAGTCCATCGCTCGACGGACTGCCCTCCGTGAGGTGCCCGGGCTCCGCGCCGCGACGACGGTGCCGCTAAGGTCTCTCAGACCTGGGCAGCCCCGATGGACGCACGGCGACCGACTCGACAGTGGCGTCCTCGCTCGCATCCAACGCCAACTTGACGGCGGCTGCGATCGATGACGGCTTCAGGTACTTCTCTGGCTGGTATTCGTGCCCGAGTCGCTCCTGAATCTGCCTTTGCATGTCGGTGTCGACGCGTCCGGGATGAATGGAGGTGACCCGCAGGCGCCCGCGTTCCTCTTCGCGCAATGCGTCGGTGAAGGCCCGCAATGCGAATTTGGACGCCGAGTATGGCCCGTTTCCGGGGTTGGAGGTGAACCCGGAACCTGAGTTGATGGCCACCACGTGACCGCGGGAGGCGCGCAATAACGGCAGCAGCATTCGTGTCAGGTCGGCGACTGCCACGACGTTGAGTTCGAACTGGTGTGCCCATTGCTCGCGCGATGTCTCCTCGACCGTCGATCCTTCGCTGACGCCGGCCGAATGGACGACAGCGTTCAGCCGGTCTAATTGCGCTACTGCGGCCCCAACGGCAGTTGGATCGGTCAGATCCGCAACAAAGGGCGCCGCGTCCGGAAGCGCATCGACGGCCGGCTGAACCGACTCGAGACGGGTACCGCCGACCAGGATCCGCCATTCGCCGGCGAGAGCGTCGGCTATTGCTCGTCCGATGCCCCGGCTCGCGCCTGTGATGAGTACGACTGGTCGTTCGATTGTGCTCATGGATCCATCCTAGGAGAGCCGCCAGCGGAAGGCGGTGCCGGCGACAACGCCATACTCGTCCGGGGCGATGCTCGAGGACGAAACTAGCCATCAAAGTGGCACTGACAAGCGCTCATTTCCGAAGCGAACAGTTGAGGCAGTGCCGTTTTGCATTCCGCTCGAAAACCACGCTATAGTTTCCGAGTTGCCTAAACCAGGCAAAGCGATCTGGCCCCGTAGCGCAGTTGGTTAGCGCGCCGCCCTGTCACGGCGGAGGTCGCGGGTTCGAGTCCCGTCGGGGTCGCCATGGCCAGGTAGCTCAGTTGGTAGTAGCGTTCGCCTGAAAAGTGAAAGGTCGGCGGTTCGACCCCGCCCCTGGCCACATTTGAGCGGCATAGCCGCGAGCACCCTCAGCGAACGTAAACCTTGAGCCAGCGCGTCATCTCGGCGAAGACCTCGTCGCGCACCGGGTGCGGTGACAGGATCAGATCGTGCATCCCGCCCTCGATTCTCACCAGCGTCACCACCGGGCCCAGCTTCCAGGCCAACGCCCCTAGTTTCTCCACATCGAGCACCAGATCGACCGACTTCAGCGAGTCGTCCCACACCGCGGCGGACAAGTTGCTCCGCGCACTGGTCATCATCAGCACCGGGCAGCCGATGTCGAGCCCGGCGGCCACCTGATGTTGCCCGGCCACGATCGCCTTCGCCCAGCCCAATCTCGGCACGAAGCCCTTGTTCGATTTGAAGTCGAGATCGTAATCCCATTCGCCATTCATCGAGCTGGAGATGGACTGCGCGTAGAGCTCGGATTCGCTCGTCGAAATGCCGGAGGTGGGCCGAAGCGCCGCTGCCCCCTCCAAAAGCGGACGCATGGCCCGTAGGCCCAGCCTGGATCCGCTCATGTCGAGCCACGGTGAATTCAACACCAGGCCGTTGACGGGCCGATCACTCTGAGCTGCCCACAACGCAGTGATCAATCCGCCGGTTGAATGCCCGGTCAAGGTGATCAGGTCGTGGCCGTCCTCAGCGATCAGCCGGTAGCTCTCGTCAAGTTCCGCGCTGTAATCGGCCAGGTTCGTGATGTAACCGGCGAACAGGCCTGGCCGCAGATTGCGTCCATATCGCCGCAGATCCACCGCGTAGAAGTCGAAACCTCGTCTGTCCCAGTAGTCCGCCAAATGAGTCTGGAAGAAGTAGTCGTTCCACCCGTGTACGTAGAGCACTGCGCGATGATGGTGTGGCTCCTGACGCCGCACCAATGTCGCAGTCAACGGACGATCGGGTTCGCCGTCGGCCAAGATCGCGTCCTCAAGCTGCCAAGAGCATGCCTGGTAGCCGGGCAACACCCGGTCTTGCGTCCACACGATGGGACCTCCACGCGAGGCTGTATTCAGCGACGATCCTCGTCGTCCTCGGTATCGTCATAGGCGACTGCGTCGTCTTCGTCGTACTGAGCAGCTAGATCGGCGTATTGCTCCGGAATCTCGGAGTAGATGTCCTCTACCTTGTTCGAGTCCCCACGGAGCTCTCGCTCGAGTGAAGCCAGATCGGTGTTCACCGAACGATACTTCAGATCGCGAGCTACCTTTGTCTGCTTCGCCTTTGCACGGCCGCGCCCCATATCGGGTCGACCCCCTCGCTTTGTCCCTCGCGGCCTCGGCCGCGGCAATGTGAATAAGAAACTGTCGTGGCACCTAGGCTACCCAATCGAACGCCGCGAGGCCAAAGCAGGATCGCCCGTTGATCACAATCGAGATGGCGCGACCGATCCTGATAACGGGATCAACAGGCTTCCCACGGCCAGTTTCATCTCATCGAAAAAATCAGGGAGATCCGGCAGGGGAACGACTCGCCCGGCCACGCCGTCCTTACCTCTGGCGGGCGGGCGAGCGACTCAGACCGATACAGAGTGCGGCCTTCAGCGATGCTCCCCGACAAGTTCCACTCGACCCTCGGCATCGGGAGCAGCGACGATCTCGCCACAGATCCAGGCGTCGATGCCCCGGCCGGCCAGCAGCCGGACTGCTGCGTCCGCCGCGTCGGGAGCCAGCACGGCAGCCATGCCGACGCCCATGTTGAGCGTCGCCTCGATATCCGGCCGGCTCACCTTGCCGAGCCGGCGCACCAGCTCGAAGACCGGCGACGGCGTCCAGCTGGCACGGTCGATGCGCGCCGCTACACCGTTCGGCAGCACGCGGGCAAGGTTGTTGGCGAACCCTCCGCCGGTGATGTGGCTCATGGCGTGTACCTCGACGCCGGCGATCAATGCCAGTGCGTCGAGCGCGTACACCCGGGTCGGCTCCAGCAGCTCCTCGCCCAGCGTCCGCCCCAGTTCGGCGACGGGATGGTCGAGTTTCAGTCCGGCGTCTTCGAGCAAGACCCGCCGCACCAACGAGTAGCCGTTCGAATGCAGACCGGACGACGCCATCGCGACGATCACGTCACCCGGACGCACCAGTTCGGCACCGAGCATCTCGTCCGCCTCCACCACGCCGACGGTGGCGCCGGCCATGTCGAAGTCATCGACGCCCATCAGGCCCGGGTGCTCGGCGGTCTCCCCGCCCAGCAGCGCGGCCCCCGCGCCGGCACAGGCCTCGGCGATGCCCGACACGATTCCGGCGATCCGCTCGGGCACCACATGCCCGCACGCGATGTAGTCGGTGACGAACAGCGGCTCCGCTCCGCAGACGACCAGGTCGTCCACCAGCATCCCGATCAGATCCCAGCCAACGGTGTGGTAGACGCCCATCGCCTGCGCGACGGCCACCTTGGTGCCCACCCCGTCGGTGCTGGTGGCCAGCACCGGATGCCGGTAGTCCTTCAGCGCGGAGGCATCGAAGCAGCCCGCGAAGCCGCCCAGCGCCCCCATCACCTCGGGCCTGGTCGCCTTCGCCACATGGGCCTTCATGAGTTCGACGGCACGGTCACCCGCATCGATGTCGACGCCGGCGCGGGCATAGGCAGATTCGGTCACTGGGCCACCTCTCGTGTGCCGGCGCTCTCGGATAGAGCGCCGATGTGATGTGGACGCCGCCACGCCGAGCCACCGGCGTCGACCGCTCGGCCCAGCCGGCCCCCTACAGGCGATTGGCGGGGTCTCACGCGTCCTCCTGATCGATGCCCAGCGTGGCCGCCGCCTCGCTGGGAATATGAAGTGGGTAGTGGCCGTCGAAGCAGGCCGAACACAGCTGCCCGGCGTCCAGACCGACCGCCTGTTGTAATCCCGGCAAGCTGACATAGCCCAACGAGTCGGCCTCGATGGCCTGGGCAATCTCTGCCGTGCTCAGCCCGGGCGCGATCAACTCGGCCCGGGTGGCGAAATCGATACCGTAGAAGCATGGCCACTCGACGGGCGGGCTGCTGATCCGCACGTGAACTTCGGTGGCGCCGGCCTCCCTCAGCATCCGGATCAACGCCCGCTGGGTGTTGCCCCGCACGATCGAGTCGTCCACCACCACCAGCCGCTTGCCTGTGATGACCTCGCGCAACGGATTGAGTTTCAGCCTGATGCCCAGTTGTCTGATGGACTGTGACGGCTGAATGAATGTGCGGCCCACGTAGGAGTTCTTGACCAGCCCCATACCGAACGGGATTCCCGATTCATTCGCGTAACCGAGCGCCGCCGGGGTTCCTGATTCGGGCACCGGCATCACCATGTCGGCCTCGACCGGATATTCCCTGGCCAGCTGGCGTCCGATCTCGACTCTGGTCGGATGCACCGGGCGTCCGGCGATTCTGGTGTCGGGGCGGGCCAAATAGACGTATTCGAACAGGCAGCCCTTGCGGTTCGGCTGCGCAAAGCGGCAGGTACGCAACCCCGCCGAATCGATGGTGATGAATTCTCCGGGCTCGACCTCGCGGACGAATGTGGCGCCGACGATGTCGAGGGCAGCCGTTTCGGAGGCGACCACCCAGCCGTTCTCCAGGCGTCCGAGAACGAGCGGACGAACGCCGTTGCGGTCGCGGGCCGCATACAACGCGGTCTCGGTCATGAACGTAAGACAGAATGCACCGGCCAGCTTGGGCAGCACATCCAGCGCGATCTGCTCCATGGACCGATCGGCGGGATAGCTCGCCATCAGCGCCGTGATCAACGCCGTGTCGTTCGAGGAGTCCATCTTGTCCTTGTGCGGCACGTCCTCCTGCCCGGCCAGGAGTTCCTCGAGCTCGTCGGTGTTGGTGAGGTTGCCGTTATGTGCCAGCGCCAGCCCGCCCGAACCGATCTGGCGGAAAGTGGGCTGCGCGTTCTGCCACACGGACGCGCCGGTGGTCGAATAGCGGTCGTGCCCGATGGCCAGATGCCCGGTCAATGAGTTCAGCGTGGCCTCGTTGAAGACCTGGCTGACCAGACCCATGTCCTTGAAGACCATGATCCGTTTGCCGTTGGAAACAGCGATCCCGGCGGATTCTTGACCACGGTGCTGTAAGGCGTAAAGCCCGTAGTAGGTGAGCTTCGAGACGGCCTCGCCCGGGGCGTAGACCCCGAAAACTCCACATTCTTCATGTGGACGATCGTCAGTCATCTCAGGTGACGTCACGTGGTGATCGTATCGCGCCTGCTCGACAGACTGCGGAGTCCGGCCAACCGCCGGACAGCCGGGGACGCGATGTGGGTGTCACGGCTGATAGAGGATATGGGATAATCGGGTCGAGAGTTTTCAACGATGAAGGGAAGCCAGAAGATGCGCGTAACGATCACCGATCTCGACCACGATGCGTGGGACATCGAGCAGGGTGTTGCCGAGGCCGAAGGCGTCGAGTTCCAGATTCTGGAAGACGGCGGTAAGGACGCCGGCCTTGATCCGCGAGTGAAGGGATCGGAAGGCCTGCTCGTCCAGTACGCGGACATCACCCCGGAGGTGATGGATTACCTGCTGCCCGAGCTGAAGGTCATCGGACGCTACGGTGTCGGCGTCGACACCATCGACCTGGACGCCGCCGAGGAGCGCGGCATCACCGTCGTCAATGTTCCTGACTACGGCACCCAGTCGGTGGCCGATCACGCGATCGCTCTTGCGCTGGCCGTGGCGCGCAACCTGCCGAAGCTCGATTCACTCGCCCGCCGCTCCACCATGGACCTGGCAACGGCAGCACCGATTCATCAGTTCTGCGATCAGACCTTCGGCGTGCTCGGTTTTGGCGCGATCGGCCACGCCGTTGCGACCAAGGCCAAGGGCTTGGGCTTCACCGTGCAGGTCAACGACGTGCTGATTCCTGAGGGCACCACCGAGGCCGACGGCTTCAAGGTCGTCAGCGAAGACGAGTTGCTCGCGAGCAGCGACATCGTCAGCATTCACGTGCCGCTCACCCCCGACACCAGCCACATGATCAACGATGACAAGCTCGCCGAGATGAAGGACGGCGCGATCATCGTGAACACCGCGCGCGGCGGCGTCGTCGACACCGATGCGCTGGTGCGCGCGGTGCAGTCGGGCAAGCTTCGCGGCGCCGGGCTCGATGTGCTGGAGACCGAGCCGATCCCGGCTGGCAGCCCGCTGCTGAGCCTCGAGCGCGTGGTGCTTTCTCCACATGCCGCCTATTACTCGGAGGAGTCCTACTACCAGTTGAAGCGGCGCACCATGCAGAACGTCATCGACGTCTTGAAGGGCCGCGAGTGCCCGAACATCGTGGTGCCGCGTAAGAAGTAAGCGGTAAGTAAAGAATCCGGCGTCCGATGGATGAGACCAGCGGGCGCCGGATTCATTGTGTTCTGCCGATCCTCCGGCCTCCCGGCTCCCGGCGCCGGCCCTGGGACTACGGTGGCAGGCATGGGTAAGCGGCTGGCGGATCAACGCAAGAGTTACGAACAGGGCCAACTGGACGAGGCCGACACGACCTCGGAACCGTTGGCCTTGTTTCTGCGCTGGCTCGACCAGGCAGAGAAGGCCAAGAACGTGACCGAGCCCAATGCGATGACCCTGGCGACAGTCGGTGCCGATGGCAGGCCTTCGACCCGCGTGGTGTTGATCAAAGACGTGGACGAACGCGGCCTGGTCTGGTACACGAATTACAACTCCCGCAAGGCTCAGGAGTTGGCTGGCAATCCTTATGCCGCCCTGCAATTTCACTGGGTCGAACTGGAGCGGGTCGTGCGCGTCGAGGGCCGGGTCGAGAAGGTCAGTGCCGAGGAGTCGGACGCCTACTTCGCCGTCCGGCCCCTGGATTCCAGAATCGGCGCCTGGGCGTCCCCGCAGTCACAGGTGATCGCCAACCGGGGCGTCCTGGTCGCCAATGTTGCCAAGCTGACCACTCGATTCGGTCTCAATCCGCCCAGGCCCGATCATTGGGGCGGCTACCGGCTGGTGCCCGACAGCTGGGAGTTCTGGCAGGGACGCAAATCCCGGCTGCATGACCGCATCCGCTACCGGCTCGATGCCGGCATATGGGTTCGGGAGCGCCTGGCGCCGTAATGACGCCGACACGGTGAGCCATGGCCCACTGCGGCCACAACTGTAGGATCATCTGCTGCGCTGGGATCCTATAGGGTCTGGGTGGTTCAATTGACCCATGAAAATCGGAATTGGAAGTGACGGTTCAGGCTTCGGCCTGAAGGGAATCATCGTCGATCACCTGATTGCCTCGGGCCATGAGGTCGTCGACTACGGGCCCGGCGACGGCGAAGAGCCCGAGTACTCGGCAACTTATGCGCGCAAGGTCGCGCATGCCATCCGCGACGGCGAGGTCGAACGCGGCGTGCTGATCTGCGGCACCGGAATCGGCATTTCGATCTCCGCCAACAAGGTTCGCGGAATCCGCGCCGCGGTGTGCTCCGAGCCCTTCACGGCGCGTCACACCCGCGAGAACAATGGCTCACAGATCATCGCCTTCGGCGCGTTCGTCGTCGGTCCCGAAGTGGCCAAGGCCATCGTGGACGCCTTCCTGGGTGCCGAGTTCAAGGGGCTCGTCGACCAGGAGTTCAACGATCGTTTCGCGAAGATCGCCGCTATCGAGGACGAAGAGCTGGCACTGGCCGAGGGCAACTGAGTCCCCTTTGCCCCTGCCGGAACGCGTGGCATGAGAGTGTTCGGGACGGCTTTCGCCGAATTGATCTGAACACATGGGGGCTCTCGCGCCGCTGGGCAGCTCGGAGGTTTTTCTAAATAAGGCGATGCCGTGTTCTATTCGGAACTACGGCATCGCCTCACGTTATCGCTCTGATTTCGAATCGTGAGTTACCAGGCCGAGGCGGTTCAGAAGTTCTCCCACCCGGGCGTGGTCACCAGGGTCGCGGACACCAGCCGCTGAACCTGGTCATTCAGTTCATCGAGGCAACCGACCTCCCGGTCAAAGGCCGCGAAAACCGAGTAGGTCTCGGTCGGCTCGACCGTGAGCATCGTGATGCCCGTGCAATCGACGTCCGCGCAAAGCACCTGATCCCAGGTATGCGGGCAACCGGCGAGCAAGGACTGGCGTGAGCACAGGCGCCCCTCGATCGTCCCCTTGAGCACCGAATCGCGGATGCCGCGCAGCGAGTCATTGCTGAGTGCCATCACCAGGTGATGAGCGTCCAACTCGTCAGCTGGCAGCGGGAACGCGGGGCTGCCGTCGGCCTGGATGAGCTCGTCGAAAGCAAACGATCTGACGCCCGCCGCATCGTGAATCAGGCAGCGGTCGGTCGTGATGACACCCAGGCGTCCACCTGGCGCGCTGGCGATCGCCGCCACATCGCACGGCAGTTCACCGGCGTCGATCAGTTCGTCGGTGGCCCAGTCGGGCTGCCACTCGAGCTCGCCGAGCAGGTGCACGGTCGCGGCAACGAGACGGAACCCGGGCTCCGGCGATTCCTTGGTGATGTCCATCCGGATGGCATAGCTTTGGCCCGGCTCCATCTCGGCCACAGGATCGGCACTATCGGGGCACGCCGCTACAACGAGGCGTCCGCTTCGAGATATGCCGTGCACCATGGCCTCACATGAAACCATTGGGCTGCACCGGTATGCGAGCAGCGACGCGTTGCCGGCGCCGCGCAAGATGCGCGCGGTCACGGATCGGGCCGTACGGTCACAGTCGATAGCTTCGACAGGGACACTATCGGTCATCTGGGACGCTCCCCCTCATCAGTCGTCATAGCCTGATTTCCCACCGCTCGCCGCTTGTCGCGGCCCCGTCAGCGATGTCAAGCCTCGGAAGTCATCGATGATGAAAGCTCACCCTCGATGCGTCCTTAGGTAAGGCTAGGCTCAGAGGGCATCAAAAGAAAGTCTGTCTCAGATATTTCCGCAAGGTTCGCGTTCTTTTATTTCTGGGAAGGGTTCGGGCGCCGATATCCGGACACCGAGCAGCGCCGATCCATCGATGCGCGGCGCGGTGAACGGCACCGGACAGATGTGCCTTGAGGCGTCCGCCACCAACCCCAGTCCTCTGGGCTTGCGAGCCAGACGGAGAAGCCCGACTACGCCGACCCGGGTGAATCCTGGCGGGACCTCACTCGCCCAGCGCCGCAAGCAGCAACGCCTCGGCCAGGCAGACCGCTTCCCAATCGGGCAGGTAGAGCGACTCGTCGATACCGTGCATCCGGCAGTCCGGATCGCTGACAGCCGTAGCCAGCACACTCGCCTGCGGGAACATCTCCTGGAACTCGGCGATCATGCCGATCGATCCGCCCGTGCCGATCTGCATCGGATCGATACCGAAGGCCTCATGCCATGCCCAGTTCGCCTTGTCGATCACCTCGGGGTCGAGCCTGGTGCGGGTCGGCTCGGCAGCCTCGCCATCGGTGAAGACCAGCTGAGCACCCCAGTCGACGTTCTCTTCGAGATGCTTGCGAAGGCACGCGAGAGCGTTCGCGCCGGTGTCGCCCGGGGCGATGCGCACCGAGATGCGGGCGCTCGCCGAAGGGATCAGCGTATTGGACGAGGTCGCGATGGGGGTGGTGTCGAGCCCGATGACCGAGATGGCCGGCTTCAGCCAGGTACGGGACGCGACCGGCCCGCTGCCGATGAGCTGCACGCTGTCGAGCACGGCGGAGTCTTGACGAACCGATTCCGGGGTCTGCTCGACGTCGGTATCCTCACTGCTCACCAGGCCTTCGACCGCGACATTGCCGTCGGCGTCATGCAAGGTGGCCAGCAGCCGGCACAGCGTGGTCAGCGCATCGGGGACGACGCCACCGAACTCGCCGGAGTGAATTGCATGGCTGAGGGTGCGCAGCTCGACCGTGCAGTCGACGACGCCGCGCAGGCTGGTGGTGAACGCCGGTTCGCCGATCCCCCAGTTTCCGCAGTCGGCGACCACATAGAGGTCGGCTTTGAGCTCGTCGGCGTTCTCGGCGAGGATGCGTCCGAGAGTCGGGGAACCCATCTCTTCCTCGCCCTCGATGAGCACCGTCACGTTCACCGGAGGCTTGCCGCCGAAGGCACGCAACGCCGCGAGGTGAGCGGCCACGCCGGCCTTGTCGTCGGCGGTGCCGCGTCCAAACAGACGATCGCCGCGCCTGTCAGCCTTGAATGGCTCGGACGACCAGTGCGCCAGGTCACCGGTCGGCTGCACGTCCATGTGCGCGTACAGGCACACGGTCGGTTTGCCGGGGTCGACATCGAAATGCGCGATCACTGCGGGCTGCCCACCCGCCTGGACGATCTTCACCCGATCGCAATCGAGCGCCTTGAGATGCGAGACGATCGCATTCGCGGCCGCCATCACATCGTCGGCGTGCTCGGGCTGGGCGCTGATCGACGGAATGGCGACCAGCTTGATCAGATCGTCGGTCACCGACGGCAGCACGGCCTCGGTGCGTTCGCGCAGAGCAGCAACATCAACCATGCTTCTGACACTACCGCGAATGCCAGTTGCGGCGCCCGGCGAGGTCTTTTGCCGGTAGGCGTACGCGGGGTCGCCGAGGCTACGCAATTGCCGACGTTCGCCGGAAAGAAAAGATAGGCTCACTTTCCGGCAATTGACTCCGCCTCGACTCAGGCAGGATCTATCGGAATACCGTCCCCTCGACTCAGACCATCGCTGCGGGGATCAGCTCCTGCCAGGCAGCGCGGGTGGCAGCAATTGCGGGTTCGCCGGGACGAGCGAAGTGCCGTCGCGATCCGAAAAGATAGGCTCACTTCCCGGCAATTGTCTCCGCCTCGGCTCAGGCAGGATCTATCGGAATACCGTCCCCTCGACTCAGGCCATCGCCGCCGGGATGGGCGCCTGCCAAACCTGCCTGATGACGTCCAGCGACAGCGTGAACAGCCCATCGACCTCAAGCACACGCTCACGGTTGACCTCGCCGATCTGTGCTGTCGGCACGCCATGTTCGGCGCACAACGCGAGGAATGCCTCCAGCTTCGAGGCTGGCAGTGAGATCAGCGCGCGGGCCGGAGTCTCGCTGAACAGCGTTGCGGTGGCGTCCAAGCCTTCGGGCAATTGCACGCTCGCCCCGAGGTCGCGGCGCAGGCAGGACTCGGTGAGCGCGATCGCCAGACCGCCTTCGGACAGATCGTGGGCACCGCTCAGCAACCCGCGCCGGCCCGCCTCGATCATGACGGCGGCGAGTGCCTGTTCAGCGTCCAGGTTCGGGAAGGGCGGCAGACCACCGAGGTGAGAGTGGATGGTCTCGGACCAGGCCGAGCCGCCGAGTTCTTCCTTAGTCTCACCGAGCAGCACGATGGCGTCGCCGGGGTTGAAGAAGCCACCCTGGACGCGCTGACGCACATCGTCGATGACGCCGAGAATGCCCACCTGCGGGGTGGGCAAGATATTGCGTCCGCCGGTCTGGTTATAGAAGCTCACGTTGCCGCCGGTGACCGGGATGCCGAGCTTGCCGCACCCGTCGACCAGGCCCTTGATGGCCTCTACGAACTGCCACATGACTTCGGGATCTTCCGGGGAACCGAAATTCAGGCAATCGGTGACCGCGACGGGCTGCGCGCCCGCGACTGCGACATTGCGGTAGGCCTCCGACAAGGCGAGTTGCGCCCCCAGGTAGGGGTTGAGCTCGCAGTAGCGCCCGTTGGCGTCGGTCGCCAGCGCGATGCCGAGGTTGGTGAGCTCATCGATGCGGATCATGCCCGCATCGTCGGGCTGAGCGAGCGCCGAATTACCCCGGACGAAACGATCGTATTGATCGGTCACCCAGCTGCGATCGCAAAGATTCGGCGAGGCCACCAACTTCAGCAGCTGATCGGCGAGTTCGGCGCCGCTGGTGGCGCGCGGCAAGTTGTTGGCATGGTCGGCGTTCAGCTGGTCGATCCAATCCGGACGCGCCTGCGGGCGGTCGTAGGTCGGCCCCTCGTGGGCAACCGTGCGGGGATCGACGTCGACGATGCGCTCGCCATGCCAGTCGATCTGCAATTCGTTGCCCTCGATCAGCTCGCCGATGACCGTCGCCTGCACATCCCATTTGGCGCAGATCTCCATGAACCGATCAACATCGTCCGGCTCACAGATCGCCATCATGCGTTCTTGCGACTCGCTCATCAAGATCTCTTCGGGGCTCATCGTGTGATCACGCAGCGGCACCAGATCGAGTTCGCAGTGCATGCCGCCGTCACCGGCCGAGGCGAGCTCGCTGGTGGCGCACGAGATGCCGGCCGCGCCGAAGTCCTGCAAGGCCGCGACCACGCCGGCCCGGAACAGTTCGAGGGTGCATTCGATGAGCAGCTTCTCCATGAACGGGTCGCCCACCTGCACCGCGGGACGCTTGGAGGGCTTGGAATCGTCGAAGGTCTCCGACGCCAGGATGGACGCTCCACCGATGCCATCGGCGCCGGTCGACGCGCCGTAGAGGATGACCTTGTTGCCGACACCGGTCGCCTTCGCGAATTTCAGGTCCTCGTGCCGCATCACGCCTACGCACAGTGCGTTGACCAGGGGATTGTCGGCATAGGTGGCGTCGAAGTAAACCTCGCCGCCGATATTGGGCAGGCCCAGGCAGTTGCCATAGCCACCCACGCCGGCCACCACACCGGGCAGCACACGGGCGGTGTCGGGGGCGTCCAGCGGGCCGAAACGCAATCCGTCCATCACCGCGATCGGCCGGGCGCCCATCGCCAAAATGTCGCGGACGATACCCCCGACGCCGGTGGCGGCGCCCTGGTAGGGCTCCACGAAGGAGGGATGGTTGTGTGACTCGGACTTGAAGGTGACGGCGTAGCCCTGGCCGATGTCGACCGCGCCGGCGTTGTCACCGATGCCGGCCAGCAGTGCCCCCCGCGGGGTGGTCTGGGGCAGCGCGCCGAAGCGCTTGAGGTGAATCTTCGAGGACTTGTAGCTGCAGTGCTCCGACCACATCACGGAGTACATCGCCAGTTCGGCGCCGGTCGGGCGGCGGCCCAGCAGCTCACGGATGCGCCGGTATTCGTCTTCCTTGAGCCCGAGCGCGGCCCAGGGCTGTTCGGTATCCGGAGTTTCGCGGGCATTCTGCACGGTGTCGACCACGCAATAAGGCTAGCCGAGCGAGCGCGGCTGCTCGCCCGTTGACCGCGCACCGGCTGGTGCTCGCCGGCACAACGCGCCTGAGTGTGCGCCAGATGCAAGGACGGAGCTTTCGGGATTCTGGAGTGCGTGTAAGCGCGTTGCGGCTATTTTGTGTCCATGAGCGCAGTGTTGAGCGTTGACGCGGGGCAGACTCGTTGCCGCCTGGTGGCAGGCGTTGCCGAGGTCTTCGAGACCGACGCCGTGATCACCGACTACCCCGTTTTGCCTCAGCTGGCCGACCGGATTCGGGTGGGCATCGCTGCGTTCGGTGCTGTTGATGGCGTCGCGATCGGCTCGACCGGGCTACCGGACGACGCCACCGCGGCAGAGTTGCTGAAGCTGCTCGCCGACGACGGCATCTCGCAGGTCTGGCTTGCCCATGACTCGATCACGAATTATCTCGCCGCGCTCGGCGCTCGGCAGGGCGTGATGGTCGCGGCCGGAACCGGCGTGGTCACGCTGGCCGTCGGGCCAAGGCGGACGGCGCGCGTCGATGGCTGGGGCTATCTGATCGGTGACGCCGGATCCGGATACTGGATCGGCCGGGCAGGGCTCGAAGCGGTGATGCGTGCCTTCGATGGACGCGGGCCCGAAACCCGGTTGACAGGGGTCGTGACGACCGACTTCCCGGATCTTCCGGCGCTCTACCTCAGCCTCCAGAACGACGAGGCGAAAGTCGCCCGCATCGCGTCCTATGCCCAGCCCGTCGCCGATCTCGCCGCAACCGATGAGGTGTGCGCCGAGATCTGCCGGGCGGCCGGCAATCAACTCGCCCATTCGGCCAACTCGGCGCTGCGCCGGGCCGAGCTCGGAGCCGTACCCGATCCGCCGGTCGGGCTCAACGGGCGGATCTTCGGTTCCGCGATCATCAGGGAAGAGTTCTGCTCACGCGTCCTGGACGAACACCCGGACGCCGAATTCGTCGACTGCCACACCAGCAGCCTCGCCGGTGTGGAGCTGCTCGCCGGGCTCGCCCCGGTTTCTCCATTGGCAAAGTTGGTCGACTCGGCAGCCGCCTGAAAACCGAAATATCACTGAATTGGGGCCGATCGAAGACACAAGAACCTGCCGACTTAGCACACAAGTTCATAGGTAATTGACAGGTCAACCATTTTACGATGGGCATGATGAACATCTTTGACACTATCGACGGCCTACCCGTGCATGCATTGATTGTGCATGCCACAGTGATCCTGTTACCACTATCGGCCCTCGCTCTGCTCGCAGTGATTTTCGTCCGGCGCTGGCGACGGTCCTATGCTTGGCTCGCCGTCGCAGGAACCGTGATCGGAACCGGAGCAGCAGGGATATCCGTACTATCCGGACGCCAATTGGCCACACACGTCGGCACTCCCGACCGCCATGCCCAGCTGGGCACCCTATTGACCATCGTCGCGGTCGTGCTCAGCCTGGTCGCGCTCGGTTGGTGGCTATTACAGCGACGAACGACCGCCGATACCGATTCCCTCGCGATCCGTCTGCTCGGTTGGCTGACCGCGGTGTTGGCCGGCGCGGCACTAACGCTCACCGTGCTGGTCGGCCACAGCGGTGCTCAAGCCGCCTGGGGTGGACGCATCAGCGCTGCGGAGTCAACCAGTACCTCGGATGCCTCCACACCAGCCAGTTCCGAATCATCGAGCGCACCGGCGGACGACTCAACCGTCGCTTCAGAGATCACCCTGGATGAGGTTGCCCAGCACACCTCGGTGGAATCTTGCTGGGCAGCGATAGACGGCAACGTTTACGATCTGACTAGCTGGATCGATCAGCATCCTGGCGGCCGCGACCGCATCATCGCGCTGTGTGGTACCGACGCCACCGAGGCCTTCAGTGCTCAGCACAGCAGCAACGAGCAGGCGAATAACCAGTTGGCCGAACTGCAGATCGGCCAACTGGCCTGAGTCCGGCGGTGGCCGACGCCAGCACTCCCAAAACAGGGTCTTACGAAGCCAGCGCCAAGAAGTGCTGCACCGAGCTGAAGAACGTCAGGCCGTCACGGGTTTCGCTGGTCAGCGCCTCGACGCTGTGCTCGGGGTGCGGCATCAAACCCACCACGTTGCCGCGCTCGTTGGTGATGCCGGCGATGTCGTTGTGCGACCCGTTCGGATTGCCGAGATAGCGGAACACCACCTGGTTGTTTTCCTCCAGCTTGCGCAGGGTTTCGGGGGTCGCCTGGTAGTTGCCCTCACCGTTCTTGAGAACGATGGTGATCTGCTGCCCTACCGAGAAATCGCAGGTCCACACCGTGTCGACGGTCTCCACCCGCAGCTTCTGCTGCTTGCAGACGAATTTGCGCTGCTCGTTGCGGATCATCGCGCCGGGCAGCAGATGCGATTCGCACAGCACCTGGAATCCGTTGCAGATACCGAGTACGGGCATCCCCGCGTTGGCGGCGCTCACCACCTCGTCCATGATCGGTGCGAAACGGGCGATGGCGCCGCAGCGCAGATAGTCGCCGTAGCTGAAGCCGCCGGGCAGGATCACCGCGTCCACATCGCTCAATGAATCGGACGCGTGCCACAGCGGCACCGGCTCGGCACCGGCCAGCCGGACGGCGCGCAGAGCGTCATGATCGTCCAGGGAGCCGGGAAAGGTGACGACGCCGATGCGGCTCACGACTCTTCCACCCGCACGTCGAAGCTCTCGATGACCGTATTGGCGAGCAGTTTTTCGGCCGCATCACGAATCTGGTCGAGCCGCTCATCGGTCAACTCACCGTCGACGGTGATCTCGAAACGTTTGCCCTGACGCACCGTCAGGCCCTGATAGCCGAGGCGCTGCAGCGATCCGGTGACCGCTTTGCCCTGCGGATCCAAGATCTCGGGCTTGGGCATCACATCGACGACTACTCGTGTCATGGCCAAAATCCTATCGGCTAATTCAGGACGAGCTCGTCACCCGTCAGCCGCTGGAAGGCCAGCAGATAACGTTCCCGGGTTTTCTCGACGATGTGCGGGGGCAGCGGTGGTGGCGGGACGCTCCCGGAGCGGTCCCAATCCGAATCGTGTGCCAGCCAGTCCCGCAGGTACTGCTTGTCGAAGCTGGCGAGCCTGCCGTGTTCCCATTCCCGGGCGTCCCAGAAACGTGACGAGTCGGGGGTCAGAACCTCGTCGGCGAGCACCAAGGTGCCGTCTGCGCGCAGCCCGAACTCCAGCTTGGTGTCGGCCAGGATGATGCCGCGCTCGCGGGTGATCTGCTCGGCACGCCGGTAGATGCTCAGTGTGGCGTCGCGCAGCTTCGCGCCCAGATCGTCGCCGATCTCGGCGCACATCTGCTCGAAGCTGATGTTCTCGTCATGTTCGCCGAGTTCGGCCTTGCGGGCGGGGGTGAAGATCGGCTCGGCCAGCCGAGAGCCGTCGTGCAGGCCGGCCGGCAGCTGAACCCCGCACACGGTGCCGGAATCCTGGTATTCGATCCACCCCGAACCGGTCAGATAGCCCCGGGCGACCGCCTCGATCGGCACCATGTCGAGACGCTCGGTGATCATCGCGCGGCCGGCCACGGCCGCCGGCACATCGGTGGAGATCAGATGGTTGTCGATCAGGTCGGCGAGTTGGCCGAACCACCACAACGACAGTTGGGTGAGCACGATGCCTTTGCCGGGGACGGCGGGCTCGAGTACAAAGTCGTAGGCAGAGATGTTGTCCGTCGCCACCATCAGCAGCTTGCCGGGGTCGTCCAGTGCGTAGAGTTCGCGCACCTTTCCGGCATGGATGAGAGGCAGCCCGAGATTCTCGTATTGACTCACGTGCTCAGCATAGGGGCGTGACACGGCGGAGTGGCACACAGATCAACTCTGCGTCCGCCCAGTAAAGTGGCCGCAGGGGGTGACTCGGTGCTCGAACTGGTTTTCTTGATAGTGGGGCTCGCAATTTTGGCCGCAGCCGTGACTGTCGTTGTGGTGCGCCGTACGCCCGCGGACAAGACACAGACGGCGATTCGAGCAGGCCTGCTCGACACCGAACCCACCTTGACCCCGCCCGCGGAGCTGCGTCCGGGCATGATCGGAGTGCTCGCCGATGGCGACGCCGGCCTTCGTGATATCAAGGTGACCCTGCTCGATCTGGCGACTCGTGGCTATCTCGTCATCACCGCTGCGGACACCCCTGGCGGACGACCGACCTGGGAGCTGGCCCGTACCTCCAAACCTGCCGATGATTCGGGACTGCTGGATTACGAGCGGATACTCCTCGACGGACCGCTTCGCGACGGACCGGCGTCCCTCAATGAACTGCATCATCATCCGGACGCGCCCCTGGAGACGGCACGTACCTCGCTGTCCGATCACATCCGGGCGCTGGATTGGCTGACAACCGACGTCAGGGAGCATCACTCCCGGTGGGGCTGGATCGGCGCGCTGGTCTTGGTATTGGGGCTTCTCGCCACGGCTTTCATGCTGATCGATTGGGTCGCGACCAAAGACTTCCGCGGAGTGATCGGCGGTCTCGGGGTGATAGCCGCCGGTGTGCTGTTGGCGTCCAACGGGCGGGCTCGCAGCCTTTTCACCCCCGCCGGGCAGATCGCCCGGGCGCACGCCGAGCAGCTTCGCCAAGAACTGCATGATCTGCGCTCCGAGGACATTCCCGTTTCGGCGGTGAGCAGCGAATTTGGACGCCTGCTTCCCTGGGCGATCGGTTTCGGCTCCGAAGACCGGCTCGCCAGCACCGTGGACGACGAACTGCGCCGCGCAGCGAATTGGGGCCAGGATGTCCGTCTTCAACTCGGCTGGTTCATTTCCGGCACCGGCCGGCCGGACGAGAAGACCGCGCACCGGGTCGGTAGTGAGCTGGCTCGCGTCGTCAACCGGAAAATGTCCAGCGGCAGGGCGAAGAGGATCATCAGCCACGTCTGAAGCAAAGACACCGGCCGAGTCCGGCTAGAATTCGTCTTCGGACCAAGGAGGCTTGACGATGACCAATCCGCCGAATCCGGAGCAGGGAAATTCCGATCCGGGATCAGAAAGCTCGCATCCGGGACAGGGCGACGGCTCGCTCCAGCAGCCGGGCGAGGCCTGGCGTCCGGTTCATCAGCCCGCCTCCTTTCCGTCGGCCCAGCAGTTCTCCGGTGATGCGGGCGGCATGCGTCCGCCGCAAGGATTCGGGAATCAGGGGTCCAATCCCCTGCCGCCGGGCCCTTACCGAACGGCCCAAGGCCCCACCTACGCTCGGCAGACGCCCCAATCGGGCGGCACGGCTGCTGCGTCCGCCTATCAACCCAATCCGGTCAACGCCGCGAAGGCCAAGCGCCGGCGCATCATCGCCCTCATCGTCGCGATCGTGCTGATCGTGGGCATCGGTGGCTACTTCCTGATCGACTGGCTGACGTCACGCAACGACGAGCGCGACAGCCAGGCTGCGATGACCGGGCTCCTGACCGCGATTCAGCAAGGCGATGCCGACACCGCACTCAGCTATCTCGACACTGCCGGCGACCCGTCACTGACCCAAGATCAGCCGCTGCTCACCAATGACGCTTTGACGGGCAATCCCGACAGCTTCGTGTTCAACCCGGAGTTTGTGAGCAGCCATTCCGGAGGCACCTATTCGCAGCAGGCAAGCGTCCAGATCGGCGATGACACCAGGGTCGTGCAGTGGTCGTTCATGAAAGTGGACGGCGAGTGGAAGGCGAAGGGTTCGGATGTGCTCGGCCAGATCAACCTGGCCGCTGGGCAGTCGGTGCTGATCAACGATGTTGAGGTGCCGTCCGGACCGGCGACGGTGAGCGCATTGCCGGGCAGCTACACCATCACCTCGGGCTTGACGCTGCTGTCATACGCGTCGAGCCAGGCCAACTTTGCGGTCTTCACCGGCGGCGACACATCGATCAATGCCGAGCTGGTCGTCGCCGACGGCGTCCAAGATCAGGTTGCCGGCCAGATTCGCGGCATCATCGCCGGTTGTGTGGCCGAGAAGACCGCTCCCGGAACGTGTAACTGGGTGCTGCAGTTCGACAACGGGCACGCCCAGGACGGCTCGATCACCTGGACGCTGTCGCCCGAAGATCCCGCTTCGCAGATCGAGTTGCCTACGCAGGGCTGGTCGGCCGAGGACGCCTTTACCCAGACGGTCTCGGTGCGCTATCAGACGACCGCCGAGGGCAAGGGCGTATTGGACGACGGGTCCGAGGGCACGTTCGACGGCTACACCCGCGACCGCACCAGCTTCTTCAGTGTCGACCTCTCCGGGGACGAACCGGTGGTCACGCTGATCTCCTGAGTCGCCGTCGCCGCGACGTGCTGCTGCCATCCAAGTAGGGCAAATCGCGCCCGAGCGAGACGAAAAGTGCAAAAGAGTGCGTCGCATGCTGTCTGTGCTCGCAACTGGATAGGGTCCCGTCGCAGGGCCAAGGCGTTGTGTTTCCTGCTTCTAGAGCACGGCTCCCGGATGGTAGGCGGCGGCTTCGGGATCTGCGTCGGTTAAGGGCTTGATCTGCGCAATGACGCGCTCGATCTGGCGGGCGGCGGCGCCGGTCAACTCCAGCGGTGCGCTCACCAGGTGGTCGAGTTCGGTTCTGCTCAGGTTCAGCCTGGGGTCTTGGGCCAGCCGGTCGAAGAGCCGGTTCGTCCGCTCACCGGTGGTGCGCATGTCGAGGGCGACGCCGACGGCGTTCTCCTTGATCGCCTCGTGGGCGTCCTCGCGCCCGACGCCCTTGCGCACCGCGGCCATCAGCACCTTGGTGGTGGTGAGGAAAGGCAGATAGCGGTCGAGTTCGGCGGCGATCACCTTCGGGAAGGCTCCGAAACCGTCGAGCACCGTGAGGAACGTCTCGAACTGCCCGTCGAGCGCATAGCAGGCGTCCGGTAGCGCGACGCGGCGCACCACCGAGCAGCTGACGTCACCCTCGTTCCACTGGTCACCTGCCAGTTCGCTGACCATCGACAGGTAGCCGCGGATCACCATGGCGAGCCCGTTGACGCGCTCGCAACTGCGGGTGTTCATCTTGTGCGGCATCGCGGACGACCCGACCTGGCCCTCTTTGAACCCTTCGGTGACGAGCTCGTTTCCTGCCATCAGCCGGATGCTGGTGGCCAGGTTCGAGGGGGCCGCCGCCGTCTGAGCGAGTGCCGAGATGGCGTCGAAATCCAGCGAGCGCGGATACACCTGGCCGACCGAGTCGAGGACCTTCGCGAACCCGAGACCGGACGCGATGCGAGCCTCGAATTCGTCCAGCTTCGCCAGATCGCCACTGAGCAGATCGAGCATGTCCTGGCTGGTGCCGACCGGCCCCTTGATGCCGCGGGCCGGGTAGCGTCCGATCAGGTCGTCCAGCCTGGCATGCGCGATGAGCAACTCGTCGGCGCAGGTGGCGAACCGCTTGCCGAGGGTGGTGACCTGGGCGGCGACGTTGTGGGTGCGTCCGGCGATCGGCTGATCGGCGTATTGCGCGGCCAACTCGCCGAGCCTGGCCAGCACGGTGACGGTGCGGGAGCGGATCAGTTTGAGCGAGTCGAGCTCCTGCAGCTGCTCAACGTTCTCGGTCAGATCGCGGCTGGTCATGCCCTTGTGGATGTGCTCGTGGCCGGCCAATGCATTGAACTCTTCGATGCGTGCCTTCACGTCGTGACGGGTGATGCGCTCACGGGCGGCGATGGAGTCGAGGTCGACGTCGTCGATGACCGCCCGGTAGTCGGCGATCACCTGGTCGGGATCGTCGCCACCGAACTCGACGCCGAGGTCGCGCTGCGCTTCGAGGACGGCGATCCACAGTTTGCGTTCGGCGATGATCTTGGTCTTAGGCGACCAGATCGCGCGCATCTGCTCGCTGGCATAACGGTTGGCCAGCACGTCGGGAATAGTCAACTGAATCTCCTCGTCAGACCGCTTTTGCGGCAATATCGGAGCGGCAGAAGCCGTCCGGGAAGTCGATGGTGCCGATGTGGGTGTAGCAGGCCTCGCGGGCTCCGGCGATGTCTTTGCCGGTCGCCACCACCACCAGGACGCGTCCGCCGTTCGCGATGAGCCGCCCTTGCGAATCGAGTGCTGTGCCTGCCTGGATGACATGGACGTCGTCGGTGTCGGCGGGAAGGGCGATGCGTCCGCCCTTGCGCGGGGCGGCCGGGTAGCCGTCGGCGGCCAGCACCACGCAGACCGCGGCCTGGTCGCTGAATTCGAGCGGGCCGATATCGGCAAGGCTTCCGCTGGCCGCGGCGTAAAGCACCTGGCCGAGCGGGGTTTCGAGCAGCGGCAGCACAGCTTCGGTCTCGGGATCGCCGAAGCGGGCGTTGAACTCGATCACCTTGGGGCCGGTCTTGGTGATGGCCAGGCCGACATAGAGCAGGCCTGCGAAGGGGGTGCCGAGTTCGCGCATTTTCGCCAGGGTCGGGGTGACCACTTCGGTCATGACCTGATCGACGGTTCCGGGAGCGAGCCAGGGCAGCGGGGTGTAGGCGCCCATGCCGCCGGTGTTCGGGCCCTCGTCTCCATCGCCGACCCGCTTGAAGTCCTGGGCGGGTTGCAGCGGCAGCGCGCGCGTCCCGTCGGTGATCACGAAGAGGCTGACCTCGGGCCCGTCGAGGAACTCCTCGACAACGACCTGGTCGCTACCGGCACCGTGAGCCAGCGCGGCCTCACGATCATTGGTGACCAGGACGCCTTTGCCTGCGGCCAGGCCGTCATGCTTGACCACATAGGGGGCACCGAATTCATCGAACGCTTGGACCAGCTCGGCCTGATCGTGGCAGACCCGATGCCCTGCGGTGGGCACACCGGCCTCGGCCATGATCTGTTTGGCGAAGGCCTTGGAGCCTTCGAGTTGGGACGCCTGGGCGCTCGGTCCGAAACACGCGATTCCTGCTTGCCGCACGGCATTGGCGACGCCCGCCACCAGCGGTGCTTCCGGCCCGACGACCACCAGGTTCGCGCCGATCTGGACGGCAAGCGCGGCGACCGCGTCCGGATCGAGGATGTCGACCGGGTGATTGGTGCCGATGGCCGCAGTGCCCGGATTGCCGGGTGCGATGTGTACCGCTTCGACGGAAGGATCATGAGAGATGGCCAGTGCCAAGGAGTGTTCTCGTCCCCCGGACCCCACCACCAGAACGGTCAACGGAATGCCAGTTTGGGCTGCGCTCACGAGGTGAGTTTAGCCCAGATGCCACCCACCAATGCCGCAGCGAGCGGCAGCCGGCGAGGGGTCCCAGGGACTCCGTTCGCGAACCCGGCTGTGACCTCATCGGGGCACAAAGTACTTGCGTTCCCGTCACCTCGATCACGATGCGGTACAAGGTGGGATGGCGCGACTTCGCATTTCGTGTCTGCCTCGGCGATTAGGGGGCAAGCACCTATACTCCTTCAGGTGCTAACCAGGCGAATCCGGGCAGCCGCGATTCTTTCGCTCGTCGTAGGCCTGATCATTGCTGGAGTCATGACCGGAGGTTTGCGTCAGTACGGCGGCGAGCGGCTCACGCAGCTGAGTATCGGTGACAGCATCGAGACATCTCTCGTCCATGTCGATACTCACGCGCTGAGCAGGGACGATGAGAGCATCGTCGCCCGGGTGCGGGCAACCGTCATCGCAGATCATCCGGTTCCCGTGAGTGATGTCTTCGCATTTCGTGTGGAAGGCGAGCGCGAGCGGCCGTCAGGCGTGCACGCCAATGATGTCTTGGTCTCATACCTGAATCCGCAGGTGCCGATCGAGCTTGAGCTCAGCTATCGGTTGGACGATGGGCAGCCCGAGGCCGAACTGCTGATCCTGGATGGCCGGTGGCAGACGCAGAACGAGAACGCGCTGGCCCTGCCCGATCACTCCGTGTTGGTCACTCCTGTGGCGGTGGTAGCCGGATGAGAGCGCTGAAGGGCCGGTGGTCACTCGGTTCCGTGGCGATCGCCGTCGCCATCGTCGCGGTTGCGCTGGTCCTGCATCAGTTCTCGCCGGGCAACGCCGAATGGCGGGCCGACTACGAGACGGTGGGCGACGGCGGCGTCGACGCTGCCACCATCACCGTGCAGAACGCCGAGTTGACCGCCGCACCGAAGGCGAGCTTCGACGGGACCGAATGCAGCGAAGACGGCATCTTCCTGCTCTTGCGCGCCTCTTATGTCTTCACCGAATCGGGCAACTTTCCCGACCGCGGTATGACCGCCGACGGCGTGCGCTATCTGCCCGCGGCCTGCCAGGACGATACCGCCGGCCCTCCTGTCGTGCCCGGTCAGCAAGCCCAGGTCGACACCGTCTTCGTGGTGGGTGCCGAGACCTGGGAGGAGATCCGCGGTACCCAGGTGAGCTTCCAGGTGGCGCAACTCGACCCCTGGTACCAGAATTTCGGAACCCGCGCCGTCATCACGATGACGGTTCCTGTGCAACTGGACGACGCCATCACCGCCCAGGTGCCGCGATGACCGGCCCACACAGGCAGGTGCGGTGGCTGGCCGTGGTGCTGATGCTGGCCCTGGTCTTGGTGGTGACATCGTCGTGGCGGGGCTTCCGGGAGCTGCTGCGCGATGAACCGATCTGGACCCGGACCGTGTCAACCGGCGACGCCGTCCAGATCGGCGGGGCGTCGGTCACCGTGACCTCCGCCGAGTTCGGCGACAGTGAACGCTTCGATATCGGACGCATCGATGACCAGGCACAACAGATACTGAGGGTCTCATCGTTGTATCTGCCCACCCAAACCAGCGACGACGTGGAGTATTGCGCGGCCGCGTTGGACGTGACCGTCGGCGACATCTCGTCCAGTCACCGCCCCCGTTTCTCTGCGTCCGAAGTGGCCTGTGACGGAACCGACCCGGCAGCCCAGCAGTCCGAGTTCTATTTCATCCTGCCCGCGGGAGAAGTCGCCGAGGCCACGTTCTATCTACAGGTCGGCGAGGATTCGTTCCGGTGGCTGGCGGTCGAGATCGCTTGAGTGGGCGCGGCGATACAGCACATCGAAGCTGACGAGCGCGACGGTGACCGTGGCTGCCAGGGTCAACTGCCCGCCCAGGCCGATCAGGGCCTCTCCGAGCAGCCCGGTGAACGGTGCCGCCGCCGGCGTGGGCAGATGAGCGAGCCCGGCGGTGAACCAGCCGCCGGCGAAGGTGGCCAGAGTTCCTATCGCGACCGCCGTCGCCAGCGCGACTGCCCCGGCCCGCGCCAGCACGGTGATGGCGCCCACCACAGGAATCCAGCGATCGCGCAGGTCGATGATCGTTTCTGCAACGATGTCGTCGACGATCGGAGGTAGTCGATCGGCAATTTTTTCCAACCGCCGCGCCAGCCCCGTGTCTGCGAACTGGTTTCCTTTCACGATCGTGATCCCGGCCAGGGTCACCCACAGCAGCGGGGTGAAGATCGCGTATGCGCCCGCCAGGACGAAGTCCAGCGATGTCAACAGAGTCTGGCCCCACACGACTACGTCGTCCAGTGCCTTGCGAATGCCGACGATGACGGACATATTGCCGAGATAGGCCGTGATGTCGCGTAGCCATTGCCCGATGATCATGGCCGCCAGGAAGGCCCACACCGCTTCGAGGAGGATGAGGACGACGGTCTTGATGCCGGCGAGTTCGGGCAGCCACCTGTGTATCGCGATCCGCCCGACGAACGCCGCCGCGATGACGATGATCACCGCTGCGGTGACCTGCACATCGATGATCGAACCTGCGCCTCCCTCGCCCGCCGAGAAATCGAGCGAGTTCAGGGCATCGCGGGCGTAACGGTTCAGGTCGTCCTGGTAGAGACCCCAAGAGTGGTAGAGCAGAAAGAACGGCAAAACGGTGACGGTGAAAGTCTCGGCAATCTCGCGCCTGCGTCCTTGCCGATCATCGGGAAGCGGCCGAACCGAGGCGAGCACGTCGTGGCAGACCACGCAGGTGGCGACCAGTCCGGCGACGGCGATCAGCGTGCCCAATCCGGTGAGCAGCAATCCGGCGATGGCATCCGAGCCGCCGCGCTCCACCGCCTGCGAATGGACGATCGTCTGGCCGATGCCCGCCAGCAGCTGGATGGCCAGGATCTGACCCCAATGGGCCCGCACCACACGCCAGGCCGTCGCGCCGAAATCGGCCAGAAAATCCACAGCGCTACCCTAAGGGACCGCTGTGCTCAGATCCAGCGCCGCTCGATGTGCGAGGGATGCGGCACGTCTGGCTGTACGGTAGGTAGCTCCAAGGCGTCGATGGGACAACTCCCCGCGAGGGCAAACTATGACGAGAACAGGGTGCTGGGCGGTTTCAGCAATACTTATGGTCGCACTCGTGGGTCTCACCGGATGCAAAGATCTGCCACCAGGCGACGATGCAAGTTCGCCCTCAACGACGCCGCGACCCACACCGAGCCGAACTGAGGACGCCCGCGCCGGGTCCGTATCGATTGACGTGAATGAGCAGGTTCTGCTTGACATCGGCGAATACAACCAGTCGATCGGCGACGCGTGGGGCGTGATCGACTCGACCGACCCCAACGTCGCTGATGCCGACATGCACATCGCGTCTGTCGGAGATGCACCCGGCGGGCCGTCCGAAATGGGCATCGTTGTCACCGGGAAAGAAGCCGGCGAGACGACACTGACGATCCAGTACTGCTACCGCGCCGAGGTAGTGGCTGACTGCGATCAGGGCGAGACGCCGACCGATCCGATCGAGGTCACGATCACTGTCGAGTAGCCGTCCCGTCACACGTGGGTGTCGTGCCTGTCGAGTGCCGCCGCGCTGAGCATCACAACGGTTCCGGCGAGGATCACGGTCGAGATGAGGATCGCGGCGATGTCGCCGCCGGTGATGGTGCCGTCATCGACGAACGATCCGGTCCCCAGCAGCGCAGCCCTCGTCGCGACGCCGTAGGGCGAGACGAGCGCGGCGTTACCAACGGCCAGGAGAGCGACGGTGGAGATGCCGGAGGCGACCAGGGCGACGGCGATCGGGGCTGCGAAGGAGCGCAGGAACATCGACAGCGCCGACTGGAGCGCGGCGGCAGGGATGGTCGCCACGATCAGCAGGGCGGTGACAGCGAGGTATTCGGTGGGCAACATGCCCGGCAGCCCGAACGCGGCTTTGCCGATCACGATCACTGCGGCCAGCAGGACGAGCTGCATGATCGCGGTGAGCACTGCCACAACGACGGCTTTCGCGGTGACGATGCGCAGCGATGAGACCGGGCCACTCATGAGGGCATTCCAGTTGCTGCCGCGGTGCTCGGGCCTCCAGACGAGGGAGCCGAGGATCGCGATGCCGATTGCGAGGGGGAACAGCCCATAGAAGCCGACGGACTGCAGCCAGACGGTGTGCCACCCGTTGTCGGGCCGGCGGCTGGCGGCGAGTTGAGTGGCGGCCCCGGCGAGGACGAGGACGATGGGCAGGAACACCACGATCGACCACGCCAGGGAGCGTTTGAGCTTGATCAGTTCGGCGGACAGTGCGCTCATGTCAGGCCTCCTGACGGTCGAAGCGGAAGGTGAGGACGGCAAACACGACCCCGACGATCACGGCGAGGGCGACGATGCTCGGGTAGGAGATCGGTAGCATCAGGAGCTGGTCGCCCTGGTAGCCGGCGGCTTGGGCAAGCGCGTAGTAGCCCCACGGCGTGACGTGCGCTGCGGCGGCTGGCAGGCCTTGGGAGAACACGGCCAGGATGCAGCCGAGCACTCCGATGCCCAGCGCGACGAGCTGGTTCTCCACCTTCGCGGACAGCAGGATGTGCAACGCCAGGACCGCGAGATTCACCGCGAGCATGCAGAACGTGAACCCGGCCCAGTGCCCGAGCGGGGCCGGAGGCAGGATTCCCGCGAGCAACTTTCCGACGATGAGGACGATCAGGTTGGTGCCGATCGTGATGGCGGTGACGATGATCCCGAGCGCGACGAGCTTGGCCCGGCACACCTCACCGGGGGTGATGCCGGAGGTGGATTGCAGCAGCCACCCACTGCCCTGGTGCTCGATGTCGACCTGACGGGATGCGAGTACCGCCAACAGCAGCGGGGAGATCAGCGGAACGCCCAAGGACATGCCCCCCAGCAGCGCGTTCCAGGCGTCCGGGGTATCGGGGTCGAAGTCCGGGCTGGACGCGACGGCGAACAGCGACAGGGCCAACACTCCGATGACCATGACCGTCGAGACCAGCCCGACGCTCAGATGCCGCATCTTGGCGAACTCGTTCACGACTGCGCGTCCGGTTGCTATCCGGCGGTTCACAGCCCGCCCCCTGCGGTCAGATTCATGAACACGTCCTCGAGAGTCTGCTCGTGGCGGCGCACCCCATAGACGCCGACCTCCTCGCCGACGAGCGCGGCGACGACGTCGGCGGTCTGCCGATCGTCCAGGCCCGGAACTGCAACCTCGCCGGCCGCGGTGAGGCGGGCGTCGAACGATTGCAGAGTGACGGCGGCGGCCTGTGGGTTGGAGCAAGTGATGATGACATCCGGGTTGGACGCGGCCGTCAGCTCCGAGCGGGAGCCCTGGAAGATCATCCTGCCGCCGGAGAGGATGCCGAGCATGGTGGCGGTCTTGTCGATCTCGCCGAGCTGGTGCGAGGACACCATCACGGTCACCCCGCCTTCGGCCAGCTGCCGCAGCAGATGACGGATTTCCTCGATCCCCGCGGGATCGAGCCCATTGGTCGGCTCGTCCAAGATGAGGAGCCGAGGCTTGCGTGCCAGGGCCATCGCGATCCCGAGGCGCTGCTTCATGCCGAGGGAGTAGTTGCGGACCTTCTTGTCCATCTGATCCTGCAGCCGCACGGTGCGGACCGCGTGGTCGATCTGTTGCCGGTTCAGGCCGAGCATCCGCTGCACCAGACGCATGTTCTCGACCCCGGTCAGATGCGCATATCCCGGTGGGGCCTCGATGAGGGAGCCGATCTCGGCGAGCAGGTTCCGGCGGGTGCTGCGGGTCATGGGCTGTCCCATGATCTGAACCTCGCCGCTGGTGGGCTGGACGAGGTTCAGCAGCATCTTCATCGTCGTGGACTTCCCGGCCCCGTTCGGGCCGAGGAACCCGTACACGCTCCCGGCAGGAATGCGCAGGTTGAGGTTCTCAACGACGGAGTGCCCGCCGTAGCGCTTGGTCAGGTTCGACGTTTCGACAATCGCGGAGGACATGCCTCCACGATCCCGAAATCACAGTTCCGGATCGTCTCGCTGCAGGCATATCTTCCGCCTACCGCTCACGGCGTACACCGCGTGCGCCGTATCACTTGCGGCATATGCGCCGCGGGGCCGGGCAGTCATGGAACGGCGTCCGGCTTGTGTGGCTGATTTCGGCGATCCAAGGGGTCAGGTGGTGCCGGTTTCGACGAGTCCGGATTCGTAGGCGAGGACGACCGCCTGGACCCGGTCGCGCAGATCGAGCTTGGTGAGAATGCGACCGACATGCACCTTCACGGTGCCCTCCGACAGCACCAGATGCTCGGCGATCTCCGCGTTCGACCAGCCTCGCGCGACCAGCCGCATCACCTCGTGCTCCCTCGGCGTCAACTCATCGAAAACCTTCTGCGTCGGCGCCGGCTCTTCAGTAGCGGGTGCCGGCAGCCTGCGGGCAAAATGGTCCAGCAGGCGGCGAGTCGTGGACGGCGCGACCACCGCATCACCCTCGTACACATGACGGATCGCAGTGACGACCTCATCGAGCGGAGTGTCCTTGAGCAGAAACCCCGACGCCCCTGCCCGCAGAGCTTCATAGGCGTACTCGTCCAGATCGAAGGTCGTCAGGATCAGCACCTTGGGCGGGTTCTCGCGTTCCCGGACGCGGCGGGTCGCTTCGACCCCACTCATTCTGGGCATCCGCACATCCATCAGCACGACATCCGCCTCGACCTCGTCCAGCAGCGCGAGGGCGGTGTCGCCGTCGTCGGCCTCTCCAACGATGTCGATGCCGTCACGGGCGTCGAGCACCATCCGGAACCCGACCCGGATCATCTCCTGGTCATCGACCAGCAGCACACGGACGCTCATGACTCTCCTCCCACCGGCAGCCGCACCGACACCGTGAACCCGCCCGTGGGCCCCGGCCCTGCCTGCACCGTCCCGCCGTACGCGGCGGCGCGCGCGGTCATTCCGACCAGTCCATGCCCACCACCGGGTACATCGCCTGCGTCCGATGAGCCGGTGCCGTCGTCGCTGATCGTGACCATCACCGCTTCATCACCATAATCCAGCCGCACGTCGACTTGAGAGACCGTGCCGGCGTGCTTACGCACATTCGTCAGTGCTTCCTGCACCACGCGGAACACGGCCAGATCGACCCCGGCCGGTAACGAAACCACGGTGCCCTCGACGGTGAATTCGACCGGCAAGCCCGCCTCACGCGCCTGGCCGATCAGATCGGGCAGGCGATCGATGCCGGGTTGTGGGGCGTGCGAACCCGGCTCGTCGTCACGGAGCACGTCGAGCATGCGCCGCATCTCCGCGAGCGCACTCCGACCGGTATCCCGCACCCGCCACATCACTGTCTGTGCCTGCGCCGGGTCGGCATCGACGGTAGATGCGGCGGCGTCAGCGAGCACCACAACCTCGGTCAAACCATGCGAGACGACATCATGCATCTCCCGGGCGATCCTCGCCCGCTCCGTCGCAGCGACGACCTGCGCCAGCGCCGCCTGCTCCCGCTCCAGCTGAGCGGTCCGCTCACGCAAGCCCTCGATATAGGCTCGCCGAACCCGGGCGAGTGTTCCCCACGTCCACACCCACGCGATCACGACGACAAGCACACCGACATCGCCGATGTTCACCCATTTCAGCCGCAGCAGGTCCTGCACTGCGACGACCAGCCAACAGATGACAGCGGCCGCCGCAGGCACCGACACCGGCCATCGGTAGCGGGAAGCGACGTTGTAGACCGACAGCACCAGCATCGCGTCCGCGACGATCAGCGCGTTGTCCGCGTCCAGCAAGAAGGGAACACAAGCCGCCACCAGCATCACCGCGAGCACCGGCAACGGGAACCGGCGACGCCACAGATACGAGAAACACAGCACGATCGAGACGAGCAGCATCACGATCAGCCGCAGTGCATCGTCCGCATACAGCGGCAGAAACGGCACCATGTACACGAACACCCCGGCAGCGATCAACCCATCGATCAGACGCGGGTGCTCCCGAAACCATGGCAACGACGACCGCCCGGCTGGTGGAGGCACAGGAGTCACCGCAGTCGCCGCGGACCCCGTCGCCTCCATGCCTCTTGACAGTAGCAAGTTGCCCGCGGAGCCCGACTGAGGTCGACGCCGAGCGGCGGTCAGGTTCAAAGGAAGAACCTGTCGCAGACTACTCGCCTGTCGCCTCGTAAGATCAGAGGCGATCTTCCCAATAGCCCGGCTTACGACGGTTGTGCGCGAAGGCGACGACCATGAGTTTGCTTTCGGTCAGGTAGTAGAGCACTCGATAAGGAAATCTCGCGACGGCCTGAGTGCGAACGACTGGCTCGCGATCCCAGCCAGGGAATACGGGCGCGATTTGTGGCCATTCAAGAATGAGACTTACGGCTCCCTCGACCGATTCAAGGAAATCGTCGCCGAGGCCGAACTGCCTGCTCTCGTACCACTTCGCGGCTTCAATCAGTTCGGCCGTAGCCTTCGCGTGGGTATCTCTGACGTGGTTCACTACCGCATTGCCGCCAGTGCCGCCCGGGCGCTGGCGAACGCTTCTTCCAGCGGTATTGTCTCAACATTGCCGCTTTGAATATCATCAATGCGCTTCGCGAGTTCATTACGCCAGGCGGCATCGACTTCTTCTTGGCTCGCGGTCTCGCCGTCCTGGTCGAGTGCCTGAATGCCGCGATGCACCAAAGCAGCAATCTCGCGCTGGTCAAGCGCAAGCATCGCTTGTTCTACCTCAGCAACAGTCATCGACATGTCGCTAGTGTATGACGGAACTTCGTGAATGAGAATGATGGCAAGCGGCATCACGGAGTCGGTCAGTCGGCATTTCCGCAGGCTCGCGGCGTCGTCCCGCAGCTACAACCCGGCCCTGTACCACTCGACGGCGATCTGCACGCGGTCGCGCAAGTGAAGCTTGGCGAGGATTCTGCTGACATTCCTTCTGACCGATGGCTGCTGCAGGACGAGACGCTCGGCGATCTCGGCATTGGACAGCCCGTCCGCGATCAGCCGTGCAATGGCGGCCTCGCGCGGGCTGAGGCTGTCGAACAGCTCTCTGATGCGCTCACGCCGATCGGCCGGAAGCGCCCTCGGCACCCCACGTTCGATGACCTGCCGGGTGATTCTCGGGGTGAGGATCGCGTCCCCCTGAGCGACCGCGTGAATGGCGGTGATCAGCTGCGGCGTGCGCACGTCCTTCAGCAAGAAGCCGGACGCTCCCGCGGCGATCGCGCCGAATGCGTAGTCGTCCTCGTCGTAGGTGGTGAGGATGAGGATTTTGACCGATGGATACCGGCCGGCGATCCGGCGGGTTGCCTCGATACCGTCCATCACAGGCATCCGGACATCCATCAGCGCAACATCGGGCAGCGGCAGGCGATCGCGTGTCCGCTGCTCAAGGATGTCGATGGCTTCAAGTCCCGATGCCGCCGCGGCGACCACGTCGATGTCGGCCGCTTTCCGCAGCATCAGGGCGAACCCGGTGCGCGCCAGGCGCTGATCGTCCACCAGCATGACGCCCAGCCGCGCGCCCGACGATCCCGCTGTGTCGATCATCGGTCTGCCTCGCCGGCTGCCAGGACTCTCGCCTGCACGGTCCACTCGCCGGCCGCGGACGCCCCGTAGCTCATCGTGCCACCGGTTTCGATGACCATCGCCTGCAAGCGCTGTAGCCCGGTTCCGGTTTCGGACGCGGCCGGATGGCCGGACGTGCCCGCCTCGTGTGATGGATCGCTGACGCTTCGCACTGTGACCGTCGTCGCCACGTCGTCGTCGTGATCCCAGGCGACGGTGATCTGCCGTAGATCGTCGCTGTGACGCATCGCGTTCGTGATGGCCTCCCGCGTGAGGGCGAAGCAGAGATCGGCATGGCATATGTCTGATGGCCGTCGTCCGGTCTCGGTGAAAACGACGGTCACTCCGAGCGAGCGCACGCGCCCCAGCACGCCACGGATCTCGTCCCACTCATGCACCCGAACCGGGACAGACGAGGTGTCTTCGGGCTGATCGTCCGGATCGGCCAATGCCCGAACCGCCCGCCTGGTGTCGTCCAGGCTCTCCCGGGCCACCGAATTGATACCTGCCAGCGCCTCATCGACCGTGGCGTCGCCGGTCGTTCCCGTCAGCCCCTCGGCCAGGGCGATGATCGTCGTGAGACCGTGGCCGACGCTGTCGTGCAGTTCGGCCGCGATCCGGGTGCGTGAGATCGCGCGGTCTCGTTGCCAGGCGAGCTGCTCGGAGCGGCGTTCTTCGCTCAACGCTTGCAGGCGAGAGCGTCGCCAACCTTGGACGCTCCGGGCGGCCACCGCCAGCGCGATCGTCGCGGCGGCAGTTACCAGTTGGCCCAGATACTCCGAGTCGAACGCGCTCGGCTCTGCCGAGACCAGCGCGCTGACGGTCATCACCACCCACACAACACCGATTCCGGCGGCGATCTGCCGGCCCGCCGGACGCGCGACGCAACTGAACAAGGCAAACAGAAGCGGAAACACCAGGTAGTCGCTCATCTGAAACGCGGAGGCGAGGCCGTAGAGAAGACACTCGATCAACAGCACCACCAAGGGCTGTCGCGGTCTCCAGATCAGCAGCACTGCCGCACCGATGGTCATGAAGATGACGATCAGCGCGCCATACCAGTCACGGGTGAGTAGGTAGGCGGTGCCGTCGAGCACGGTGCCGGCAAAGAGCAGTCGGGTCACCAGCAGCGTCTGATAGCTCGTGCACAACAGAACCGAGATCATGGCGCCGACGGTCGGGCGCTCCGGTGCCCGCGCGGACTGCTGCGTCCACTCATCGAGGGACGACCAGATCGCGTGCAGGCCATCACGCGCGACGTGTGTTGTCTGCCTGCCCACATGCACCCCTACGCTCTTCTCAGGCTTACCGCGATCTCCCGACGAACCCACGATGCCACCTGAAGCCATTGGACGAGGAACAACGCTCCCCAACAGGCGAGCACCGCGACCAGGAGCCCTGTCCAGGGGATGTCGAGAATCGGATGCCCGGTGAGGATCACAGAACGCGAGACAAGCAGGGTTGCGCCGAGGCCGATCGGGATCAGCGCAAACACAACCGCACAGCCGGTGAGCAGGACGCTCCGCCAGGCGGTGAAGGCGAGCACCTGGCCTGGCGTCATGCCCGCGCTGCGCAACACCGCCTGCTCCCTGACGGCATCCCGGCCGGAGAGCATGATGACGGCGACGCTGGTGAGCAGGCACACGAACCCGAACAACCCTGTCATCACGACCGTGTCCGAATAGTTCGGGACGGCCAGCTCGAACCCCGCCGCCTGCATCGTCGTCTGGTAGGAGCGCAGGACGGTGAAGATCACCCCGCCCAGCCCGAGCGCGGCCGCGAGCGGCGCGATCATGTTCGCGTTCGCCTCGGCATCCGCACGTGCCGCCCGCGTCGCCAGCACCCCGAGCGCTACGGCCCGGAACGGGCGCAGGATCACGCGGATGAGAGCGAGAACGATGGGGATGAGCTCGGGGCCAAGAACGTAGACGCCTGCAGCGGCGAATAATCCCGCCTGGATCGCGGCGTTCACCATCCCGGCCGCCTCCACACCCGGCTCCAACGCGGCTGGAGCGAACGCGCCGCCGAGGGAGAACGTGACCGCTATCAGGAGCAGCAGTCCGCCGAACACCCACCTGCCCCACGCGCCCCGGCGACGCCGCACCGCCAGCCCGCGCACCGCCTCGACCGGCTCTACGGCAGCGGCACGTCGGGACGGCACGAATGCCCCAAGCAGGCACGTGATCGTCCCGAGGGAGAACGACGCCGCCCACGCGAGGAATGACGGATGGAAGGCGGGAGGATCGAAGTCCCCGAGACCACCGGGGAAACTGTTCGCGGCCATCTGATTGAACACCGGGATCGCCGCCGCGCTCGCCCCGATCGACACCAGCGACCCCGGCAGCGCACCGGTGATGCTCGCGACGGCGACGAGGCACCACAGGGCCGATCGGATCTGCCGAGGCGTCGCACCGGCGAGCCGCCACTGCGCGAACGTGCCCCGCGTGCGCTCCACGGTCGCCGATCCGACGACGGTGAGTGCGAAGAACGACAGCACCGCGACAAGGACGTAGATCGTGACCGACACGATACCGAACGCTGCCGGATCAAGCCCCGCCCGTGTCGCAGCTTGTGTGAAGCCGGGGCTGTTAGTCCAGACGAACTGGTTCATGCACGTCCCGATCAGCACTGTCACCAGGGCGATCACCACGATTACCGGCATCCAGCCCCGCAGATCGCGGCGGAGAATCCGAAGCACGTGTCTCAGCACCGTTCAGCCCTCCCGCGTCGAGTCGGCGGGCAGCTGCCGCATCCGGGCCAGGATGCTGTCCGCGTCGAGCGGGCCGGTGACACCGGTGATCGCCCCGTCTCGCATGAACACCACGCGATCCGCGAGCGCGGCCGCATCGACGTCGTGCGTGACCATCACCACCGTCGTGCCCTGCATGGTGAGATCCCGCAGGACGCGCAGCACCAGCTGCGAGTTCGCGCTGTCGAGCGCACCGGTCGGCTCGTCGGCGAACACGATCGACGGACGCAGCAGCATCGCCCGGCACAGCGCCGCCCGCTGCTGTTCCCCACCCGACAGGGCGCTCGCGACCGTCGTCCGCTTCTCCTCCAGCCCGAACCGGGCCAGCATCTGCGTCGATTCATCGCGGGGTACGCGCCGCCCCGCGAGCTGCTCCGGCAGCAGCACATTCTCCTCCAGCGTGAGATACGGGATCAGGTTGTACTGCTGGAACACGAACCCCACTCGGTCGCGCAAAAATTTCGCCCGCCGTTCCCGGCCCAGCCTGTAGATGTCGGTGCCGTCGAGTAGGACCCGCCCCTCGGCCGGGCGATCCAGCCCGCTCAGGCAATACATGAGCGACGTCTTCCCCGCGCCGCTCGGCCCCACGATCGCCGTCAGCCCGGCACGCGGCAACTGCACCGAGCAGCCCCGCAGAATCCACGTGTCGGAGCCGGCGATCCGCTGGCTCACACCCTCCGCCGATATCGGATCGACCATAACCTGCTCTGTCATACGCGCTTCCAGTCCTTCGTAACCGTCGCCGCCGAGGCAAACGGCGAACACCGTTCAGGAAACCGCATTCGATCAGGGCCGCGCCACCGCAGCGCGAGGATTGTCATCTCGTGATGACAACCGGATGTCGGCGTCAAATCGACGAGCAATCGCCGCGACGGAAAAGGCAGCCACGTCGGTGATGCCTTTCGTCCCTGATCTCAGCGCCCGACGCCGTAGGCGGCGACTCCCCGGCCTCGCGTCCGTACGAGTCCGGACAGTCCAGAGAATCGCGTAATCAGGCGAAGGTAGACGGAACTGTCTTTGCTGCTGCAAGGTTCTCAAGTCGTCGTAGCAGCGCACCGGACCCGATGATCATCACCACTCAGGTCGATGATGTTGAAGGCGTGGACCACAAGGGCGTCCGTCCGAGAAAAAGGCTGTTGGCAAACGGTGCCACCGAGCAAGTCAGTCCGCACTTCCGCGGGGAACAATCCACTTCGTCTGCAACTGAGGCATGACGCTGGCGATCTGATCGAAATCTGCGTCGTAGTGCACGATCACGACGGGGCGATCCGGGCTCGAGTAATGCATCGCAGTCGCCGCGATTTGGATATCGCTCACCCCTGCAGATCGACCCTTCTCCGCCGCGAAGAGCGCGCTTTGGATCGTGAGCGCGATGGTCAGGATCTCCGGCGCCGGCGCGAGCACGACCTTCGCGCTCTGCTCAAGCTCAAGCAACTCGGCATGATGGGGCGCCGAGCGCGCCGAGTATCCCGCCTCCAGCAGCAGCGGCAGGCAGCTTGCAATGTCCCCGCGCTCCGTCAGCCCTCGCCAGGCTTGTCGTACGACGGGTTTGGCGAGCCGTTGGATGACGGAATTGTCGACAAGAAACAGCGGCCTCATCGCTGTGCCGATTGGGTCACCTGAGGGTCGGCCAGATCGTCAAGAGCACCTGATGAAACGAACTCGACATAGCGGTCGAGCGCGGCACGACGAACCGTATCCTCCAGTGCCGCAGTGACGACGCCCTTCTTCGTCCGGATGCCGGACGCCTCTTGTGCGCGTTGAACCAGTTCGTCATCAAGGTCGATCAGTGTCTTGGTCATATCGCCTCCATATATATTAGGCCTCGTCAACAGTATATACTCTCGGTGATTCTGCCTTCGCTGGCTTTCGCTTAATTCGGAGCGAGGACGACCGCCCGCACTCGCACGCGACGTAACCGGTGCGTCATGCAAGATTGCTAGCATCACGGCGGGAGAAAATGTCGGACGCCTGAGATAGAAAGACTTATGCGTGTTTTGAGGGTTCTGGCCGGGGCTGCGGTGGCGCTCGCGCTCGTCGCCTGCCAGGCGACCGGATCTGGCACGCCCACCAATCCCCACGATGCGAGCACGACATTGCGGCTGGCGGAAACCAACGAATACGAGACCCTCAACCCCCTTGAGTACACGTTTTCGATCACGTCGAAGTTCTATGACTCGCTGGTCACCGTCGGCCCGGACGGACTGGAGCCCGAGTTGGCCACCGAGATGCCCGTCGCCAACGCCGATCTGACCCAGTGGACAGTCAGTCTGCACCAGGGCATCACCTTCAGCGACGGTTCTGTTTTCGATGCGGACGATGTCGTCGCCGCCTACGAGGCGGTGCTCGACCCGGCTACTGCTTCGCCGCTGCGCGGCAGCTATCAGATCGTCACCGACGTCGAGGCGACCGACGCCGATACCGTGGTATTCACCTTGTCACAGCCCTATGCAGACTTCCCCGTGATGCTGATGCTCGGCATTCCTTCTTCCGAAATGGTGAGCGGCTCGATACTCGATTCGTCGCTGGCCCGCGAGCCGGTCGGCACCGGCCCCTACACCCTCGCCGACTGGCAGCAAGGCAGTTCGATGACGCTGCAGGCCCGCGACGACTACTGGCAGGGCACGCCGTCGATCGCCCAGATCTTTATCGGATTCGTGCCGGACGAGAACGCCCGGGCACAGCGCCTGCTGGCCGGTGACTTCGACGGAGCCCAGCTCTCGCCGGTCGTCGCCTCAAGCCTTGACGGCCAACAGGGCCTGGAGATGTTCAGCAACCAGACCGGCGACTACCGGGGCATCACCTTGCCGCAGTCGCTGCCGTTTTTCACCGACCCCGATGTGCGAATCGCGTTGAATCTGGGCACCGACCGGCAGGCCATGGTCGACGGCATCCTGGCCGGTCACGGCACCGCGATCAGCACGCCCATCACTCCGTCGTTCGGAGATGCTTTCAACCCGGACGCCACATTCGGCTATGACCCCGAGCGAGCCGCATCCCTGCTAGACGAGGCCGGTTGGCCAGTTGGCGAAGACGGCGTCCGGGCGAAGGACGGCGTCCGATTCTCGTTCGAGCTGATGTACTTCGCCGAAGACAGCGTGCGTCGCGACATCGCGCAGTCGTTCGCGTCCGATATGGCGCAGCTCGGTATCGAGGTGCAGCTGAGCGCAGTCGACCGGCCGCAGGCCAAGCAGAAGATGGAGACCACGGCGTTCGTGCTGGGTGGCGGCGACGTGCCCTACTCGCCCGACACGCAGGCCTACAGCGCGCTGCATTCGTCGTTCGCCGATTTCGATCCGGATGATCCGTACTCGAACCCGAGCGGGTACCGCAATGCCGAGGTGGATGCGTTGCTGGACGCCGCAAGAAGCGAGCCCGATCCGGCAGCGCGTGACTCCGACTACCGCGAACTGCAGCAGGCGCTGATCGCCGATCCACCGACGGTGAGCGTTTTCGTGCTCGAGCACACCTACGTCGCCCGCGGACTCGAGCAGCACTCCCCCATCGAACATGTGACTGAGCCCCACGAGCATGGCATCGCCTGGGGTCCGTGGTGGAATGTGGCGAGCTGGCGATGAGTGCAACCGTCAACGATCGGGGAACTTCTGGCCGGGGGCAGCCCCGGTTCACACCCACCGGTGTGCCTAATACCTCTCCTCGGCGCGCCATCTGGTGGTCGGCCTGGAAAGGAAACGACTCCGGCCGCATCCGGACGCAGTCCCGCGCCGCCCAGACTGCCCGGCTCATCGCTCGCCGGCTTGGTTGGCTGATCCCGCTATTGCTCGGGCTCAGTCTGCTGGTCTTCGTGCTGGCCGCGTTCTCACCGGTTGACCCCACCTCGGCGTTTCTCGGCTCTCAGGACGAGTTCACCAACGGCGCGGGACGGGAGGGGATCGAAAACGCTGTTGGCGGCCGCTCCTGGTTTGGGACGTGGCTGGCCTGGCTCGGATCGCTGCTGACCGGCGATCTCGGCTATTCAATGTCGGCTCGGATGCCCGTCGCCGACGTGGTCTCGGCCCGGCTGGGCTGGACCATGCTGCTGATGGCCGGCGGTCTGCTGCTCGGTTTCCTGATCTCGGTGCCCCTGGCGTTGATCGCGTCCCGGCGTCCGAATGGTGTCGTCTCCCAGCTGCTCGATTTGGTGATGTGGGTGCTGGCAGCAGTTCCGCCGTTCCTTCTCGGGTTAGGACTGGTGGCGGTCTTTGCTCTCGGACTGCATACGCTGCCCGCTGGCGGCACCGGCACGCCCGGGCTCGATCTCGGCGTCACCGATTTGGCCAGACACCTGGTCTTGCCGATGAGCGCCGTCGCCGCGGGCCAGCTGCCCTGGATCACGTTGCATCTGCGCAAGGCTTTGATCGAGGCATCGGACGATCCGGGGGTGCGCGCCGCCCGATTGCGCGGCATCCCGGAATACCGGGTGTTGGCTAGGCATATCTTGCCGACCGCGATGATCCCCGTGCTGGCCATCACCGGCGCCAGGCTGACCGAGGTGATCGCGGGCTCGGTGCTCGTCGAGCAGATCTTCTCGTGGCCCGGGCTCGGCCAATCGTTGGTGAGCGCGGCCCTCGCCCAGGATTTTCCGTTGCTCGGCGTGGTCTCCATGCTGTTGGCCGCGATGGCTCTGCTCGGCGGCCTGATCGCCGACCTGGCACTGGTCTGGTGTGACCCGAGGACGGACCCCCATGAACTGTGAACAGCCTCCGATGAAGTCGACAGCAGGCCCCTTGTCCAGGCGCCAACCCTTTCGTTCCCGGCATCAGCAGAATCCTTGGCCCGCTCGCACAGAAGGTGTAGACACATGAGCGGCAACATCGAGAGGTACCGACCCACAGCGGCGCGCCTTAATATACCCGCTGTCAGACCACGACTGCTTGCAGCCGCGACGGTGGCCGCATTGCTCGTGTATGTAATCGTCATCCCGCTGGTTTCCGGAATCCAGCTCAGCGACGTGGCCTATCAGACCGGTGCGCGGCCACCGTCCGCCGAGCACCTTTTCGGCACTGACCTGGCCGGGCGAGACCTTTTCGTCCGATGCGCCTACGGTCTGCGGATCTCCATTCTGGCGGCGCTGGCCGGCGCGTTCAGTTCCGTGGTTATCGGCTCCGCGGTCGGCATATCGTGCGGGCTGATCGGCGGACGATTCGACCGTTTCGTGATGCGGATCGTCGACGGCTTCAACTCGCTGCCCCATCTGCTGCTGGGCATCGTGATTGCCGCCACCTTCCGCGGCTCGCTGCTCGCCATCATCATGGTCGTCGCCATCACCCACTGGCCGCAGACCGCGCGCCTCGCCCGGGCAGAAATGCTCGCCTTGTCGGCACGCGACCACTACCGAGCCGCCATCACCCAAGGATTCACCAGGCTTCAGCTGCTCCGCTATCACGGCCTTCCCCGGCTCGCCAACCAGTTGAGCGTGGCATTCGGGCTGCTGATTCCGCATGCGATCTGGCACGAATCGACTCTCACCTTCCTCGGGCTGGGCCTACCGCCGCACCAACCCTCGCTCGGGTCGCTGCTGAATCTCGGTCAGCAGGCGCTGCTCACCGGCAGCTGGTGGACGCTCGCCGCCCCGGCCGGGCTACTCATCGTCACGACGGTCACCATCACCGCGCTGGTCCGCCCGAACGGTCGGTCGGGATCGGCATCGCCTAGGACGAAATCAACAGGTCGTAGGCCGAAGTCAGCAGACGCTACTAGCGTCGGCGACCCTGCGACCAACCAACGCCCCGCAGCAATGGCTCATCGACCCCAGCACTCGTCCGCCGATACGCTCGCACAACACTCGTTCGCTTCAACACGCTCGCCAGCCGACGGCCGGCCCCCTAGTGACGCCGAAAGCTCACGACCATGAGGCGACGTCCGGTTGACCATCCATCCGAGACAGCGGGCCACGCCCAGGCGCGCATTGCCGTGCATGACCTGCGGGTCGAATACGGCGACCATGCGGCTCTTGCCGGGATCTCTCTCGGCCTTCAACCCGGTGAGCTACACGTGCTTCTCGGCCCTTCCGGTGCAGGCAAGTCCACCCTCATCAATGGCCTGACCGGCATGCTTCCTGGCGAGGCAACGGTATCCGGATCAGCCGACTTGTGCTGCGGCGAAGAACACTGGGACCTGGTCCGAACCTCGGGCCGAACTTTCAGGTCGCGAATTCTCGGCCGGATCACCGGTGTCACGATTCAGGGCTCGGTGACCGGGTTCACCGCAACCAGCACCATCGGCACACAATTGCGCGAGGCCATGCGGGTGCTGTCACATAAGCCTCCGCTCGCGTCCGAATCCATCGATCGGCGCCCGGGAAGACTCCTGTCAACCCATCCGCACGTCGCGAGCGCTGACCCCGACCAGCGTATCCGGGAATTGTGCTGGACGTGCGGCGCAGAAGTTAACTGGCTCGATCGCTACCCCCATCAGCTTTCCGGCGGGCAGTTGAGCAGGCTCGGTCTGATGGCTGCCATGATCGCGCATCCGCCGGTGCTCCTTGCCGACGAGCCGACATCCGGGTTGGACGCAGATTCTGCGCGGGCGATCATCGGTTCGCTCGCCAATTTTGCCCACAGCGGTCACGCGGTGCTGCTCATCACGCATGAAGCCGATCTGGCTCGCCGCTTCGCCGACCAAGTGTTGATCATCGAGAACGGGACGATCATCACCCAAGGAGGCGCAGATGCGATTCCGGGTCGCCCTATCTCCCGTCACCACTCGGCCACCGGTCCCGCCCACTCGGAAATAGCACCCGACTCTGATACCGCGGGTCAGCAGTTGTCCGAACGCGCGTTTCTGATCCAGGACGGGCAGCCCCCGAGGACTACGGTGACGGACCCCGAACCCGGAATCCATGACAGGCGCCCGCACCCGCCGACCGCGACCACCAGTCGAACCGTGCGCGGACTGCCGGCGCTATCGGACGTGGGCGAAATGACCAGTGTTGCTACCCAAGATCACCTGGCAGACCAGGCGCCAGCATCTGATGCTGAGGCCACCCGGGTGCTGGCGGCGCGAGGGGTCACTCGTGTCCTGGGTGGGCGTCCGATCGTCCACGATCTCGATATCGAGATTCCTCGCGGCCAAATCGTCGGATTGGCCGGGCCATCGGGCGTCGGAAAGTCGACTCTGGCGTCCATGTTGGCGTTGTTGGTGGCGCCCGATGAGGGCAGCATCGAGATCGACGGTCACCGGCTTCAGGACGCGGGGTTGAAGCTTGCGCCGGCGATCCGCCGCAAGGTCGGCTGGGTCTCTCAGCAGCCGTTCACCGCGGTCGATCCCCGAATGAGGTTGGGCGAAGCGATCGAGCTTCCGGCCCGGCTCGCCGGGGTCGATGTCAACATCGACGAACTCGCCAAAAGCTGCGGACTCGATCCGGCGTTGCTGACCCGTCATCCACACCAGGTTTCGGGTGGCGAGCTGCAACGAGCCTGCGTCGTCCGAGCTTTGGCCTTGCAACCCGACTACCTGGTGCTGGACGAGATCACCGCCATGCTCGACGAACGGACCGCCATCGACCTGCTGCAATGCATACGCGACCAGGTCCATGAGCGGCACATCGGTGCGCTGCTGATCTCCCACGACCAACGATTGCTCGACGAGTTCGCAGACGTGTGCTGGACGATGGAACCCACCAAGACCGGCACCTACCTTCGGCCCCACAGCGGCTCATTTTGGAGTCATCGACCGACGCCGTACGCAGAGCCCGGCCAGGCCCGGCGTACGAACATAACCGGCATGCAATGAGATGACCAGTCTCATCGGCGTTGTCAACGTCAACCTCAAGATCAACCAGCACCAAATCCGCGTCCGCTTTCGAACGCTCAGCCGATGACGACGGCGACGAATTCGCGGATCGGCATCTGATAAGTCGCAGCATCCGAAGTCAGATCGACTGGGCCCCTGCTGCCCCAAAGCAGCCCCCTACCCGAATTCACGTTCGAATATTTCGAAATGTGTTTGAATGATGCTTGTATTCGTACTCGTGTTCGAGTAGACTTCTTTCATGGAGACACCTTCAGCAAGAGCCGGCAGGCGGGCAGCATCCCTGGCTGCTGCTAATGCTGCCGACCGCGCGGACGGCCAAGAACCGGATAGCTGGAAAGAAGTTCTCGACCGTATCTTCCCCAACGAGGGAAAGACCCCTGCCGAGGGCCTGGATTTCGTTGTGAAACCGCCGGCTTGTCCGGCTTCGCCTACCAGTCCGCGCAACGACGCAGATCCGGACCCGGCCGCGACCAGTATGACGCCACCTGATACCGAGGGGTTATCTCCCGAAGCCCTGATACCTGCCGACAAGAACGCATCAGTTGAGGCCCTACTTTCACCGGCCGTACCCGAACCGATCCGTAGGATGATCGCACCCGCTGAGCCTGATATGCCTGTCATTGCGTCCGTCGCTCGGGTCGCCGATCCGTTGTTGGAAGTGTCCTCCCAAGCCCGCCAGCAAGCATTCGCCGCGCTCGATCACGCCCACCACCAACTGGTAGCAGCCGAATGCGCCGAACTCATCGCCATCCTGTACGCCGCCCAACTCTGGCACGTCAACCTCGACGAAATCGACGCAGCCTTGGACCGCAGTAGCTGCGGAGAAAATCTAAGATCCTACGGACACGACGGCACCCCACAGTTGGGCGAGTACCTGGCCTTGGAGATCGGACCGCTGCTGGGGATCACTCCCCGATCAGCCGTCCTGCGAATCGGCGAAGCGCTCGATCTCGCCTACCGACTACCGCAGACACTGCACCAAGTGCTAGCGGGCAACATTCGCGTCTGGCAAGCCGTGAAAGCATCTGAAAAGTGCAAGGAACTGCCTCTGGCGGCGGCGCTCGAAGTCGACGCCAAACTCGCCCGAGCCCTCCGCACAATGACACCAGGGCGGGCGAACAAGCACTTGGAAGAATGGATCATCGCCGCCGATCCCGTCCGCGCCCAACAACGCGTCGAAGCCAAACGCAACGCCCGATTCCTGCGGATCTCACCCATCGAAGACGGCCACATATCGATCTATGGCATCGTGGGCGCAGACGAAGGCATCCTCTTCGATCACATCCTCAAACAAGTCGCCGCCGTCCTCCCCCACAACCTGGACACACCAGACTCCTTCACCGACCACAACATCCGCCGGGCACAAGCATTAGGCCACCTCTGCCGCGAATGGCAGCAACCGGCACAGCTCCCCGACCTCAGCAATGGAACCCTGCCCCAGCAAACAGAAACCAGCAGACGAGATCCACATCCCGACGCAACCGCCGCGATTGCCGGCCAACCAACACACAACACGAAGGCCAACCCCAGCGACAACAACCCCATGCCCACCCACATCCTCGTCGTCCACATCAACGCAGCCGACCCCGCGCTCACCGCGGTACCGGTCGATGTAGCCAGGATCGACGACTGGGGACCACTCCTCACGGCGAGACTCCCCGAATTCCTGAAAGACTCGAAAGTGATCGTCCGGCCCATAATCGATCCCTCAACCATTGAACCCACCGACTCCTACCAGGTGCCGGACAAAATGCGATTCGCGATCGAGCAACGCAACCCGGTCGACGTCTTCCCCTACGGAACCACCGCAGCAAAACACTGCGATCAAGACCACACGATCCCCTACTCCAAGGAAGGCCGAGAGCAATCAAGCTCGCTTGAATTGCCGAGACCAACGAAAGAGTTGAAAGCGCAAAGCGCTCAACACTCACGAGGGATGAACGCTCCACCCGGGCAAACCAGACTCGACAATCTCGGCCCCCTCAGCCGAACAACCCACAGAGCGAAAACCCACGGCGGCTGGAAACTCGAACAACCGAGCCCCGGCCACTACACCTGGACCTCACGACTCGGCTACCAATACTCAGTCACGCCCGCAGGAACCACTCGCTGATCGACCTACGAATGTAACCGGCATGTAATGACAACTTGCTAACGTCTTCGACGGCAAACCAGACGCAGCACAAGTCCACTGCCGGGATACGGCAAACGACAGTCGTGCACGGACGCCGCGGTGGGCATCTTCGGGCCAGGTTCATTCGGATAGAGGAGTACGACCATGCATCTGACTCCAGGTGATCAAGAACGGCTGATGCTGGCGCTGGCCGGCATGGTCGCTCGCGATCGTCGTGACCGCGGCGTCAAGCTCAACCAGCCCGAGGCCGTGGCACTGCTCACATCGTGGATCATCGAGCGGGCGCGCGACGGCGCCAGCGTCGCCGAACTCATGCAGTCGGGGCGCACGGTGCTCACCCAAGACGACGTCATGCCGGGTGTCGCAGAGCTGCTCACCGAGGTGCAGGTCGAGGCGATGTTCCCAGACGGACGCAAGCTGGTCACCGTGCATCATCCGGTCGCCGCGACAACCACCGGTGAGGGCCCCGGAGCAATTCGTGTCAGGCCGGGCACAGTTGAGATCAATGCCGACCGCTCCCCTGCCGAACGGATCGAGTTGGTCATCACGAACACCGGAGATCGTCCAGTGCAGATCGGTTCGCATCTCCACTTGCCGGACGCCAACTCGGCGCTCGACTTCGATCGGGCGAAAGCGTTCGGTTTCCGGCTCGACATCCCCGCAGGCACCTCACACCGGTTCGAGCCGGGCGTCTCCCGCACCGTGCAGGCAGTGACGATTCGCGGCAACAGGCGCGTCCCCGGCCTTCAGATCGGCAAGACCGACGGCGGTGGCCTCGGCGAATCCACCGGCCACGCCGAGGAGGCCTGAGATGCAGATCACTCGCGAAAAATACGCATCGCTGTATGGCCCGACCACCGGCGATCAGGTGCGGCTGGCCGACACCGATCTGTGGATCGAGGTCGAGCAGGACCTCACCTTCGGCGGCGATGAGGCGGTCTTCGGTGGCGGCAAGTCGATCCGCGAATCGATGCTGCAAGGCTCGGTGACCAGTGCTGAGGGCGCCCCGGACACGGTGATCACCAACGCGATCGTGCTCGACTGGTGGGGCATCGTAAAGGCCGACGTCGGCATCAAGGACGGCCGCATCACAGCGCTCGGCAGAGCAGGCAACTCCGACATCAGTGACGGGGTGCATCCCGATCTCGAGATCGGGCCGTCCACCGAGATCATCAGTGGTGAGGGCAAGATCTTGACCGCGGGCGGTTTCGACTCGCACGTCCACATGATCTCGCCGTCACAAACCCTGGAGGCCCTGTCGACCGGCATCACCACGATCAGCGGTGGCGGCACGGGGCCCGCGGAGGGCACCAAGGCAACCACCGTCACACCCGGCCCGTGGCATCTCGGGCTGATTCACCGGGCGTTCGACCCGTATCCGGTCAATGTGCTGTTGCTGGGCAAGGGCAACACCGTCAGCGCCGAAGGCCTGGCGGAGCAGGCACTCGCCGGAGCGGGCGGCTACAAGGTGCACGAGGATTGGGGTTCCACCCCGGCTGCCTTGGACGCAGCTTTGAGGGCCGCCGACGAGTTCGGGTTGCAGGTCGCCCTGCATTCGGATTCGTTGAACGAGGCCGGGTATGTCGAATCGACGATCCGGGCGATCGCGGGACGCTCGATTCACACCTTCCACACCGAAGGCGCCGGCGGTGGTCACGCCCCGGACATTTTGAAGCTCGCCGCCGAGCCGTACGTGCTGCCCGCGTCCACCAATCCGACTCTGCCGCACACCAAGAACACCGTCGATGAGCATCTCGACATGTTGCTGGTCTGCCACCATCTCAACCCGAAGGTACCGGAGGATCTGGCCTTCGCGGAGTCGAGAATCCGGGCCACCACAATCGCCGCCGAAGACATCTTGCACGACATGGGTGCTTTGTCGATCACCTCATCGGACGCGCAGGCGATGGGCCGCATAGGCGAGATCATCACTCGCACCTGGCAGGTCGCGCATGTGATGAAGGCCCATCTCGGCGCGCTCGGCGGTGGGCTGCCTGCCGACAACGAACGAGCCCGCCGGTATGTGGCAAAGTACACCATCAACCCGTCCATCGCGCACGGGATCGACTCGGTCATCGGTTCGGTCGAGGCCGGCAAGCTGGCCGATCTGGTGCTGTGGGATCCCCGCTTCTTCGGGGTGCGTCCCGAGATGGTGATCAAGGGCGGTGCGGTGGTCTGGGGTGCGCTGGGCGATCCGAATGCGTCCATCACCACCCCGCAGCCGGTGGTCGAGCGTCCGACTCTTGCCGCTCCCGCAGCACCGCAGTTGTCGGTTTCGTTCGTTGCTCCCGCCGCCTTGGACGCGGGGCTTGCCGGCGAACTCGGTTTGCGCCGCAAGCTGCTGCCGATCGCGCCGACTCGGGACAAATCGAAGGCCGACATGAAGAACAACGCGGCCACGCCTGCCATCGACATCAATCCGGAGACGTTCGCGATCGACGTCGATGGTGTGCGCATCACCCCCGACCCGGTCGATGAGTTGCCGATGGCCCAGCTCTACACGCTCTACTGATGACCACCCAGGCCATGATGATGGCGTTCCTGGCCGATGTGCGACTGCCGGTTGGCACCCACACCCAATCGGCGGGCCTGGAGCCTGCCCTTCAGGCCGGTATGCCCGCCGGTGCGGTGGCCGATTACGTGCTCACCAGGCTGGCGACGGTGACCGAGGTGGAAGCCGCCACCGCGGTGGTGGCCCGATTCACCGAACTCGCGGGCAGTGAGTTGGATCCGGTCGAACGCGCGTGGGCGGCGCGGACGCCGAGCAGGGCGCTGCGAGACAATTCCCGGCAACTCGGACGCGGCCAGTCCAGATTGGTCGACGCTTTGTGGCCCTCGGCCGGTGGCGAGCGGTGCGGACGCCACAGCCGTGCCGTACTGATCGGGGTCACGGCGGCCAGGGCCGGACTCGGGCCTGGCGAGACGGCCTCACTGATCGGCTACGACGATTTGCAATCGGCGACCTCCGCCCTGCTCAAGCTCGAACCCACCGATCCCGTGCAGATCGCCGCCCTGACCAGAGATCTGCTGCCCGAGGTGGACGCGATGGCCGAGAGGGTCGCGGATCTCACTCGTCCGGAAGACATCCCTGCCCATGCGGCACCGCAACTGGAGCTATGGGCCGAGCAGCACGCCCACGCGACCGAGCGGCTGTTCCATGCCTGAGCCCAATTCTCAGATCCAAACCAGAGCCAAGGAGGACGACATGTCCGTACAAGATCAACAGATGGCATCGCCAGATGCACCGACCCGTGCGATGCGGCTCGGGGTAGCCGGGCCGGTGGGCACCGGCAAGAGCTCGCTGATCGCCACGATCTGCCGCGCGTTGTCCGGTTCGCTATCGCTGGCCGTGGTGACCAACGACATCTATACCGACGAGGACGCCCGCTTCTTGAAGGCTGCCGGGGTGCTCGATCCCGAGCGGATCCGCCCGGTCGAGACCGGGGCCTGCCCTCACACCGCCATCCGCGACGACGTCACAGTGAATCTGCTTGCCGCAGAGGATATCGAGGCCGACTTTGCGCCGGTGGATGTCGTCCTCATCGAGTCGGGAGGCGACAATCTGACCGCTACCTTCTCGCCCGCGTTGGTCGACGTGCAGATCTTCGTGCTCGACGTGGCCGGTGGCGGCGACGTGGTGCGCAAGGGCGGGCCGGGCATCGCCAGGGCCGATCTGCTGGTGATCAACAAGACCGATCTCGGGCCGTTCGTCGAGGTGGACGTCGCGCGGATGATCCGGGAAGGACGCGAGGTGCGTCAGGGGCGTCCGGTGCTCGGGGTCTCCCGCAAAGATCCGGGCTCGATCACAGCCCTGGAGCAGTGGGTGCTAGATTCGCTGGCCAGTTTCCGCAGCGGGCACCACGTCGCGGTCGATCCGGGACCGATGGCACCACACGTGCACGCCGACGGCACCGTGCATTCCCACGCCGGAGATGGGCCCGGGCATAACCACTCCCACCAGCACTGATGCGCGCCCGAATCGTTGTCTCGCCGGCACCCCTGATCACACTTGAAGGCGATGTCCTCTCACCTCGGATCTTGTCCGCCAGTTCTCCGGGCACCGCGCAGGTCGCTCTCGTCGGGACCCAGATGGTGCTGCTGGCCGGGGACAGCATCGGGATCGACATCGTGGTGGGTGCCGGCTGCACGCTGGAGATCGTCGAGCCGGTCGGCACCGTCGCCTATGGCGGCGACGGCGATTCGGAGTGGGATATCTCGATCGAGATCGCCGATGGCGGAACGCTGATCTGGCAGGGCCAGCCATTCGTGATCTCGGACGATGCCCGAGTGCGCCGCTCCACTCGAGTGAAACTCGGCACACATGCCCGGCTGCTGCAGCGCGAAATCTTGACATTCGGACGCTCCGGTCAGCGTGGCGGAGATCTGGTTAGCAAATTCCACGCGTCCTCCTCCAGCACTGATGGTGAACCTCTGCTGATCGAGGACCTCGATCTGAGTCGCGGTCGGCGCGGGCGCGTCGGGGTGCTCAGCGAAAACAGGGTGCTCGACTCGATCATCGCGCTGGGCTGGCGTCCCACGGCGAAAATTCCCACAGATCTGGCCGCCTTCGACTTAGCGGAACCTGGGACCATGGTGCGTCGGCTAGGCAGCGACCATGACCACCGGCCAATGGACACCTGCTGGCAGGCCTGGTACCACGAGCTTGTGGCCGCACCGCAGCCGAACTAGCTACCGCCCGATCTTTCGGCCGGTTGGCTGCCGGCCACTGCCCGCTGGTCCTCGTCCCGCCCGCCCGCCTGCCCTTATAGCGCGTTGTCTGGGGTCAAGGCCGTCCAGCCATGTCAGAGGAGTGCAATACGGTAGTTGCCATGAACCTAGATTCGACCAGCGCCACCTCGCTCGAGCTCACACATCACCGCGCAGGCTGATGTGCGCTCGCACCGTTCATGATGTTCTCTTCTGGCGACCGCGTCTTCATAGACGAGTCGAAGTCACGCGGATACATCATCGCAGCATGTGCGTCACCCCACAGCTCGCTTCGAACCTCTGAGAGAGCGCTTCGGGAACTGCTCAGGCCTGGTCAACGACGGCTTCACTTCAAGAGCGAACGGGATAGTCGCCGCCGGGAGATCCTTTCACGCATGTGCGAACTCGACCTGCGTGCCGCCGTTTGGGTCTCATCCGGCCTACCGAACAAAGAAGCTCGCGATCTCTGCCTGGCATCTATCGTTTCAGAATGTGCCCGATCCGATTCGTCGGAACTCATCATCGAACGAGATGAATCACTTATGGGCGCAGACCGAAGGGTCATAAGCGCTGCCCTGCGGCTAGAGCTCAAGCGCACGCTGAAATACAAGCATGCCCTGCCGCACGAACAGCCTCTCCTCTGGGTGAGCGACGCTCTCGCCTGGTGTTACGCGAAAGGCGGAGATTGGAGGAGGCGTGTCGATCCCATCATCGAGAACCGTGTGATCAAGCTATAGAAACGCGTGAACCTGGCCCGTCGTACCGTCCGGAAGACTGCCAGGTTCTGAGGGCTACTGCCCGCCGCACGTCTAGGATAGCTCAGGATCAAGCTGAAGGCGATACGAACTCGCGTCCGCCAAGCCTCCCCGTGATCCGGACGGTCAAGAGTCCTTGCTGTCAGCAGCTCGAATGCCGAGCATCCTGGCGGACTCCGTCAGCCCATCCTTGGGTCAGTACCAACGCAGGAACTCCTCGACGGAGAGGTTGGAAGCGCGAATTGGGCGAGCATGCAGAGCGGAGGGCATCGAATCATCCTAGTGGGCAGTCCTGAGCCGCAAACTATAGTGCCATCGCTTCGCGCGCCTGAGACACTGCGGCCGCACCACCTGCTCCGGTGCTCATCACTCGTCCGGACGCGAGCACGGCGAATGAGTCCGCCATCTCCAACGCATAGCCGACATGCTGCTCGACCATCAGCACCGAGATGCCTGCTCCGCTCATCATCGTCGAGATCGCCGCTTGAATTTCGGCGACGACATTCGGCTGGATGCCTTCGGTCGGCTCGTCCAGAACCATCAGCTTGGGACCGGTGATCAAGGCCCTGGCGATCGCCAGCTGCTGGCGCTGACCGCCCGACAACAAACCGGCCCGGCGCGTGAGCAGCCCACCCAAGGCGGGGAAAAGGTCGAGTGCCTCACTCATTCGTCTTGCACCGGCCTGCCCATGGCGTTCGGCGATGAGCACGAGGTTCTCGCGGGCAGTCAGCTGCCCGAACGACTGCTGGCCCTGCGGAACGTACGCGATGCCCCGGCGGACTCGCTTATTGGTGCTCAGCTTGGTGATATCCGCACCATCAAAGACCACCGAGCCGGTCCGCACCGGCAGCAGCCCCATGACTGCCCGCAGCAGCGTCGTCTTGCCGGCCCCGTTGTTGCCCAGCACCGCGACCAGTTTGCCGTCCGGAACCGTGAGGCAGACATCGAAGACCACGGAGACTCGTCCGTAACCCGTGGTGACCGATTCAAGCTGCAGCATCGGATTCTCCTAGATAGACCTCGATCACCTTCGGGTCGGCCTGCACCTCGGCAACGGTCCCCTCGGCGAGCACTTTGCCCTGATGCAGCACCGTCACCGAATTGGCGAAGCTGCGCAAGAACTCCATGTCGTGTTCGACCACGACGACGGTGCGCTGGTCGCCGATGCGTTTCAGCAGTTCCCCGGTCTGTTCCCGTTCGACCGCACTCATGCCGGCCACCGGTTCGTCGAGCAGCAGGCACCGGGCGCCCTGGACGAGCAGCATGCCGATCTCGAGCCATTGTCTTTGGCCGTGGGCGAGCACACCGGCCGGCGCATTCAGCAGGCCGGTCAGCCCGATTGTCTCCGCTGCGATCTGCACCTCTTCGGGTATGCCCTTGCGGCGGCGGACGAGCTCGCGCGGTTTGCGGTGCAGGCCAGCTGCTATGTCGAGGTTCTGCAGCACGCTGAGTTTCTCGATCACGCTCGCGGTCTGAAAGGTGCGCCCGACCGATGCCCGCACGATCTTGTGCGAGGGCAGACCCAGCAGTTCGACACCGCCGAAACTCGCCGACCCCGTTGCGTTCGCCAACCCGGTGATGGCGTCGATGAGGGTGGTCTTCCCGGCGCCATTGGGACCGATCAGGAAACGCAAATCGCCCGCGGTGACCACCAGGTCGACGCCGTCGACCGCAACGAATCCGTCGAAGTCGACCCGCAGATTCTTGACCTGCAGGTAGTCACGCCGGAATTCACCGGCGGGCGCGGAGATCGCTTGTTCCAGCGCTTGAAAGTCCGGTCGTGGAGCCATGGCTAGGTCCTTCCCGCCAGTTCGGGTGCCTCGATGGATTCGGGGGTCTCGCGGGCCCGGGCCGATACTTTGGTTCGGCGGTAGCGATAGTGGTCGGCCAACCTCTTCAGCCAGGGCCCGAGTGTCGCGACGCCTTGCGGGAGGAAAGCGATGACGAGAATGAACAATGCGCCTTGGAAGTAGGTCCAAAATCCCGGGTAGGTCTCCGAGAGGTTGGTCTCGATGAGCCGTAGCGCAATGGTTCCGAGCACCGGGCCGAGCAGGGTCGTCCGGCCGCCGATCACGACACCGGCCAGGAAGAGGATCGACGGGGTGACCCCGACGTCCTTCGGCGAGATGATGCCGACGATCGGCACGAACAGCGCGCCACCGATGGCCGCGAAGACCGCTGCGATCGTATAAGTGAGGGTTTTGATCATCGCCGGGTTGTAACCGAGGAACCGTACCCGGTTCTCTTCGTCGCGCACGGCGATCAGCAGCTCGCCGAACCGCGAGCGCATGATCTGCCGGGTGAGCAGCACCATGCCGATCAGCACGATGGCAGCGATGAAGTAGAGCATGCGTTTGTTCGCCGGATCTTTCAGGCTGTAGCCGAAGAATCCCTTGAAGTCGGTGATGCCGTTGAAGCCGCCGGTCGAGGTGCCCTGGTTCACCAGCCAAAGAGCGAAGGCGGCTACCAGTGCTTGCGAGAGGATCGCGAAATAGGCCCCGCGGACGCGCCGGGCGAACACGGCCCAGCCGAGCACGAAGGCGACGGTGGCAGGTATCACCACGATCAGAATCAATGTGACTGCCGGGCTGCGGAACGGCTCCCACCAGCCGGGCACCTGGCCGTTGCCGTAGAGCGACATGAAGTCGGGCACCCCGCCGGGGCCGGCGTCCACCAGCTTGAGATGCATCGCCATCATGTATCCGCCCAGCCCGAAGAACAGGCCTTGGCCGAGCGTCAGCATGCCACCTTGCCCCCAGGCCAGCCCGACGCCGACGGCGACCATCGCCAGGCAGATGTACTTGGCGAGCAAGCTCAGCCTGAAGCCGCTGAGCAGCATCGGAGCGATGGCGATCGCGATGATGGCCACCGCCAGCCAGATCCACAGCGATGATCTCTTGATGAATGTCATGCGAGGCTCCTTGTGCGGACCGAGACCAGGCCCTGTGGGCGGAATTGCAGCAGCAGGACGACCAGCAGCAGGACGATCACCTTCGCGGCGGAGGCGTCCGTCCAGTATTCGAGGAAGGCCTGGGCGATGCCGAGCCCGAAGGCGGCGATCACGGCTCCCTTGAGCTGGCCCACTCCGCCGGCCACGACGACCAGGAAAGCGTCCACGAGGTATCCGGAGCCGAAGTCGAAGGAGATGGCGTCCATCAATGTCAATGCCACTCCCGCGAGGCCGGCGATCCCCGACCCGATGAAGAATGTGAGCACATCCACGAAGCTGGTGGAGATGCCCGAGGTTTCGGCCAGGTCGCGGTTCTCGACCGTGGCGCGGATCTCCCGGCCCAGCGGGGTGAGCTGCTGCACTAGATACAGCCCGACGAGACTGGCGACGGCAACCAGCAGAATGAAGACCCGGGTCGCCGGTACCTCGACGCCGGCAACCCACACGGGTCCGCTCAGCCAGCCGGGAGTGACTGCATAGACCGGCTGTGCCCCGAAGACATCGCGAGCGAGCTGTTGCAGCACCAGTCCCACGCCGAAGGTGGCGAGCAAGGTGTCGAGTGGACGCGCTCTCATCCGGGAGATCAGTGTGACTTGCAAGAACGCGCCCAACAGGCCTCCGACCAGGAAACCGGCCGGTAGCGCAACCAGGAGCGAAACTCCCGAGTACGGGATCAGTCCGGCCACGATATAGGCCGCATAGGCGCCGGCCATCATGAACTCGCCATGGGCATTGTTGATCACGCCGAGCTGCCCGAAGGTCAGCGAAAGGCCCAACGAAGCTAGCAGAAGCACCGATCCCAGGGAGATCCCGGCGAGCAGCTGGGAGATGACCACATCCATCGCGCTGCCTTTCAGTAATGAGGTGAAGGTGGAGCGAGAGTGCGGTGCCCGGCATTGGTGAGGGGCACCGCGCCCTCGTGGTCGATTCAGGTGTGAGGGATGACCTCGTTGATCAGGCCTGTCCCTCCCACCAGGAGTAGGTCTCCAGGAAGGGGTCGGGCTCGATCGGAGCCTCCGAACTCCAGACCACATGGAGCAGCCCGTCGGAATCGATCTGGCCGATCAGCGCGGTCTTCGAGATATGGTGATTCTCGCCGTTTACCGTCACCGTTCCCTCGGGGGCCTCGAAGGTGACGCCGTCAGCGGCGGCGGTGATCTCCTCTGTGGAGAAGCCGCCGGCCTTCTCGGCCATCGCCTTCCACAGATAGAGCGAGGTGTACGCAGCCTCCATCGGATCGGAGGTCACCCGGTCATCGCCGTACTCGGCCTTGAAATCCTCGACGAATTCGGTGTTCTGCGGGCTCTCAATTGTCTGGAAATAATTCCAGGCAGCGAGCTGGCCCTCCACATTCTCGAGGCCGATTCCACCGACTTCTTCTTCGGCAATGGAAACCGAAATGACCGGCATCGACTCGGCACTGAGGCCGGCATTCTTGTATTCCTTGAAGAATGCGACATTCGAGTCACCATTAAGCGTATTGAAAACGGCCTGGGCGCCGGATCCCTTGACTTTGTTGACGATCGTGGAGAAGTCGGTGTGCCCAAGCGGGGCGTATTCCTCGCCCACGATCTCAATACCGTTAGCCTCGGCGTAGGCGTTGATGATCTTGTTTGCCGTGCGGGGGAACACGTAGTCGGAGCCCACCAGGAAGAGCGACGTCACGCCCTGCGATTTCAGATAGTCCATGGCGGGGATGATCTGCTGGTTGGTGGTCGCTCCGGTGTAGAAGATATTCGGTGAGGCCTCCAGTCCCTCGTACTGCACCGGGTAGAACAACAGCGAATCATTGTCCTCGAAAACGGGGAGCATTGCCTTGCGAGAGGCCGATGTCCAACCGCCGAAGACAGCCGCAACACAATCCTGCGAGATCAGTTTCTCGGCCTTCTCGGCGAAGATGGTGGGCTCGGACGCGCCGTCCTCCTGGACGATCTCCAGGGTCTTGCCGTTTACTCCGCCGGCCGCGTTGATCTCCTCAGCAGCTAGGTGCAGGGAATCGCTCACAGTCTTCTCGGAGATCGCCATGGTTCCGGACAACGAGTTGACGAAGCCGATTTTGATCGTGGACCCGGACGTATCAACGCAGGTCCCCGATGCGGCACTGGTTCCGGATGAACTTGACTCCGCGCTGTCGACTTGCGCGCCACATGCGGTAAGGCCCAACGCGCCCGCAGCAATAATTGCCACAGCAATGCGTGTTCTCGACACCATCTGCATTCCTTTCGACCGGGGTCATCATTCGACGGACACGGCGCGAAGAGGGACTGGCAGTCAGCGAGCAATGGATCGCATTTTGGTCCCGTATTCCGTATCTCGGGAATTACTCTCGCAATCCGATATGTCAGCCACGTAACCGTCCAGTTACCGGCGTTCGTCAAATCGAGCCCCCGTTGCGGGAATATCCGGACGGCATGAGAGATGCCGATTCATGGCAGGAGCATCTGGCTTCAGCGCGAGGCGCGGGAGCACCTCCAGATGCACGAAAGGGAAAATCAGCCGATGACGACGGTGACGAATTCGCGGATCGGCATCTCATAGGTCACGGTATTCGAGACCAACGGCACCTCACCATGCTGACCCAACGCCGACCACGCCACCGACCACTCCGAAGTCACAGTAATCATGTAATCGCCACGCTTGAGATACGTATGCCCACACGTCGGAGACGAGGTCAACGGATCCACACCCGCCGGACGCTCCATCATCGCCGTGCACTCCGAGATGGTGCCATCACCCCAATCAAAGACCACCGTCCCCCGCGACGCCGTCAACGAAATATCAATCCCCTCCGCACTGGCCGACTGAGTCAAAGAGCCGGGATCATCCACCCAACCCCAAATCGGCAACCCCACACCCAAAGCACCCCACTCATTATCCTGAGGCTCCGGAGACAACCGAACCAAAGGCGCAGGAACACCAAGAGACGCAACAGCAGACCGGGCAACAGCACCCACATCCACCACCGGGACCTCCGCAACAGGCGCCGTCGGCGCCGGACCCCGCAACAACCTCCCGCCATTCGGACACTTCAACCCCGAAGCACCCTCCGCAGCCACATGGGAGAACAAATCACACACCACCACCGGCACATCCTCACCGCCACCAGAACCACCAGCGACACCAGGATCACCATCCACCACAGCCCAACCCGAATCCGCCGCCACCCCAGCATCAGTCTGCTCAGCAGACACGGTCACCTCAGAACCACTCGAACTGGTCTCGACGCCTCCTCCAGATCCCGACAAAATGTCACTCTCTGCCTGCGCAGGCTGGACAGGCAGTAACGTCAACACAAGCGAAATAGACAGGACTATTAGGACACGAGTCATCCAACCCAGCATTCGCTCATCTCCTTGCTGGTCCCGTCGAAAAGTTTCAGCTTCCCGTCGAAATGCTTAAAGAACATTTCCCAACGATGCACGTTTCCCTCGGAAACAATCTGTCCATCGCTGTTCAATGCGGGAGTGGGCCGAGTATCGATGCATGCCACCAGCGCTACTTCAGACCCTGACTTGGCCGCGCCCGGATATCGAGCAACAGCTACTACTGGCTCAGCGCCTTCAGGACTGTGCCACTGCTTTTCGACGTAAAAATCGTACTGAGCCTTCGCGGCTTCAAGGTACCTATCAGCGAGCAATTCGCTCATCTCATCAGGGAACGGCGCAAAATCGCCCCGTAATTCATAGGCATACCGCAACTCCATTGACCGCCAGAAGACCTGCTCGGCTTCCGCATACAGTGCGTCCATCTCAGCATCCGACGACGGCGTCGCAGACACCGAAGCCATCGGAGTAGCCGACGAAGCCTCACCTCCGCTCGGCTCCGCACCGCCCGGAGTGCACGCCCCGAAAGCGAGCACAACCGATAAACCGACCGCCACTACACCCATGCGTCCACGCATCTGAAACTCCTGGGGTCCCACGTCGCCACTGACAGGTACCCACAGTCTCAGCTATCCGGCAGCAAGCGTCAAGCGAGCCATCGCCACCTGTGGACAACTGCGTGCATCAGGCCTCACGGCACCTTAATGAGACAGAGTGCCGTAGACAGCTACAGGCCTACTATACCCCGCAGACGCTCAGGGCGTGATCGAAGGCCTCATATTCAGCGGGCGTCGCCCATAATCCGTAGTCAACCTTGACCGAGATTTGAGCCGCCACGTAGTCGCACTGAAAGCCGGTGTTGACCGGCAGCCACTGGGATGCGTCCTTGTCTTGCTTGGACTGATTGGCCGAACCGTCGACGGCCAGCAGATTGTCGGGATCGTTGGCGAACTCTTCGCGGGTCTCGTCGTCCCACGCGAAGGCTCCGGTACGCCAGGCGTCGGCCAGCGCGACCAAGTGATCGATCTGCACCTTGGACGCATCGGCCTTGGCAAAGATCACCGTCTCGCCGGTATACGGATCGTCCAGCGTCCCGGCGACGATCACGCAGCCGGAGCCTTCCCGGTACTCCACCTCGGTCAGGTCGCGAGCCAGGATGTCGTTGCGTGTGTCGCATCCGTTATGGTCGACATCGGCCCAGCGCTGCCCGAACAGCTCACGCTGGTAGCTATCGGCATTCTGCACGTCTTGGACGCCCAACTGCGCCAGCAGCTCGCGCGCAGCCTCAACTGAGTCGATCTTACTTGGGCTGAGAGAAACCTCCGGTCCATCGGCCGAGGGCAGGCCGCCGAGATCGCCAAAGACATCTCCCGAATACAGATAGGCGATGAACGCGATCACCGCCACGATGACTACGCCGAACCGGCCCGCAATCGATGTGGACGACCTGCGCTTGCTCATGCTCTCCAAATCCGCCTGACTCCGGCCATCGTTCAGGCCAAAATCAGGCCAGAGTCAGGCAGTCTAATCAGAGTTCGCCGGCGATGGCTCGCGCCACGCGGCGCAGGTCGTCCTCAGTCCTTGGTGGGACGAATCTCAGACCAGCGGATTGATGATGATCGACTCTTCGCGTCCCGGGCCGACACCGATACCGCTGATCCGGCAGTGCACCAATTTCTCGAGTGCGTGCACATACGCCTGGCAGTTGGCGGGCAACTCATCGAAGCTGCGCGCCGCGGTGATGTCCTCGATCCAGCCCGGCAGGTAGTCGTAGATCGGCTTGGCAGCGCACAATTCGGGCTGAGTCATCGGGTACACGTCGCTGCGCGTGCCATCGATGTCGTAGCCGACGCAGACCGGGATCTTCTCCCAGCCCGATAGCACATCGAGCTTGGTGAGGAAGATGTCGGTGCAGCCGTTGATCTTCGCGGCAACCTCGACGATCGGCGCATCGAACCAGCCGCAGCGGCGCGGACGACCGGTCGTCGCTCCGAACTCGCCGCCGTCCTGGCGCAGCTTCTCGCCGTCGTCGTCGAAAAGTTCGGTCGGGAAGGGCCCCTCGCCCACCCGGGTGGTGTACGCCTTGGCGATGCCGATCACCCGGTCGATGCGGGTCGGGCCGACTCCGGTGCCCGTGCAGGCACCACCGGCAGTCGGGTTCGAGCTTGTCACGAACGGGTAGGTGCCGTGATCCACATCGAGGTGGTGAGCCTGAGCCCCCTCGAAGAGCACGACCTTGTCTTCGTCCAGGGCATCGTTGAGGATGCGCCCGGAGTCCACCACATAAGGCCGGATGCGCTCGGAATAGCTCAGCAGCTGCTCGGTGATCTGCTCCGCATCGATCTCGCGCCGGTTGAAAATCTTGACCAAGGTCTGGTTCTTCTGCTCCAAAGAGGCGGCGACCTTGTCGTGCAGCAGATCGGCGTCCAACAGATCAGCAACCCGCAACCCGATGCGGTTGATCTTGTCGGAGTAGGCCGGGCCGATGCCCCGCCCGGTCGTCCCGATGCGTTTCTTGCCCGCGAAGCGTTCGGTGACCTTGTCGAGAGTCTGATGGTAGGGAGCGATGAGATGCGCGTTTGCGCTGATCAGCGGATGATCGACCGCGACTCCACGCTCGGTCAGCCCGTCGAGCTCGTGATACAAGACCTCGGGGTCGATAACCACGCCATTGCCGATCACGGTGGTCGCATTGCGGTTCAAGATGCCTGCGGGAAGCAGATGCATGATGAACTTCTCTCCCCCGACCACAACAGTGTGGCCGGCGTTGTTTCCACCCGAGTAGCGGACGACGTAGTCGACCTGCTCCCCCAGCGCGTCGACCGCCTTACCCTTGCCCTCGTCGCCCCACTGGGCGCCCAGAACGATGATGCCCGGCATGTATGCATACCTTCCTGTTCGTCCCGGAGAATCCGCCCCGAGACACAGTGAAGCCCCCTGCCAGAGGTTGTCAGCAAGAGGGCTCTTGCCACATCACTCTAGCTGGACGACAACTTTGCGGCCAAAGCTGCCCATTTGCTGGCACGGCTCAGTCGTCGGGTTAAACTTCCCGCGTGCCGGACCTCACGATACAAGCAGTGCTGCTGCTCGTCGGGGCCGCGTTTCTTGCCGGAATGGTGGACGCCGTCGTCGGCGGCGGTGGGCTGATTCAGCTGCCCGCGCTGATGGTGGCTTTCCCGGCCGCCGCACCCATGCAGCTGCTGGCTACCAACAAAGTGGGGTCGATCGCCGGGACGAGCACCTCGAGCATCACCTACTTCCGGCGGGTGCACCCCGACCTCAAGACCGCCTGGCCGCTGGCCTGCTCCGCGTTCGCCGGATCGGCGCTGGGCGCGATCGCCGCGTCCCACATCCCGCGCGCGGCCTTCGACCCGATCGTGCTTATCGCCCTGCTGGCGGTCGGCTGCTATGTGCTCGCTAAGCCCAAGGTCGGGTTCCGTGAAAACCTCCGATACCACGGGACGAAGCACTATGTGGCAGCAGCAAGCATCGGGTTGGGGCTCGGCTTCTACGATGGCGCGCTCGGCCCGGGAACCGGATCGTTCCTGGTCTTCGCGCTGGCCGGATGGCTCGGCTACGCGTTCTTGGAGGCGAGCGCGAAGGCCAAGATCGCCAACTTCGCCACGAACCTCGCCGCGCTGGTGATCTTCATTCCGCAAGGCGCGGTGATGTGGAGATACAGCCTGATGATCGCTGCCGCGAACCTGGCAGGCGGCTACGTCGGCGCGCGAGTCGCAGTGGCCAGGGGAGCCGGATTCATCCGCGTCGTCCTGATCGGCGTCGTTGCCGCGTTCGCCATCAAGATCAGTTGGGACATCTGGCACGCCTAGCGTGGCGGCGTCATCAAGCGGGGGTTATCCCGTGCATGCCCGGCTGTAGGTCTGCGCGACCGAGGTCAGTGGACGAATAGCCCCATGGGACGAAGGATCCCGAACCTTGTTCTCAGAAATCCGCCTCTTGAACCAGGGCCGGACGCACCACGATCCGCGTCCACGAGCCGACGTAGATACGGTCGTGATGCCCGAGTTCGGTGCGCCGGGTGATCGGATCGATCGGTAGCGGCTGATCGACCCTGCCGACATAGGTACCGTTGGACGACCCCAGGTCTTCGATGAACCAGCGCACGCCGTCGGTGGTCAGAGCAGCCTGCTGTCTGCTCACTCCTGTGTCGGCGACGCAGTCGAGATCGGGGTGGACGCCACCGGAGGTGCGTCCGATGACCACTCGCGGAGTGCGAAGCCCCTTGATGATCGGTTGGCCGGGTGAGGGCAGCTGTTCGGGAGCCTGCTGCAGCCGGTACCACTCCGGATCGATCCAGATCTCGGCGACCCACCGGGCGGGACCGTGCTGAGTGGGCATCGCGGACGCTTGAGCAGGGGCGGAACCCTCCCGTCCCGATGGTCCAGCGCCCTCAGGTTGCCTGGTCCCTGCTGTTTGGATGCCCGGCCGTTGCGGCGAGGCTCCGCCGCCCGCAGGCCCGGCAGGTGAACGCGTGGCTTGCTCGGCCCGCGCAAATGGACGCAACGAGTTCGGGCTGGGCACGTCATCCCCGGCGTCGCCGAGGTCGAGAAGACTGCCCGATGGGCGATCATCCTGCGGCCCCGATGCCCCGGACGACCCGTCGCCCGACCCTTCTACGAAGGGGGCGCCAGGTGAGTGGTCCCCGCGTTGAGAGGTCGCTGAGCCAAGGTCCAGGGCGCTTGAGCGATCAGAGCCGGCCCCGCTGTCTCCCTCGCCCAGTTCCAACGAGGAGGATGGCGCAGGTTGCGGCCTGACAGGGGCGCTTGCCTCAGGAGCATCGTCGACAACCAGCGGATTATCGAGATCTTCGTGGCTCGGGGTCTCGCCGAGATCGAAATAGTTGGGCACCGGTTTCGCTGGTTCAGCCGACCTATCCGGCTCGGCGGAGGTATCGGACCCAGCAGCTGCGTCCGATTCCGCTGACGTATCTGATTCGATCGGTGCCTCAGATTCGGACACTCGGATTGCTTCATCACCGGGACCCGTGCTGTTCGCGCCGGCCTCGGCTTCACTCGCCCAATGCCCCGCCGCGCCATGGGTTTCCTGATCAGAGGCCGTGGGATCAACCGCATCGGATGCTTCAACCACAGTTGCGGCCCGGTTGTCAGCTTCTTGTGAGCCCGTCTCACTTACACTCGGGCGTGCAGGATCCTGGAGCCCCCGGGGAAGCGCTCCGGTGAGGAAGTCGTAGCCGCAGGTTTCGCAGAAGAAGGCGTCCGCCGACGCCACCGAATGGCAGACCGGGCAGACCTGTTGTCCGGGGGGCGCTCCTTGAGCCGGACGCGCGGGTGCTCCAGACCTGCCCGGCGCCACTGCGCCCGGCCGATCTTGCCCAGGTTGCCCCTGGCCGGCGGCCTCGATCGGGGCACCACACACCGAACAGTAATCATCGGTCAGGCTCTCGTGGCCTGCCGGACACAACGCCGCCATCGCCTAACCCGCCTGTCCGTTCGATTGGTTCCCGCTGCCGGCCTCGCTCGACTGCCGGGTACGGGTGGTCTTGGTGGACGCGGTGTCCAGCGCCATCTCGTCCGCCCGATCGACCTTCGACTTCAGCCGCACCGTTCCGGTGCCGGGATCGACCACGTCGACAACCTTGCGCAGCTTGGTGGTCGCCTCATGATTGCCGGTCTGCTCGGCCAGCTGCACGGCGCGTCCCAACTTGCTGGTCGCCGTCGACAGATCGCCGACCTTGCGGGCTGCCAGGCCTTCCTGAATGGCGGACGCCAACTCGGTCTGCCCGGTGTAGTGCGCGACCTCGTTGTTGATCTGCGCGGTCAGTGAATCGTCGCTCGACCACAGCGCCTTGACCAGGCCCTGCGTCCGGGGCTGCTCGCCGGTCACCAGCTGCACCCTGGCGGCCAGCTGCTCCTGGCCGACGGCCTTCGCCGGCAGCCTGACCGCGACGTGATAGTCGCGTTCCTCATCGCCCCACGCGCCGGTCGCAAAATCGGTGGTCAGCGCGTTGATCGGCTTGCCCTGATGGGTCAGATCCTCGACGGTCGGCGACACCTGCCGGACGAACAGCAGTTGCGCGCCCTGCGGCGTCCATACCCGCAGGTTCGCGGACGACACCCCGCGGCTCATCGAGGTCTGCATGATCTTGGCGAACTCGGCGGCCATCATCGACGGGTCCGGAATGATGTCGAGCGTGCCCATCAAAGCGCGTGCGATCTTGCGCACCTCGGACACCACCCAGTAGGTGCCGACGCCTCGGCAGTCGCATTGGAAATTGCCGGCACAGGCGCGAATGGCCGCGTCCAATTGCTCGGGGGTCTCGTGCTCGTCGGCGCCGTCGGTCAGCAGCAATGCGTGACGCTGGGAGACCAGCCCGCCCATCGACTTGAACAGGGAAAGCGTCAGCTGCAGCCACTTGCCGATCGCGGTGCCGCCGTCGGCGATCAGCCGGCTGATGGCGTCCTTGGCCTCGCGCCTGGTTCTGGCGGTCATCTCGACCATGCCCGGCCCCGACTGGACGATCGGGTAGGCCAGATAGGCCTGGTGGGTGCCCGAGACCACAGCGAAGTAGGTGCCGTCCAAAATGTTGTCGAGGGCGACCATCGCGGCCTGGCGCGCGGCCAGCATGCTTCGCTGCCCCATCGAACCGGAGCAGTCGATGATGATGATCTCTCCGGCGGCGCCGTCAGAACCGGCGGACCCGGCGTCGCTGACTCCGATCCGCACGATGGCGTTCACATCCGTGCCACCGTCGGGCAGATATTCGTTCTGGTAAACCGTGGAGTTGAACTGGGCCACGGAGCATCCTTTCGTCAGCAGTCGAAGCCAGGTTATCCTGCGTTCGGATGCAGCCGGGTGGTGGGAGTGTCCAGATCGGCTGCTTGGTCGTCCATGATCTCCGGGTCGGGTTCGGCGGGCGCCTCGATCCGGGCGAGCGCGGCGGTGATGTTGTCCTCCCCGCCTTGCTGATTCGCCCAGTCCACCAGCTTCTGGGCGAGAGTGAGCGGCCCGGATTCGGGCTGCTCGTCCGCGACCTGCTGCACGACCTGCGCCAGGGCGACCGGATCGGATGCGTAATTCCACAGACCGTCCGAGCACACCAGCAGCCAGCCGGGACCGTCGACCACCATCGAGGCGAGCGTGGGACGCACATCGGGGGCGTCCCTACCGAGCCAGCGGGTGATGACGTGCGAGTGCATGCCCGATTCCGCGATCGAACGTTCGACCCCGGCCGCGATCTGTTCCTGCGCCATCGAGTCGTCGGTGCTCAGCAACCCGGCCTCACCGGCATCGGGAATCCAATACACCCGGGAATCGCCGAGCGTCGCGGACAGTATTTGCGGCCCGTTCACCAGGGCCAGCGCCAAGGTGCAGGACGCAGGGCTTGCCTCGTCCAGATTCGAATTGGCGAGCACCGCCTCATTGGCGATCCTCGCGGTCTGATCGAGCATCTGGCGAGCGGAGCCCGCCGGGGTCAGGTCGAGCAAGTTCCAGTCCCAATCGGTACGGCTGCCGATGTAGCCGAGCACCGCATGCGCCGCGGCGAGCGACGCCCGGTCCGAATCGGTCGACATGGAGACCCCGTCGCATACCGCGAGCACGGCCTTGCCGCCGGGTTCGAGGCCGGCCTGCAACGCCATCGCGTCCTCGTTGCGAGGATGCCGCATGCCGCGGTCGCAGACCCCGCCCACCCACGATGCCGGGTGCTCTTCGAGGTGGTCGCGGGCGCTGGGCGCCTTGGCTCCGCATTGCATGCAATAGCCGTCCCAGTCGATGTCGCCGCCACACTTCGGACAGGTGCGCACCTCGGGCATGAAAACCCTGCTCATCGCCGCTGCTGCGGCGGCCTGCTCGGCGGTGGCCTCTGCGTCCGGCTCCAGATTCGACGACACGGGTGGCTGTGGCTGTTGCTGATCGCCTGCCGCGGCCGGATCACCGACCCAATGTTCGGCCTGGGTCGATCCGACGGGCCGGCGTGGGCCCGCCGCCGGCGGCTGCGACCAATTGCCCGGGGCAGCCGAGCCTTCCGGCGGCTGCGACCATCGGGCCGGGGGTTGCTCGCCGGCAGCCGGGTTGGACATATCGGATTCGGTCACAGCAGGCTCCATCTACGAGTCGAGTCGGCTTGGGTAATGAGACGGCGGCGCTCGTCATCGTCTCTCGTCCACGTTGCCAGGTCACGATAGGCGCGCTCCAGCTTGGGACGCAGATTTCGTTCGGTCGCGGGCTGACCGTCGAAGGGTCCCACCGGACGGCCATGGGCTGCGTGCACCAGCCTCACCACTTTCTCCAGCACTTCCGCCTGCAGCGTGGTGGCGGTGATCTGATCGAGTTTCGCGGCCTGAATCGCCTGCCATGCCTGGTCGAGATCGGCGAGATTTCCGTCACGTTGCAGCATCAGGGTGGCCCGGGTGGTGCGGGCGTCCGAGTAGCCGCGGCTGGTCACCGGCACCAGATCCAAGGCATCCAGTGCGCCATCCTGATCGCCGCGGGCCAGCCTGATGCGGGCCATCGCGAACGCCGACGGGGTCACATAACCGGCACCGGTGCTCGCGCAGATCGCGAACAACTCCTCGGCCAGCCTGGGCTGTTCGCTGTGTTCGCACGTCACCGCCAGCGCGAACTTGGGCGCCAGCTCACCAGGAATCTGCGCGTAGACCGTGTTGAACGGGGCCTGCGCTTCGTGCCAGGAATGGGACGCGACCGCGGCCAGGCCCTGCATCCAGATGGCCCGCCAGTCCCAGGGGTCGGCTTTCAGCAGCTCCCGGATGATCCGCGAGGCCGTGCCATGGTCGCCCAACGAAAGCGCGATCTCGATCTGGGTGAGCATCACCTGGGCGCTGCGCTGCGGGGCGCGTTCCAGCGCACCCATCCGCTCCCGGGCGTCCTCCAAGGTGATCGAGGCTATCCAGTTGGTCATCGGATCGGCCGGATCGGCCAACAACTTCGGCAGTTGCTCCCATCCGTGTCCTTCACCGGCGGTCAGCGGCGGAGTGAACAAGGTGGACGGGGCCGATGTCGTCGCCGCGGCAGGAGTTCGCCGGGCCACCACTTCGCGCAGCACCCCCATCGCCTGGACGCGCAGGTCTTCGGCCGATTGGAAACGATCGGAGGGCACCGGAGCGCAGGCACGCTTCACCAGCCGATAGAACGAATCGTGCTCGGCGAACAGCGGCATCTTGCTCAGCGGTGGCAAGGTGTCGACGTATTCGGTTTGATATCCGCGAAACTCCGAGCTCATCACCACCAGGCCGCGGCCCAGCGTATAGATATCGCTGGCGATCGTCGGGCCGGTGTCGGCGATTTCAGGGGCCTGATAACCGACCGTGCCGAAGATGGGTGAGGTTTGATCGTTGATCCGGCGCACCGCACCCAAATCGATCAATTTGACCGAGTCACCCACCTGCATCAGATTGTCCGGCTTGAAATCGCAGTAGAGCAGACCGTTGTCGTGCAGATAGGTGAAGGCCGGCAATATCTCGATCAGATAGGCGAGCGCCCAATCGACCGGCAGCGGATCGTGGCTGCCCTTGTTCGCCGCCATCCGCTGTTTCAATAGTTCGGTGATGGAGCGTCCCGGCACGTATTCCATGACGATATAGCGGGCATCGGCATGAGAAACGAAGTTATAGATCTCTACGATCAGCGGATTTTCGACCGCAGCCAGAAATTCCTTCTCCGATTTCGCCGCAGCGCTGGCGTCATCGTCGGCGGCATTCAGCAGACCCTTCAGCACCACCCAGCGATCCGAGACGTTGCGGTCCTTGGCCAGGTAGATCCATCCCATACCCCCATAGGCGATGGCACCGGCGACCTCGTACTGCTGCGCCACCAGCTCACCGGGCTTGATGGCCGGATAGAAGCTGAAGGCCGCCCCACAGTTGGGGCAGGTGCCTTCGGGGTCGCCGGGCTTGCCGTCGTGCCCGCGGCCCACCGACTTGCCGCACTTGGGGCAGGTGCGCCGGGGCTCGGGCACCACCGGATCGCTCAGTACCGCCTTGGCGGGGTCGATCGCCGGGGCGGGCGGCACGGTGGTCACCCCGGCCCCGATCCGGGTGCGGCTGCGATGCGCGTCCGAGCGCACCGAGGTGCGCTCCGCGCCCGGCCCGGCCAACGCCGAACCCATCAAAACGGTGCCCAGCTCGGCCGCGGTGGCGGTGGTCGACAAGGTGGTGCCGAGCAACTCGGGCGTGGCGCTCGGCGGCTTGGCGTCGGGCGGGTTGCCGCACACATTGCAGTAGCCGTCCACGATGGTGCCCCGGCAGCCCGGCTGCGGGCACGGTCCACCACGTCTGCCCAGCGGGCCGGACGCGCGCTGCGGCGCCTGGTGCGACGACGGCGGTTGGGTACGGATCTGGCCGGGTTCGGGTCGGATCTGGCCGGGCTCGGGTCCGGCGGCGAACCGTCGCGGCTTGTCACTGCCCGTGGACCCTCCAGACGCCCGGCCAGCCGGTGCCGACAGCGGCATGCCGCACACGTCGCAATAGCCGTCCACAATCGTCCCGGTGCATCCGGGCTGGCGGCACTTCATTCCTCCACCGTAGCGCCGGGCCCGCGCCCGCCCGAAGCCTGCGGGCGAGATGCCAGCCAGTCGATGTAGCGCCGGCAGGTGTCCAAGAGCGCGGACAGCGTTTCGCTGGGTTGCGGTGTCGTCCGGACGAGATCGTCGGCGACCTGCAGCAAAGCGGTCAGGTTCTGGTCGGCGATCTGCTGGCGTTCGGCCTCCGACCGCAGCATGATCAGTTCGTTGGCCAGCACCTGGGATGCGCGCAGTGCATCCGAATAGGCGTGGGCGACGACATCCATCGCCTGGGCCACCTTCTGCAGCCGGACGATATAGGCCTCCAGCCCGGCCGGGTCGCCGACCGGCACCGGGCCCAGGGCGGTCACGTCGGGCACGGCATATTTGGGTGGGTTTCCGACGGTGGCGGTGACCTGGTCGACCATCTCGTCCAGCTGCTGGCCGCGCGCGATCAGGTCGGCCCGCAACCGTTGCGCGACCTCGACCCGTTCGGCGGTCTGACGCTGTGCCTGGGCATTGGCGCGGCGCTGTACGCCGCCCACGATCAGGTCCCGTTCGAAAGTGGCGGCGTCGGCTTCCAGCGGGCCGAGCAGCCCGCCGACATCACCGCCGCGTCCGGCCTTCTCACTGACCGACGCCAGCCGCTGCTCCAACTGCGCAAGCCTCGCCTGCGCCGAGGCCGCCGACTGAGCGGGCTCCAATGCCACCTGATCGCGCAGCCGCTCCATGCTGGCCCGAAGATCCCGCAGCCTGCCGACCGCCTCGGTACCGGCCGGGTCCAGCTGCAACCGGCTGCGCAGTTGCCCGGTCAGCGCATCCGACATCCGGCAGGCCTCGGGCAACGACAGCCCGCTGGAGGCTGTCTGGCTCCAGGCGTCATCGTCCAGCCGTCCCCAGACCAGGGACGACAGCTGTTCGCGTTCTTTCACGCCGACCCGGCCGCGATCCCACACCTGCAAACACCTGCGGTAGCGGGTTTGGATCGACTGCCACAGCTGCAATCCGAGCGCCATGTCGCGGGTCAGGTCGTCCGCCTGGTCGCTGTCCTGGACGGCCAGATCGAGGGCCTCCAGCTCGGCACGCCGGGCTTCCAGCCACTTGTCGACCTCGATCAGATACGACCGCAGGGCCGGCACATCGATCGCCTCGCCGAGGCGTCCGGGGGCTTGTGGAGCACTCACACCACTCATCGGTACCTCCGCAACGAGCCGCTCAAACCGGTCGCCGAGCTGACGGCGGCCACGACCATGACGAGCCCGACCACGACCGCCAGCCGGCCGACCGACGCCGCGTGATCACTCAGATCGGACGACACCTCGGTGCCGATCGAATCGGATTGCCCGGCCAGCCACTCGGTCAGCCAGTCGTAGGGTGCTTGGGCCGAGGCCACCAGGTCGTCACTCGGACGATCGGTGGCCGCCATCAGTTGTTCATGCGTCGAGATCAGCTGCCCGATCTGATCGGACGCGTCGGAGTTGCCGAGTTCGCCGATGGCCTGCGAGGCCTGATCGGTGGCGGTCGTGTAGGCCTGCGCGCCATCCGCCTGATCGGTGATGCCGAGCAGCATCCGGCCTTCGATGGCCTTCGCCTCCGTGACGCCTCCGTAGGCTTGCGCGACCGCGGTCGCCTGGCTCACCCCGCTGGTCTGCACGGCGGAGATGCTGGCGGCGCTGGTGGTCACGAGCTGCGTCACCATGCCCCACGAAGCTACCGCGCCCAGCAGCGCCAGCACCAGGCCCAGATTGAGCACCCGTCGGGTGCGTCTGGCGATCACGATGCTCGCCACGAGCAACAGCACGACGGGCACAGCCAGCACCGCGATCAGCCATTGCTGGTTGCCTCCCTGATTCTCCAGAATGTCGGTCTGCCGTGAGATCTGCTGGTCGAGCGATGGGATGACTTGCAAGGTTAGTTGGTCACTCGCCCGTTGCATGTCCTGTTGGCTGCCGGTGTTCATCGCCACCGCGAGCAGGCCGGAATACTTGGTGAGCTGAATGCTGATGTTCTGCAGGGCGCCGCGATCTTGGTTGTCGGACTGCGCGACATCGATCAGATCGGCTGCCGCCGAATCGAGCGAATCGAGATAGCCGGTGTCGGGTGCCGCACCCTCGGCGGCCAGCAACACCGCCTGGGTGGCGGACGCCTCGGCCGTGAGCAGTTCGCTGCGTACGTTCTCCAGACGCAGCATCTGCTGGGTGGCGGCGTTGACGCTCTGCACCGCCTGGCGGTTGTTGCTGAGTGCCAGTGGTGCCACCACGGCAGCGGCCAGGCAGATGACGACCAGTACGATCCGCCACCAGGCGAGCACGGTCGAGGTGGTCATCGAACCGGTGCCGGCCGGGTTCTCGCGGGTCTTTGCCGGTTTCGATACAGGTGCCGGACGAGTGAGTCCCGCACCATTCCATGCCGAGCCGACGGAGGTCTGCTGGCCGAATGCCTGGCGCGGGCCGCGCGGGCCCGGCGCCGGGCCGGTTGGTATCGGCGACCACGTATTGCTCATTGGGAGTTCCCCTGATTCCGGTTCTCGTCCGCGTCGGCAACCAGCTCGTCGCCGGGCGCCAGCACGGCATCGCCGAGAATATCGTCGCGGGTGAGCAGCCGCAGCTCTTCGATGCTGGGCGAGGCGTCGGTGTGCAGCCGCCAGGCCTGATGCCCGATCGCAGCCTCCAGCACGTTGCGGCAGTAGCGTCCATTGCCGAAGGTGTCGTCTCGCACCTGACGGGACAGGTCGAAGACGAAGGCGTCCAGGGCACCCTCGGCGAGGTCGTAGTCAGAATTGGTGACCATCTGCTCGAAGATCTGGATGAGTTCGTCGTCGGAGTAGTTCGCGAACTGGATCTCTGTCCTGAAGCGGCTCGCCAGCCCGGGATTTTCGGCGATGAAGGTGCTCATCGGTGCGGGATAGCCGGCGACGATGACCACCAGATCGTCGCGATTGTCCTCCATCTCCTTGACCAGGGTGTTGATGGATTCCTCGCCGTATTGATCACCCGACAGCGAATAGGCCTCGTCGATGAACAGCACCCCACCCAGTGCGGACGCCACCACTTCGGCGGTCTTGGTGGCGGTCTGCCCGAGATAGCCGGCGACCAGTTCGGAGCGGTCCACCTCGATCAGCTGGCCCTTGCTGAGCAGCCCGACGGCCTTGTAGATGCCCGCGACCAGCCGCGCGACGGTGGTCTTGCCGGTGCCCGGGTTGCCGACGAAGACCAGGTGCCGGGTGATCGTCGGCACCTTCAGCCCGGCCTCGGCGCGCAGCGCCTGCACGTGCAAGATGGCCGCCTGCCGTTTGATCTCGGCCTTCACCTCTTTGAGGCCGATCAGCTCGTCCAGTTCGGCGAGCAGTTCGTCGACGCTGCGCTCGGGTTCGGCCGTTTCTTCTTCGGTTTGGTGCTCGGGGCGATCATCGGACGCCGCAGCCACCTGAGGCTGCCCGGACGCATCGTCCGCGCCGGGATCCGGAAGCCCGGGGACCGGGGCGTATCCGGGAGCCTGAGGCGCGCCGCCTCCCGAGGAGTCGACCACGGGCGAGGTTCGCATGGCGTCGATGCGGGCCTGGTTGACGCGCATCTGTTCGAGGACCGATTCGAAGGCCTGATTGCCGACCCGGGTGAACTCGTCCATCGCCTTGAGACGGTCTTGGGAGGTCTGCAGTTTGGTCAGCAGGTCGGGGTCCAGCCCGCCGGGCGCGTCCAACGAGGTGAGATCGTGGGGCACGTTACCGCCGGGCAGGGCCTGCTGTTGCGCCGCGGTCGCCGACGCGGCCAGCCCGGCGACCTGCGGGGTCGGCTGCCCGAGGGTGCAGGCTGCGGCGACCACGGCCGACAATGCGGTCAGGTACTGCTGGGCCTGTTCTACCGAAGTATTGCCCAGTTGGCTCATCAGCGGTGTCGGGCCGGCCCGCCAGCGGCGTCCCTTGGAGGCTGCGGCGAAGAATTCCTGGGAGCTGGGTTCGCGTCCGAGTTCGTGCGCCCAGTCGAGATAGGCGCCGGTCGATGGTTCGCAGACCGCGGCGGCCAGCTGCTCACCTTCGATGCGCGCCTGCCCGGGGTCGACGCTCAGCCCCTGAGCGAGTGTGGTCAACTCATCCAGGGCGGTGCGAAGGGTTCTGCTCGTCATCATCACTCCATCGAAGTGTCCGGCCGTGGCCTCGCGGTGTCATTCAACCTAGCAGCCCGGAGGTAAGGGACTGACAGAGTCCTCAAGGCATGCCGCTCACTTGGTGGCTGACTCCGACGAAGTCGGCGAGGAACTGAGTGGGCGGGGCCGCGCAGATGGCGTCGACCGGGCCGTCTGCCGCCACCCGGCCGCCCTCGATGACGATCAAGCGGTCGGCCAGTGTCATCACGTCGAGTAGGTCGTGGGTGACCAGCAGTGCGGTCCGTTCGCTCAGTCGATCTCGCAGCAGTCGACGCAGCTGCGGTGTGACCGAGACGTCGAGGGCCGCGAACGGCTCATCGAGCAGCAGGATCTGTGGATCGATCGCCAGCGCCCGGGCGATCGCCACTCGCTGCGCCTGGCCACCCGACAGTTGCGCCGGACGGCACTTGGCCAGCTCCGCGACACCGAGGATGCTCAGTTCGTCCATGGCACGTTGCCGGGCCGCCGCTTTGGACGCGCCGCGCGAGCGCGGGCCGAAAGCGACGTTGTCCAGCACGTCCAGATGTGGGAACAACAGCGAGCGCTGCTCGACATAGGCGAAACGGCGGCGGTGCGGAGGTATGTGCAGTCCTGGCCCGCTGAGCAGTTCCCCATGCAGGCTGATCTCACCTGAATCGGGACGAAGAGTGCCGGCGACCAGTTGCAGCAGCGTCGATTTGCCGGCCCCGTTCGGCCCCACGATCGCGACCGTCTCCCCCTCACCGACCCCGAGACCGACCTCGAAGTGGCGGGCGCTCACGGTGGCGTCCAATCGCAGCCGGTCAGCCATGCTCGCCCCATGCCCTCAACCGGGTGGCGACCCCGACGATCACGACCGCCACCACGACCAGCACCAGCGACAGCGCCAAAGCGAGCTCGGAATCCGATTCACGCAGCAGGTAGATCTCCAATGGCAAGGTGCGGGTGGTGCCCTGCAGCGATCCGGCAAAGGTCAGCGTCGCGCCGAACTCCCCGAGCGAACGCGCGAAGGCCAGCGCCGTGCCCGAGGCCAGCGCCGGGCCGGCCATCGGCAGCGTGACGCGCCAGAACACGCGCGAGGGCGAGGCACCGAGATTGCCTGCGACTTCCTCGTATGCCCCACCAGAGGCGCGCAAGGCGCCTTCCAACGACACCACCAGGAAAGGCAACGAAACGAAAGATTGCGCCAGAATCACCGCGATCGTGGTGAAACCGATCTCGATACCCAGTGCCGACAGTGGCGCGCCGATCAGGCCCCGCCTGCCGAAGGTCACCAGCAGCGCGAGACCGGCGACCACCGGCGGCAACACCATCGGAACGGTCACCAGGGTCCGCGCGGCGCTCGTCCAGGCACCGTGGCTGCGTGCCAGCACCAGAGCCATGGGCACGCCGAGCACCAGCACGATCCCGGTCGAAATCAGGCAGGTGACCAGGCTGAGCCGTAGCGCGTCCAGTGAACGATCGGACGCCAACAGCCCGGGTAGCCGCCCCCACGGCACCCGGGTCAGCATGCCCAGCAACGGCACCGCAAGAAGGGCGAGGCCACCGGTGAACGGCAGCCACGCCCAGCGGGGGAACCGGTTCATGCAGCCGGGCCGAACCCGTACTCGGCCAGCTTGTCGGCACCGGGCCCGGTGATCAGTGAGATGAACTCGTCGGCGCCCTGCGGGTTGGGAGCGTCGGTGACCTTGGCGATCCAGTAGGTGTTGGGGTCATCGGTGGCGCCGGGGATGTCGAAGGTCTTGACCTCGTCGCCCGCGCTTGCCGCGTCCGTGGCATAGACGAGGCCCGCGTCCGCCTCGCCCGCGGTGACCTTGCCCAGCACATCGGTGACCTTGGACTCCTCGGAGACCGGGTTCAACGTGATTCCGTTCGCCTCAGCCACCTTCAGGGTCGCGGCACCGCACGGCACATCTGCCGCGCAGATGACCAGCTTGGTGCCGTCCAAGGAGGAGTCGAATCCGGTGATGCCGGCGGGGTTGTCCGCCGGGGTGATCAGGACGAGGTAGTTGGTCGCGAACATGACCGGCTCGCCGTCGATCAACCCTTCGGACACCGCGCGAGGCCGAGACCATTGGTGGTGAGTGCCAGTTCCGGGCGTCCCGAGGCACCGCGCAATGCCGCCGCGCCATGGACGATTCGCTCCAGCCCCTTGCGCAGCAACGGCTCGCCGCCGGTGAATCTGATCCGGGTGATGCCCAGCCGTTCGACCGCCACCCGCAAGAGCCGCAGCACCTCGTCGTCGGTCAGCGTCTGATCGGTGGGCAACCAGGTGAGCCCTTCGGCGGGCATGCAGTAGCTGCACCTCAGATTGCAGCGATCGGTCAACGACACGCGCAGGTCGCGTCCGACCCTGCCGAATCGATCGACCAATTCACCAACAAACATGTACAAAACAGTAGCCTGCCGAGCCGCCCGAAATCGAGAGTGTAAGAATAGGGGTCGTGTCCCCGAGTGAAGTCGACGAGCAGCCTCACGGCTTGGGACCCACTCGCGCCAAAGTGCTTGGCCTACTGGAGGGCACCACCCAACCCGTGACGGTCTCCGAGGTGGCGAACGAGCTCGATCTGCACAAGAATGCGGCGCGATTTCACCTGGATGCACTGGTCGAGGCCGGTTTTGCACATCGGGCACCGATTCCGACCGGGTCTCAGGGACGCCCGCCCCAGGGCTACATGGCCACCAGCGAGGCGCCCTCGGTGACCAGTACGCACCTGCTCGAGCTCACTCAACTGCTGCTACGACATTTTGTGGCGACCAGCCCCGATGCCATCGCCGTCGCCGAGGACGCCGGGCGCGAGTGGGGAGACTCCGTCGCCGGCCGAGACACTCCTCCCGATCAGGTGCTCGATGAACTCACCAGCAGCCTTGCCGATCGCGGTTTCGGGGTGGTTCGCGAGAACTCCACGCTGCGTTTCATCCGCTGCCCGTTTCGCTCCGCCATCCCGCCCGAGCAATTGCCCTTGGTTTGCGCGATTCATCGGGGCTTCATCGAGGGCTTCGTTCGCGCCAGCCAGCGCGACATGCCGGTCGGGCAACTGAAGGTCGGCAAGCGCATCTGCACCGTCCAGATCAGTTGAGGGCGTGCAATCAGGCTGAAACGCAAGCACTACGACATGAGTTCGCTGAAAGCTGCAGTTAAAGCTGTCGCCGCTCAAGATACTGATTGGCTCAAGCAGCACCGAGATCATCAGCGCACCGGAAATCTCCCCAGCTATCCGGAGCTCCACATCCAAGGCGACTGGCTACTCATATACGCGATCGACGATGGCGTCCTCGTATTCACCCGAACCGGCAGCCACGACGAACTGCTCTAGTTTGACGGATGTATCAGCGTCGCACCGAATCATGGCACCTGGATACGCGTGGTGCCTGCTGCGGTGACGGCGTACCGGTAGCCGAGTTTGGTGGTCCAAACGAATAGCCCGGGGCTGGGTTGCTCAAGGCGGAAACCGCCATGCGTCTTGGCGCGATGCGCCTTGCGTGACAGTGGTCCGAGATTCCCGGGATGAGTCTGGCCCTTCTTGCCGGATTCGTAGGCGATTGTGTGGTCCAGGTCGCATCGGCCGGCAGGCAGGATGCCGTACGGATACACGTCGACCGCATTGCGTTGCTCAATGGCGAACCGCATCCGGCCGGGTACCTGGTAGGCATCGGATGGCTGAATCTGCTCCGGATCGATGACGGGCCGGACGATCACTTTCGAGCCCTTCAAGAACTCTGGCAGCTGCTCTGCGAGCAGAGGTCCCCAGCTGTCGACGAGGGCGACACCGGGAGTCAGATCGGTGGCGTTGACGTGCACGACAAGGGTATGCGTGGGCATGGCGGTGCCTTCGGGCGGGCGTGGGCATGCAGGCAGTGAGGAACCGTGTCGGCGCTGCTCTGGTTCCTGGCCGGTTGCCGCCTCTGATAGCTCGCGCGAGTCTGGGCCCCGCCCGTGGACGCGGTCGCCGGTCGCTGCGGCCGGTGTGGAAAGGAACTGTGGCCCGGGTGGCTCCCAGTCGGGTGGTTCTTGGGCGGGTGGTTGCAAGTTGCTCAGCTCATCAAGAAGCGCAAGGTCCCTATGGTTGAGTTTCGCTTTTCCGGCTGACCTGGGCAGACCCGTGCCTTCCTCGTTCCCACTTTGGGCATGGTCGTCCCGGAAGATTGATTCCAATCGTCGTCGCCAGGTAGGAACCCTGCGATCAGGCTCGTTGGCCTCTGCGCTCTGTTGTGCAGATCGATTCATGCCCACCGGTGCTTGGGAAGAATCACATGGTGTCTGGTCGGGCCGCCCGCCAGGGACCGGGATACCGCCGGCCCCTTCAGGAGCCACAGGCGTGTCCGAACGGGAATCAGGGGACCCTGCGCAGCCGGATAGTTTGTCGGATTGCGGAGGCTCCCACTCGGGTGGTGGTTCCTGCTCCGGCTCGTGGTCATGAGCCGCGATAGTGGTACCGGGCAACCGGGGTTGCTGGCAGGGTTGGTCTTGGAAATGGCGACAGAGGATGCCCAGTGCGGTGGCTCGGCGCATGTCGACATCTCGTCCGATTTCAGGATCAGGCTTCGCGGGCAGGGTGTTGGCGATCTTGCGAAGGACGAAATCGAACATCAACCCGTCCTCTGGATTGACGATGCCGTAGATGGAGACGTGGCCGTCATCGATGGGGCTGATCTTGATGAAGCGCTGCAGCCGTTTGGCTTCGGCCCGTCGCCGTGCAGCCTCGACATCGGCGGCGATGATCTGTTCTTCGAGCAGTCTCATGGCCCGCGACATCGTCTGATATTCGAGAACATCGGCCATCTTCTCGTCCACTTGAAGACAGTCCTCCAACGACAAGGCGGCGCAGCGTTCGCACACTTTCTTGGCCCGCCACACCTGCACCCGGCCGGCAATCACTTTCTTAAACATCTGTGGATGCCGATGCCGCAAATCGAGAGCGAAACCGATCTGGGACAAGGCAGCCGGGGCGGTCATCTCCAGCAAGGGCCCGATCTCCAAAGCGAGGAAGTCTCCGACTTTCGGAGTGCCGTCATGGCCGGGCTCGATCAGCCGTTCCATGCCCTCGAACACAGCCCCCGAATCGATCTTCCACAAGTCAGCAGTGTGAAGGATCGCGATGAGTTCGGCGACCTCGAACGCTCGTTTCTGCTGGTGCGCGTAATCCAGGGCTGCCACGGCCTCGGCCTCACCGGCCGGCCGCACCAAAGCACCCGCACCGCAGATCGGCTCAACGTCGACATGAACAGTCACGTCGGTGGCCGAGGCTACGGTAGTGGTCTCCATAGCAAGAGTCTACCCGAACATAGGTGTGAATAACAGTGTCTTGAGCGGATAATTTCGAATATGATCTCGAGTTTTCAAGAGCAGAATCAAACAGCGACGCGCAATTGCGCAATTGATGAGGGACTCAGTTCCCTCAAGCGCTGGCAAGCACCTCGACCTGCACGCCGAGTGCCTCATACGTGGGCCGGGCACGCGCATCGCGGGTAACGAGAACCGCACCATGTGCGCGAGCGGTCAAACCCACCAAGCCGTCATAAGTTGCTCCGCCAGATACTCCATATCGCGCAAGCTCGCACCGCGTCAGCGGAACTCAACCGAGCATCTCCGGGCAGCCGTGTCAGCACTGCATAGGTCTCTGCGAGCGAATGACCGCCCAGGCCAATCTTGGCTGCCGCACCTACAGATCGAGCAGGTTCTTGGACGCCTGAGCTGGCTGATCCATCCGGGCGGGCTTCATCTGGCCGCCGAACTTCGAATCGAGGAAGGCCCCCTGAGCGACCAGGGCGGCCGCGTCCTGCCGGTTGGTGGCGTCATACATCCGTGAGATGGTCAGGCTGAGCAGGTCGAGCTGATCGACCAGCAGCAGGAGCGACGACTTGCCATTGGCGACCGGACGAGTGTCCGCCCAGTCGCGCGGCAGGCCGAGGTACCCGGCCACCGACTCGGGCAGATAATCGGTGGCGGTCGCGACGACCGTGTACGCGTCCTGAGAATCGAGTCCGAGATTGCTGAGCCTTGGCAGAATCGCGCGCACCACGGTGATGATGCGCAGCACCCGGGCGAGCACCGGAGTCGGCGCGTGCCCATCCAGCACCATGCGCTCGGCCTTGGCCAAGGCCTTCTCGATGTCTTCGGCAGTCGGAGCCGGCGACGCCAAGGTTTCGGGGTCGGCAGGTTTCTGGTCGCCCTTCAGCCAGCCAAAGATTCCCATCAACTATTCCTAACCGATGTTGTAGTCGGGCACCGTGAGCGAGTTGGTGATCGCCTGCCGGTCGTCCGATTCACGGGCCCTGTCGAGATAGGCGCGCGACTTGGCGACCTCGGTCTCCAGCGTCCCGATCGTCTGGCTCATGTTGTTGAGCGCCTCGATCTTGAAACTGTCGATCGAATCCATCGTCTCGTAGATATTCGCGAACGCCTTCTGCAGCGATTCGATCGAAATCGTCGAGCTGGCGGCCTGCTGCTGAATGGTCACCGAATTGGATTTCAGCATTTCGCTGGTGCGCTCGATCAGCCCCGAGGTGGTGGTGTTCAATGCGCTGATCTGATCGAGCACCAGCTTCTGGTTGCCGAGTGCTTGCGCGGTGATGACCGCGGTGCGCAGCGCCGAAACCGTCGTGGTGGACGCCCGGTCGACGCCCTTGATCAGTTCGGTGTTGTTCTTGATGATGACGTCGATCGCCAGGTAGCCCTGAATGGAGACCGCCAGCTGGGTGAGCAGATCCTGATGCTTCTGCCGGACGTAGAACAGCACGTCCTTGTTGAGGGCATCCGCCTTTGCCGGGTCGGTGACCTGCAATTCGGCGATCTGTGCGGCCAGTTGGGTGTCGAGTTGCTCAGCCAGATAGATGTACTGGTTGAGCCGGTTCATGGTGTCCCACAGCTGCTGCTTTTCCATATTGAGGCTGACATTGTCTTTGGTCAGCTCATCCTGGCCGGAACGCAGCGCGTGCAGAATCGCGTTCAGATGCTGCTGGCTCGACTGGTACTTACGGAAATAGTCCTGAATCTTGTCGCCGAAGGGAATCACCCCGAGGAACTTCTTCGGCTTGCTGACCTCGGAGGGATCAAGGCCTTCGACAGTCTTGCGCAGCTCGACCAGGGTTGCCGACACCTTGGAGACGTCGCTCAGCCCACCCTTGTTCATCTCGTTGATCGGGGTGTCGAGCAGCCGGTTACTCATCTCGGCGGCCCGGCGGATATCGCCATCGCCCATCGACCGCACCGCGTCGGCCTGTGCGCTGAACTCGGGAGAACTTGCCTGCTCAGCCATGATGGCGGTCATGAACTGATTGACCTTGGCGTCCAAGGCCGGACGCTGCTCCTCGGTGACCGGCGGAGCCATCTGCGGGGCCTGAGTCTCTGCGACGACCGGCATCGGTGCCGGAGCCTCGAGCGTCAACGCATTGGCGGTAGGCGGCGGAGCGAGCGGCTGGGTTGCCGCTGCCTGGTCGGGTGTTGCCTGGCCCTGCGGGGAAGCCGGGGTCTCGCTCATCTGTTTTTCCTCTCCCATGCGGTCGACACCTGAAGTCGAGGTTACCTGGGTCGAGGCCAGGGGCACAGCGATCCTGCGGAACAGTCCGATCGTCGAGCGCCTATGCGCACTGACGAAGGTAAACTCGGCACGTCAAAAGGAGCTCAAGATGACTTGGGTCACACCGCTACATGACGTCACGCGTCACGACATCGCCATCGCCGGCGGCAAGGGCGCCAATCTGGGCGAACTCGTCCGTGCCGGATTCCCGGTTCCCGACGGATTCGTGGTCACCACTACCGCCTACAACACCTTCGTCCGCCGCACCCGCATCGCCGACGAGCTGCGTCCGGGCATCAAGGGTGCCGAGGCCCGTGCCCTGTTCGAACGGACGATACCGGCCGAGCTCGCCTCGGCTATCGCCGAGGCTTATGCAGGGCTCGGCGACGAAGAGGACGACAACGTCGTGGTAGCAGTCCGCTCGTCAGCCACCGCGGAAGACCTGGCCGACGCCTCCTTCGCAGGCCAGCAGGACACCTACCTCGGCATCAGCGGACGCGACCAGGTGGTGGACGCCGTCCGCCGGTGCTGGGCCTCCCTGTGGACCGACCGGGCCATCGCCTACCGCGACAAGGCCGGCATCGACGATGCGGACGTGAGCCTCGCCGTGGTGGTGCAGCGTCTGGTGGACGCCGACGCCGCCGGGGTCATGTTCACCGCCAACCCGGCCAATGGACGCCGCACCGAGACCGTCATCAATGCCGCCTGGGGGCTCGGTGAAGCCGTGGTCTCCGGAGAGGTCACCCCGGACGAACTGGTCGTCGCCGACCATCGCGTCCTTCACCGAACCATCGCAGACAAGGAAAAACACACCATTCGAGACGATGGCGGCACGCATGCGGAACCCTTGCCCGAGCACCGTCGGCGTGCGTCCGTGCTGAACGATGAGCAGGCGCTCGCCCTGGTCGACCTCGGACATAGGGTCGAAGAACTGTTCGGAGCACCTCAAGACATCGAATGGGCGCTCGCCGATGGCACCTTCTGGCTCACCCAGAGCCGTCCTATCACCGCGCTGCCCGAGCCGACCGGGCCGATCCCCACCAGCTGGCCGACAGAGCGCAGCGATGGCATGTATATGCGTGCCTCCATCACCGAGCAGCTGCCTGATCCGCTCTCCCCGCTGTTCGCGGACCTCGCCCGGCCTGCGGTCACCCATTCTCTGAAGAACGTACTGGACCGCTACTTCGGCTCCGATGCTCTGCATGCCGACGACTTCGACTTCCCCACCGTCAACGGCTATGGCTACTACTTTTACAGCACGGCCGGAATGGGCCGAATGATGCGGATGGCACCCGGGGGCATGAGAACGGTATTCGGCGCCACGAACCTGAACGGCGTCACCCTGTGGCGTGATCGCGGCCTACCCGGATACCGGCATGTGGTGGACGAATGGTCCGAACGCGATCCGGGCACTCTTGAGGGCGCCGAATTGCTCCGTGGCGCATCGGAGATCACTGCCGCTGGCGCCGAGTATTACACCTATGTGCAGGCCGTTATTCCGCAGGCGGCGCTGCCCGAGATCGTGTTCACCCGGTTGTACAACGCGCTGGTGCTGGGTCGTCCGAACGTCGACAAGCCGCCGGCGCTGACCTTCTTATTGGGGTACGAGTCGACGCCGATCCGCGCCGAACGCTCGCTGTATCAATTGGCGACCTGGTGCCGCAAGACTCCCGGAGTTGCCGAGGCGGTGCTTGCGGACAGGCCAGTGCCACCCGAGCACGCCGACGAGTTCAAGCGCCGATTGGACGAGCACCTGGCCAATTTCGGTCACCTGACCTACAACCTCGATGTCATGCAGCCGGTCGCCGCCGATGACCCTGCACCGGTGATGGCCGCCCTCAAGAACGCGGTTTCCGGGCATGCGACCAACCCCGATGCCCGATTGGAGCATCTGGCATCTGAGCGACACCGGGCCGAGGCCTGGCTCGACCGCAACGTCGGGCCGGTGCGGCGCAAGATGCTGCATAAATGGCTCGAGAAGGCGCACCGGCTGGGCCCGCTGCGCGAGGATGCGCTCGCCGACATCGGCCTTGGCTGGCCGACCGCTCGCCGGCTGCTGCGCGAACTAGGCAGCAGGCTTGCCGCGGCCTTCGTGATCGACGACGCGGACGATGTCTTCTGGCTGAGGCTGGACGAGGCCGAGCACGCCGCGGATGCGCTTGATCTGGCGCAATCCACACGGCCTGCCGAAACGTCACCGGCCACCGGAAAACCGGATGATGGACAGCCTGACGGCGGCGAGGACACGCAGGCCGAGGCGTCGGCTGCCAAGTCCCGCAAACCTCGTGGCGACGAAACGACTCGTCAAGATGAGAGGGCGTGCTCGGCCACGGAACAGACTCCCGATTCAAAGTGGCAAACCGGGGCACCACTGGCGAGAGAAGTCGAACAACGCAAGCAGACCTGGCGCGGCCAGCGTCTCGCCCCGCCGCCGGGCTGGCTACCGCAATCGGGCTTCTATTACCGGCTGTTCAAGCGATTCATGCCGAGCAACGAGACCGAGCAGACCGGACCGACGTTGAAGGGTCTCGGGGCGAGCTCCGGCCAGGCCACCGGTCCGGCGCGGCTGCTGCTCGGCCCTGAGGACTTCACGAAGATGCGCCCGGGTGATGTGCTGGTCGCTCCCATCACGACGCCCGCCTACACCCCGTTCTTCGCGATGGCGGCAGCCGTGGTGACCGATGTCGGCGGACCGTTGTCGCACAGTTCGATCGTGGCGCGCGAGTACGGCATCCCCGCGGTGCTGGGCACGGGTTCGGCGACCCACCGGATTCACGACGGTGACATCATCACCGTCGACGGCGAGCACGGCATCGTCCGGCTGCAAACCTTCTAGCCGATCGCGTACCCCTCGACGGGCCCCTCGGTCGAAGGAACCCAGCCCAGCGCCGGCGCAACCTGTTCGGCAAAGTTACGCAAGACGGCCAGGTTCGCCTCGACGCCGAGCGTGTTCGGGATGGTCAGCATCAAGGTGTCTGCCGCCGCGATGGCAGGATCCGCCTTCAGTTGTTCGATCAAGACGTCGGGTTCGGCGGCGTAGGTGCGTCCGAAGGTGGCGTTGCCGCCATCGAGATAGCCGACCTCATCGGACGAGGTCGCCTGCAGCCCGAACAACTGACGGTCGCGGTCGCTGACCAGCGGGAAGATGGACCGGGAGACCGACACCCGGGGCGTCCAATCGTGACCGGCCTGCTTCCATGCGGCGCAGTAATGAGAGATCTGCTCGGCCTGTAGTTCACCCAGCGAACTGCCGTCCGCCTCGGAGACCAGCGTCGAACTCATCAGGTTGACGCCGTCGCGGGCGGCTTGTTCGGCGGTCTTGTTCGTCCCCGAACCCCACCAGATGTGCCGCCTCAAGTCTGGCGATTGCGGGAAGACGGGCAGCGCGATGCCCGGCTTGTACATCCTGGGATATTGCTCGTCGAGCGGCGCGGACGTTGCGACACCACCTGAGGCCACCGCTGCCAGCAAAAGCTCGAACTTGCTGCGGGCCATGTCTGCGCCGTTGGGCGCCTCGGCCTGATAGCCGAAAGCCTTCCAGCCCTGCTCGGCCGGCTCTGGAGATCCGCGGGAGATCCCCAGAGCCACGCGTCCGTCGGCGATCAGGTCCAGAGACGCGGCCTCTTCGGCCAGGTAGAGCGGGTTCTCGTAGCGCATATAGTGGTTGCAACACTCGCTCGCGTAAGCTTGGTTGCATGGTCGAGCTGGTAGCGCTGAGGAAGACTAACGAGGTGGCGGCGTACGTCCGTGCCTCGATGGACCGCAAGGGCGATCGCTGGACGGTCGAGACCCAGTTGCGGAAGATCAGGGCGCTGGCCGAGGCCAAGGACTGGGAGGTCGTCGAGGTCTACGACGACAACGCGGTGTCGGCGACGAAGAAGCGCCGGGCTGACACCCGTTGGGCCGAGATGCTAGAAGACGCCAAGGCTGGCCGGTTCTCGATGGTCGTCGCCGTGGACATGGACCGGCTCCTGCGTAGCACGAAGGACCTGAACACACTGATCGATCTCGGCCTGCGCGTCGTCACCGTTGACGGCGAGATCGACCTCTCGACGGCGGACGGGGAGTTCCGGGCGACGATGCTCGCCGCTCTCGCCCGGTTCGAGGCACGACGCAAGGCCGAGCGACAAATCAGGTCGAACGAGCGCCGACGCGCCGAGGGCATCCCCACGTCCACCTGGAAGGCGTTCGGCTGGACGAGGGACGGCGAGTTGATCGAGGAGGAGGCCGCCGCCGTACGGCGGGCCTTCGATGCGTTCCTCGGCGAGCCGTCCCTGTCGATCCGGCGAATCCGCGAGGACCTGAACAGCGCCGGTCACTTCACCGCGCGTGGGTCGGAGTTCTCCGTCGATGCTGTGCGCTACCTGCTCGCGAACCCGCTTTACTGTGGCTACATCAAGCACTACGCGTCGGGCGAGCTGTACCCGGTTCAGGGCGAGGCGTTCCCGCCCATCGTCGGCGAGCAGACGTGGCGGGCCGCGGTGGCGAAGCTGGAGGACAACGTGCGGAGGTCGGCGAGGCAGGGGAACCAGCCGAAGTATCTCCTGTCCACGATCGGGCTGTGCGGGAAGTGCGGCGCGACGCTCGTCTCGGGGACGAACAGCCGCAAGCAGCCGACGTACCGCTGCGGCGAGCAGTTCCATCTCACCCGCCAGCGCGAGCCCGTCGATGCGATGGTCACCGAGGCGGTGCTCACGCGTCTGTCCTCGGTGGACGTGCACGACCTCGTGATGCCACAGGAGGACGATGGGCCGGATCGCGAGGAGCTGCTGACGGAGCGGAACGCCCTGGTCGATCGGGTGAAGGAGCTGAGCCCGCTGCTGCGCGACATCCATCAGCCGGTCCTGGAGATAACGGCAGCGATCAACGACGTGAAGGCCCGCATCGACGAGATCGACGCGGAGCTGCTCGACCGTTCGGTGTCGGCGGCGGCGAAGCTGCTCGCGGACGTCGAGGAGCCGGTCGGCACCGCGGAGCGCCGCGAGGTGGTCGAGGCGAAGTGGAAGGTGTTGGACGTGGACCGCCGCCGGATGCTCGTGGACGAGCTGGTGACGGTGACCATCGAGCCCATCACGCCCGGTCACGTGAAATTCGACCCCGACCTGATTCGGATAGAGCCGCGTCGCGACTGACTCATGAGTCGACTCGTCATTGCAATGGTGAGTCGACTCGTGGGAGAATGGTTGCAGACAAGAAGATCCCACCGGGGCCGCGACTTAGAAGCGCGGGGTTCTGCTCCCGGATGAGTAGCCGGTCAAACAGCCCAATTACCGTGGCGGGGAACCGGAAGATACTCATGTCTGAGGACTTCCGATGTCTGTCGTTATCGACGTTCCCCGCGCATCCGCGCTCGACCGCCCTGGCCTCGATCAGGGCTCCACTCCTTCTCCGCAGGCAGACGGCCTCGATCCCGTCATCGCCGCCGCTCGTGCTGCTGGTCGTCTGGCCGGTGAACGCCTGGCTCGCACGCCCCTGACCCCGCGACAGCGCGCCGCGGTCGCCGCCGTGATGGGTGGTGGTCACTGATGAGCGCCAACTCCGCCGCCTTCGACCACGTGAACGGCTTCCGCTGGCGACAGGGCGACCCCTCCCTCGCCGAGTCCGAGGCACGTCTCTACGACCTCGGCGTGCTCCGCTCCGTGCTGGAGGAGTCCGTCGAGATCGCCGTCGCCGACGCCCGCGCCGAAGGCGTGACCTGGGCGAAGATCGGCGACGCCCTCGGCGTCACGCATCAGGCCGTCATCAAGCGCTACCGCAAGGCGGTGGTCGCTGATGCGTGATCGCATGCCCCGCTCCACCACCCTGACCCCCAACCGAGTGCGCGCAGCGCACGAGGGCGGGTGCCTCCAGTGTGTCGTTCCCTCGAAGAGTTCCCGGACTCTTGCTACCAGATGGCGCGCAGCGTGTGTTCCTACGCGCGGGGGCTCAAGCTTGCCGATAGCCCCCCGTGCTACAACGTGCCTGGTCAGCAGGGGTTTCAGAGCCGTTCCGCGAGGCGTTTCGACGCCCGTCGCAGCGGCTTCAGCAGTGCTTCTGACGCGCGCCATGACGCGCGCCATTTGAGGCGCCGCCCTCGTAATGGCGCGCACTCCGGGCGGTGGTCGCGGTGAGCGCTGCACAGAAGAAGACGAGCGGTCCCAGTGGTCGCAAGCCGTCGGCGTATGTGACGTTCACGCAGCAGCTCAAGCCGGAGTTCTGGCCGGGCTGGGACGTGGCCCTGATCCTCTCGAGCGATGTGCGAGCGATCGGCGAGGAGATCCTGCGCCGCTACGCGGTCGCGGGAGGCGACTGCCAGGGGTTCTGGATCATCAAGCACGACAAGGACGTGCTGGCGGACGGGTGCCCCAAGGACGATCACGTGCACGTGGTGATTCAGCAGAGCCCCGGGCGCAAGGTCGAGGGCAAGCTCCAGTGCACCGCGATGGATCAGGTGTTCGGGTTCGGCGACAAGAGCGTCGTCAAGGGTCCGCCCCGCGGCGGCCGGATCGAGAACGCATGGTCGTACCTGATCCACGCGAAGGACCCGGACAAGCACCAGTACGGCGTCGAGGAGGTCGTCACCCTCCGCGGGAAGGACTACGCCGAGATCGAGGCCGAGCACCGCGACGCCTGGGCTCGCCGCGCCGTGATCGGCCGTAAGGCCGCGGTCCCGATGAAGGAGTGGAACGAGCTGGGCGACACGCTCGTGCAGAAGGTGCTCGACGGTGAGGTCGATGAGCTGGACATCCTGAGGGACAAGACCCTGATGGACATCTACACGCGCAACGAGGCCAAGGTGAACCTGGCGCTGAAGAACCGCGCCAAGCGCGAGATGCTGTTCGAGGTCGAGAAGCTCCGGGCGGGGGTCTTCCAGAAGACGGTCATCTGGGCGATGGGCGCGAGCGATCAGGGCAAGAGCTACCTTGTCGAGTCGGTCGCCGCAGAGCTGTCGGCGCGGCTGGGCTGGCCGGTCTTCCGCGCCACGGCGAAGAACGGTCCGGACGCTTACAACGGCGAGCCGATCTTCATGATGAACGAGCCCAGCTCGCGAGTCATGGAGTGGGCCGACTTCCTCCAGCTGCTCGATCCTCGGCAGGGCGGGCCGATCTCGGCGCGCTACTACAACAAGCCGGACGCGGCCCCGCGCCTGATCCTCATCGCGGTGTCGGTCGATCCGGTCGAGTTCGGGTTCTTCATCCCGGGGAAGCGCTCGACGGGCGATTCCCTCGACCAGGTCGTGCGTCGCATCACGTTGATGATCGAGGCTCGGAAGATCGACGGCGAGCCGCACTACTCGGTCAGCCGGGTCGGTGAGGTCGAGCCGTACAAGCGCACCATCTGGCTCCCGGGTGCGGACCGGAACGGGAACGTGAACCGGGAGACGGTGTGGCTTGGCTACGACAAGGCCGAGACTGACGCCGAGTTGACGCACGCCGAGACGTTGGACGTGGTGCTCGATGCCGTCGCGGTTCGGTCGCCGGATACGGGGCTCGTGACCTCTGCGCAGCGTCGCCTCGACGACAGCACCGCGGCGCTGGCCGCGCGCGGCGTCGTCTTCAGCGCGCCGCCGGTGCCGCTCGCGGGAGGTGCGGCATGAGCACCGATCAGCACTCGCTCTCCCCGGGGGTCGAGGGGGCCGGAGGCCCCTCGCAAGCAGCCGGGGAGGACATGAGCGTCAGCGAAATGTCCGACACGGCTACTGCTTGCCACTTTGGCGTACAGGTGGAGCAGCAGGCCGACTCCCAGGTGAACACTGGTCGGGCTGATGCGGAGGCTGTGCGGCAGAGTCACGGCGGCGCGGAGCGTCGTCGTGGCAGCGGCGGGCGGCTCGATACCCGCTTCGATGACGCCACGCTCGGGGCGCTTCGCACTCGTGCGAAGCGGCTCGGGCTGGCTCCGAGCACGTGGGTGCGGAGCGTCGTGCGCGATGCCCTGCACGCCGCTCGGAGCGAGGAGCTGGACGCCGCCGTGGCCGCACACCTGCTCGGGGTCGAGACGCGCGTGCAGGCCTCGGCGGACACCCGCGAGCTGGCCGCGCAGGTGCGTCCGCTGGCGATCAACGTCAACGACCTGGACCGCCGCGCGCGGGCCGGTGAGGCGGTGTCGCTGTCGGCGGACGTGCCCGAGCTGATCGAGCTGCTGCGCGAGGTCCGCGCTCTGCTCGGGGATCGGACGGCATCGTGAGCACCACGCACTACAGCCCGAGCACGAGCGCCGCGGACACGGAGCGCTACATCCGTGGCAAGGAGGACGAGCGCGGGGTCGCGGTCACGTGCGACGTGCCGGGCGGCCCGGGTGCGTTCTCGGCGCGTGCCCGCGCGCTCACGCAGAACACGAAGCGCGATATCGAAGCCCTCCACTACCGGCAGAGCTTCAGCGACGAGGAGTTCGACCCGAAGAACCCGGAGGACGTGCAGCGGGTGAACGATCTGGGCTACCTGCTGGCGAAGAGGATGCACCCGGACTCGGACTGCCTCGTGGTCACCCACACCGATGGTCGCGGCGGCAAGCCGCACAACCACATCTTGGTCATCAACCACAACAACCGCACCGGGAAGGCGCTCTCGGACTACCGCACGTTCCACGACCGCAAGGCCGGGAACCAGCGGGGCGTGCAGTCGGCGAACGACGACCTGATGCGCGAGCACGGCCTCTCGGTCGTGAAGCGGCTGGAGCACGCGCCGAAGGACTGGGAGCTGCGCCGCGAGGACTTCGCCGAGGGAGGGCTCGACCGCGAGATGGGCGACCGGATGAGCGCCGCCCTGGCTGATCCCCGTGCGGTGGACAGGGCCGGTCTCGAAGCGGTGATCGCGGAGCAGAACCAGCAGCTCGGCGACGACGACGAGCGGGTGCCGCGGATGCGCCTGCACACCGCCGTGAGCAAGCGGGGCAAGAACGTCGGCAAGGAGACGTGGACTCTCTACATCGAGGACCGCCGCGGCGAGTCCGGGCGTGCCGAGCGCCGTAAGCGCACGAGCGCCCTCTCGGCGGACTTCACCCCGGAGGGCGCGCAGGCGTTCTTCGACTACCACCAGCACCAGAAGGAGCAGGACTATGAGCGCAGCACTCGACAGGCTGAAGCAGCAGAACGCGCAGGACGAGCAGCGGCAGCAGCTCGGCAGTCCGGAGACGATGGAGGTGTTGACCTCGATCCTCGCCGCCGTCGAGGCGCAGACCGCGAGGCTCGACCGGGTGGCCGAGCAGCAGAAGAGGCTCGCGGGGTTCGTGAAGGTCATGGACGAGGAGACGACCAGGCGGCTGGAGCGGATCACGGCCCCGGCGTCGACCTCCTCGCCCTCCAGCGACGTGTCCGCGAGGATCGCGAGTATCGAGAGCAGGCAGAACGAGATCGCGAGCACGCTCGGCGAGTTCGCGCAGAGTCTCAACGGCGAGAGGCTGAACGCCGCGTCGCGGGCCTTGGTCGCGGAGGCGCAGAGGAGTCACGCGGCTACGGCCTCGGCTGTTGAGGGGCTGAAGGAGCAGGCCGATGCGAACCAGAAGCTCGTCAGCCAGGTCGGCGGCGCGGTGCAACGGATCGAGAAGCGCACCGAGGAGCGGGTCAAGAAGGCCGTCGAGCAGGTCGCCGGGGAGGCTTCGTCCGTGATGACCGCGAACCTCGACGCGTCGAACGAGCGGGCCGAGCGGATCATCGCCGCCACCGCGAGGCTGGAGGCCCGGCAGCTGTGGTCGGCCGCCGCCGCGATGTGCCTCGCCCTCCTGCCGGTGGTCGTGGTCGTCGCCGGGCTCTGGATGGGGATCGCTGGGCTCATCACGGGCGCTCAGTGGGCGCTGGACGTGGACGGGAGCGTGTGGCTCGGCGTCGGGCGCTGGCTCGTGGTCGCCGTGGGCCTCGCTGGGGCCGGCTACGGGCTCTTCGCGTCCGTCCGGTGGGCCGCCGGTCTCGTGGAGACGTGGAGGGGTCGTGGGATGCCGACGTGGCCGAGCTGGCGCAAGCGGTGACCACGCCTCCCGAGGGCAAGGGCGCGGAGCGCGTGCGGCAGCCCGCACAAATGGACGAGTAGTCAGCTAGCACTGTATAGTCATCGTATGCTGACTATTGCTTCACGCCTCGACGTCATGAACCGGCTCGGCCGCGCCATGGCCGACCCGACGCGTTCCCGGATCCTGATGACCCTCCTCGGCGGCCCGAGCTACCCGGCCGTGCTCTCGCGCGAGCTGGAGCTGACCCGCTCGAACGTGTCCAACCACCTGACCTGCCTGCGCGATTGCGGGATCGTCGTCGCCGAGCCCGAGGGCCGCCAGACGCGCTACGAGATCGCCGACCCGCACCTCGCCGCGGCGCTGACGTCCCTGATCGACGTCACGCTCGCGGTGGACGAGGACGCGCCGTGCATCGACCCGGCATGCTCGGTGCCGGGCTGCTGTGGAACGGCGGTGGGAGCATGAGCGAGACCCTGACCACCGCGCGCCGCGCGACGCTGCACCGGCGCGTCCGCTTCATCGTCGGCTTCACGATCACGTACAACGTGATCGAGGCGATCGTCGCAGTCTGGACGGGCGTCCTCGCCTCGTCCGCGGCGCTCATCGGCTTCGGCCTCGACTCGGTCGTCGAGGTACTCTCGGCCGCGGCCATCGCCTGGCAGTTCACCCGCAAGGACCCTGAGCGGTGGGAGACGGTCACCGTCAAGGCCATCGGCATCGCGTTCTTCGCGCTGGCGGCCTACGTCTCGATCGACGCGGTGCTGGCCCTGGTCGGCCAGGAGGGCCCCGACCACAGCCCGCTGGGCCTCGGCATCACCGCGCTGAGCCTGGTCGTCATGCCTCTGCTGGCGTGGATCGAGGTCCGCACCGGGCGGGAGCTGGGCTCCAAGAGCGTGATGGCCGACGCCAAGCAGCTCATCCTGTGCATCTACCTCTCCGGTGCAGTGTTCATCGGCCTCGTCCTCAACAGCCTGTTCGGCTGGTGGTGGGCTGACTCGGTCACGGCGCTGGTCGTGGCGGTGCTCGCGGTGCGCGAGGGCCTGGAGGCCTGGCGCGGCGACGTCGAGTCGCCGTTCGAAGTGCTAGAGGACCTCGAAGACGAGGACGACTGACCCGTCACCCGACGATGAAGAGCCAGGAGGCAGCCTCCGGGCTCTTCATCGTCAGAGCCAGTGCTGCAACCCAGACATGTGCTAGCGCATGTCGATGACGCCCGTGCCCACCTCGATCCGCTTGGTGGTCGCCGCGATGGCGGCCAGCAGCGGTATCGGCGACGAGCCCTGCGGCGCGAAATGGTGGACGCGGAAGTAGGCGCCGTTGACACCGATCTGGTCGGCGAAACGGGCCAGCTCGATGGCCTGGTGCAGGGTCGCGCGCGCGTCCGGGCCCTGCTGTCCGGGAAGTGCGTAGTGGCCGAAGCTCAGGAATCCGAAGGCCTTCATGCCGCAAGCTTAGGAGAATCGCCCAGAAATCCCACAGCTATCCCTTCAACCCCTGAAGAAGCCACATTGGCAACCGCCGGGATACTCGACGATAGCGATATCGCCAGCTGCGCGTAAACTGGCCGGTGCGCGGTGTTGCCGGACCTCCGATGGGTTCGGTTTTTTCATGCGACGCCGCCCCATTACTTTCAGGAGCCCCATGCCAAGTCGCTCAGATCTGCGCAATGTCGCCATCGTCGCCCACGTCGACCACGGCAAAACCACGCTCGTGGATGCCATGCTGTGGCAGTCCGGCGCCTTCCGTGAGGGCGCCGACGTCGAAAAACGGGTGATGGATTCTATGGATCTGGAGCGTGAAAAAGGCATCACGATCCTCGCCAAAAACACCGCCGTGCATCACACCATGGCCGACGACGGCTCCAACCTGCTGATCAACATCATCGACACCCCTGGTCACGCCGATTTCGGCGGCGAGGTCGAACGTGGTCTCGAGATGGTCGACGGCGTGCTGCTGCTGGTGGACGCCTCCGAGGGACCGCTGCCGCAGACCCGCTTCGTGCTGCGCAAGGCGCTGGCCAAGAAGTTGCCGATCATTCTGGTGATCAACAAGGTCGATCGTCCGGACGCCCGGATCGATGAAGTGGTCGAAGAGACCTACGATCTGTTCCTCGACCTGTTGGAGGACGACGAGGCCGAGGTGCTCGATTTCCCGGTCATCTACGCCTCCGCCAAAGCCGGACGCGCCTCGCTGGCCAAGCCCGCCGACGGCGGCCTGCCCGAAGACACCGACCTTGAGAAGCTCTTCGAGACGATCCGAGACCACATTCCGGCGCCGACCTATCACGAAGGTGCGCCGCTGCAGGCGCACGTCACCAACCTCGACTCGTCCCCTTATCTCGGACGCCTGGCTCTGTGCCGCATCGTCGAGGGCACCATCAAGCGCGGCGAGACCGTGGCCTGGTGCCGCCGCGACGGGTCCGTGCAAAACGTGAAGCTGTCGGAGTTGCTGATCACCCAGGCACTCGACCGGGTGCAGGTCGACGAGGCCGGCCCCGGAGACATCATCGCCGTGGCGGGCATTCCCGAGATCAACATCGGCGAGACTCTCACCGACCCGAACGACCTGCGTCCGCTGCCCTTGATTCACGTGGACGAGCCATCGATCTCGATGACCATCGGCATCAACACCTCGCCGTTGGCCGGCAAGTCGGGCAAAAACCTGACCGCACGGCTGCTGAAGAACCGCCTCGATCAGGAACTGGTCGGCAACGTGTCGATCCGAGTGCTGCCGACCGATCGTCCGGACACCTGGGAGGTGCAAGGCCGCGGCGAATTGCAGCTGGCCATCCTGGTTGAGATGATGCGCCGCGAGAGCTTCGAGTTGACCGTCGGCAAGCCGGAGGTCGTCACCCAGGAGATCGACGGCAAGACCCAGGAGCCTACCGAGCGGCTGACCGTCGACGTGCCAGAAGAGCATCTGGGCACCGTCACCGAATTGATGGGCGCCCGCAAGGGCATGCTCGAGCAGATGACCAACCACGGTTCGGGCTGGGTGCGGATGGAATATGTGGTGCCTTCGCGCGGCCTGCTGGGTTTCCGCACCGAGTTCCTGACCGCGACCCGCGGCACCGGCATCATGAACCACGTCTTCGAGGGCTACACCCCGTGGGTTGGTGCGATGCGCATCCGCCCGACCGGGTCGATGGTCGCCGACCGGATGGGCACCGTGTCGAGCTACGCGCTGTTCAACCTGCAGGAGCGCGGCACCTTGTTCGTCTCCCCCGGTGACCAGACCTATGAGGGCATGGTCGTCGGCGAGAACTCTCGTCCGGACGATATGGATGTCAACCCGACCAAGGAGAAGCACCTGACCAACGTGCGCTCGTCGACCGGCGACGAGCTGGAGCGGCTGATTCCCCCGGTGAAGATGAGCCTGGAGCAGTCGCTCGAGTACTGTGCCCCGGACGAATGCCTGGAGGTCACCCCGGCCGCCGTCCGCGTCCGCAAGGTGCAACTCGACCAACGGGACCGCGCCAAGACCCGGATCCGTTCCAAGAACGCCGACCAGCGCTAAACCTGACGCGGGCTGAGCCCGGTTAGTTCGCGACGAACCCCGGATCTGCTGCTCCGTCTACTCGACGTAGGTGCGATGCAGGTGGATCTGGGGTTTGTTCGTTTGTATCCGCCGCAGTCAATCGGCTTCTTTGAGGGCTTCATCCGCTGCGAGTGCTACTTATCGAGTTCCTGCCGAGGTTGACGGACTCTTCCCTCCTGCGGGCATGATTGACCCATGTCGTATCTGCGCCAGAATCCCTGCCAGCGAAAATGCACCTGGGTGGCCGCGGGCGAGGTTCGCGACGGCGGACGCCTGTTTCACTGTCTGAGCTGCGGGTCGGAGTGGCTGCGTAGCGAGGCCTGGACGCCCGCGAATGCCGACGGCGTCGTCCCGCCCGAGGTGCAAGCCGAGCGCGACCGCGGACATAAGAGCTGAGGCCCCGTAGGGGGCGCCATGCCGCACAACAAGTCGACGCTCGCTGAGATGCTGGTGAGTGGACCGCGCGGCCGCAGGATGCTGCTCGCTTTTGCACAGCTGCTCGACGACTCATTCCGCCAGACTGTTTGGTTCGCGGTGTTGGCGATTAAGCCGCCCGGCTCTTCTGGCATGTACGCGATCGCAGTGGACGACGGTGAGCCAGGACCCGAACCCGAACTTCCGGTCGTTTCACCGGAGCAGGTCGCGGCCTCACTCGATCGCGTCGACCTGCTCCCAGTGACGCACGAGTTGCTGCGTGATGCTTTGGGTATGGCGGTCGACAATGCCCGTTATTGGCAGCCACCCGACGGCGAGGACATACTCGCCGCGGCCGAGCCCGTCAGAGCGGCACTGACCCGCGTCGCCGAGCATATTGCTGCTTCGGATTGCACACAGTGGTGGCGGACACAGGTTGACCAGGAACGGCAGTGGGCAGTCGCGTGGCAGGACGATAGCCCGGCCCTTGGCCGTTTCAAGACACCACTTACCGACCCGATCAGGCACTTCTCCCGTCTTCGGGATGAGAACATTGCCTGGGAACGCCGATCTGAGCGTAACCAGCCAAGTGATGCCGCGAAATGTGCGAGTGCGTATTGGTGGTCGACACCCGATCCGTTCGATACCCCGGTAACGGCGCGCGAGCTTTTCGATGCAAGCCCTGCCGGATTGTGGTTCGTCGAGGACTCCATGGATTGGGAAAACGCTCAAGCCCGGCATGTTGATATCTCCCCGCTGAACCGAATTTATGAGGTCGATTCAGCCGAGGCATGGGCTGATCTTTGCCGGAGGTTCCCCTTCGAGTGCACCTATCAAAAGCGCGGTGACTGGTACAGCACCACCGGACGCGACGGCCGCTGGGTGGTGCCCGATTGGGCTCAGGTCATTGAGCACTATGACGCCATTCATCTGCAGCCTGCGGCTTACCTCCAGGCTGCGGGTACTGCCATCCCGGCCGAAGACGACGTCGCGACAGTCATCGCCGGTTGGAATCCGGACGCAACCTACTGGTTCCGTAACCTCATCGGTTACGTCGGCGATGCAGTCGAGTGCGAAATGGTGGAGCGGGACAACGGCTACGGGTGGCGGCCCGCAATGCCCTAATCGAGCAAGCACGCCGATCAACAGTCTTACTCCGAGGGATGGGGTTTCAAGAATTCATCGGTGCTTACGACTCGCAAGCCACCCGCACTCACGAAGCGGGCATCATCGGTCACGATGGCATCAAAACCGGCCTCCAGCGCGGTCGCTGCTAGTACAGCATCGCGACCTCCGATGGGCGAATCAGCCATCAGCTCGATCGCACGCCGAGCGATGGCTTCGTCGAATGGGTGGATAGTCACCGAATCAACAAGGTCCCGCCCCATAGCGATCGCGCTCTCCCGCTGTCCGATCCGCATTCGGTGGAATACAAACTCTTGAACTGTCTCTGCGCCAATATGTACGACGAGGTCGTCCGCGATCCTCGTCAGTAGAGTTCGGGCGGCATCACGCATCGGGTGTTCACCGCCCACGGCGTGCAGCAACACCGAGGTATCAACAAAGGCAGCGATCATGAGAACCGCTCGATCAATTCATTCTCCATTGCCTCACGGGTCTTGGCCCATGCGCGGTCGTCAAGATCAGGGGCTTCACCGGAAGGGTCGTGCCCCAGCAACCGGCCGACTGCTTGTATCCGCAGATCCTGGTCAGGAGGAAAAGCCAGATCGATCGCATCTCTTACGACGGACGCAACACTGCCGCCCCGCCGCTCGGCCTCCGCTGCGATCCGCTGGTATCGCTGCTCATCCAGAAGAATCTGGAGTCTGCGCTCCAAGGTCGACATGCACATACATTAGCATGTGCATGCGTCTCACTCAGAGCTTGTGCTCCTACAAGGGACCTCGCTCTCATGGCGTCTGACAGCAACTCTGGCCAGTCGATTCGACTTGACTTCTAAGACATAGTTTGAAACCGTGACGAACATAGCAAAGTTGCAAATCTGCACAGGAGAACCCCAAATGTTGTGTAGCAGTGGAAAATATGCTAGTCCGGACGTCGATTGCTCGGCTTATCTAGCACTCAGAGCACAGTTCATTCTCCCCTTGTTCCAGTAGGATCAACAGTAACAGCGACATCATGTGGGAGTGCTGACTCGCTATCAGCGTAGCTTAGGCGACCACACCTATCGACAACCATCGAGTATTTTAATGTCGATTTGCATCCCCTCAAGACAAACTCGCTTGGCCCTATTTATTACATGCCGAGTTGCAGATTCAACTACCCCGCCAACGAACAGTGCCGCTCACCCCTTACATCGGAAGCGCGGTGCGCTCCGCATGAAAACACAACCCGGAGATTCCGATATTTCTATTGACATCGCGTTGCCGATGTGTTTACGGTGATAGCACCTCAACGAAACCCCGACGGAAGTGAGGTAAACAAAGATGTTTCGCAAGCTACTGACCACTATTGTTGGTGTCACAGCGACATTTGCTATAAGTATCACTTATGTCGCCCCGTCTCAGGCCAAGGAGTTGGCGCCCAATTGGGGGGGCCAAAGCGAGGAAGCAGTAGTTCTAGAGGAGAACCTAGAAGCCACTTATCCTTACATCTCAGATCAAGTATTGAACCTTCCAGCCGCTGAAAAAACTATTGAAGACAGCACCTTCCTCTATGATTTCGCCGAAGGCTACTATTACGGCGGCGGCGACGTAGCCGCTGATCCGGAGGTCGTTTCTGACATAGATGCGAACGTTCAGCGGTACGTTACAGACGAGATCTCCCCTCAAGGCTGCGCAGGTACATCAGGCTTCGAGCCAGTTCCGCCGACCGTGTACCTAACCTCTTGTCAAGCAGCGAACGTCATGGCGGTCGTCGCTGCAGGCGGCTCCGCAGCCACCATTGCTGGCGTCATAGCGGCTTCGTCAGGAATCGGCGCTCCCGCGGCCGCGGTTATCGGTGCGGCACTTGCAGCCAGCGGTGGCCTGCTTGGAGCATGCACTGCCCCTGGAACTGGAATTGTAGTAAAGGTTCAGAACCCTGTGATTCCTGTCCCGACCTGCAGTGCCCAGTGATCTGTGTGGCGCAACAGATTGGAAACGCTATGACTTTTCGAGATCCGCTAGTAATAACGGGCCTAATCTTCGGCATTGCCGGGCTCGTCTGCGCGATTCTAGGATTCCTTAACGCAACGGCAGAAGATAACGGACGACCGTTCTTAACTATTGCGATCTCACTTAACTTGGTCGCCCTCATTTGCTTGCTTGTGAAAATCACTCGAAACCAAAAGGGCCGCCCAGTACAGTAAGTGGCAGCTTTTCCCGCCCATTCTACCTGAGTGGTTGTCCTGGAACATGCCAGGACAACCACTCACCCCCTAACCCGGCATTTTTGACGCTATGCTCAGCGTCAGCTTCTACAACTAAACGTCAAATAGATAAGCTGAAAAGCAGAGGATTGCACCATTTCAAGGCCCGAGTTGCTGGCGTTGAAAAGCTTGAGGCAAATCCACTTTTCATGTATCTGCGAGGCCAATCACAACTTCGGGCGGAAGTGCTCCCCCACTTCGGGATCGACGAGCGCTTCTTGGGCCGCCGCGATACCGTCCGCCACCAGATCGACATCGGTATCCACCGAGCGTTTCACCAGGCCCAACCCGATCGGGCCGAGCTCGTGATGCTGGGCAACGGTGCCGACTCGTCCGATCACCCGGTCATTGAGAGTGATCTCGGAACCAGGATCGGGCAGCTCACCGTCGAACAGCAATCGCACCAGCCGGCGCGGCGGACGACCTAGGGTCTGAATACGCGCCACCGTCTCCTGGCCCGGATAGCACCCCTTGTCAAGTGCTGTTCCGAAGAGCCCGATTTCGTTCGGGATCGCCTTGCCATCGGTGTCTAGGCCAATTCGGGGAATGCCTGCGTCAATGCGTAACGCCTCATGGGCCCACAGTCCGGCCTCGTCGACACCACCAAATTCATAGCCGGCGGGCAGCACGACCTCGGCCCCATCAGCAACACCCGAGGACCGCAGGGCAAGAACCGCCCCCGGCACCGCGATCTGGCTGCCCAGCCAGTACACCTGCAAGTCTTCGCGGGCCACCAGGTCGACAGCCGTCCAGAACTTCATCGATGCCAGCCAGCCGAGCAATTCCTCGCGTGCCCCGGGCTCGGTCCAGCACCATGCGGTGGTTCCGTCGTCCACCAGGCAGAAGGCGCGAGTGATGTGCCCGTTTGCCTCCAGCACCAGCACGTCGCGTCCTTCACCTGCCGGCAGAGATTCCAAGTCCTGCGAGGCCAAGGTATGCAACCACTTCAGTCGCTCATCGCCGGTGATGGTGAACACTTCCCGGTTCGACAACCGCACCACGCCAAAGCCGGATTCCATCATCCGCTGCTCGGCGAATGGCTCGCCGAAATGCCAGGCCATGCCCCGATCGGGCCCGTCTTCGACTTCGATGCGAGTCATGAGCGGGCCAGCCTTGCCCACATATACGGCTGCAACTCGACATCGGTGGTCGCCCGGTCGAACGCCCACAACAGGTCGCCTTCGACGTTGCCATAGAGCCGATGGCCACCGGTGTAGGGCACCTCGGCGGTCGTGGTGCGCATCACGACATCGGTGGTGAGTTCGATCTTCGCGCCGGTCACCGAGCCCGCCCACACCTCCGACCAGCCCTCCGGGCTGCTCAGCACGACCTCGACCTCGCCGGTACCGACCGGACGCCAGAACCCGGTCTCCATGGTCAGCGGCTTGTCCGGCTGGCCGTCGGCGTCCAGCGTCCACGTCTGAGACAGGTAGTGCAGGTAAGGGCTCTGGTTGGTCGCGAAATCGATCTGCTGGCCGAACTCGAAATCACCCACACCCGGCCAGGTGCCGTGCCCATTGCCCTGCCAGCTGCCGATCAGCCACGCCAGCGGCATCAGGGCCTCGTTGAGGTCAGGATTGATTTCGAAGGCCACGTCTGCTCCTGTCGTTTCTTCGAGTCACCTTGTTCGTTTCCCTGTCGGCCGACCTCAGGCGATCAGCGCTCCACAACACCTGCACCAATCCGAAGAGCGCCGCAACCCCGATGAGGATGGTTGCAGCGGCAAGCGCGATCACGGTGAACAGGGCCACGCCGCAAGTGTAGTTGGATCTGTCAGTGGCCTTACCGAGAGCGAAAACCAGGGCCCTCGGGGACGCCCCCGAACCCAACGCGCCTATGCGCGCCAGATTGCTCCCGACCACACGGGCACGCTCTGCGGGGAAGAACCAATCGCACATTCCGCCGCAACCGTGCGCTACTACTTGAGGCATGCGAGTGCTTTTACAACGAGCGAGTTCGGCGAGGGTCCTGGTCGACGGTGAGGTGACGGGCGAACTGGTCCGGCCCGGCCTGCTGGCGCTGGTCGGCGTCACCCACGACGACAGCGAACAGATCGCGTCGAAGATGGCCGCCAAGACCTGGCAGCTGCGCATCCTGGACGGCGAGTTGTCGGCAAGCGACATCGATGCCCCGATCCTGGTGGTCAGCCAGTTCACGCTCTACGCGAATACCCGCAAGGGCCGGCGTCCGTCATGGAGCAAGGCCGCCCCCGGGCCCATCAGCGAGCCGTTGGTCGATGCCTACTGCGCGGCCCTGCGTAATCTGGGGGCAGAAGTATCGACCGGCGTCTTCGGCGCAGACATGAAAGTCGAGCTTGTCAACGACGGTCCAGTTACGGTCCTGCTCGACTCGGCCGATTGGGGCTCGGTATCCTAGTCGCAGTTGAAAGTGCTTCATCGGTTCGAATCTTGGGGAGTGATGCGCGTGGCCGAGATCGTCTTCGTCACCCCGGCCGCCGGCCAGGCGAACGCTGCTCCTCCCCCCAGCGCTCTCGGCCTACTCAGCCACACCGTGCACCCGGTTCTCGGAGGTGACCAGGCGATCAGGATCCCGGCCGGCTCGGCCATCGCCATGGTGGATGCCCGCGCAGATCTGGCCGCGGCCCGCGCCACCTGTCAGCTGCTCGTGAACGCTACCTCGGGCTGGCCCATTCTGCTGCTCGTTCCCGCCAGCGGGCTTTCGGTGATCTCGGCGGATTGGCGCGTCCAGGATTTCATTCTCGAAGATGCCGGCCCCGCCGAATTCGATGCCCGCATCAAATTGCTGATGGCCACGACATCGTCCGGAAACGTGCTGAGCGCCGGACCGGTGACCATCGACGAGGACGCCTATGTCGCGACGGTGGGCGGCGTGCAGCTCGACCTCACCTACACCGAATTCGAATTGCTGAAGTACCTGGTCGCGCATCCGGGCCGGGTGCTGACCCGTGAGCAACTGCTCAGCGAAGTGTGGGGCTACGACTATTTCGGTGGCACTCGCACGGTCGACGTGCACATCAGGCGGCTGCGCGCAAAACTCGGCCCCGAATATGACGCCTGCATCGGCACGGTTCGCAACGTCGGCTACAGATTCGCGGTAGACAGGCAATCATGACCCGCATTACCCGCCACGAAGATCTTCCGGACGCCGATGTCGCCGCCGTGTCGGCCCTTGCCGATAAGGCCGCGGCCGCCGACGGCAGCCATCCGCTCAACGAGGCCGCCCAGCTGGCCTTGGCAGGGCAGGGCAGCGCCGAGGTCGTCCACTGGCTGGCGTCGTTGGAGGAGTCCGCGGCAGAACTGATCGGCTACGCGCAACTCGACACCCGCGACCGCTCCGTCCAGCTGGTGGTCGATCCCGATCACCGCCACCATGGCATCGGACGCGCGCTGGCCGAGCGCATCATTTCGGCCGATCACCCCATCAGTTGGTGGGCGTTCGGCGACCTTCCGGGTGCCCAAGCGCTGGCGTCCGCGCTGGGGCTGGAAGTGATTCGCGGCTTGCTGATCATGCGCCTCGATCTGGCGACCTCCACCCTGCAAACCCCCACGCCGCTGCCCGCGGGGTTCGTCCTCGATCACTACCGGCCGGACGACCTCGACGATCTGGTTGCGGTCAACGCCGCCGCATTCGCCCAGCATCCCGAGCAGGGCGCCCTTGCCGCCGACGACTTCCTGGCCCGGATGCACGAACCGTGGCACCTCGATACCGATCTGCTGGTGGCGCGGGAGGCCGCATCCGGCAAACTCGCCGGCTACCACTGGACGAAGGTGGAAGGCAACGAGGGCGAGGTCTATGTCATCGGAGTGCGCCCCGATCTGAACGGCCGCGGGCTTGGCAGGGCGCTGCTCGAGGCCGGTATCATTCACATGCGTGACCGGGGCGCATCGGTGATCGATCTGTATGTCGAGGCGGCGAACGACAGGGTTGTACAGATGTATCGGTCTGCCGGGTTCGAGGTCGCCCATACTGACGTCTCGTATGGTCATGTCGAGGAGGATTGATGTCGCTTCAGGTGGAGCAATCGGCCACAGATGATCTTCCCGACGGTCGCTATTCCGACCGCGAACTCAGTTGGCTGGCATTCAACAATCGGGTCCTCGATCTGGCCAAGGACGCCAAGCGCGTTCCGCTGCTGGAGCGCGCCAAGTTCTTGGCGATCTTCTCGTCCAATCTCGACGAGTTCTTCATGGTGCGGGTGGCCGGACTGAAGCGGCGCATCGATGCCGGTGTGGCGGTGCCGTCGCCGGCGGGCATCATGCCGCGCGATCTGCACGACATGATTCTCTCCCGCACCGCCGAACTGGTGACCGAGCAGTCTCGGGTCTTCGCCGAAGACGTTCGTCCGGCATTGGAGTCCGAAGGCATCCGGATCCTCGACTGGAGTGAGCTCACCGAAGACGAGCAACAGCGCATGCATGAGCTGTTCACCGAGCGGATCTTCCCGGTGCTCACCCCGCTGGCGGTCGACTCCTCGCATCCGTTCCCCTACATTTCGGGGCTTTCCATCAACCTCGCGGTGCTTTTGAACCACCCGAACTCCGACGGACGGCAGTTCGCGCGCATCAAGCTGCCGAGCATTCTCTCCCGCTTCGTGCCGCTCGGAAGTGGACGCTTCATCCCGATGGAGAAGCTCATCATCCAGCACCTGGACGAAGTCTTCTCCGGCATGCAGATCCTGCACTACACGACCTTCCGCGTCACCCGCAACGAAGACGTCGAGGTCGAAGAGGACGACGCCGAGAACCTGCTCTTCGCTCTCGAGAAAGAGCTGCTCAGCCGCAAGGTCGGACGCTCCCCGGTGCGCCTCGAGGTCGAGGAGACCATCGACGACGAGATGCTGCATCTTTTGACCAGCGAGCTGGACATCTCGGAAAAGGAAGTCTTCAAGATTCCGGCCCCGCTCGACCTGACCGGGTTGTTCTCGCTGGGCGGCATCGACCGCGAGAACCTGAACTATCCCGGCTTCCTGCCCAAGACCCATCCCGATCTGTTGATGGGTGTGGAGTCGAGCAAGCCGGCCGACATCTTCAAGGCGCTGCGCAAGAAGGACGTACTCGTCCATCACCCCTATGACTCGTTCGCGACCAGTGTGCAGCGGCTGGTCGAGCAGGCCGCGGCCGACCCCAAGGTGCTGGCGATCAAGCAGACCCTGTATCGCACCAGCGGCGATTCACCGATCATCGATGCCCTGATCGAGGCGGCGATGGCCGGCAAGCAGGTGCTGGCGCTGGTCGAGATCAAGGCGCGTTTCGATGAGCAGGCCAATATCGCCTGGGCCCGCAAACTGGAAAAGTACGGCGTCCATGTGGTTTATGGCATGGTCGGGTTGAAGACGCACTGCAAGCTGATGTTGGTGGTGCGCGACGAGCCCGACGGGCTGCGCCGCTACGCCCATATCGGCACCGGCAACTACAACCCGAAGACGGCCCGCATGTACGAAGACATGGGGTTGTTGACCAGCAACCCCATCGTCACCGACGATGTCGCGCGGTTGTTCAACCATCTGTCGGGCATGACCCGCGAGACGAACTACCGCAGACTGCTGGTGGCTCCGCAGGGCATCCGCTCGGGTCTGATCGAGAACATCGATCATGAGATCGCCAATCATCGCGCCGGGCTGCCGGCCCGGATCCGCATCAAGGTGAATTCGGTTGTGGACGAGGCGGTGCTCGATGCCCTGTACCGCGCCTCGAACGCGGGGGTGCCGGTCGACATGTGGGTGCGCGGCATCTGTGCCGTGCGTCCCGAGGTGCCGGGGCTGAGCGAGAATATCCGGGTGCGGTCGATACTCGGCAGGTTCCTCGAGCATTCCCGGCTGTTCTGGTTCGAAAACGGCGGCAAGCCATCGGTCGGCATCGGAAGCGCCGACCTGATGCACCGTAATCTCGACCGCCGGGTGGAGGCGATCGTCTCGATCACCCATCCCGACCACATCGCCCAGATCGGCGCGCTGTTCGATCTCGCCTTCGACGACCAGACCGTCAGCTGGCGGCTGCACGATCAGGATTGGACGCCGGTCACCACCGATGAGGACGGCGGGCCGCTGCGCGACTTGCAGGAGTATCTGATCGAACGAGTTTCGACCCGCCGGCACTGACGATGTCACGAGTGATCAATGCCAGTGGCGCGGTCGTGGTGCGCGGCGACCGGGACCATCGCGAAGTCCTGGTCGTGCATCGTCCCAGCTACAAGGACTGGAGCCTGCCCAAGGGCAAGATGCTCTCGGACGAATACCTTGCCGTCACCGCGGTTCGTGAGGTCCGCGAAGAGACCGGGCATCACATCAGACTGCTGCGTCCGCTCACCACGGCCCGCTACCCCATCAACTCGCACGTCAAGATCGTGCAGTGGTGGGTGGCCGAGCTGGCCAGCGACGACGTGCTCGACCACGACGACGAGACCGACCTCGTCGAATGGTGGCCGGCCGCCAAAGCGATCCGCGAACTCAGCTACGCCGACGACGTCAAGACCACGGTCGAGGCGTTGCGCCGCCCCGAGCACAAGCCGCTGTTCATCGTCCGCCATACCAAGGCGATGAGCCGCAAGAAGTGGCAGGGAGACGATGCCGACCGCAGACTGACCGAACGCGGCAGGCGGCAGGCGAAAGCACTGGCCAACCTGCTGGCGGCGTTCGGTGTGGGCGAGCTCGCCAGCTCGGATTCGACCCGGTGCATGGCCACGCTGTCGCCGTATGCGGCAAAGATCGGAGCCGAGATCAAGGGCTATCCGGCGCTCAGTGAAGAATCGGCCGAGCGGCATCCCAAACGAGTGACCAAGGCGATGGCCGAGCTCGCCAAGCGATCACGTGATGCTGCGACGCCGCTGGCGGTCTGCGGGCACCGGCCGGTGCTGCCCGCAATGTTCAACTACTTCAATGTGGTTCCCGACCACGTGCTGAGGCCGGGCGAGGTGGCGATTCTGTACCCCGGCGCCGGAGACGGCCAGACGCTGTACATTCCGCCGAAACTGTGACCAGGGCCCCCACTGCCTTGGCCCCGCCCATTTCGCTACCCACATAGCTGCCCGCTCCGACTCGGCTACCCTTCTGCACGGCACAACCCACATGGCCACCCCAGTCCGGACACCAAGTCAATCATCCGTTCACCTGCTGTTCACCGGGGCATGGATTACTGGTTACGGACGCGGCCTAGCTTGTGAAGCGAAGATCGTGTGCTGCGGCCAACCGGCCGAAGCGATCTTGCGCAGGTCAGGAACCTGTCGCGATGACGAACCCCGAAGGGAATCACTGTGAAGACTGTGCGTGCGGGTGCCGCTCTGGCCGCCGTAGCCGCTCTGGCGCTGTCGGCTTGCGCCACCAATGAGACTGATACCCCCACTTCGACGGACAGCTCCGGTGCCGCAAGCAACCTGTCCGGCACCTTGCAGGGCACCGGCGCCAGCTCCGCGAAGGCCGCCCAAGAGGTGTGGCGAGCGAACTTCCAGTCCGCCAATCCGGGCGTCACGGTCAACTACTCCCCCGACGGCTCCGGTGCCGGACGCACCGCATTCGCCGATGGCGGCGCCGCATTCGCCGGCTCCGACCGCGCGCTGAATGACGACGAGATGAGCGGCACGTTCGCGAGCTGCGCCGCCGGCAGCACGCCGCTGAACCTGCCGATCTATGTGTCGCCCATCGCGATCACCTTCAACCTCGAAGGCATCGACGAGCTGCACCTGGACGCCGACGTGATCGCGAAGATCTTCCGCGGCGAGATCAGCAACTGGAACGATCCGGCCATTGCCGCACTGAACTCGGGCGTCTCGCTGCCCGACCTGGCGATCACCCCGGTGCACCGGTCGGACAACTCGGGCACCACCGAGAACTTCACCGCCACCCTGGCGCAGGTCGCCCCCGACGTGTGGACGGACGAGGCGTCCGGCGACTGGCCGGCATCGCTGGCCGGTGAGGCAGCGCAGGGCACCTCCGGCGTCGTCGCTGCCGTGCAGAATGGTTCGGGCACCATCGGCTACGCCGACGAATCGGGTCTTTCCGAAGGCATGAGCGTGGCGCTCTACAGCCAAGACGGTTCGTCCGATTTCGTCGGGCCGGAAGCCGATGCGGCGGCGGCCATCATCGAAGCGTCGGCCAAGGTCGCCGGCCGCGAAGACAACGACTGGGCGCTCGAACTCGACCGCACCGCGGCCGGCTACCCGTTCGTGCTGGTCTCGTATGCGATCGCCTGCCAGGAGTATGCGGATGCGTCGGTCGGCGAACTGGTGAACGCCTACATCGGCTACGTGGTTTCGGATCAGGGCCAACAAGACGCCATCCCGCAGGCAGGCAACGCCCCGCTGTCGGGCGAGCTCGCGGCCGGAGTTCAGGAAGCCGCCGCGTCCATCAAGTGACCAGCTACTCTTCATTCAAACGAGCGCCCCACGTGCACCGCTCGCCGTCGGCCTACCGCCGTTCGGCGAGAGGTGCATCCGGGGACGTTCTTGGTGATATCACCATTCCGACAGGCGTCCGGAGAATTCATGACAGTTGAAAGCCCAGTAGCCACCCCCGGCGACCAGGAACCGGAGCAATCGCTCACGTCCGATCGCGGCCATGTCGGGGATTCCGTATTCAAGAGTATTTCCGTCGGCTCGGGTGGCCTTATTCTGGCCATTCTCGCGGCGGTTGCGCTCTTCTTGATCGTGCAGGCGATGCCGGCTTTTCTCGGCGATGAGCGCTATCAGCATTACGGCAATACCTGGAGTTATGTCGCTCCCTATCTTTTCGGCACGATTTGGGCGAGTTTTCTCGCGCTGCTGATCGCCGTGCCGATAGCTGTCGGTATCGCCCTTTACATTTCACATTATGCGCCCAAGAGGCTGAGCACTCCGATCGCGTTCGTGATCGATCTGTTGGCTGCGGTGCCTTCGGTCGTTTTCGGGCTGTGGGGAATCAACACCTTGGCGCCGATGCTCGTGCCGATCTATCAGTGGCTCAACACTCACTTGGGCTGGATCCCGATTTTCAGCGGTACGGCGTCGGGCACCGGACGCACCATGCTGACCGCGGCGCTGGTATTGGCCATCATGATCTTGCCGATCATCACGTCGTTGACCCGCGAGGTCTTCCTGCGCACTCCCAAGCTGCAAGAAGAGGCGTCGCTGGCATTGGGCGCGACGCGCTGGGAGATGATCAAGCAGGTGGTGTTGCCGTTCGGCAAATCGGGCATCGTCTCCGCGTCCATGCTGGGGCTCGGACGCGCACTGGGCGAAACGATGGCCGTCGCCATGGTGCTGTCGGGTGGACGCGCGATCAGCTTCGATCTGCTGACCTCGGAGAATCCGAACACCATCGCGGCGAACATTGCCCTGAGCTTCCCCGAGGCCGACAGCTTCGCCGTTCCTCAGCTGATCGCGACCGGGCTGGTGCTGTTCGTCATCACCTTCCTGGTGAACATGGCCGGACGAGCCATCACCGGGCGTCCGGCATTCGGCAGAGCCGGACGCGAAAGCAGGCGCGCGGGTAAGGAGTCGAAGTGAGCGGCACCGTCACCGAGCAGACAGGTCGTCCGACCGAGTCTTCACACAGCTTCAGCTCGGCCGAGACCGTGCTGACCGCGGGTCAGCTGCCAAAGTTCACCGATGTCGGCCTGTTCGTGATCGCCGTCTGCGTCAGCGCCGCAGTGCTCGCGCTGATGGGCTCGTTCAATCTCGCGGGTGCGCTCGTATTGGGTGTGGTGATCTTCCTGGTCTGCATCTATGCGCTCTCGTTCGCAGTCGAGGGCAGGCGCCGGGCCGCCAACCGGCTAGCCCGCTACATCATCTTCGGCGCCTTCGTGCTGGCCCTGATTCCGCTGGTGTCACTGCTGGTCGAGGTCACCTCGCGTGGCCTGGCGCGTTTCGACCTCGACTACTTCACCATGTCGAAACGCAACATCGTGGGCGACGGTGGCGGGGCCTCGCATGCCATCACCGGAACGCTGATCGTCACCGGAATCGCCACCGTGGTGTCGGTGCCGGTCGGTCTGCTGACCGCGATCTACCTGGTCGAGTACGGCAAGGGTTGGGTGAAGAGAACCATCACCTTCCTAGTCGATGTGATGACCGGTATCCCGTCGATCGTGGCCGGGTTGTTCGCCTACGGCCTGTTCGCGGTGTTGTTCTCCCCCGGCTCGAAATCGGGCTTGGCGGGTGCCGTTGCGCTGTCGGTGCTGATGATCCCCTATGTGGTGCGAAGCTCGGAAGAGATCATCCGGCTGGTGCCGAACTCGCTGCGCGAGGCCTCCTATGCGCTGGGGGTGACCCGCTGGCGGACAATCCTCAAGGTCGTGCTGCCGACGTCCATCTCGGGCATCGTATCCGGCGTCATCCTGGCGATCGCCCGGGTGATCGGCGAGACCGCCCCACTCCTGGTCACCATGGGCTTCACCGATTCACTGGTCACCAACCCGCTGCCCGGTGGCGGAGCGAACGATGTGAATCCGATGACCTCGCTGCCGGTGTTCGTCTATTACGAATACACCAGGCCCGGCAAACCCCAAGATGCCTTCTTCGACAGGGCCTGGACGGGCGCGCTGGTGCTGGTACTCATCGTGATGGCGTTGAACATCGTCGGACGCATCGTCGCCAAGAAGTTCGCCCCCAAACTCAATCGTTGAGCTGTATTTACCTCCGCGCAGCACGCTGCGCGATTGCCGAAACCGGCTGGACGCACACCTGAAACAGAAAGCAGAAATCCCACTCATGGCCAAGCGTATGGAGTTGAAAGACCTCGACATCTACTACGGCAGTTTCCTTGCCGTGCAGGGGGTCAGCATGGTGGTCGAACCGCGCTCGGTGACCGCGTTCATCGGGCCGTCCGGCTGCGGCAAGTCGACGGTGCTGCGCAGTCTCGACCGGATGCTGGAGCTCACTCCGGGTGGCCGGGTCGAGGGCCAGGTGCTGCTCGACGAGCAGGACATCTACGCGTCCAATGTCGATCCGGTGCGGGTGCGCCAACAGATCGGCATGGTCTTTCAGCAGCCCAACCCCTTCCCCACCATGAGCATCCGCGACAATGTGCTCGCCGGCATCAAGCTGAACAACCGCAAGATGCCCAAGTCCCAACAGGACGAGGTCGTCGAGCGTTCGCTGCGTGGGTCCAATCTGTGGAACGAGGTCAAGGACCGGCTGGATGCTCCCGGCAACGGTTTGTCGGGCGGCCAGCAGCAGCGGCTGTGCATCGCCCGGGCGATCGCTATCGAGCCCGAGGTGCTGTTGATGGACGAGCCCTGCTCGGCGCTGGACCCGATCTCGACGCTGGCCATCGAGGACCTGATTCAAGAGCTCAAGGAGAATTTCACGGTCGTCATCGTCACCCACAACATGCAGCAGGCCTCACGGGTGTCCGACAAGACCGGCTTCTTCAACATCGAGGGCACCGGCAAGCCCGGTCACCTGATCGAGTTCGACTACACCGAGAAGATCTTCACCAACCCCTCGCTGCCCGACACCGAGCGCTACATCACCGGCCAGTTCGGGTAACTTGCGCAGCAAGTAGTGAGCCTTGAGGACCAAGACATTGCGCCTATGACGTATCACGTTATAGGCTGCTGGTTGTGATCAGATCGTTCGCTGACAAGCAGACCGAACGGCTGTTCATGCGCGAGACCGTTCGAACACTGGATCCGCAAATCCAACGCAACGCACTGATCAAGCTGTGGCTACTCGATGCCGCCGACACATTGCAGGATCTCAGGATCCCGCCGGGCAACCACCTCGAAGCCCTTCATGGAGATCGCACAGGACAACACAGCATCCGTATCAACAAGAAATGGCGGATCTGTTTTACATGGACCAAGGCAGGACCCACTGAAGTCGAAATCACGGACTACCACTAGGAGGATGACATGACTGAGAAAATGGCTCCTGTGCATCCTGGAGAAATACTCCAAGAGGAGTTCATGGAACCTCTCGGTATCACTCAGAACAGACTGGCGGTCTCCATCGGTGTGCCGCCACGGCGTATCAACGAGATCGTCCACGGAAAGCGCCGGATCACGGCTGACACCGCGTTGCGGCTGGGCCGCTATTTCGGCACCACTGCGCAAATATGGCTCAATCTGCAGACGCACCATGACCTGGAGCTCGCCAAGGATCGCGCTCGCGAAGAAATCGATGCCATCACTCCGCTGCAAGCAGCATGAGCTGATCTGTCGTCGAACGGCTCGGCTTGGTCTCATACTGAATCGCAAGGAGGGCTCATGACTTTGATCTGGGCGCACGCCAGGTCTGAGAAGATCACCGCGTCGAACACGTTGGAGGCGTTCGAAGCGGCCATCGAAGACGGAGCCGACGGGCTGGAGTTCGATGTCCACCAGTCCTCGGACGGCGTCCTGGTCTGCGCGCATGACGGAACCTTGGAAGGCCCCGGCGGTGAGAAGAAGGTCATTGCCGAGACGAGCTACGCCGATCTGCGCAAGCTCGATGTGGGTGATGCCAGTACCGGCGTGGCACGCATCCCACGATTGGACGAAGTCTTCGAGCTGTTCGCGCCCACCGACCGGCTGCTGAACGTCGAGCTCAAGAACCTACCGCCGGTCTACCCCGGTTATGCCCGCAACGTGCTGCAGCACATTGCCGCCTCGGGCATGGCAGAACGAATCGTGATCAGCAGTTTCGATCACCGGCTACTCCGCGAGATCCAGCAACTCGACGCGTCGATCCAGGTCGCCGCGCTCTATCCCGACGGGATGCTCGAGCCGTGGACCTATCTGAAAGCGGTCGGCATTCCGCAAGCCCACCCACATTTCACCCAACTCCTCGAACCCGGCGGGGAAGTCTTCCGCTATCAGCAGGTAGGCATCCCGGTACGCGCCTGGACAGTGGACGACCCGCAGGTCTGGCGTGACTTGATCGCCCAGGGCATCGACGGAATCATCACCAATAGCCCGGCCTCCGCCGTCAAAGTCCGCGACGAAAGTACTCACTTTGGTCGATAGGCATGACCGCTAGGTCGGACGCTCGTCCGAACGTCATTTCCGGCACCCCTACCAGGGTCGCGATTCATAGAGTCGACGACGACCGCTGAGGCGTCCGTGCGACGATCTACCCCATGAAGAAGCAGTCATTTCTCACCAAAAGGCGTGTCATGTGGTGGATCGGATTGCTTCTCATGTCTCCGCTGCTTATCTTTTTGATTGCTTCAGAGCGGTTCAGCAAACAGCTTTTGAATGCAGACTCCGCATACTTGCTCGGGCGGGTAGTCGTCACACCCCATCATCTTGTCGCTATCGGATGCGGTCTCGGCTTGGCTTGCTGGACCTGGTGTGCGTTCACGGATCCCCCTCCGTGGCCAGAGACCAAAGCACGGCGCAAGCTGGCACACGCAAAGTTCGTGCTCGTCACTCTGTACAGCGTGCTCATGTTCGCTTTCATCGCACTGGCAGTCTTCCTGATGGCGGTGTTCGCAACCCACTATCGAGTCTTGACCCCCGTAGGCCCCGAAGGCTGCCGAGTGATCCTGTCTATGAACGAGGGACTGCTGGGAGCCAGCGGCCGCGTGTATGTCGCGTCCTCGGCATTCGCCTTGCTAGAGCGAACGGACTCCGGCTGGTCGTCCGATGATCCGGGAGCAAATCCTCTGGACGAAGGCAACTGGGATCTCTCCTGGCACGGTGACCAGGCAAGCTTGACGATTTGGATGGACTCAACGTCTCGAAACAAGTCCGACGCCTCCCACCTGGAAGCGGTTTCATGCACGAGCCGATAGCTGCTCGCAAGGAGCCTCCCGAGGATTATCGCCAAGGATTCGATCTCATCGCGAAGGCCGACTTCATCACTACCGAACTGGCAGCGGCTCTCGAGCCCTCATCGGGCTGCGCAACATACTGGTTCATCAATACACCGATATCGACCTTGCCCAAGTGGCCGCCGCCGTCCCACTTGCGCTGCGTGACTACGGTGAGTACATTCGGCAGGTTTCGCGCAAGCTGATCTGATCCCCGACAGCAACACTCCACGACGTACCTCCACGTCCCACATGAAAGTCCTAATGGCCGCCCGCGTCCAGTCGAAACGTCTCGGCATGCATGCCCTGCAGCAGGACGGGCTGTGGATCATCCGGAGGATGTCTGCGAGGCTGAGGTACATGCACATGGACGATCTCCATCTCGACAGGCCGACGCTCGACGACGTAGCGGCTATTCACACGATCTACAGCGATCCGAGAGTATGGACGCATCTGCCCTCAGGACGCCACGAGCGGCTTCAGACGACCGAAAGCATGGTGCAAGCCTGGATCGCTGGCTGGGAAGAAGACGGACTCTCGTCCTGGATAGTCCGCGATGCGAGGACGAATCAGGTCATGGGCAACGTGGGCTGTTGGGTGAAGCATGACGCATTCTGGAATCTCGGCTACCGGCTGGGCATCGAAGCGCAAGGCCGAGGAATCGCAACCCGTGTGGCTAAACACGCGATAAGCCAGGCGCACCGGATAAATCCCGCGCTACCCGTGGTCGCCTACCTGCTGGAGCACAATCTCGCCTCGGCCCACGTCGCCGAAAAGGTGGGACTCGCGCTGCAACACCGCGGCCCCGACGCGGGAAACCCCGATCCGGCCGCGATCCGCTTGATCTACGCCGACCGCGCTCTTACCCAAAACCAAATCAAGGCGGCCATGGAATAGCACGCCGGGGTCGTCCACACCTGCCTTGCCTATGGACACAGTGACTCCAGCGGAGCGCTTGACCCAGGATGCTAGCATTCGTGATATCAATACAAGGCTAACGGAGGCATCAGATGTCGTCCATCATCGTGCGCGGACTCGACGAATCCGTGAAAGAACAACTCGCTAATCAAGCCAAGCGCCACGGGCGTTCCATGGAAGCAGAGGCGCGCGACATCCTGGCTAAGGGTGTGAATCCCCCGCACATCGGCCTGGCCCTCATGCATGCCGCTCAGCAGATCGGCGGCATCGACGACCTCGCTGTGCCCGAAAGAACGGACACAGCGCGTGCAGTGGAGTTCGAATGATCGTCCTCGACACGAACGTCATATCTGAGACGATCAAGTCACGGCCAGATGCTCGCGTTGTCTCCTGGATGGAGACGCTGGTAGGCGAGGTCGCAATCACCGCCATCACACTCGGCGAACTACTCGCCGGAGTGCGGCGGTTGCCCGATGGACAACGTAGATTCCAGCTGCACATGACAATTGACCTTGCAGTGGGCCCGTATCGCGACACATCGGCCATCTTGGCATTCGATGATGACGCCGCTACGCACTACGCCGACGTGTTGTTCGCCCGCGAACAAGCGGGGATGCCGATCAGCACGGCTGACGCCCAGATCGCGGCCATCTGCAGGACACACCGCGCGATATGCGCGACACGCAACACGAAAGACTTTGCCCAGACCGGAGTAGATCTGGTCAACCCTTGGCTTGGGTAGGAGCTCAGCACCACCGTTATACCAGCCCAGCCCACGCCGAATCCTCCAAAGTCATACCCAACGCGCTGTTCAGCGAAAGGGCGAAAGTGGCGAGAAAGGCTGGGGGAAATGACGAGCAAATGGTGGAAAAATCGGTGGAGAACGGGCGCTTTCCGCTGCCACCGGGCCGGCATCGGCTTTGTGCCGAGCGTCGAGCAGGCCCAGCAGTGGCTCCTCGACATGCACTCCTTCCACGCCTGAACACCACCGAGGGCCGGGATGTCGGAGCACCGGCACCATCGTCGACCACGGGCGACCAGATGCAGGCCACCGGCGCCGGCGCTACCGCTTTGCGGGGAGCAGCAGGGATCCGAGGACGCATCCGATGAGGAGTGCGGTGGCGAGGATGAACGCGTTGCTGTACCCGTTTCCGATCACCGGTGCGACGAGGATCGGGCCGAGGATCTGCCCAAGGCCGTAGACCGCGGTAAGGCGGGCGGGAGCGCTCTTGATGCGTAGTTCGTGGGCCTCGCTGATCGAGAGTTGCGTGATACCCATGAACGTCGCCCCGAACAGGGCGGCAGCAACGAAGGCCGCGGCGGCGCTGCCGGAGATCAGCGGCAACAGCGCGGCCCCGAGCTGGATGGTATACGCGGCGGCGAAGGTCATACGGGCGCTCGCACGAAGGCGGAGGCGTCGCCAGATCGCTGGTGAGACGATCGCAGCAACTCCGGCGACGACCCACACACTGGTGGCGATCTCCGTGGTCGTGGTCTCCTGCACGACGGCCACGAGGTAGGTGCCGACGATGATGTAGCCGACCCCTTCGAGGAAGTAGGTGACCATCAACGCCCGACGGCTTCGCACACCCGCTCGGCCGGGCAGCTGCTCGGGCACAGCAGAGCCGGCGCCCGAGGCTGGGGCTGGCTCTACAGTGGGCAGGCGGATGGCGCAGGCCGGCACGGTGAGCACGGCAGCCAGGCCTGCCGAGACGTACCACAGCGCGTCCCAGGTGAGGGTGCCGAGGCCGAGGACAAGCAGGCCGGAGAGACAGATACCGACTCCCACTCCGCCGTAGGCCAGACCCGGCTCCCCGCCCTTGCGGCCGATGTCGATCGCGCTGTGCGAGAGGCAGACGAAGACGAAGGCCGAGGCGAGCCCGGAGAGCAGCCGAGTCGCGCAGAACCAGATCAGCCCCTCGGACCAGGGCATGACCGCGAGTGTGGCGACGACTAGGACCAGCGAGGTCCGCAGGAGCGTGGTGCTGATCCAGGCCGGGTAGCGGGAGAGCAGGAGTGCTCCGATGAGGTACCCGAGGTAGTTCGCCGCCGCGATCCACGAGGTCCAGGCCGCCGGCAGCGCGAGGGCGGTGGCCATGATGGGCAGGATCGGGGTGTAGACGAACCTGCCGATGCCCATCGCCACGGCGAATCCGGCGGTCACCTGTGCCGTGAGCACGCGCGCGCGACCGTTGACCATGACGTGAGATTCGTTCCCTGCGTCGGGGTTAGTCGCGCGCGGTCGCGTCGCCGGGGTCTGCTTCTTGTTGCTCTTCTTGCGCGATCGCTTGGGCGACTTTCGCGCCTTCGACGGCGGCGGGCATGCCGGAGTAGACCCCGGCGTGGAGGATCGCCTCGACGATCTCTTCGAACGTGCAGCCGTTGCGGCGGGCGCCGCGGATATGTGTGCGCAGCTCGTGTGTGCGGTCGAGAGCGGCGAGGATGCCCACGGTGATCAGGCTGCGTTCGCGCAGGGTCAGCTCGTCTCGGGGCCAGAGGAACCCCCACGGGGTGTTCTCGAGCAGTTCGAGCACGGGCTCGGCAGGAGCCCAGCCTTTCAGGGTCGTGTTGACGTAGTTGTTGCCGAGTACCTGTCGCCGGATCGCGTCGGCGTCGGGTCGTTCTGCGTTGGTCATGGCTGGCTCCCTTCGTGGTGAGTCGTCGCCGGGCTGTCGCTGTCGTCTGTGAGCATCGTATGGGCGATGGAGTTCGCGTCCTGGAAGATCACGGAGTTGACGAAGGGCCGGATCGTGGCCGCGGTGCCCCAGTGCAGGCCTTCCGAGGGCACTCCGTAGAGGAGCACGCGGTCATCGGCTTGCCCGTGCGGGTCGAGGACGCGGAAGTCGCGCGGGTTCACGGCAACGGCACCGGAACTGGTGAAGTTGTCATCGAACCGGTGCACGCCGACCAGGCCCGCGTTGAGCAGATTCTGCAGGAGCTCGTCGGCGGTGCCGAGCGCGTCGACCCGGGGTTGGCGAGCTTCGACGACCGCCTCGACGGAGATGGGCTCGGTTGGGAAGTAGCGGCCTGTGACGGTGACGGTGCGCATGTCCGCGTCGGGGCTGATGAACGGATCCGGCGGCAACAGGGTGACCGTTCCTGCCCGCATCGCCGCGGCGAGCTGCTCGACCCGATAGAGCGGCGGGCCGATGGAGACGAAGGAGTTGAACGGTGTGTAGAACGAGCTGAGTTCCTCGCGGAAGGACCAGTCCGTGATGGTGCCTTCTTGGACGGCCTGGCGGACTTCGTTGCGGATGTCGCGCAGCACGTCCAGTGCCGCTTTGAAGGCGCCGCGCTTGTTGCCCCGTCGGGTCTCGGTGATATCGCGCTGCAGATAGGCGATGGCCCGTTGCTGGTACTGCGCGGTGCTCTCGACGCCGTCGGTGCTGATCCGGGGTTCGAGCACGTCTTGTCGCTCCAATGTCAGTGTGGTCGTGCCGTCTTCGTTGACGGTGGCCGGTGAAGCGGCGGCGGGCTGACTCGTTCCCGTGCTGTCATCACGATGAGCGAGGAAGGAACGGATCGTGCTGGGCTTCGAGAATGGGAAGCGTGGTGGCGGGTTGGCTCCTTCCCTGAGGTCGCCTTCGTGGTTGACGTGGTCTTGTCATGTCGCCCGTCGCCGCTTCGCTGAGGGCCGGTGTGACTTCATTGGAGCGTGACCCCGTAATGGGTTCTTGATTGAGGCATGTCCACCGGTCGACCCCTGAAAAGTGAGAGGAGAACAGAGATGAACGAGAAGATCGTGATCGGGCTCGACCCGCATAAAGATGTCCTGGTCGCCGTCGCCGTGGACGGCAACGGCCGACAGCTCGACGTGAAAGACGCCACCGCGCGGCCCCGCGGGTATCGGGTCCTGCTGGCCTGGGCGAGGAAGCTCGGCCCTCATCGATGGGCGGTAGAGGACGTGCGTCACGTCGCTGGCGGTCTGGTGCGGTTCCTACTCGCCGAAGACGAGCAGGTCGTGTGGGTGCCGACGCATATGAGTTCGGACTACCGGCGTCGGGTGCGTGCAATCGGGAAGTCCGATCCGATCGACGCGCTGGCTTGCGCACGTGCAGCGTTGGCGGAGGACCTGCCGGTCGCGGTGCCGGAGACCGATGTCCGCGAGGTGAAGGTGCTCCTGGACCATCGGGAGGATCTGGTGGGTGAGATGGTACGGATGTGTTGCAGGCTGCGGTGGCATCTCCATGACATAGACCCGGACTTTGCCGCGACGATCCCGGCTCGCAAACTGCATCGGCCGAAGTGGAACACCATGGTCGCTGCGTTCCTAAGCGAGCGTGACGGCGGTGTCGAGGTCTCGATCTGCTTGGACCTGATCGAACGGATCAAGGAGCTCGGCGACCGCGCTGGATGCCTGGAGCGTGAACTGGAAGAACGGGTCAAGGTCGAGGCTCCGCAACTGCTGGAGTTGCCGGGGTGCGGACCGATGTCGGCGGCGCGGATCGTTGCCGAGACCGGTGATCCCTCAAGATTCAAGTCGGCGGCGGCGTTCGCGATGTTCACCGGCTGCGCGCCGATCCCAGCGTCCTCTGGAAACAGTCAGCGGGTGAGACTGAATCGTGGTGGGAACCGGCGGATGAACGCTGCGATCCATCGCATCGCAATCACGCAGAAGCGCATGTATCCGCCCGCGCAGGAATACCTTGCCGCGAGGCGGGCGCTCGGGAACTCCAACATAGAAGCAATCCGCGCGCTGAAGCGGCATCTGGCGCGGAGCGTGTTCACGGTACTGCGACGGGGCCCGGCGGCCGGGAGGGTGACGTCGTTGGGGCCGGAAATGGCAGAACTCGTCGTAGCGTGAAGGTGTGAAGAACCTTCCGCGAAGGTCGGTTTCGGGTGTCTTCTGACTCTGCGCCATGATTCTCTTGACGGTGGTTGTGGTCGAAGCCAATCAGCGGCGTTCGGCGAGCGATTCGCCGGTCTCTAGGAGGGTCTTCAGGCCGCTGAGGACGAGCATCCATCCGGCGCCAAAGACCCCGGCCGCGGTGTGCGGGGACTCATCGAGTTGATCGTGGATGACGGTAACCATGCAGGTACCGTTGGCCTGATCGTCGATCTGCCATGTGACGCGGCTGGCGGGCTCGTCGACCGCATCGGGGCTGAACAGGGATCGCCAGCCAACGACGAGCCGGTGCGGGGGTTCGGATTCGAGGACCGTCTCGTCTCCCCAGAGAGAGGTGCCGTCGGGCGAGCGATAGCGGAACGGGGTACCGACTTCGCCGCTGGTCTCCACGTGAGAGCCGTAGAAGTACTTGGCGGTAAACTCTGGCGTGACGATCGCGTCCCAGATGGCGTCGGCGGATGCCTTGATGAAGATCCGGTAGATCTGCGGTGCGGTGGCCGGTGCCCCGGCATCGGTGTTCGTCATGATGACTCCTCGAGTTGTGTCTTCAAATCAGTGAGCGCCGCGACGCGTGACGCGGTGTACTTGCCGATCCAGCGGTCGTGGATCTGCCGGATCGGGACGGGATTGAGGAAGTGGAGCTTGTATCGGCCCTCGCGGCGCGTGGTGATCAGCCCGGCGTCTTCGAGCACGTTCAAGTGCTTGGCGATGCCGAAACGGCTCAGCGGAAACCCCTCCTCAAGCTCTCCTTGGGTCAGGGCATCATGCATGAAGAGACGGTCCAACAGGGCGCGGCGCGTCTCGTCGGCCAGGGCCTTGAAAACAGCGTCATTGTCCACACTGAAAGATTATGTGACTGATTAGTCACATGTCAATCTTCGCAGGAAGCAAGCAGCAGATGCGCACTCAAGAGCACTTCTTGACATTGACCCACGGGAAGCCCGCAGCCGGCAGACCCGCATGCTGCCGCAACTGCCGGTAGGCCTCGGGGCCTGCCGTCAGCGCCGCATGGACGTCCTCGGTCGTCAGTCCCGCGGAGCGTTCGTTGGCCTGTGCGAGGGTGTAGGCGAGTTCGACCTCACGCACGACTGCTGGCCAGACGTCGCGGCCGAAGGACACCGGCCCGGTTTCGCGCTGTCTGCGCAGCTGCTCGGTGTAGGCGAGGGTGAGGAACTTCGGTTCCCACCGCTCGTCGGGGGCCTTCTCGTTGACCCCGCGCGCGTGGTATGGGACACCGCGGCGGGAGCTGACGTAGAGGCGGGGCTCCGTGCCCGAGGGCTCGTAGCTGAGTCCGTCCTCGGTGCGCACGTACCTGCCGCCGAGCCTGGTCGTGAGCAGTTCGATGTAGTCGAAGAATGTCAGCCCCAGACCGAGGAGGAGCACGTGCTGCTTGTCGGCCAGCTTCGCAGCCGTCCGCACCGTCGCATCACCGGTGGGCACGTAGAGGAAGTTCATGTCCCCGTCCGATTTCAACCAGCAGTTCACCGATTGGCTGGCCACGGCGAACACCCGGATGGTACGCACGATCGCCGCGCGGCCTGCTGACCGGCTCGAGATCGATCGGGCTGCGATGCTCGCCCTGCCGCCGGTGCCACCTGTGGTCGGGTGGCGCAACCAGGTGCGGCTGGGCCGCGACTACTACGTGCGGATCGCGTCGAACGACTACTCCGTCGACCCGACCGCGATCGGCCGCATGGTCGAGGCCCGCGCCGACCTCGACCGAGTCCAGGTGCGGCTGGATGGCAGGCTCGTCGGCGAGCATTCCCGGCTGTGGGCCCGGGGCCTCACCCTCACCGACCCGGCCCATGTGGCCACCGCCGCCCGGCTGCGACGCGAGTTCCAACAACCCCGGCCGCGACCCACGGTTGATGACTTGGTTCGTGACCTGGCCGACTACGACAAGGCGTTCGGGATCGACACCCAGGCAGGCCCACGATGACCACCGAGACCAACGACAGCACCAAGCAGCTGACCTGGCTGGCCGGCGCCCTCAAAGCGCCCCGGATCCTGGAATCGGCCACCCGGCTGGCCGATCAAGCCAGGGCTGCCGGCTGGACGTTCGAGGACTACCTGGCCGCCGTGTTAGAACGCGAATTGTCCGCCCGCAACGCTTCCGGCGCCGACATGCGGATCCGGGCCGCCGGGTTCGGCACCCGCAAGACGTTGGACGACTTCGACTTCGACACCCAACCCGCAATACGCCAGCAAGTCGCCGCGCTCGCCTCCGGCGGCTTCCTGGCCGAGGCCCGTAACGTTGTCCTGCTCGGCCCGCCCGGCACCGGCAAAACCCACCTCGCCATCGGCCTGGGTATCAAGGCGGCCCACTACGGCCATCGCGTCCTGTTCGCGACCGCGACCGACTGGGTCACCCGCCTCACCGACGCCCACCACGCCGGGAAACTGCCTGCCGAACTCACCCGGCTACGCCGCTACGGCCTGATCATCGTCGACGAGGTCGGCTACCTCCCCTTCGAACAAGACGCCGCGAACCTGTTCTTCCAGTTGGTGTCCAGCCGGTACGAACACGCCAGCCTGATCCTCACCTCCAACCTGCCATTCTCCGGCTGGGGAGGCGTCTTCGGAGACCAAGTCGTCGCTGCTGCGATGATCGACCGCATCGTCCACCACGCCGACGTCCTCACCCTCAAAGGAGCCAGCTACCGACTCCGCAACCGAGGCATCGACAGCCTCCCCAGCATCAGAACAACAACCGACAACAACGAGGGCTAAACTGCCCACAACCGTTCACTTTTCGACCAGCAAAACCGACCAGAATTCGAGCGGCACCGACATTTGGCGCGCCATTGCTGGTCCTTCTGGTGTTCTTGAGGTTAGGGTGCACGTCGTTCGGTGGCCCGGTCGCTCATCTTGGATATTTTCGAGCAGAGTTCGTCGAGCGACGCAGGTGGCTGGGTGATCGCGCGTATGCGGATCTTGTCGCATTGTGCCAGTTTCTTCCCGGCCCGGCATCAAGCCAGGTCGGCATGGCGATCGGTTTGCAGAGAGCTGGAATACTCGGTCTTGTCGCGGCATGGCTCGGGTTCACACTGCCATCTGCGGTATTGCTGTTCGGGTTCGCGCTCGGCGTATCGACCCTTGGCGACGTATCGCAGGCTGGATGGGTGCTGGGCCTGAAGGCTGCGGCGGTCGCGGTCGTGGGTCATGCTGTGCTCGGGATGGCAAAGTCACTCACGCCTGATGCGCGACGAGCGACGATTGCTGTCGGGGTGCTCACTGTCGTGCTGCTCGTACCCGGCCCGCTGACGATGCTCGGCGCGATGGCCTTGGCCGGGATCGCGGGGTTCTTCGTCTGTCGATCCCCGAGCACGGCCGAGAACGATGAACCGCGTTTCCGGGTGCGCCTGCGGCCCGCAGTCGGATGGTTGAGCCTGGCTGTGTTCGTCATGCTGCTCGCAGGGTTGCCGATTCTTGCTGCGTTCACCGGCAACGCCACGGTAGGCCTGATTGACACCTTCTATCGTGCGGGGTCGCTCGTGTTCGGCGGCGGGCATGTCGTGCTCCCGCTTTTGCAGGCTGAGACAGTGCAGACTGGACTGGTGGAGCCGGGTGCGTTCCTCGCGGGGTATGGTGCCGCGCAGGCGGTGCCAGGGCCGCTGTTCACCTTCGCCGCGTTTCTCGGAGCGGTCACCACGAGCGGCCCGAGTGGGCTGCTCGGCGCATCCATTGCGCTGCTCGCGATCTTTCTGCCGTGTGCGCTGCTCGTGATGGGGGTGCTGCCCTTCTGGGAGCGGTTGCGTCGTGCGCCGAGAGTGCAGCGTGTGCTGACGGGCGTGAACTCCGGAGTCGTCGGGCTGCTCGCCGCCGCGCTGTACGACCCCGTATTCACCGCGGGTGTCACGAACGCCGCATCACTCGTCGTCGCGGCACTCGCGTTTGTCGCACTCACGTCCTGGAAAACACCGGCATGGGCGGTAGTGCTCGGGGCCGCAGGAGCCGGGGCATTGCTGCTCTGAACGCGCTACGCGGATACTCAGGCGAGGCTGGCCTGCAATGCGAGAAGCGTGCCCGCCTGGGAGGATTGAAGCATGAGCCGTTTTTCATCTCTGGTCAGGGCATATCCACTCGTGATCTCAACACTGTTGGTGGCTATGATCGGGTTGGTTCTCTTAGCGACTCCGGCCAGTGAGTCGGCCAGCTGGATTGTGGGTGCGTATGCGCTCGTGATTGCCGGGTGGGAGGCGGTCGGGATGATCCGGCAGCTCATCCGAGGGCACGCCGGGCTCGACATTCTTGCGGTGACGGCAATCACCGCTGCAGTGCTCGTTGGGGAGCCGTGGGCGGCGCTCGTGGTGGTGCTGATGCTCACCGGCGGGGCGGCCCTCGAAGATTACGCTGAGAACCGTTCGAAGCGGGAACTGACCGCGCTGCTGCGTAAGGCACCCCAGCAGGCCACGCGCATCCTCGCCCCAAGCGCACCCGGCGCGGACATGCACGGGCATACTGCCGAGGTCACGACCGAGGACATACCGGTCGAAGAAGTCGAGGTGGGTGATCTGTTGTTGGTGCGGCCGGGTGCACTCGTGCCTGTGGACTCGATCCTCGTCTCCGAGCACGCCGTGTTCGATGAGTCGTCATTGACCGGTGAAAGTCTGCCCGTTGAGCGTGACGCGGGAGAGAAAGTGTCGAGCGGTGCGGTGAATGGACAAGCCGCAGTCACCATGCGGGCTGCGGCTCCGGCCGCCGAGAGCGAGTATCAGCAGATTGTTCGGCTCGTCGAACAAGCCGCGGGGAGCAAAGCCAAAGTCGTGCGGCTCGCAGATCGGTACGCGGTGCCGTTCACAGTGCTCGCGCTCGTGATCGCCGGGATCGCGTGGGCGGTCAGTGGAGAGGCTGTCCGGTTTGCCGAGGTGCTGGTGGTGGCGACCCCATGCCCGCTGCTGATCGCCGCGCCGGTCGCGTTTCTCGGTGGCATGAGCCGTGCCGCGAGGTTCGGGCTGATCGTCAAGGGCGGCGGCACCCTCGAACAGCTTTCACGAGCCCGCTCGGCGGCATTCGATAAGACCGGCACCATCACGACCGGCAAGCCAGTGCTCGAACGCCTTCTGCCCACCGACCGCGCCAGCGAAGACGAGCTGCTGCGTTTCGCAGCCTCAGCGGAGGTGTACTCCTCTCACGTGCTTGCGGACTCCGTCGTGCAGGCCGCGAAACAGCACGGCTTGTCGCTCGTCGAAGCCGAACATGCCGAGGAGATCGCGACAAACGGAGTCGCGGCTGTGTTCCGCACTCCTGACGCACCTGAGGCAGTGACGGTTCGTGTCGGCAAGCCCTCCTGGGTGCGCCACTCCGCGCCGGACCTCGTGCTGGCAGACCTTGCTCCAGGGGAACTCGCAATCTACGTCTCAGTCGATGGCCGTTTCGCCGGAGCCATCGTCATGCGCGACCAAGTGCGCGAAGAAGCAGCCCAGGCTCTCCGTCAGCTGAGCGCACTCGGTATCGAGCGTACGCTCATGGTCACCGGAGACGTTGCAGCCACCGCCGATCCCATCGCGCGGCGCCTTGGAATCAGCGAGGTGCACGCGGAGTGCCGCCCCGGCGACAAAGTTCGCATTGTCAGTAGCGTGCAGCCCCGCCCGCTCATCATGGTCGGTGACGGCCTCAACGATGCCCCGGTGCTCGCTGCTGCGGATATTGGCTTCGCAATGGGGGCGCGCGGTGCAACCGCAGCATCGGAGTCTGCGGACATCGTGAACCGCTACGACACGCTCTCGGCCCTGCCGCGCGCGGTGAGCATCGGCAAGGACACCGTGCGCATCGCACTGCAAAGCATCTGGCTCGGCATCATCATCAGCGTCGGCCTCATGCTCATCGCCGCCTTCGGGTTCCTCCCAGCACTCCTCGGCGCGTGGCTGCAAGAAGTCGTTGACCTGGTGGCCATCCTCGGCGCACTCCGTGCAGTCGGCCCACGATCTGAGCGAATCACACGATCATCACCAGTCGCATCGACGGAACAACTTCACTTCAGCACGACCCAAGACAGGAAATGAACAATATGGCATCCGACTCAAGCACCACGCCGCATCCCGGCGAAGCCCACCTGCAGAACGTGGGCCAACGTTTGAACTGGCTACGTGCAGGGGTGCTCGGCGCAAACGACGGCATCGTCTCTACCGCGGGTGTCGTCGTCGGTGTCGCTGCCGCTACACCAAACAACGTACTGGCAATCGCGACGGGGCCGGTATCGCCGCCGTAGTTGCCGGGGCGTTCTCAATGGCTGGCGGAGAGTATGTTTCGGTGAGCACCCAACGCGACACAGAGAAAGCGCTCATCGCAAAAGAACGGTGGGAGCTCGAAACCATGCCCGAGGAGGAGCTTGAAGAACTCACCGAGCTCTATCGACAGCGGGGCCTCTCAGATGACCTCGCACATCAGGTCGCGGTGCAGCTTACCGAGACGGACGCTCTCGCCGCTCACGCAGAGGTCGAACTCGGAATCGACCATGAAGAGTTCACAAGCCCGTGGGCAGCCGCCGTGTCATCGTTCATTGCGTTCGCCGTTGGAGCGCTGATCCCACTCATCATGATCTTGCTCCCCGTCGGCGGACACCGAGTTTGGATCGCAGCCATCGCAGTTGTGATCGGCCTCTTCCTCACCGGTTGGATCAGCGCTGCGCTCGGTGGCGCGCCGCGCGGTCGCGCAATTCTCCGGAACGTGGTCATGGGCTCAGCGACCATGATCGCCACATACGCCATTGGGGCACTCTTTGGCGTGGCCATCGGATAGGCCGCTTCTCGTGATCCGGCCCGCTTTCATGTGCTAACTCATGTGCTACCGACGCTGCTAGGTTGTGAATCGCGGTGCAGTTATCCACAGGTGGGCCTCGCAGAAACCGCGGAATCATGCGGCAGAACGCCGATTCACGATTTCGTGTGCGAGGGGGAACGGATCAGTCCGCGTCCTCCGCCGTCGTCAACCGCCGGTTCTCCTTCGAAGTCGGCTGAGCGCTCAGGTGCCCCAGGGCGAGGGCGACGTAGTCATAGTTCCGCTGGGTGTCGTCGCTGGTCGAGATCCGGCGGAGGTTCCGGTCGCGGTCGAGAGCGGTCACCCTCTTCGAGATGCGCCGGATCCGTAGGTTCGGCCCGGCAGCGCTGACGATACGGTCGGCGGACCAGGTCAGGTAGGCGCCGTAGAGCGCGCGGGAGGTGTAGGTGTTCGGTTCGACGTCGGCCCGTTCGGCCAGGAGGACAGGGTCATCCTTGAGCCAGCGTGCGGCCTCCGGGGTCTGGAGCCAGTCATAGAACGCCGGGCCGTGTACGTAGTCCTCCTCGAATCCGGCTGAGGCGTCGGGGAAAGCGGACAGCTGGGAGCACACGGTGTTCATCAGCAGCGCGGTCGTCTGGTACGGGCTCCACACCCGTCCGGCCCCGAACGAGGTGTCGTCGTACCAGTCGAGGTCGAACTGCCTGCCGGTGGTCGCGGCCAGGGACACGAGACGTTCGACGACGGCCAGCCCACGCGGTCCGGCGCCGACGACCGCTACCCGCTGCCGAGATTCCGCATCGGATGTGGCGGGCTCTTCGACCGGTGGTGCGTATGGGAGAAGACTGCGCACGATGGTGGCGGCGGGTTGTGCGCTCACGTGGGTGAAGCCGGTTCCGGCCCAGAGATTGAGGTTCTCGGCATCGTCGTGCTCGTCAGCGTTCTTGCGCAGAGCGGACGTGAGGAAGTGCAGCTGCGGGTAGAGGCCCGGGGCGCTCTCGGACAGGGAGTCGGTGAACCGGTTCGCGATCGCACGCGCTGGCCGCCCGGTGAAGGCCGTCGTGATGACCGTGTTGCGGTCGGTGAGCTCGCGAAGTGCCCTGCGGTGGGTCTTCTTGGTCCCTGCCTCGTCGGCATCGAGGAACAGGGTGCCGACCTGGACGGCGGTCGCTCCGGCACGCAGCAGGGCAAGCACATCGGCGGCGGTGGCCACACCGCCACCGGCGAACACGGGCTTATCGGAAACAGTAAGGGCATGCTCGATCAGCGTGACGAGCGATTCGCTGGAGTCGTCGTCGACTCCAGCGACCGTTGCCCGGTGGCCACCGGCCTCCGGCCCCTGGATGCCGATCACGTCGGCGTCCGATGCTGCGATGGCGTCGATGCCCGGGCGGCTCGTCGCGTAGAGCACGACCAGCTTCCCTGCGTCGTGGATGCGTTCGATCATAGACCGCGAGGGGTGACCGAAGGTGAAGGACACGAAGTGCGCAGACGAGGCGAGGGCGACCTCGAGCTTGTCGTCGAAGGCGTCATCGGACCAGACCGGGTCTTCCGGCAACAGTGCCTCGCCGGCGTCGGCGGCCTTGAGGACCTTGTCCCGGTAGCGGCGGTAGGTGCCGAGATCGCAGTCCTGGCCGCTCGGGTCCGGGGTGAAGAGGTTCACGCCGAAGGGCGCCGCAGTTCGGCTCTCCAGGTCCTCGATGTCCTCGCGGAGCTTGCCGGGGGTGAGGTACCCGGCTGCCAGGAACGGAAGTGCGCCGGCCTCTGCGACGGCAGCGGCGAGTCGCGGTGTCGACGGTCCTCCGGCCATGGGCGCGAGCACAAGGGGCCGCACCAGCTTCAACGTTCGCTTTTCATCGCTCATGGTCTCGTCCTGACGTAGGTCGTATCGGTTGGAAGGGGTGACGCATCGCCCGACCCCTTGAACTGGCGTGATGAGACGGAAGGGCCGCATCCTCTGATCGCGACGCCAGCACCTCATCGAGTGATTCACCAGGTCTGTGGCGACACTGCCACCGAACGAACATGCCGTATATGGATATTTTAGCGTCAGTTGTCTAGTCTGCGACTTGACTCAGCTAAAAGGTCCGGGAAAGTTCACGCGTGCCTCAGATGAGAATGTCCGCATGATTGATCGGGTTCCTGGGCCGTGTGAGCAAGGATCTGTCGATGGCTGCCCGCCGTGAGATCACGAAGAAGTTCGCCCGCGAGTACGCGTGAGCGGGGCAAGACCCACAGGGGTGAGATCTTGGACGCGTTGGTCGCGTCGACCGGCTGGACCCGTGATCACGCCGACGGATTGAAGGGCTTGCCCGAGGTCGTGGCCAATGTGTGCTATAGCCGACTCAGGGAATCTCGACGCCGCCGATGCGGCACTGGGCCGCCCGGTCGGTCAAACTGCGCTGAGCCAGCGGTCAGACGGTGCAACTCATCAGCCCTAGATCTGATTTCAGCTGCAGCACTCGCGCTGTCTTCTTCGTGATCTCGGACGCGAACTCTGCGTCGCCTTGGGCTTCGGCCAGCGTTGCGTCCAGCATCTGCTGGGCCGCAGCGCCGTCGGCCACCACCGCCATGTCGCCGCCTGCTTTGAAGAAATCCGTGCCACGCTCGGCCACCGGGTAACCGGACACGGCCGCGGCTACGCCGAGATCGTCCGAGATGACCACACCGTCGAAACCCATCCGGTCACGCAGCACGCCCGTCACGATCTGGGACGAGAGAACTGCCGGGTTGTCGGGATCGACCTGCTCATAGACAGCGGACGACACCATCACCGATGATGCACCGGCGTCGATCGCGGCCTGGAAGCTCGTGAGTTCATCGGCGCTCAAGGTGCTGACCCGGTCGTAACCGACCTCGAAATCGGTGTTCGCATTCACCTGTCCGAGCCCAGGGAAATGTTTGACGCTGCTCGCCACCTGGGCATCGCTCAATCCGGTGATCACCTGCGTGACCTTGTCGCCAACCATCGCCGCGTCCGAACCGTAACCACGGTCCAATTGTCCGATGGCCGCATTGTTGCCGACCTGATCGGCCGGCACTACGTCGGCCACCGGGGCGAGGTTCCAGTTGACCCCCGCCTGGGCGAGTTGCCCACCCCATGATTGCCAGTTCGTCCGCAATTCATCGTCGGAAAGCGCCGCCTGCTCGGTAGCGGAGGGAATGGTATCGAAGCCCGGACCGGCGAGCTTCTGTACCAGGCCGCCCTCCTGATCGGTGGCGATCAGCAGCGGTACCCCACCGGGAGCGAACCCTTGAAGCTGACCCGTCTCGGCCTGTACAGCGGACATGCCGCCGGTACGATTGCCAAGCAGGATCACCGCACCATTGCCGTTCGCGCCGATCTGCGCAATCACATCGTCCGGGCTCGAATCGGCCATCAATACCGTCATATACAGCTGGCCGACTTGCTGAGCAAGACTCAACTCACCGGCATAGTCGAGGCAGGCCGCCGCCGGATCACTGCTCGTCGCACCATCCGAAGCGGGGTTCGAGTTACTCACAGAGGAGGTGGCTGGAGAACTCGCTGAATTACTCTCAGCAGACCCGTCCGGCCCATTCGAGTTCGTGCCGCACGCGTTCAGCCCGAGCACCACAATGAGTGCTCCCATCAACGATTTGGGAATAAACCTCATTCTTCTCCCCTCCGATTCAGAGATGACGGCGGGCAACATCGCACGAAATTTCGTAAACCCTTCCCCGAAGCATCCCGGCAACCACCCACATCAACCGGCTCAATGGGCACCTGTTGCATCTCCGAATGCGAGCGAGATATCCTTCACCGGGCTACCGGGGCTCGCTGCGCAGTTCGGCCTTCTGCAGCACTCCCAGCAGGGCGTTCTCGATCACCTCGGTGAGCGCCGGATGCGTCCAGTACTGGCCCTTGACCGTCTCGCTGATCGTCTGCCCGAGGCTCATCGCCTGAACGAGAATCTGAATCAAAGTGGTGGCCTGCGGCCCGACGATATGCGCTCCGAGCAGATGCTCGCCGGCGGGGTCGGCGAGCAGCTTCACGAAGTGTCCGGAGTCGTTCATCGCCCAGCCATAGGCAACAGACGCATATTCCTGAACGTGAACGATGTATTCGACGCCCGTCTTTTGCAGCCCCTCTTCGCTGGCTCCCACCGAGGCGGCCTGCGGCTCGGTGAAGATGCCCTTCGGCACGAAGCGCTCGTCCCGCACCTCTAGCGGACGCCCATCCCGCTCAGCCAGCAGGTTGCGCTTCACCAGCCGGGCCTGCGCATTGGCCAGATGCTTCAGCATTATCGAAGAGCAGACGTCGCCGAGCGCCCAGATGTGCGGCACCGGGGTGCGCAGGTGCTCGTCGGTCGGAATGAAACCTTTGTCGTCCAGGACGATGCCGGCCTTGTCGACGCGAAGTTGGTCGCCGTTCGGCACCCTACCGATGCAGACCAGCACGGCGTCCGCCTCATAGCTGTACTCGATGCCGAAGGAATCTTCGGTGGTCAGCACCACGCCGCCGACGTCGTCGGTGTCGAGCCCGGTGACCCGCTGGTTGAGCCGCAGCATGATGCGCTCCCGTCGCGACAGCTCCTCTGTCACCCGGATACCGATGGCCGAGTCGTAGGCCCGCAGCAATGGCTCACTACGATTGATGATCGACACTTGCGAACCCATGCCAGCGAAGATGTGGCCGAATTCGACGGCCTCGATGCCACCGCCCAAGATGATCAGTCGCTTCGGCAGTTCGTCAATCCGCATGATCGACTCCGAGGTATGCACGAACGCATGCAAGTAGGGGTCGTCGAAGCCCGGTGCGGTCATCTGGCGTGGACGCGAGCCCGCGGCGATGACGATGCGATCCGCGGTCAACCGCCGTCTGCCGACCTGGATGGTGTGTGCGTCGACGAAGGTCGCCGACCCGAACAAGACCTGCACGTTGGGCCTGGTGCCCAGCCCTACCAGCCCGGCCGCAGAGATCGAGTCGGTGCGTCCGAAGGTGCGTGTCTGAATCGCCTTGAAGTCGACCTTCTTCAGACTCAGATCGACATCGACCTGAGCGGCGTGCTGAGGCGACAGACTCGCGCTCGCCGGTAGCGACAGCATCTTGGAGGGGATGCAGCCGGCGTTCAGGCAGGTGCCACCGAAGATGTCGTTGGGGCCGATGCCGTCGTCGATCAGTGCGATCTGCCAGTCATTGATGTCATCGTCGATCAGCGACAGGCCCGATCCCGACCCGATGATGCACAGATCGACATGATCGGGGCCGGCCGTTGTGTTTTGCATGGGTCAACCCTATTCCAACCGTCGAAGACGCAGCCAGCACGCTCGCCGTCGCACATCAATGCCCGGACGAGAACGCCTTGTTGCCGTCTTCCCTCAGCAGGTCGCGGGCCGGTTCGGCATAGGTCACACCGCTCAGCCTGCCTTCGGTGAACCGGAAGGTCGTCACGCTGCCCAGCGTGCACTGCCTCTTGCGCGGGTCGTGGGCGAGCCGGCGTCCCTCTGCGGCGAGCCGGGCGATCCAGATCGGCAGTTGGTGGCTGACCAGCACGGCCTGGGCGCCGGGCGGCAATTCATGGGCGGTCTCGGTGATCGCCGCCAGCATTCTGGACGCCAGCTCGGTATAGGGCTCCCCCCACGACGGCTTCATCGGGTTGACGAAATAATGCCAGTTGCGCGGATCGAAGATGGCCGTATTGCGTTTACCGAACCGTTGGCCTGCCAGCTTGTTGTCGGCCTCGATCAGTCTCGGATCGGTGTGCACCTCAAGGGACGGATGGGCTGCAGCGATCGGCGCGAGCGTCTCCTGCGCCCGCTCGAGGGGTGAGCAACGCAACTGCTTGAGCGGCACCGGCGCAAAGCATTCACCGAGCCTGGCGGCCATCGCCTTGCCGTTTTCTGACAAGTGGTATCCGGGAAGGAGCCCGTAGAGAATGCCGGTGGGGTTGAAGACCTCGCCGTGGCGCACCACGTGCACCTGGACGGCGGGTTCGGGGTCTGTCGGATAGCTGTCTTCCACGCCTAAACCTTACCGGCCCATCGTTCAAGAACTGTGCTGCCTGCGGCGTCCCTTGCGCTGGGACGGCCTGCGCACCTGTTCGCCGCGAGCGATGAACCCCTCGGTGCGTTTGGCCGCGAACTCGGCCAGGTCGTCCACCAGCTGAACGTGGGTCGGATTCTCGGCGACCACATCGACCCGCAGATTGGCCTCTTCACATGCGGCCACTGTCGCCGGCCCGATGGCCGCGATGATCGTCTCGGGATGCGGTTTGCCCGCGATGCCGACCATATTGCGCACGGTGGATGCGGAACCGAAAACGACGGCGTCGAATCGTCCGGCCTTGATGGCCTCGCGAATCTCTGCCGGCGGCGGAGCAGCACGTACGGTCCGGTAGGCGACCACGTCCTCGACCTCCCAGCCGAGTTCGTTCATGCCTTTCACCAGCGCATCGACCGCGATATCGGCTCGGGGAATCAGGATCCGGTTGATCGGATCGAGCAGATCGTCGAAGGTCGGAAACTCGACCGCCAGCGCTGCCGAGCGCTGCAGGCCCTCGGGCACCAGATCGGGCTTGATGCCCCATTCACGCAAGGCCTCGACGGTGTTCTGCCCGACGGCAGCGATGCGCAATCCCGAAAATGCCCGGGAATCAAGGCCGAGCCCGACGAGGCGTTCGGTGACGGCCCGCACGGCCTGAGCTGAGTTGAAGATGATCCACTGATAGCGGCCGTCGACCAGCCCTTGAATGGCGCGCTCCATCGGCTGCGGGTTGCGCGGCGGCTCGACCGAGATGGTCGGCACCTGCACCGGGATGGCACCGTGATGTTCGAGCCGGCGTTCCATCACGCCCGACAAACCCTTGGTTCGGGGCACCAGCACATGCCAGCCGAAAAGCGGTTTCGACTCGTACCAGTTGAGATCAGGGTCGCGATCGGCCGCCGCACCGACGACGACCGCGGCCGGGCGTCCCTCGATCGTTTGCACGGTCTCGGCCAGCTGCGCGAGTGTAGTCGTCCTGCTCACCTGGGCAGTGGTCGCATAGTCGGAGACCACCAGGGCGGGAGTGTCGTCACCAAGACCGACCTTGGACGCATGGCGCGCGATGTCGTCCAGATTCTGCCCGGGCGTCAGCGCCACGAAGGACGGCTTTTCGTCGGCAGCGTCGGCCTTACCGGACCACAACTGGAATCCGGCGTCCGGGCTGATGCCGGCGGACGTCAGAGCCAAACTCAGCCGGGAAAGCCCGGGAACCATGTCGATTCGGCAACCGGCTGCCTTGAGCCTTGCCGCATACGGGGTTGCCTCGGAATCCATCAGAGGGTCTCCGGACAACAACCAGACCACACACAGGCCGGAGTCGACGAGCGAGGTGATGACGCCGAGATCCGGGGTAGCGCCAGCCAGCAGCCGCGGCACCTCGGCCGGTACGGCGACCTCCGGCTCGCCAAGCAGCGCTTCGTCAACGCCGGGGCTGAGGACGAGAACGTCTGCCTCTTCGATGGCTTTCAGCCCCGCCAGTGTCAGACGCAGCGGACCGCCGAGGCCGACTCCGGCGAAAATTACGTATCCGGGGTTGCCTCGCCCGTCATCGTGACTCACCGCCAACGCGGTGGGGTCACAATCAGCCAGCGCCACCGCTGATGGCTGCTCACTCACGGCAACTCCTCAACCTGCGGACGTATGACGAAACGTCAGCGTGGATTCACCGAGAACATTAACGGTGAGCGCCGACAATTCGAAGCTTGCTGCCGGGCACCTGGCCCAGACTGAACTTAGCGACCTGCCCTGCGGCGCTGGATGCGCGTCTTCTTGAGCAGCTTGCGATGCTTCTTCTTCGCCATCCGCTTGCGGCGCTTCTTGATGACCGATCCCACTGTGACCCTCTCGAGAATCTGAATGCTTAGGTGAGGCGAGCTGCGACAAGCACAACTTCGCCCCTGCGCGGTAAAACCGCAACTTGAGCAGTTTACCGCGCTGGCTTTGGATTGAACAAACCCTGTTTCCGGCGTTGATCACATCGCCGGAGTACGCCTATTCGCCTACTCGCCGCGGCTGCGCCGGTACGCGGCCCACACGGCATCGCTGACAGCGGCGCGGGTGGCGTGAGCGTCCAACTCACGGATTGCTGCCGCCGTGGTGCCGCCGGGCGAGGTGACGCGCTCCCGCAAGATCGTCGGGTGTTCGCCCGACGCGAGCAGCTGGGCCGATCCGATGATCGTCTGGCGGGCCAGCTTGTCGGCCTGTGCACGGGTGAGCCCCACCTGAACGCCGGCCTCGATCAGTGCCTCGGCCAAGTAGAAGACGTACGCGGGGCCCGATCCGCTGACCCCGGTGACCGCGTCCTGCAACGATTCGGGCACGACCATGGTCTCGCCGACGGCCTGCATCAAAGCGTCGGCCAACGCCAACTGTTCGTCGCTGACGTGCGGATTCGGTGACAGCGCCGACATGCCCTTGCCCACCTGGGCCGGAGTGTTCGGCATCACCCGGACGAGTGGAACCGCGTCGGGAAGATTGGCTTCGAGCTCGCCGAGAGTGACCCCGGCGCACATCGACATCACCAGGGTTCGGTCGGCGATCAGCGGCGTGACCTGTTCGCATACGCTCGGCGCCACCTTGGGCTTGACGACGATCGCAACGACGTCCGGTGACTCGGCGATCTCGTCGGCTCCGGCCACGGCCTTCAGACCGAATTCGTCGGCCAACTCGGCGCGGCGGGTCTCGGTCGGCTCGACGACGGTGACATTCGTCCAACCATCGGCGGCCAGCCCGGACGCGATCGCGCCACCCATCACGCCGCCACCGACAATGACGACGGCCTGACTGCGATCGGGCCCATCGGCCTCGTTCGGTTGCTCGGCCATGAATTGCTCAGCCACGGTTGGCGGCGACAAGTTCAGCGACCTGGATGGCATTCAGCGCCGCGCCCTTGCGCAGGTTGTCGCAGCAGATGAACATGGCGAGTCCCTTACCGTCGGGCACCGACTGGTCGACGCGGATGCGTCCGACCAGGCTCGGGTCGATGCCTGCGGCCTGCAGCGGCGTCGGAATGTCGACCAGTTTGACGCCGGGAGCATCGGCGAGCAGCGCCTTGGCCTCGTCCGGGCTGATCGGACGCCCGAAGGTGGCGTTCACGACCAGGGAGTGCGCGGTGAACACCGGGATGCGCACGCAGGTGCCGCTGACCAGCAGCTCGGGCAGGTGCATGATCTTGCGCGACTCGTTGCGCAGCTTCTGCTCTTCGTCGGTCTCTAGAGTGCCATCATCAACCAGTGACCCGGCATAAGGCACGGCGTTGAAGGCGATCGGGGCGACGTAGGGCCCGAGGTCGTCGGGGGTGGCGACCGCCTGACCGTCGAGGGCCAACCTGGCGAAGTCCTGGGTGACCGCGGCTTCGGTCTGATCGTGCAAGGCGCGGACGCCGGCGACGCCGGAGCCTGAGGTGGCCTGATAGGTGGCCACGATCAGCCGTTCCAGCCCTGCGGCGTCGCTCAGCGGCTTGAGCACCGGCATCGCGGCCATGGTGGTGCAGTTCGGGTTGGCGATGATGCCCTTGGGCGGGTTCACCGCGTCTTCGGGATTGACCTCGGAGACCACCAGCGGAACATCCGGGTCGCCGCGCCAGCACGACGAATTGTCGACCACGATCGCGCCCGCCGCTGCGACCTTCGGTGCATAGGTCTTGGAGGCGGTCTTACCTGCGGAGAAGATCGCGATATCGAGGCCGTCGAACGAGGCGGTGGCCATGTCCTCAACAGTGATCTGCTCACCATGCCAGTCGAGCTTCTTGCCCGCGGAACGAACCGAGGCGAAATAACGCATCGAATCGACGGGGAAATTGCGCTCGTCGAGCAGCGTCCGCATGACGCCGCCCACCTGACCGGTTGCACCGAATACTCCAACTCGCATGACGCTCAGTTTATCGTCCACAGCCCGGCAGCACCCGACGTGCCCACTGCGGAGCAGCGCGCCAAGCAGGTTGACCCCGCACCCTTTGCGGACTCCGGCCCCGTTTCCCGCTCCCTTTCTGGACGACGAACTCGTTCCGGCTCGCCTTATGGATTCCAGCTCGCAGCACAGCGCGAGCAAACGCCATACCGCGAGCGCGAGCCGACGGACCCCCACAACGCTAAAGCCAGCTGACCACTCCGGCCAACAGCGAATATCCCACGAAGGCCGTGATGTCGATCACGGTGTGCGCGATCACCAGCGGCCACAGCCGCTTCGTCCGGTGATAGAGCCAGCCGAGCAAAAGCCCGAAAACCAGGTTGCTGACAAATCCGCCGAAGCCCTGATAGAGGTGATAGCTGCCGCGGATCAGCGCGCTGACCACGATGGCCGCCGCCGGATGCCAGCCGGATTGCCGCCATCTGGTGGTCAGGTAGCCGATCATCACGACCTCCTCCAGAAAGCCGTTCTGGAAGGCGGCGAGACAATACATCGGAATGGTCCACCAGTTCTCGCCGAGGTTCGCCATCACGATCGTGGTATTGATGCCGAGTTGTCTGGCCAGGAGGTAGAAGCCGAGCGCTGGCCCGAGGATCAAAGCCGCCACACCGACTCCGGCGCCGATGTCGCGCCCAACGTGTCTGCCGTCCAGCCCGATCGCCTGCCACACGCTGCCGCCGCGCGGCGGCCATACCCGCCACAGCAGGTAAATCGCCGCGAAGGCGAAGAAGAACGGAAACAGGTTGTTCGCCAGTTGATACATCAGATCGAGCCACGGCCGGTCGGGGGTGACCGCCGAGTTCATCGTCGATGTCTGCTCCGACAAGGGCACTTGATAGGTCAGCCGGTTGATGATGTTCAGAATCGACATCACGGCCGACTTGCCGAGACAAATGCCGAGCACGATCACCGTCTCAAGCACCAGGTGCGGACGCGAGCGCACTGCGGTGGCCGCCACCTCAGACCCTTTCGGCCGGCCGGCGATTCGGCGAACCGGGTGTGTTCTGGCCGAAGCAGGCCCTCGTCAGGGCCGGGCAGGTACAAGTTGCGCAGGCATGGGCGACCAGCTTCATCTCAGCGCTTCCCGATCAGGGAACGGGCGAACAGGGCAGCGTTCGCCGGACGCTCCGCCAGCCGCTGCGAGTAGTAGTCGTACCATCCCGGCCCGAACGGCACGAGCACCCTCGACCGGTGACCGATGTCGGCCAGCCGACGCTGTTCATAGGGCCTGATGCCATAGAGCATCTGAAATTCGTAGCTCTCCGGCCGGCGGCCACTGCGCCTGACCAATTCCTCGGCTATCGAAATCATCCGCGGATCATGGCTGGCGACCAGCACCTCGGCCTGACTGTTCATCAATGCTCGAAGATCACGGACGAATGCCAGGTCGATTTCATGCCGGGCGGTGAAAGCAACCTGTTTGGATTCCTGGAATCCGCCTTTGCATAGCCGAATTCGTCGGCCGGGCAGCGCCAAATCGTTGATATCACGATGTGTGCGAAAAAGCGCAGCCTGCACGGTGATTCCGGTCGCGGGAATGTCTTGCTGAAGCTCGCCCCAGGCATCCAGAGTGGGGGTCGTCAACTCACTTCCGCTCATGTCGAGCGTGACTGCGACCCCGGCGTTGCTGGCAGCTCGGCTGATCCTCCGGGCGGCGAGCAGCGCGAATTGCCTGCCTTCGGCTCCCAAGCGCTGGCCGAGTCGGCTCAACCTTAATGAGATCTCTGCCTGCGACGCGATTCCGGCCGATTCGAGCCGACGCACGATCGTGAGATAGGTCTGCTCGTTTGCAGCAGATTCTTCGAGATTGTCGACGCGATTGCCGAGATATTCGACCCCTACCAATAGCCCCTTTCCGATCAACGATTTCAGTACCGGAATCAGGTCATGGATTTCTTGGCCCGCAACATAGCGGGCCACCAGATCACGTGCTGCAGAAGTCGTCAGTGCAGCCTTCTTCACCCGTGGACGCTGTGCCCAGCGCATCACCAGTTCGCTCATTGCCGTTCACCGTACCCCGCAACGGGAGCCGCGGCAGCTATCTGCTCACGAGTCCGGGCCAGACACTCGGCCAGCACCTGAGAACGTGCTTCGTAGCCCGCCCGGCGTCTGGTGCTCACCTCGTGAATGATATGGCCCTGATAGCCGCGGGAAACGAGCGTCTCGACGACCTGCCAGGCACGCTGATTTCCCTCGCCGGGCATCAGGTGTTCGTCCAGTACCGAGCCATTGCCGTCGGTCAGATGAAGGTGGCGCAGCCTGGGCCCCCAATCGTCCAAATAGCTCAGCGAACGGGCCCCGGCGGTGGCAGCATGCGAAAGATCGAGCGTCAGATGATCGTAGGGCTGATCGGTCGGGTCCCAATCGGGCACGTAGGCCTGCGCCGCGACACCCGGCCCCCGCCACGGGTACATGTTCTCGACCGCGACGATGATCCCACTGTGCTCGCACAGCTCACGGACCAAGTGCGCAAAACCGGCCGCATACGTGCGCTGCCAAGCAAACGGCGGATGAACGACCACCAGATCAGCGCCCAGCAATGTCGCCGCGGTGACTGCCTGCCGTAATTTCCCTTCGGGATCGGTCCCCCACACACGGGGTGTCAGCATCAGGCAGGGTGCATGGACGCTCAGCACCGCGACCTGGTATTCGTCCTGAAACTCACGAACCTTGTCGAGGTCACAACTGGCGGCATCGGTGCCGACCATCAACTCCACGCCGTCGTAATGAAGATCGGCCGCCATCCGAAAGGCAGTGTGAGTTGACTCGGGAAAAACCGATGACGTGCTCAGCCCGACCCTCGGCAAACCCGAAGGCAGGCCGGCCGAGTCGGTGCCGGCCGAAGCCCTCGCGGGCCGTCGGGGTGTTTGGTCATCCCCTCGGATCGCCCCCGCATCGTAGCCACGACCGAATTCACCCGCGCAGCTCTCCGCCTCATCGTCCGGCAGCACTCGCCGGGCACGTTCCGGATCTTCAGCAGCTTGCACGACTCCACGGTACTTCGCCGGCCCACCCGCGGTTCAGGCACCAGCCGCCGCTGGCAACCATCGGCGCTGCTACACGATTCGCTAATAACACCCGCTGTTGCCACAATGACTTTATGCATATCGACCATCTGACATTCGTAGCTGGTCCCGAAGGTCTGCAGGCCACCGTCGACGAGTTGAGCGAGGCCCTGGGACGTGAGTTCAAGGACGGCGGTTTTCACCCTCGTTTCGGAACCAGGAACCACATCTTGCCGCTGACCGATGGCCGCTATTTGGAAGCGGTCGAGGTGCTCGATCATCCGGCCGCGGAGAAGGCCGTCTACGGCCAGGTCGTCCGCGACCGGCAGGAGAAGGGTGGTGGCTGGCTGGGCTGGGTCATCGCCGTGGACGATCTCGCCCCGTTCGAACGTCGCCTCGACCGCGCTGCGGTGCCCGGCTCCAGGCAGTTCCCCGACGGCCGTCGCCTCGAGTGGCATCAGATCGGTGTCAAGGGCCTGATCACCGACCCGCAATTGCCCTATTTCTTGAAATGGGAGTCCGAGCCCGATGTGCTGCCCTCAGCACTGCACAGCGACGTGCGGGTTGACACCATCGAGATCGCGGGATCCCGTGCCCGCGTCGAGGATTGGGTGGGCGCACCGATCAGCGAGCTGCTGGACGACATCAAGATCGACTTCACCAGCCCGAACGGTTCGCCCGGTATCTCGTCGGTCACCTTCGAAGTGCCCGGACGAGGAGCGGTGCAGATCTGAGACAATTCCCGGCTCAGGCTGAGTCCGGCGTTCGAAGTTCCCGGACGCGGCCTGGTGCGGTTCAAGCTGATTGCGACGGGGTCCCCAACATGACGGCGCCCGGCGGATTGGGCGGGGACTAAGCGAGGTCCTCCGCGTGGGATACCGATCCGCCAAAGTTTTCGTTCCATCTAGGGGATCTTACGAATCTTGCGCCGCACTGACCCAGTCATTGACGCACTCGCCTCAGACATGGCTGCACCCATAAGAATTGTCGGTGCTCCCCTCTAGTCTCATCTGCATGGCTACCAAGACCGACGCGTATCAGTGCACCGAATGCGGGTGGACATCTGTCCGCTGGGTCGGACGCTGCGGTGAGTGCCAGACCTGGGGGTCGGTCGCCGAGCGTGGCGCACCCAAGTTACAGACGGTCAGCTCATCGGTTCCGGCGCAGGCCGCGGTACCGATCGGCGAAGTAGACCTGGAGACCGCCAAACGTAAGCTGACCGGCATCGGTGAGCTCGACCGGGTGCTGGGCGGCGGTCTGGTTCCCGGCGCGGTCGTCCTGCTGGCCGGTGAGCCGGGGGTCGGCAAATCGACCCTGTTGCTGGAGGTCGCAGCCAAGTGGGCAGGCGGCGACAACAAGACCCTCTATGTCTCGGGTGAGGAGTCCGCCGCCCAGGTGCGGTTGCGCGCCGAACGCACCCACGCGCTGGCCGACCAGCTCTATCTGGCGGCCGAGACCGATCTCGGCACCGTGCTCGGCCATATCGAGCAGACCGCGCCGAGCCTGCTGGTGGTCGACTCGGTGCAGACCATCGGCACGGCCGAGGCGGAGGGCTCGGTCGGCGGGGTGAGCCAGGTGCGCGAGGTGACCGGCGCTCTGGTGCGGGTGGCCAAGCGCCGAGGCATGGCAGTGGTTATCGTCGGGCATGTCACCAAGGACGGCCAAGTGGCAGGCCCCCGGTTCTTGGAGCATCTGGTCGATGTGGTGCTCTCCTTCGAGGGCGATCGGCATTCCGGATTCCGGATGGTGCGCGCGGTCAAGAACCGGTTCGGCCCCTCGGACGAAGTGGGTTGCTTCGAGATGGGCGAGCACGGCATCGTCGAAGTGCCCGACCCTTCGGGTTTGTTCACCTCACGCAACGACGACCCGGCACCGGGCACCTGCGTCACCGTCACCAGGGAGGGCAGCCGCTGCATGCTCGCCGAGGTGCAGTCGTTGGTCGCGTCGGTGGCGGGCGACACTCCCCCACGCCGGGTCACCCACGGGGTCGATGGCTCCCGGGTAGCGATGATCGTTGCCGTCATGCAGCGGCGAGCGCATTTCACCTTGTCCAGGAGCGATATCTACGTGTCGACGGTCGGCGGCGCCAAGATCATGGACCCGGGCGCCGACCTCGCATTGGCCATCGCGATCGCCTCCGCAGGCCTGGACGAGGGCTGTCACCGCAAGGTCGTCGCGTTCGGCGAAATCGGGCTGGCGGGTGATCTGCGCCGGGTGCCCGGCCTCGAACAGCGGGTCGGCGAGGCGGCCCGGATGGGATTCGATCTCGCTCTGGTGCCCACCGGCAACCGGGACCCGAACAACAAGCTGCCCCGCATGCACGGGTTGAAGGTCGTGGAGGTTTCGACCGTTGCCGAGGCCCTGGGCGTCCTCGGGCTACGGCATTCCCGGGACTTGCACACATCGGCCTCATAGACTGGACGCCGTGAGCAAAGATCTGGGGCACGACGCCGAGCGGTACCGCAAGTATCGAGCGTTGCTTGCACCCGGCACGCTGCTGCGCGAAGGCCTGGAACGCATCCGCGCCGGCCACACCGGCGCATTGATCGTGCTCGGCACCAACCCGGTCATCGAACAGATCTCGACCGGCGGGTTCATCATCAACACCGACTTCACGCCCACCGCTCTTCGCGAGCTGGCGAAGATGGACGGCGGCATCATTGTCGACAACGAACTGACGACCATCATCGCCGCCGGCGTCCACTTCTCTCCCTCGTCCAGCCTGCCCACCATCGAAACCGGCACCAGGCACCGCACCGCCGATCGGATCGCGTTGCAGTCGAACGTGCCCGTGGTGACCGTGTCGGCCGCCATGGCCACCATCGCCTTGTTCATGTCGGGTCTCAGATATCCGATCGAGTCCTCCGACCAGATCCTGGTTCGCGCCGAGCAGGCCGTCGCAACGCTGTCCAGGTACCGCGAACGGCTCAATGCCTCGACCTTGACGCTGTCCGGGCTGGAGATGGACGGGCTGGTCACCGTCGGTGACCTGGTGCAGGCAGTGCAGCCACTCGCCATGGTCCGCAGACTCGCCGAAGAATTGGAAGGCCATGTCGAGGCCCTCGGCGTCGACGGCCGGCTCCTGCAATTGCAGCTCTACGAGCTGACCCAGGGCATCGATCAGCTCGCCACCTTGCTGGAGCTGGATTATCGCAATGACGATGCCGAACGTTTCACTCTCGACGTGCTCAGGCATCTGCCGACCGGTGACCTGCTGGATCCGGTGACGGTGGCGAATGCCATCGGCTTCGCATCGGGCGATCTGGACGAGCATCTCAGCACCCGCGGCTACCGGATCGTCTCGCAATCGGCCCAGATGAGCACCGCTACCGCCGGACGCTTGCTCGATCACTTCGGCTCACTGCAGGCGGTACTGGCCGCCTCTCGGTCGGAGCTCGCCGACGTCTCCGGTGTGGGTCCGGCCCGGGCCAGGGCCATCCGCGATGGTCTCGCCCGGATCTCGGACTCGATCCGCTAGCTGTGTGAGTCCGCTATTCGAAGATCGACGTGAGTCGGTCCATATCCAGTAGTCACCGTCCAGAAGATGCGCCACACATCATGAGCAGAGCACAGAGCTGAGCACTTCTGGCCCGGCCCCGAGAGCAACACCACAGGAAATGACCAGCTGACTAGCGATGGTGACCGCAGTCGGATCAGTAGTGAATCTGCATCACGAATCGGGCGCTCGCCTGTTTTATCGTGGCCGTGGCCACGTAGGTGCCGACACCGAGCACGGATTCGGTGATCTCGCAGCCATTGGAGCGCCGCACCGGCCAGCTCACATCGAAGCCGGATTCTGCGCCGGCGGTCAGTTCGAGCACATCGCTCGGCTGCCACTGATCGCAGTCGGCGGTGCTCCAGATCGCATCGGCGCCCGAGGTTATCGCCAGCGCCGTTCCGGCAGCTCCGAGATCGAGCCGGCAGCTTTCCTCGGTGGTAGCCACTGCCACATGAAAAGCGGACGAGGTCTCGCTTTGTGCCAGCGCCTCGTTGCCTTCGACTCGCAAACTGAGGTTCTTCGGCTGGCAGGCAGCCGGAGCCTGCTCGGCGGCATCAGGAGTTTCGGAGGACTCGGCGTCCGCGGACTCTGATGTCTCTGCCTCGGTCGCCTCGGTCGCCTCCGCACCCGGAGTCGGTTCGCCATCGGAGGCTTCCGAGGGACTCTCGGAGGGCGACGGCTGCGGTGTCTCGGCGTCCGGCGAGACGGTTGCGCTGTTCGAGGGGCTCGACTCGACCGGGGTCGCGGTGACGGACCTGGGGCGTACTGCCAGCCAAACGATCGCTGCGATCACCGCGAATATCACCAAGAGCACGACGGCCCGCCGTATCCAGTAGATACGCGGGTCTTCGGGGCCGATGGGTTTGAGCCAACCCTGCATGGCGTTATCGTAGGCGGAATCTCGCCTGCCGATCGGCTCCCACGCGGGCAGTTGCCCCGGTTGCGCAATCGGCAGGCTCTACCCTGGAACAGGTGAGCAACCAGCCCGAACACGACCGCGCAACGACGGTGCGGGCGCTGATCGACTGGTTCGACGACAATGAACGCGACCTGCCCTGGCGGCACAGCACCCCGTGGGGAGTCATGGTCAGCGAGTTCATGCTGCAGCAGACCCCGGTCTCCCGAGTGCTGCCGGTCTGGCAAACCTGGTTGCAGCGCTGGCCGACCCCGGCCGATCTGGCCGCCGAGCCCAGCCGCGAGGCAGTTCTTGCCTGGGGACGCCTCGGCTATCCACGCCGCGCGCTTCGGCTGCATGCCAGCGCTCAGGCCATCGTCCGCTGTCATGACGGCCGGGTTCCCGGTGATGTGGACGCGCTGTCGGCACTGCCCGGAGTCGGGGCCTACACGGCCGCTGCGATCGCCAGCTTCGCATTCGGCGCCAGCGTGCCGGTTCTCGACACCAATGTGCGCCGGGTGCTGACCCGTCTCGAGTTGCCCGAGGCAGCACCGCCGGCCCACCTCACCAAGGCCGAGCGGATGCGCGCCCAGGAATACACCGACGCCGCCGGCGCGAAGGCCGCCCGATGGGCAGCGGCCGTGATGGAATTCGGCGCGCTGGCCTGCCTCCCCCGGACGCCGGCGTGCGCGTCGTGCCCGGTCAGCGAGCAATGCAGCTGGCGGGGCGCCGGCTACCCGGCCTCTGCGGTGGCGTCCAGAACTCAGAGCTGGCACGGCACCAACAGGCAATGCCGCGGACAGCTGCTGGACATCGTCCGCAACTCACCCGAGGGCCTACCGGTCGAGGCCCTGCTTTCGGGCTGGCATGACCGGGAGCAAGCAGCAGACTGCCTCGCCGCACTGGTCACCGATGGGCTCGTCCGTCAAGACGCCGGGATGGTGACGCTCTGAGGTTCCTCTGAACGGTTCGGTGTGCATGGGCCTTCTACCCAGCTCCGCTCGGTTCTGGCGTCCGGCCCCCATCGGAACATGATCGCTACGGCCGCTCTATCCGCGCCATCTTCTACTCGTTCTCGACGCCGCTACTCGTTCTCGACGCCGCTACTCGTTCTCGACGGTCTGCGGCACCGCCGGGAACTCCTCGGTGTGGAACTCCACATCGGAGGCCTGCGGCACCTCCGCAGTGATCAACGTGCCGTCGGTGCGCCGGCCGCCGATGATCGGATGCGTCGAGGTCAGCGGAGGCAGATAAACGCCCTGATGAGACAGCCTCACATTCAGCGGCGTATCCGGCGCGACAACATACTCGGTGCCGCGCACCCGCAGCTTGACGGCTTCTCCGTCGAGCAAGGTGAAACCGATGTTGCGGCGGGTCAGATTCACGCGGATGCGGCTGCCCCGGTAGGCCAGCGCGAAGTTCATGTGATCCCACTTGCGCGGCAGCCGCGGATCGAAGCACAGCACCTCCTCGTCGTCGCGCAGCCCGCCGAAGCCACAGACCAAGGCCCGCCAGGTGCCGGCGGACGACGCGATATGGACGCCGTCGCAGGCATTGTTGTGAGTGTCGCCGATGTCGACGAACAGCCCCTCGTAGAAGTAGTCCAGGGCCATGTCCTGATGGCCGACCTCGGCGGCCACGATCGCCTGCATGACCACCGAGAGGCTGGAGTCTCCGGTCGTGATCGGATCGTAGTATTCGAAGTCGGCGCGCTTTTCTTCGAGACTGAATTCGTTGCTGCGCAGGAAAAGCGCCAATACGACATCGGCCTGTTTGAGCACCTGGAAGCGATAGATCACCAAAGGGTGATAGTGCAGAAGCAGCGGATAGGAATCTTCCGGGGTATTTTCCAGATCCCAGACTTCTTTGGCAACGAAAGCATCATCCTGCGGGTGAATTCCCAGCCTGTCATCGAAAGGAATCCTGATTCCATTGGCGCAACGGTCCCACTCGGCGATCTCCTCGTCGCGCAGCCCGACGGTATGCACCAGCCGCTGATAGGCCTGCGGGGCTCGTTCCGCCATGGTGCGCACCATCCACACGGCCAACCGCAAATTCCACCGCGCCATCACATTGGTATAGGTGTTGTTGTTCACCACCGTGGTGTATTCATCGGGGCCGGTCACGCCGTGAATCTCGAATGTCTCCACCTCGCTGACTCGCCAGAATCCGAGGTCGACCCACATTCGCGCAGTTTCGACCAGTATCTCGGCGCCTTCACCGAATGCGAATTCGGCATCGCCGGTCATCGCCAGGTAATGCCCGATCGCATAGGCGATATCGGCATCGATGTGATACTGGGCAGTTCCTGCCGCATAATAGGCGGACGCCTCTTCACCATTGATGGTGCGCCACGGAAACAGCGCACCCTTGGTCGACATCTCACCGGCGCGCTCGCGGGCATCGTCCAGATGCGTGTAGCGGAACCGCAAGGCGCTTCGGGCACGCTCCGGATTGGTCAGGGTCAGGAAAGGCACCATGTATACCTCGCTGTCCCAGAAATAGTGGCCTTCATAGCCGTCCCCGGTCAGACCCTTCGCCGGGATTCCCGACCCGTCGGCGCGCGCGGTGGCCTGGGCGAGCTGAAAGGTGCACCAGCGGATGGCCTGCTGGATTCTCGGGGTGGTCCCGGCCGAGACGTCGCTGGATTCCCAGAAATCGACCAGCCATTGCCGCTGAGCTTCGTAGTAGATGTCGAATCCGGTTTCACGGACGCGGTCGAGAGTGCGCCGCACCCGATCGCTCAATTCTCGTACCGGCACTCCCCGCGACGAGTGATAGGCGACCGCCTTGGTGACGAGAATCGGTTGTCCTTTCTTGGCGGCCACCCGGTAGATCTTGCGCCCCTGGTCGGCGGTGGTGTCGTCCAATTCGGTGTACATATTCGACGTTTCGATGCGGTGATCGGCACCGACGGCCAATGTCATACCCGAATTTGCGACCTGATATCCCAAAATCATCCGGCGTGGGCTATGCCAGCTCATTTCGGGTTGCAATACCCGGTGATTGAGTCCCGGACTCTTACGCGGGTCCTCGTCCGAACGCGTGGCGCGGCGGCCGGCTATGTCGTCGAAATCTTCCTTATTGACGATCTGAGAAGAGATGACGATCGGGGCATCGCCGTCGAGAAGCTTCACCTCGAATGTCATCAACGCCAGATGCCGCTCGGTGAAGCTGACCATTCTGGTCGATGTCACCTGGACCCTTTTACCGCCCGGTGTTCGCCACACCAATTCACGGCGCAGCACACCTTCGCGAAAGTCCATTCTGCGTTCATATGACTGCAGATCTGCCACGCTCAGCAGCAGCGGTTCGTCGTCCACATAAAGGCGGATCATCATCGCGCTCGGCGCATTGATCATCGTTTGGCCGGTGCGCGCCAGGCCGTAGGCGTTCTCGGCATGGCGGATATCCCAGGTTTCGTGAAAACCATTGATGAAGGTGCCGACCATGTACGAATCGCGGCCCTCTTCGGGGTTACCGCGCATCCCGATATAGCCGTTTGCGGTCGAGAACAAGGTCTCGGTCTTGCCGAGGTCGTCGTCGCACGGGTAGGTCTCGATCAACGCCCACTCATCGGCCGGAAAGCGATAATCGTCCAGCGGATTCAGATCGGTCTTGGTCCTGTGAATCACGCGAGCAACTCCTCACAATCGGCAACGACCAGATCTGCTCCGGCATCGGTCAATGGTTGCACGCCGGCCCCGCGGTCGATGCCCACCACCAGGCCGAAGCCTCCGGCGGCACCGGCGGTCACGCCCGACAGGGCGTCCTCCAGCACGACCGCCTCGGCAGGCGTCACGCCGATCATCTCGGCAGCGCGGACGAAGACGTCGGGCGCAGGCTTGCCGGGCAGGTCAAGTTCACCGGCGAGATTGCCGTCCATGACGAGCTCGAAATAGCCGGTGATACCGGCCGATTCCAGCACAGCCCGGGCGTTGCGCGAGGACGACACCACTGCCATCGGCAGCTCGATTCGGCGCAGCTGATTCAGCAGCTTCAAAGATCCCGGATAGGGCTGGATGCCATCGCGCGCGAGCACCTGATTGAAGTATTCGTTCTTGCGGTTGCCGAGCCCCGCCACCGATTCGATGGCCGGAGCATCGCCGGGATCACCGAAAGGCAGTTCGATTCCACGACTGTTCAGGAAGGCCGCCACCCCTTGGTAGCGGGGCTTGCCGTCCACGTAGGCGAAATAGTCGTCGTCGGTGTAGGGGTCGGTGACTCCCCGGCCGCGCAGATAATCGTTGAACATCTGCGACCAGGCCCGTCTATGAAGGTCTGTGGTGGGAGTGAGAACTCCGTCGAGGTCGAACAAGGCGGCGCGGTAGTTGCTCCATTTCACGCATCCCAGCCTAAGCACGCCCTCAACGGGTTCCACGCCGATTCATGAATGTTTAACGAGAATGCCCCATCGGGGCCGCCGTGGCATGGGAGCGTTTCCTGACTTGCGGCAGAATTGAATATCGGAGGCACAACACGTAACGACCGAGGGAGGCCATCATGGCCAAGTTTCTCGCTACCTACATTGCACTTCCCGGCACCACGGGCGAGGCGTTCGAACACTGGCATGACGTGTTCGGCGGCCAGCTCAACCTCATGCGCTACGGCGATGCGCCGGCGATGGAGGGGATGGGTTTCGAACCCGATCCGAATGCCGTCGCCCATGTGACGCTGACGCTGCCCTTCGGGGTGCTCGCCGGTGGTGACTCGATGGACCCCGAGCATGACTATCCGGTGCGCGACACCGCCTACTCGCTGTTGATCGAAACCGACTCTGCGGATGAGGCAAGGGGCTATCAGCAAAAGCTATTGGACGCCGGTGGCCAGGTGGGCATGCCGTTCGAGAAGGCGCCGTGGGGCGGCTGGTACGGTCAGGTCTTCGACCGCTTCGGCGTGATGTGGGCTTTCTCGGCCGAATGATCGGCCGCCCCGATCACATCAGCGGCGAGAAGGTGCGCAGCACCAGCCAGTAGGCGCGGCGCCACCATGGTGTCGAACGCACCTCGTCCACGCTCACGCGGCGGCTTTTTGCGACGATCTGTTCGAAGTCTTCCGACATGTCCGCGATCGCGGAGGTCTGGTACATCCACACCGCGTTCTCCTGGTGCAGGTAGAAGCTGCGGAAGTCGAAATTGATCGTCCCGATGATCGCGGTCTCATCGTCCACGATCATTTGTTTGGCGTGCACGAACCCGGGCGTGTACTCGTAGAGTTCGACACCGGCCTCGACCAGTGGACGATAGTTCGACCGGGTCACCGCATAGACATACGCCTTGTCGGGAATGCCGGGAGTCACGATCCGCACCCTGATCCCGGATTGCGCCAAGGCGGTGAGCTCGCTGATCATCTCGCTGGTGGGAACCAGATAGGGCGTTGTCAGGTCGATCTTCGAATTGGCACGGCTCATCATCGCGCGGTAGGCGGCCCAGCCAACCGAGACATCGTCGAACGGGGTGTCGTCATAGTTCAGCACCACTCCGGACCCGCTGG